>JAJZFV010000053.1 GCA_021805205.1 Actinomycetes bacterium | reverse complement strand
CATGCTCAAATGAAGAGAAAGTTGCAATCTTCAAAGATGCGCTATCGCGGCATCTTGAAGAACGATATCTACTACTGCCTCATAGCTGCGGTATGGAACCTGAAGGTACTAATTAGAAACAACCTCACCTACGGCGATACAGGTTGGCAAGTAGCAGGCTCAACTAGCAGCTAAAAGTCGATAAGTTGTCCTGGCTTTACCACAATATCTGGCAAAACCAGGACAACTAAGAGCCTCGTCCACCTTTTAGTCGGCGACATTACCCAAAATCAAAGACCTTGCCTAGCCTAGGCCCGATGTAGCTCTGTGAGAGTGGATTGCTTAGCAGAGTCCTAGAGTCTCGTAGTCTGCGCACAGGAGTTAGATCAACCGCGAGCTGACGCCGACTAACTGTGAAATTTTAAGTTGACCAATTTCTAGACCGATCTTTCGACCTTGTGAGGCTGTTCGAAGTTATATCTCGAAGCTGGATGGCGGCCAAGATCTTTCATCGAATTATATAGATCTACTCGTTTCTAGTTGCCCCTCGTATTCCCGCTAGCTAAAGAGTGAAACCGAATGTACTGGTAGCGGCTCACCAACACCGCGACTAACTGCCTTGAATTGTGCTATAAATCTATGTTCTGACGCAGTGCTCTATTGCATGGCACTTCGTAAGGTAGTTGAGAAGTGCGCAATTGCGAAGCAGCGCCATAGAGGGGTAAAAGTTTGTTAGTAACGTATCCTACTTTTATACCTCGAGATGACGCAATTTAGCGTTGGAATCTACCACTACTGCAGCCCCTTCATGTTTGGGGCGCACGCTCCTTGGAATTAGTGATTCTCGGTATGAAATGTTGGAAAATCGATTTCGCCCCCGTCATTCATAGCTTTAGTCGTGACTTAAATCCAAAAGGGCCGCCAAATTGGAATTACAATTTGGCGGCCCTTTTTGCGAATCCTTGCCCTCTCGAATTGGGGCTTGCTCCTAGTTGTTGTTGGTATGGGTAAACGATTGTTGTGAAAGCCAGATTACCTTACCGCTGGCACTTGCGGCGCGTGCCTTAATGACTGAGCAGTTGCCTCTGTACTCCTTGCGCACGTGTTGACCTGAAGAAGAGGTCGTGATGATCTCGATTGCACATACGTTGGTGGTGACCACGGTTGTCTGTGGCATCGTGTTAACTAGAGCGTTGGCGTTAGCGGCCACGCTCTGTGCCGCAGAGGACGATGGGACCCAAGCTGAAGTAACAATCTCAGCCTTCTTTGGATGGACCCCTCCTAGCCAAAGGATCGTCGCTATCACGCCTATTCCAAATATCAAAAGGTCAATAGTTCCGAAGACCCAGGGCCAGATCTCTTTCTTGTTGAAAAAGTCTGAATCTGATCCAGCTCCTACTAGGACCCTTTGTTCTGTGGTCGCCAATTCCTATCTCCTAATTTGTGCAGAAAGTCCGCACCAAAACCCCGTGCCCATGAAGTTTGGTACATAATTACCTATGTTATCAAGTTACTACTAAATGGACCCAACGTAAAGGAGGTGTTATTCATGCCCCATTTGAGGGTTATTATCTGTGTCAGATGACTCTAACTCTTCTGAATGAGCATGGTGTACCAGCTCTTCCTCTTCGAGTTCCTCAAGGATCTCTTCTCTCTCTTCAATTCGAAGGAAGATCCGAGCTAGAACGATAGCTACGCCACCAAGAACGAGTACCGCCACCACAATCGCGATCAGTGGAGAGTGGTTAGATGCCGCACTATTAGAGAGAGGAGTTGCGGCTACTGATACCAGTAGGAAAATGACAGTTACCATGAAGGCCATCCACGCCCCCTTGCGCCAGTTGAATATCTTTTTTCCTGGAAGTGCGCCAAGAGGCAAAGAAGTTACCAAGGAACTTACAATTGACGATAAGAACGTCGAGGCGAGGACGTCGTCAATGAAGGAGATAAATGTGGTTCCAGTTTGCTTGATTGTGTAGGCGTGAATCGGTATCCAGATTATCCACGCAACAAGGCCAACGACGAGCGTAATTGCTCCATTCAAAGTTGATATGTGACCCTCTTGGTGCTCCTTGACTTTGTCGTAGTAGACTACACCGATTACGATTCCGTAGAGATATCCAGGCTTGAAGTGGATGAATCTCGAGACACTAACCGCAATAAGTGCGATGAAGAGTCCCAGTGGAATGGCACGTAGCCTAAATTCCTTTGAAACGCCATTTAGACGACGGTACGCGTTTTGCGTTGCCACTGAAACGATCGGACTAATTGACAACGATATTGCGATGGATAGCCACGAATATGTTGTCGCTAAGTTGAAACCAAGATTGGGATCTAAGAAGATACCAATTGTGGCACCTAGTGAAAGGACAATAGCGACCGTCCAAATCGACTGTGGCAGGATCTCATCTGGGTCGAAGAATATGGTGTGGATGTGGCGGTAGACAACGTTGTTTGACGCTGTTAGCTTGCGTCGCATCGCCCTGCGAAACTCTTCGTACTTCTCACCAAGGGCGGCGTTGAAGAACTCAGAGGTGAAGGAGATGTACAAAACCAAGATTATTGCCAAAAGGATATTGAAAATGTCCCTTTTCGCAGATTTGAATACCTTTGCCGGCGTGGGTAGGGAGAGAGCTATCGACGCGATCTTGACCTGAGAGTTAGTGCTAAATAGGGCATTGGATACGAATTTCGCGGTGAAAGACGACGTTGCGACACCATTTTCAATGAAGTGTCCTATGAGAATTCCGTTTTGCTCAGAAAGTCCTACCAACTCAACCCCACCTGGGAAGGAGGTTAGGAGCGAGCTATTCGTAAAGGAGAAGTTGGAGCCGTTCACAAACATCTTTGTGGCTGCACCAGAGGGTGAAGTAACGAGATAGACACCTTTTTTGGCTGTCGGTGCGATTGAAAGTTCAAAACTCTGACCATTAGAAGTTACGAATTGATACGTTCCGCTATTGATTGGCGCTGTACAAAGACCTGATATGGCACAGGTTGGTTGTGGTTGGGATGGGGCTGATTGTGTAAGGACCGTCGTTGTGGTAGCAGGTTGCGATGTCGTAGTTGCGACTAGGTGCGAAGTCGTTGGAGGTGACTGCGATGGAGCCTTTACTACAACAACGGTGGTGCTTGTCGTGGTAGTTCCTGATGGCGCAGTCGGCTGTGTCGTCGTCGGCTGTGAACTTGTGATAGGTGCGGTCTGTGAAGGAGCGGTTGCTGCTTGGGTAACTTGGAGACTATATCCAACTTCAGTTGTTTTTCCTCCGTTATAGTAGACCGTAACCGGATAGCTACCAGAGTCAAGTACCGGCGCATTGAAGGTAATTTCAGTGGGTGAAACTATGTCGAAGGTTGTTATGGCGGCGCCACCGATAGTTATCGATGAAACCTCATTCAAATCGCTACCCGTTATCGTGATGGGAGTCTTTACGTTGGACGACGTTGAAGTGGGCGAAATGCTAAAGATTTGCGGCGGGGAAAGGATTGTAAATGGGGCTGCCGGGTTGGACGTTATAGTTCCTCCTGGGTAGACCAATTCAAAGAGATAACTTCCTGGGCTTGTGAAGTCTATCGAAGCTTCAATCTCGGTCGACGATACAACCGTATAATTCGAGATTGGATTCGTCCCGCTGCTGGCCATCACCATTGGAGTTCCACTGACGATGTTGGGCGAGTTGGTCGATGGCGTAGAAACCCCCGAGGTTACTATGAGGTTACTTACTTGATCGAGGTTGGATCCCGTAATCACGACATTGGTACTAACACCAGCGATTGCCGTAGTAGGTGAAATAGTGTTGATTGAGGGCGGGTTCAGGATCGTAACCAAGGTTGAATATTGCGCTGTTTGTCCGAGCGGGTATCCGACAGCTATTTGGTAGCTGCCAGCACTTAGATTTGGAAATTGCGCAGTTATCGTTCTTCCGTCGGACGAAGCAGAGACATTGGATCCAAGGTTGTTTCCGAATAGAACCTTGGTTATACTGCCTAGGTTCTGGCCGTTGATAGTCAGGGTGAAGCCTTGGTTAGAGTAATGACTCGAGATCTGGGCCGCACTAATTATCGGCGGATTGACGATAGTCTCTTTTTCGGGCGCAGTTACCTCACCGTTATTTGGGTAGGTTACGGAAATGGAGTAGCTGCCGGCGCTTTGTTGATTGAAGGTTGCGGTAAGGCTTTTACCGTCGGATGCGACTGAAAAACTTGTGGCCTCTGTGGATCCAACGAAGACTTGGCTTACGCTGCCTAGGTTCTGGCCGTTGATAGTCAGGGTGAAGCCTTGGTTGGAGATGTCGTTCGAAATGCTGTTAGAGCTGATAGTCGGTGGGTCATAGATGTTGAACGTGTGGCTATATGAGGTTTCGCCCCCGGGGTAATCAACCGCTACGGAATAGGGTCCAGAAGGTTGTTGTGAAAAATAGGCCGAGGCCGTCTCCCCATTGCTCGCTATTTGAAGTTTGGTCCCAGCGAGACCTCCGAAGGTGATACTCGTAGCTTCATTTAGATTTGTGCCAGTGACCGAAACTGTAAAACTTTGATTTGATAAATCGTTAGACAATGAAACCGAAGAGATGGTCGGGGGATTGGCAAAAGGTACCGTTCCAACGTAACTTTCAAAAAGAGTGTTGGAAGTGATCCCAACATTTCCGGGTGCAAATGAAGAAAAAATCGTGCAGTTGAACTTCCCACCGCAACTTATTGCTGAGGTGTCTACGGTACCTTTTGAATTGATGAGTGAAGTTGGGTTCATGGATGGGATGATAGAGAAGTCAACTGGCGTAAAGACCGGACTTTGAACATTTGATAGGTCAACTTGGGCGAGCAAGGGGTTGGTCATTGCCGCGTCGTTGGTCTGTCCGGATCCTCCGATAAGGCATATCGTCGATGTGCTGCAATCGATCGACGTCAAAGAAAGCACGAGATTCGAATTTGATGTTGTGAATTGTTCGAGGCCAACATCGGACGAGGCGATCGTCCAATTGTTGGCACTATTCATTACATCGATTGAATTTCCTTGATTGCCATTTCCGAAAGAATCGAATATGGCAACGCAGTTTGTTGCGGTGGGGCACGAAAGGCCCTGAGGTTCCGTGTTGACTTCGTCAGTCGAACTCGAGCTTTTTCCTTGGGACTGAGTCGGCAAGTAGGACAAGGAAGAGATCGCTACCGTAGAAGAAACCGTTGTTGGGTCGAAGCTAAGTGATATGTTTGCTCCATCTAAGTCATTGTCGGGTGATTGAAGACCTAAAACGTAGCAATCAGACTTGCTGCCAGTGGTAGCGCAAGCGATGTTGGTTGCGGCACCTAACGAAAAATTGCCTGGAAATTGGAGGGAAATTGGAGCGGTAAATTTCTCATTATTATCGATCGGCGTTTGAACAATGATTGGTATCGGTCCCGAATCCGAAGGTGCGGTGCCGACTGCGAAGCATGACGTTGGAACGCATGAAACTGAATTGAGTAAGGAGCCAAAGTCGAGTGTCGAAAACGCTGAAGACACATCGGTAATATTCCCGTTAGTTACCTCAAGCGCTAATGGACTCGAGTTGCCTCCAAAAATCCCGGAATGCGGGTTTGGAGGCTGATTGGAACTGAAAAATTCACCAACTATCATGCATTGATTCGAATTGACACAGGATAAAGAGTTGAACCTGTATCGGGGATGACCCTCTGGGGCGGAGATGGTTGGTTCGCTGAAGGTCCATGTCGATCCAGCAAGAGTGCCGTATACCGCATTTCCACTTGATTGGTCATAGCCAACCGCGTAACAGTTAAACGATGCATGCGCACACCACGTTGAAGTGATTGCATAATTTGAATTGTTAATCACCGTGGTTTGTGCAAGGGGATTTTGCGCAAATGCTTGACCCTGCGTTCCGATTGATAAGCCAATCGATGCAAGCAATGTAAGAACGATTAAATAAGCTAGGGATAGCTTTGCAGCGCGCCCGCGCAGGCGCTTTCCAAAACTTTTCACGACCCAAAAACCCCAATCACTATGAGTGGTTGATAATCACCGAGCTTGCGACCAAAGGTGATAACGTTGCTATTTTATCAGTTAGGAAGCTGAAAAGGAGTAAATACGCCCTCAAATTACGCGAAGTCAGTTACTTGAATGCTAAGAGTTTGGGCAATCCGCTTCCAGTGAATCTTTGGGTTTTCAAAAATTTTACGTGGTCCGTCCTATGAAAAAATTAAGATCAAGGTTCGTAAAATGTGGTTCAAATACCAAACAGCAATTTTGCGTTGGGCGTATACGTGAGCATTACGAATCGATCCGTTCGGGTATCTAATATCGGTGACGATCTCAGAGTGAAGCGGCTTATCGCTATAAATCGCAGTATAGGGTCTAAGTTGGAGGACGCAATTTGTCAAATCGGATTTCAAGAGGTTTTATATCTTCTGATTGTCTTTTATTGGTCTCGAATTATGGGAACTGGCTACCTTGAATCACTAAAATTAGAGCTGCAAAGATTGGACTTTTATCCTCGAATTTCAGTCTCTCTACGCCTTCGTGTCGGTTCAAATCTACCATCGGAGTTGATCGGTGCAATCTTGTATCAAAGCTCCCCTGTAAGAGTCAGATATCTCGCTATTGCTTGATCCAACCGACTAACCCTAGCGTGGATTATCGGCTGAGACTTGTTCTACGAATGCCTTTACCTCGCGCAGGAAGTCTTTACGCTCTGTAATTGGAAATAGCGGCCATACGTGCCAGAGCGATCTTCCTATGTAAATAGAAGACAGTATGCCATTTGCGAGCAGCGCTGTATATATCTCTAATGAGTCTGAAAAGAGAATCTCCAATTCACCGACCGCAATAAAAGTTGGAGGTTGATCGTCAAGTGCTACTTTATTTTCTGCCTGCACCAGAGCAATGTTTTCGATGTTTCGGAAGTATTGAAGAGCGACCGCCTTTACACCCAATGAATTCAACCATGGATCGAGTTGTCTTCGAGTCTGCGCACTCAACGAAGTTCCATCGTAGTCAATCCACGGGCTCATAAGGACTGTTGCTTTGACCAACGAAGCGATATCTTGGTTTAAATTCGAAAAGATGCTCGGGATGATTCCTGCCCCGGCACTATCGCCGGCCAAGACAATCTCAGACCACCTGGCTTCGTTTTCAACCATTGTCGAGATGAGGTCGCGGCACTGTGAGTGGATGGAGGGGTAAGTCACCTTTGGAGCTACTTCGTAGTCGATGATGACTATTTCACTATCTAGTGCATAGGCAAGTTCCCTGCAGAACCTAAAGTGCGCAGGGGAGGTGGGTGCAGTGAAAGATCCACCGTGGATATAGAAGATTATTCGTCTGGCGCTGTTGGACTGATTTGCTCTGAATACAGTGGTATCTCCCTGCTTTTGAACGCTCCATCCCATCATCGATACTTTGCGCGAAAGTTGAGCAAAATAGTTGACGAACGGGTGCTTCTTACCGTTGTAGTCAGCTCCAAGCTTTCGGTTTGCAGATTTCTTGTACCTTAGAAAGGCACGAATTATTAGCTTCATCGCGGTCCCGCTTGATAACTGATAGTACGCTTACTTACTAACCGCTTCTGATCCAACGCCGTCCGTTAGTCATATTGATATTTTAGAGGAAAACTGGTGGTACTGCAGCTAAAGGGATTTGTATCGGTTAGTGAAGTGAGCGCCTTGCCCCCTGATCGCCAGAGTGGTCCTTATTTTTTTGGGGTATTCATCGCAAAAGATCGGGTTTTTACCTTGATGAAGTTTGCTTGAATCGCTTCCCCTCCTTGCCTGAATGGCGATTTTGAGGATGGACATGCGTATCTATCTTGATATCACTTCAACTATGGTTGCAGCCGATCGACGTCAACTCTTTGGACCTTCGGATTGATATCAGCTTTCGTTCTTCGTTAAGGAAGTTTGTTCTCTTAGCGTTTGACCTCTCACCATTACCCTAAATTGCCAGCTGTCACACTGTTTTGACGGCAGCCGATCGACTTCCTTGCCTCGAGGTTTCGGTGGCAAGAGAACCTTACTCATGCATGAATACGAAGCTGTCTTATCGGCGGTAGACGTTAGCCGATCTACGCCGAGAATTAGCATTTCGAACGCCGATTGGCTTTGGAGTTCACTTTGAATTGTGCATTTTCTTTCACTAGCTCTTCCGGCCCACGTGACGTCGGGTGATTGTTAAAAAACCGAATGATTGGTAGAGCGAACTCCTAGTGCGTCCTTTCGATACCTCGTAGCTCTCGCCTTTGTGGCTCGTGGCACCACATCCCGATTTAAGTAGAATGTCGCTCTCTTGAAGGGCTTTCATTTATCAAGTAGTCGAAAATCGTCAAAGCTATCATTGTGTAATGCGAGGGGCAGCTTTACTGAGTGACCCCTCGCTAAACACCATTTTCTCACCCACGAGGAATCCGAAGTAATTGTTCGAAGTGGGTACCGAATTTGACTTTTACATCAGATCTAATTGTCGATAGCCCGTGATTATTTATTACCTACTTCGAAGAGGCGCTTGAACTGATCATCCGAAAGAGTAACTCTATCCGCAGCAGCATTTTCAATAAGGTGTTCAACTGAAGATGTTCCAGGAATCGGAAGTACAACTTTGGATCGTTGAAGTAACCAAGCCAAGGATACCTGTGCTGGGGTAGCAACAACTTCCTTGGCGATTTCGCCAACAACTCCAGATTCTCCGGCCAAGGAACCCATCTGAATTGGGAACCACGGGATAAACCCGATACCGTTCGCATCGCAATATTCAAGCACCGCCTCAGACGAGCGGTTCGCTAGGTTGTAGAGATTCTGGACAGTATCGATCTTTGCGAACCTAGAGGCCTCTTCGATGTTTTCGACGCTTACCTCGGACAGTCCGATACGATCTACCTTCCCCTCTCGCTGTAGGTCGCTAAGAAGGCCAATCTGGTCGGCGAGGTCAACCTTCGGGTCGATGCGGTGAAGTTGAAATAGGTCGATACGATCTACACCGAGGCGTCTTAGGCTCATCTCAAGTTCTTGCCGTAGATACTCTGGTCGACCAACCGGGTGCCACTGATTCGGCCCCGTCCGAACGAGTCCAGCCTTTGTCGCTATCTTAACCCCAGTGTCGTATGGATGCAATGCCTCTCGGATGAGTTCTTCGCTTACGTATGGTCCGTAGCTATCTGCGGTATCGATGAAATCGATCCCAAGCTCTACCACTTTTCTAAGTACCGAAATAGCTCCAGCTCTATCCTTTGGTTCGCCCCAAACTCCGGCTCCCGTAATTCTCATTGCACCAAATCCGAGTCGGTTTACCTCGAGCGAACCACCAATATTGAACTTACCACCAAGTTTTTCCAAAATTAAACCTTCTTACTGTAGCTAAATCCGCACTCCCGATGGTTGCCCATCGAAGATGCAGGTAACGAACGGATATAACACTTTCGATCTTTAACCCTAGACAGGCAAGTACCTCCAAGCTAACCCTGCCCATATAGGAGATGAGATATAGGGCGATAACTGCTAGCTGATAGGAATTTTTATTCCTTTGAGTATGGAAATGAAGTCACTGAAGCCGACCGTGAAAATCAGTGGATATCTGACCAAATCGTAAAGATGGGTAGATGCGTGTAGTTGAGGTCCAAGTAGGGCGGTGCTGACAAAAAGGTTGAGATCGGACGAATGAGAAAGCAGACGGTTGTGTGTCGAATCAAGGGCACACAACAGACTCTTGGCCGAGGCTGAATCGCCAAGGTAAGGATATGCTTCAGATATGTAGCTAACCTATAAGTAACAAGGATGCAGGAACTGATCGATGTGGTGGAGAAGCGGTCTTCAGGTTGTACCAGTTGCAGAGGTAACCCTTCTAAGTTGATGGGATCTTGGCCGAAGTGGATTATCAGACGTTAAATCTATATACAAATAATCTGGCCCAGGGTGATCCATAAATGTAAGATTCAAAGGTCGACGCCGCAATCCTGAAGTTTCACGAGACGCTCTTGAATTGGCGTATCACCGGGTTCCTGAATCGATCCGATGTCATGACTTAAGCAGCAGCAATACTTCGCGCTGGTAAGCGTCCGTTCGTGGATGTGCAGACGTTTGAGATGGGAAAGATATTCGCTGAGGCATAACTTGAAGTAGAACTCTGTGCTGACATCTTCGACTACTTCGCCGAGCACGGCGAAAGTTTCCTTAAAGACAAGCCCCTTGAGGTCGAGTGCACTAAAGAGGGTACTGTGACGATTGTATTCGAACCGCTCGGTGTCATCTACTGCATCGAACCTGGAACTTTCCTTATTACCAGGTCGTGCGCGTGGCTGCTCCACAGATCCTCGCCGGAAATACGGTCTTACTAAAGCATGCGAAGAACGTTCCCGCTGCGGCACAGGCAATGCAGAAACTCTTCAATGATGCGGGGCTTCCCGATGGTGTGTTTACCAACCTGTTCATATCGACAGCCTCTACTGAGCACGTTCTGGCAGATCCACTGGTGCGAGGAGTCGCGCTTACTGGTAGCGAGCGCGCCGGCACGTCCGTTGGTGCCGCTGCTAGTGTCCCTGGTCATAAATTCCTTTAACTAAGGAATTAATCCCCTTTTGTAGTGTTTTACCTTTACAGAGGTATATTTCACTACACTTAGGAGAGTAATGGAAAAGAAGATCGGTCGACCTGCTTACAAGGTTGTACTTTCAGAGAGCGATAGAAAGTTTCTAGAGTGACTATTCCGATTCTCTGGACCACCGTTCGGGAGTCTCTGGACCACCGTTCGGGAGTCTCTGGACCACCGTTCGGGAGTCTCTGGACCACCTTTGTTGGTCCTCGAACTTATTTCTAAATAGGCCTATTGTCGATGTAGGTTGAAGATCAATTAGGCGATTCAGGGTCAAATTTGTAGATTTATTTACGGCTCTCCTAACCATCATGTGGATCAACTCGCCCTGCCGTACGGAAGTTTGAGATCAATTGGTCCACAAGAAAGCATCACCAAAGCTAGAGTCGCCTCAGCAGAATGAAGTCCATAGTATCTAGCAATGATAGATCTGATCCTGGTGTTCAAACCTTCAACTCGTCCATTCGATACACCGAGTTCAATCGCGGCCATGATGCCCGCCTTATGGGTTCGTATTGTCTTTGACAATCGGACAAAGGTTTCAATCCGAGACTGCGAAGCTCGGGAGCACCATCTCTCTAGAAGTTCACGTACCTCATCATTGGAGAGATCTCCAGCGAAGACCGCCCGGAGGGACTCCTTCATCTCGTAGGCCAGCCAAAGTTTTCCACCGCTACGCTTGATCTGGTAAAGGGTATCGTTCTGTCGTTGTAGCTAGATCACCAGGGTTCTTCAATAATGCCCACCTGTGCACCTGCGAACTTGCGGGCATATTCTGGCGAAGGAAGCTTTCTCATCTGACGATGAGAGATCGCATCTAACCTCTTCTAGGGCTTTTCGTTCCTAATTTTACTATCTTGGAATGGATCGAGACAGATGGTTGCATCTGGGCAATGAACAGTAAATGCTTCTGAAAAAGCGGGTCCCATATCCATGGTGACTGCTTTTATCTCCGCAGATCTTTCCGGGCCTAGATCATTGAAGAACCTATTCAAGCTACTTGCACTTTTGCCTTTTGCTCCATAGATAATCTTTCCGGTTTCGTGGTTGGATAGCAGAGTCAGATAGTTGTGATGCTTTCTATAGGGGATCTCATCCACCCCTACCAGGAAGAGGTTGTCAAGGCGTTTGGGATCAAGCTCTTCAGCTACTACCCGCTCGCAGATCATCCCTACCACCCTCCACGCAATGCGGGTGAGCTTGGTAACTGTAGTTTTATCCATCTCGCATACACCAGGCAACGATGGTGCCAGAAGTCTCTGGTAAAACGTGAATCTGCTACAGGTCGTGCAAATGGAACCGATTCAGTTATTACTCCGTGGCTTGGACACTTGAGTCGTCTAAGTTGACAACAGAGCCAACTTAAGCGGACTCCCATGTCCATATGCCTCCAGCGCGAGTTGACAGTTCTAGTGTCGTAGCGGAAGGTACGTACTGTAGTTGCAATTCGGGCATAAAAGCTTGGTATGGGTGAGCTTGAGCTACAGAACTATCTCTCCTTGTGAGAGAGAAACTTCAATTATAACGACACCTTTTAAGCCAAGAATCTGCTTAACTAGACCCTTAGCGTGCACGGGTCCGGTCTCCCTTTTTGGCTGTTTCGCAACTATAAAATTTAGGGGCTTGGATCTAGTCAAGTTTCTCAAGGGGCTATTTCAGCTCCGAGAGTTAGATTTGTACTGGGATTGTCGCTTGCTTTAGTGGTGCCTGGGACCCACATCTATGTTAATAGAGCTATTTTTTTTGATCTCGGACTGAGTGCCAAAAAGCTGCTCGAATCGGCAATTCTTGAATCACAAGATTAAAAGTCTGCAGATTGACTGGTCAGCTAAGGTCTGCTTAAGGAAAAGTCACCCAGTTGACGGAAGATTTAGATGAAAAGATTGCGGAAGAGTCAACCAAGAAGCGCTGCACTTTCGAATTCCTGTAGCCGATATCGGAGGGCCCTTAGATATTTACCACTGGGCGGGATATGGTACATATCTAAAGAAGACCTTTCGCCTGTGGCGCGTTGTTATAGTTGAGGTTACCCACAAATAATGGACACATTGACTACGCCGCCTTGGCGGACTCCGTTAATGTTAGTTCATAACTAACCGGTGGGATGTTACCGATCTTCGAGTATCGCCTTTTATGGTTATAGAAGTC
>JAJZFV010000020.1 GCA_021805205.1 Actinomycetes bacterium | reverse complement strand
TTAGCGGTGGTGGTAAAGACGTCAACTGAGACATCTAGTGTTCTAACAAGGGTCTCGGCCAGCATCCGTGCCGAGTACTCGGCTCCACCTATGATTTCGCTACCGTACCTTGGCAACACGAAGCAGAGCTTCATAGAAGGTCACCTCTAGTTGTCACCTTGGCGCTAACGACTAAGTAACGATCACTCGCATCGATCAAGTGTGCCCCGTCGAATTCAAGGTACGTTAGTGCGTCAATTGCGGTCTCGGGAGATAGTTTGAAGTTATCGCGCTCTATCACTATTGCTAGCTCCCCGCCGAACTTGATCTTTGTGGCGATGAGCTTGATAATCCAGAGAAGGTCGACGGGGTTGGTGATCGACTCTTCGATTACTGCGCGATAGATGGAACGATCGTGAAAGCGTCGACTTATTTCGATGGCAAGATCGGATATGTCGCGATTTTTCGGGTTGATAGCTTTATCGTCAATGTCGATCGCGGCAGATGAAACCTCTTCAAAAAAAACCCAAGGGCGTTGAAGGCTTTCGACCTTGTCTAATTTGTGGTCGTGAACTATCAGGGTTGAGATCTCTTTAGGCGTGAGCCCCCTTGGCGAGGCAGCGCCCTTATTTGGGGGTTGGCTCTTATTCGAGGCCGTTTCATTATTTGATGACTGGTAGTTATTTGATGTTTGATCATTATTTGGCACACCCAGAGGGAGATCGTCTTTAGAGGAGGGTCTCGAGTCGATGATAATTTGCATCACTCTCAACCTCTCTTCATCGCACAAAGTCGTCTTTACCTCTAGGTCACAGGTAGAAGGTGCTAGTCGGCCCTCGATTGATGAGAGTCTTTCGATCAGCTCTTCTTCGACCTTTAGAAGTGATTGGGTGAAGTTGTTGAATTGGTGAACCAAATGCCAAAAGTAAAAGTTTTGGATGCGAAAGGCGAAGAGCTTGGCATAGTCCGAGATCTTCTTTTTCCCGAAGTACTTGACGTGGGCGGTCGCTAAGGAGGAGTCACGGGTTGCAGCGAAGAGTTGGTGAAGGTCAGTTTGGTTCAACTGGTGGGTTACTGTAGATTCAGCTACTGCTGCCCGCCTCTTTAGTTCGAGATTTTCGGCTTCATCTTCGGCGATCTGCTTTCGCTTATTCTCCACCTCGCTTTGCCACTTTGAGACCATTGAAAAACCCTCTAATACCGACGTTGAATTCTAACGATAAGTATAACGAGGCAAGAAAGTGATATTTGAGGTGAGTATTAACGCTTCGAGTGGCTCTATCAGGGTGATTCGGGCGCCGTAATCGGAAATAATTTTCATGAAATGAAATAATTCTCACTAATAGTGTCAAGTATCGCTACTTAGTCGTCGAAAAACTATGTATCGCAAGGATTGTGATTCAAGTGTCGCGGGAGGCGGAGACAAGATGAGTTACATGGGTGGAAGTCTTCGATACTACAAAAGGCCATCGAAGCTTCAAATTCTCAGACGACCTGCAGTATTTGCAGGTGCGGGAATCGCCGGACTCCTTCCAAATTCCCTAGCACTCCTCAAAGCCTCTCCGGTAAGCGCTACCGTTGACCCCTCTACCGTTATAACATTTACCGGCCACGGATGGGGCCATGGGCGCGGTGCCGGCCAATACGGACAATTGGGCTACGCCGTGATTGGCGGATACAACACCAATCAGATTTTGGAGCACTACTACTCAAATACCACTATCGGAAGCGCACCGAATAGTCCAATTAGGGTAGTGATCTCGGCAAATAGCGGAAACGACATCGTTGCAACCTCCCAGGCGCCATTTACAGTTGCAGGAACATCGGTGCCGGCTAATACTGAAGTAAGAATGCACCGAAATGCGGATGGTACTTGGGAGATCGATCAATCGTCCAATACCACAGGATGTGCAACCAACCCAACTTGGTCACCAATTGGTACCGTCTCAGAGGCACAGGCGATTATCGCCCCATCGACCACCAACTACGCAACTGAGACTACCTCAAATGCTTTAGCCCTGTGCGAGGGCGGAACTGGAGTGCTCTATCGAGGTACCCTTTCGGCGGCTGACTACCAAGGCTCACCTAGGACAGTAAATACCTTGGACGTAGAGGACTACTTGCGTGGTGTAGTCGCCTCAGAGTCGCCCGCCTATTGGGCAACTCTCGGAGCAACTGTTACGACTGCGGCAGGAACCTTTCAGACTGGCTTATATGCCCTGGAGGCCCAGGCAGTTGAGGCTCGCTCCTATGCACTCTCTTCGCCAAATCAATTTGGATATGCCGACATATGCGATAGTCCATACTGCCAGGTCTATGGCGGGATGGCGGCTGAAAATACCTACAGCGATAAGGCTATAGCTGCGACCGCTGGTGAAGTGCTTCTGCTGAATGGCCAAATTGCGCGTACTGAATTTTCGTCGTCGACTGGTGGTTATACCGCGGGTGGTACATTTCCGGCTGTAGTTGATCAATACGATTCAATATGCATCCCTGGGGCGTGCAATACCAACCACACTTGGCAAACTTCGGTTACAGTATCGCAGATCGAGAGTGCCTTTCCTCAGGTTGGGACGCTGTCGAGTATTACAGTAACAAGTCGTGACGGAAATGGTGACTATGGCGGTCGGGTTACCGATATCACCCTCGGCGGCAGCGGAGGAAGTGTATCGGTAACTGGTTCGACATTTGCCGCCAATCTGGGCCTCAACTCCAACTTCTTCACCTTCAGCGGTGGTGCAGGCTTAGCACTAAGCCCAAATGCCGTGGCGACTGCTAATAATAACGTTGGATTGAATGTAGCCACCTCCGATGGAGCCATTATCACTGTTGGCTCTGGTGTCTCCTATGGATCGATGCAGGGCCACTATCTGGCTAAGCCGATAGTAGGTGTGGCTCCGACCCCCGACGATAAAGGGTATTGGCTAGTGGCCTCAGATGGTGGGATCTTCTCATTTGGTGACGCCCAGTTCTACGGCTCAACCGGTGCCATGAAGCTAAATAAGCCAATAGTAGGAATGGCTGCTACCCCAGATGGCAAGGGTTATTGGCTAGTAGCCTCAGATGGTGGGATCTTCTCATTCGGTGATGCCAAATTCTACGGCTCAACCGGTGCCATGAAGCTAAATAAGCCAATAGTAGGAATGGCTGCTACCCCAGATGGCAAGGGGTATTGGCTAGTGGCCTCAGATGGTGGGATCTTCTCATTTGGTGACGCCCAGTTCTACGGCTCAACCGGCGCCATGACCCTGAATAAGCCAATAGTAGGAATGGCCTCATCACCAACTGGCAAGGGGTACTGGCTAGTGGCCTCAGATGGTGGAATATTTACCTTTGGTGATGCTACTTACCAGGGTTCAATGCCCGCTTCAGGCTATAGCGGTAATGCAATTTCGATGGCAGCACTTCCCAATGGTGGATACTTCATCTTGACCAGCGATGGCCACCTCTACTCCTTCGGTGGGGCACCGACTTTAATCAATTCCACTGCTACCATCGCTCCAGCACAACAAGCTAGTGCGGTTGGGGTAGCAGTCTTCTAAATGGTCTCGGGTCGCGCGTCTAGAAGGGTACGCGGCGGGCAATCTTCCTCGGAAGGTGACGGTAGATTCCCGCCACGATACCTATGGCAAATGGAACATACACTGAACTCTTTTCGGCATCGGTCGCCTTTAGCGTCGCCTTCGCCACCGCCTCTGCGTTGGTAGACAATGGGGCGGCAGATAGATGCGCGGTCATCTTTGTCTTTACGAATCCGGGACGCACCACTGTTACTCCGACGCCACTTCCAGCTAGGGCGTCACCTAGGGCCATCGAAAATCCATCCAGGCCAGCTTTGGCGGCACCGTAGATAAAGTTGGAGCGTCGCACCCTAACACCTGCAACCGATGAGATGACCACAATGTGGCCAAATCCCTGCTCCTTCATATAGTTTGCAACCTCTAGGATCGCCATGGCCTGGGTAGTGAAGTTGATATCGAGGATCTCTTTGGTTTTGGCTGGATCCTTTTCGTCGTTGAGTTGGTCGCCTAGGAGTCCAACTGCAAATATTGCATAGTCCAAGGTCTTTAGTTCGTCTTTGGCGGCGGCCAGAAGGTGGCCATGGGAGTTTTCATGTGAAGCGTCGTAGTGGACCACGGCTACTTGACACCTCGATTTAGACGACGAAGAGATGTCATTGGCACAGCTTGCCATCTGATCGATGTTTCTTCCCGCGAGCAAGAAGTTGCTACTTCCACGCTTGGCGAGAGCCTTGGCAATCTCGAGACCTATGTCCGAAGATCCACCAACTACTAGAACGTTGTCGGGGGTTCTAAATGCATCAAACAAAATTTGCTCCTTTGAATCCTCAACAGATTGACAAGCGTGTTGCGATATCTGAAGTTATGACGTTATTGGGGTCAACACGCGCTTTGACCTCTTTGAATCTATCTAGTTTGGGGTACATCTCTTCAAAGACCTCTTTGGACATGCGAGAGTCTTTGGCGAGGTAGATCCTTCCTCCAGCCAAGAGTACCATGCGATCGAGCTCGTCCAAGAGGTTACCAATCTCGGCGTTGGTAATTGGTATATCTAGAGCTAAGGTCCAACCCGGCTTTGGGAACGATAGAAAGGCGTCGTTCTCGGGGCCAAAGCGCTTTAGTACCGCCAAGAATGATGCAACCTGCAGTCCACTTAATCGCTCTATTATCTCCCGCAGCACCTCTTCCTTGCCATCTGGAAGGACGAACTGATACTGTAAGAACCCCTTCTTCCCGTAGATTCGATTCCACTTTCCGACCATATCCAATGGGTGGAAGAAGGCTGCAATGGTGCTTACCTCATCGGCGCGATAGGAGGGGGCCTTTCGGAACCATAGCTCGTTGAAGGCCCTCACCGTAAGGTTATTGAGGAGGCCATTGGGGATGAACGATGGTGCATCGGCTAGCGCCTTTGCCTCGTACTTGAATGGATCTTGTGCCAGTTGAGGAGAAAGATCTGCCTTTAGTGCGTGGTCGCCTCGGGTTAGAACACTCCTTCCCATGGCGCTTCCTCGGGCCATAAGGTCGATCCAGGCCACCGAGTATCGAAACTTATGGTCAGATCCAGCCATGGTAGCTAGAGTTTCGTCCAGGTCTCGAAGGCGAGAGGTCTCCATCTTGATATAGGCGCTCTCGATTGGGATGAGCTTCATAGTCATATCGGTGACGATGCCGGTAAGGCCCATTCCCCCAGCTGTTGCATTAAAGAGATCGGGGTCGCTATTTTCAGTGACGAGGTGGGTGCCGGTGGGGGTTACGATTGCAAAGCTCTCGATGTGGCGCGAGAAGGTTCCTTCGAGGTGGTGGTTCTTACCATGAATGTCACTGGCTAGCGCACCTCCGAGGGTGACATAGCGAGTCCCAGGGGTAACTGGTACAAAGTATCCCTTTGGAACTATGCGTCGCAGGAGGTTGTCGAGGCTGTATCCGGCGCTAAGAGTGGTTCGCCCATCGGTGATGATGGGATCCGTGCTTGGCTCGTCGAGTAGGAGTGAGATCCCGCCACTTAGCTGGGCGGCGTCTCCATATGATCTCCCAAGTCCTCGAGGGATTAGGCGTTTTTGGCCACTTTGAACGAGATCGCGGACCTCTTCCGATGTGGAAGCTCTCTCAATTTGTGAGCGTACCCACTGAGTTCTACCCCATCCGCTAATAAGTTCATTGGTCATTACGTTCCTTTGTGCTTCGCCATTGAAGGATAAAGTATCATCGTTAGTCCCTCCGAACGACGTTTGGTTCCCCACGCCCATCGGTAGAGGCCTATCTGGCCACCAATTCCACTTCTAATTTAGCCTTTAAGTTTTCAATTATCGGTATCTAAGGGTTGAGCTGCACTAGAAGCCCAGCTAGTCGTGGTGTTATCGATGTTGGAGAGGCGGTTTATCTCGGTTTTACTACTTGATAAAGTGGGAGTAGTAGACGCCAGTCGCAACTAGCACCAGCCAGATAGCGCCCACCAACTGTAGCCTTCGATTTGAAAGGACCACCTCTTCGGGACTTCCAGCTTTGCCTTTGTCGGCTTCGAGGGCGTAGATCAAAATCCCAATGACGAAGGGGATCGCAGATAACTGAACGAATATCACACCTTTTCTAGCCGCAAAGCCTTCAAAGGTCCAAAGGCCATAGGCGGCTATCGAGACCGCCGAGGCTAGTGAACGTACATAGTTCAAGTAGGGTGCAGAATAGACCCCAAGGACGCTCTTGTGCGCTTTTGCGTTCTCCCCAACGTCGAGAACCTCGGCGTAGCGCTTACCGGTGACCATAAAGAGCGAACCAAATGCTGCGACTGTAAGAAACCACACCGAAAGAGGAACGTGAGTGGCCAAGCCACCCGCGATAGAGCGAAGTAGAAATCCAAAGGAGACGATAGCTATGTCGATGACCGGTTCGTTCTTCAAATAGTAGGTATATGCAACCGTGGTCACGAGATAGGCGATAAGGACCAGCCCGAACTTGACCGAGAGGGCAAAGCCGAGGACCCCAGAGATCGCAATCAAAATTGAACCTACCGCTATAGCCGATCGTGGCTCAATCAATCCGGCTGCTATCGGTCGATATTTCTTGGTGGGATGGAGGCGATCGCTCTCGAAGTCCCTGGCGTCGTTGATCATATAAAGCCCCGATGCCGCAATCGAGAAGAGAATAGCCCCGACTAGGGCTAGGAGAAAGTTATCTCCCTCGAAGAGCTTTGCCGCTGCAGTTGGAGCTGCAAAGAGGAGTCCATTCTTTATCCACTGCTTTGGTCGTGCTAGGGCTACAAAGGCGGCGATTGGGGCGCTACTTGCTCGTCTGTGCTTAGCCAAGGCGATCTCTTTCGGTGTTGGGTTTTAGATTTGAAGCACCAATATGGTGTCCAAGAAGCGAAGCTAGATCCTAGTCGTTTAGCAATCCTATTTGAACTTAGAGCTCAGCCCAGGAGGATCTTTATCCCGAAGGCCGAAAGGATGACACCAGTAGTAACCTCAACACCCCTTCTCTTTTTACGATTTCCAAGGAGGTTGATCAGAGCTTGGGAGCCAAATACTACGACTATGAGGTAGATGAGAGATACCACAAGGAAGTCGATCCCATAAAGCAAGGTCGATGCCGCCACATTGGCACCTTTAGGAATGAAACTCGGTAGGAAGGAGATGAAGAAGATCCCCACCTTTGGATTCAGAAGGTCGGTAGCCATCCCCTTGGTAAATGCCGCAATGGCGCTTCTAGGGCGGTCGTCTGCCTTGATGTTGAGGGGTGAGTTCTTAGCAAATATGGCGGTCACACCTAGATAGAGCAGGTAAATGCCACCTGCAATGTGCAATATCAGGTAGCCTACTTTCGATGCGGCAAAGAGGACGGCTACTCCAGCGGTGGTAAGTGTTATCCAGGCGAAGAGGCCAGTTAAGATACCGCAGATGGTGGCAAGGCCATCTCGTCTGCCACCTGATATAGAAGCCCTAAGAACCACCATGGTGTCAGGGCCCGGGATAAGCGCTACGGCGATTGATGCAACTGTGAAGGCTAATATCTCTTTCATCGCAGGAACTCTTTCAGGGATCACTTGCCAGGGACGCTAGGGAGGGTCATGAATATCTTAGGGCACCATATCGACGACGAAATCGAATTGTCAATCGTTGCGCCACGCGACGGTATTTACCTCTTCGACTTGATCGATGGTTCTCGGGAGAGATTGGGAAAGTGGCTCGGCTTTGTTTCAAATACCCTAAGCGTAAGCGACGTCGAGGCCTTTATCGCCGAGAAGCGCCAGGCGTTCGCCCTTGGGCAGAGTTACACTTTTGCCATCTCGTATCTCGGCAAAGTAGCGGGGGTGATCTCGATCGAGGTGGAGAAGGTGCAAAATGCTGGTGAGATCGGTTATTGGCTCGGAGCTAACTTCGAAGGCAAGGGTATAGTCAGTAGGTCAGTTGAGGCGCTAACTCAGTTTGGATTTGAAGAGCTCCTACTTCGCCGACTAGTTATTAACGTTGCAACTGAAAACCAAAGAAGCATTAACGTAGCACTTGGTGCCGGATACCAACTTGAGGGGATCGCTCGTAGCGGGGCAAAGGTGGGGGAGGACTACTACGACGCCAAGGTCTTCTCCCGTCTATCGACCGACCAATAGCGATATACAACTACAGCCCACTGCTGCTAGCTTGTGGGCTGTAGTTGAAAAGGTTATATACCTGATCCGTGACGACTATCTAGTTTGTATTGGTCGCCTTAGAGTAGAACTCTTTTAGGTCGCGCTTTAGTATCTTGCCAGTGGCGCCGCGTGGAAGTTGCTCGTCGACGATAAAGATCTTTGACGGCACCTTGAACTTGGCGATTTTAGCCGTCAGCTGCGCCTCGAGTGACTCTGCAGTTAGATCGGATCCTGCAATCTTGTAGACCACCGCAGCGACTTCTTCGCCTAAGCGGGGATCGGGTAGGCCAAATACCGCGGCCTCATGTACCCCGTCACACTCGTAGATGGCGGCTTCAACCTCAGCGCAGTATACGTTTTCTCCACCTCGAATTACCATATCCTTTATGCGGTCTTCAACGTAGGTGTAGCCATCTTCGTCGATGTAGCCGATGTCGCCTGATCTAAGGAAGGAGCCAAAGAAGGCAGCCTTAGTGGCGGCTTCATTGTTCCAGTACCCCTTGATTACATTTGGGCCGCTGAAGCAGATCTCTCCGCGAACGTTTGGCTCTTGGCGCTCGCCGAATTCATTGAATATCGCTACTTCAAGTATGGGTAGTGGTTTGCCAGCGCTAGTAGGTCGAG
The DNA here is from genome assembly GCA_021805205.1 of Actinomycetes bacterium. Taxonomy (GTDB): domain Bacteria; phylum Actinomycetota; class Acidimicrobiia; order Acidimicrobiales; family Acidimicrobiaceae; genus Acidithrix. Next base: position 43,397 of record JAJZFV010000020.1, on the reverse strand, counting down.
CTAGGGCCTCTTCTCCCTCAATTTGAGGTCCATAGGAGTTGGTTTCGGTCATACCATAACCAAATCCTGGCGCTCCCTTTCCTGGGGTCGAGGCGATCTTGCGAATCAACTCCGGGGGAACCGCCGAACCGCCACCTCCAATGTGGGTCAGGGATGAGGTATCGCGCTTTAGGAACTCTTCGTTTTCTAGTAGGTCGATCGACATCGTTGGAACGCCAACAAAGCGGGTGATCCTCTCTTCCTCGATGATTCTCGCAGCCTCGTTCGGATCCCAGCGATGCATCAGTACGATCTTGGCACCAGACACCAGAGCCGAGAGCATTACAGCGACTGATCCGGTGACGTGAAAGAGCGGTATCGCCAAGATAAAGGCGGTTGGAAACCTTGGAGTATTGGCTTCGGGGTTCCTTAGCATCGCAATTGCAGCCCTGGCACCGTTGGCGAAGATGGCGGTGAGAACCCCTCGCTGCGACGAAACGGCACCCTTTGGAAAGCCAGTTGTGCCCGAGGTATAGAGAATCGTGGCATCATCTTCGTGGTCCATCGCTGGCCTGGTGTAGTTAGTGGGGAGCGAAGTGTCGTTGGGGTCGAGGTGGATAACACCCTCCCCATCTATCTCTCGATCGAAGTCTCGTACCACGACTAGTTTTACCCCGCGTTCACGGGCGGCATCTATGCTTCGAGTAGCACGATCTTTGTCACATACGATCACCTTTGGGGTGGAGTCGTCTAGTGAGTAAGCGATCTCGTTCGGTTGCCACCATGCGTTAATTAGTGTCGCAACCCCACCAATTAGGTGTACTGCTATGTAGGTTGAGATCCACTCTGGTAAGTTTCGCATCGCGATAGCCACCCGGTCACCCTTTTGGACTCCAAGGTCAACCGAAAGAAGGTGGGCGATGCGATCGGCTTGATCCATGAGGGTGGAATAGGAGATCCTCTCGGTGCCGTAGACCACAGCCTCTTTGTCCCCAAAATCTCTACAGCGACCAAAGAGGTCACCCAAGGAGGGGGGAGTGTGGGCGAAGTACTTCATGTGGTGGCCGAGGATATTCCCCTCTGTAATCTCGAAAAGCTGCCCTGGACCCGTAACTGCTGCAAAGGCCTCTTCGTAATTCAATGCTCTACATCCTCGTTTGATTGATTTGATACCTAATTTACTCAAACTAATTGTTGCTTTCACTGAGAAATCGATGTCGCTATAAAGTAAGCGGTGCCAGAGGCCTTTGACTTGGGGCTATGTTTTCTAGTCGATAGTTCGCCTTGTTAGCTACGACGACGCTGTTCTTAGCGAAATGCACCTAGCCGAGTAGGCATCTATCAAGGATGAAAGTGACCGGTACCTTCACGGTGGCACGACAAAAATAAAGACTTCGAATTAGCATCTCAATTAGAGGTTGAAATTCAATATCGGAGGTCTCCGATACACCTATAGATGGTCAAGTTGAGGATCTTAAAGAGTGAGGTAAGCCACCTTAGCACCGGGCCTTTGTTCTGGGGGCAACTCTAAAGGGAGTTCGCCTACCACTTCGCAACTTCAAATTGCAACCAACTGAGCCTAAATTGAAAAAAGAGGGTCGGCAAAGAGAGCGTCGGCAAAAAGACGTTAACTAATTAGATCGGTGATTCGATTTGATCGTTACGTGACGATGGTGTCATCTCTGGAGCGTTAAATCTCACTGAGGAATGAGTGGTGAAAATCTATGTGGTCGTAGTTTTAAATTAGTCAACTGGAGTATCGGGAACAAGCTACACTATTGGCACTTTGAGGGATTCGGTAACGGCAACTCGGCACTGAAAAACGAAGTTTAATAAATGGGTGCGGCTGAAATTCTCGCTAATCTGATTACAGGCGCTGGGTGGTCTTTTGAGATAAACGTCACGCCCAACCGTAAAAGGTGCCGAGAAGTACGTAGAGAATTGAATGCGCCTCCGATTGTGCGAATTTTACTGAGGTGTTCGAAGTGATTTCTGAGGGTACCCTCGTATGTATTCCCGCATTGAACGAATCTGAAGCGATCGTGGGAACTCTCACTCGGCTAGTGAGTTTCGTGCCCAAGAGTAACATCCTCGTTATCGACGACGGTTCGCAGGATGATACCGCACAAAAGTGTAGAGACTTTGGTGTAAGAACCGTATCCTTGGCCTTCAATTTAGGTGTTGGCGCTGCGATGAGAACCGGATTTACCTTTGCCAAGCGTAACGGTTTTAATAAGGTTTTGCAGTTTGACGCCGATGGACAACACCTACCGGAGTTCTTGGAAGTGTTGGAGGAGGGGTTGGACACCTACGACGTCGTCGTCGGCTCGCGATTTAGATACGACGATACCTATCAAGTAGGAAAAGTACGCTCCGCCGCAATGAAATTTCTCTGCTACACCGTCTCGCGATTGATTGGGGTGAAGCTCACCGACGTTACTAGCGGATTTAGGGGAGCAAGTTCCAGGGCAATTGAGATCTTCTCAATCAATTACCCTACCGAGTATCTTGGAGATACAGTAGAGTCGCTTATGGTTGCTCACAAGAGCAACTTAAGTGTCGGTGAAGTTGGAGTACGAATGCAACCTCGATTGGGAGGAGTTCCTAGCAACGGGCCGCTGCGTTCAGCTTTTTCGATGGCACGAATGCTTGGTGCGATTTTGATCTTTATTATCAACAATAGTTTGAGCAAGTGAGCAGGTTCTAGGTGCTGCGACTTTCGACCCTTGCATTGGCACTATTTATATTCTGGTATATCGTCTTCTCGATTAGGAGAAAGTCGCTAAAAGAGCGTTACGTTGCGGTGTGGATCCCGATCGGATTGATAGCGGTGGTGATCGCAGTCTTCCCAGTTTCGATTCGATTTGCCGCTAAGGTCTTTGGCTTTCAAGTCGCATCGAACCTTCTGCTTTTGATGGCGGTGGTTTTTCTGACGATTATCGTCTTTCAACTAACGGCTGCGATTTCAAGATTGGAGACCAAGCTCGAACGAGTTGTAGTCGAAATAGCTTTGATGAAGGACAAGATCGATAACGATTCGTAAAATCTTGGCTACATAAAAGCTCAGAAGGTCAACTATCTTCCTTTTGAACTGTGGATGCCCCAATTCCACTGGCCACTTTAAAACTTAAAGGGGCCCCGACCACCCTTGAACTCTAGAAAAACTAGCAATTGAGGCGGATTTGGAGGGTCGATCCCGTCTGTGGCCGTTAAAACTTATTTCAAAATCCCCTCTGGACCATCTTTTCGATGGGGCGATATGATTACTGGGGCTATGTGCTTACTCTGTGCGCGCCATTGATCGAACCAGGTGACCGCGATAGCGGCGGCGATGAATTGTCTTGATCGATGTAAATGTGGTTGCAAAAAAGGGTGAGATCAGGCTGAGCGTGACCACTTTGGACTAGCCTTAATCAATCTAAGTCGGCGGAATGAAATGGGCAAGGATACCATTCGGTAGTGGCAACTCAAGGTAAAAAGGTCTCCGTAATTCCGGCAGATAGCCAAGTAAGTGACTTTTCGTCGGAAGAGACTAATCGTCTAAATTCAGCCCTCATCTTTGCGATGTTCCTACTCCTAGCGATAGGAATTACCATGGCGCTTACTCCACCCTTCCAAGTTCCGGACACGCCGGTGCACTTTTTGAAGGCAGCCTCTCTCGCCTACGGAGGACTATCCCCGGTTATACAAGGAAAGCAAGCTGGCTACCCCTTGCCGATCGATCTAAGTTACTTCATTCAATTGTTCACGAAGATTCCTTTTCATCCGAGCGTAAGGGTAAATGCCAGCGAATTTCAACAAGCGATGCACCTATCTTGGTCGTCACGGAGGGTATTTTCAACCTTTACACAAGCCTCCTTTGATCCTCCCATTCTCTACATACCCGATGTAATTGGAGTATGGATAGGTCGCTTGTTTTCGCTCTCGATCCTTACCTCGTACTACCTAGCAGAGGCGATCAATGCCTTGACGGCAATAGCGATCCTCTCCTTGGCGGTCTTCTTGAGCAAACCCAAGGCCAGGTTTTTCATCTATGCAGTCTCCTTTTTGCCGATTTCTCTCAGTCTGTTCGGTTCAGTCTCACGAGATTCAAATCTCATAACTTTGGCCGTACTTGCATTGGCCCTGCAGATGAGAAACGTAGACGCAATCAAGAGCGGAGTTCGACTCAGTGGATTTATGCGTCTCTTGCCAACCCTGCTCCTGATACCGGTCGCCGTAACCAAACCACCGTACGTACTTCTATATCTCGCCTTTGGACTTCCAGATCGCACCGCGGCTCCAAAGATTTGGAGAATCATTAATCGGATTTTCCCCTTTATTGTGGGTGTGGCTACAAATGCCCTTTGGTACCTCTTTGCTGGTTCAAGCTTGGTTACTTCGATCAATGGGGTAGCAAACGTCTCGCCTTCGAAGCAGATCAAATTCGTGGTCCTCAATCCATTTACCTTCATCCACGACGCCGAAATCACTACGCGAAGACTTTGGGAGTTCTACTTCCATAGTGCAATTGGCCAACTTGGTTGGCTAGATACATACTTGCCGAACTGGTCATTTGTTCTTTTGGGTCTCGTTTTGGCAGCGTCGATCTTAAATTTCCTAGTGGGAGTAGAGTTAAATTCAACGACCTACAGATCAGTTATTGTAACTTTAGGGTCGGTGATACTGTCTGTTTTGGCAGTTGAAGCTGCACTTTATGTCACCTTTACTCCATACCGTGCGGTAGTCATCTTGGGAGTGCAGGGACGGTACTTTCTTCCAATCTTCCCACTGGTGATGCTGCTGCCTCAACGCGCCCAAACCATCAAATTCTTAAGTAGGTTGCGCACTAAAGTACCTCTCATCTACGATTCAACCCTCTACCCGATAGCAATCGTCTACTCAATCGTCAATGTTACGACACTGGTTGTTAGATTTTGGCTGTCCTGATAAGGTCAAAGTGAGATTGCGAGGGTGGATTGTGGTATGTTCACCCCAAGTATTACTGAGGTTACTGAGATCGGAGTGCAACGTTTTTCAATGAAGGATAAAGACAAGCAAAGTAACTAATAATTCAAATTCTTGCCAAGAGCGACAGATATCTTGACCTAAGTCCAAGTCGTCTTCGCCCTAACTGTGGTTAGCCCCACTCTTGGTGAATTGGATTGTCGAGCGTTGTCGTAGAGATAGCTGAGCTGACATTCACGTCGATTGCGTGGTGGTTCCCTATTGCAACGAAATTGTCCGCCTTGGTGCTAAAGTCCTCGTCGAAGCTCCGACGACCTTTTTCATCTTTGAGTTGCAACCCTTCTAGCTCAACTACTTTTGTAGCGATAAGGGATAGCTCTGTGTCGGCCAATTTGCGAGGTTCCGTGGCCGATCTACCTATCGCTCACTTTACACAACCTATTTGAGCGACGAGGTGGGTTTTACTCTGCAATCGTCGGCGGAATTGGGTCCTAGATGGGCTACGGTCAGCTTGTTTGAGATTAAATTTTCTTTTTAGCTTTGGTTGAGAGGGTGCTCTTTTACCTGCTTGAAACTTCGCCATAAGGATAAGTCGTAGCCAATCTTCATAACCCCGCCGATCAAAAAGGGAGCGACCGCGCCTATTGTACTCAAGGTTGCACCACCGATAAGGGGGCCGATAGCCCTACCTGTCTGTTTGCTCATCGAGGTTCGTGCAGCAGCCTTGGTCCGGAGAGATGGGGCAACGATCGATGCGATGTAGCTTTGACGAGTCGGTATGTCCATCTCAACCAATATCGAACGGGCGATAAGAAAGAGACTCGCTATCGTGGCGCTTCCAGAAAATGGAACAGCGATGAGCAAGAGCGAAGATGGAATATGGGTGAAAACAGCGGTATTGAGCAATCCAATCTTCTTGGAAATCCGAGCTGCGAGAGGAAACGACACTGAATTCAAAATTGCCATAACAAAGTAGAGAAGTGCTAAGTGACCTAGTGTAATCTGGTACCTTTGGTGAAGCCAAAAGGCGATCAAAGCAGGCGTGACGGTTCCACTGCCGGTGGAGTCGAAGATAAATAGGATAGAAAGTCGATTGATGTTTCTATTGCTCTCGACTGAAACCTCCTCAGTTATCGGTGCTGCCACTTGAGGCGTTGCATCGTCAGTAATGGCTCTACTTGTAATTGCCAATAGCGCTACGACTATACCAATGGCGGAGTAAGCCAGATTCATTGCCGTTACTGCACCTGAGCTCGAGGCACCTAAGTAGTGTGGTAGTGCCGCGGCTAATGCTCCCAGCGCACCTGCTGAGGTGGTGGCAAAGCCATAACGGGCGAAGGTCTCGGTCCTTTTTGAAGCGTCGGTATGAGCTAGCTGTCCCTCTACCAGGGCCGCGACGAATTGACCACCGAGCGGAGGTAGAAAGCCGAGGAGGGCGGCCCCGACGAAGATCGGAGTTGTCTTTGTCAGTCCAACTATTGCCCCAGTTCCAGCCATGGCTAACCCCGACAGTAAAAGAGTCGTCCGAATCGAGGAGGATTGCTTTATTCGCTCGCCAATAAGTCGCGTTATTGCAATGCTGACGAGTACCGAAATGGTGGTCACTACTCCTAAGCCAAGGGCACTAAAGCCGATCTGGCCTGCCTTTAGGGCGAAGGTAATGGTGAAAAAGCCAAGGCCGAATTGGCGTAGGGTGTCGACCGCGATCAGTTTGGTGACGTTCTTCAAGAAAACCTAAGATTCTGTCGGAATTAGGGATTGTGAGCACCATTACTCTAGGTTTCAGGAAGAGGTGCCGGTGCCGTGTTAAACCTAATTTCAACTCGACTTTGCCACTTGTTTCCTGTTTATTCTCTAGACGCCTTCAATTCGTTAGATTGAGCTACCCCTATCGAGGCCGACGCTGTGATCAATGGCCACGGTGGGCCACCCCTTAGACTTATGGTCGATGAAAAAGTGCGTTTTACTTCTAAGTGGTGGCCTCGACTCTGCGACGACATTGGCGATTGCCAAGAGCCAAGGCTACGTCGTCTCTGCCCTCTCCTTCGATTATGGCCAGCGACATTCGGTTGAGCTAGATTCAGCTAAGAAAGTCGCAGCTGCGATGGGGGTGACAGATCACCGAGTCGCCAAGATCGATCTGCGAATCTTTGGCGGTTCGGCTCTCACCAGTGACTTAGAGGTGCCGCACGGAGATGACCCCATGGGCAGGAGCGAGATTCCGATAACCTATGTTCCGGCGCGAAATACAGTCTTTCTCTCCTTTGCACTTGCTATGGCTGAGACCATTGGAGCATTTGACATCTTTATTGGGGCAAATCAAGTCGACTATTCGGGATATCCAGATTGTCGAGGGGAGTACCTCGATGCATTTGCGGCTATGGCCAATCTCGCAACCGCCGCGAGCGTCGAGGGGCGAGGAACCTTTTCTATCCAAGCTCCACTTCTTGACCTTACAAAGGACCAGATCATTCAGCGAGGATTGCAACTGGGTGTTCCATATGAGTTGACTATTAGCTGTTACGATCCGATCGATGGCAAAGCTTGTACCACCTGTGATTCGTGCCAAATTCGAAGAAGCGCCTTTGCCAAGTTGAATCTGAGCGACCCAGCGCCCTCGATCAGGGGCTATGACGGTTAGACTGAAGTGCCGTAAAAGTAAGTTCCAAGGAGGTTGATGTGGCCAGCGATACAAGTAACTTGACCCACCTTGGTTCAAATTCAACAAAGTATAACTACGAGGCCCCAAGCGTTGAGATCTTAGAGACCTTTGCCAACCCCCACCGTGGGCGCAAGTTTGTAATTGGCCTTGACTGTCTTGAATTTACTAGCCTCTGCCCCATGACTGGACAGCCAGACTATGGCAAGATCTGGATCGACTATATCGCCGATGAGCTCTGTGTCGAGAGTAAATCGCTAAAGCTCTATCTGGTCTCATATCGAAACCACGGCGCCTTTCACGAGGATTGTATAAATCAGATCGCCAACGACATCATCGCCAAGATATCCCCCCTAGCCCTAAGGGTCTATGGAGACTTCAATGTAAGGGGAGGGATCGCAATAAAGCCGATGGTCTTTGAGTACGCAGATGGCCTTGGAGGCGATGATATCGCAAAGATCGAGGGCCTCTTTGCCAGCTTTGATCGAATTAGTGGAAGATAGTGTTTGAATTGAAGTCGTTGAACGAAATGTCTAAGAAGACCACTCTGGTCGCAGTGGTAGCCTTCGTCCTTTATGTGGGTTCGATCGTTGGGGCCAACTACATGATTGGCCACATCGGTAAAGTCATCCCTGGTGCACACGTACTTCCGGTTGGTTTTGGGTTGTATGCCCCCTCAGGGGTCTACCTCGCCTCCCTCGCACTGGTCTCGCGTGACCTTTTACAGCGAAGCGCTGGTACCCTTCCGGGCATCGTGGCGATCTTGGTCGGCGCCTTCATCTCGTACTTCATATCCTCGCCGCAGTTGGCTTTTGCCTCTGGATTTACATTCCTGGTCTCAGAGACGGTCGACTTTGCCATCTTTACCCCCCTCGCTAAGCGAAACTTCGCTGCGGCGGTCCTGGTATCTGGCCTCTTTGGTGAGTTCGTCGACTCTGTACTATTTCTGACCTTGGCTCAAATTCCACTGTCGATTGCCCTCAAGGGACAGTTGGTTGGAAAGATGTGGGTCATCCTTCTTGGCTCTGCGATCTCGTTTATCTTGCGCCGCAGCTCACTTCTGGCGCCTCAACCCCGGGTCGAGAGCATCAACTCCCTGCCGGCAAAGTAGAAAGATCACGGCAATGGATATATCTGCGATTGGCTAGATTCCACTTCAGTGAATCATTGCTCCTAACTCATAGCCTCGACTGATAACGTATTGGAAAGGGTTTGTTCCGAAGCCTTTTGGGTAGGGTGGGCGACGCTTTATGAGGGGATGGGTTTCATCTAGGTGGTAGTCGAAGCGGCAAGTGGTATTCCTTTTATCGACGATAACGTCTTTTTGGTATTTGATCTAGAGACGACCGGTGTTGATGTCACCTCAGACCTGCCGGTGAGCTATTCAATCCTCACCTACATCGGCAACAACCTCGCAAATCAGCTCTACTCCTTAGTTTGGCCAGGAGTAAATATCCCAGCCGAGGCCTCGGCGATCCATGGGATCTCCTCTGAGGATGCGGCTCGGGTTGGAAGTGATCTGCATGATAGCCTCTACCAGATCGTCCTTAGTCTACTTAGAGCTAGTCGAGATGGTTGGTACGTAGTTGGAATGAATGTCGCCTTCGATCTTTCGATGGTCAACTTCGCCGCTAAGGCGATTCTTGGTGAATCCTTGGTGGACTATGGGTTCACGGCGCCGGTCATCGACACCCTTGTTCTAGATCGCCACCTAGAGCCCTATAGAAAGGGGCGTCGTAATTTAGATGCCCTCTGTGTCCGCTACGGTGTGGCAAGCGGAGGCTTTCATAACGCCCTCGAAGATACCAAGATGACCTTTGGAGTTCTGGTTTCAATGCTGGAGCAATTTCCAAAGGCAATTGAACTGCTCGATCCAACCACCTGTACCACCAACATGGAGATGCTGCACCAAAAGTGGCTAAGTGGCTACAACGAATATCTGGTTCGGGGAGGAAAAGAGGCGATAGCCTTCAACGGCTGGCCGTTCTCATCTGCCTCATAATAAGGTCGTCTATTTATTTGGGAAGATCGCCACTACTAGTTGGGACTATTGGCCACCTAATTCACCACCGCATCGAAGTTATCTTTTAGTAGTAGAAGTAATTATGTAGCGGTCGAGAATTTCTGTGCCGTCAAAGGTAGGTTCTAAATGACGATTTCATCTGACCCAATAGTATCCCCTTCATCTCTAGCCATACAATCTGCGGCGCCACACCACGGACAGATCGAGCACGGGCGCCAATCGATGGAGGATCGAACCAACAGGAGTCCAATTCTGATCTTTTGGGAGTCGACCAAGGCTTGCCCCCTCTCCTGTCGCCACTGTAGGGCCGAAGCGATATCGACTGCACCAGATGGAGAGCTCTCCACCTCAGAGGCGATCGCAATGATCGAGGATATAGCTAACTTTGGATCCCCATCACCGATCTTGGTTTTGACCGGTGGTGACATTTTGATGCGCGACGATCTAGAAGAGATCCTCAATGCATGCAAGCGAGTGGGCATCAAAGCTGCGCTATCGCCGGCAATTAGCCCCCTATTCAATGAAGAACGCCTCACTGCAGTGCGTGACCTTGGGGTAAAGGCGCTCTCGATCTCACTCGATGGCATCGGAACGACCCATGACTCAATTCGTGGAATTGGCGGCCACTTTGAAAAGACTTTGGAGGCGATGGAACTTGCTAAGCGCCTTGGATTTTCAGTACAGGTAAATACCACTGTTATGTCAAATAACGTGATTGAACTTCCAGAGATCGCAAAGGCGTTGCTCGATCGTGGCGTTACGATCTGGGAGATCTTCTTTTTGATAAGCGTGGGGCGCGGCACTGAGATGCTGGAGCTGAAGCCCCAAGACGCCGAAGACGTGGCCCGCTTCCTATACGATGCAACGGCCTATGGATTGACGGTTCGGACCGTGGAAGGGCCGATGTATCGAAGGGTGGCCAACGAACTTCGCGGAGGCGAAGAGGGAGATAAGCTCCTCTTGCCAAAGGGCGTTCTATACGGTGAGTTGAGCTCGAGAATGATAAATCTCGTGGGTGAACCAAGTGGTGATCGCCACATTCCACCTGCTATAACTCGTGACGGTAAAGGCATCATCTTCATCTCAAATACCGGCGACGTCTATCCATCTGGATTTCTACCACTTAGCCTCGGTAACATTCGGGATCGATCGCTGGTCGAGATCTATCAAGAGGATCAACTCCTGCTAGATATCCGTGGGGCAAAGTTCGTCGGTAGGTGCGGGGGGTGTTCTTATTCAAATTGGTGTGGTGGTTCACGGGCTCGAGCATACGCCGCTACCGGAGATCCACTTGGAGACGACCCAATCTGTGGCATCTAGTTCCATGGCGAGGGAGGCGCCTTCTTAGGCAGATACCCCCTCGTTGAGACGGTGAGTAAGAGGAATATCTTTTTATCGATAGCAAAATAGCCCAGAACATGTGCTCTGGGCTATTTTGCTATCCCTAGATCGACGCCTAAGTCAGTCAATCGTTAGTCTTATCTCGAGATCTCTTGCCCGACAGACACATTGCTCTCGAGCTTGTTCGCTTTGTTTTTTTGTAAGCGCGTGGACGCAGTAGTTGATAACCTGGCCACGCACCCACTAGGAGGGAACTACCTCAATCAACAGGTCACCAACTTCGACCTTGGTAGGTCCATTGGTGATGACTCGAGATACTCGACCTGAAACCGCAGTGGTGATTGCGGCCTCCATCTTCATCGCTTCAATGGTGGCTACTGTCTGTCCCGCTTCGAGGTGGTCACCTTCTACGACGGCCACCGTTGCAACTCCGGAAAATGGAGCTGCGATGTGACCGGGGCGATTTGGATCTGCCCTCTCGTTTATTGGGGCGCTCGACTCTACTGAGCGGTCGCGTACTGGGATTACTCGAAGTTGTCCATTGAGGCGACAGTAGACGTCTCTTATGCCACGGTCGTCGGGGGCGCCGATGGCATCTACCGCGAGAAAGAGGTCTATCCCGGGCTCGAGGTGAACCACGGTCTCTTCGCCAGCCTCTAGTCCGTAGAAGAAGGCCTTGGTCTCGAGAAGGGTTAATCTTCCATACTTCTCTTGCGACTCCATGTACTCCTTGCTAGGTCCAGCAAAGAGGAGGTTATTGAGGGCGCTTCGAGGGTTCTCTTGGGCCAGGAGGCGCTTTGACTCATCGTCTAACTCTGGAACGCCGTTGTACTTGATATTTCTATTTTGAAGGGCCTTAGTTCTAAAGGGTTCAGGCCATCCGGCCGGCGGGGTCCCAAGTTCGCCGCTGAGGAAGTTGATCACCGAGTCGGGAAGGTCGTAGTTCTCAGGGCTCTTTTCAAACTCCAGGGGGTCGGCATTTGCCGCTACGAGTCCAAGGGCAAGGTCGCCGACTACCTTTGACGAGGGGGTTACCTTGACTATATTTCCCAATATCCGATTGACGTGGGCGTACATATCTTCGATCATCTCGAATCTCTCGCCTAGGCCTAGGGCGATCGCCTGTTGCCTCAAGTTGGAGAGCTGTCCACCTGGGATCTCGTGCATGTAGACCCGACCTGTGGGTGAGGCCAACCCCGATTCGAATGGGGCATAGAGGTGGCGTACCGCCTCGAAGTAGGGCTCTAGAGCTAAGGCGCCGGAGAGGGGAACGTCGCTGCCGCGCTCACCATATTGAAGGGCTGCGATAATCGCAGAGAGGCTCGGCTGTGAGGTGGTTCCTGCTAACGATGCACTGGCCCCATCTATTACGTCAACCCCCGCCTCTACTGCTGCAAGGTAGGAGGCGAGTTGTCCTCCGGCGGTGTCGTGGGTGTGAAAGTGTACCGGAAGGTCGAAGCGTTCCCGAAGGGCACGTACCAATACCTTGACAGATGGTGCTTTTGCTAGGCCCGCCATGTCCTTTATACATAGGATGTGCGAACCCATCTCGACCAACCGTTCCGCGATCCCAAGGTAGTAGTCGAGGGTGTAGGTCTTCTCCCCCGGATTTAGCATATCTCCGGTATAGCAGAGGGTCCCCTCTACTAGCCCCCCAAATTCGAGGGCGGCGTCGATCTCGGGGCGCATTATCTCAACGTTATTTAGGGCGTCAAAGATGCGAAAGATATCGATTCCAGACTCTTTTGCGGCCCGAACAAACGACTTGGCAACCTCTTTAGGTTGAGGGCTATAGGCGACTGTCGATTGACCCCGCAGCAGCATTTGAATTGGAATATTTGGCACTTTTTCCCTAAGTGCCTCAAGGCGCTCCCATGGATCTTCCTTCAGGAAACGCAGCGCCACGTCGTATGTAGCGCCTCCCCAAGCTTCGATGGAAAAGAGAGAGGGTAAAAGTCGGGCGTAGTAGGGGGCGACGGCGAGGATATCATAGGTTCTAAGGCGAGTTGCCAGGAGGCTTTGATGGGCATCTCGAAGGGTGGTATCGGTTATCGACACATCTTTTTTGGCTCGCAGAAGTTGAGCAAAGCGAACCGGACCGACTTCGTCGAGGAGGTCCTTATGTCCCTTGGGCAAAGGAAGTGAAAGGTCGACGCTGGGAAGCTTGACCTTGGGGTTCAATGCAGTTGGAGAAGGGCCATTGGGGTGGTTTACTGAGACGTCGGAGAGGTAGTTGAGGAGGCGAGTTCCTCGATCGGCTCCATAGCTACTTGAGAGCAGGTCTTGGTGGTTCTCGATAAAGGATGTATCTATATCTCCACTTCTAAAGTCCTCGTCTCCTAAGAGTGCCTCAAGAAAGCCGATATTGGTAGCGACGCCCCGGATTCTAAATTCACGCAGGGCACGGTCGGCGCGGACTATTGCTTCGGGAAATGTTCGCCCTCGAGCGGTTAGTTTTACCAACATCGAGTCAAAGTAGGGAAGCACCTCGGCACCGCTATATGTTCCTTCATCGAGTCGTATTCCGGCGCCACCTGGTGCGCGATAGGCAGCAATCCTACCGGTGTCGGGGCGAAAGTTATCCGATGGATCCTCGGTAGTGATTCGACACTGTAGGGCAGCGCCCTTGGTGGTAATCGTCTCTTGTCGAAGACCGAGGTCGACAAGGCTATAGCCAGCGGCAACCTTTATCTGTGACTGGACTAAGTCGATCCCAGTTACCTCTTCGGTAACGGTGTGCTCGACTTGGATCCTTGGATTCATCTCGATAAAGACGTGGCGTCCATCTTTGTTGAGGAGAAACTCCACCGTTCCCGCATTCGAATAGCCGATTGAGCGGGCAAAGGCGACGGCATCGGCGCAGATAGCGTCCCTAATTGCAGGGTCAAGATTAGGTGCAGGAGCGATCTCAACCACCTTTTGGTGGCGCCGTTGGATCGAGCAGTCGCGTTCGTAGAGGTGGACTACGTCTCCTGAGTTGTCGGCGAGGATCTGAACCTCGATGTGGCGTGGATCTACAACTGCCTCTTCGATGAAGACAGTAGGATCTCCAAAGGCGAGCTGAGCTTCGGCCATAGCGCTTGTAACTGCTTGCGCCAGCTCCTCCACTTTGTCAACCCGGCGAAGGCCGCGTCCGCCGCCACCTGCAGCAGCCTTTACGAAGACCGGAAAGGTAAATCGCTCTTCAACTTCGGTAAAGTCGTCGCCTTCGGCTATTGGGCCGGTTGAGTTGAGAGTTGGAATATTTGCCCTGCGCGCAGCGGCGATAGCGTTCATCTTGTTGCCCGCAAGTTCGAGGGCGCGTACCGATGGCCCGATGAAGGTCACCCCTTGCTCTAATGCCTTCTCGGCGAGGAGGGGATTCTCTGAAAGAAATCCATATCCGGGGTAGATGGCGTCGGCGCCGGCCTCTTTTGCGATCTTTACGATCAGATCGATATCGAGGTACGAGCGCAGGGGGTGGCCGGGCTCTCCAATCTGGTAGCTCTCATCGGCCTTTTGACGGTGCAGAGAGTAGCGATCCTCGTAGGCATAGATTCCAACTGTTGTTATCTTGAGCTCTGAGGCGGCTCGAAAAGCTCTAATAGCAATTTCGCCTCTATTTGCTACGAGGACCTTATTGAACATCGACCGACCTGACTATTCAAACCTTGGCAAACAACTGACTCTGATTACCTTAGTCGTGGAATCGCCACTCGACCGAGATGGGTTTATCTGGGTTTTCGTGCTTGTACCGCTATGCGCCCATTCATTCGAAATTGGGGATGAAATGGCTGATGGCTGAGGTCTTTGACATTCGAATCGAACTGCTCTTGAGTCAGTACTCCCTTTTCGATCAATTCATCCCGAGCTGAGGTCAATTGCTCGATAACGAATGCCCGTTCGAATGATGCACTCGTGGTGTCGACGAAGGCACCTTCGGTGAGTGTTGAGACCTTTGAGATTTCAAAGCCACCGCCATAAAGGAGGGGCGCTATCTTTCGGCCGACGTTGCGATTTCCCCCTTTCATCTTTTGAAGTCGAGCGATCGCCCCATGAAGTAGTGTAAACGAGTCGGGATTTGGGGGTTCGACGATGTAGAGATCGTCCTCTAGATCCTCGATTATCACCCGTCCACCCGGTTTTAGAACTCGAAAGATTTCAGCTATGGCAATAGAGGGGTCAGGGAGGTATTGAAGCACCTCGCGAACGATTACCACCTCGAATGAGTCGTCACCGTAGGGTAGCTCCAAGATATCACCATATCCAAACATGGTCGTGGTCCTCGGCGATATTGCGCCCCTTGATCGAAGGTGACCTTCGATCATTCGGGCTCCCTCGATAAATTCTGGGACGATGTCACAACCTACAGATGGGGCGTTGAATCTGATACCGATCTCTAGATTTACAAGGCCAAAGCCGCATCCGATGTCGAGTGTCATCTCACTACTCTTAGGAGCTATCTCTTCAAGTAGGTGCTCCCAAATTCTGGTAAGAGAGATGGTGTACTGCAAGGTGGTTCGAGCAGTTCCTGGAGCCATTGTGGCCGCAACACCAGCGGCGAGGTTATTGAGAAGTTCGATCTTCTCCTTAGTTGCAATTGACTCTCCGGCCCTATTTGCATTAATCATGGACTCTCCTGATTACTCGACTAGGGCACATATCGGCACGTCGTGCCTTGAACTTTCAAAGATTTTGCTGAAAGTGTCAAATTTTTTAATTGAAATTGGCGATGTGCCTCTCTGCTACGGCACCAAGCCTTTGAGATCTTCTCCGTGGCTACGGCGAGATAGTTCATATTTGATCTCTTTTTGGGGGTATAGCCCATAGTTTAGTTAATCCAAAATTTACAAATAAGCAAATTATCGTTTATTAATAGAACTTCACGGAAATAAAAAACGATATCTTGCTGATGGTATTATTATATTTTAAATTACGCCGTAAAATATACAGATCGTCATTTATTCAATAAGTAATTCTTTAGTTACTATCTTTATGAAAACATCATTGAGATGCGATTCGAAATTCTTTGCTTCTGTACTGTAATTGCTTGTAGCGATGAATATCCACTATAACGATACGGTTACCCCGATTTACACTCTCTTTTATCGATGAATAACAGGAAGAATAGTTCTTTATGGTTCCTTCAGTGTGCTATAACTCTGAAAGATGATTCATAAAAGTGAGTTATTTTTTATATTATTTAAAATCTTAAATTAGATAATATTAATTTTTGACTTAGTGGTAAAAGAGGTTTTTAGGCGATGATGTTATAAATATTTGTTGATAAAGGGATTGTATGAAGCGTGTCATGGTAACCGGAGCTGCGGGATTCATTGGATCCCACCTTTGCGATGTGCTTCTCGAAGGCGGAGTTTCGATCGTTGGAGTAGATGGATTTACCGACTCCTACGATCCCGTCGAAAAGCGAGATCGGGCGAAATTATTATCTTCGAACCCCAACTTTGAGCTTATAGAGGCCGATCTGGCGATAGTTGATCTAGATCGATACTTAGGCCGGGTCGATACCATCTTTCACCTTGCCGGCAGGGCTGGGGTACGGTCGAGCTTTAGTGACTTCGATAAGTATCAAAGTGACAACATTGTCGCAACCAAACGACTAATCCAGACGATCAAGAGGGTCAACCCCGAGATTCGCTTGGTCGCAGCCTCATCGTCGTCAGTCTACGGAGATGCACCGCTGCCATTTTCAGAGGTTGGAACTACAGATCCAGTATCGCCATATGGATGGAGCAAGCTCGAGGCAGAGAGCACGGTTCTCGACGCAGCCCAAGAGGGCCTTTCCACGATCGCCCTTCGATACTTCACGGTCTATGGCCCCCGTCAGCGCCCCGATATGGGTTTTCGTAAGTTCATCAAGGCGGCACTTTCAAATCAGCCCATCGAGATCTATGGAGATGGAAGTCAAAGTCGCGACTTTACCTACGTTCGTGACATCGTCGAGGCCACTATCGCCGCAGCCAAAGCGCGCGAGAGTGGTTTGGCGCTAAATGTGGGCGGGGGATCGATAGTTACCATAGCTCGAGTTCTAGAGCTGATCGAGGAGCAACTAGGAAGAGGTATCGAGGTGAACTATGGGCCATTTGCTAAGGGGGATGTGATGCACACCGGTGCTGACCTTTCATTGGCAAAGGAGATCCTTGGATATCAACCTCGGTACTCGATCGAAGAGGGGATAGCAGCGCAGTTTTCATTCTTCAAAGGTGTCTATCGAGACCTAGGACAAAAGGTAGAGATCGAGGCGATAATATGAGTGACTTTGAAGTTGTCGATGAAATTACCAGCCGAGGTACATCTCGCGTCGTCATCTACTCTCACGATACCTACGGATTAGGACATCTTCGTCGCAACATTGCACTAGCTGAGGCGTTGGTACGAAGTTCGAAGCAGATGCGGATAGTGATCGTGACAGGGTCTCGAGTCGCATCTAGCTTTGAAGTGCCGTCACAGATCGAATTGGTTGAGCTTCCACCGGTGGTAAAGGTGGGGACGGATCAGTACCAGGCGTATGGAATTGAGATTCCTATTTCTCTGATCAAACGAGCAAGAGCAGCGATCATTATCGACGTCATAAAGAGGTTTTCGCCAGAGATCTTTTATGTAGATCACTCGCCCCTAGGAATGGGTCAGGAGCTTCGAGGTGTCCTTGACTTTTTGAAGACCGAACGTCCCTCTATCCTTCGATTTATCGGCCTGCGCGACATCATCGATTCCCCTGAAAACATGAAGAGTGGATGGGGGTCAGATGGTCAATTGGAGGCGATCGCCACATTTTATAACAGAGCGTACGTCTTTGGTGAAAAGAACCTCTTTGACATCGCTAAGGCATATGGACTAGACCCCGGTCTCTGCCTTCATTACCTCTCTTACATCGGAAAGCCAGAGTTTATCGAGGCGGGGCTAAGGAGGAGCGAGCTCTTTAGCGATCCAAACTACAACGGAGGACACCTCTTAGTTACTAGCGGCGGTGGTGGCGACGGCTTTGCTCTTTGTGAGCTAGGGGTGCTCCTTGGCAGGGCGACAGGATACAGAACCATCGTTGTAACCGGTCCTTTGATGGATCGAGGTGCCCTGCATCAGCTCAACCTCCTTGCCGAAGGATATGAAAATATTGAGCTAATCGAGTTCTGTGCCAACTTTGAAGCCCTGGTAGCCCAAGCTAGGGTCGCCCTATCGATGGGTGGTTACAACACCACGCTGGAGCTCGCTGCCGCTCGAGTCCCAGCTATCTATCTGCCAAGGATCTTTCCTCGAGAGGAACAGTTGGTTCGAGGAAGGATCTTCGCCTCTCTTGGCTTCGGCGAATTAGTTTCAACTCAAGAGTGGAATCTGGACCAGATCGTGGGCCTACTAAATAGATTCTGGGAGGAGCCAATCCTTGGGGAGTCGGTGGCTCTTGAAATGTCAGCGATACCGCGCTTTGCTAGTCAAATCGTAGTTCCAAGTCGCAAAGGGATAGCGAATCTTGGGGGCGATGAAGCCAATAGTGATCAGGCAAGATGCGACTTGACCTCTGTGACGATGTCAGATGTGGATCTGAGGGCGTAGTGGCGCGTCGAATCGGATACGTTGTAAAGCGCTTTCCAAGGCTCTCCGAGACATTTGTCCTAGAGGAGATGCTTGGACTTGAAGAGCGTGGCTTCGAGCTAGTTGTCTATGCCATAGCAGATCCCAGAGAACCGATCATCGATGGTGACGTAAAGAGGTTGAAGGCCAATATCAACTACTTGACTGAGGGTTATTCTGCCAAGAGAGAAGGGCTAAGGATATTTTTAGAGCACCTTAGATTGATGACCCTCTCGCCAAGAAGTTACTATCAGGTAGTCCGAGCCCTACCCATGGGTAAAGATAGGCGGGCTTGGTTCAAGAACGTCGCATATGGAATCAGCCTTTCGCGCCTTATTCGACTAGATGGGATCGACCACCTCCACGGTGCCTTTGCTCACTCTCCATCATCGGCGGCCCTAGTTGCAGCTCAGATTAGTGGAACTACCTTCTCGATGGCGGGTCACGCCAAGGACATAGTTCAATCGTCACCCTTATCGCTACGAAAAAAGGTAGAGATGGCGAGCTTCGTCCTCCTCTGCTCCTCTAAGGCACTTAAAGACGTGGCTCAAAAGTCAAGCTGCGATCTATCGGGTCATGGTGGCAAGTTGAAGCTGCTTCGCCACGGCGTCGACTTGGATAAGTTTCGACCTGACCAGTTTTCCACTACCGAGAGGTCAATGATCGAAGACGACGTACTTCGGTTGGTTACAGTAGGTCGACTCGTCCCCAAAAAGGGGTACGGTGATCTCATCGACGCCCTCGCGATCGTGCAAGCTAGAGGTAGGTCCTTCAATTTGCGGATGGTCGGCGATGGCCCCCTGCGACAGAGCTTAGAAGAGAAGGCTTCCCTTCTCGGAATTAGAGGGCGAATCACCTTTCTGGGTTCTCAAGATCGCCAAGGAGTGATCAACGAGCTATCGCGATCTTCGGTCTTTGTCCACCCCTCAGTTGTCCTACCAGATGGCGATAGCGATGGTATCCCGAATGTTCTACTGGAAGCCATGGCCTGCGGCAAGGTTGTCGTTGGCGCCGATATCGACGGAATTAAAGAGGCGATAGAGGATCGGATCTCGGGGAGGATCTATCGAAGTGGTGATGTTCGAGCCCTAGCGAAGGTGATGATTGAACTAATCGACGATAGGGAGACTCTTGCGGGGCTAGCTAATCGAGCTCGAGGCAAGGTGGAGATGGAGTTTTCGAAAGATATGGCAAATGATATGGTCGCAGAGCTAATGGCAGCCGTTGCCCCGAGGTTTGACGACCTTGAGACAGAGGGAGAGATTAGATGAAGATCGCATACATTCTCTTCGATCCAGGCATCGCTATCGGCGGTGTAAAGGGTGCTTCGGTCCACGTCGCCCGTTTTTGCCAGAGTGCCAAAAGATTGGGTCACGAGGTCCATCTCTTCGTGACTTCGGTAAAAGATTTATCTGCGGTCGATGCCACAGTTCACCAAATCTACTTTGACAAAGTAAAGTCCAACGACCTCTCCAAGATTGAGGCATCAAAAAGATTCGCACAAGCTCTGAGGGAGGAGCTACAAAGATACGACTTTGATTTAATCTATGAGCGGTTGAGCCTCTTCTTTGGTGAAGGGGGAAAGATCGCAGCTGAGTTCGGTCTGAGGCGGATCCTCGAGATCAACGCCCCAGTGGCTAAAGAGCGCGCCAACCACTTTCTCCTTGCCGAACACGCCAAAGCAGCAGAGGATGAACGATCGGCAATTGTAGGTGCTGATGTCGTATGTGTAACCTCTGCACTAATTCCCTATGCTGCCTCAAATGGTGCAGCGCGAATTCGGGTGGTTCCAAATGGAGTTGCCGTCGATGACTTTGAACTTCCAAAAGCGCAGCAATTCGGTCTATTTACCATTGGCTTTGTGGGGTCTCTAAAGGGGTGGCATGGCGTTGAAAACCTCCTTTTGGCTGCTGAGTTGCTCCATGAGCGCGGCAGAAGTTTTCGAGTCAAGATCGTAGGCGAAGGTCCACGCGGGGAACACCTGCGGCAACTGGCGTCGTCACTTTCTTGTGCACAATCGATTGAATTTGTTGGCGCGGTGCCTATGAGTGACGTTCCTAAAGAGATTGCGACGTTCGACGTTGGAGTCGCACCTTATGTAAGGTCTAACGACTTCTACTTCTCTCCCTTGAAGGTATTGGAGTACATGGCAGGTGGGATACCGGTGGTCGCTACCGATACCCCCTCGATCCGCTCGATCACTTTAGACTTGGCCATTTTGCTTACCGATCCAGGGCCGATAGCTCTATCTTCTGCTATCGAGCTCATTATGGACAACCCATCTCTTGCGCACGAGCTTTCAGCTAAGGCAAGGGCGAGGGTTGTCGAGAAGTTTTCCTGGGACGATACTGTGGCAGAGATTCTTGAGAGAGATCTCTTCATAGAGGACTTAGATGCAGCATTTAGTTAGCCCTCGGAGATCAGATCAAACTAAGGCACCCAAGGTATCGATAATGGCCGACTTTGTATCGAGCGCCAAGGGGAGGATCGCAGTCGGACTACTCTTTGCATCGATCAACGCCGTAATTACCTGGGCTACCCCTTGGCCGCTAAAGATAGTTGTCGATTCGGTCTTCGGCCACGCAAGGGCGCCACTGTTTCTTGGAGCTATATCTTCTCGAAGCCAACTTTTGTATGCCGTAGCCTCTTCTATGGCTGCTTTGGCGTTGCTAGGTGGTGTTGCGACCTACTTCAGCGCGCTTGCATTTACCAACGCCGGTATGGTCTTTACGAACCAATTGCAGATCAGGATCTTTGACCATCTGCTGCGACAACCACCCTCATTTTTTCAAAGACGTAAGCAGGGTGACCTAAATACCAGGTTGATCGCCGATGTGCAGTCGATTCAGCGAGCCATGGTTGACTCGATCCCAACCCTTGTAAATTCGTCTCTTTCGATAGCCGGAATACTTATAATACTTGCCCTTCTGGGGCCACTATATTTACTTTCGGTACTTGCCCTCGGCCTCTTTATCCTCTTTGACTTGGGCTTCTTTATGACCAGAGTCAAAGCGGAGTCACGCAGAGCCAGGGACTATGAAGGGCAGGCTAATTCTGTTGCTCAACAAGCGCTAACTGGATTAGTGGTGGTTCAAACATCAAATGGCGAGATCGTTGAAAGAGGTCGCTTTCAGCGTCTAATCAAAGCCTCGACTTCGCATTCAATGCGTTCAAATATGCACCAGGCAGCTATGAATGCTTCGGCCACTTCGACCTTGAATCTCACTATCGCGTTATTTGTCCTATTTGGTGGAGTTGCGGTCTTATCAAAGTCGCTATCGGTCGGAATGATTCTGGTTGTGACCAGTTACGCCCGTTCGATCTATAAACCTCTACAGCAACTCACCAAGAGGGCCGGGATAATTGGCGCAGGGCTGGCGGCGCGGGAGCGAGTGGTTGAACTTCTTTTGGCCGATGAATCGGTCGAGACATTTCCTGCGGATCAATGCCTCGACTACTCAGATGGCGACATCGAATTTAGGGGCGTTCAAGTCAAATACTTCGATGAGACTATCGCAGAAGATATAACATTTACCATCCGATCGGGGACAAAAGTTGCGATTGTAGGTGAGACCGGTGCCGGAAAATCAACTATTGCTAAGTTGATACCTCGCCTGGTTGAAGCTAGTGCCGGAGATGTCCTCATCGGTGGGGTAAGTGTCAAAGACGTCGATTTGAAGACCCTTAGAAGCCACATCTCTTACCTGCCGCAGGAGACCTTCATCTTCTCTGGAACGATTTGGGAAAATATTGTCTACGGTTCTCCAGGGGCAGAGAGGCTCGATGCAATAAGGGCAGCGGCTCAAGCTGGAGTAATTGAGGTAATAAAGTCACTGCCAATGGGTTTTGACACCATTGTCGCGGAAAAAGGAGCCAGCCTCTCAGGCGGTCAGCGGCAATGTGTCGCAATTGCTCGAGCTGTACTTAAAGACTCATCGATCATCATCTTTGATGAACCTACCGTTGGTATCGATCCATCGCTCGAAGTGGTGATCGCGGGAGCACTTGAATCGGCGGCGCGTGGCAGAACAACCATTGTGATAACCCACCAAGAGTCAACTGCTGGGCTATGTGACGTTATGTATCGCATGGTAGATGGCCGCATCATCGCCCAAAGTCACAGCAGGTACTTCAATGCAACGCAAAGTCAAGAGGACCATCCTCCTCTTTTGTATCGCTAAATCGAGGTAGGCGGAGATCTGTTGCTATGGCGACCGATCGGTACATGGTTGTGATCAAACAATTTAAAGGAGAGTCGATGAAAAGATTTAAAGAGTCAACGATATTGATCATTGGCGGCGGCTACGTTGGGCTAACTGCAGCTGGGTGCTTCGCTGAGATTGGCCACAGTATCCACTTGGTTGAGAAGGATCCCGATCGACTTGCAATGCTATCGATGGGTGAAATACCTATCTATGAGCCTGACTTAGATCGAATCTATTCGAAGGCGCTATCTCGCGGTCGGATTCAGCTTCACCAATCCTTAGAAGAGGGGCTCTTCGAGGCTGAAGTAGTCTTATTGTGCGTTGGCACACCGCCAATGCCAAGTGGAGATCCAAACCTTACGATCATTGCAGCTGCTGCAAGGCAAGTCGCACGGTGTGCAACTAAGGACACCTACGTGGTGGTAAAGAGTACCGTTCCCCCCGGAACTTGTGAGGCCCTTGAGTTGATATGTCACGATTCGGCTAGGGATAACGTTGCAGTGAGCGTCTTATCCAACCCAGAATTTCTTCGGGAGGGGCAAAGCGTCTATGACTTTATGAATCCGGATCGAGTTGTCGTTGGCGGCGAGGGTGAAGCTCTGTTAAAGGTAGCAAGTCTGTACCCCGATGAGATGGAGCTTCTTACCCTTGATCGCCGTGGTGCTGAGTTAGTAAAGTACGCATCGAACGCGTTTTTGGCGGTGAAAGTGTCGTTCGCCAACGAAGTGGCGGCCCTATGTGAAACTTTGGGTACGGAGGCCCATAGGGTACTAAAGGGCGTAGGGATGGACAGTCGGATCGGTGGAGATTTTCTAAACCCTGGTATTGGTTGGGGTGGCTCGTGCCTTCCCAAGGACACGTCGGGAATGGTTGCGATCTCTCGTTCCCTTGGTCTAAATTCATTGGTCGTCGACGGGGCAATCGAAGCCAATGAAGTAACAAGAGGTCGAGTCGTCGACCGCCTATCTCGGGTAAATGGCGGACTAGAGGGGGCAAAGGTGGCTCTTCTGGGCCTCTCATTCAAGGCTGGTACCGACGATACCAGGGATTCGCCGGCGCTCTACTTGGCGCAACAGCTGACTTTAGCCGGCGCAGTCGTCGTGGGATACGATCCGATGGCCAAGTTGAATCAGAGCCAAGAAAAGTCAATTGCAAAGAGGGCGATATCCATCGATGAAGCCGTAGATGGAGCTGACATCGTGGTTATTGGCGCTAGCTGGAGTCAATTTAGCGAGCTATCACCGGAAGAGTTGCTTCGAAAGATGGCAGGGGTTGTCGTATTCGATGGGGTTGGCGTCTTGGACCTAGATCGATATGCTCAAGCCGGATTCGTGGCGATGGGCGTCGGTCGTGGACATCAAGATCGCTTCAAGCCGATCATCTGGAGACCGCTTTCTTGGACGATTGATGATTCGCCACTTGTTCGTGGAGATGTTGCCTGATCAAAAGGGTATTTAGAAGCTTCTTCGGAGGCCAAATGCTCGCACCATTAATGCAAAGTAGGTCGCGATGGTGACCAGTGAGCCAACCGCCATCACGATTGCATTGGTATTTGCTTGTGCCTGGAGAAATGTCACCCCATAGAGGGCAGAGATGATGACGGTGCTGATGCCAATTACCGAGAGCGAGATCGCTATATTGTCTTTGGTGTCACCGACCACGATAGTGGTATAGAGGGCGGCGAGGAATAACAGTACTCCTACTACGATGTGACTCTGCAGAAGTGGCATCGAAGTAGAAGATAGGGCCCACTTAATCGATGGGTATGCCCCAGTCGCGAAGTTCTTTCCCGCTCCGGGGTGGCTCGTCGGAATCTTGACGTAGAGGTTGGTCGCCTGACCGAGGCCGATCTGTAGCAGAGTCAGAAAGATGGTGACTCCTGACCAGATCCGACTTCTTCGGCCATCGCCGACCCTTGGGAATGAGTATCTTTTTTTGCGAGCCATATGTATCAATGATCTTATTTCGCTTTATGGCTACAGTCGTCGAAGCAAAGCTTCGATGGAGCTAGTTGATGGACCAATTGCTTTGGTATTTGTGAATTTGACCGATTGATCAAAGGTAAGTTTTACCACCTCTAGCTGCATATCTATAGTGCTTACCTCTTATTGCCGAGGCACAATTGGTATAAGTCGAGGCCTTGGGATCGAGTTGCACATTAATGTTTCCCAAGAGGTGGCTAGGCAATTTAAATCACTAAATTCTTGTTTAACTACCGAATGTATAGCTCGATTAACGAGGCAATGGTGAAGGAAGTTTTTTAGTGGCAACGATATTGTATCTCCATGCGCACCCCGACGACGAGTGCATGCTTACCTCTGGGTCGATGGCCAAAGCTAAAGCAAATGGTGACCGGGTTATCCTAGTTACCTGTACCAACGGCGAAGAGGGAGAGTACCCCGAAGGATTCGTCGCTTCAAAGGAGGAGTTGGCCGCGGTTAGAAGGAAAGAGGTAGCTGCTTCGGCCGAGATCATTGGTGTCGACCGACTAGTCCTTCTCGGTTACCACGACTCAGGAATGGCTGGCACCGAGGCAAATGCTAACCCCGTCGCATTCTGCAACGCCGATCTTGAAGAGGCGGCCAAGCGAGTCGTCGATATCGTCGCCGAAGAGGGCGTCGATGTCATCGTTGGATACGATCGAAATGGTGGCTATGGCCACCCCGACCACATCATGGTTCACAAGGTTGCTCGCCGAGCCGCCGAGATTGCGTCGATACCATTCTTCCAGGCGACGATGAATCGCGACTACCTAGAGGCGATGATGAAGATGGCGGCAGAGCAAGGTGCATTTGACGGCCCCAACGAAGATCAAGGACCATCTGGAGACTTCGGCACCCCTGAGGCGGAGTTGGACACCTTCATCGACGTCACAGACTTTGTCGACGTCAAGAAGAGGTCGCTTGAAGTTCATAAGAGTCAGCAACTAGGAGTCGGATTTGTCTTCAACTTCACCGATGAGCAGTTGCGTATGGGCTTTGGTACCGAATGGATGATCTCACCAAACTTCGGCGACGGCATACGTCGTACTTGGATGGTTTAATCACTTTTTGGTCGATGCTCCGATAGGGAGACACCTCCTATGAAAAAGATGGCCCCGGCAGCTTCTTATCTGAAGGCTGGGGCGGTCTACTTTTATTGAAGATGATTTTGGCTACAAACCCATGGAGCCGATCTGCGGAAGGGGTCTCTACTTTTCGCTCTAGAGATGTGTGGTTGGCTTTGCTTAGGCCGATAGTTAAAGCTCTAGGAAACGGTTGAGGGCCTCGAGCGAGGTGTTCGATCGCTTCGCCAAGGCGCCTAGCTCTTGTGCGAACTGCTCTAGCCACGTCGTAGCATCGATCTGTCCTCTTGAGATCGTCACTCCTCGGACTACCTTAGACCGCTGAAAGGTGACCTTTCCACTGCGCTCTTTTGTGGCAACAAGATTAGTGTCGCCAAATGTCACTGCTATCTCCTCTATCTGTCCCCCTTTGCCAAAGCGAGACTTACCCCGCCTTACCTCGACATTCTCACTTGGGAGGATGGTTGCGAGTTTGTTGAGGAGTAGGTCGCTAAAGAGGGCGAAGTCGTTCGAATTCGCCCTCAGAGCGCTAGCTAGGAGATCAGTTGAGTCAGGAGTTGGGTCAAAGTCGGTCATCAATCATTTAATGGTAGTACAAGTGAGGGCTTAGCAATGGTGTGATCAGCACGCAGTGGTGAGATCGAAGTCCCAATCGCAAAGAACTCAGTAGTGTGGCCACCCCAGCGGTGGGGGAGCGATAGAAGTTGGACGCCTACAATTCCTTCGGCACTTACCGCCTCTGCCTCTGCCTGCATCCTGCTCATCGCCAATTCGCGGGCGTCGTAGAGAGCCTCGGTGAAGACTGGTATCTCGGTATTTTGACCTAGGTTCGAGAGAGTCTGGGACATTCTCTGATGGGCGATGTGATAGACGCAGCTCCCCATGACCATAGATAGAGGCCGATACCCCGCCTGCACCAGGGTCCAAAAGTCTTGTCCTGAGAGGTCGGAGGTAAAAGGGGCACCATTGACCTTCCAATTGTGGCTATGGTCCTCGGCGATTACAGCGGTACCAACCGCCATGAATTCGGCGATATCTGAGCCAAACTCCTTGAACTCAACTTCTAGTCGAACCCCGACTACGCCATCTGCTCCAAGGACCGCTGCCTCTGCCTCCATTCGGCTCATCGCTAATTCCCGGGCGTGATACATGGCTTCGGTTAGTTTTGTTAGCTCTTGATTTACTCTCCACTTTCCTACTTGAATCCCGACGTGGTAGATAGAAGATCCAAATACCAATCCCAGTGGTCGAAAGCCAGCTTCACGCACTAGGAGGAACTCATTTACCGATAGGTCAGAGGTAAATAGGGTGGTCTTTTGCCCTGGCTTCATCTCGTTGAGGCGTTTGATAGCATCTTCGGGGACTCCGAGGGACTTTGGGTCAAGATTGATTTGGCTCATCTAATTGGTCTTTCTCTCTAATCCTTAAAACTTGGTGATCTTTGGCCTCGGGGTTAACCCTTGAGCGATACGTACCTAAGGGTTGGCTTGGTCTCAACGACTTTAAATTGCGTGATCGCGCTACCGATGACCGTCGTCTCAGCTATAAAGTCAACGTGACCTTCTGCCGGTTCGTGGTGAAATATACGTAGTGCTGAGTGCGAGATAATAGATCCCGAGGCACCTATCCTTCGGACGTCCTCTACGTGGCGATCTCGGCCTCGGTGGCGAGCGTTGTTTACCATACGAGTGAAGGTATCAATCTCGGTATTTGTGGCAAAGAGGGAGTTTTGCATAACGGCTGAGTAGTCGTTATGGGCAACTTCAAGGATGGTGTCGACCAGGAGATCAGCTGTTATCCATCCATTTGCCACCAGCTTGGCAAAGTCGTTACCCTTGAGGCTAGTTAGAAATGGTCTCTTAGATCGGGTATTTCCCCTAGAGCGAATCGCTGTTCCGACCATAAGAAATTCTTGGGCCCCTGGCTCGAGCTCGCTACGAGAGATAGTGATTCCAATCACTCCATCGGCGCCGATTAGACGGGCCTCCTCGCGGATGCGCTCTTTGGTGCTAGCCCACCCCTTGTCGATAACCTCTTGGTAGCTGGCCCCCCACGGCGACATGTAGAGTTGCATCTGTCCACCACCACGTCCATACATCTGACACGGCGGAAAGTAGACCCCTGAGGTATTCATTACCGCACAGCCCATCGCCTCTCCCACCGTATCGAAGCCGATGTCGAAGAGCGAGTAACTTGCTGCAACTGAGAGCATCGAAGTGTTGGATGCCCCTTGGTGCATCCTTTCAATACGTTTCAGTGCGGCTTCTGGCAATGGGATCTCGTTAGTCAATGTCCGCCTCCAAAGCTATTGCCTATCGACAAAGCTACCACGGCATCAGAGGCTCTAGGGAGTCTTGCAGCTCAAATATGTCTACAGAGCAGCTCGATACTAGAAAAGAGTTGGCGACCGAGGTGTTATTGTGTCGATCTAACTTATCAAAGGCTAGGTGGATTAAGGGCTTAGAAGGTTGGTGGCGATACGATTTCTCCCCGCTTCTTTAGCGCTGTAGAGCGCCTTATCTGCAGCAGCTAGCAGCGCGATGGTGAGCTCAGTTGATGCAATTAGGTGATACCGCTGGCTGTCAGAGGCGGGATCTAGGGTAGCAACTCCGATAGAGATGGTGGAGCCTATCTTTTGTCCATTCTCGACCTCGATCGCCATCGACTCAACCGCACTTCGAATCTTTTCAGCCTCTACCTGGGCTTGCTCTGAGTCGCATTTGGCGAGGAGAATCGTGAACTCTTCACCTCCGTAGCGTGCAACCATGGTTGAGTCGCTCGCGAACGACTCGATCACCCTTGCACACGCTATCAAATAGTTATCTCCAGCCAAGTGGCCGTAGGTGTCGTTTATCGACTTGAATTTGTCGATGTCCAAAAACAGTACCGAAACCTTCTCGCCGCTCTGCTTGGCAACTTCGATTTCATGGTCAACCCTCAAGGTAAAGAAGTTGCGGGTTGGAAGATGAGTTAGGTCATCGGTCTGGGCCATTCGCTCTAGGCGCTGAAAGTTGACTACCTGGGAGATAGCGGCCTCGCACTGGGCAGCGAAGAACTCTAGGGTCTCGATCTGAGAGGGGGTGGGGTGCCTTCCACTGGTCGGTTCGTCTAGTGAGATGATCCCTATCTGCTCTCCTTCAAAGTCGAATAGCGGAATCGTGAGCGAGTCGAGGGGGTGCCAAAGGCCATCGCCATCGTGATGAGCCCGGTCGGGAACCGTTAGCATATCCCATACCTCGTCTGGAAGAGAAAATCGATTGTGGTCAAAGAAGTAGACCCCGCCAATTGCCATCTCGGGTTGGGTAAGTGGTTCAAATTGGCGAAGATCGGTTGCTTTGATCGCCAATTCATCCTGCTCCTCTCTGGTTAGACCAAATGATGCTCGAAGCTGCAGTCGGGTAGTGTTGTGCTCCTTTAGGTTTATTACGATCCGTTGAAAGTCTGCCGCCTCCGCCATCAAGCGGGCGAAGTCATTTAGGACCTCTGTGAGTTGTTCTTGGCGTCGACTTGCCGCGGTGGTTTCAAATAGGCGAGAGATCTGGGCACGTTGGGCCTCGAGAATCCTAATACGAGAGGCAGCATTTGTGCGGGCCCGAAGAAGTTCGATTGCAATCGAGCAGTAGTTGGCGAATAACTCTAGGAGGAGCGAGTTTTCGTCACTTGGTAGGGTTCCATCTTTGGGGTCGTCGGGGTTGATGAATCCAATAATCTCCCCGTCTCGATCAAAGAGCGGCGCGAAGAGGACGGATAAGGGATGCCAACCACTCTTGGATGGATCGAAGTTTGGAGTTGGCACTATGAAAGCGCCGAGGGAGTTTTGAATAATGTCGGACCGTCCGTCCATCCAAAATAGGTTGCCAATTTGTGTTGCGTTGTGTCGGATTTCGTCTACGACCTCGACGGGCATGGTGTGATTTGCTATCTCGTCGCTAAGAAGTTCGGGGTGGTTAGAAAAGCGAGATACTGTGCGGAAGATATCTCCCTCTCTAATAAAAATTACGCTGGCCGAGAATCCGAGTTCTTCACATACGATCCGGTTAATCTCGTCAAAGAGGGTGACTTCGTCGTCAAGGAGCAGCAATTTACGAGCCGTTTGGATAACGGTCCGTAATTTGTTGTACTCGTCTACTCCAACTTCGCTCATCTTTTTCCTGTCGACCGCCGCCCGATGGTCACTCGTGGTGGTATTGAAAGCTTCTAATTTATTCGGCAAAATGGCAAGTTGAATTTATGAAAAATATTTGTAACATTCGATGGTTATGGACTTTTTCATTTCACCTTAGTCAAAATATCTTTATTTTATAAAATCCTTCAGTTGATCCCATGGTTATCTCGTCATAAATTGGGAATTTGTTAGAAGGAGATTTTACAAAGGTAATCTGTCATTTCTGCTTATGCTGCAAAAGTAATGACCTTTAGCTTTGTCGAGATAATTTTGGTTGATTTAGCTCTTTGGACATGGCTCCTTCCCAACAACATTATCCCATTTTCTCAAGGAAGTCTGTGATCAGGATAAATGCTTGTTGTGAATTGCGCCGATGCAGCGGCGAAGGTGAGAGCGCAGTTGATACAGCAGGGAAGCCGATCGATGGACCAAGGGCAAGAAGCAGTTTCACACAAGATCGATTAAGTGGCAATGCTACCTATAAATCGACGCTCGAGCTACTTCAATAGAGTGGTTCGAACTACCGGAGATGACGAATCCAAGGGGAAAAGGAGGCCTCCTCTTCTTTAATGGATCTCCTGCGTTGGCGGTAATTTGGGTCGATCACTTCGAGGTGGTCGTAGAAGTCTTTTGAGTGGTTCATATGTTTGATGTGGGCAATTTCATGGAGCATCACACCCCTTATGAGCTCCTCTTCAAGAAGTATCAGTCGAGCGCTCAGGGAGATTGTCCCGCTTGATGAACGGCTCGCCCACCTTCCGCTCGGAAGTCCGATCCTAATCTTTTGCAGTTGCTGGCTATTTTCTAAAAGTAGAACTCTAAGGAGTTCTGTAAGAGGTTTACGAGCTACCTTTTTGAGGGCTCCTCCTAGAAGACGATCTACTTCGTGGTTGGATTGAGCTGCGACCATGATCTGGTTTCCTCTTATCTCTAACCGTGGGGTATCGCCTGAGGTGACCCTATAGGCAACTGAATAGATTTGGTGGAGTAGTGGCAAGTAGATCGCGTTAGGATACTGAACTGAACTGGGCGATGGCGGTAACTTTATCTTCCCGTTTTCAATCTGGTTGATTATGGATATCTTTGATCGCTTAGATAGAGAGGTAGGTGAACGAACTTCAACAGAACCGTCCGATCCTCGATATAGGCGTGCACGACTCAACCTTCGATCAACTTTGAAGTCGATCTCAATCTCGCTATCTTTCAATTTGAATTCCATAATCAGAGATCACGCTATTTACTATATGTTACAAATTTGATCCCTCAACACAATATAAGGGTGACGTTGGGGATTTACCAGGGTTCTCTATTGCTGCATTGAACAAAACCGTAAGTCGACTGTGGCAGCCATCTATTTTTCTTTACCAAAGAGGCTTGTCGAAACATTGAAAGCTGAAGAATAAATATTTTTATCAACTTCGATCTCGCTTAGTGATTTAGGCGTTCTGAAATGCATCTAAACCTACCTGCCCCTTCGGATTTAAGGTGCGGCACTTTATAACCAAGTGATCTTTACGACATTAATAAATAATTAATGAAATTAAAGGTTGGGCATTGCATTGTGATCTATCCTTATTATTTTGGTTGGTAATAGGGAGGCCCTCGGGCGATTGCTTTAGCTTTAGCACTTTCGACTTCGACGGCGAAGTGATCTAGGCGGTATAATAATCTTCGCTCTTGGCCAAGGGGATAAAATTGTCAGAGACTACGGTGCTTTCAAGCTCGGCTAAGCGTCGACTTAAGATCGTTGAATGTGTTATCGATCTGCTAGGTACTCAGGGTGGAAGTGCGGTTAGCCATCGCGCTATCGATGACATGTTGGTGCTACCTAACGGAACAACCTCAAACTTCTTTCGAACCAAGACGGCTCTACTTGGTGCGGCCTACGACCGAATTGCGGAGTTAGATCGGATCGAGTTAGATCGAGGACTTTATGAGGCACAAAATACAAAGTACTCTAACCTGACTGGTTCCGAGATCCTAACTACGATGATTGCGTCTTGGGTAGGGGGCGAAGATGGCCTTATTCGACATCGTGCGCGCCTCGAGATCGACCTTTTGGCAAGTTACTGGAGTGACCTAGCCCCAATCGTCTTGCACCACCGAAATGAAATAACCAAACTTGTAGCGCAGTTTTTATCGATACTCGGCCTCGACGATACCTGGGAAAAGGCGAGGATGCTTCACGTTGTCACCGATGGACTCATCTTCGACCAAGCAATTCACAAGTACGATGGTGGTCAAATACTATCGATTGAGACCATAGGCGATTCGCTCTCTTCGATGCTGGTTGCGTGGCGACTGCCACAGTAGTTGTTGTCCTACACTGTGAACATTGAAATCAAACTACCTGGGACATTACGCAACTAGAGGCGTCGATTCGGTGGACCTAGACGAACTTGCAATTGATCGCTTAACTCTTTACTTCGAAAGATAGGAGGCGAGGTATTCGGCGGTAAGTCCCTCCCCGCCTTCGACCATCGATCTTGGAGTTCCCTGAAATACAATCTCTCCACCCTCGTTACCTGCACTAGGCCCTAGATCTATTATCCAATCGGCGTGCGAGATGACGGCCAAGTTGTGTTCGATAACGATCACGCTCTTGCCCTTCGCCACGAATCGATCGAGTATCGCCAAAAGGTTTGCTATGTCTGCCAAGTGGAGGCCGGTGGTTGGCTCGTCTAGTACGTAGATCTCACCACTGGTTCCCATTTGATCGGCGAGGCGAAGGCGCTGTCTTTCGCCCCCCGAGAGGGTGCTAAGTGGTTGTCCGACTTTGATGTAGCCAAGGCCAACCTCGATTAATCGATCCACTATCTGTGAGGTGCCCGCTATTTTATTTGGGAGCAGGTCTAGGAAGTCTTTGAGCTCGTCAACGGACATGGCAAGGATCTCAGAGATATCTTTACCGCCAAGTTTGTATAGCAGTACCTCATCGTGAAATCTTCTTCCGTCGCACTCTTCACAGACAGTTGAGGTTCCAGCTACTACGCCAAGGTCGACGTAGATGACTCCTACTCCACCGCAACTTTGGCAAGCGCCATCTGAGTTGGGTGAAAATAGCGACGCTTTCACTCCATTCGCCTTTGCAAATGCCTTGCGGATCGGTTCAAGTAGGTTGGTATAGGTTCCGGGATTGGATCTTCGAGAGCCTTTAATTGGGCTTTGGTCGATGGTAACCACCTCGTAGCCCTTAGGAATCGATAGGTGAATTAGCGAACTCTTCCCTGAGCCAGCTACCCCAGTAACACAGACCATCACCCCCAAAGGAATCTCTAGATCTAGGTTCTTGAGGTTATTTTTGTTTGCTCCCTTGATCTTTATCGCCCCCTTCGCCTCGCGGAATTGGTCTTTTAGTGCGCGGCGATATTTGAAGTAGTGCCCTGTGACGGTGTCGCTATCGATTAGACCTTCGAGGCTCCCCTCGTAGCAGATCTTTCCTCCTCCCTCGCCTGCACCAGGTCCGATGTCGATCACATGGTCAGCGATCTTAATCATCTCGGGCTTGTGCTCGATTACTAAGACGGTGTTTCCCTTATCTTTGAGTCCAATAATCAGCTCGTTTACCTTGGAGAGGTCATGGGGGTGAAGTCCGATCGAGGGTTCATCGAAGATGTATGTAACGTCTGTTAGTGGTGATTCGAGGTGACCAATCATCTTGGTTCGTTGAGCTTCGCCCCCCGAAAGCGTCCCCGAGGGGCGATTGAAAGATAGATATCCAAGGCCAATCTTTGTAAATTGCTCCACGGTCCGGTGTAGTGACGCCAGAAGCGGAGCAGCTGAAGGCTCGTCGATGCCATCTAGAAAGGCGCCGACTTCACTTATCTGCATATCGCATACCTCTGCTATTGACACTCCGCTTATTAGCGATGATCGAGCTCCAAGGCTAAGCCTTGTTCCTTCGCACTCGTCGCAGACCGAAAACGTTGCGGCTCGCTCGGCGAAGGCTTTGAGGAAGGGTTGGAGGGTCTCTTGATCCTTGGACAAGATTGATTTAGTGATCTTAGGTATCAAGCCCTCATAGGTGACGTTGACGTTGTTTACTTTGATTCGGATTGGTTCGTGGTACAAGAAGTCGTCAAGTTCTTTTTTAGTAAAGTCGGAGATCTTTTTGTCGGGATCGACGATCCCCGATTCGGTAAATATCTTGAGAGTCCAGAAGCTGTCCGGGGTGTATCCTGGCACTTTGATCGCACCTTGATTGAGGGATTTAGAGGCGTCAAAAACCTCGTCTAAGTCCAAGGTGGATATCTTTCCACGCCCCTCGCACTTTGGGCACATGCCACCAAGGCGGGTGAAGGTCGCCTTTTGCGCCTTTGCTCTGCCCTTCTCTACAATGATTGCACCACTGGCACGAACCGATGGGACGTTATAGGAAAAGGCCGAGGGGGGACCGTAGTGGGGTTGGCCAAACTTTGAAAATAGAATCCTCAAAAGGGCATTTGCATCGGTGACCGTTCCAACCGTTGAACGAGGATCACCACCAAGTCTTTGCTGGTCAACAGAGATGACGGTGGTAAGTCCCTGAAGAAGGTCGACGTCGGGACGCGAAAACCGGGGCATGAAACCCTGTATGAACGAACTGTAGGTCTCGTTGATGAGCCTTTGTGACTCTGCTGCCAGCGTTGCAAATACTAAAGAGCTCTTACCTGAGCCGGATACCCCAGTAAATGCGGTGATCTTTCGCTTGGGTATCGATAAGTTGATATTTTTTAGATTGTTCTCACGGGCGCCGTAGATTCGGATAAAGTCGTGGTTGTCGCTCCCAGATCCAACCTCTGGGTGGTTCTCCTCGTCCAACTTTTACCCCCCACCTTCTCTGACTTTGAATTATCTTGGCCTCTGAATAGCAAGAGGTATACAACGACTTTGGCCGCTGTCGAGAGCCTACATTGTTAGCCATAAACTTCCAAGACCGATTAGGCGACGACGAACACTTAGGTAATCGATCTATGTCCTGTTGCTATTTTTCTCGCGCCACGGTGACTTGGTCATAACCTTTTACATCCAGGACCTGAAATTGAACTTAGCCCATTTCGCATTGGCGTGACTGTAATCTGGGTCGAGATTCGATCTTTCAGTGATTGAACGTGAGATATTATCCCCACAACCTTGCCCTGTGCCTGGAGGCTCGAGAGGGCGTCGATAGCTGCTTCTAGGGCCTCTTCGTCGAGGGTGCCAAAGCCTTCGTCGAGAAAGAGTGAATCGACACTCATCTTTCCACTCAGCATCGCGGATAGGCCAAGTGCAAGTGCCAAACTTACGATAAAGCTCTCGCCCCCTGATAGGTTCTTTGTGGTGCGGACCTCTCCTGCCTGAAAGTTGTCGATCACATTGAGTGTTAACCTTCGCTCCGGTCTATTATCTACGGCAAGAAGGTAGCGATCGCTCATAATCTGCAATTGACGGTTTGCGCCCCTTACAAGTGACTCGAAGGTCAAGGTCTGGACGAAGTTGCGGTACTTTTTACCATCGGCCGATCCAATCAACCTATCTAGATCTTGCCAGCGCTTGAACTTTAACTGCTGTGCCTCTAGCTCTTGGCGGAGCATCTGATAGCGCGCCTTGAATCTTTCGTTGGCCTCCATCTTTGCGATTAGCGCCGATTCATCTATGCGTAATTGGTTTAAATCAAAGTTAAGCGCACTTATCCTCTGGACCACCTCTTCTAAAGATTCATCTGTTGTGAGCAACTTTTCAAAGTGGGCAAGTGACTCTTGATGACCCTGAAGTTGGGTTGAAAGCCTTAGGGAAGTCGACGCCAATTCGTCTTTACGGATCTCTAGCTCATCTACTTCACTCTGACTTATGAGCCATGATAGAAAGTCTCCTTCGTCGGCGAATCCCTCTTCGGTTAGTTTGTTTGTCACATCGATCGAAGTTATCGTTAGTTCGCTTTGTATCCTCTGAAGGTTGGAGTCAATATTTTCGATCTTGCCCTTGAGCTGACTTATCTGGTCATTGGAGCGCACAACGCTAACTTCAAGCCTCTTTAGCTCTCCATTTGCGCCCTCAACCCTATTCAAGGCAAGCTGCTCTTCTTGATCTGGATCTCGTTCACCAAAGAGGGTGAGCCTTTCATCTGCGGTTACTAAGAGGAGGTTGGTCTCCTGGCTCTTTTGGAGCTCTGCTGATTGGCGTCGGCCATGGTATGAGAGTTCGACCGCTTCGAGGCGGGAGATCCGGATTCGAAGTTCGTCGATCGCCTTTGACAAATCGCTTAGCTTCGACTCGGCATCGAAGAATCTTTTGGAACGATCCGATAGATGGTGGATGAAGCTGTCAAAGTCAAGGTCGTCGGCGACTTCGATCTGACCCGAAAGGTAGGGC
Source organism: Actinomycetes bacterium (assembly GCA_021805205.1). GTDB lineage: Bacteria > Actinomycetota > Acidimicrobiia > Acidimicrobiales > Acidimicrobiaceae > Acidithrix. The sequence continues at coordinate 7,118 of JAJZFV010000020.1, read as the reverse complement.
AGTATCAACCCTTTTAACTCTTCCCTGAGAACGTTGTAATCCGAGGTCGCTTCCTCCAACACCTGGTCCTCGGCTTCCAGTTGTGATTTGATGTCTTGGTAGCGGGAGGTGGCAATTTCAAGTTGTGCTTCGCGCTCGGCTGAGGTTAAAGCCAAGTCCCGAAGTTCTACTTCGACCTCCTCTATCTTTTCACTAGCATCCTCGATCATTTCGATCAGTCGCTCTATCTCAGTCAATTTAGAGCTAGCTTGATCAGCGTTCGGTGGTTCTACCCCGACCGAAAAGGGGTGATCGATGGAACCACACAGGGGACAAGATTCGCCCTCGATCAGCAGTTGACTTCGCCTCTGCTGCAACTCTTCAATGGTGCCAATACGTAGGATCTCTCGCCTTAGTTCTTCTAGCTCAAGTTCAATCTGGTTACGGCTCTTTCCAGCCAAGATTCGATTGAGATCTTCCCTAGCCATTTCTTCGGCCCGACGGAGGCGCCCGAGATCCTCTTTGGTGATATTCGAGCTTTCGATGGCCTTTTGTAGGGTGCTAGACGCTAATTCGAGGCGGCTTACTAGCTCTAATTGGTGCTTTATCCGAGCGTTCAGCTTCTCTTTAGCTCTTGAGAGGTTAGTAGATGTTAATTGAATCAGGGGGAGCTCGGATTTGAGTTGTTGATCCCGGCGGTTTTCATTTAGGTACTCTTCCAATTCAACCTTGTAGGAGTTCGATTGGGAGAGCTCTTGGTGACAAGAGGCGAGTTGATGGGAGTTGGTTAATGAAGCTTGGGATATCTCGGTTAGGTCATTGTCTAACTTTGAGATTCTCTCCTTGAGGTCGGCTATCCTGCGATCTATTTCACGGACTCGGCCTGTTACCTCTTTGAGTCTTTGGAGTTGGTTTGATGCATCTTCTGCCTCTTTAGTTGCGATATCAAATCGTCCGCTCAGTCGACTATGTTCTATCGAGGCCACTTCTAGCTTCCCCTTAGTATCGGCTATGGTCGCCTTTTCAGCTATTGCGTCTCTCTTTAGAGTCTGTAGTTTCTCATAGATATGTGACACTTTGAGAGCCCTTTTAGCCGCCTCTAGTCGGAGGCGATCGGCCTCGAAGGCGGCGATGAACTCACTATGGTTTATCTGCTCTTCCTTGATTCTTTCGATCTCGGCTCTATAGCGATCGACTGCTCTTAGGTGTTCGGCTTCTTTGAGTGCTATCTCACGCGCACCTGTTAGTTGCTCTACTTGTTTTCTAGTTGCGTCAAGTTGTTCTTCTACGCCCCTGACCTCTTCTTGGGAGAGGATGTCGTCCGCCTCGTTTTCGAGTTGACCTCTGAGGTTTAGTAGGGAAGCCTCTTCGCGGCGATGTATCTCGTGGACCTTCTTTGAGATGTCACTGTAGAGTTCGGTGCCTGTGATCTGCTCGAGTATGGGCGCTTTTTCGTCGGGTGAGGCGTGTAAAAAGGCGGCAAAGTTACCTTGCGCAAGGAGCATTGAACGGGTAAAACGAGTGAAGTCCATTCCAGTGACTTCGATCAATTGTGCTTTTACTTCGTCGATTCGTTTGGTAATCAATTCAGCGGAATCGTCGGGATATACCCTAGCTAACTCGTGGCTTTGGCTTTGAAGCTTTCCATCTGCCACACCTCTTGCCCTTCGCTGGCTCCAGGTACAGAGGTAACGACTACCACCCGCCTCGAAAAGGACTTCGGCCCCGCACCGTGCCGATCCCTTGCTCATGATCTCATTGGCCGATTGACTGATCGACTCCAATCGTGGCGATCTGCCATAGAGGGCCAGGCAAATCGCATCTAGGATGGTTGACTTGCCGGCTCCAGTTGGCCCGGTGATCGCGAAGATTCCAGCGTCAGTGAAGTCGCGATCGCTAAAGTCGATCTCCCATCGCCCCTGAAGTGAGTTGAGATTTTCAAAGGAAAGCTTCAGAATCTTCATCTTTTACTACTCTGCCCTCAGATCTTGCTGTTCTAATTCCCGCAACGCCTCAAAGTAGGTGGACAATAGCTGGTCTCGTTGGTCTTTATCTACTTCGCTTGCCTCAAGAAGTCGAATAAAGACATCTTCAGTAGTGAGTTCATCGAGAGTAGGTGAGGTCTCATCGCCTTCAAGAACAGCATTTAGCACTTGGAGATCTTTGAGCTTGAGTACCTCCACCTTGCTGTCGCGAGTCACCTCTTCAATTGCCTCTCTTAGGTCACCAGCGACACTATTGCCTGTGTGGATCACCTCAACCCAGATCGATTGGTCCAGCCCTTTTAGTCGCTCGATCTCTTGAAGTAGCGACTGGTAGTCCCCTTCGACTCGTTCGAGGCGTTGAAATTGAGGTATATCGACCGTCTCGATCCGCGATTTGCGCCCTTCGAAGGTGACCACTACCACGCTCTTTTGTTGCCGTGCCTCTCCAAAACCCATGGGTAGCGGAGAACCGCTGTAGCGTATCGAGTCAGATCCACCAACTCGTTGTGGTACGTGGAGATGGCCAAGGGCGACATAGTCGAAGTTGTCTGCAAGCACTGATGGGTTGATGTGAGTGATGGTACCCACGTAGAGGCCGCGCACACCATCGCCATCAACAGTTAGCCCTCCGGCTGTAAAGAGGTGACCCATTGCAATTAGGGGGATATTTGGATCGAGTGAATCGCGGATCTTCTGAGAGTGCTTTGCTACCTCTTGATAGTGATCTACGATTCCAGTAAGAAGCTTTTGCTCCTTTGTCTCAGGGCTCTCTCCCGCTTCGACTCCTCGTACGAAGCGATCGTGGAGGTAGGGTACGGCACAGACCACGGCTTCAGCCCTCCCTTCTCCATCGCGTAGGACTATGATCTCATCGTCGATTTTTTCACTGACGGAGCCAACCACGTAGATGTTTAGTGCCTCGAGGAGGCTTCGCGGGGCATTTATCAGAGACGGTGAGTCGTGGTTACCTGCGATTACCACAACGTGCCTGCACGATGAGCGCGAAACTCGGGTCAAAAATCGAAAGTAGAGCTCTTGGCTTCTATGACTTGGAGTTGTGGTATCGAATATGTCGCCAGCGACGAGGAGGCAATCTATCTCCGATCTTTCAATTGTCGCAGCCATCCAATCTAGAAAATCTTCGAACTCCCGGTAGCGTCTTCTAGCGTGCAAAAGACGACCGAGGTGCCAATCAGATGTATGGAGAACCTTCATCTTTCCTCTCGTCCGTTATGGAGTGATCGTTAGTCTCAGTATTGCCAATGCACTTCGAATGATGCACTTTACCCTTGATAGAGATGCGAAATTTCTTCGAACTACTTTCGCCTACTGCGATGTGACGATAGTCGAAGCCTGTACTTTTTAGGTATCCATCAGTCAATATCGCCGCTATTACCCACCAAAGGATGTATGAGAGCGAAGGCCGAGAGGAGATAGTTACTCCGTGGTTCACGATGCTTTGATAAAAGTCTTCGAAAATAAATTTCAATGTTGTACTCTCTAGAGAGTCTTGCTCGATCTGGCGTTACTCTTCGACGTCGGCTCGATGGACTATTGATGTTTCGAAGGCAATTTGGACATACTTTGCGATATAACCGATCTCCTGAAACCGCCTTTGAATAGCCCTTTGCATTATTTGTAGATAAGGTGCGACACCCCGGTGAAGAATGCCTCAGTTCCGCTCTTTTCGAAGATTTGTAGGGTAACTCTGCTCGACGGTACGTAATTGGGAATCGAAATCTCCTTTGAGAAGGTAGTAAAGGTCGAAGCTTCTGGAACTTTAATTCGTGAGGTAAGCTCGCCGCCATTCAACAATCTGTCACCCTCGGCAAGTTTTCTAAATGACTTGTTCAGGTGTGTGCTTCTTACCCTTCATGAAAAATCCTCCAATTTATATTTTGGTCAGTATTCTCACATTAAGGTTGAATCATCCAGGATTCACCATGGCATCGGCTATTTGTGATGTCACACCAGAGCTACTTTCTCAGCTCTAGTAAATGTGATCTTGCGGGGCTGTAAAAGCTTTCACAAAAGGGAAAGGGCGTGAGCAGGAATTCGAGTTGTGTCGTGACTTCAGAATATGTCGGTGCTCAGGATATGGAATCGTGGAAAAGTATCAGACTTCGACGACAGCGTTCGCAATAATCAATTCCGATGCTTTTGGGTCCGCTCGCATCAACGAGGCCGTGCACATTACATACCCCAACTTGGGGGGACCAAGACCAAGCTGCATCGTAGATCGGCACGCTAGTGGAAATTTTTAGGTATCCTGTTCGTGGACTCGCTTTAAATTAGCGCCCTCGACGTGGTCGAAGGCCCTCTTGCAAATTTGCTGAAGTTCTTGTTTTCCAGTTTCGGCTGATTGGGTAAGTTCCTGACTAACGCAGTGCCGCGCCGCTTGCTGAACAAAGCGCAAAATCAGTGGTGTGAGATCTGCGTTCGATTCGCAAGCTAGAATTGCAGCTTCTTTCAGAGCTCGCTCCTCTGGCGAAAGTACGGGATTAAACATGTAGTCCCATTCAATGATCGATTTCCATCAAGCCAGCCACGCTATCGCCGCATCACTCGTGTTGAGGTTTGTTGGCAGCGTTTGCCTGCTAACAAACATTGCGCCCTCCGGTGGTACTCCCGCTGAAATCTCAATATCTAATCCCGAAGCGTCCCTGATAAAAAGAGCAGCATGCAGTCGTCGTTCGACGGCAAGACGTAGTTCGGTATTGCTCACTTCGGCCTCTGTTTTAAAGTCTGCATCCTTGGCACTTTCCGTAGTGCTTTTCTCAAGCGGTGGGGTCTTGGCAACTTGGCAAAGTCTGGGGATCTGAGATAACCACAGCTAACTTGCGCTCTGATCGTAAGCTGGGATTCCCGAAGGGTTGAGGCTTCGATTTTGCCGCCCGCCAACAGCACTTTACCAATGAAGCAATTAGCTCAATAGCGTGACGCCGGAGGTGAAGCGCCTTCGAAGACAAAGTCTGGGTTACGATACCAAAAAAACGTAGTTCGTGCAGACAGGCGGATAGCAGATCCCGAAAGTTGCAAATACGATATTTTCAGAATAGCATTGAGGAGCAACAACCGACGAATCGCATTACCGTGCTCCAAAATTGCGTAGAAGATGAGCTCCGGTAATTCGACGCCCCACCCCACTCGTTTGACTGCGCGCAACGATGCGGGGTATTCTGAATTCTTCCGGCACATTCTGGGTACTAAGGCTGACCGTTGATGCTTGAACAGAGATCTAAGCCAGTGAGTCCCTGCACATCTGATTCATTTGATTCAGGGTAATTTTAGGACCGCGAGGACCCACAGCCTCCATTGACCATGGCGTTTGGAGTTGGAACTGCACTTAGTTTGATCAAGTTGGCTTTGAGCAAACAACGAGCTAGCTAAATTGAAATCGGGGCGGCCGCACGCTTTTATAAATGAACAGAGGCGCTCCCACTTGGCTCAACCTTAATTCCTGTTGACGGATTGAGCGAACGGGTACGGGCATAGCTCCCGTCGGTGGTAACGGATGTGCTGATAGAAATAGCGTCATCGATAGGCAGCAGCCGCTTTTTTCAGAAATACATTTAAAGACCTATCGTTGGCTTCGTCGTCATCAAGTGGCGGTGGTAACGCAAGAATATGCATTGATTTTGCATTTTTTTGCACGCAATTGAAGACCTCATTGGGCTCGTTTGTATCGCTTTGTTATCTTCCAATATGGATTATTAGATCCTTTAGCCCATGATGCAATGCAACTTCTACTAGGCTAAGGCAAATGGTGATAGGGGTGGGGTTAGGCCAACTGGATGGATTTCCCTTCGAAGTTCGCTACAGCGATGGGATGGGGTTTCGCGCCCAATCTCTCGCCGAGATCGCTAGGGATGCGTACGATTACTTGAGCCATTTATTTGGTGGAATTGAGCCTGACATTGCGCTCATTGTTGCCAACCGGGAAGATTGGCAAAGCAGACAACCATATGGACTTCCATTCTTCAACGATGATGAGAGACAAATACGCCCCGGTATTCTTGTGATGCCGACACAAAATGGTGACTTTTGGAATGCAATCGCAGACGACCTGCTTCAAGCCTCACCTCGGGAGTTCCAACGGATAGCGACGACCTATCCTGACGGCAACGGCGGGGTCAACCTGCAGCCATTTTTTGATCTTATAACTCTTCACGAACTTGGGCATGCATTCGAGGTGCTTGGCGACCTCAATTTGCCAACCTTCTGGTTGGGAGAAATCTTTGCCAATCTAGCGATGCACGTCTTTGTCGCTACCCAAAGGCCGGACTGTCTTGCAACGCTCGAGGCTCTTCCAGAGGTTGGAGCGGCAAGCCGACCACTTATGGATCGAATGAAAGCGGAGGGTTACACCACCCTCGAAGATCTCGAGCGCCACTATACCGGCGGCGCTGATCCAATGGAAACTCTAAATTACGTTTGGTATCAGTACCGTTGGCAACGAATTGCTGCTGCGATCTACGACGCAGAAGGAGAGGAGAGCTTGGTTCGGTTTTGGAACTGTTTTCGCTCATCCGAACTTGCTTCGGGCCATAGTTCGAGCACCGAAGTTGTTGCTGAACTTCTCACCTCCGAGGTTAGTGAGACTCTTGGAAGAGCAATAAAAAGTTGGCAAGCGGCGCTTGGGTAAAAATGGATCTTAGGTAGGTCTTTTGGATCCGTATCATCCTTTCTTTGCTAAATTGACCATTACTTGGCGAAAAAGACGTGTCGAATTAATACAAATTCGTTTTACGGGCGATCCTGTAGACGGTATGTTCGGTACAACATGCGAAGGGTTGCGAACTAACTTTGAGTTCAGCCGCATCGACCTTCGAGATCATCAGCGACCGCAACCGAAATTGATTGAGCCTTTACAGATGTGAAAGTTTTGGGTAGCTTAGGGATTCGAATTTCGATCTTGTCGAGTTGACCGCTCTAATCAAGAGATTGTGATTCGACTCTGAGGGATCGCAGTTTGTAAAACTCTAAAGTTCGCAGTGAACTAACTCCCAACAAAAATTTGCGTGTCAGCGCTATTCGGGTTTTTCAGGCCCTTCAGCTTTCAGCGGGGTCTAGCCATATTCCTCTCGGTTATCTAACGCGGAGATCATCAAGCTATTTACCTACATAGCATCTTGGCTTATGAGGTAACAACCT
>JAJZFV010000035.1 GCA_021805205.1 Actinomycetes bacterium | reverse complement strand
CGAGTCTTTGGTAGCTCGTCGGTGAAGACGATCGAGGCCGGGCGTGCGATCTTTCCGATCTTTCCCGCTACGTGCTCGCGTAGTTCTTGGAGTAGTACCTCGTTACCTTCAACATTGCCCTTTAGAGTAACGAAAGCTGCGATGGCTTGACCAGTTATGGCATCGTTTCGACCGACTACCGCCGCCTCTGCTACTGCGTGGTGATCGACCAGTGCCGACTCCACCTCAAGCGTAGAAATTCGGTGACCCGAGACGTTCATTACGTCGTCGACGCGGCCAAGTAGCCAGAAGTAGCCATCGGTGTCCCGCTTAGCACCATCGCCGGCGAAGTAGACCCACTTGTTCTCTGCTGGCTTGGAGAAACGGCCCCAATAGGTATCTTTGAAGCGCTCGGGATCCTTGTAGATCGTCCTTAGCATGCCTGGCCATGGGTGGGTGAGGACAAGGTAACCGCCACCTCCGAGAGGTACGCTGTGTCCTTCGTCGTCCACGATATCGGCACCGATTCCAGGTAGTGGTATCGTTGCCGAGCCCGGCTTTGTGGTGGTTACGCCAGGAAGTGGAGAGATCATGATATGACCGGTCTCAGTCTGCCACCAGGTATCTACGATCGGGCAGGTACCCTTTCCAATGGTCTCGTTGTACCAGATCCACGCCTCTGGGTTAATCGGTTCGCCAACGGTTCCGATCACCTTAAGGCTCGAAAGGTCGTGGCGCTCTGGGTACTCAGTTCCCCACTTCATGAAGGTACGAATTGCAGTTGGAGCAGTGTAAAACTGGGTGACCTTATACTTTGCAATTATGTCCCAGAAGCGGTCCTTATCGGGGAAGTTGGGAACGCCCTCGTAGATCACTGAGGTGCATCCATTGGCTAGTGGTCCATAGACAATGTAGCTATGGCCCGTTACCCAGCCGATGTCGGCAGTGCACCAGTAGATGTCGTCGTCCTTAATGTCAAAGACGTTCTTATGGGTGAATGATGTCCCAACTAGATAACCACCCGTTGAGTGCTGAATCCCTTTAGGTCGACCGGTCGTACCTGAGGTATAGAGAATAAAGAGCGGATCTTCCGAGTCTGTCTCGGTAGCTTCCTTCTCGTCGGACATGGTCGAGATGAGGTCGTGGTAGTAGACGTCCCTTCCTTCTACCATTGCAACTTCGGCGTTGGTACGAGCAACTACGACTACCTTCTCGATGCTTGGGCACCCTTCGACTGCGGTGTCAGCGTACTCTTTCAGGGCGATTCGGTTTCCGTTGCGCCAAGATTCATCGCAGGTTATAAGCACCTTTGCCTCTGCGTCGATGATTCGATCGCGTAGGGAGTCTGCCGAGAAGCCGCCAAAGACTACCGAGTGCGTTGCGCCAAGTCGTGCAGAGGCGAGGAGGGCGATCGGCAGTTCGGGGATCATCCCCATGTAGATGGCGATGCGATCACCCTTTTGGACCCCCAATGACTCAAGTCCATTTGCAAACTTATTTACCTCGTGATAGAGCTCGCGATAGGTTAGGGTGCGGGTATCGCCGGGCTCGCCTTCGAAGTAGAAGGCTACTTTGTCGCCCTTTGTTTCGAGGTGACGGTCGAGGCAGCTCTCAGTCACGTTTAGCTTGGCATCGACGTACCACTTAGCAAATGGAGCATTGCTCCAATCGAGGACTTGTGTCCATGGCTTGCGCCACGAGATAAGGTCGGCCTGCTTCTCCCAGAACGATACGTAGTCCTCTCCCTCTTCGTAGATGGATGGAGAGGAGACATTTGCTTGTGCACTGAACGAGGGAGAGGGCGCAAATGTCCTCTGCTCGTCCATGAGTGCCTCAATGGTTACCCCAGAATCCTCCGGCAACTCAGGCATTGATCCCCCTTATGTAAATCGATATGACAAACTTCACGATTTGTTGAAGCGTCACGATAATAGGCATTTAATTGACTTCATGTCCAAACGAGGGAAGAATTTTTTATAAAATCACCCCTCAAGATTTCTGGTAACGATGAACTAAGTTGCGGTTCACAATGTGATAGGGCAAACTTTCAATTAATAATTTGGTAACAAACGAAATTTGCTGTGCTATCGTCCAACCGTAATTTGTTGAGAGAGCTTCTGGAGTAGTTCAAAGGATGCATCTAGGGCCTCAAGGGGCGCCGAAAGGTATGCTTTAAAGTTCTCGACGTTGACGTCATTCTGACTGAGTAGTGGCCTTAAACTCTCCATGCGAAATGGAGTTCGGTAGGCATTTGAGATTAGATAGTCGTGGTAGATGTACTCCTTAGCGACTCCATGTGCGAGTTGTATTAGCGCTACCAGCATTCCGGTTCGATCTTTTCCTGCTGTGCAATGAATTAGGGTAGAACCAGTGGAGTGATCTATCGTTTGCTGTGCTAATTCAACGAGCGTATCTGAATATTCATCGATGATTTCAAGATACATCTCTGCCATATCTTCTGAAGATATAGAGGATATTTTCTTAGCTAATATTGCATCTAAGCCATCTTCAAAACCTGCAACCTTGCTTGAAATAGGAGCTTCAATTAGCTCCACTTTTTCCCTAAATTCGATAGGCGTTGGCGCATTGAGTTTCTCATCTGGTTTTCTCAGATCGACTACTCTATTTATCTGTAATTCTTCGAAGAAGGTTATGTCTTCTTGGGTGATTCTAGAGAGATTTTCAGAACGAAAGTATCTGTTTCGGTCCATTACTCCTCCATCAAGGAGTGGCAGACCCCCTGCATCTCTAAAGTTGGTTAGCCGGGTGGCCCCAAATCGTCGAGGTGTTACGTTGAAGCGGGCGTTATCGACGTGCGCAGTGACGTTTACAGCTGGAGGTATTTTGGCAGGTACCGCGATCTTGTTTACTCCTCTCGAAAGAGAAATTACCTCTGACTTTACGACACTTCCATCTGATATGCGTTGGAAAATGAGTTGGCAATTATCACTTTCAATACGTGAAAAGAGTTCAAAATTAGAGCCAGTTGATAAATATTGGTTACTTGGAGTCCATACTTTTACATTAGCGATAAGTGCGCCGTCCATTGATTCCCTTCGCGATGATGGTCTAAGGCTACTAAAGAATTAATAGTCGGATATCCAATTATTTTCAATTTATGGCGTGCAAATTGTAGTCGAAGGAGAATTCGGCGTGGGGTTAGGAAGGATGGCGATTGCGGTCGCTTGTACGGTGGGGGTAATAATTGAATCGACTATGGGTGCTAGAGCTGGAAGGGCAAAGGTGGCACTTGCGCGAATGCAGACCGAGTCAGCAGTGCTACTTACTTGATAGCCTTCGATTGCTAGATCACCGAGCTGATTAGAGAGTTCATTTGCGATCAGGTTCGAGGCACGCCTCTGATCGATTTGTAAGCTCCCATATTCGTATAGGGCGGTGGGGCTAACTTGATTGGATGCAGCCGATGCAATTGACTCTATTCGATCCTGGAGCGCTGTCTTGGCGGTGTATAGTGCATTGAGGTCAAGCACGAGGCTGGCAAGAGTTATCGTGATCAGGAGGATCACTGGAGCAATCAATAGGATCGTTCCATTGTCTCCCCCCATACGATCGATTGCCAATTTTTCTTGGGTCGACTTGAGTTGAATACCGAGTTTCGGGGTGAATCTCATCTCAACATCCATTGACGCTAACTCCAACGGGAACCGTTTCACTTATATTCGAAGATATGAAAGGTAGTTGTAGCGAGTGGATGTAGACGGCGTAGTACTCAGAGGGGCACGATCCAAGAATTGGAATCGCTTGTGCTGAAACGTAGATTGAACCGTTGCCGCCGGTGGTCTCTGAAGCGATCTGATCGAGGGTTGCGCTTGTTAGATACGTTCTTGAAGCCTCGATCGCCCTCGCTTCATTTCTCGCTATCTGTGATACAGCATCGTTTATCCGGGTCGATATAGCGGTGACTGTGAAGATCGCAGAGGCAAGAATTAGACAGATTACAACCGATATTGTCGCTATAGCTACATCGATGACGCCTTCGTCGCCGAGAAGTTCTTCCGGGGTCGACTTCGGTTTGCATTTTGCAACTAATTCCATATGAGCGAGGAGGCAGAGACGACGACAGGAACGATTGAGAGCAGTTTTACTTGACAATTTATGGTTACCTTTGACTCGGGTTTACCGATTAAGTAGCTGGAGGTGCAATTTGGTGAAAGAGAACCGAGGTCGGCCGAGAGTGTGGCTTTTACCGAGGATTGAGTTATGGCGCCACTTCTAAACTGGTACCCTCCAATGAGGCGGGCCACGTCATTAGCGGTCGCTGAACTTCTTATCTTGGTCGTTGCCACTTCGAAGGTAGAGAGGAGGAGAGCTACCAAAGTCAACGTCACTGCCATCGATAGGATCGCAGAAATCACCCCGCTACCCTCCTCCATACTCCCTTCCATCACTGTCCTAGCTTCGCAACTTGCGCATTGATCGTCGTAGTTGCGGTTCCCATGGTGGCCTTGAAGGCGACCCATAAAATCACGCCGAGAAATGCGAATATTAGAACCGCAATTGCGGCAGAGACCACACCTTCGCCGCAGTCAGATGACGAGATGGAGGCGATGCGCCCTTTGATCGTCGACTTTGATGTACTCAAGAGTGCATAGGCGACCGACACGACCCGAAAAACCAACATAACAGTTGCTCCTTTGTCTGAAAAGGTTGTTTGAATTAAAGTCAAAAGGAGGACACGAGGTCGATAGAGTCTTGCCTCAAATAAGAGGCCCTTATCCCTTCAGAGAGGTAAGAATAGAGAAGAATGGAATAAAGACGATGGCGATGCCGGGTAGTAGGGCGGCGACCGTTATTGGAATCCAGACTGACTGGGTGACCTTTTCCATCTTTGCCAATGCATTTAGATGGCGGACACCTCTTTGGTTGGCTGCCTCCTCTCGGGTAACCCTTACCAAATCACCTCCACCCGCACCGCCTAAAAGAAGGTTTGTAATGCGCCTGATCGAATTTGTGGGATACCGTTGGTAGCACTCTTCTAGTACCTCATTTAAGGGGAGGCCACTTTGAAGCCCTTGCGCGATAAAGGTGAAGACGTTACGGGTCTCAGGGCTTGAGGTTTTGGCTAATCGATAGAAGGAGCTGTTGAGAGATAGGCCGCTTCCTAGGTAGAGCGCTAGTTTTTCGATCTCAAGTGGAAGGTTTGCCTCAATGGCGACCCGTTGTCTAAGCTCTGTATGAATCTTATTTATAACCTCCGCTAGCGCTACTAGGGGAACTGCGATGACTTCTAGGACAACTGCACCCAAAACTAAAGAGGGTTTGAGGTCAACAAGTGCGACGTCAGCGAGGGCGCTGGCGACGATTGCTATCACTGCCCTGATTCGAATTTGAGGTGCATCTGCTGCGACCTCATCGAATAACCACGGCTTTGCCTTCTTTTCAGAAGTTGAGGGCGACTGATCTAGAGATGTCGTAACGTGGCGCTCAATTCGTTTTAGCCGATTGGCCCTTTGATTTAAAAGTAGCCGTACTTCGATTGTGGTAATTGCTGCGCTCGTAATAACCGCGCAGGCTTCGACTGCCTTTACTATCATCTTTCAACCCTCTTTCGCCACGCGCTTCGAATCAAGTCAACCTCTCCCTTATAGAGTGCGTCACTACTTGTCATCTTTGACACGATCACCCAACAGGTAAAGACGACGACCGAGCTCATCGATAGGGTAATTATTGAGGCGACTCCTCGATACGATCCAAAACCGCCGATGGATGCGCCCGCTAAGAACATTGCAACTGGGACGATTACCACGAAGTTGCGGGCAAACTTTACCCCTTTGAGGCGGGCTTCAAATTCACTCTGTTGGCGCCACTCTCGTTCTAGGTCGTCCTTCAAGTCCAATATGATCCCAGCGATATCTCCACCTGGAACCTCTAAAACTACCTTTAGGGCCTCGACGACTCGAAAAGTAGTGGTAAAAGGGAGGTCGTTGTAGAGGGTATCGAGAGCTAGCTCGAAGGAGTTGGTAATCGCAAAGGTGCGTTCTGAGTGTTCGAAAGCTGAATGTAAGGTCTCCTTGGCACTTTTGGCGGCGGAAAATAGACCGTGGTGCATCGGCGAGCCCATAGCTGTAATCCGGAGGTGGAGCTCCGATAGGACATTGGGCCACTCTGATGCTGCTACCTTGCGCAATCTTTCTAACTTTGCTCGGTCTATCGCGGCGGTGGCCTTAACCAAGACAAGTGGCGCTACCAAGAGCGGAATCGGCGACGCAAGGATGATAGATGGAATTAGGGCGGCTAGGAGACTTAGTGCAACCGACCCACCAAGCTCACTTGGACCAAGCCCCTTCGGTATCTTTGGTATAAAACTGGCCAGAATACTCTTCGACCTCTTGGATTGGCCGCCGTTCGAAGTTGTAAATTGGGGAACAAGAGCGATGGCGACTGCGAAGAGCGATAGGCCAAGTGAGATAAGAAGAAGAGGCAAATCATTCACCTCCTTGTGGTGCTACGGGGATCATGGTTTGACTTAGATTAAGCGTGGTGCCTCGGGCGCGAGCCCGCTCGCGCAGCCTGAAGGGTGAGATAGAGGTCGGTGCCAATTTGCCATCCTTTGTCTGAAATAGAGTTGCGGTTGTAAAGGTCCCCTCGGAACCGGCCGCCATATCTTCGACCGCAATTATCTCTCTTACCTTCGGCGCACCATCTGCCCTAGATGCAAAGACGACGATGTCGATCGCTTCACTTACCAGCGCCGAAGCGGTGGAGTTAGTAAGTGGTGCACCCGAAAGTAGAAGTAGGAGCCGAAGTCGAGAGAGCGTGGCGCGAGCGTTCGATGAGTGAATTGTGGTGTAACCAGGTACTCCCGAGGTGAGTGTCATTATTAGTGGCAGAACTTCGCTATCTCTTACCTCACCAACGATGGCTAGGTCAGGCGACATTCTCAAGAAGGCGCTCGCTATTCGCCTAAGGTCGACTCCAGCCGAACCTCCTCGTTCGGGGCGGGATTGCAGATGGGTAACATTTGGTAGATCGACCACCGTCTCAAGAACCTCCTCGGCGATGACTACCCGAGTCTTGGGAGGAAGCTCATTAGCGAGCGACGATAGAAGGGTCGTCTTTCCTGAACCTGGTGGACCTGCAAAGATTATCGATAGGCCACAGCGCTGTGCTTCAATCAAGAAGTCAGCCGCCTCTCTTGATAGTGTCTCGCGCTCCACAAGTTCATCCATAGATCGAACTTTGACACCGTTGTACTTGCGGATGTTGAGGGAGAAGGTTGACTCTCTGTTCAAATCAGGGTGGACAAGGTGAAGTCGAGCATCATTTCGAAGCTGAATATCTTGAATACCGTCGTGGGCTTCGAGCTTTCTTTGGTTTGCTCCCTGTTCTGCTAGGAGCTTTGCCAGTGTCCGTCTGAGGTGGTCATTGTCGTGGAAGGAGTCGCTGTGGTAGCAGGTGCCGATCGAATGACGCTTTACGAAGATGGAGTCTGGAGCATTTACTATCACCTCCCACACGTCGTCATCGGCGAAGAGGTTATCTAGTGGGCCGTATCCAACGATGTTTGCTACGACCCGTTGAGTTATGTAGTTGTAGGTCTCGGGACTCAGTGGATAGGAGGCGTTCTGTTGTTGCCATCTATCTATCTCACTAGTTATGACTCGGTGTAGAAGACCTCGATTTCGCTCTAACGTGAGGTCGTCAGGGCTTGATTGAGCGGCCGACTGGACCATACGCTCGATCTCTTGAATTGGAGTCTGACCTACAATTGCCACGATGCCTCCGCTGGTTGGCTGGGTTGAGGCGCGTGGCAATCAGTACGATCTATAACCATATCACGTAGGAGTAGTTGATATACCTCAAATCGTGACTTTTTTCTCAGAGAATAAATTCAGATAGTTGTGTGTTACACGCAACTAAAGTGGAAAAAAGGTAATTTACAAGGTTTGGTGTTTATCTTGGTTAGAGCTGACGCAAAGACAGAAGAAGAGTTAGAGTTACGAAAGACTAGGCGGTACCAAATTCTGGTGCTTTCGAACACCACCCTCGGTGTCTTCATGGCATTTCTAAATTCCTCGATCGTCATCATCGCTCTGCCGGCGATATTCAGAGGAATCTCCCTAGACCCCCTTGCTCCATCAAACGTCTCGTACTTGCTCTGGATGCTTCTTGGTTTTTCAGTGGCATCTGCAGTTTTAGTCGTCTCACTAGGTCGATTAGGAGATATTGTCGGCCGAGTTAAGCTTTTCACTTTGGGTTTTGCGATCTTCACCGTTGGGTCGATTGCACTGTCTTTGACCCCAGGTAAGGGCTCTAGTGCAGCGCTCTATTTGGTCGTTATGAGGATCGTCCAAGGTATCGGCGGTGCCTTCTTGTTCTCCAACGCAAATGCCATTATCGCCGACACATTCCCTCCCGATCACAGGGGTACCGCACTTGGAATCAATCAAGTAGCAGGACTTTCAGGTGCCTTCATCGGGTTAATCGCCGGTGGGGTCTTGGCTGATATAAATTGGCGTGCAGTATTTATCGTCTCGGTTCCATTTGGCATCTTTGGGACTGTCTGGGCCTTCTACAAGCTCAAGGATGTAGCGCCGCGACGTAAGGTCAAGATCGACTACCTCGGGTCGCTCCTATTTGCAGCTTCCCTTATCTTGATTCTCATAGCTATCAGCTATGGAATTCAGCCAACTAAGGGCCACACCATGAGTTGGGGAACCCCCACGATTCTCGGCGAACTGATAGGTGGGTTAGCTCTGCTGGTCGTCTTCTTTATCGTTGAAAATAAGGTAGAAGAGCCGATGCTGAAGGTAAATCTCTTCAGAACCCGCGCCTTTGCCGCAGGTAATCTCGCCAACCTTTTAGCCGCTATAGGCCGCGGTGGTCTTCAATTTATGTTGATCCTATGGCTACAGGGCATCTGGCTCCCTCTCCATGGGTACACCTTTAGTCAAACTCCGCTGTGGGCAGGTATCTACCTTCTACCTCTAACGGTTGGATTCTTGATCTCTGGTCCGGTCTCTGGCTACCTTTCAGATCGATTCGGTGCAAGGGCCTTCGCGACAGTGGGAATGGTGATTGCAGCCGGATCCTTCTTGGCCTTGATCTTGTTGCCGGTCAACTTCTCCTACGCAGTCTTCGCCCCAATTCTTCTAGTCAACGGCATAGGTTTCGGACTCTTTGCAGCCCCGAACTCTTCAGCGGTTATGAATAGCGTGCCAGCAAATTCGAGAGGAACCGCCTCCGGTATGTTGGCTACCTTGACCAATACCGGCCAGGTCCTATCCATAGGCATCTTCTTCTCTCTGATGATCGCCGGATTGTCCTCTTCACTTCCGAGTGAGTTGTATAAAGGATTGACGGCTTCGGGGGTCTCGGCGACCTCGGCAAGTTACATCGCTCACCTGCCAGCGGTAGCATCCTTGTTCGGTGCCTTCTTGGGCTTCAATCCAATAAAGACCCTGCTAGGCCCTTCGCTTTCAACCCTTCCTTCTTCGGTGGTGCACAAGATAACTTCGAACTCCTACTTCCCGCACTTGATCTCGTCCGCCTTTAAGTCAGGTTTGGGAATAGCCTTTACCGTAGCCCTGATCCTGTGTTTGGTGGCAGCAGCTGCCTCGTTCTTTAGGGGAAAGAAGTTTGTGCACGAGGACGCAAGTTAGTAGTTTTTACCGCGTTAGCCTTGATTGACTCATTTTCGAAGCGGTGAATTGTGTTGGTGGGGTAGCTTATGGCAAATACGGGCCAGCAGCTCTATTCGATGGCCAAGTCGGGACTGGAATTCTTGCGGTAAAGAGATACTACTTGGTTCTTCTTGGGTCGACCGTAAAGCTCCGACGCGAATGATTGGTAGGGGTGCGCCGTCGTCGCATAAACCCGCCATCTGTCGCCTAAAGTCGACCCAAGGACCGTTTAGTGGTGTTTATTGTTAATATTATTTAAAAGGGGCTTTGCCCCGGGAAATTCGTGTGTAGAAATAGATGAGCAATCTTTAGATTGTGGAGTTCTCACCTAGTGGTGAACTTTAAAGGTGCCACGGTTTGTGTGTCATAGATTTAAAGTCCGCTGCTAAAGTGATTTTTTAAACATGAAGATTATTTCTGTAATTTGAGAGAGTGGAAGCTCGCGATGGTAAAGATGAGAGGCGATGACCCACGGGTTAACCTGATCGGCTTTGGTCAGATCCCCAAGGTCAGTAGGTTTGGTGACTTTGCCATAAGGGTCCTTGCCCCTAATCCTTCGCCGATGACCCTTGATGGAACCAATACCTATATTCTGCGGTCATCGCAAGGTGCTTTTATCGTTGATCCGGGCCCCTCAATCGGCGAGCATCTAAAGCTAGTTGAAGAGGTTTTGAAGAGTGAAGGTCTAGGCGTCGTTGGGGTGCTTCTTACTCATAGCCACTTTGACCACTCCGAGGCGGCAAAGAGTTGGTCCCACCACTTCGACGCCCCAACCTATGGGGCTAGCGGCGTTGGTGGAGTGCGCCTCATATCGGAGGGATCGAGGTTTGATTGTGGGGATTTGTCGATAACCGTTCTAGAGACCCCTGGTCATACCGGTGATCACCTTGCTTTTCTGACTAACGACGGAGCACTGCTAACCGGCGACCACGTTTTGGGGCGCGGGACCTCTGTGGTGGCCCACCCCGATGGCAACCTCTCCTCCTACATCCGATCGATTTTGAGGCTCTTTGACATTGAAAAGAAGATTGCCCTGCCGGGACATGGTCCGGAGATAGTAGGAGAGAGGATCGACGAAGTTCTATCTTTCTACCTAGGCCACCGAAAGGCTCGTATAGATCAGTTGATCGAATTTCTAAGCGGCGGCGAAGCCGATGTTCACGAGATAGTCGAGCAGATCTACGGTGATTCAATCTCAAAGAACTTGAAGTTCGCAGCTGAGCTTTCGACACTTGCCGCCCTTACGACTCTTCGTGATCGTGGCTTCCTCATTGAAGAGGAGGATCGCTACCGCCTTGTAAGCGCCGCCAGCGCATTCTCCTTTGAGTCGGTCTTTTCGATACGTGGAGCGAATTAAGAGTTTGATGACGGTTAGATCCCTATCTTCGATTGCCTAAGATCCAACTCTCAAGGTTAGCTGGTCCTTCCTCCCCTCGGTTTAACCCTTTGTGGTTGATTTGCATACTCCAAGCGTCCACGGCGATTTTCTTTGGCGTTAGCGCTAAATTCGATCGCTGGTTGCAGTTTTTTCAAAAAGTTGGCTGGAAATGGGCGTACCTCGTCGTGTATCCGTGCCACCTCTTTGCTATAGGGCACGTCAAAGAAGATCGGCTCCAATTGACTTGTCACGTGCTCATCCTCCAACCCCATCGTCGAATTAAGGGGGAAGTTCTTTGATCTGTCTGTAGTTGCAAATTCGCAGATTATCTTCGGGAGCTTTCGAATCTGGCGAATCGGCGATGGAGTCGCCTGGTGGTTGTTGTTGTTTACGATTGCTATCTGTGAGGTGGTAAATCCTTCAATGATGAGGCGCCTTCCGATGTTTACGCCGCGATGGAGGCTCCGATAGTCTTCGTTGACGATGACTAATACGCCATCTAATTCAGCTAAAGCCTCTTCGGTTGGGGAAGACGAAGTAGTGGAGGATCTATCGCGAATTGAAGATTCGGTGAAGTCCGCATCGAGATCGAAGATGGTTATGTCACTTGTTCGCTTTATGGTCCTAATCGCTCCAGCTAAGTCACTTCGACGAAAGGCCTCTAGCTGGCTTTGGTGCGAGACGGAGAGCATTAGTAGATATCCACGCTCTAAGATAGGCACCTTAAATCGCTCGAAATATTCGTCGCCGACGTTTATTAAGCGACTTCCGGCGATGGCTTCAGCCATACCAGGCTGCACCACGTCGATGTCGTGGTACATTCGTTGACTTCCCTCGACTACGAGATCGACCAAGTTAACACGGTTGTCACCTGCAAATGATTGTGCCAATGCCATGGAAATGGTGGAGGTTCCAGATCCACCTACCCCTAAGACGCCAATCGCAACTCCGAGCGGTTCCTCGCCCTTGAATTTGAGGTTCTCCCCGAGATTGCCGCTTCCGATCTGGTACTTGGAGGAGAGAGGGTAGGGCTCCCTGCTCTCTGTCTCTCGATGGCCATCTTGGTCACCTCTCTTCCTGATCGTCAACCTCTTAGCCAAATCTAGATAGCTTGATTCGTGTCTTTCTCGTTGGTTCGACCTTTCCGAACTCTTCGAAGTGAAAAGGGACCTTCGTTCGGCTGTTGCACCGTCGTTTTTCTTGATCTGATCCGAATCCAAAGCTCGAATTTTAGATTTAGGTGAGGATTGGTCTAGTTCTTCATCGTTGTATCGCCCATTAGGCATTGACGATCTGGCGGATTCGACTCCTGATATGCCCCTTCGACCTACCTCTGTCGTTGGAGGATTGGAGGCGTCAAAGCCTTGACCGGTCGATCTCAACTCAGTTGAGTTGAATCTTGAAGATGTAGAAGATTGTTCCTTTTTGGGGTTGTATTTGGCTTTTTCTTCAGGATAGATATAGCCACTTGCTCTATCTGAAGTTGCTCGGTCGATCGTGCTAGCATCTGCGTTCGTTGGATGCTGGAGCGAGCCTCTATCTCCTTTTTCGGAAAAGGTATTGGCTGGATCGTCTCTCTTTAGGTAACCCTCCTCTAAAGATCTATAACTCTCGCCTCTGCCCCTAGGAACCTTCCCATATGGATCTCGTCGTTCATGAATTTGTTGCGGAGGCCGGGGCTCTGAGCCATGTCTCACTCTTGAGCCCTGATTTTGGTCTCCACCACCACCTGCTATCATTTGATTGAAGTCAATAGGAGGATAATCCAATTCATCTACCTCAAAGAGGGCCTCGTTTCCAAGGGTGGCACTACCTAGGTTTGTGGTATCGCCACCAAGGTAATCTCCCAAAGCCTCCTCGTGCAAGATTTCATTGGTGTCGAGGCTACCAAGTGGCGAGAGGTCATTCTCGAGATCTGTTTGTGGCCATCGCTCGTCAAAGGATGCCTCTTGGTGTCGATCGAGCTGGGTTGATTCTCTCCTTGAAGCTAAATCTCGATGGCTAATGTGGTGGCCCAAGGTGCTATCTATCTGCTGCCACCTTTCGGCGATATCGATCTGGCCTACTTCGAGGTTAGGATGCGATGGCAGTTGGCTAGGTGAATCTAGCCAGATCTCGTGGTCGATGTCACTTGGGCCGATGTCACCTATCCCTCGGCGGTTGACCTCTCTCTGGTTTGCAAGGGGATGTGGATCACCTGAGGCGATTGCATTTACGTCTATGACTTGGTCGCGATTTGGATCGCTCCGTTTGGAGGTTGAATCTTGGAGATTGGCCTCACCACCAGATCGAGTTGGAAGCTCTGATCTAGATGCGGCTGTCGATAGATCTAGGGAGATGCTATTTCGGTGCGAGAAGTTGGTATCGGTGCTCGAGGCCAGCTTGAGATCTTCGAGAATTAATACCGAGGTCATCTCCTCCAAAGTAACCGCCGTTTGAAGCCCCGATCTATCGATTCGAAGTATCGCAGCTTCATCTATTACGTATATTTGATGACGCCTCGTAGAGGCCAACATCTCTGCGGTCGCCCTGTCGTAGTAGCGCGCTGAAATTATGATGACTCTACCTTCGAGTCGAAGCGCCTCTTCAAAGTCACCTCGGTCGTAGAAGACACTCAGTGTGACCTGGTAAGGGTAACCACTGACAATTCGGTTGATCTCCCTTACCCACCTTCCATTACCGTTGGCTAGTACGAGAATGTCGCTCATACCTCTCCTAACCCAACGAAGGTATGTAGAGGCCACTGTCGTTTGGCGCTGTGGCGCGGTCGGATAGAACCAGGTACAGGCTGTTCGAAGTTAGTCCGTTTACTACCATCATCGTTGCCATCGAGGTCGGTAGTGCCACTGTAACTGTGACGTTGGGGTCGATTGGTGTTGAGATCGAGGAAGTTGGAATGTCGACCGCTACTACTTTTACCCCTCGTGCTAGAGCAACGGTGACTTGGTTACTACCGCTTCCCTCATTGGCGAGGATGTCGATGCGATCACCAGCTGATATGAGTCCATCAGCTGCGTGGCTCATCGGAAGGGCAAAAGAGAGTATCCGATCGGCACTTCCGCCTCTTGGTTGAAATAGTACGTTCGGGATGACTATCGATCCTTTGGTAATGACAGAGCTACTCTCGGCTCCAACGACCTTTGATAGAGCTTGGGCTGGTGATTGAGCAGCTAAGGGGGTGGTAGATGTAACCTCCTCGATCTTTATCTGGTCAGC
>JAJZFV010000019.1 GCA_021805205.1 Actinomycetes bacterium | reverse complement strand
CTCAAGCCTTGGTTGCTGTAAGTGGCGAGGAGATCGCCCCGGTAGTTCAGCAATTATCGATGGATTCTGATCCGACACCTGCTGGAATTTCAGTGGCAGGAGCCGTAATTCCAGTGACAAATGACACTGGAGTAGATTCGCTATATCTTCCCGTTGGTCAACGGTACAAGCAGATTCCACCCCCACCGCCAACCCCACCACGCGCTGCAACTGTGGCCCTTAACCCCATTCATAGGGTAGAAGGAATTGCCTCTTGGTATGGGAGTGCTCCGGGCACCTGCGCCAATTTGATGGTTCCCTTTGGTACTACCCTGACCATCACCGATCTCTACTCCGGTAGGGTTGCACACTGCGTAGTGGACGATCATGGACCCTATGTGAGTGGTCGAATCGTCGATCTTTCTCCAAGCGTCTTCTCTCAACTCTCGTACTTGGGAAGCGGCCTACTCTACGTTTCAATCTCCTGGTAGCTATTTTCATAGCTGTTGATAAGTAGAAAACTCGCCCCCAATGGGGTGAGTTTTGTCGCTGCGGTCTCTCGTAGAGCTAAATTGAATCTCTAAGCGAAGTTGATGGGATTGGCGAATTTGAGCGAGCGTGGACTCACGAAGGGCGATATTAGGGAGCTTTTGGGGTCAGATAGCTCATCCCCCAAGAGGTCACTTGGGCAAAACTTTCTGGTAGATGCCTCGTTTGCGCGAAAAGTCGCAGCAGCTTGTGTTGGTGACGAGACTGGAACGATTTTAGAGATAGGTCCGGGTTTTGGTTCATTAACCCTTCACCTTGCATCGATGGTTGAAGAGGTAGTAGCCATTGAGAAGGACGACGCGGTCTCACGAAAACTAAAAGAGATATGTGCCAGCCGCTCTATTACGAATGTGACGGTATCCAACGAAGATGCCCTCCAGATCGATTACGCCGTTCGAATGCGCGATATTGACTCCAAGGTGATTGTTGGAAATTTGCCCTACAACATCTCAGTTCCTTTGATTCTGAAGATCGTCTCCGAGAGTGACGGCGTTGTGGATCGGTGTGCATTTATGGTGCAAAAAGAGGTGGCTCAGCGCTTGAGCTGCGACCCCGGAGGTAGAAATAGTTCATTTACCTCTCTCAAGAGAGCCTTCTATGCATCAGCGAGGATTCTCTTTGATGTTCCTCCTTCGGTCTTTTTTCCAGAGCCAAATGTAACCTCGGCGATAGTGGAGTTCCAGAGCGATCGTTCGCTTCCCGGATTTACACATCAGCAAGAGGCAGAGCTGTCGCTAAAGATCGCAAAGGTGGCATTTGGTAACAGGCGCCAGATGCTTCGTAGAACTTTGCGGGAGTATGTAGATGTCTTGGGGGAGTCCAAGGTCGATACCACCAAACGACCCGAAGCACTGGAGATGGCAGAGTGGTTGGCAATAGGAGTAGCTGCCTCCAACCTAGGATTAGAGGCTATACACTTTGGATCAAGTTCAAAAGAGCCTCTATGAATCAGATATTTGCACCAGCTAAGTTGACTCTTGGATTTCGGGTTGTTGGTCAGCGTAGCGACGGCTACCACTTGATCGACTCTGAAATGACGATGGTGAGCTTTGGTGATTCGATTGAGGTTTTAGATCTTTTCCCCCGCCGCGACGGTCGCACTTCTAAGTTTGAGGTTGTCGATCCCCTAGGGCTCTCTAGATTTGGCATTAGCTTTGCTGCAGTTCCAACTGGGATTGATAACCTTCTCGACAGAGTTGCTGCTCTCTTTGATGTTGGTATTCACGCTAGGATTCAGAAGCGGATTCCAGTCGGAGGAGGACTAGGAGGAGGCTCTGCTGATGCCGGGGCGCTTACTCGTTATCTAATCTCAACATTCCATGAGAGCTCAAACCTTGATCTAACGAATCTGATCTTTGAACTAAGTAAGTTGGGGGCAGATATCCCCGTTTGCTTCCTGGCTCGAAGGGCTCACGTCAGTGGCATTGGCGAGATTGTTGAACCAATGGAGGGCCCTCAGCAAGGTGAAGGTCGGCATCTTCGTGAATTCACACTATTTCTTGCACCGTTTTCTATCTCGACCCCGGCTGTATTTCGTGCCTTTGACGAGGCTAAAAAGATAGATATAGTAGCTGGTCACTTTGCGAACCACTTGGAGGGACCCGCGCTGGCTGTATCGCCCGCCCTTAGAAGCTTTCGGGAGAGTATTGAGAAGAGGTTTTCGGTCGCTCCATCACTAGCTGGTTCAGGTTCGACCTACTTTACGGTTGGGCATGTAATCGATCAGATGGTTCGCGATGAGAGAGAGTTCATCTCCGTGGATTTCGGAGATGAAGACGAATTTAGGATCGTCACCTTTCCCGATGTAAACGATCGATCAATCATCTATCTAGCTTGTGAATGCCGCGAGGTTCAGTTGGGCGTAGGTGCGAGGTAACAATACGTCCGGTCCCTCGCGATGCATGTCTTCTTTGAAGGCGATACTACGTTTGGCCTTTTGGCTAAAGAGTAGCGGAAAGGAAGTAGCCCCTTTTGTCGTGGCTCTTTCGTCAAAGCGACTACTGAGAAAAAGGGTAGTAAGAAGATCGATTGTGATTGCATCGGTGGGTTCAATTTCGATATTCATAGTTTGCATCGAAACTGTTTAGAAGGGGTAGTCGAGGAGAATGCTTGACTCGGCGAACCGATAAATACTGACGAATAGTGGCCATCACGGTAGTCAGGTCATGACCACTTTTTGTTAGTTGAATGTTTTCAAATCTCTGCCTCAGGCCCGAGGCAACTCTATCTTTGTCTATACCTTTTGAAGTCCATCTTCTAAGTACTCCATTGTGACTTCTCCCTCTTGTAAGTGATGGCTGCGGCGTAGCTTGATGGTGATAAGTGCTGCACAAGCCAGTAGGAGTGCTCCGACCGTAATTGCGGGGCGAAGGCCATCAATGAAAGCAGTCGGGGTGCTAAAGCCCCCAAAGCCTGTAAAGACGGCTCCTAAAGTTGCTATCCCTAATGCCCCTCCGACCTCGCGCAGGGAATTATTTACTCCTGAGGCAATAGCCTCCATCTTTGGTCCAGCTGACTCCAAGGTTATCGATGCCGTCGGTACGAAAAACAACGCCGTACCGACTCCTGCTATGACGAATGCTCCAACCAAGGAAGGGTAGGAGCTATGTACTGCGATAACGATTGCGATCCAACCAAGTCCGACTGCTTGGAGAGATAAACCTATTTGAACCAAGCGTTCGCCGCCATACTTATTTACTAGACCTCCAAGAAATGGTGTAACCAGAATCGGCATTGCGGTCCAAGGTAAAATCCGTATCCCGGATGCCACCGGCGACAGCCCTTGAATCAATTGGAAATACTGCGATAAGAAAAAGACCGATCCAAAAAGTCCGAAGCTCATCAATAGCGATGCTGCGTTGATTATCGAAAAGTTGGTACTTCGGAATATCGCAAGCGGCACCATTGGTTCACTCTTTCGCCTCTCTACCAGTATGAACGCAGCGAGGGTGATGGCTGAGGTAATAAATGACGCTATCACGGCATTGTTGGTCCAACCCTTGGAAGAGCCGTTTATCAATCCATTTACTAGACCAAAGAGGCCCATAGTAACGAGGATGAGGCCACTTAGATCGAGTTGCTTTGGTAGCTTGGTGTTTTTATTGAAGGCCAACCGCGTGAGGAGAAGTAAGACTACGCCTGTTGGTACATTGAGCCAAAAGATCCACTGCCAATTTGCGATTTGAACTACAGCTCCCCCTACGAGTGGTCCGATTGCTATAGCAAGGCCGCCTAGCGCTCCCCAGATGCCAAGAGCGAAGT
>JAJZFV010000051.1 GCA_021805205.1 Actinomycetes bacterium | reverse complement strand
GCATCTCTTGCCTCAAGGCAATCCAAAAGGTCACGATGAGATATCATCGAGCTTTCATGGCTGGGACGCACCCGGTAAAACGACCTCCAAAAGCGCAGGTTATGCGAAAGTAGCCTCTCGGCCATATCTTCAAGCATGCTGTTATTCACCAATCGAACCAGCATCAAATGGATCTCGTAGTCGTCTAAGAGAAATTGTTGGTAGTCGTAGTGGCCCCTGGACTCTTCGGTTCGCGCGACTAAGTCAGATAACTGAGCCAATGAGTCACCTTGGAGTTTTCGAGCAGCTACGCTAGCGATTCCAGACTCCACCGCCTCTCTGGCATCGAAGAGGTCGGCGACCAGCTCCAGCGAGATCGGGGCAACTATTGCACCGCGTCGCGGTGCAATAACTACCAATCGATCTGCAGCTAACTTGGCTAGCCCTTCTCTTACCGGCATCCTTCCAAGATCGAGCTCGTTAGCGAGAGAGATCTCGTTTATGACCACCCCTGGCTCATATTCGAGGTTGAGTATCATCTCCCTGATCTTCAAGTACGCAACCTCACTAGCGCGCATCCCCGCCACCTCGACTAACCACCCACGGAGACTGAATCGGTCACTCCAAGGGGGGTAAACGTCATTTCAAGCGTGCGACGATCAATTGCAACCAAGGTGTAGTTGGGGATTACCTCCCAGCCATCTTGTGGCCATCCACTAGAAGCTACCACTACGTTGGTTTCACTTCTGCGGAAGGAGAGGTCGTAGTAGTCCTGGCTAAAGCGATGATCGATCTTTGTCTTGTCGTGGTATGAGACCACAAATAGGCTCTCTTCGGTTAGACACATAGCATTTAGAGAGGAGTACTCGTACTCCTCTTCGATGAGGGCGATTGCTCTTTGAATGCCATCGGTAAATGAAATCGACCCATCCTCGTTTCTTCCTAACGCCGCCACAAGGTGAAAGTACCTCTCAGAGTCTGTGTCGCCTTCGAGAATGTGGCTCTGGTCGAAGTAGGAAAAGAACCCCTCGGTCCCTTGAATGGAGCCATTGTGGGCAAATGAGGCACCAAATCCATTGAAGGGATGGGTATTTTCATAGGTAACCGCGAGGGCAAGGGTGGCCCATCGAAGGTGAACTATCGCCGAATCACAGAGAGCCATCTGGGTAAGACGGGCGAAATCACTGTCTCCGAAGGCAACTTTTTCGCACTTATCAAAGATGAACTCTTCACCATTTCTTAGAGCTACCCCCCAACCATCCCCGTGTTCATAACACGAAAGGTTGGTAAATTGAGAGAAATCATCTCCTACTCCATCAGCAACCGTCGTTGCCACCTTCGATACCAGTCCAAGCAATCTACACATACAACTACTTATAAACCTTTCAACAACTCATCTGTTTCCATTAAATGTAATTACACGAAGCCCCGCCATCTATGGGAAGGAGAACGCCAGTAATCCAGGCTGATTTATCCGAGATTAAAAATGAAATCGCCTCAGAGACGTCCTCAGGACGTCCGAATCGGCCCAAGGGAAATCGTTCTATTCGCTTAGCCCTTGCTTCGGCGGTGTTGAAGAACTTCGCCACATGGGGGGTCTCAATAGGACCGGGGGCTACCGTGTTTACTCTAATTTGATCCTCACCGAGTTCAACCGCCATCGACCTGCTCAGTGACGCAATTGCGCCCTTAGATGCGGTATAGCCATCTTGTGGAATACGCGCTCCTAAAAGAACCAAGAACGACGACATGTTTACGATCGAAGAGGGCAACGCTCGGCGCCTCACACTCTCCTTTAGATGTGGCAGTGCACATCGCGAGAGGTTAACGGTTCCACCTAAGTTGATATCTAGGATCTCACGCCAATCGTCCATGGTCGCGGTTGCAAATGAGACGTCTTGATGTGGCATGATCCCAGCATTGTTAACCAGTCCATCGATATAGCCGAAGCGGTCGTAGACATCATCGATCAATCGCTGTGCTTCATCAAAGCTTGCGACGTTACATTGGAAGGGAACGGCTTCAAAGCCTGCAGCCACCATCTCATTGGCTAAAACTTTCGCCCGATTGAAGTCAATATCTACTACCGAAACTTTTGCCCCACTTTGACATAAGGAACGCACACATGCGCTACCTATTGCCCCGCCTCCACCGGTGACAACCACTGATCGACCATGGTTCATCGTCTATCTCCAAATAACAACTTTGCCAACGGAGCAAATACCACGATCGACGCCTCTTCGTCGTCTTCGCACCCAATCTCAATCGAGGAGGTGCTATCGGGGTGCTCTAGTGGTGAGAGGTAATGGCCTAGGTCTTCGCCGTTAAAGTCGTCGTTACCGACCTTACCTCTACCTCGTACATCGTCTTGGTCACCCAAGTCGGTACCTGGCAAAGTATCTCCTGCCACCACTTCTTCATCGATAGGAGCGACTTTTGCACCTTCAGTATTCGGCTCATTCATGATGGCCTCCTTATTCGTCGAAGCCATAGAGTTTCCACGCATTCTCAAAAAATATCTCGGTTGCTACTTCGAGGCAGTCCTGCTCGCCAACCTCTCCCCTACTTACCATTCGAGAAAACAGGTCACCCACGATGGCTCGGGCATCTATGGCTGAGAGATAGAAGATCTCAGGGAGACGCACTCCATCTGAGCTATAGACGATGTGATTCGAAGGAGTGGTACCAATGATCGCCTTTGCTACCTGCTCCATCTCGTCGATTGAAAGAAATGGGATTCCAAAAGATAGATCGATGTAAGCGTTGGGATAGATTGCTGCTAAAAAAGCTCCCTCTCTGAAGAAGGGCCAGCAGTTGTGAAGTAGTACAAAGTTTGCACCTGCGAGGCTCTCATCCTCAAGGAGGTTGCGCAGACTATTTGGATTAGCACTTGCTAGATCCACGTCGTGATCACCATATCCAACGTGGAATTGAACTGGGAGGTTCTGCCTTGAAGCATGAGAGAGGCCACGATAGAGCAAGGTCTCTAGAAGGGGGCGGTTCGAAAGCCTTACCTTTTCGCCCCTGTTTTGGAGATCCTTAAGCTCTTTGAAACCAGCGATTACCTCTTGACGGTCGTGGTTACTTGCGATATTCAAACCACCCCTGTATCCAGCGATGGACTTCAATCCGCTGTATCCACCCTTTCGCAGATCCGTCAGGTCAGCGTCGAAGTGGTCGACTAGTTCGTCGTAATTGTCAACTTCAGAAAAAAGCGCTTCGATATGAGTCTCAATCCTGAGCAAGGTTCGATACTTCGTGGATGTAGCATCGGCCATAGTCTCGAGATCTACCGCGCGATTGGCCGGGGGATAACCAGTGTCGATCACCAGAGATCGAATATTTCCCTTTTCAAAGAGGCGCTTAGCCAAGTAGAAATCACCGATCTCCTCTCGCGCCGCTATCACTTTTTCATAATCGATCCTGCCATCGGCACCTATGAAGCCATCTCCACCGACGATACTTTGAAGCACCGTTGCTATCTTTCGCATCAAGCGCCTTACAAAGATGGACTTCGAGGCCTTGATATGAGATTCGACACCATGTGCCTCAGTGAAGTTATTTAGGTAACTTTCAAGGTTGCGTGGTGTCGTAGTCACTTCAAATGGATGGCAGTGGTTATCGAGTAATGGTATCGCCTCTAATTCTTCGAGAAATGATGAGTTCACCAGCCCCCCTTTCATATTCATTAGAACTTGTAGAAGTGGTTGGCAATCTCAAATTCGAGATCCGCTTCTGAAAATGCCCTAGCTTCGCTACGCCGCACCTTGAGATAGCCATTTGCCCGCATCTCACCAAGAGCTTCCGTGAGGTAACTGTCACGCTCGAGGTTGTCTAGCGCTTGATCCATCGACGATGGCAACGACACCACGCCAAGGCGCTTCAACTCCTCTTGAGAGTACTTCGCTGGATCCTTGTCGCAGGGTGGATTTGGAACAAGGCCCCTCTCAATGCCATCCAGGCCGGCGTAGATCAATCCACCCAGAGAGAGATAGGGGTTAGCGCTTGGGTCGGATGGCTTGTACTCGACGTTCATGCTATGTTCTTCGCGGCCATAAAAGGGCGAAGTTACCCTCAATGCCGCCTCTTTGTTGTCGTAACCCCAGGCATTTGTCGCCGAGGCCCAGGCGCTAGGGGTGAGCCTTCGATAAGAATTATAACTAGGCGCGGTTAGGGCTACCAGTGCGGGGAGATGGAGCGCGACTCCGGCTATGAAGCTGCGTCCTAACGCCGAAAAGCTCTTGGGATCGTCCTTGGAGTAGAAGAGGTTGTGCTCCTTTGCTTCGTCCCACACTGAAAAGTGGACGTGCGCTCCGCTTCCAATTTGATCTGGAAATGGTTTTGGGGCAAATGAGGCATAAATGCCATGCTTGAGGGCAACGCCTCGAATGGTATCACGGAACTTCATCTGGTTGTCGGCTGCGCGAAGAGCGTCGCTATAGCGAATCGCGATCTCACGTTGTCCTGCACCGTACTCATTTATCGATTGTTCTACTACGATCGACTGAGCCTCGAGCGCCTCTATCGTCTCAATAGCCAAGAAGTCGTAGAAGTCATGGCCGATAGAGCTATAGACTGGCGCGTGGTTCGGTACGTCGAGCGCTACGAACTTTCCATCTTTCTCCGTAGCTAAGTAGTACTCGTTTTCGAAGGCTGCCTCGATTCTAAGCCCCATGGAGGAGGCTTTATCGATCGCCCCTTTTAGAAAGCTACGCGGGCAAGCCCCCCAATCCTTGCGGTTGTGATCGAGTTGGTCGCAAAGAATTGACGCACTACGAGGCGACCATGGAAGTATCGAGAAGGTCTCTAAGTCTGGGACTATGCGGATCTCTCCAATAGGGGCCATCCCCTCTACATCTATAACCTCTTCAAGGAGGTTGATAGACATCTGTGCCCGAGTGAGAGCCACCCCTTCGGATAATTTACTGCGTAGCTGTGAGACATTTACCGCCTTCGTCCTCGCCACCCCGCTAAAGTCGCAGTATTCGAAGCGAATCAGCGCTATATCTTCTCGTCGCGCTAGATCTAAAAGTTCCACTACATTCACTTTGTACCCCAATATCTAAACAATTCAAAGTTCGCCCCGAGGTGTAGTCCCTAAGGACTATCGGTGCCCTTGAGTCAATTCATTACATCTCCGCCATTTGGCCCCAGAACCGCCCCCACGTAGTAGCTCCCGTCGTCACTTGCTAGAAGGATGGCGGTAGGAACTACCTCTGAGACTTCACCAAAGCGCCCAATTGGAAGCTCCGCTAACTTTCTCTCCCGCCATTCGGGGGTTTCACCATCTAAAAGCGGGGTCTTAATTGGACCGGGGGCTATGGCATTTACATTTATTCCGAGGGTGGCAACTTCGCGTGCCAAGGACTTAGTAAACGAGATTACCCCACCCTTGCTTGCTGCGTAGGCTGAGGCCTCGGTGCCGCCTATCTGGGCCAACTGTGAGGCGATATTTATGACTCTTCCACCTCTCCTCTCGATCATCGAAGCTAAGAAGGCTCGAGTCACAAGGAAGGTTCCTCGAAGGTTTACTCCGATAACCTTGTCCCAGATCGCACTTGTCATATCGACTACTGATGATTCGATGAAGATACCGGCGTTATTAACTACCACGTCGGCCTCGCCAACGTTTGCCCTGACCCAATCGGCCATGCCATTTACCTGCTCTTCGTTCGCCACGTCGCAGGTGTAGGTGTAGTACCTATCAGTTCCAAGCGCAACGATACCTGAAACCGTCGAGCTAAATCCAGCTTCGTCTACCAAGTCCACCAGAACTACAGTTGCCCCCTCTTTAGCGAAGGCGATAGATATTCCAGCACCAATTCCCGATGCAGCGCCGGTTACAACTGCTACTTTGCCATCTAACTTTCCCAATTCCCCTCCTTTTATCGGCCACCGCGAGGATCTATTTCGATCCTGGACTTATAAGGCGGCTGAACAAAAACAAATCTCCTACCCAGCTTCGATTACACCCATTAGCTCCCAAAAGAGCGCCGAACTCTGCCAATGTCGATCAAATCTTCCTTCAATCACGTCCGCGAAGTAGTGAAATCTCCTGATCGATCCATGGTCATCCACCGGATCGATTGAAGGCTTATCGATAAAGGGGGATTAACCAAACCCGATCTAAAGCCTTTGCCTAGAGCTACTTGTGAGTCCTACTAGTTGAGACTGAGGTCCCAATAGAACTCAACTAACTTGTTCAGAACAGCCCTTGAGTTAGCGACCTCTCTACTATCATCAGCCCTATTGCACTCTCCTAAGGCCTCTATTGGCCTTTGAGTTAGAAGTACATACCTCCCTAAGGATCGGCCACAGACCGCTCAACTTGTTGGCTCCTTGAGTGGCGTTGCGCCGAGGCCGATCCAGTCCCAGATGATGCCCATCTGTAGATCGACGAATCCAAACCGCCTCCAACGGACCTTGTCCTAAGATTTAATCTGTGCAAATTCCAAGGATCCAAAAGGATCTAGGGCCAAGCCTCGAAGTTCCGATTGGCTCAGCGAGAAGACCACAAAACCCTCTTGTCGCGATTAGTCGGAGCAATCCTAACTTCTAAGCACCCGAAGCTTTCGGCAAAGTTTCTAGGTTGGACATCCAAAGATGATCCAATTGACACTAACCCGTGAGCTACTGCTCTTAGCAGATCACCAATTGATATGCACAAGCTCTTGCAACTTAGACCTTTAGGCGCTCAGCGGCTTAGCCACCGATGCATCCCAGTAACTTATAATCTCTTCCAACGAGGAGATATCAAAGCGATTGCGCATTAGGAGCATCGACGCATCGTGTTGAGCGGGGTCGTCACTTGCAACGCAATCTTCGGGAATCACAACGTAGTAGTCGTTGAAGAGTCCATCGCGGGCGGTGGACTCAACGCAACCTTCTGTCGTTAGGCCGGTTACAACCAGTGTTGAAATCTGGTTGCTTCGCAGAACCATATCTAAGTCAGTTCCAAAGAAGGCAGATGACCGATGCTTCTTCACGACGAACTCGTTTACTTTTGGTTCAAAGCCATCTAGGAATTGGTGGCCCTCGGTACCATCTATCGTGTACCTAAGTGGTGGTCCATCGCCCCTAAAACTACCATGCATTCGCATGTTAAAGCGAATCTGTGCTGGGGAATCGCTTAAACGATTGGCGTAGTTAGTCATTTGTATGTGAACTACGGTTGTACTTGACCTTCGTGCAGCCTCAAGGAGTTGGGATAGGTTCTTCCTTAGGTTTGAGTACATAGAGAGGTCAACGCCTAACTTGTCGTAGGCGTATCCCTTCTCTGCAAAGTCCTTTTGCATGTCAACGAGGATAAGAGCACAGTGAGCGGGGTTCACCATCTCCTCTACCTCAGTGAAGACTGATTTTCCTTCAACGTCAATCATTCGAATCACTTCCGTAAAGATGGCTATATTGTTGCCCCGAAGATCAAGGCAGGAGGGTGGAAAGCCAACCTTGAACTGTCAGGGTGATTTTGGTATGTCAAAAACATACCACTGATATATTACAGATATTGCACCACCCAATCAAGTATATTTTCAAGTTAGGTAACTAATATCTGTCCAATCCAGCCACTAATTATGGTCTCGAAACAATCCTCTGACGGACACTACTGCAACTACCTGCCCCACTACAGACGCGAGAGCGGGAGATTTACGGCCACCACGTAGAGCAAAGTTCCACCAAAGATGCTCAAAAGTACGTTGCGGCGAAGCAGATGAAGGGCGATGGTAACCGCAACTGCGATAGTCTCGGCAAGTGCGATCTGTACTGAGGTGAC
The DNA here is from genome assembly GCA_021805205.1 of Actinomycetes bacterium. Taxonomy (GTDB): domain Bacteria; phylum Actinomycetota; class Acidimicrobiia; order Acidimicrobiales; family Acidimicrobiaceae; genus Acidithrix. The sequence goes on along the minus strand of JAJZFV010000051.1, from coordinate 7,621 downwards.
TTTGGTTGAAGTGATGGCGTATACGGCCAGAATCGTTACTATTCCGTATGGCATTGCTGCCCTTACCCCAAGTACTACCCTCTGCCTCAATACGAAACCCTTTATCAAAAATGGAAGCGCCCTAAGCGAAAAGGTGACCATAGAGGCCACTGCGATAGCTTCAATCAAGTAGGTTACGGTTGGTTTTGTCATCCCTTGCTACCAACCGATCTATTGCCAAGGCGCTCTCTAACTGCCTCTTTTGAGATTAGAAGTATGAAAAAGGAGGTAATGGCGACAATCAACATCGAGTTTGGAGCTAGTACAAATGCAGCTATCGCTACTAACGTAGCGATAACCCCGGTAGTTAGATCCTTTGAATCGAGGGCGGAGTCGATAGAAAGCACGACGAAGAGAGCCGTTAGAACAAAGCCAAAGCCCGTTAGAGACTTGGGGATAAGATCGCCGAGGAGCGCACCGATGGTGGCACCAGCGGCCCAAGAGCCGTGTAGACCAACTTGCACCTTGATGAGTTGCCTCCCCCGAAGTCTCCCTTCTCCACCGATAGCTACTAGGGCATAGGCTTCGTCAACCATAGAAAATGCTGAATAGGCTTTGGCGATCGTTCCTTCGTGGGTCTCAATCGGAAACGAGAGGCTATAGAAGATGTGGCGCGAATTTACCAGCAGAGTAATTACGGCGATCGATATTAGAGATGAGTGCAGGGTTACGAGGCCAGCTAAGACAAACTCTAGCGAACCCGCGAGAATGAAGGTTGATGTGAGTAAGGCAAACCACCACGGAAGCCCCCTCTCGACGACGACGACGCCAAAACCCAACCCCAGAACAAATAGACCAAGCCACATTATTCTGGCATCGGCGATGATCTTACTACTGTGCTCATTGCGTGACTTCTCAATTGGATCTGGCCTATTCACTTTGTAGATCATAATTGCGCATGGTAAACGCCTTCGAAGTGAACTTTGATATATTAAGATTCCTCCCCTAGGCGCAGCGATCAAGTATCCTAAATTAGGAATCGTTTGGATAACGCCAATATTTCTTCCGCCGTGACCAGGGAGATCTGCGGCGGATTAGCAAGTTGATTCCATCGACTAGTGCCACCTATGATGGCGAAAATCGCAATATCGCAATATGACACTCTTCAACCAAATAGTCTCGTATCGGCCAAGTCGCCTCTGATGGGGAATGAGGTCGATCGAAGTTGCAGCGATGATTAGGTTTGTTTCACTTTCGGGACGCAAGGAGTGGTAATTAGTATCAAAAAAGACAAGCTAACATTACTTATGCGCTGCTTCGCCATATTTCGAAGCCAACCTGTTCGTCGATTCGACCACTCGGAATCGTACTCCCGGGCAAAGAACGCAAAGGGGTTGTTGTCAACTTCCTTCGGTGAATCGGATGAACTACATGTACCGTGGCGCACATTATTGCTTGCTTATTAATTAAAGAAGGGCATCCATTGAGCGCCGGAAGAGATAGTAACCAATCACACGTGGCAATAGATAATAGGCGGAGCGCATTTGGCTTTAGGTTACCTAATCTTTCATCGACCGATGGACAGCTAATGCTAATCAACGTAGCTCGAATGCTGGTCTCCATGACCCAGGTAATCGTAGCAATCGGGGTTCCAATTTACTTCGCCGTCGATGGTATATCGGCTTCGAAGCTTGGCTTTATCATCGGCGTAACCGCGGTCTTTTCGGTATCGGTTTCGACCTTGATAGGCACCTTCGCCGACAGAATCGGAAGAAGGCCATTCTTGATCGCATATCCGATCTTGATTGGTTTGGCGGTTATCACCTTTGTCTTCACCTCGTACCAGCCACTACTAATCGCCGCTACCGTAGTCGGAGGTTTCGGTAGAGGTGGTGGAGCTGGGGGAGGCCAAGTGGGAGCCTACCAACCTGCAGAATCAGCCCTTTTGAGTGATATCGCGGTCAACAACCGCAATAGAGCCTTCATGAGGGTATCGCAATTCAACGTCGTCGGCGCCCTGGTGGGTTCCCTGATAGCGCTTCTCTTCTACGGAAGCTTGACCAGTCCAAGGACTAAGATTGATCTATTGATTCCTTTTATGGTTGCAGCGGCGTCTGCTTTCCTCGCAGGGGTGGCTGCCATTTTTTTGAACGATGTCAACACCACCAAAACTAGGCGATCCGCTCAGGAGCTATCCGACCAAAGTCAGGGCATTGCTTCTACAGCGGACAAAAAGGTGCGGAGATCGTTCTTTCCAAAGCGGTCGATGCCGCTTTTGATGAGACTCTTCTTGACCAATTCGTTAAACGGTTTAGCCGTTGGAATGTTCGGCCCCTTCTTGACCTACTACTTCTACGTCCGGTTTCACGAAGGGCCAAATGCGATCGCTTTCGTCTATCTTTTGACCAACCTTCTATCACTTGGCCCAATTTCAGTCGCCACCAAGTGGGCAGGTAAGTCTGGGATCATCCGAGTCACTACGATTTTGCGGGTTTCCCAAGCCCTTCTTCTAATTCCCTTCGCCCTTGCACCGAACTTTATCGCGGCGGCCTCGATATTCGTAGTTCGCACTGTAGTACAAAGGGCGGCACTGCCCCTTCGGACCTCGTACGTCCAAAGCCAAGCCCACCCCGATGAGCGGGCACAAGTTGCAGCACTTTCAAACATCTCGGCTCAGGTAATGCAAAGCGGCTCTCCAATACTTTCAGGATTCCTCTTCGATCAAGTAGCCTACGAAGCTCCATTTATAGTCGGTGGAGTCATACAACTTCTTAGTGCCATCTTTTACGGCTACTTCTTCATGAACCGTCCCCCCGAAGACGAGATCGCTAAGGCGTAGCAGAGACTCAATCTAAAACGGCTACCCCTCGATCGATCGCTCGGACAGCAATTTAGGGCCTCTTTGCGCAGAGGTACATAGGCCAATCTCCGCCTACGAGATTGCGGGGTCTATGGTCCATCGATGGTGGCGGATCAATTTTGGAAGGTATAGCCCTAAGCCGTAGAGGACTGCTATGGCAAGCGATACGTCAAATGCCCTCTCATAGGGCAAGTTTCCTGGAAATATAAGGGGAAGTAGGGATATAGCTAAGGTTGGAGGGTGAACTTCGCGCAGTAGCTTCATCGCTAAATAGGTGATAGCGACAGCAAGTAGCGCAGCTAAAGCAAAGTTGGCCAACACTTGATGGACTATGGTACCGATCACGATCCCAGAGGTGATCGAAGCCCACCTCTTTAGATATCTCGCACCCGATCTATTGGAGCTCTTTAGCCATTCGTAAAAAGAGACCAAGATTGGAGGCGCAAGGGCGGAATGAGGAATCGACCACCAGGTAGCAATAGTCCAGCAAATTGATATAACAATAAACCAGGCCAACATTCGTCGCCGAGCTACCAAAGACTTTGGCAGATCTTCATCGATGTCATCTTGAAGGCGATCGCCATCTCCATTTTCAATCTTGCTCGAGATTTTCCCATTTGAGATCAAACCATCACTCCACGCGTCACCGTTTCCCGAGTTGGATTCGTTCTCGATTGTCAGAGAGACAGATGACTTATGGGAGATTTGTTCGCCGAAGTAAAGTCCCGCCGCGAGGGAAACTGTAATTGCTGCTACGACAACTAGGAACCAAGGAGATTTAATCTGAAACAGGCTCGGGAGCGCCCCGGCTGAGATCGTTGGTATCAGGGGCGAACTGAGAAGATCTAATGCAATCGGAATCACCACCACCATGAAGCTAAAACCGATTAACACTGGAAGATGAATCCGATTGAATAGTACTGCAACGGTTGCAGCCATAGGAGGAAGAAGGGCCAGTTTAAGCTTTGACGCCGACCAAGCGTGCGCCTCCCCACCCCAAGTGCCGATGGTTAAGGCAGCCGCTTCAGGAAAGATCAAGTCACTGCGGTGAAAGTACTGTGCTACCAGCGTCATCGGAATTACCGTTACAAAGACGACAATCCACCTCAGCTCTTTCTTAAGTTCAAAACCCCTGATAGTGCTCAGTCCTCTCAAATCATTTACCTAATGTGGCGCACGACTAAAAATTCATTAGATAGCCGTCCACAAATTTGACTTTTACGCATTTACCCATCTCGTAGGAATGCCTCGAACTACACACGAGCTTAAGTCGTCCAGACGCGTAGTGAAACACTCTGCCATTCAAAGAGCGACAGTCAGTTTCAACGCAACACCACGACACCAAAACGCAACGGTGTAAACACCCTCTATACCTTACTTTATTAGTCAACAATCCAAATGCTAAGGTAGTTCCAATCACTGCCAAAATGGCGGAGCAAAAAAAGATCACCGCTACTTCGATCGGTCGACGTTACTACTCATTCGTCACCTTTTCCCTCTTCAATCCAATCTCGAAGTAATTTCACCTCGATCACACTAAATGATTAGAGCTTTGAATTTATTTAAATCTCTTGATTCAATCGGTAAAGTACCGCTGATTCAAAGTCCACTATCACTTGCCACATAGCGGAATCATCAAAATATTGCCATAATCCCATCCGTCGTTGCTGCACTAGGCAATTGCGACCCGAATGAGTCAGTGGTCGAATCGATTCGCCTAAGATTCAAGCAAAGAGGTAAAGCCATCCAAGTGAGCCTTGGTATGGCTAAGAGCTATACCAAGGCTCACTTCAGAGGGCGGCGAGAGGGAAGGATTGACAATATGCAGTATCGCAGACTTGGAACCAGCGGATTAGAGGTATCTCGTATCTGTCTCGGGTGCATGTCGTTTGGTGAGTCGACCAGAGGAAATCACCTTTGGACCCTCGGCGAGGATCAATCCGAGGAGATAATCCGCCGAGCCTTGGAGCTGGGAATCAACTTTCTCGATACAGCAAACGTATACTCCCTGGGAAGCTCTGAGGAGATCCTTGGGCGAGTGCTACCAAAGTACGCAAATCGAGACGACCTTGTAATCGCCACTAAAGTCCACGGCCGCATGAGGGACGGTGCAAATGGCGGCGGCCTTAGTCGCAAGGTCATTATGCGCGAGATCGATGACTCACTTCGTCGTCTACAAACCGACTACGTCGACCTGTACCAGATCCACCGCTTTGATCCTAAGACCCCTATCGAGGAGACATTGGTTGCCTTAGATGACTTAGTAAGGGTTGGGAAGGTTCGCTACATCGGTGCATCATCGATGCATGCATGGCAGTTTTCGAAGATGCTCTACACCCAAGAGAAGCTAGGACTCACCAAATTCATCACGATGCAAAACCACTACAACTTGATCTACCGCGAGGAAGAGCGCGAAATGGTCCCACTCTGTGGCGATCAAGGCGTCGGGCTGATTCCCTGGTCGCCACTTGCACGAGGAAAACTAACCCGTGCCTTTGACGCAACTTCAGCTCGCAGTGAGACCGACGAATTCGGCAAAACCCTCTACCGCGAGGAAGATAGGGAGATCGTAGAAGTAGTATCTCAAATTGCACAGAGCAGAGGAGTGCCGATGGCGCAAGTGGCAATGGCTTGGATCTTGTCGAAGCAACTAGTATCCTCTCCGATCGTCGGCGTGACTAAACTATCCCAACTCGACGATGCCGTCGCCGCAGTTGCGTTGACTCTTGCAGACGCAGAGATACAGGCTCTAGAAGCCCCGTATCAGCCCCACTCAATCGCTGGTCACATCTAAACCCCATTCTCAACTACTGCGAAACGGTGAAAGTGGGACACCTCGTTCCACTTTCACAAAAACCCTTTTGAAGAGCTCCAGGGCGATTTCGGCTACTAAACCTTTACACCATTTTCTCTCTAAAGGCTCTGGTATCAAACCTTGGGCCCAAGTGTCTATCTTTGGTTTTGAAAGGTAAAGACCTATGGATGGTGATCTGCTCCTAGATGTCGTGGTTGACTTTTCAGCCTCCTCAGTTCCGAAGCTAGGCGCTAACTCAATATGGGCAAGTTACTCATTGCGTATCCACAAGGGTCGAAGTAGAACCTTACCGTACCGTCAAGATTCACCACAAAAGAAAGATGGACCAAGGCAGAGCGTACCTACTTTCAAAGCTTCTGACGCTTTCGATCTTCAACCTCTCCAATTTAAAGTCGGCGAAAAGGTAACAGTTGATACTCCGCGGTTAAACGCGGTGGAATCGGTAAATATCGCAACTCGAAGGCAGCTAAGTGAGCTAATCCTACTTCTGGTGGAGTCTGCTCCTAAGGAGGCATCGGTTCGGATCGGCTTCGACTTTTCACTTGGCTTTCCAAAGGCTATGGCACTCCTTCTTGGAAGATCTCTTGATCTAAAACCCAAATCACCCCTCACTGGTACTTCAGAGGAGGAGCTCGATCTAAATTTAGGCCTATCTCTGATAGGGTCAGTTGCATCGCTCATCGTTGACGGTGGCGATAACTCAAATAACCGTCTCGAAGTTGCCTCTACGCTAAATTGCCTCTCGGGATTGCCCTTTTTTTGGGGGATCCCAAATGGCATAAAGGAAAAACGACCCGACCTAGCCCTTGAAAACTATAAGACTCCAATCGCTGAGCAGTTGGAGCTCCGAGTAGTTGAGACTTTGGTCAAGGATATAAACAGGCTCTACCCCTTCTCAATTCGTCAACTTTTTGGAGTGGGTGCAGTTGGCAGCCAGTCCCTCTTAGGAATGGCCCTTGTCGAGGGGTTACGGCGAGAACTCGGCCCCGATCAAGTGGCACTATGGCCCTACGAGAGGGGGCGACGCAGAGTCACTATCTTTGAGATTTGGCCTTCATTGTCAGCGACGAAGCGCCAACTTCGGGTTGATTTTGGCCAACTCATCGATCGGTTCAGTAAAGGCGGAGTTGCGATCGATGCGCTAGAGACCCTCGCAGTCCTAAGACAACTCTCTTGGATAGATCTTGAGAAGATCGAGAACCTCGGCGAAGTAGTAGCTGAGAGATATTGCGGCGATAAGGGCCACCAGCCAGATCGGAGAGGCCAAAGCGACAATAAAGAGATCCATAGTTCTATTAGCTTGCCTAAAGACTCCCACCAAAACATAACCATGACCAACGGCTGCCGCCCGTTTACCGAAGTAGAAGAGACGATCATGATCGAAGGGTGGATCGGAAATTTCCTACCCGACTCCCTGGGCCAAAGCTAACCACTGCAGCAATGCGTAAATCTCAAAGACAAATCCATCAAAGCGGTCGATAAAAAATCGCGCTATAGCCACCATCTCCTCAACCGAGCACAACGATTGATTGGATGGGGCGAGGTACCAAATGCGATGGATAATGGGTACTTTATATACGTAGAAATAGTCGGGTGGTTCAGTGCAAGATCTTGGTCGAAAAATATTCGCAGTTATATTTGGGCTGTTGATATCAGGGATAATTATCACAGTCGTCTACTACTTTGCCATCGTGCCAGCGTCACAATCGACCAATACTCCAACAACTTCTCCAATAGTCGCGCTTAACTCCAACAATGGCCAAGGATAACCGCGACCAAGGTAGAAGGCGGGGTCAAAAGAGGCGCCCTTGCTCTAGTAACACGCGGTTGTCTTATATCGCTCTAGGAGTCTGCTAAGCAATCCACGCTCACAGTGCGATATCGGGCCTATGCTATTCAAGGTCTTTGATTTTGGGTAATGTCGCCGACTAAAAGGTGGCCGAGGCTCTTAGTTGTCCTGGTTTTGC
>JAJZFV010000047.1 GCA_021805205.1 Actinomycetes bacterium | reverse complement strand
GAATTGGGGTCAACTCGAGGGTATCTGTCGGCTCCTTTTGAGGACTCGATTCCAAGTATGGAGCCCTGTTTCTCTGAGACCGTAGAACTGGGCTTGGAAGGCCGAGAAAAACACCAGCCACCTAGAACAAAATCCAAAGGCCATGAGTGCCTACGAGCACCTAAGTGCCACGGAACGCTACTCGATCACCTATCGCCTTGGAGCCATAAAGAATAGAAATACGCAAAGTCAAAAGATCCAATGGTATAAAGAAGCCCTCAAAAATGGTAGACCGATACGTTCCAAAGGGGATTGAAGAGAGGTCGACTCGCGCAAGAATAATCCCTCGAATTGACAATGTTGTAGATGGTCACCCATAAGGGCCTATGTTACGCGGGCTCTACTTCTTTGCGTTGTCTCGACCAACTATTCGGCACGGGATCATTTCGTCTTCGCCTAAGAGGTAACTAGCACAGATACGATGGTATCCATCCGCTACCCAAAGCGGCGTTCCCCGCACCAATAGAACAGGCGAAAGCTTTTCTCCGGCTTTGACCTTATTGAGGTCCTTTGTTACTTCGGGGTCGTCATCGGGCAAGTGCGCCAGACCACTCGCTCGAAAAAGGTCCTTGGCGGCAAAGTGGTCGATATCGTTATGTTGCTTCAAAGCTTTGACGATCGCTTTTGCCTCACGAGGATCAACTAGGAGCGAAAGGTAACTAAATGCAGCGGGATAATCTTTTTCTTCCGGCTCTTCCTTCCAATGCTCTGCCATCATTTTTGCCTCCCGAGTCAGAAAGAGATTCAAGTGAACTCATTCTGTTGTCAAGCATAGGAATAATTATGAACGAGGTTGAACCATCCCCCAATGATGATGGCGACTTCAAAGATCCAAAGAATCAAAAAATAGGGTCGCCCTAAGCCGATTCTGATCGACCCATCTCGAACCACGATGCCTTTGCCGCATAGTCACCGAATCGCTTGCACGGTCGCTAGAAGGATACTCCGATGCGATCGATGGAACTTCAAACTTGGGATCGGTTTCGAGATGACGATATCTTCAAAGTGCTATTTGGATTGGCCTGGAACCTCCATTGGACTTATCTAAATTTCGTGGCGTCCCTTACCAATTTCGTTGAACGAAAACGGACCAGTAGCAAAGACAAACAGGATTTTTCAATTTCAACTACTTTGATTAGCCTAAACTCAATTTGACTTCATAGATAATGGCTGGCGTCGCCATTGCTTCTGTGGGTGCGCGGCTCTCAAGGGTATTAATCTCGGCCTTTTTCTGGAGTGACTCAGAGAAGTCAAGGCTGTAGCAACTGTTTCGATCTCAATTACTCATACGTAACGCACCCAATAGAAGTTTCCAAAACCCTTTCCCGCAACGCCACCGTTCAACAAAGGAGATCTCGCCAATTCCATGGGTCGGTTGGTGGATTTGCAATCGCCGCCAAATGGCGGTGATCAAACATCAAAAAAATTAATAGCCAGCCACCATATAAAAATCTCGGATCTGCCAAGTTTGGTACAACCGGTGGGCGATGATCGCGAATTACTACTTAGATCGACCTCTTCGCCACCTATGGATGTGCGCCTCGACTCCACCTTGTGGAGGCGATCGTAAAACTCGGTCAAAGATAGATATGAAATTACTTCTTCGATACTTTATCGAATCGAATAGGTGTTGAGAAATCCAGAATTTTGCCTGTGGGCTATGGTGATTCTCCCAAATATCACACCACTTTTCAGCGACTTAGTTGTCGGTAACCGACGATCACAATTCGGGCAATCATAAAAGACGGACAAGCTGTGCTCGGACCATAGCGAGCTCGCCGTCAAAACTTAATTGGAATATTAAAAGTCAACCTCGATCGGCTGTGACCAAGTAAGTCTCTTCCTTTCGAGACGCATCTAAAACCACATTGCGTCAGGCAACTAACGCCACTTATCTTGGTTGGTTTCCAATCTCGAGGCGACAATAACGACCTCAACCATTTAGAGTAATCAGCGCAGCAATATCAAAGTCAATCGCCACTAGTTTCCAGGCGTAAAAGAAGCGGCGAGGCTCTGAGTCAAAGGGACCACACCCCCGCTTAAAGCAGATGGGCCGCTAAAATCCGACGATCCGGACCATGAGCAAGGGTAGAACGAGTTTTCTCAGGTGAGAAATTTTGTGGGCGCTAAGGGACTCGAACCCCCGACCTGCTGAGTGTAAATCAGCTGCTCTAACCAACTGAGCTAAACGCCCTAAAGTGCTAGTTAACCTTAGTGCATTCCATCAATCTTCATGCCGCCTTGATCGTCTCTGATCAAAAAACCAATTGAACTAAAGCTATTTCAGCCACAATCGAGAGCACTGTAACTCGAAGATAAGATCTGGCCCGAATCAGGTCACCTAGAGAACAGACAAGATCTCATCTCGCAATTCGGGATCGCGGGCTACGAGCAAGCGCCTCCTCCCACTATCTAGAGAAACCGTAAGGTCACGGTCGATCACGATCTCCCGCTCACTACCACTTCCACCTCCAACACCCCTACTGCCATTCTCCAGGTCGTTTAGCCAAGCAAAGCTACATCCAACCTCTCTGGCGACCGCAAGTGCACCGAGATAGTCCCATGGAGCCAACCCAACCGTTGAATGATCAATAAAGGCGTCTATCTTGCTTGCAGCCACCATTGAAATCTCCAGGGCTGCCGATCCAAGGGCACGATATTGCCCCCATCCGTAGTAACGGTGGGGAAAACCATTCAAAGCGACGATCGACTTCGAAAGTGGGCGATTCTGTGAATCTAGCATTATATATTTTCGATTCAAAGTTGCACCCTCTCCCGCTTTCGCACTGTATACATCTCCATTCGAAAGATCGTGGACGGTGCCGGCGATAAGTTGATCACCCTCAATAAGAGCGAGAGAGAGTGCGAATGATGGAAGTCCCCTTGAAGCGTTAGTGGAACCGTCAACGGGATCAACTACGACCAGGTGATCGCCATCTCCGCGCCAGCCACTCTCCTCAGAGAAGGTGGCAAATCCACATTGGTCGAGGCGCTCTATGACAAAGTCATCTACATCAACGTCTCCTTGGTGCTGTCCATCCTTCGCTCCTGTCATCGCCCAATTCAATGTGGTTGTTGCAAACATCTCGCGAACACCCACCGAAATCTCATCCGCCACTGTAAAAAAGTCGTGCGAAGATAGATTTTTCAAACAACACCCTTCTTGCTGTGACCTTCGTAGTAACGATACTTGGCACTTCTATAGATCGGGTGACCCGGCAGATAATTCCTAAGAACAAATCCGAGGCCAGTCACTACTGGATTTCTAAGGGTAGCCCCGATCGGATCACCTGAAATTCGATAGAACTCCTTCGCAAATGGAGGAAGGGAGTCAGTAGCGCCTTCGAAGGCTATCCTCCACGGGATCAACAAGAATCTGGCACCACTAGGAACGGGGAAGTTTTTGAGTTGTGAAAATCCGCGAAGTGTTGCATCGACCACCCCAAGGTTGTCCATCGAGCCTATCTTCGAAGCGAGAAGCCGGTGGTCAGTTACTACCTCATCCGGGTTAGCGCCTAACAGGAGTGCAACTTGCGCCTGCTCCTCCAAGTACTGATCCTTTTCACCATCTGAGAGCTTCGTCACGAAACGGCTATAGCAATCTAGCATCGAGTCGGTGTAGCAGTTATGAATAAAGGCGAGGAGATGAGGATCGCCTGCGGCAAATTCCACCCCGGTCTCGCTATCAACGCCCTTTACCCTCTCGTGCATAGCGCGAACTGAATCGATCGCTCGCATCGCATCATCACTACTCCCAAAGGTAGTTTCAGCAACGAACATGGTCGTCCTATGGAAACGCCCCAGTGGGTCATCGTGATACTTGGAAAAAGTATCGACTGCCACCATTGATGGAATCGAAAGCGCCTGCAACAAGAGGGCACGAATACCCCCTACAAGTGAGGTCGGATCCGCGTGGACTCTCCACGACATCGAAGATGGCCCATATTCCGAAAAGCTCGACACGTCAAAATCTCCTTGTAGATCCAGATAAAGCCTATGACACTTATTTGGGTAATTGCCGACACCCACTTAGTGGACAAAGAGAAAATAATCTAAGTCGTATAACGGTACTAAGATCGAAGTTAGTCCTTGTGGCAAGTGGTAACGACTTGGTACCTAGCAGTACCCGGAGATTAGGTGTGACGACGATGATAAAACGAGGTGGCATAAAGTACACTATCGCTGTGCTGGTCGTCGCAGTAACCGCATCTTCATGTGGTGCTTCAGCTTCATCCAATGGGGCAAAGGCGTGTGGATTGGTCAATAAGGGGCTTTCAATCTACGCCAAGAACCACTCCAACTCGCAACAGGCGCTAAATCTGATTCGAGAGGCGCTTCCATTTGCCGCAATCGCTGCCGGAACTGATGGAAGCTGGCAACCGCTAGAGGCGACTCTTTCTGAGACCAACAGAGTTCCGCTATCCAATCTCGTTAGTGCACTTAGCCAAGAGTGCCAAGGGGGCGGGGGGAACCCCAATGGCGGTGGTGTCTTCGTACAAGCAACGATCCCTTCTGGAAATGGCGGCTAGTGGAGGTCTTTAAAGTAGGAGTGGAGAAACTTCCGGCGATCTTTGTCGACTTAGATGGAACAATACTAAACGACGACGGCAGGGTGGATAAAACTAGCGCGCGCCTTCTTTCTCAACTCAAAGAAGGCGGTGTGCGAGTCATCGTCGCTACCGCGCGATCGCCATTAGGAGCCATTGAGGCGATTGAGGGACTGGACTTCGACCCCATATTGGTATCCTTGAATGGCGCTCTGGTAATCGACCTTGCAAGAGATGAGATCATCTATGAGTCAACGCTGCCTAACAACAACTTCAAATACATCGTCGAGACCATCGAAGCAGCTGAGCTCGGAAGACACTACCTAGCCCTACAGCATCGGAACGAGTTCATTATTGAATCGGGATTCATGGACAACGTCGACTTTGTAATCCCTCACAAGGTCGGCGAAGTACGAAACTACCAAGATTTAGCTTCGAAGCTAATTCTCAGGACCGAAAGTCATAGCTCCTCGCAGCTTCACCACATCTTCGAGGCGCGGCTTTCGAACCACTCATATCTCTCAACATCGGGTGAAGAGTGGTTGGACTTTTCCCCCGCGAAGATTTCAAAGGCTACAGGTGCGATCGAGGCCGCAAAACACTACGGCTTTAGCATCTCAGATTGTATCGCAATTGGAAATGACTTAAACGACCTCGAGCTGCTTCGCGCAGTCGGCCACGGCTTTGCAGTGGCAAATGCTCGCTCTAAGATGCGAGACGATCCGTCGATCCTTTCCCTTGATTCAGATAACAACTCAGAGCCGCTACTAGAGGCGATAGAAAGATGGTCAACCCGACGCTTGGGAGCCCCTCAAAACCTCTCTGCTCACCCTTATTCCTAGTTCACCTTTGGTAAAACGCCCTAGCCAAACTAAGACAATCGCTGCCTTGCTCCTAGCTCCGATTACCCAATGGCGCTTCTACACCGTTTCGTCTTTGAGATGATCTTGTCAGAGTTACAATACCTAGCCTAAAGTCGTCGTCGAGGTGGTGGGGGCTCCGGCCTTTGTCGTCGTCGAGGTGGAAGTAGATCTGCCGGCGACAGTGGTGGTAGAAGCTGTCGCGGGTGTTGAGGTAGTAGTGGAGCTAACTCCGACACCGGTAGTTGACGTGGAGGAGAGATTTGTCGTGGTAGTCGTTGTAGACGAGGAGGTAGTCGTTGTAGAAGAGGAGGTGGTCGAAGTTGAAGTGGTCGCAACCGGGGCAACAGCTCTGGGTTCAGTTGTTGACGGGGGAGGCAACGTTACCGTAGTTGTCGTCGGCTGATTCACAACTACTGGATAGTACCTTGGTCGATTTCCAAGATAAGCAAATAAAGCCGCTGTAAATAAAACCGCCAAAATCACAGTTGAACGTCGCGGCAGTCGGCGCTTAATTCTCTCCTTTATTGGAGTTGGTACTTTAATTTCACCAGTAGATTCCAAGGTCATGGTCCATAATTCAGGTTAATTGATTCAGGTCGAACAAGCGCATTGAGATCGGCCAGTACTTCTACACCCTTAGCCCTAATTACACGAGCAACCTCCCACTGCTGAGCCGGAAGGGTCTTTGCCAACATTCGAATCGTAACCACTCCAGGCGAGATCGACTCAATTCCGGTTACAACGATCGCTCCGGCCAATTGGTTTGCCAAAGACTCCGATTTCGTCAGATCAATGGCGAGATCGTCGAGGCGCCGTCGAACTTCACTCAAGTCAACCGAAGGGTTAATGGGAAAGTCAACTACCACCTGAGACCACTCTCGCGAGAGGTTAACTACCTGGCGAATTTCAGAGTTTGGAAGAATTATCTGTTCACCCGCAAGATTTCTTATCCTGGTAATCCTTAGCGTCACCTCTTCAACCGTTCCAGCGATGCCACCAAGTGTTCCAGGAGCGGAGATCCTGATGATGTCACCTACTCCAAACTGTCGCTCAGCAAAGACAAAAAAGCCAGCTACTAAGTCCGCCACCACCTTTTGGGCGCCAAATCCAAGTGCCACCCCAAGTACCGTAGCAGGGGCGACTAGAGAGGTGATTGGGATCTTTATCGCCATTAGGCCAAGAATGATTGCGACAGAGTAGATCAGAGCTACAGCTGCCCACTCGACCGCTTGGACCACTGCAGCGGTGTGCTTATTTCTCTCAGAAAGAACGAAGTCGTCGCGGATTTGTGCCCTGGCAGACTTCTTTATTGAATCGGACACCTTATCCCCGAACCAGTGGACTAGGCGAGAAGCAAGGATCGACCCCAATGCAATCAAAAGCACCAAGAGGCCGACACTCTTTATCCAGTTGGTTATATCTGAGTAGATATTAGAAAAATTTACAGTCACCGCTTACGATGATAGGCGCTTTTGATCTCCCTCAACTGCAAGCATTGTACCAAAGGCTGACGCGGCCGTAGATTGGCATTGGCACTTCCGTTCGACACGATCTACTGGCCTAGATCTCCAATCAAAGTTGCTCAAGCTAGCGATTATCCCCGAGCGGGATCCAGCACTAAGAAGCTATGCGATGCAACTTCCAACTTGACCTAACACTAAATTAGAGGCTCTATTGACATAGATGTGGGTCCCAGGTATCACTAAAGCAAGTGACAATCCCAGTACAAACCTAACTCTCGGAGCTGAAATAGCCCCTTAAGAAACTTGACTACATCCAAGCCCCTAAATTTTATAGTTGCGAAACATTCAAAGAGGGAGACCGGACCCGTGCATGCTACCACTCTAGTTAAGCAGATTCTTGGCTTAAAAGGTGTCGTTATAATTGAAGTTTCTCTCTCACAAGGAGAGATAGTTCTATAGCTCAAGCTCACTCGTACCAAGCTTGTATGTCCGAATTGCAACTACAGTACGTACCTTCCGCTACGACACCAAAACAGTCAGCTCCCGCTGGAGGCATATGGACATGGGAGTCCGCCAGACATGGCTCTGTTGTCAACTTAGACGACTCAAGTGTCCAAGCCACGGAGTGATAACTGAATCGGTTCCATTTGCACGACCAGTAAGTGAATCACGTTTTACCAGAGACTTCGAGCACCTGGTTGCCTGGTGCACATCCAAAATGGACAAAACCACAGTTACCAAGCTCACCCGCATTGCGTGGAGGGTGGTAGGGATGATATGTGAGCGGGTAGTAGCTGAAGAGCTCGATCGCAGGTGACTAGAGAACCTCTTCCTGGTAGGGGTGGATGAGATCTCCTATCGAAAGCATCACAATTACCTCACTCTGGTCACCAACCACGAAACCGGAAAGATTATCTATGGGGCAAAAGGCAAAAGTGCAAGTAGCTTGAATAGGTTCTTCGACGAACTCGGCCCGGATAGAGCCGCCAAGATTACCGCGGCAACTATGGATATGGGCCCTGCTTTTTCAGAAGCATTTAATGATCATTGCCCAGATGCAACCATCTGTCACGATCCATTTCACGTGGTCAAGTTGGGAACGAAAAGCCCTAGAAGAGGTTAGATGCGATCTCTCATCGTCAGATGAGAAAGCTTCCTTCACCCGACTATTCCCGCAAGTTCGCAGGTGCGCGGTGGGCACTACTAAAGAATCCTGGTGATCTAACGGAACGTCAGGGTGAAACCCTACTCAAAATCAAGCGTACCGGTGGAAAACTCTGGCGGGCATACGAGATGAAAGAATCCCTAAGAGCTGTATTTGCTGGAGATCTCTCTAACGATGAGGTAAGTGAACTCCCTTAGAAAGATGGTGTTCGCGTGCAGCTCGATCTCGGATTGAAACCTTTGTCCGATTATCAAAGACGATCCGGACCCATAAGGCGGGCATCATGGCTGCAATTGAACTCGGTGTATCAAATGGTCGAGTTGAAGGTTTGAACACCAAGATCCGATCAATCATTGCTAGATGCTATGGACTTCATTCTGCTGAGGCGACTCTAGCTTTGGTGATGCTTTCTTGTGGACCAATTGATCTCAAACTTCCCTATGAGAGGGCGAGTTGATCCACGTGAAGGTCAATAGAGCCAAATTAAAGTCGTACTGAAGAGAAAGTTTTCCACTTTTGGAAGTGAGTTTATAAGATATGTCTAAAACGGGGCAGGCTTCAAATTTAAATTTTATTTACATATCTCAACAATCAATAGGGTCTCCAGGAATCAGATTTCCCTTTACAGTCGACGTGAATCTTCATATCCCAGATCGTTTCGGTAGATAATGGCACTTTATGCCCTTAAAGTGCCATTATCTACCGACTTCATAGCAAACAATATCTCTTGTTTCCACCTTCAATCAAAGATTTTATTCAGATCGATCCTCATTAAATATTGCAACAATATCAAAAAGTTACCACTGGGTATCAAATTGTCTCGCATCTATGTAATTAAGTTGCTAGGTTCAGAGAAGCAAATTATTTAAGGGGGAAAATGCTAAAAAAGTTTCCAAAATTGGCGCTTGCAACGGCCCTAATGACTGGTACATTGCAACTTATCTCGATTAGTTCGAGTCAGGCGTCTTCAACCGCAACTTCTCCAAGTTGCGCAACTGCTGCTCAAGGCTCGGTTACGGTTTCAACTTGTACGTTGACCGCTAGCGACGGTTCGAAGGAACTGATGCAGATTCCGTCAAACTTCAACGGAAATGTAATTTTGTACAGCCACGGCTACGTCTTTGATGGACAACCACTGACTGCAGTAGATGGATTCAATAGTGTCGTGGTAGCTACGCTTCTTGCTGAAGGCGACGCATTAGCGGGTTCAAGCTACGCAGTAAATGGTTGGGGAGCCGTTAAAGCAGCCCTAACAGATCAGATAAATACTCTGAACGACACAAAGTCGATAATAGCCAACAATAGTAGCGCAGTACTTGGCCAAACACTGGCTTCGAATGCAATAACCAATGTATATGCCACCGGAGTTTCTTTGGGTGGAATGATTACAGCAGCGTTGGTCCAGGATAACCCAAGCACCTTCAATGGCGCCCTTCCGGCCTGTGGGGTGGTTGGAAATGGTGTTCCCGCATGGAACCGAGCACTATATAGTGAGGTTGCATTCAAGACACTCTTCGACCCATCCAATTCACTCTCGCTCACCGGCATACCGCTTAGCTCATCGCAGGCTAATTACGTGGCGGCAGATACCATACTTGGTGGAGCTCTAGCCAACTCGTCACCTGCAAATGCAGCGCGTCTCGCTTTAGTGTCAGCATTAGGTGACATCCCAACCTGGTTCTCCGAAGCACCGGCTGGAACCCCGACTACGGGACAAATTCCATTTCAATCCTCCACTACCCCACCTGATCTAACCACTAGCGCAGGGCTTAGCCAAGCAGTCTTGGCGCAAGCAGACTGGCTCTACTATGTGGACTTTCCATTTGCGTTTGGACCAGGACGAGCTGACCTTGAAGCAGTTGCAGGTGGAAATCCGAGTTGGACCAATGGAGCTAACTACGCCCAACTACTCGCCAATTCACCTGACTACTCAGAGGTAAAAGCGCTGTATGCGGCAGCGGGGTTGAATCTGTCTAGCGATCTAAGCAAGATTCAACAAACAACTCCGATTACGGCCAGCCCAAGTGCAACAAAGTATCTTGAGAATTACTTCACCTACAACGGAAAGATATCGATTCCCGTACTCACGATGCACACAGAGTACGACGGATTGGTCGCTCCGGCGAATGAAACGACGTACGCAAATGCAGTAGCGGCTGCTGGAAACAGCTCGTTATTGAAGCAGGTATTTGTTAGCCATCCCGGTCACTGTGCATTTACATCAGCAGAGTATCTTTCCGCGATCCATGGCTTGATGACCAGAGTGACCACCGGAAGTTGGAGTGCTGCTACGCCAGCTGCGTTAAACGCATATGCCAATGCAAACTACAGTGCAAGCCAATTCCAGGTGACAGCAGATACTTCTCCGCGTGGAAATGGTGCGGACCTCTACTCGTCGCCACCCTCCTTCGATACTGGATCATTCAATCCAGGTTCGCCACTCTCCCACTTTGCTAGCGGGTATCTCTTAGCTGCATCTGATGGTGGGGTCTTTAGCTTCAACAATACCTTTAGAGGGTCTGCGGCTAACCTAAACCTAAATGGCAAGATCGTCGGAGTCGCAAGAACCCCAGATGGTAATGGCTACTGGCTAGCAGGATCTGACGGTGGGGTCTTCGCCTTTGGTGATGCAGCCTTCCAGGGATCACTCGGTGGTATGAAGCTGAACCAACCAATCGTTGGCATAGCGTCAACCCCAGATGGCAAAGGCTACTGGCTCGTGGCTGCAGATGGTGGGGTCTTCGCCTTTGGTGATGCAGCCTTCCAGGGATCACTCGGTGGTATGAAGCTGAATCAACCAATCGTTGGCATAGCGTCAACCCCAGATGGCAAAGGCTACTGGCTCGTGGCTGCAGATGGTGGGGTCTTCGCCTTTGGTGATGCAGTCTTCCAGGGATCACTCGGTGGTATGAAGCTGAACGCTCCGATTGTAGGAATTACAACCGATGGCACGGGCAACGGCTACTGGCTCGTGGCTGCAGATGGTGGGGTCTTCGCCTTTGGTGATGCAGCCTTCCAGGGATCACTCGGTGGTATGAAGCTAAACGCTCCGATTGTAGGAATCGTCCACAGCTATCAAAGTGGTGGTTATGATCTCGTGGCTGCAGATGGTGGGGTCTTCGCCTTTGGCTCCTCCTTCGATGGATCGCTTGGCAATCTGCATCTAAATGCTCCAATCACATCGGTAGCGTAGTCAAAAACTTTAGATAAAAGGTGACTCTCACCTTTAGAGAAGAGCCGAAGAATACTTCGGCTCTTCTCAATTTTAAAGACTGATTACATCGATGGAAAAGCCCTTAGCCAAGAGTAGAACGGCGATCGATCTTTAATTAACGGTAGATAGGCGATGGCTTAGTACTAAGCCATCGCCTATCTTTGTAAAACGATCCCCTTAGAAGGCGCTGCCGAGACCGGCAACGTATCGATCGGGTCAAAGGCCGATGCGACCTTTAATGCCTAAAGGCCATTTCTCCAGAGTGCAGTCCACTGCGCAGTTCGATTGAGGTATGCATACGAAGCAGCAGCTCCACTCTGACCCCATGCCCCATCGTAGTTATGGTAGCAATAACCGGGGATACACATATCTTGGGCCGGCTCTATTTGAGTTCCCTCGTGCCACTCGTTGTAACTTGTGATGCTGACCTCGTCGGCCGAGGAGTTGACCGCCCCCTGCCACATAGAGTCGTAGACTTGGCCATTTTGTCGCGAACGGACTCTTGAATCGTTGTTGGCCCTGTCATCTATAAACCCTGGGCCGACACTAGCCGAGCAGAGTAGGCCGTAGTTATGCGCCTGGTTGCAGGTGGGAGCAAAGTTGCTTCCCTGCTCGTCGTAGACCTCGTAGGTATAGATACCGTTGAAGCCACTTGCAACGGCAAATTGCTCGAATTGCCCGGTCTCCATCTGTCCGGGATCGCCTGTTGCATATATGGTGACCCCACTCAATGCCTTTATGTATGGTGCCCACTGAGCAGCTGTGAACTGCTGTGAATCCCAGATGTAAAAGGTGGTGATGTTGTAGGTGTTTTTGAGGTAGTTGATATCACTCTCGACACTAGCTGGCGTCCTACCCACGTAGTCCTCTAAGTGAATTGCGACCTTTAGACCATAGCTTCGTGCCGTGGGAACCACAAGGGCCAGCCGACCATCTTCGATAGATCCCCGACCCCACCAGGAGGAGTTTATTTGAGTGATGCCAGCAGATGAGATCTGTTGCATTTGGCGGTTCAACGTAGTCTGATCCGACTCGGAATAGATTCCGCCTAATGGGAAGAAGTCCGAGGCGATATCGTTGGCTGGAGGATTGTGGCCATTTTGATTCCAATGCTCATAGGTGAGGTCAGGGGGCACCGTGCCCCACCACGGATAGTAGAAGATAGAGACCGGTCGAGTAGCTGGCGCGACAAGGCCAGGTCCAGGGAGCGAAATGACGGGGTTTTGACCAACGATAGAGCCACCCACTACCGGCTTATTCAAGTTAAGCGACCCGAGAGAACCGTGGAATTGTGCTCCACCATAGCTAAAGACTCCCCCGTCGGAGGCAAACTCCCAGTATCCATCAGAACCCTTATCGACACCGAAACCAACTACCGGCTTATTTAGAACGCGGCCTCCTATTGAGCCAAAGAACTGCGAATCTCCGTAAGAGAAGATTCCACCATCGGCGGCTACAAGATAGTAGCCACGGCCATCTGCAGAAGCGTGAATTCCTACTACTGGCGAGACGAGAGGCTTACCACCCATCGATCCCCCAAACTTCGCATCACCGAAGTTGAAGACCGCACCCCCCGAGGTAGCCAACCAATAGCCACCACCATCTGGGGTAGGAGCGATGCCAACTACCGACTGACCGATCGGCATCGATCCCAACGATCCAAAGTAACCTGCATCGCCAAAGGCGAATATTCCTCCATCGGATGCCACTAGCCAATATCCACGGCCATCTGGGGTAGAGGCCATTCCCACGATCGGCTTATTCAGGGTCAAGCTACCAGTGGAGCCGTAGAATTGGGCATCGCCAAAGGCGAATATTCCTCCATCGGATGCCACTAGCCAATATCCGCGGCCATCTGGGGTAGAAGCCATTCCCACGATCGGCTTATTTAAGTGCATACTGCCGGTGGAGCCGTAGAATTGGGCATCGCCAAAAGAAAATACTCCACCGTCAGATGCCACCATCCAATATCCATCGGGTAGTTGTGAGGAGCTCATTGTGCTTTGCGTCAGAGAAAACTTCCTAAGAGTACTCCCATTATTAGGACCACCCGATGAGATACTTGCATTCGAAACGACACTTGCGCTTGCAGTTGAGAGGCCAACTGGCAAGACTACGCTTGCCGCTACCGCAATAGCAGCGGCAAGCCTCTTACCTCGATAACTCTTCATTTCGCCCTCTCTGCGTCAAGTAAATTTTCAGAGGTTTCCTCGTTGAATTCAAAAGAACTTGTTCTAAATCAGCTAGAGGGCGATTAAGCGCTATAGCCAATTCTTACGCCACCGAAGTGACGGCCATTTATAAATATCGGAGCAGAAACGTCTTTCATTAACACATATCTACCCCCGCCCATGTCACGACGATAGGTTTGAAGTAGATACTTCTCACGGTTTCTACCAGCAGAAAGACCAGTACGATCATTGAATATGCGGCGATTTCTACAATTTGCAGCATTCCAAACCGGGTCATTTCCCTGTGGTTTTGAGAACTTCAAGTTATGGGTTGGAAGATAACCATTTCGATCAACACCGGCGCAAAAGACGATGCGCTTGTCAACTTCGAGGACTCGCTCTTGAATCGGGGTGAAATTTTCGTCGGTGAATCGGACAAATCTGGTCATATGCTGGGGCGGACTTGTACCATCTATCGGAAGGTAATTCTCATCGAAGAAGTCAGATTCGCTTATGGTTCCGGCCCCAATCGCCGCCTCCATCACCTGTTGCATCTGTGCCGCCGTAGCTAGCGCTAGGTTAATAATTGTTGTGTCGACGGTTGTGATCCCAGCCGTGTTTCCAAGCTGGAGAAGTCCTTCCACTTGATCCAAGAGGTTAGAGGAGACCTCCTTGATAGCTCCAAGGTCTCCTGATGAGGCGTCGATCTCGACCACCACCGAGTCAAGTGCACTAGCCAGGTCTACCGCACCCCTTCGAGAGGTCTCGGCCGCCTCACTAATTTCGCTCACACTAGCATCAACAATCGAAATTGCATCGGCTACAGAGTCGATGACCTCTCTAATCTTGTGAGTCGAATCTTCGGTCTCGGCGGCATCGCTTCGAGCTGCGATCGCAGAACCTTCAATCGCGCTAATTGTAACGTTGGCGCTTTGGATCTTTACATCCATTGATGCCGCCATCCTGATAGTCTCATCTGCTAATTCGCGAATCGAATTTGCAATAACCGCAAACGATGCACCGTAACGGCCAGCCCGTACCGCCTCGATACGGGCATTCAAGGCGAGGATGTGGGTCTGTTGAGCAATCTGATCGATCGAGGCAACCGCTTGGGTAACCATACTCAACTCACCCTTTAGCGCCACTAGATCACTGGATGTCTTTGCAACCCAGGTTGCTAAATTACCGATATTTACCAAGCTCTCAGCTAGTCCATCTTTAGATTCACTCAGAACTCGGTCGGCTTCATTGGTGTTGCTTAGCGCAATTTGAGAAAGTTCCGCAACCCGCTCGTTGGCCTGACTGTTGGACTTAGATATCTGGTCGATTCCTCGAACGTAATTTACTTGCGATCCAAAGCGAAACGTAAGTGCCTCTAGTGTCCCCCACATATCTACTAGGTCAATTCCTAGCTTTGAAGATGCCTCTACCATAGCGGCGAGAACGGCTGCGGGGTCAGCCCCCATGCGCCCATCACCACTCGGTCCAGCTCTTTGGGTCAATTGATTGCTCTTGAACTTAACGCGCATTACTAACTCCGAAGATCGCCGTGCTTTCGTTGCCACATCTAGCTATCGGTAATTTTTGACAAATCCCTAAGTCGGTGTCTTTCGATTTAACATTTCTACGAAAATTCAAAGGCACTCCCTAATTTTCATGGTCCACCAGGGCTTGAGCTTGGATTGGAGATATGCCCAAACGGGCAGCGGCTTGGGCTAGGGTTAGGTTATCCTCTACCACAAGTTTGCGCAGCGCACGCCGAGCTATCCTCAAAGTCTCGTCGCTCGAGCGACGAATTGCCGCCTTTGCTGGATCGTCATCTTGGTTAACGTAGATGGGCAACTTTATCCTGGGAGTTACCACGTCTAAGTTATATTGGCCAGGAAAGACTCCCAGCTCAACTTCGACCACCTCACATAGTGCAGTTAGCGCCTCTTGATCACTCCTTCCGAAGGCAACAATCTCTTCGTCAACGCAGAGGTAGGCCAAGTAGTTATCGTCAGCAATCTTGCGGACCATAACTTCTATGCGTTGAGGAGTGTATTTAAGGGGGCCAACCACACCCTTATGATCGACAAATATACAAAATTTATTAAGTCGGTTGCCGTGGGCAATTAATTCATATGGGACTTTTAAGAGTCATATCGTACTAAAAATCTAACCATCTGCAGAGGTGTAGATAGCACCATCAAGACAAGAGACCACCAATAGTTGGCTGGTAGTCACCTTGTAGATAGCTAATTGCCGATATCTCCCGCCAAGATCTATTGCTGATAGCGGATCGTCCTCGAAGAAAGCGAATCCGATCTCTTGATAGTTGTGATTTGGCGATGGATCGAGGCCCCGGGCATCGAAAAGTGAACTGCCGTAGCTATATCCCCTTGAGCACAGATCATGAAAGAGTCGTCTATTGGATGCTTGGTTTATCTCATTTGAAACCTCGACACCCAAAGGGTTCCACGCCGTAACGATGGCGAGAGATCTTTGACCTATCTGACCTAAGTTAGCTCCAAGATTGAGGGCGATATCTAGTTGCGGATCTAGGCCGGCCCGATTGGAGCTATCTAAAAACTCGCCAATCTGGTCCTCGACCATAGATCGATTTTCATAGATTCTGTGCCATCGAGCCTCAGGTGACCTACGAAGGTCGATCACCGCATCAAAGTAGAGGCGCAGTAGCTTTCGCGAGATCATCTTCGCCACCTCCAACAGCCACTTCAAAATATAGGCTCCACCTACAAATCAATAACCCAACACTAGAGGCGCCAAGACGATTTAGTAATCCAGAAGCAGGGCTACTAGGGCTAAAAAGCAAAAAAGAGCCGGCGACTAAATATGTCGCCGGCTCTTAGCCCACTTAGAAGTTACTTTTATCTCAATCAGATTTCGCCGATATAGCTACTTCCTAACCCTTAGCAGCATTTGTGATAGTCGCAAATGCCTGAGGTACTGGATATTGTCCCAGGACGTAGTTCAGAATTGCAGCGTGCTGCATCTCAACTGGCTGGATCGTAGCCGCTGCGGCGACAGCTTTATCGCTATAAAGCTGGCTAATAGCAGAGAGGTAGGTAGCCGCTGCGATATCTTCTATCTGGAGTGCGAGGTTAGCTAGGCCTGTAACGTCCGTCACCTTGGCAAAGAGGGAGTTTACAGTAGGAGTCAAGGTTGCATCGGTGGCAGTGATGGCTGGCTTTCCCGCTCCAGTAAGTACCGCATTCCAAGCAGCCGCGTGATCCTTATGCTGGGCCATAGCGGTCTGAGCAAAGGTGACTACCGCTGGCGGAACCGTACCAAGCTTGCCGGCTTGAGCAGCGGTGATACCGGCATTGTATGCGTAAACACCGAGGTTTTCAAGCGATGCCGCGACCCCCGCAATCTTTAGATCCGAAGATAGCTGCATCTGTGCCGCAGAGGTCGTCGAAGTCGTCGCTGCAACCGTAGTCGAGGTCGAAGAGGCCGCAGCACCCGAACCACAAGCTGCTAGGGCAGCTCCACCGAGTACTGTACCGCCGATACCGAAGAGAAATTTACGTCGATCCATCGACCTTTCAAAGCGCTTTGAAAGCACCTCTTCGTCACGATTCTCCTCTACCCAACTAGCAATTGCAGCCTTCATATTGGGTAGCGCCTCATCGAAGTGACGATCTTTAAGGTCATCGACCGCACTTTGAAGCTCGGAATTTGAAATATCAAGTCGATTATGCTTTATCATTTACATAGCTCCTTCTGTAGCCGGTCGAGCCTGATCCGTTGGGAAGAAACTTGCAGGGAATCCCACGGATCCGGCAGCGGCCGGAAGTTGTGAAACGACGGTTGGCGAAAGTGCGATCAATTGCGGAGCATTCGCCTGTAGGAGAGCTGCTACCGCCCGTAAGACCGAGGCGTGCTGTGCCTCTACACCCATTATGGAGGCCGTGGTTGCACGAGCCGACTTTGCAGAGGAGCTAAACATCGCTACGTCCTTGACGTAGGTCTCAGCTGCACCTTGCTCTAGCTCGAGGGCTAGATTCACCACTGCGAGCGGCGTAGTCAAAGTTGGCTTAGCATTGTTCACCACTTGTAGCAGTACCGGGTCTGGACTCGTCTGGGCTTGACCTCCGAGTCCCTTGACGGCGGCGTTGAAGGCGGCCAAGTGCTGCTGATGCTGCGCTACAGTCATCTTGACAAAGGCGGTTACGGTTGCATTAGCAGTTGAACCACCGATAAAGGGTAGGCCAAGGGCGACATTATATGTTGCAACAGCCAGAGCCTCTATCGAAGCTGCGGTCTGAAGGATTTGAACATCGGGATTGGTAGCTGCAAAGGCGGGGGTCGAAAGGACTCCAACCAGGGCTGCACCAACTCCGAGAGCTCCCAGGGCTCCCATGCTAAAGGCGCTCTTTCGAATGGTTGAGATCTGCTCGCTTGCGAAGGCCTCTCTCTCCATCTTTTCGATACCACTCAACTCGTGGCCCAACTCGATCGTCTCGTCGACCGCCTCATCCATTGACTTCATTGAGTCTGAATGAAGATCGGCTGACTCCTCGATGAGTGCATTCAACGCATAGTCGTCTATGTGCACAGTTATCTCCTTTGATTGCATTTACTTACTCAAGCTGCTACGACGTGTACGGTCGCAGTCATGTACTGATGGATGGTGCACAGGGCATTCTCGGTTATACCGCTTGAGCTACTTCCAACCTTTACAGTCACAGTCTGGCCAGGAAGGATATTGCCGGTGTTGAACGAGTTATTCGTTGCAGTAAAGGTGTGAATGACTGTGTCATTATTTGTCACCTTTATCTCACCGCCAGCGGCAACGGTGATCGTCGATGGCGAAAATGCAAAGTTGTGAATCGTGACATCGACGACTTGGGGTGCAGCGGTGCTGGAAGCTTTGGGGGCGCTGGAAGCCGTCGTTGCCGACGATGAGGTAGATGTGGTTCCACAGGCACCTAGACTAAGGGATCCAACGATTACTCCAAGTGCTAGTCGCTTGTTCATCTACGACTCCTTTCACGTATTCGATTTCGTATCATCAACGGCACTTATTCGATTACGCCGATGTGATTCGGATTAAGATTTATGTAAATGTCTCTGAAAGTCCCCTTTGACAAGGGAGAGTAAAGCGGCGGGCATAATATGACAATTGGGTCATGTTGTAGTGCGTGCCACATAGGAGTCATCTGGAAGGATTTGAATGGCTCGAATAACGCCGATACCGAATGCGAATAAGGAGATAGCTCAACTAGCAAACCTTGACGACAAGGAATTGGTGGATGAAGTATCTAATAGGAACCAGAACGCCCTAGCTGAGGTATATCGGCGAACCGGGGCTATATTGGTGGCCACCGCCGCCAAGGTGACCAAGTCACAGCAGTTAGCCGAAGAGGTAGTTCAAGAGGTAATAGTAAAGCTCTGGAACGAACCTGAAAAATTCGACTCGACCAGAGGTAGCCTCAAAGCTTTTTTGCTAGTGCAGACTCACCGAAGGGCGATCGACTTAGTTCGAAGCGAAGTAGCCCGCACCAAACGCCAAGAAAAGGTCGCCTCCTTCAAGGAGAACGAGTCGACACGCTTTGAAGACATGGTCGTCGACCAAGTTCAGATGCGATCGATCTTGATAGCACTAGCTAATTTAACCGAGGCAGAGCGGATGGCGATCGAGTTAGCCTACTTCCACGGTTACACCTATACCGAGGTAGCGAAGATACTTCGCGAACCAGATGGAACTATCAAAAGCCGAATACGCACTGGGCTCCGAAAGATTAAAGAGACGTTGGAGAGAGAAAAGAGTCGAGATGGGGTTCAGGATGACAGCCACTGACCACAACATTTACGAGGAACTGGTCGCCCCTTACGCAATTGATGCCCTAGGTGAAGAAGAGACATCTCTGATGGAAGAGCACCTAGCAAGCTGTGATAACTGCGCTAATGAAGTAGCTAGCTTCCACGAAGCCTTAGCTGAGGTTGCACCAACTGCACAAGTGGACAAGCACGACACCTTGTGGGCCAAGATTGAAAGTCAGATCGCGCCAAAGAGTGTTGATGAGACGGGTGGCTCGATAGTAGACATCTCAACCAGACGGCGCGGTTCGATTTGGCTTAGGCCATCGAGTGCGGTCGCCGCCATAGCACTTGTTGTGGCCTTCATTTCCACGGCAACTGCCATAGGTATGAACTCGTCGAAGGCCTCATTCGTCAAAAACAACGCTGCGATGGAGTCTCAGATCCTAGCAAATGCAATTGCGAGCCCAGGTTCTAAGATGCTTCATCTCACCAGTGCTTCTAATAAGTACAGCCTCGACATAGTGATCACCAAGGACGGTAAGGCCTATATAACCGGAGGGGATCTACCTCCGTTGAATGGGCAAAAGAGCTACCAAGTATGGGGAATTAGGGGCAATGGCATGGTCTCAATCATGGTCTTTGGATCGCATATAAAGGGGGTTTCATTCTCACTTCCATCAGATGCCGGCTTTGCCCAGATAGCTGTAACCCAAGAACCAATGGGTGGAAGTCCCGCCCCCACCTCCACACCAATAGTCTCATCGGTCTACTAGCGCGCAGAGATATCCCCCTCCGCGACGTTGGTTACGCAGACAATGGCTTAGAGATCCTCCTCTCTAAGCCATTGATCTTTAAAAGCCAGTGAAACTTATACCAAAATAATTTGAATAACTTGGAGATAGTTAGGAATAGTTAACCTTTGCATGCTATTACTAATACACGAATCCAGAAATAAAGAGACAGGGGAGATCAGTTGCTAACCGAAGGTGACATTGAACTTATTAATGAGCCACAGATTGGCATCATTGCTGCAAATCGCAGCGACAAGGGGGCACAGCTTACACCGGTATGGGTAGATACCGACGGCGCCGCTGTAATCTTCAACACCTCAAAGGGGCGTATCAAGCAAAAGCTGATCGCAGCCGATCCCAACGTCTCGATCTGCGTCGTCGACAGCAAAAACCCGTTCCGCTGGGTAAGTGTTACCGGAACTGCGGAATTGATTGAAGAGGGTGCAAACGAACATATTAATAAGCTCGCAAAGAAGTACCTAGGAGTCGATGAGTACCCCTACCTCCAAGAGGGCGAGGAGCGGGTAATAGTAAAAATCACACCAACCTCTCGCGCGGGAGCCTAAGTCATCGCTGCAACTATATGCGGCAGAAAATTACCAATAAATAAATGAAGCCCCAGATACCCAGGTCAATCATGGGGCTTCTGATTTTAACTGAACTTGATTGGTCTATCTGGTTTGAGGTATCGAGTGGGCGTTATCGGGCGATCTTCATTGGCCCGATTAAGATATCTATAAAGGATGACTTCGGCTTGACACTGTCAAAAAACCTCAACTGCCAAGTTACCTAACGTGCCCTAGATGATCCAGTGAACAAATTGAACTAGTGCTCCGCCTCGAGATCTACCACTGCTTGGCATTGCTAACGAGAATTGCATAATGCCTATTTCGATCATCCACGGTCTAAAGTATTGTAGTGTCGTGGTTAGGATAACTCTAGATCGCAAAGGTCATCAAACGGCGGGTGCGGAAATAGCGAAAAAAAAGTCCAACCACCTAGATATTTGCCGAGCAATTCGTAGTTACCTCTTTGCATAGACCTCAAAGTTGAATTCTCCAAGTCGCAAAACCTACCCGCCTATTTCAGGGAAAGAGCGCTGCCAAATGCGCAAGTTAGTGGTGCAACTTGGGGTAGAAGTCCTCTTCGCAACTTGACCTAAATCAGGCCCTGTACTAATTGCTCCCATTGCACAGCATACCTGAAGCCTCTTTTGCCTCCCTTTAGCACTTTCCCAACTAGCCAAAGAGAGGCCAGTATCGCAACAGCCTCTTTGAGTAGAGATCGCAAAAGAGCTGGAGATGAGATGGAAAGCACCTACGACAAAATCATTGATCGCCTAAAGAACGAGGTCTCGGAGATCGTAACTGGGGTTGACTGGGTTCGAATATCAGTAGCGGCATCGCTGCTCAATAACTTCTCTCCACGTAATGCACTTTTGATTTCGATGCAGGCCTCTAGACGCGGAAAGACCGTCACTTCGCTAGCGGGATACCACAATTGGAAGAAGATTGGAAGGTACGTAAAGAAGGGAGAGGAGGGGTATGCAATTTTGGCGCCAATCTTCAAGGAGTCTAAACACGAGGGAGAGAGAAAAGAGGTCTCATACTTCAAGTGGGTTTACGTCTTTGATCTTGAACAGACCGACGGAGAAGAGTTCGACGTACCAAAGCCTTTGACTATCACTGCCCCAAGTGCCTACCGCGATGACCTATATCATGCCATATCGAGCCAAATAGCCGATCACGGCTTTCGACTTTCATTAGAACATATCGAAGGGGCTAATGGATTAACTGACTTTTCAATGAACAAGGTGATAATCAATAACGAACTCCTACCACCGCAGCGACTAAAGACCTTGGCCCACGAACTAGCGCATACCATAATGCACTCAAACGGAGCAAGGGTGGATCGATACATCGCCGAGATCGAGGCCGAGACGCTGTGTCACCTACTCCTAGCCCACTTTGGAATCGATAGCGGTGAATACTCATTCCCCTACATCGCAAGTTGGTCTCAAGGAGATCTACGCTCAGTCTTCCAAGTAGCCGAGAGGGTTCAGACGACTCTTAGGGATACGGTTCGTGCCATTGAAGTACAGATGCTAGGACGAGTCGTCTCCTTTGAAATTCCATGGAAGTACCAAATGAGACATTTCAGAGGGACAAGTGCGATATCTTCAAGAAAGGACCTAGTTGCTTCAACTGGATCAGGAATCTGGGGGATTTAAATGAAGGGGCGAAGTAGCGCTACAACATCAGCGACTTTCTTTACAGAAGAGCACATAGCCATCTGTGAGGCTGTAGATGGTTACCTCGATCACCTCGGTGATCGAAAAGAGAAGATGTTGATGGAGCTCGCAACAAACCACTACTACCCAGACGAACTTCTAGAGGCGATGGGCGAACTTGGCCTATACGGGGCTTTAATCCCCGAAGAGTACGGCGGTTCAAATGTCGGCCTACTCTCAATGGCACTAGCGATGGAGCGTTTTGCCGCTTATGGCCTCGAGAACACTCTCGCCCTCCTAACCACTATGGATACTTTGGCTATCATCGCAGGTGGCACCCAGGAGCAAAAGAGAGAGATACTCCCTAAGGTTGCTACTGGAAACTACCATATGGCCTTTGCCATCACCGAACCTGGCGCTGGAACTAACTCATTCAATATGAGCCTCCGCGCCCATAAGGCCGAGGGTGGCTTTCGCCTGCGAGGTGAGAAGGCTTGGATCACCGGTATCGATCGCGCTAACCGAATCTTGGTAGTGGCCCGAACTACATCTCGAGAAGAGATTAAAGAGAAGAACCTTCCTAAGTCCTTCGGCCTAACTCTCTTCTTGGTTGACCCCAAGGATCCAGCTCTAAATAAGAACAAGATGAATACAGCTGGGATCGAGGGCTTTTCTCAGTTTCAACTCTACTTCGACGACCTATTCGTACCCGAGAGCGACGTGGTGGGAGAGGTAGATCAAGGAGCGAGGATTCTCTTTATGGCACTCAACCCAGAGAGGATCCTAGGCGCATCCTTCTCGGTTGGGATGTGCGACTACTTCATCTCCAAAGCCGTCGACTACTCAAAGGAGAGGGTGGTCTTCGGCGATCGACCGATCGGTTCGTACCAAGGTGTATCTCACCCACTAGCTAAGCTTCGCACCACCCAAGAGGCGGCCCGCCTTCTCTTTTATGAGGCTGCCGCCCTCTACGATAAGGGTGCTCCACCTCAGAGGGTTGGCACCCTTGCCAACATGGCCAAGTACCTCGCCTCAGAGACCTGCTTTGACGCAGCGGATCGAGCAATCCAAACCTTTGGAGGTAGTGGATTTGTCGAAGAGAACCTCCTAATTCAATTTTTAGCTGGGGCAAGGCTCTCTAAGACTGCTCCTATCAACAATGAGATGGTCCTAAATTTCGTAGCAGAGCACGATCTGGGGCTGCCGCGCTCATACTAAGATAGTCAAACTGTCATATCAGCAAATTACTCCTCCTGCCAAGAAAAAGGACGTGTCTCCTATTGAGACACGTCCTTTTGCGAATTTAGCGAAGGCGACGTGCAAAACACTTCGCAACGATCCATAACCCCTCGAGTAAAAGCGCTGATGAAGATATCCTCTTATTCGGTTCTTAGCGGTGCCAACCGTGTCACTGTAGCTTTACCGAGGCGTTACCGACTTAGGTGAGAAGATGGGCTTACTTCGCTATCTTCCAGCCAGCAATCGTCACTCCAAGACATCGATCAAGAAGGGTCGATATCGGCATTGGCATTGATGATTAAAAGAAAGTCGTCTGGTGAGCAGAATTGCTGGCGCTACTCCAACTTCCCTTGAGCTGCTTGAGATGCCACTGGATCGTGGCCACCGCCCCTTAAAGCGTACGCAACCCCAACTGCAATTAGAGACCCCATCAAAGGGCCAATCAAATATATGTAGAAGTGCAGGTAGTTATTATCGACTATCTCAGCCGCCAAGGAGCGCACCGGATTCATCGATGCTCCGCTAAATGGAGCAAAGACTACGGTGTCGACGATAATTGTTCCACCTACTGCCAGTGCCGAGAGGGGTCCGACGTTTTGAGACCCTGAAGCAGTGCCGAGGATAACACTTACCAAGAAAAAAGTAGCGACTACCTCGACCAGAATTGCCTGCCATATCGCGACATGGCCGATCTGGGTAAGGCCTATCACCTTTCCCGAAGCTAGGGCGAAACGAACGAAGAGACCTCCAGCTAATCCCCCAATCAACTGTCCAAAGATGTAGTCCCCAATTCGCTTAGCTGGAAATTCGCCACGGAGGAAGAAGGCAAGTGTCACCACTGGATTGAGGTGCGCTCCCGAGATATTACCAGTAGCCAAAATGACTGCCATTACAGTTAAACCTGGTCCTAGAAGGCGGGCCGGTTCACCACCAAAGCCAGTGATAGCATCGCTCAAAGAGGCTGCCATTGCAATTGATACCAGAAGGAAGGTCCCAACTACCTCGCCTATAAACCTTCGCGGACGACTCTTTTCGATGTACTGAATGATCGTTATATTTCGAGTTGCCACCTATGACCCCCTTTGGTCCTTTGACTTGCTAGCGGGCAATTAGCCTTATGCAAGTTATCGGGAGTACTATGCAGGTTTGTTAGTTTAGACCAATCAGCAGTGCGCACTCAGGCCAAGAGTACCAACCATTAGCGGCTAAGCGTGATGCAGCTTGATCTTGCACCGAGGGAGGGGCCTGATAGGGCAATCCTGGATATCCCATTGCATGCCAGGTCGAAGCTGAGAATTGATAGGCACCGTAGTAGCCATTGCCGGTATCGTCCTGATAGTTACCGCCCGACTCACAGTTGCGAAGGGCAGATAAGGCCGCAGCGGTAACTGGCGCTGGGTGTCCTCCCCAATTTCCAACCGAACCTCCATTTGATGGGGTTTGAGAGATGCCAGCAGGAGATGGGGTGCCCTGAGATTGGATTACTTGGGCCTTTGGTCTCTGCGCTCTAACCTCAGCCGCTAACTGCTGTGCTAGTTGTTGTTGAACCAGCTGCTGGATCTGGCCATTTAGTGATGAAATGACCGACTGCTCTTTTGAAATCGTTTGGCTAAGAGAGGTACTCTCGTTATCTATTTGAGCTTCATCCGAGACTACAGCCTGTTGAAGACGCTTGGTAGCTGCAAGCTTTTGATTAAGGTTCTTCAAAGATGCGTTATAGCTAGCAATCGCTGAGGAGACATCCAGACCCATAACCCTCTCGTACTCACTTCGAGCCAAGAATTCAGCTTGGCTCATCGAGAGCTCGGAGAAGACAGAAGAGGCGTTATTCAAGTTCATATACTGTGAGATCGCAATCCTACCTAGCAATTGCCTCTTTGAGTTGACAGTGGCACTAGCTTCAGCGAGTTGCTTTTGCTCTCCCGCTAATTGCGCATTCAAGGTAACCAATTGCGACTGGGCGATTGAACGATTGACAGCTAATTGGTGGATCTGAACGCTCTGATTCGATATCTGAGAGGTTATCGATGCAACTTGGGCTTGAAGCGACGACTGAGTTGCTCCATATGCTGCTACTTGGAATGCTGGCGGTGATACTAAGACGATTAGGCCAGCAATCGATGCGACTACGCGGCCAACTAGCCTCTGACGGTTTTCTAGCATATAACTTTCCGGGATCCACCCTCTTCAGGGCTCCGTGGCCACATTTAGGTGGGCGGAGAGTTCCAAAAACGAGTGACTCAACCAAATATATAAGATACCTTAGCCTCGATTTCGACCCTGCTGCGGCAAAATGGAGCCAATATAAGCCTTCATTAATTATTATCCCACGTCAATGGGGAGATAAGAGATACATTAAATTGCTCATGAATGGAAAATTTAAAGTAACGCTATGCCCAAGCAAACCAAAAGCCAGCCCTGATAGATGGTAATTACAAAGAACAAACTTTGTGAGAATTAACTTATTATTGGCCCTTTACCAAAGAGGAGACCGTCACCTATTTCTGGAATAGGCCGGCTTACGCTTAGATGCTAAATCTGTTTCCATTTAGGTGAACTTGTCGTAGATAGTCGAGGTCAACGACCCCATCTAGGGGTGGTCCCGAGATAAGAAGATCTCGATCTTGATCATCTCCTAAGTCCTTGACATAAGCTCCAACCACGTGAGGTTTTTCAATTGGGGAGAAGCGACTTTGGACAACCAGGGTTGCAAGCGAGGCACCAGTTGATGCAAGTATGCCATTATCGGAGTCTTCAATTGCAAGGCCTTCACTAAGTTTCAGTCCAAGGCCATCAAGAACGTAGTTATATATCAGGGGCGACGGCTTCTTTGTTTCTACCACGTCACCAGCGCCGACAAAGTCGACTACCTCGTAGAGATCTTTTGAAAAGTTTGAATTAATTAGGGTAGCTACATTCTCAATTGAGGTAGTAGTAGCCACCGCTACTTTAATTTGTTCGGCTTTGGCCGCCTCGATTAATCGCTTCACTCCCCTCTTCATCGCCAATTGACCCGACTTTACCATCTCGATATATAGTTCGTTCTTTCGCCAATGTAACGCCATGAGATCTACACCTGCCAATTGGGGATCGCTTTTAGCTGCTACTATCAGGCGTTCAAAGCCTCCCGCTGTCTTGAGGTGAGTATTTATGTAGGTCGCTTCATCCCAATCGGTGGTAAGTCCAAATTCACTAAATGCGAGATTGAAGGCAGTTCGATGAATCGCCTCAGATTCGGCCAAGGTTCCATCAACATCAAAGATCAGAGCTTTTAGTGTCATAAGTTACTAAAGAGAATACAGCACGGCCAGGTGGCGATCGCCTAGCAATGGCACTCTGGTACCAAGTCAACAATTATCCATTTCGAAGTCGGCGATGAGCTATGGTGAGTCAATAAGTCAGATGAGCAGATCGGCGGGGTAGATGGCAGCAGTTGATCCTCGATATGAAGTAAAAAACCAGAGCGATCTTCCAGTGGAGAAAAACCGCTACCTTAGCAATACCCACGCACAGAGGTTCATAGAGGCACGCAACTTAGATGAGTCCTCCCTGATCCAATATGGGCAATTCTTGGGGACCAAAGAGGCCGACAAGATGGCGAGAGAGGCGAACGACAATTCTCCAGTCTTGAATTCCTTTAACCGAATAGGAGAGAGGATCGATCAAGTCAACTTCCACCCTAGTTACAACTACTTCATGGATATGGCGATGAAGAGTGGAGTGGGGTCATTCCCTGAAAAAAATGGAAAGGGCCACCTCGAACGGGCACTCAAACTTCACATGCTTTCAGAGATAGAGCCGGGCCACGGCTGTCCAATATCTATGACATATGCGGCAGTGGCAACACTAGAAGAGGAAAAGAGCGATCGAACTACCTACCTATCCTCATTGATCGAAAAGCTTCGCCATCAAAGCTATGACCCTAGAGAGGTACCCATATCTCAAAAGCAATCGATTACATCGGGGATGGGAATGACCGAGCGACAAGGGGGCTCAGACGTAAGAGCAAATATCACCTTTGCCACCAAGGTCGGCGGAGATCGATATCAGATCTTTGGTCACAAGTGGTTCATGTCAGCTCCACAATCAGACCTCTTTCTAGTAACAGCCCAGACCGATCGCGGAGTTACCTGCTTTACCGTAGCCCGACGACGTGAAGACGGAGCCTTGAACTCAATACAGATCCAACGCCTAAAGAGCAAGATCGGAAATAGGTCAAATGCATCGAGCGAAGTCGTCTTCGACGGATCCGAGGCACATATAGTTGGAGAAGAGGGGCGAGGAATAGCTACAATCATAAAGATGGTATCTCACTGTCGCCTCGACTCACTGATCGGGTCGGCAGGAGAGATCCGATCGGCCACTGTAGATGCCATCGACCACGCCAGAGCCAGGATGGCCTTTGGTAGGATGCTCATCGACACCGAACTTATGGAGGCGGTCTTAGGTGACATGGTCATCGAATCGATCGCTGCCACGATGACCAGTCTGCGCCTCGCCCTCTGCGATGATAACGCCCCCTTTGACGAGGGGGAGGGAGCTCTAAGGAGGATTGGGGTACCTCTTGCCAAGTTCTTGGTCTGCAAGCGAGCACCGACGCTTATCGCAGAGGCGGTCGAGTGCCTTGGGGGAAACGGTTACGTAGAGGAGTCACGCGGGGCGATACTATTTCGTGAATCACCACTAAATGGGATGTGGGAAGGGTCTGGTAATGTAAATGCACTCGACTTACTTAGGGTAATGAACAGGGATCAAATGGCCCGAGATCAACTTTTTTCTTACCTTAAGCGCCATAGTATCGACGACATCCATCTAAAGAGAATGATTGGCGATTGTGAGGAAGCTGCGATCGGCGAGGCGATATCAGAGTCACGCGCTAGGTCATTGGCGACCCGCTTGGCAAAGGCTCTGCAACTATCGGTCCTGGTTGAAGGTGGCTACCACGAGGTCGCCACCGAGTACCTAAAGGCGAGGATCGTACCAAGATCAGACGGCGACATCTTAGGAACTATCGAGGTCGGACGAGGAGTGCGGGAGTTGATCGACACCTTCTGAGTGAGTCCAACCGCAATTTCGGTAACCTACTCTTAACCACAGTGGAAAAACCACCTACATAAAACGTTCCACACGGAGCCGAAGTAGCCATACCTTGATGGGATCGAAAGTCAACAGGGAAAAGGACTCATAGTTTATTAGCCCCCTTGGGGGATCTTTAAGATCTTCACGACCCATCACGAGCCGACTAAGAATTTAGCGATAGCTATAGCTCTCCTACCAATTTGTCTCTGAGGTGTCGAGAGGTAGCTCGTCTGCGATGTCAAAGTCACTTGAACCGCGAGCCCCTACTGTTCCGTAGAAGAGTCCGAGAATGCCGGTAAATAGGTGGAGGTAATTGTCGGGGTCAGCAAGTCCAGTTACCCCCAAAAATGGGAGTAGGTTCAAGAGTCCAAAGACCGTCAGCAGACCAAAGACGATGCCAAAGGCGATATTTACCCAGATTACATACCTCTTTGAAAAGGATGAGAAGATCCAGACCCACCCGACTACAAAGTGAATTGAGATGTGAAGTGGGTTCATCCCAAAGATCATCAATACTCCGTTGGGGACAAGAGGAAATTGCTTGATTCCTATCATGAAGTAACCGGCTATCGCCGATGCGAGATAAATTACCCCAAATATGAGAGCGAAGCGTTGAGCTGGAATCCACCTCTCTTTGGTCTCACCCTTTGGAGAAGCTAACTCCAAGGCGTTATCTTCCTTGGCTCCAATTGCGATTACCTTACTTTGAACTTTTGTCATTGGCCCTCCCTTCGAAAGTCACTTCATATCGATAGTCGTGATCAACTTCGCTGTTGCGGTCCAAGGCAAAGCGCCTCAGGGCATCGCTGTCGCCACCAAAGATCATTCCTTCGAGGTCTTCACTGCTCTTGGGCTTTGAAAAGTGATATCCTTGCCCGAAGGTGCACCCCAGATCCACCAACTTCTCCATTTGAATTCCCTCTTCGATGCCTTCAATAACCAACTTGAGCGATAGGGCCTTTGCCAATTGAATGATGGTCCGAAGCGTCACCGGTACCTCACCGGCGGTGAGACGGTCGGTGAAGGACTTATCTACCTTCAACACGTCAATCGGGAGCTCCTCTAGGAAGGAGAGGGATGAGTACCCAGTTCCAAAGTCATCTATCGCAATTCTGACACCGAGGGATTTAATTCGATTGATCTTGTCGATGAATGCCTTTGGATTGGCCATAAAAACGGTCTCAGTAATTTCAAGGATCAGTAGTTTGGGATCGATTCCGCTTTTAGTAATAATCTCGGACACCGCTTCGACTACGTCTTCTTCGGATAGCTCAATCACCGAGATATTGACGTTCAAGGAGAGCTTTCGCCCCTCTGGTCGAAGGCGATTCCAACTTGCCAGTTGGGTAGTTGCTTTTAGTAGTACTCCACGATCGATATCGACGATTGCTCGCGACTCCTCAGCGATCGGAATGAATACCCCAGGTGGAATCAGCCCCAACTCACGGTGTTGCCACCTAACAAGGGCTTCAACACCGGCAATCTCCCCTGTATTCATGTCGACAACCGGCTGGTAGACCACGAAGAACTCGTCACGTTCGATTGCACCAGCTAGATCGGCCTTCAACTTCAACCTCTCTGCGATCTCTTGGTGCATCCTCGCCTCGAAGAGGGCGAAGCGACTCTTACCGTCCTTCTTAGCTACATACATTGCTACGTCGGCATCCCGAAGAAGTGCCTCGGCGTCCATCTTCGACGTATCGCACCTCGCACCGCCGATCGAGGCCCTGACAAATATCTCGCCGACGCTCAATTCAAATGGCTTACCTAAGGCGTACTTTATCTCATCTGCCACGAACGATGGCTTCTCACCAGATGAAAGTATCACCGCAAATTCGTCACCAGATAGTCGCCCGAGAGTTACCCTATCCCCTACTACTTCGCGAAGCCTAAGGGCAACCTCTGTCAGGAGTTCATCACCAACGCTATGGCTATAGGTGTCGTTTACAACTTTAAAGTCGTCGAGGTCGATAAAGAGGATATGCAAAGGGGCAAAGTCAGCCAAAGCAATCTCGCTCTTTAGCCTCTCGGTAAATAAGACCCGATTGGGAAGCGAGGTTAGGGAGTCGTAGAAGGCGTTATGGATGAGCTCCTCTTGAAGTGCCTTAGCCTCAGATATGTCTCGAGCGTTGATGATGACCCCAGCCAGCTGCGTCGATTCAAGGTAGTTGGCCATCGTCGCAGAAAGGCAATGGAACTTCCCCTCAACATCGACCACGGAAAATTCAATTTCGCTCACTTCATCGGCGCCCACGCTCTGAAGTTCAGCCAAAAAGATCGACTGATCCTTGGCTGCAACGATATCGGCAAAGTATGAGCCGATGAACTTTTCTTTGGAAAACCCAAAGAGTCGCCCCCACGAGGGTGCGGCAAATTGAACGTTGCCCTTACTATCTACAACTACTAAAAGGTCTTGACTTCGATCGATCAAGGTCTGATACTTGTTCGCGGTTTGAAGTCGGGCCGCTGTGGCGCGGATAGCCCCCTGAACTTGGCTTCGCGAGAAGCGTCGGTAGAGTACCAAGGCAAGGATAGATCCAAAGGCCATCATAAATACCGTCTCGAGACCTGCAGTTAACTTCGCTTTTTTAACCTTGTAGTTCTCGATAGCTACCATGGTGGCGACTTGGACCCGAAGATTACCTAGGGCGCGGTTGATCCCAGCAATAGATCCACGAGGTGGGACCTTCGCATCTGCAATTGAAGTACGAAGCTCTGATGCCGCTGAGCGAAATGAGGCAATTGCCCTAGAGAGTGATTGGGAGTAGGCAATGGTGGAGTGCAGCGCGCTAGCAATTGCCCTTAAATCGACCCCAACCGCATCGGCTTGTGCAAATGAAGATGCCATCTCACCGCTATTTGTAGCTTGAACTAGGTACGAGGTTTGAGCATTGGCATCACCTAGCAGCCGATTGAGGTTGGCGATATTTGCTGCAGAAGCAAAGCCCCTTCCGAAAAGTGAATTTGCCGACAGCGCCATACCAACGCTCAAGTTAATCACCAAGACTACGCCGATAACGATCTTTACCCTCTTCGAGACCTTGGCAATCCGCGAAGTCAATACTTTCATGAGGGTGCTATCGACCTAAATTATGAAACGGTTTAATCGACTAGAACGATATTTATATCTGGGTTAGTTTTCGCAGCTCTATCTAAATACCACCAACGCTTGAGTCAACCAAAAGCGTGGTGAAAGGACCCAGAGATTCCGAATGGTAAAACTAAGCGAGACGATACCTAGCGAGGGGAACTTCGTTGGTCGAAGCTCCCCTCGCTAGTTTGGGCCAAAGCAGCCGTAGAGAAGATAGATTCTTGAGGTGTAGTTGCGATCTCGCACCTAGTCAATTAGAGCTTTCGACCTCGGATCATCCCAAGATCGAATCATCAACACCGAAATTGACATGCCCAAGTGGTAGAGATCTATCGTTATGCTCGGTGTCTTCGCTCGTTGGCTAACTCCGTCGTCGCTATCTTTAGGTTACAATCAGGACCGAGGCTAAATGGCGCTTTTTCTACACCTTGCAACCAGATAGAATCGACCGCTATTGCAGAGGAGCACGAGGGCCATCTAGCCAAGCCTTGATCTCATCGCTATGTTCACCTAAGAGAGGGGGGCCGCTTCGGTAGGTCGGCTTGGTCTTGGTGAAGGTAACGGGATTGCGTATCGTGCTTATCATCTCGCCCTTGTAGGAGACCTCAACCTTGGGGGATACCCCTATCTCTTCAGCGAAAGCTACTCCCCCATCCACCGTATTTATCGGTCCCGCTGGTACTCCCACCTTGGTCAAGATATCGAACCACTCCCTAGCAGTCTTAGCTGCTAGGTACTCTTCGAGGATCTTCTTTAATTCGTCGCGATTGACATTACGTCCGTTGTTGTCCTTGAAGCGATCGTCGGTGGAGAGCCATGGCGCCCCAATCTCACGGACAAACTTTTCAAATTGGCCACTGTTTCCAACAGCAATGACTATCTTTTGATCCTTGGCGGCTAGCGGCTCATAGGGATAGAGGCTGGGGTGGGCATTTCCCATACGAAACGGTACTACCCCTGCTATGGCATTAGCCCCAGTCTGATTTACCATTCCCGAAAGCGCCGAGGCTAGTAGCGAGACCGAGACCCACTGACCTTCACGCCTTTCAGATACCCCACGATCCCGTGCATAAAGGGCAGAGAGGATCCCGATTACACAGTGAAGACCAGTCATCACGTCGATAACTGCAACGCCGGCGCGCATCGGTTCACCATCTGGGTCTCCAGTAAGACTCATCAATCCACTCATAGCTTGGACCATTAGGTCGTAACCAGGAAGGGTCGCCCCTACCCCTTCGACTCCAAATCCGGTGATCGAAGCGTAGATTATCTCTGGATTTATCTCCTTAACAGACGAATAGTCAAGGCCGAACTTTCCAAGGCTACCGGGTTTGTGGTTCTCTATCATCACGTCAGCCCGTCGGATCAACTCCTTGGCCCGCTCTAGATCTCCATCGTCGCCTAAGTCGAGAACGACTGAGCGCTTATTGCGATTGATGCTCAAGTAGTAGGTAGCGTCATCTCCGTAGAATGGCGGCTTCCAACTTCTAGTTTCATCGCCTACCGGGGCTTCGACCTTAATAATCTCAGCTCCAAGGTCCCCCAGGAGCATCGTGGCATAGGGGCCAGCGAGGACTCGAGAAAAGTCTGCTACGACCACTCCGTCAAGTGGCCCCTTGCTCAGTTCAGCTTCAACCATTACAACTCCTACCTCAAAAGTTTGTCCTATCGATGCTATTTCATTGGAGGTGCTGTTGCCGAAGGCAAATCAATTCAGTGGGGTGGATCTGACCTCAAAAAATGACAAAAGTAATAATGTAATGACAAATGTCGGAATAATATACCCCCTAGGGTATATTTTAAGTAATGCCGGATCTCGGCACAAAAGTAAATCTCGTATCCGAAAGGAATAACACATGCGCTTAGCCGACCTTGAAGAAGTTCGTGGTGCTCAAATTAGAGGCGACCTCATAATCGACGTCAGAGAGGCCCACGAATATGCACAAGGCCATGTTCACGGAGCCGTGAACATACCACTACCGGTCTTGCAAAATCGAATCGATGAGATACCCAAGCAGAGGGAGGTATACGTAATCTGTCAGAGCGGATCCCGCTCTATCACAGGCGCTACCATCTTGCACCGCGCTGGAATCGATGCCGCGAGCGTTGTTGGTGGAACTAGCGGCTGGCAAAATGCAGGCTTTGCGGTAGTTGCCTAAATATGATATTCAGGGGCGTATCTCCAAAAATCGTTCCGTTAAAAAAAGAGGAACATCGCCCCTAAATATCTCCAAAATCGTAAGTTAGTTTTACTAATGTAACGATGTTACGGCGAGAGTTGGTGGAAGATATGGCAACTAAAAAAGTAGTGGTAGTAGGTGGAAACTTCGGAGGCCTTACTGGCGCAATTGCGATCAAACACGATCTTGGTGACGACGTTAATGTCACCGTTGTTGCTACTGAAGATCGTTTTATATTCAATCCTTCTCTAATTTGGCTCCCATTTGGCAAGAGGTCGGTTGGTGACGTTACCTTCGCCCTTGATCCGACCTTTGACGCCAATGGGGTCCACTTCGTTCACGCAACCGCAACCGAGTTCGATCTAAAGAGTCAAGTCGTAAAGACCACGGCTGGGAACTTCACATACGACTACCTCGTAATCGCCACGGGTTATCGCAACGACTTCTCGGTAGCCGATGGCCTTGGGCCAGAGGGAAACGCATATACAATTACGACCTTGGGCGACGCTATTGAGGCCGGGAAGGGATGGCGAAGGTTCCTCGAGGAGCCCGGCGACATAGTAGTTGGGGCGAGCCAAGGTGCAGGGTGCTTTGGTGCAGCCTATGAGTACCTCTTTAACGTATCGCACCAACTTAGAAAGGCTGGTATCAAGAAGAAGGTTAACCTCCACTTCGTCACCAGCGAACCCTTCCTTGGTCACTTTGGCATTGGAGGGCTACCCCATGGAGAGACCATGCTTGGAGCCTTCCTCAAGAAGGAGGCGATCACCGCTCATGTAAACGTAGCCATCGACAGCGTCGAAGAGGGGCGTATCAACCTCAATGATGGATCCAAGATCAACTTTGCCTACTCTATGATCGTCCCTCCATTCATCGGCGCCGATGTGGTAAAGCAGACTAGCGAAATCAGCGACGTCAAAGGGTACGTAAAGGTAAAGGACACCTATCAGACCGAGGCCTACGACAACGTCTATGCCGTTGGAATCGCCGCTGCGGTAGATGCACCGTGGCAGACTCCTACTCCAGTTGGAATACCAAAGACGGGCTTTCCGACAGAGAGGATGGCTCACGTTGCAGCCAAGAATATCGCCTCCCAGATAAAGGGCGAAGAGCCAACGGCTACCGAGGCATTTAAAGATATGACTGCTATCTGTGTCCTGGATGCTGGAAACAACGGAGTGGTAATCTTGGCCGATCACATGCTACCTCCGCGAAAGCACGGAGCCCTGATTCCCGGCCCTCAGGCTCACGCTATGAAGTTGGCCTTTGAGAAGTACTTCATTTGGAAGGTAAGGAACGGCCACGTCTCGTTACCGTAGTGGTCGTAAGGGCGATCAGAACTCTTCTAATCGCCCTTACAACTCCGTATAGCAGCGTTGTGGCTAGGGCTAAGGCAAATTATTTCACCATTAAAAGATACCTCATCAATAGAAAGCTTTAGAAGATGACGCATAACGTTGCAGTAAATAACCACAAGAAACGATTCGTAATTATCGGAGGCGTAGCCGGTGGAATGTCGGCAGCCACGCGACTACGACGACTCAATCCCATCGCCGACATCATCGTCTTTGAAAAGTCAGGATTCGTCTCATATGCCAACTGCGGACTTGCCTACCTCGTGGGAGGAGTAATAACCGATGAAGATCGAATCCTCCTACAGACTCCGGAGTCCCTTGGCCTTCGATTCAACATTCAAGTAAATGTCGGTTCTGAAGTGATACAGATAGACCGAGCGGCAAAAGTAATCACAGTGCGCGATCGCACTAAGACAACCGACGAGGTAAGACTCGAGTCCTACGACTATCTGATAATATCGACCGGTGCATCGCCGGCGCGCCCACCAATTGAGGGGCTAGAGGGGGCTCTCACGCTTCGAAACGTAGAAGACGCTAGGAGTATGATGGCCGCCATCCTACCCACCACCAAGCGCGCGGTAGTTATAGGCGGCGGCTTCATCGGCCTAGAAGTAGCCGAGAATCTACTCCACCGCAACCTAGAGGTAGCTATCGTCGAGACGGCTGATCACCTGCTTCCGCCCTTGGACATCGAGATGGTCGCTCCCCTTGAGAGGGCGGCTCGAGCCTTGGGTGTAGAGGTCTTGACCTCCACCTCGGTAGAGAAGATAGACCATGGGATGAAATTAGTAAAGCTATCGAATGGCAGCTCTTTGCCATTCGATATCGTGGTGGCAAGCGCCGGGGTGCGACCAAATGCCAAATTGGCCGCCGAAGCAGGGCTCGAGATCGGAGCTCTGGGCGGAATAGTGGTCGACCAGGATCTTCGAA
Organism: Actinomycetes bacterium; assembly: GCA_021805205.1. Classification (GTDB taxonomy): domain Bacteria; phylum Actinomycetota; class Acidimicrobiia; order Acidimicrobiales; family Acidimicrobiaceae; genus Acidithrix. The sequence continues at coordinate 27,907 of JAJZFV010000047.1, read as the reverse complement.
CCAGTGATCCTTCGATATTTGCCGTCGGCGACGTGATTGAAAAGAGCGACTTCTTCGACGAGAGCGATTCACTGATTCCACTAGCCAATGTCGCAAATCGCCAAGGAAGGCGGGTCGCAGATGTTATCGTCCTTGGCCACAAGTCAGATGCGAAGGTTGCCATCGGTACCGCAATCATCTCCGCATTTGGCGTAACCGTCGCATCAACCGGATGGAGCGAGAGAAAGCTTGCGAGCCGCAATATCGCCTACGAAGCCATCCACAGCCATCCAAACTCTCACGCCACCTACTACCCTGGCGCCAGAGAGATGGCTATCAAGGTTCTATATCGCCCCACCGGCGAACTGCTCGGAGCTCAAATCGTAGGTAGGGACGGAGTTGACAAAAGGATCGACGTTTTGGCAACCGCTCTAGGTAATGGGATGGCGGTAGACGAACTTGCGGAGTTGGAGCTAGCCTACGCCCCTCAATTTGGTTCCGCCAAAGATCCGATCAACTTGATCGGATATATCGGAGAAAATCGCCTCCGCCACGGCGCCCAAGCTGTCTACTTTAGCCAGATCGAAGATCTGATCGAAGAGGGCAAGGAGTTCATTGACGTTAGAACGCCGGAAGAATTTGCAGCTGGCACCATACCAGGTTCCAAAAACATACCTTTAGACGAGATTCTCCAACGACTAGAGGAGATCGAAAGTAGTGACCCGATCGTATTTTGTAAAGTCGGACAGAGAGGTCACAACGCAGCTATGTTCTTAAATGGCCTCGGAATCAAGGCTCGAAACCTCGACGGTGGGATCACCACCTACAACGACTTTCTCGAAACTTCGAGAGGCCGACGTATGTAGCAGCTGCAGTTGCTTTCATTGGCGTACCTAAAGGTCACCGATCGGTGGTTGTTATAAGGAACTCCCCAACCAACAACCACCATAAATCCTTACGGGCCAGGGCATTTGTGCTCCTGAAACAACAGATAAAACCAGGATTTACGGCTCCTCCTACTTATGGTATTGCGACGGAGAGTATCGTGCTCTAACTAGGTTAGTTCATGTCCCTGCCCCAAAATATCTCCACATAGTTTCGGGCAACGACATAGAGCGATACCTCTTCAAGCCATAGCTACCAGACAGAGGCCCCGACACTTTGTTTGAAGCCGCAATCAGCCTGAAAGAGTGGCAAAACGCTACCGCTAGCGAATATTTGCGACAAGGTAGAAGAAATTATCCACCTATCGCCTCGTCGAGGTTAACTTAGGAAGAGTTGCGCCTAGAAAAACCCGGTTGTTGGAGTAGAACTAGAGCTTTTCCTCGACGCTAGCGACCTCACCGCGTCGGTCGGTAATCCGGGCCGCAGCTTTTTTCAATCTACCTAAAAACTTCATAAGCTTTTCGCGGGCCTCTTCGGCTTCACCACTCAAACCCTCAACCTTGTCGACCTTCCACTGTCGCATCAAAACTGGGTTAAGGACAACGTCGTAGTGGAGGGGGAGGTCATAGATCCCCTCTTTCGCAATTAGGGCGGCATGCGTATCAAAGTCGTCGATGCCAAGGCCGGGCATGGCAAAGGTACGAACCTGCTTTTCGATAGCGATCATCGTCGCAGATGGATCAAGGGCAATCGCGTCAGTGGTTAGATCTCGGTAGAAGAGGTGGTGTAGATTTTCATCAGCACCCACCCTTGCCATGATCGCATATCCCGCCGGATCGCCAATCAACTTTCCTGTGTTTCGGTGCGAAACTCTAGTAGCAAGCTCTTGCAAGGTGACATAGACCAAAGTCTCGGTTGGATTTACCGGCTCTGGGACTGCCCCACCTGATACTTGATTCATTCTGGCCCTCTCAAGGGCTACTGGATCTAGAAGTCTTGTTACAGTCAAATAGTCTCGTATGACGATGGAGTGACGGTGCTCCTCGGCAGTCCAGCGCCGAGCCCACTCACCCCATATCCCTTCTCCGAAGGTAGTTGCAAGTGCATTGAAGTAGTAGGGGAGGTTGTCCTCTGTCAATAGATTGACAAATAATGCACTCTTCACACCCGGAGTTAGATTCACCTCATCGGGGTTCCATGGGTCATCTTGAGTAAAGTCTCGACCCTTGGACCACGGAACTAACTCATGAGGAAACCATTCCTTAGTCGTCTCTAAATGACGGTTCATCAACCTCTCGACGGAGGGGGCAAGCTCGTTTACGAGACGTACTTTGGACATTAGGACAGTCTAACCGTCATTGACGGAAAGAAGCGATCGCGAGGGTGAATAATAGCACTTAGAGACCCTAAATAAACGCCAACTATGCCATTTAAGCCATAGGCATGAAATGGGGTTCTGTAATTATCTTCAAGGAAGATTGATCCAGAACCAACATTAGAGCGCTAGATCTATGGGCCACTGATCGAATTGGCTAGGTTATTGCTTCATCTCAACTAATACCACCAAGAAACTGAACGATACTTTGCGTACCCGCAAAGGTAAGGCGCCTTCTCCTACTAAGTTTCTTCCGAAACACCTAGCGTCAATCGAAGATTAGGAGATCAAAAAGATGACCGCGAAAATAATATTCGACTTCAAGTTCAACCCAGAAATTACCTCCGAAGGCAAAGAGACGCTGAGCCAAATTTTGGTCGACACCAGAAAATTCGACGGCTGCCTTGGGATCGATGTGATTCAAGACGTCAAAGACGAACAACACTTTGTACTTCTCGAAAGCTGGGAGACCAAGGAGCACTACGGTCGATATTCCGCTTGGAGAGCTGGCGAGGGAAAGACAAATCTTGGATCATTCTTTGCAGCTCCCCCGTCAATAACGATCTACGAGGTAACTGAGATCTAAAGACAGGGTCAAAGATACAGCTTCGGACCTTGCCGAAGCTGATATTTCAAATTGCCCCTCCAAAGAGTCAACTGGCGCTAGTTGCAAATTCGCAAAAGTCGTAGGCTTCGACAGGAAGCATCTAGCGCCATCTGCTCCTAGTTATGCGCTGGCGTCTCGGTGCATTGGCGAATTCGAGCACAGGCAAATTCCATCGCGACTCTTCCCCGATTTCCGAAATTATTGCGCAAAGCCCGGGCCATCGGGCATAACTCAAACCCCAACCCGGTCAACGGCCTTCCTTTTCGATCACGAAAAGTGGATCACAGCTTCCATTCCTTTTGAGTTTGCAATAGTTACAATAAATTTATCAAAAATGCCCTTGACATTCCAGTTAACTGGAAGGTTTATCCTCTTAGTGGAGGATGCCAGAGATGATAGATGTCAAGGTGTTACACACCGTAGATTGTCCAAATTTAGAGCCGCTACTAGACCTAATCGACCAGCTCTCAGATCAATTCCAACTTGAGGTAGAGGTGAAGTTGATCGCTACCGAAGAGGAGGGGCGAGAGAATGACTTTCATGGCTCACCCACAGTACTTCTAAATGGGATCGACCCATTCACCTCTAGCGAGTCTGAATTTGGTCTCTCATGCAGGATTTACCTAGATCAAAGCTCTGGCGAGAGGGTGGGATTTCCGACCAAAGATATGCTCCATCTGGCCCTTCAAGCTCTCTAGATTGGCAAAAGGAGATAATTTGTTTCTGCCTAAGCTAACCGACGAACCTCGATCTTTCGGTCGCCATAGTCCAGCTTCGAAATACGATAGCCGTCACACTAGGAGAGGCGGCTAAAGTACTTTTCTAGACGCGCAATGTCATCTGCGGCATCCGCTCCGCTCTGGCTCGACATGCAATTTCTAAGACCCGCAGCAACCAACTTGAATCCGACCTGATCGAGAGCTTTGGAGGCCGCAGCTATTTGGTTTATGACCGACTCACACTCCCTTCCCTCGAGGAGCATCTTTTCAATTCCGTTTATTTGACCCGCTATTCGTCGCAACCGAAGCGCCAGTTTATCGACGTCGTCCTTAGGTATCTCAATCATCTATCGCACCATACTCGTCTTTGTAATCAAACTTTTTTAAATATCTTTATATATACCCTAGAGGGTATATTTTATTTCTAACGCCAGCACCCAAGAACAACTTTTGAAAACTTCTCGAAGTATATAACTGAAAAAAACCTCAATGCGATGAGACCGCCTCTGCAAATGCCAACTCCAAAAGTCGTAGGTGAATACCCCAATACAAAGAAGATGGTGGCAAAGTTAGATAGCGTGTAGCGCCAACCTCAATCGTTACCATTGCCTCAAAGGATCTCCTACATAGTCGCCTTCTAGCTAATCCCTAGTCTTCCACCTGATAAAGCCGCAGAAAGAAGGCTGTAGAGAAAGCAGTCACTTTGAGACTGACTGCTTCGATGGTTTAAAGCTCCTTGGTCTTTGTTATGGTTTATTGGGTGCGCGTCGTCTCTCTAGTTCCATCTATGACCGAAACCCTCCTCGCATCGTCGATAGATGTAGTCGGAGTCACCCGCTACTGCGAGGTCGATGGCTACCCAATCATCGGCGGAACCAAAGATCCTGCAATCGATAGGATCGTAGAAATAGATCCCGACCTCGTGATTTTAGATAAGCACGAAAACCGGCTCGAGGACTACGAGGCCCTGATTGCATCGGGTCTAACCGTATTTGCGACCTCAATCGCCTCCATCGACGATCTTGATCGGGACTTCTCAGAGCTAAATTTCAAATTTCACTTGGCTCTTCCAGTTCCAAGCAAAGAGATAACAGGGCTTCACCTCACAAAGTACTTATCAAATAGAGAGTTTCCGATAACACCGTGTGACCCAAGCGGGGCGGTTCAACGGCCGATTCGGGCGTTGGTTCCAATATGGAGAAACCCTTATATGGTCATAAATTCTCATACTTATGCTGGTGATCTGCTTAGACGAATTGGAGTTGAGGTCATCGGTGGAATCAGCGAGTACTCGAAGGTTGACCTTGACGACTTCAAGAGCAGAGTAGACGTCGTCTTGGCGCCAAGTGAACCATATAAGTTCACTAAACGCCAGCTACCGGAGTTAACGCAGGTTGCTCCCAAGGTTGAATTTGTGGACGGTAAAGACCTTTTTTGGTGGGGAGCACGCACTTCAAGTGCACTTATTCGCCTGAAAGCTCAGCTCACACACCTAGTAGAAGAGCTGGAGGAGGGGACTGGGAATTGGCCGCAAGCTCAAAGCCAACAGAGGCAAGCTCAAAGCTTCGATTAGCTCCACCCCACATCCAGCTAGCGATAGAAGTCCTCAGTTGTGACATTTAAATAAAATCTCTTGAAATTAGTAGGACTTCCGACTATTTTATATCCTATGAATAACGATGACCTTTATCGCCCCAAGGGGCCAGTGCGTTTCATTACTGCGGCATCTCTCTTCGACGGCCACGACGCCTCGATCAACATAATGAGACGCCTGCTCATGGCCCAGGGCGCTGAAGTAATTCATTTAGGTCACAACCGATCCGTGGAAGAGATCGTTGAGGCTGCTATTGAAGAGGACGCCCACGGCATCGCGCTTAGTTCATACCAAGGTGGCCACGTCGAGTACTTCAAATTCTTGGTCGACCGTCTACGCGAAGAGAAGGCTGATATCAAGGTTTTTGGTGGCGGTGGCGGTGTAATTGTTCCACGTGAGATCGCGGAGTTACAGGCCTATGGAGTCTCCAAGATCTTCTCCCCAGAAGATGGGCAAAAGTATGGTCTAGTAAAGATGATCAATATGCTCATCGAAGAGGTGGACCATCCCATGCCCACTATCACCCCCGAAGAGCTCCACGCCATCTCGTTTCGAGATAAAGGCGCAATCGCTCGAGCCATAACAAACATCGAAGATGGAAAATTTACCGAGGAGTACATAGCCGAGTTAGAGGGGCGTATCGCAAATCAGCCCCAGAGCGTAGTGCTTGGAATCACCGGTACCGGAGGTGCTGGTAAATCTTCACTCACCGACGAGTTGGTAAGACGATTTCGGATCGACCACGGAGACAAGATATCGATAGCGGTCCTTGCTATCGATCCCACTCGGCGCCGCGGCGGAGGGGCGCTCCTTGGAGACCGAATTCGAATGAACGCCATTAACTCACCCAACATCTTCTTTAGATCACTAGCTACCCGCGGAGCGGCAAGTGAGATCCCTGACTACACCAAAAACGTCCTAAAGGTACTAAAGGGCGCCGCCTTTGACGTGATCATTGTTGAGACACCAGGCATTGGTCAAGGAGATACCGCAATTACCAACGTCTCCGACCTATCCCTCTACGTAATGACTCCTGAATTTGGCGCCGCCAGCCAGCTCGAAAAAATCGACATGATCGACTACGCCGACGTCATCGCCATAAATAAATTCGATCGAAGAGGGGGCGAAGATGCCCTTCGTTTAGTCGCTCGACAGTGGGTACGAGAGCACTTCAAGCCCGGCCTTTCACCTAAGGATGCGCCCGTCTTTGGAACCATAGCTTCACGCTTCAACGACGACGGTATGACTGCCCTATATAGTTACATCGCATCGATGATCGAAAAGCGCCGCAGCGACCTCGGTGGCGGCCTTCTACCACGAAAGCAAGTGCGCCACTCAACTGCGGAACGACAAATTATCCCGAACGATCGTCTTCGCTACCTCCTCGATGTCTCAACTACGGTTCGGCGTTATCACGCCAAGACGGATGAGAATGCAAGGCTGATAGCGTCGCTCGACGCCCTAACAAAGGCGGCTGAGTTAGAGCCCGAGACGGCTCCGATCCTCGCCAATCGAATCGAAGAGCTGACCAAAAAGGTCACCTCCGACGAATTAGCTCTAATCGAGCAATACGAAAAAACAAAGGCGGCAATATTAGATAAGTTTCGCAGTGAAGACTACAACAAGGTATCACTTTCTGGTAACGAGATTCCCTCGATCAGCTTTCCTCACTACGTAGCCAAAGGTGACATCTACTCCTTCGTACGACGAGAGAACCTTCCCGGTCACTTTCCATTTACGGCTGGGGTCTTTCCATTTCGAAGGAGAAATGAAGACCCCACCAGAATGTTTGCAGGAGAGGGTGACCCATACCGTACCAATCGTCGCTTCCACCTGTTAGCCGAGGGACAACCAGCCACTCGCCTCTCAACCGCATTTGACTCAGTTACCCTTTATGGCAGAGATCCCGATCTTCGCCCCGATATCTATGGCAAGATCGGAACATCTGGAGTCTCGATCGCAACACTCGATGACATGAAGGTTTTGTACTCCGGCTTTGACCTATGCGACCCCAAGACCTCTGTCTCGATGACTATAAATGGCCCCGCACCAACGATCTTGGCGATGTTCTTCAACACCGCCATCGATCAAAGATTGGAAAAGTTCGAGGCGGAAAATGGTCGACACCCCACCGATGAAGAGATGCAGTCGGTCTCAAAAGAGGTACTAAGTACCGTCCGCGGAACGGTACAGGCCGATATCTTGAAAGAGGATCAGGGGCAAAATACCTGTATCTTCTCCACCGAATTTTCCCTGAAGGTCATGGGGGACATTCAAGAGTACTTCGTCGAGAAGAACGTACGAAACTTCTACTCGGTTTCGATCTCGGGCTATCACATCGCAGAGGCTGGTGCTAATCCAATTACCCAATTGGCATTTACCCTCTCGAACGCATTTACCTATGTGGAGGCTTATCTTGCGAGAGGAATGAAGATCGACGACTTCGCCCCGAACCTTTCATTCTTCTTCTCTAATGGAATGGATCCCGAGTACAACGTGATTGGACGTGTCGCTAGAAGGATCTGGTCGATAGCTATAAGGGATATCTATGGCGGAAACGAAAGGTCGCAACGCCTCAAGTACCACATCCAGACCTCCGGGCGTTCACTTCACGCACAGGAGATCTCATTTAATGACATCAGGACTACCCTTCAAGCACTCTGTGCGATCTACGACAACGCCAACTCCCTTCATACCAACGCCTATGACGAGGCTATAACTACGCCTACGGATGAGTCTGTGCGTCGCGCACTAGCGATTCAGATGATCATAAACCGCGAGTGGGGTATGACCATGAATGAGAACTCGCTCCAAGGAAGCTTTGTAATCGAGGAGCTGACTGACCTCGTCGAAGAGGCGGTACTTACGGAGCTGGAGCGCATCAACGAGCGAGGAGGCGTACTTGGAGCGATGGAGATGGGATACCAGCGCAGCAAGATCCAGGACGATTCGATGTACTACGAAGAGCGCAAGCACTCTGGCGAACTTCCCATAATCGGTGTAAATACCTTTAGGTCAGAGACGGACAACGAGAACGTGATCCAAGAGGTAAAGCTCGCAAGGGCAACCGAAGATGAAAAGATGGGTCAAATCAACCGAGTTAACGCCTTCAAGGAACTTCACCGCGGCGAGGCCGAACGAGCACTTGAGTCACTACGACGAGTTGCCCTTGAGGACGGCAATATCTTTGCGGAATTGATGAAGGCAACGCGAGTTGCGAGCTTGGGCCAGATCACCGATGCCCTATTCGAAATCGGTGGCGTCTATCGTAGAAACGTCTAGAAAACGAAAGGTAGAGCTTTATCAATTAAGCTCGGTTTGTCTATGGAAGAAGACTTCGACCCAATAGCCGAAGCGAAGAATCATTGGGCCAAGCGATGGCCAGAGCACTCCTCCTATATGGCAGCTGCTACGTCGATCATGAGGGCCCAACAGCTAATACTCAAAGCTACCGACGATGCTCTTCGGCCATACGGACTTACATTTGCTAGATACGAAGCATTGATGCTCTTATCGTTTACCAAACGGGGTGAACTTCCGCTTAGCAAGTTGGGGCAAAGGCTCATGATTCATCCAACTTCTGTGACAAATATCGTAGATCGATTGGCTCAAGATGGCCTTATCGAGAGAGTTCCACATCCCACTGATCGAAGAACAACGTTGGCAAAGATTACTGACTTAGGAAAGAAGCTCGCCGAAGAGGCCACGGTCGCGGTCCATGAGGTCAACTTTGGAATCAGCCATCTCACCGACGACGACAACCAAGACGTAGTTCGCGTCGTGAACTCGATTAGGAATTTACGTAAATAGTGCAACTCTGAAGGCACTGGAGCTGGGAAGTCTCCTCAAAACCCCCAGCTAGACTTGACTACTACAAGTTCGGTTCCTGTTTCTAGCTGGGAAGTCTCCTCAAAACCCCCAGCTAGACTTGTACCTTACCGGAAATGACACTTATAAGAGCTGGGAAGTCTCCTCAAAACCCCCAGCTAGACTTGAGTATCCAAACCACCAGCTGTATCAATAGCTGGGAAGTCTCCTCAAAACCCCCAGCTAGACTTGCAATATAAAAATGGAATTTGACTTGACAGCTGGGAAGTCTCCTCAAAACCCCCAGCTAGACTTGGCGATGCGGTCCTGTTGTTGAGCCATGAGCTGGGAAGTCTCCTCAAAACCCCCAGCTAGACTTGTCACCTAGAAGATATAATCAACTTTTTCCGCTGGGAAGTCTCCTCAAAACCCCCAGCTAGACTTGTCCAGGTACAATTGCCGCAATTGCTCAAGCTGGGAAGTCTCCTCAAAACCCCCAGCTAGACTTGGTCTGTTTGGCAAGCTCGGTATTTTGCTGCTGGGAAGTCTCCTCAAAACCCCCAGCTAGACTTGTTGTCTAACCCGGTCGCATGTAATGCGGGCTGGGAAGTCTCCTCAAAACCCCCAGCTAGACTTGACAGAAGATAATAAACCAGCTACACCTAGCTGGGAAGTCTCCTCAAAACCCCCAGCTAGACTTGTGAATGACCTCGCACATAACAGAAACATGCTGGGAAGTCTCCTCAAAACCCCCAGCTAGACTTGACAAACCCGGCGCTTACAAGCCCGGAAAGCTGGGAAGTCTCCTCAAAACCCCCAGCTAGACTTGAGCTTGTGCTTCTACCGGCGATCATTGTGCTGGGAAGTCTCCTCAAAACCCCCAGCTAGACTTGGGCTTTCCGTACTTTTCCGCCGTTGCTTGCTGGGAAGTCTCCTCAAAACCCCCAGCTAGACTTGTGACTGGCTTCAAGCGCGGCCATTCGCTGCTGGGAAGTCTCCTCAAAACCCCCAGCTAGACTTGATTTGGTTCAATCGCACGGCTGCTGGTGGCTGGGAAGTCTCCTCAAAACCCCCAGCTAGACTTGCGACCCTGACGAGCTCGACGAGTCGAAGGCTGGGAAGTCTCCTCAAAACCCCCAGCTAGACTTGGGAATCGCGATCGAACCCATTTTGCCAAGCTGGGAAGTCTCCTCAAAACCCCCAGCTAGACTTGGCTCACATTCGCCACATAGACATACCCAGCTGGGAAGTCTCCTCAAAACCCCCAGCTAGACTTGGTGAGTCGTATACGTATTCGGCGTCGGTGCTGGGAAGTCTCCTCAAAACCCCCAGCTAGACTTGAGATTGACCCGGTGACGTCACATTAGTTGCTGGGAAGTCTCCTCAAAACCCCCAGCTAGACTTGCCAATAAAGTCACGCCCCTCACCCAGCGGCTGGGAAGTCTCCTCAAAACCCCCAGCTAGACTTGTGGGCCATCTCGATGATGCTTACGGTCGGCTGGGAAGTCTCCTCAAAACCCCCAGCTAGACTTGATCAAATGTCTTTTGCGTTTCAGGCGCTGCTGGGAAGTCTCCTCAAAACCCCCAGCTAGACTTGTCAGGTCCTAACTCTGTAATACTTCCACGCTGGGAAGTCTCCTCAAAACCCCCAGCTAGACTTGCCACGCAGGATCTTTTTGCCAAATTCGAGCTGGGAAGTCTCCTCAAAACCCCCAGCTAGACTTGACGAGCTTTGGAATCGAGAGCGGACAAAGCTGGGAAGTCTCCTCAAAACCCCCAGCTAGACTTGTGCTAACGCTCTTGGCTATCCAGTGTCGGCTGGGAAGTCTCCTCAAAACCCCCAGCTAGACTTGATATCCATTGCCGTAAGCGACACCGTAAGCTGGGAAGTCTCCTCATTACCCCCAGCTAGACTTGTGTTCAATTCTGAGGCGGCGGCCTGCCGGCTGGGAAGTCTCCTCAAAACCCCCAGCTAGACTTGACGGCTTGCCTGTGTAAGTTCGACCTGAGCTGGGAAGTCTCCTCAAAACCCCCAGCTAGACTTGATATACCTTCTGACCTGCAAGACCCCTTGCTGGGAAGTCTCCTCAAAACCCCCAGCTAGACTTGTTTCTCTTCCTTTTCTCTTAGATTGTTTGCTGGGAAGTCTCCTCAAAACCCCCAGCTAGACTTGCTACACGGTCTCAGACGCCGAGGCAGTTGCTGGGAAGTCTCCTCAAAACCCCCAGCTAGACTTGTAACACTGTTGTAGCGACTGTAACCGTGGCTGGGAAGTCTCCTCAAAACCCCCAGCTAGACTTGACCGCCGACAAATGGCGTTAAGGATCCAGCTGGGAAGTCTCCTCAAAACCCCCAGCTAGACTTGTACGCTGGTATGATTACAGCATTTACTAGCTGGGAAGTCTCCTCAAAACCCCCAGCTAGACTTGGCCTCTTTGTCGATCATCACAAGTCCCAGCTGGGAAGTCTCCTCAAAACCCCCAGCTAGACTTGACATCACCTCGATGATGGCAGAATTTTGGCTGGGAAGTCTCCTCAAAACCCCCAGCTAGACTTGACACTTTTATTTATGTCGTCAGCGGTTGGCTGGGAAGTCTCCTCAAAACCCCCAGCTAGACTTGTTGCAGGCATACAGCGTCGGCATCTCAGGCTGGGAAGTCTCCTCAAAACCCCCAGCTAGACTTGTCTGTTGCACCTTTGAGTAGTTACGGATGCTGGGAAGTCTCCTCAAAACCCCCAGCTAGACTTGCGGCGTAACTACATGTGTATTGCAACTAGCTGGGAAGTCTCCTCAAAACCCCCAGCTAGACTTGTGAAGTTTGTTTTAAACAAGTTTGCAAGCTGGGAAGTCTCCTCAAAACCCCCAGCTAGACTTGAAGCAAAGTTTTAGCCCAGATGGGCATAGCTGGGAAGTCTCCTCAAAACCCCCAGCTAGACTTGTTCCCCAGCGTCGCCGCTTCGAAGTTCGGCTGGGAAGTCTCCTCAAAACCCCCAGCTAGACTTGCTTGATGCGCCTCGCTGAGGCTTTGATTGCTGGGAAGTCTCCTCAAAACCCCCAGCTAGACTTGTTTGTGACCGGTTGGGTGGTGTGGAGGGGCTGGGAAGTCTCCTCAAAACCCCCAGCTAGACTTGAGGTGAAAAAGATACAGTCGCAGTTGTTGCTGGGAAGTCTCCTCAAAACCCCCAGCTAGACTTGTCGGCGGTCACAGGCGTATTGCCGAATTGCTGGGAAGTCTCCTCAAAACCCCCAGCTAGACTTGGACAGCGTTTGTCGATCCTGGCTGAATCGCTGGGAAGTCTCCTCAAAACCCCCAGCTAGACTTGGATATGTCTCAACTGTGGTTCGGGGTTGGCTGGGAAGTCTCCTCAAAACCCCCAGCTAGACTTGAAGTCTGAGCGATCTAAGCGACTATGACGCTGGGAAGTCTCCTCAAAACCCCCAGCTAGACTTGTTTCAGAGAGACTTGATACCTGGTGTTCGCTGGGAAGTCTCCTCAAAACCCCCAGCTAGACTTGCTTTCCGGCCTTCGACCGCGGCAGCACGGCTGGGAAGTCTCCTCAAAACCCCCAGCTAGACTTGAATCAATTCAGATACAGTCACCTTTACTGCTGGGAAGTCTCCTCAAAACCCCCAGCTAGACTTGTCGGCTTTCAACATGGCCGCTGGCGTGGGCTGGGAAGTCTCCTCAAAACCCCCAGCTAGACTTGCCCGCGGTTGCGTGTGCTACTTCGTCCTGCTGGGAAGTCTCCTCAAAACCCCCAGCTAGACTTGTCGCATAGCAAGTTAGCTTGTATTGCTAGCTGGGAAGTCTCCTCAAAACCCCCAGCTAGACTTGGCCATCGGCAACAGTCCTGTTACAGGAGGCTGGGAAGTCTCCTCAAAACCCCCAGCTAGACTTGAGGTGTCGGCTCGGCACTTGCTGCGCCTGCTGGGAAGTCTCCTCAAAACCCCCAGCTAGACTTGCCAGCCATCAAGCGCTGAATGTTAAAACGCTGGGAAGTCTCCTCAAAACCCCCAGCTAGACTTGTAGAATTTCAAGATCAAGGGCTGTCGCTGCTGGGAAGTCTCCTCAAAACCCCCAGCTAGACTTGTCGAGCGAAGCGATACGGTCGTTCTGTTGCTGGGAAGTCTCCTCAAAACCCCCAGCTAGACTTGCCGGTCGTCGGCATGACAGGTCCGACAGGCTGGGAAGTCTCCTCAAAACCCCCAGCTAGACTTGTAACATTCAGAGCGAAGCGGACTTTAGAGCTGGGAAGTCTCCTCAAAACCCCCAGCTAGACTTGCTGGCTGATAAAGACGCGGCCTTTAGTCGCTGGGAAGTCTCCTCAAAACCCCCAGCTAGACTTGATATCTAATTTCATCTAACACTACGCTCGCTGGGAAGTCTCCTCAAAACCCCCAGCTAGACTTGTAAAAATAAGAGTTATGCGAGGCGAACAGCTGGGAAGTCTCCTCAAAACCCCCAGCTAGACTTGCATCATAGTCCATACCTATATAGTATTGGCTGGGAAGTCTCCTCAAAACCCCCAGCTAGACTTGGATTTGAATGTAACAGCACCAACGGGAAGCTGGGAAGTCTCCTCAAAACCCCCAGCTAGACTTGCACACCACCTTCGAACGATGCGTCGTTTGCTGGGAAGTCTCCTCAAAACCCCCAGCTAGACTTGATCGTCCCCACGCCATTCGTAAGCGCGAGCTGGGAAGTCTCCTCAAAACCCCCAGCTAGACTTGTAGAGTAGTGTAAGTTAGTCAAGTCATAGCTGGGAAGTCTCCTCAAAACCCCCAGCTAGACTTGTCAACTGTTTGTCGTGGCTCATTGGGAAGCTGGGAAGTCTCCTCAAAACCCCCAGCTAGACTTGAAAGCGATCTGGAATGATATCAAGGTCGGCTGGGAAGTCTCCTCAAAACCCCCAGCTAGACTTGCTCGCCGAGCTGATTCAACGGCAATTTGGCTGGGAAGTCTCCTCAAAACCCCCAGCTAGACTTGTTTACAATTCGTTGCAATTTGCGGACGAGCTGGGAAGTCTCCTCAAAACCCCCAGCTAGACTTGTTGATAGGCGTGTTACTAGCTGGCATATGCTGGGAAGTCTCCTCAAAACCCCCAGCTAGACTTGCGGAACGTTGATGTAATCGGTGTTCGTGGCTGGGAAGTCTCCTCAAAACCCCCAGCTAGACTTGAGGTCAGTACGAAAGCGCAGGTGAAAGCCTGCGCTTTCGTACTTTAAAGACTTAAAAAATGAGTAGTTGTTCGGGAGTTTCTTCAATTTGAACCCGTTTTTTACCTTGGAAATGCATGGTTCGCGACCATTCGATATCCGTTACCGCTAAAGCTCGGACATCCCCGTCATCAGGAATTGCTACTTCAATCTTCTTGTACAATGTTGCAAGGTATCCAGAGTTTGGAAGATATCTTGTATAAACGCTGAGCTGAACCATATCGAAACCGATGTGCTTCAGGTAATCCCTGTATTTTGAGGCATCTCGCCTATCAACCGGAGTCAGGGTAGGGAGATCAAACATTACTAAAACCCACATAGGATCACGCTTCTTCATATTCACCACCAAAAATTGGAACTGATAAAAATTTCTCCTTTCCTTCTACGTAGTTTGCGAATTGCTGCGAAAATCTCGAGATCTCGCTAGATAGTGTTAGATCGGAGCGAAGGATCGGCATATCCAACACTGCCGCTAGCGCTCTCTTAGCGTCTCTATCGAGTTCCCCTCCGCCGATCGACTTGGCAACCAAATCGACCGCGGGTCTAAAAGGTTCGATAAGGTCATCAGCTAAAGCGAAGGTATTACTTCGATTCGAATGCCAAATTCCTAGTGATGGCCAAAGTCCAGCTTCTAAGATCGCACGAAGAATACGACCCCTAAGTATTGAATATCCGTAATTCAAATGAGTATTAAATGAAATTGTTCCGCCGGCAACCCGACGAAACGATCGATCATCAAAAAATCGACGCCAATAGTACTTCGCAGCTTGACCTTCAACATTTGCAGGGTCTCCAGACCGCACTTCATCAGCAAGGGTAACTAAAAACCTATGTCCATCGTTGTCACCAGCTACCCTCAAGTTATTCGCCTGACCCTTTACTTTGGCTTTAACTATTCGCATCCAGGCGTTTTTTTGTCTCGGGACATCGAGTTTCGCTTGAGCAATGTGTCGCGCCGCAACACGAGTATTGTCGGACCACGGAATCGTCGAAGAAGTAGGTACGTTCGCCCAATTGCAGTGAAGCAGCACTATATCAAAGGCTGCGGCGCGATCGAAAACCGACGAATGAATCAAATTTTTTGTGCCAAACAGAATTGCCACTATATCGGCCAAAGCGGCACTCTTAGTGCCAGCGTTGAGATGGCCCTTCGAGGCGAAGATCTCACCTTCGAACTCTGTAAGATCGATTATTCGCCAAGGTGCGGTCATCGCAGTGCTTCCAAAGCTTTCTTGTAAGGACTCCAAGATATCGGCATGTGCTCTCCATTCCACCGTGGCTGCCCGAGGGTCGTACGTCGAATTATCGCAAGACGACTCACGGATAAAACTACATCAACGGACGGCCTCCAACCAGGACGATCAATTATTTTGGTTATATCAACACTCGCCGCTTCATCTAAACCTTCTCGGGATAAGTACAACGGACGCATTCGAAAAACAGACAGCGAATAAAAACCGTCGAAAGACCAACGAAACTCCGGGTATTCCGTTAAAAACGTACGAATCATTCCGCTACCCGGTACGTTAGATGGGTCACCGAAGTCAAACTCGTCACCGACAGCAATCCAACCTATCTCTACCGCATTCATTGTCTCAATAGCATGGATCAATCCCGGATCCGCAAGGCGATACGATTCGGACCAAGTAGGTATGGGGGCCGTAAGAACGTCAACGTGCGCGGTTAGACCTATCTTTGCCATTTCACCTGCGAAGACTCGGAGGATACCAAATTTAATTGAACCCTTTCTATCTCTCCACGCATAGACCCGCGCATGATGAAACGAGCCAAGTTTGACACAACCATTAGCAACTTTGAGGCCACCCTCATTGAAGGGAAAAACTTCAATCAGATCTTCAGGCCCAATCACTTTACGAGTAGGTAATTGAATCTCACGACCTGCGTCAAACTCGACGCCTCCACCCTTCAAAGCAGACAAGGTCTCGAGTTCCTTCATGGAGACGTAGACGTACGGATCGACGATCCTTTTGATGGTTTCAGAATCGAATGCTGATCGGAGTTCGATTTTACGCAAAGGGTCGATACTCTCTTGGTGCAGGCTTCCAAATCGAACGGTGAGTCGGTGGGGATTTATAACTGGAACTTTGTCAGCTTCAAGATGGTCTCCTAGTAGAGTTGCCAGATTCGTTGCCTGGTGCAACCAACGAAAGTAAATGCTGGAGTATTCAGTGGATAAAAATTTTCCGATATCTTCACTTTGCCACTCTGGCAGGCCCTCGGACTTCAAGTTTTGTCGCTTTTCGTCGATAGTCACGAGCCCTTGGGCAACCATCGCCGACAAAGAGGTAACGATAGTTGCATCCAAAGCGTGATGACGGCGATCTAATCTCGTCTTGAATCCTGCGCCACGCAAGTTCACATTACGATCGAACTGAGCTGCCTTGCGAGCGAGAGATGTAACCCTACCATTGAAAACAACAACACGGTGGTGTGCTTCTTTTGGTTCTAGCGCACACCGCCTTATTAGAAAGTCTTCAACACGTTCGCGAATCTCCACCGCCGCATATGCAGTCGATGCAAATGATCGTTCGTCAATTGGCTCGTCGAAAGTCTTTCGTCGGAGACGATTTTCAACCTCTTTCTTATACGAATTGAATTGTTCGGTATTGAATCTCAGATCAGGCTTTAGCCAACCACGCACTCTTTTTATTGCATCATCGAGAGAGACTGAGGCAATTCTGCCGCTATTGGCGAATTGATAAAAAGTATCTCGACCCTTCGCAGCGTTACAACGTCGACATATGGCAGCTAGGTTCGACACCCGATTCGAACCGCCATCCGCCCTCGGAACGATATGGTCTAGTTCAGTAGTCTCCCAGGTAATCGGGTCGCCGCAGTAAAGGCAGGTCGTGTTTTGAAGCTGTAGAAGTCGCTTTTTGCGAATGTCATACTTTCGGGGATGGGTTATGCCGGACGCAATTAACTCTTCGCGAATATCATCGTTTTGCTTTCGAGTTCTCGATTGTTCATATTCAATCTTTCTCGCTTCGCTTGGCGAGATGAATCCATCACGCTGATGCTCAATCACAACCCTCGACGGGGTTCCCCACTTTTCTGTTGCTGCCATCAAGAAGCTACGTACGATAGCTAAATTCCGATCAACCGCGGGTTGTCCCGTTTGTGAGTCAAAAGGCGGAAGCGGCGGGCGCCAGTCGGGAGGAGCATCAAATACAATGCTCCGCGCGGTGTAAAGATCATAACCATGATCTCTCATAGCAGCGTTGAGCTTTCGTAAGGTTTCACGTCCATATGAAGAGCGACCGCTTGGAAACTTAAGTCCGATAATCTTATTGATCTCGTCGTCGCTGAGTCGAACAAAGAGATCCTCAATCTCCGGCGATAATTCAGATTCAACTGGATCTGCAATATAACTAATAAGTTCCGACTGAAGATCGTATGACGCCTCGGCCCACCAGGAAGTAACCGTCTTAGGAATCGTCTTCGAAGTCATGATGCGTAACGTGTCATTGAGTGGTGCTCTAAAGGACGATCCATCCGGGGATTTCTCCACTGACAACTTCTCTTCGGCTATCGAGAACAACTCACCGAGCACATTCCAGTAGACCGGGTTGCTGTCACGATAGTTCATCAGGTAATCAACCATCGCGTTAGCAACCTCTAATGGCAGTGGGACCTTGGTTCCGTCAACCAGATGACGCAAGTTCGCTACTTTGTCACGAATTCTAAATTCTTGAAACTCAAGTGAAGCTCTAAGTGCACGCGGAGAACCATCGAATGGATCCCTTCCTACCGCATCAGCTTTTACGTAAGGCTTTTTTTGGCTAAACACCCGTGCGACGATCTCGGTACGTAATTTATCGTCAACACGTTGCATCTCAAGGATCGCCTCTAGCTCCGCGAGGACATCCTCCTGCTTTATCTGATTGAATAGAAGGGAGGAGGTAAGTGGCATCTCATCAACCTTGGTTTTCTTAGATGACGACTCTACAGTTACCCTAGGGCGAACCCTTATCTCTGTCGAGCGCGATGCCAAAGCTCCGAGATCCCCAATAGTTCTTGGAACATCTTCTTCGGCAAATTCAAACCTGCGATTAGCAAACTCCAGCATCTCCGAAAGGGACTGCGACGGTACCGGTAATTCCCGAAGCGAATCTATGCCCTTCCATGGATTGCGCCATCCCCGGAAGTGTGCAATGTGAAGGATTACGCGAGCCAGAAGTTCAGCACGCTCATCGGGATCGAATACAAATTCGCGAGAAAGGCGAGAGCGAGCAATCCAGGCTTGATGGGTCTGAGGGGCACTTTCAACTTCAATTCCGATGCCATTCTCGGATAAAAACTTTCTGAGGCCATTTAGTCGGCCCCTCCGGTACTTGCGCATTCTCCTAACTCTTCGCGCAACTCCAGCTTTGGCCTTTCTTGAATCCGGTACCTTTTCCTCATCAATTCCGCCGTCATGAATATAGGAAACGGCAGCCAGAATTTTTAATGGGTTTCCAATATGGTCATATTCAACTGCCGAAAGCCCAATCGATCGGTTACCTGCATCGACACCTAAACGCCAATTTAGAGATACATTTGTCGTCATAAACTTACAATAGCGAAGTCGTGTAACAGTTTGTTAGTTTAACGAAGTATTTTCGACGGTGCTTAAAATACGAGCCCCCCTCTCTTTCGAGAAGGGGGCGAAGAATTCAAGAATACAGCCGAAACTGTATCTCTTACTGGGAAGTCTCCTCAAGACCCACTTGACAGTATAACAACAATCCGAGTTCGCTTGCAATAGAAATACCATAAAAATAGTCAGCCACTTCAGCCTTACCGTGGATCTACAGCACAATTTGATAATTAGGCAAAATTTTACTAAAGGCTAATCTCGTACTTTTTTAATTGGAAATAAACATCCTTCAAATTAATAATCCTCGTCATTGATAAGTTTCAAAATAAAACTATCCAGAACAGATAAATACCCTGAAATAAAGTGAAATGACCGAATCATTTACAGTGAGTTTGCAAGATACACCCAAATTGCTATCGATTCTCACGTTGCCGTACCTCTATCTCGGTCCTCACTCAAAGGCGAAAAGTACATTCAGCAGCAATTAATATCATTGACAAGAACTCTGAGGATCTCGCCATTCTTTTTCTTTCCCTCGAGGCGCAGCATGTAAACGCGATGGCGAGCAATATTCGTTCCGGAAGTGCGGCCGCATTGTGACGCCACCTGAGGCCCGTGTGGCCCAGTGTTTCCGGATAGCTGCAAGCTTGCATTTTTGGTGGCCCTTTTAACATCCTGTTCCCAATCGTCGATTACACCATTTGGCGATGATTAACTCAAAGAAGTCAGTGTTTGATTTCAGCCAAATTTTATAAATCTGAAACTATCAACTAGAACGTCAAAACATCTGATTTCCAGAGCAACCAAACCATATCCTCGACATTGAAACTTCGCCCTTCACGTTTAGCAATCCAGCAACTAACGATGCACTCACGATTTTATTGAAGAGGGAATCGGTTTGGTGTATACCTTTACTATTACCAAAAGGAGTTCGCATGGACATCGCGAAAGTTTTTCAAAATGGACGCAGCCAAGCGGTCCGGCTACCAAAGGAATATCGTTTCGAAGGAAAAGAGGTATGGATCCAGCACTTCGGCAACGGCGTACTTTTACTTCCCCTAAACCAACCAATGCAAATGCTCGAAGCGGCCCTTGCTGAATTCGAAGCTGGATTTCAAATCATTCGCGAAGATCAAATCGCCGAAGTTCGTCCAGAGATTGCTGGCCAGTTAAGTACTTGTTCGATACGAACCTTTGCATCCACATAAATAACGAGAGGCCACCAAACGTAATCGATCGATTCCGCTAAGAAATCCCTGAGACTCTAAAGATATAGAGCATCAATTCAGCCGAATTGGCATTCGGAGTTGTGAAAAGTGGATCGCAAAGAAATCGACTTGCCTTGGAGATGTTTTTATCGATATTTGAAGTTCTACTATTCGATCACAGCTGCCTTTGAGCGCACGGAAAAATCCGAACAGAATTAGATAAGAAAGGACGGCGAATAGGTGCTCTCGATACAATGATCGCAGCTCATGCCATTGCAACGGAATCGGTTCTTGTCACAAACAACACTAAGGAATTTGCCCGAGTACGGGGCATCAAACTTGAGAACTGGGTGTAGTCACTTTTTCAGGACCCAATTCAACAGCTCCCTTCCGATCAGTACTGAGCAGCGTAACTTTTTCTGGTTCGCTGGACAAAGGATCATGGTAATCGTTGCAACGGGCTCAATTTGAACCTAAACTATCGGTTGACCCACCGACGATCGGTCAGGGCCTTAGCGATAACGAACTAGTACGATACTCGGCCTTGCTATCGGCAACTTTCTAAATTGCTTACAACAACCTCCTCTGTGTCGAAGATGAGACTACTTCATTGGTGCAGTTCGTTAAATCAGGCAATAGTTGCCCAAATAGTCATCGGCGGGCGCAATTTCCCTATTCAAGTCGATAATCACGGGGGCGGTTCCGAAGTGTGATGGGAGATCGTCAAATTGCGAAGTAGCTATCCCGCTCGCGATGCCGCCTGCACGTTCAACCTCAGAGGTGGTCCGAAGCATACCGTCGATAGTCGGTGCTACGATCTGTGAAAAAGGCAACGGCAAGAAATCGCAATTGAACAATCTCTCTAAACACATACAAGCACTTTCATCGACGCCCAAGAAAACCACGCGGGACCAAGAGATAATTGACGCCACCTCCTCCTTGCTACAGACGTATCTCGACCTAAATTCTCAGAGTCAATCGGCAGAGGTTGAGAAGATGGTCGAGCTAGCCCGTCAGATAGATCAATTAACTCGACTACTCGATGGATACCTAGATCAGCATCAAATCTCTATCGACTGGATCATGGCAAATTCAATTCTGTCATTCGACCCACAACTTCAAGAGTTAATTACCGAGCTACTCGACCACCAAAAAGATACCCGGACTTTGTCGTCCCTCTTAAACAATGGCGATAGGGATAAAGATCTAATTGCAAAACAGCAAGACAACGTTCTAGATACAGGCGAAATCAGGCGATTGGTAGAGGTTGCGCGAGACCCGTCCACCACCCCATCGACTCTATCTTCGTTAGCCGCACTCTCTAATCCTCAGGTGAGTGCGGCCGTTGCCATGAATGAAGAGTCAAACCTAGAAGATCTAATTGAAATTGCTAAAAGTCAGAATCAGACAGTAGAACTTGCTCTCCTATCTCGCGATAAGTTGCAATTCGAATTGATCAGCCTACTGGGCAGTTCACCAAATTCATTAGTCCGCGCTCGCCTATCAAAGCGCCTTGATTTACCACCTGAAATCGCAGCGAATCTAGCCTTGGACCATGACGAGAAGGTCCGCGAGGCCATAGCTGTAAACCCTAACTTGCCTGCTGGTGCGAAGTTGCGTCTTGCGAGCGATACCTCGCGAAGCGTGCGATTTGCGATTATTCGCGATCGCAACGCATCAAAGGACGTAATTGAGGCCGCGTACAATTGCGACCCGAATGACGAGCGAATGGCTCTCATGATAACCGAAAGCCCAGAGGCAAGTCCTTGGCTCTTAGCTGAACTAGCGAGCTCAACCGACTACGCCGTTCGCCTGCGAGTGGCCAACCATCACTCTACGCCACTCGTAGCTCTAAGAGAGCTAGCAAAAGATGGTGATTCCTCTATCCGAACGGCAGTCTCGGTACATCCGAACTTAGACCTATCCATGCTTGAAGAACTAAGCAAGGACGGCGAAGCAATGGTCCGTAGAGGGGTCGTGCTAAATCCCAAGACGCCAGATGGCCTTCTCTTGGACCTCTCCGATGACCCTATAGATTGTGTGAAACGTAGCATATGGGACAGAAAAGAGATCTCGCAAGAATTAAAGGCTTCGCTTCTACTGAAGGGTGACCTGAACCCCAAAAACCTGAACCCCTGAATATTTCAAAACGTTTTTCAAGTCAACGCACACAAAAGGAAGTCAAGGAGTCAAATAATTGCCATCGTCGAATATCAAGGCATTGGAGATACTTGTAGATGCTGGACTACCAACGATAATTTGGGGTCCACCTGGAGTTGGGAAGACCTCCGTAATAACCGAGATTGCCAAAGCACGCGATCTGAGATTAGAGATCGTCATAGCATCGATTAGGGAACCAAGCGACTTTGCTGGTCTGCCGATTCGTGTTGGCGAAGGCGTTAGATTTGCCCCTCCACAATGGGCGATAAACATCGCCGACGCAGGCAGGGGCATAATCTTCTACGACGAGATATCAACCGCCCCACCATCGGTGCAAGCAGCACTTCTGCGACCGATACTAGATGGATTTGTTGGGGATCTAGCGCTTCCGACTTCTGTGATCACCCTTGCGGCAGCAAATCCAATCGATCAAGCCTCTGGCGGTTGGGATCTATCTTTGCCCCTAGCCAATAGGTTCGTTCATCTCGACTGGAAGATCGACGCAACGGAGATAGCAAACGGATTCACGAGCGGATGGCCAAAGCCCAACTCGGGTCAATCGTTCACGATCGACGATACGTCACTAACCAAAGCTCTTGGGGTAATAGGTTCATTCATTGCAACTCGTCCCGATCTCGCCCTGCAACTTCCAGACGATGACGGCGATCGTCGAGCATTTCCAACTCCTAGAAGTTGGGAGATGGCAGCAAAAGTGATCGCCGCGTGTGAACTAGCGCATGCCCCTCAATCGATTCGATCTCGACTGCTCAAAGGGTGCGTAGGTGTCGGGGCAGCAACCGAACTACTTTCATTCATGGCCAGAACAGATTCAATTGACATCGCCAACCTACTTACCGATCCAAATAGCTTTACTCCTCCAGCTTCAAGAAGTGACATCGTCTACGTAGCGCTCGCGGCGGGGATTTCTAAGGTAAGGAGCAGCGAGGATGCTCAACTTTGGATCTCTCTCGGAAAGCTCTTAGAGAGGGTCATCGAACTTGGCTATATCGATGTTGCACTTCACAGCGCTAAGTCTTGGATGAAGTTACGTCCTACTGGACAACTTCCTCCCCCATCGACCATGCTCGCACTTGCGCCGATCCTAAACGCAATCTCTACCAATAGCTCTTTAGCAGATGAATAACGAGGAAAAGCTATTGAGTGACAAGGGGAGCGTAAAACCATTAAAAAAGCTAAAGATTGCACGAGCAACTGCAGTTTACGCACACCCCTATCTCGCAACCGGTCTCTTCAAACTCTTTCCGATAGAAAGCCACGGTGTCAAAACAATAGCTGTCTCGGCAAATTGGAAGATGTACTTCAACCCCAATTTCGTTGACGAGACCTCAAATTTAGAGTTAGCCGGAGTTCTTATCCATGAATTATCACACCTTTTGCGCGGCCATCACCAACGGGAAAAAGACTTTAGTGCTAGAGATAGCTTTATTTGGAACATCGCAGCCGACGCCGCAATCAATGACGACCTCCTTCGAAGTTCGATAAAGCTCCCAGATCACAGAGTCACCTCTGGCCTTCTTGGCGTACTAGAAGGCCAATCTACCGAAGCAATCTATCTTCAGCTAGCTGGACGAAGAGGTGAACTGGAGAATATGTTTCCCGATATCGACTGTGGTTCCTGTGTCGACGGCTCAACTCGGAGTTACGAAGAGGCATCCATCACGCCAAACGAAGAAAATACCGAAGTACTTCTCGACCAAATTGCACGAGAGCTTTTAGAGGGTATTGAAGATGGAGCAAACCCACCGCAATTTCTAAAGACCTGGGCGAGGAAGCGAATCAATCCTCACGTCAACTGGCTTTCTCTCCTATTACGTCGAGTTCGTCGCGAGTTAGATCCAATGCAAAGGGCCGATTACCGTTTAGGACCCTTGTCAAGAAGAAGTAGCGATCCATTTATCTTTCCAAAACTCGTTGAAAGAAACAGGCCAAACGTAGCCATCATCGTGGATACCTCGGGTTCAATGCGCGAGGCCGAACTCGACCGAGCCATTACAGAAATCTCATTGATTCTCAATAGTCTTCACGGCGAGCCGCTCACACTTATCTCCTGCGATAGCGAGGTCCGTCTCGAAAGCAAGATTCGAAACGCATCACAAATTCGGCTAATAGGTGGCGGAGGCACGGATCTACGAGTTGGAATTGAGGCAGCGTTAAGACTCAATCCAAGACCTCACCTGATTGTCGTTATTACCGATGGTTTGACGGCGTGGACACTCAATCGTCCAAAAAATGCGCCGGAGATTATTGCACTACTTACCGGGGGCGAAATAGAGGTTCCCAAGTGGGTAACTCCAATTGTAATCGAATAGCAGTAGCACAGTTTTTTGACTCTACCTGCCTTCATCTGGATGAATATATCTTCTTATAGAATAATTTGAAGTCAATTAGTCCAAAAGAGAGCATCACCAAAGTTGGGGTCGTCACAGCTCAACGATGCCGCACCATCTGGTCATGATCAATACCGAGATATCGAAATTTTTCCAGCTCAGAATAGGTCCTTGCTATTGTTTTCCTTCTCCATCGGTGTTAAGGCCATCTACTGTAACTTCCGAGGATCGCAATACACTTAAAGCCGTTGCAGGTGGACCTATCTTTCTAAGACCACGCGATACCACGCACCATAATTGCGTCCTGATTCATTTTCTCTATCGAACAACGGTTATCGTCAGCTTTAGCGACGATTTAAATCGCATAACTTTCGATCAGTCCTCACCATTACGGTTATAAACCTAAAGCTAATGGCGTGGCTACGGTTATTTCAACGGACAAGGCGCCCACTTGATTCGTCTATTTATTGGGTATCAAGTGTGCACTCATTACCCCTAACCAAAAAGGGAGTCGGACCTCTCTTCGACCCAGCAATATGCAAATCTAGTAAAAGGAGCTGAAAGTAGCTCCATTGTCGCTTGTCTTAAAGAGTGGAAGGAAGCCGTCAGTTACCACCGCCGAGGTACCACCAAGTGGGGCGAGTCCGTGATCGGATGTTATCTGAAAACCATCAGGAAGGGCTCGCGATTCAAATGACTTTCCCCCATCAAGCGTTACTAGAAGTTGTTGACCCGTCCACACATAACCGACGAGTGCACTCTGGAATTTGACTCCAATTGGAGTAGGGCTTGACCAACTAGACGCGTGAAAACTCTCCCAAGTTCGACCTCCGTTGGTCGTGTGATACAACGAATAGGTACTAACTCGGACGTTCTTCTTGTATGGATTGTTAAGAAGTGGTCCTTGAACAGCACCGATGACCCACCAATCATTACTCGATATCATATCGACCGAGAGCGGCATAAAGGGCACCGAAATCTCTTGCCAATTTACTCCCCCATCAGAAGTTGCAACGATGCTGTACCTTTTTCCCGTCGTTACCAAGATGCCGTTTTCCAAAGAGGCAAAGTCTGCAAAGAGGACTTGACCGGATTTTGAAATCGTTACGCGCTTCCACGGAGAAGATTTAATCTTCAACCAAATGTCTTTAGCAGAGACAGCTACATCGCCGTTACTAAAACTCTTGAAATAGTTCAAATTCGAAGGCGGCTTAACCCCGGCTACCGGCGACATCGCGTTCGTAGTCGGAAGAACAAATATCCTGCCGTTTAATGTTAGAACACTGAGCTCATTGCCTGAGAAACTGAGCTGGCTTGGCCAGAAGGATGGAAAGATTTGATTCCAGTTACCAGCATTATTTGCACTCCAGATGGCGCCATAATTTGTAATAAGTAAAGGCCCAGCTGAAGTATCAGGTCGATAAGCGGAAATTGAGGGCGACGGATTCACCGATGCAGACAGGATCTGCTTTGCGGACCAACTTACGCCACCATTAGTGCTCATATAGACCGCGCCACGGGGACCCCTTTCAACGACTAAGTAGCCTGTCGTTGGCGATGTGAAGATGATCTCTTCCAAGTATCCAGCAATTGACAAGCCACTACTGTTGGTGGCCGAAGAATTGGTAACGGCTGTGTTGGTATCGGCTACAACCTTCCAAGAGGCGCCACCATCTTGCGTTGCTAACAACGTCTTACCTTCAGAACCTGCGCCCGGTTCCATAGCAATTGCTAAAAATCCGACGTTTGGCGACGGGAATGAAAAGCTTGAACTATTCAACGAAGGAATAAAAGGATCACTTACACCAAGTACCTGTGCTACGTTCCAGCTACTTCCGCCATTAGTCGTTGTTACTATAGCGTAACGTGGCGGTTGATTTGGAGTCGTTGACGCTACGGAGGTAAGCGCTACCCCATCAGTTGGATTAAAAAAGTGAATCTGCGCTATCGATCCAGTAGAAACTACGCCCCAACTCTTTCCACCATCGCTACTCGAATAAAGTGTCGTAGAGTTCGGTGAATTTGAATTTTGATTTAGGACTAGAGCGAAGCCATTACTTTGGCTGGGGAACTGTAGCTGAATAATCTCTCCGTTAATCGAACTCAAGTCCGAAAAGTTATCCTTTGGCGCCGGTCTTACGTAGACGTGGCTCGTGGCACCATCAAATTGCGAAGCAAATATCGCGCCATCTTTGGTGATAACTTCCGCTCCGTGCAGATTCAAATTCGGCGATGAAGGTTGTGTAACACTTACAGGGGCGCCAACCGATATCTTCGATTCATATGAATTTGTTACTTTACCGACGAGCACTTTGTTGGTAGGGCGATCTGTCACAGCGTTAGTCTCGCTCGAACCGCAACTTGCCAGAACGAGGCTCAACAGGGCAAATATAGATAAACTTCGCATTAAACGAAACGATAACATACCAAAATCTACCATATTGCTACCACGGGATTTTCTTAACCGACACCAACCCACTCCAGTAACGGAAAACCGCACACATCCCTGAGCGGCACGAAAGTAGATCCCAAAAGGTGCCAAAGGCGAGAAACGCACGGCGTTATAGCTCGCATCATCACCAACAATCGATTCAAGTCAAATCGCGTTACCGATAAATCTCTTCAATCACCCTAAATCGGAAACTAGCAAAATAGAGGCGCTTTGCAACGAGGTTGGACCGAGACCGTACTAGATCTCAACCACGACAAACGACAGTTATGATTACACTCCAACGCTCTGAGTCAACCGCTTTAGAGTTGGATACAACCTAACGTTGCGACGTTGCCGCATTAAAGTAATCTGCGGCTCCACCTGGAACGATAATTAATCTGACCAAGTCGCGAACAAAAATCCGCAGAATTAGTTACTCCTACTCGATTGACACTTAGGTGAGCCAGAACCAGAGATTCCACTTCACTACGTAGTTACCAATTGAAATGAGTGGATAAATTGAACTGGCTAGGTCGTTTTGAATCTAGCGCAAGTCTCCGATCGCGTATCCACCAAGGCAGTGTCACCACCTCCTAGATCACATATGAGATCCAAGGCGAGACAAATGCGAGCCCTGCACCAGGAAGCCTACCCACGGTAAAGAACGCACCCTTGCGATAAAACCCATTCATCTTTGCTACAGCTGAATCGGGACCATCAGTTGCCACGATCGCTGATACATGCACCGTATAGGCCAGGCCCGCCAAGAAGCAGTCGATCCCATAAACGGCAGTGTGTAGCAAATGGTGGTACTCGATACTTACCCACTGAATAAATACAGGGATTGACGGCTCTTCCGTTTCTAGCGGGGAGACACATCCAAATTTCCATTGGGTATAACTCTTGTTTGATCGCCGGCGGCATCTCTCTAGTTGATACTTGTGAATAGTTGCGAGCTATTTGGGTGCATTTATAA
>JAJZFV010000005.1 GCA_021805205.1 Actinomycetes bacterium | reverse complement strand
AGGTCGACCGATCTTCTTTTCCATTACTCTCCTAAGTGTAGTGAAATATACCTCTGTAAAGGTAAAACACTACAAAAGGGGATTAATTCCTTAGTTAAAGGAATTTATGACTAGGGACACTAGGAACAGATCAGGACCTATAGCGACAGAAATACTTTTTGTCACGGGAATCAATATCGATTAGCTCCTTCGGCAAATCAGATGCCATCAGCTAGTGCAAATGTGAAAACTTGCAACGTAGTTGCAAGGGAGATAGCACGGGATATACATCGACTTTCGGGTATTGACTAGATCTTCACAACCGCACAGATAGGGTTTCCATTTGGTGGTCCCATGTGAGAGTTAGCCTCACCACCAGAGATAAAGGCCATAGTTAGGCCAGTTACGCTAGTGACTGTAGCTCCTCCAATCGTCTTGGCGATATGGTGAGCCTCGTGATCGTCGAGGAGGGTAATCCGTGCACCATTCAACTGAGCCGAACCAGGTAAGGTGAACTTTCCAAAGATCTGAGCAATATTCGATTTGTCAGCCTCAGTTGGGCAGCAATCAAAATTTAATCCCGCACTTCGAAGAGCCTCCTTTAGTCCGTCCGAAGAGCCAACCGAAGTGGTAATTCCGTGGCCTGCACGAAGGCGACTATGAGACTTGGGGCTATTTGCGATTACTAGGACCTCACCCTTTAGCTTTTCGCCCCCGGAGCTCGTAGCTGCCACATTAGAGTAGAGCGACCAATCGTTTCGAATGGTGGCGTCGGTAACCTTTTCTCTTTCAATTTCGCCTAAGGCAATCCCTACTCCGATCGCCATAGCGTCATTCGAGTAGCACATCGAACCCATCGGACCAATACCTGGGTCTCTAGTGACCGGTTCTATCCCCTTCGCGAGGAGGGTTGCAATCGACTCGGCGCTAAGTGCCGGCCCCTTTACTAAGACCATATGAATCTGGGACAGATCTTCGATACCGGCGTCTTCGATTGCTTCTAAGACTGCCTTGGTGGTGGCATCTACCTGGCTAACTCTCCCGATATCCTGGGGGTAGATCTCAGTGGTATGGCTCCGACCTAGAACCAATCCACCAGTGGGTTGCTCAGCCGCGACCTCGTGTTCGGGCACCCATCGCTGTGAAAGAATTGTCGCATGCGGTGCCACTGTTCCGGGTGAACCACCAGAGATCGCGAGCGTAATTTCTTCGGCAATTTGATTGGGGGTAGTGCCTTTGTAGCTTGCCAATAGGCTACGAATCGACAGATCACCAAATGCCCTTCCATGGTCGTTGGGGAGTCCACTTCCTTCAGTCTTTCCAACGACTGCGATGATCTCATATGGATCTACTTCACCGGATGCGAAGAGCTTTTCTATCTCAGATGTATCCGATGGCGTCCGCATTTGAACGACGTGCAAAGTTGCTATTGGGACCATCCCTCTTTTATTCATCAAACTACTCCTTTTAGAATTAATATTTATGACTAATGTTTGCGTTGCTAATTTCATAGAAAAGAAACGATCTTTTAGGTCAATCTTTCTTCTGCATCAACCCTTGAAGGGCCATACTTTGGCCAAATGCTCATCTCTCAATCGAAAAGTAAGACCAACCTCCCGCGATTGATTCGACGACCCGCGCTAGCTCCAACGCCAAATACTCTCGGAATGGAGCTGCTACGATCTGAATCCCAAATGGAAGACCCTGTTTGTTCTTGGCAATCGGTACCGTCACAACGGGACAGCCGAGCAAGGAGACAGCGCGACAGTGAGCCATCAGATTGAAACCCTCGATCTTCTGTGAATTTACTATCGCGATCTCATCGTGACCTACAGCGGCGGCGCCGGCAATCGGAAGAATAAAGAGAGGAGTTGCTTCAAATCCAACCAGTGCATTGTTGCGTATTATCTCTGCATTTGCATTAGCCAACTCATATCCGTCACGGGGTCGGATTGGGTTGGACAGGATCTTCTGAAGAGACGGACTTAGATCATCGAATCGACCATCGGCCAATCTCCGAATTGCCATTAGGTCGTCGAATGAACGTAAATCGTCGAAAGCTTCACGAGCTCCAACCAATGCATCGCCGAGGTACCGCGTCTTAAACCCACTAACTTCTAGCTCCTTTACCAACTCTTCGATTGCTGTGGAGATCTCGTCGTCAACTACTGAAATAGCGTTACCATCGCTCCAACCGATTTCGACCTCGCCTACCTTTATAGCAAGCCTTGATTGAAGGTGAGATGACCCAAAAATGCCCGCAGTACCCGTACCGTCAATTGCGTCGTTTCCCAGAAGTGCAGTTGCACCTAAGGCGGATTTTAGATCTGCTATAGACCTTGCGATAAATCCCGGTACCTGCAACTTGTATTGAAGCGATCTCACATCGTATTGTGCCTCGCCATCGAAGGGGGATCGCCCAACTCCGGGTATCTGTCCATGGAGGGAAAGGACTTGGGGAGTTGGGCGAAGAGAAGTTAGGCCAAGGCATTGCGAGGGCCAGCGGAGAGATCCTCCAAAGTCGGTTCCGATCCCTAGGAGGCTGACTCCGATTGCGACCGAGACCGCCTCGCCTCCACTTGATCCACCGGGAGAGAGTAGGGGATCGAGTGGATTTAAAGTTGTCCCATAGAGAAGATTGGAGGTGGTAATACCGAAAGCAAACTCGGGACAGTTAGTTTTGGCTACTACAAAGCAGCCTGCATCAATCGTAGATTGCACTACCGGTGCACTTCTAGTGGCAACGTTATCAGCTAGCAAGAGCGATCCACCGGTTAGCGGCATATTTGCCACGGCGACTACATCCTTGACTGAGATTGGAATCCCACAGAGGGGGCTGGAGTCCCCACCGTCAATGCGTCGTTGAATATCTTCGACATCAACTTCTAGCTCATCGTCACCTTTGTGGTAAGTTATTGCATTGAAATCGTCCGCTACGGCAAGTGCGGCTTTATGGCCCTGAATCAGGTCACGAATCGATATCTCTTTATTCAAAAGGGATCTATTGATCGCTGTCGCATCTAACTTTTTGAACACCCCAACCCCTTCAATTCAAAAATTCTCACAGGTGGTAGCTCGCCACCAAAAACCTCTAATGATGGGCGATTGACATAACTTCGGAGAATGCGTAAGTAACTGCAATGATCGAAAGAACTACCGACGCGCTTCGCCTAAGCCACATATCACTAGCGCGCATAGCCAACTTGGCGCCAATATGTGCCCCGGGTATCGTCCCGATGGTGAGAAGTGCCGCTATTTTCCAGTCGATATCACCTATGACACTGTGTGTAATGATGCTCGGTACTGCAAGAATCCCGATACACACAAGAGAAGTTGCGGTTGATTCTCGGAGCGCCAAGCCAATCTTGCGAGCAAAGACTGGAACCAAGACAATTCCACCTCCTAGGCCAAGGCCCCCGGAGATGAGACCTGCGACTACTCCGATCCAGATGAGGCGGATGTAGTGGCCCTTAATCGAGACAAATCCACTTGCAGCAGCAGAAATATTCTTAGTTCCATCGGCCCTAGTCGCGGGAAAATACTTTGCCGAACCTGCCCCGCTTGAGATCGACGCCTCATTTGTTGTAGCGTCAGAAGCTAGGGCGGAACTGTTGCGAAAGGCACCGGATGGGTTCGTATCGCGAAATCCCGGATCATCAATTAATTCAACTGCAGCTGCATAAGTTGCCGTGGCAAAAGAGCTGTCAGTCTCGCTAGCCGCCTCGATATCCTCGCCACTTTCGGTTCCTAAGTCTTTAGCCTCAGCAACCCTCTCGACCCTAGAGCCATTGGCCTTTGGACTTTGGGCCAGTCGTATCGCATTTAGCAAAAGCACACCGGCGGTGATCAACATGATAACGTGGCCATTACCCGGAAGGTGGTGCGAGATCAAGCTGCCTGCAACCGCAGCGATAGCACCTGGAATTGATACCGCAAGTGCTACGTCATAACGAATCAACTCTTTGCCTCGGTACTGCAAAATGCCGGTTATAACTCCGGGCAACACCGGCGGAAGAGTAGTCCCAATCGACATCAGAGCCGATGTCCCGAGCGCTCTGATGGCAGGAGTAGATAGAGCTCCTCCTCCAATGCCAAATGCAGTCGAGATGAGGCCAGCACCAACGCCCGCCAAAACAAAGAGGACTTCGTATAGAAGGCTCACGAGATGGCCAGCTTCCGCTTCAATGATGTCTCAATTGCGTTAACCACAAAGTAGGCGATCAGTGAGATCGATACGATTACTGCAATTGCAGCCCAAAGGTTCCCGAAGTTACTACCTATAACGTCATAGGCCATTGCATGGCCTATTCCACTACTACCGACCATCCACTCGGCCAATACTGCACCGAGCATTGCCCCAGGCATGGATATCTTTGCTGCTGCAAAGATGGACGGGATGGCATAGATTCGCCGAACGCTCATGAGTACTTGAAACCTCGAGCCCCCGATAGCACTTATCAAATCGATTGAACTTGGTGGGACTTGGCGAAGACCATCTGCTACGGTCACTAGCGTCGGAACTAGGGTCACTAATCCAGCGATGACGGTAATGCCGATCAGACCTCTGCCAAAGAGCAGAGCGAGCAAGGGAGTCATCGCAACTAACGGAACCGATCGGATAATCAGTACAAAAGGCATTACAGCAGCAGAAAGGGTTGGGAATAGCACCAAGACTACCGCGCCAGAGATCGCTACGACGGTACCTAATAACCAACCGGTGCCTGCGTGCATCAAAGTTATTCCAAAGGCCGAAATAATCTCTGAACGATTAGCTGCGGCACCTCCACCGACGAAAAGATATTGATAAACAGCGAGCGGACTCTTTAAGAAGTAGCCTCCAAGACCACTTGCGTGGATCGCCAGGTCCCAAATTATAAGGCCCGCAATGATCCCAACGATAAGTCTCGCAAGCGCGATAAAGATCGACCTTAAGCCTCCGCTTGGTGGCGCCAAAAACGCCTCGCCAGCTTCGGCGGTAGTCGCGGTACCAGCGCCAAAACGCTTCGTAGCGTAGAGCGTCAAAGTGTATGCTCCACCTGAGACTAAAGTCGTGACTAGAGCGATAGCCCAGGTACGAGCGACTGCTAGCTGTTGCTGAGACTGGAGCATGACAACCCCAAGGCCACTTTGTCCACCGAAGTAGTCACCGATGATGGCACCTAGGATTGCAGCTGGAGCTGAGATGCAAAGACCGCTAGCAACAGCAGGAGTGCTCGCCCGAATTCGCACCTTTTGGAGAACCTGGAACTTACTTCCCCCAAAGGCAGTAACCATCTCAATAGCAGTCTTAGAGCTCTGTCTTAGCCCAACTAAACCTGCGGTCAAGGTAACGAAGAAGACCGACAGCGCTGACATTGTAACTTTGGCGGCAAACGGACTTTGGATGATAAATAGAATCGGGCCTATTGCAACTGTAGGAACGGCATAAGTTAGAACACCGAACGAAAGTAGCGACTTCTCTAACCTTGGACTGATCAAACTAAATCCCGCCAAAAGCAGCCCTAGTCCATTTCCAATTATCCATCCAAGCGATGCTTCGGAGAGGGTCGTCAAGAGGTCAGAGCCGTAAAAGTGATCGCTCCAAGCGGTTTGAGCGATCGAAGTGGGGGTAGGAAGTACGAAGCGATGTGCAAAGATGGTGGTTGCTAAGAGCTCCCAAATTAGAACAACTCCAACGAGGATCAGGAGTTGAGTCCTGTGATGGCGACTTAGAGGAAATAGTCTACCGTCATTTGCCTCGCCTACTCGTGGTAAGTCCTTTAGGGTAGTGGCAAGAGTCAATGGTCACTATCCTCCTCTTCAATTCCAAAGAGGATCCCACTCAAGTAGTCACATATCTCGTGAAATTCTTTGGTACGCATGAGTTCTGCACTACGGGGACGTTCAAATGGGATGGTCAGGTGAGCGCTTACCCTTCCTGGTCGTGGCGAAAGAACGTAGATATTATCCGCGAGGAATACAGCCTCAGAGATGGAGTGAGTTACAAGTAGTGTCGTCAAGGAGCGCTCGCTCCAAATACGCTGCAACTCAATGTTGAGTCGACGGCGCGTCATCTCATCGAGAGCGCCAAATGGTTCGTCTAAAAGCAGAACGTGGGGATCGATCGACAAAGCCCTCGCAATTGCCACCCTTTGACGCATCCCACCGGAGAGTTGCGACGGAAGTGCCTTTTTGAAGTCTGAAAGGCCAACCAAGTTAATCAACTCTGCTATGAATTCCCGATTAATCTTTCGCCCTGCGATCTCGAGCGGCAGCGTGATGTTCGCCTCGACGCTCTTCCATGGAAGAAGTGCGGCTTCCTGAAAGGCAACGCCCAAGTGGTGAGAGGTTCTTGCTACCTTGGGCTCTTCACCGTGGATCAATATCTTGCCACTCGACGGCGCCTCTAAGTCCGCCATCATTCGAAGGATAGTTGACTTTCCACATCCAGATGGGCCAAGAAGGGCGGTAAAGTTTCCCTTGGCCGATGAAATATCAACGTTATTCAATGCAAGTGTCGATGCTCTTTGGCTTTTGTATGTCTTAGAGACCCCTGCAACACACAGACCATCACCTCCCGAGCTCAGCTCACCCTCTCTAATTGAAATAATCTCGGAAGTACTTTTTACTGCTACGTTCATGCCTGGTTACCACCTTTGTAGATACTCTGCAAAATCTCATTTGTGAACATCGAAGGAGACGCGGTTACGTTTCCGAATCCCAGCGACTTGATTGTTCCAGAGACATTTTCTGGCGTCATCCAAAAGAGGCCATGCACCTTGGTATCCGCATCTGCGACGAAGGCGTTCTGCTCTTCGGCATCCAACTTCTGCTGTTCGGGATTCAGCTTCAAGTTCGCGCCATATTTGGTAACTGCGAGGGTTGCGGCTTCGTCTGGATTTGCCAAAACATCGCTCCACCCCTTTGATTCACCAGTCATAATTCCTACGATCTGAGCACGTTTGACCGGATCAGCAAGATCAGCTGCGTTAGCGATATAGAGATCCTCCATCAATGGGTAGTTGTAATCATTTAGCAAGAAGGCGTAAGTATCGACGCCCTTGAGCTTTAGAACGATCGGCTCGTTGGTATAGAAGGCCATAATTGCATCTACTTCACCGGTGGCAAGTGGGGTTGGATCGAATCCTATGGTTACAACGTCCATCTGGGAGGCGGTCATATTATTTGCCTTCAAGAACGACTCCCATATCGGTTGGTTAGAAGGGCTGATACCAATCTTCTTACCGATCATCTCAGTTGGATTGTGAATTGGCGCACTTGCGCGAGATGCAATGCAGGTTGGGCTCTTTTGAAAGCCAGCACCGATGATCTTCAAGTTTGCACCGTTGTTGATAGCTTGAACTGCCTCTGCCGTGTGGGTGATGCCGACTAGAGCTTTGCCTGACATAACGATCGGCTCTGGTGCGATATTTGGGCCTCCGGGAAGAAGCGTTACGTCAACGCCAGCTGCCTTATAGTAACCCTTGTCTAGCGCAAAGAAGCTACCAGCAAATTGAACATTCTCGAGATATACCAATTGAAGTGCCACTTGAGGAAGTGAAGCCGCAGTCGTTGCAGTCGCTGCCGAAGACGCAGTTCCGCAGGCTGCTAGGATCTCCGGTATTGCGCCTGCTATGGCAACTGCGCCTAGAAGCTTTCCGCCGTTAGTGAAGAGTGAACGTCGACTTAGCGGAGTATTTAGACCGGTAAAAAGCTCATTTTCAACTCTGCCAAGCGAGGCACCATCGTTGTTGATCTCTGAAGTACCGCGAGATAGGGGATTCCGGGGCAATTGCAACTCCTTTGCCTTAAGTATTTTGTAGACAAAAAGCTATCACCCCTAAATTGCGGCAATGTTTCCCTCGGTTACAGTGATGTTAACGTATCTAGAGAATCGGAAGACCTCTTGGAAATGGCCCCCTATCTCGGTTGCCCTCTCTGACAAGAACATTATCGCCGCGCCCGATTTTCATCTCTTAGGGGGAGGAGATGAGATTGCCACTGGAAGGCATCGAAAGAAGATCGAATTGCCAGTACTCGATCGACACCCCTGATGCGCTCACGCTATGCAGTTGCACCGAAGCTCAATAAAAGGGGCATTGAAGTCATAACTAAGGGATGCCTAGAGCAAATCGGGTGCTATTGCGTAACGCTGCGAAACCGACACGATCAAAGTTCTGCGATCAACAGAGAAACAACCGGATACTGTTCAATAAACCAAGCGGAAAGAGTGACACGGTGTTACTCAACTATTGGTCTTTTAGTCACGCATCGACGACAAAAGAAAAACCCGCTACACTAAAGCGACGCCTAGGTTTCTCCAAAACAAATCAATCGAAACAGGGATCAAAAGTGGACGGCCCGACTTGGTCGCAGCAAGGGCAAAATGAGCGTTGTCGCCTGTCAAACCAGAAGGTGGTGTGCTACATGTCGCAAATCACCTCAACGAATTGCGCGATCGAGGATGCTACCATCCGAAGCGAGTAGAGCCTCGATCTTCTGAATCCACACAAATCAATCGAAAAGAGCCAATTCTCGACCTATCAGAGATACCTCGAATTGTCCAACGCGTAACTTTCGGAGATTGGTACAATTCAGCAAAAACCGGAGGCGTATTTCCCAGTGACAGGTAGTGCTAATCTGTGGGCTTCAACCTGTCCACACGACCTTTTCCTTCCCGAACCAGAAACCGCCATGCCCGACTTTGACGCGGTGAGCCGATTTTGTCGGTCGAAGTCGGTTGCGTGGGAGACAGTAGTTTAGGCAACGATCCCAAGTCGGCCGATCGATTGGGATTTGCGAACTGGTTCCATCTGCTTTGAATCAGGATTTCGACGGGGTCTTGTGACTCATCGTCAGGAATTGCATCTTCTCTCATGGTGATACTCCTCGGTAGAAGTCACCGAGGTTCTAGAGTGATTTATAATAACCTACTCCTCAAATTGCACTATGGCAACCGTTTAAGGGTTGCAAAAGCGAAGTTAATTTAATTTTTTGACAAAGATGCCACGGGAAAGGAACAAGAAAAGTCAACGAACGAAGGATGGTGCACCATACGCCCACTTCTTTGGGCTCGGCCTAATGACCAACGCCAATGGCAATGCCAACTGGTA
This sequence comes from Actinomycetes bacterium, assembly GCA_021805205.1. Taxonomy (GTDB): domain Bacteria; phylum Actinomycetota; class Acidimicrobiia; order Acidimicrobiales; family Acidimicrobiaceae; genus Acidithrix. The sequence goes on along the minus strand of JAJZFV010000005.1, from coordinate 7,189 downwards.
GCCGCGAGAGATGTCAAGTACAGGCAGATCTCCGAGGTTCTGCTCCACAGTATTTAGTCACACCTGGGATGAAATTGGCGAGGTTTACGGGGACGATGACATCTAAGCCGCCAAGGTTATCAGCCTTTGAGAAGCTCGTGGTCCCTTCCCATCTCGCAAGCTGACCTGTGCACCTGGGCCTTTTAGCCAACCAGAGAATTCTCCCAGGTTCGGTGACCGAAGGCGACACTGCAAACTTCGGTATCGGCAAAGTAAGCCATGGGCAGCAGGTAGGCTAGGAAATATCCAAGATCAGCTAAAGTTTGACGGCGAAAATCTGCTTTCCTTGGGGAACTCCAGTTACTTCAAAAAGTTCTTGATGCGCCGATACACCAGTCGTTCGGAGATTCGACGCGGTAGGAGCACACGAGCCCACAGAATTTTTGTCGGCGCATAGCCTCTACGATGCGGTGAGATACATCCCGAGTAACTAGGTCACGAACGCAACCAGATGTCCTCGCGGCGGTTACGATCTCGACACGAGCCACGCATTCCAAACGTAATCGAAGTGGAAATCTGATCGATGCTTCCCTCTCCCACAGTCGCGAGGGCGTGGCTTCGATATATAAACACTTCGCACAAGGCGATGAAGTAAATCTGCAGCTGCATTATCGACCTATGAAGAGGTTCGAAGCACAAATTGGCGCCTTACATAACAGCGACACAAAGAGATCGGCGAAGCTAAGCCCGTAAGACCGACCAACGCATTGAGGCGCTAAGGCTTGGCTCAAAGTTTGCTACCTTTGGAATACAAAGTGGCAAGAGAGTGCAAAAGATTTTTTGCATACTGGGAAGGGCAGCTAGCGTCGCTACTTCTGAATGTCCAAATCATTCGCGCGAAGCGTTCCCGCCACCACGGCCGAAGCTACCCCAGTAAGACCCTGGTTGTGATTACGCGAGTGAGCACGGAGTCGCTCAAACGCTTGGTCCATTCGGCACTTTGTCGCTTCGGCGATGATGCCCTTCGCTTGTTCGATAATGATACGGCTGTTTAGGGCGTAATTGAGTTGCTCATTGAGTGTGGTGGCGTCGATAATTGCGCGGTGTTGAAGGATTGCAATAGTCGCCACGTGAGCGAAGCCTTGCGCAGCAGCGATGTCATCGTCGCCCATAGCTCCTTGCGATGTCCGAAAGAGATTGAGAGCGCCAATGGTGCGGCCGCGTAGTCGTAGGGGAAGGCTGTGCACCGAGTGGAAGCCGTGTTCGATCGACCGGGGCGCAAAGAGGGGCCAACGTCCGTTAGCCTCGCTGAGAGCCACATTTACCACCGGTAGGCCGCTCCTGTAGCTGTCCACACAGGGACCTTCGTTCGTTTGGATCTGGAAGAGTTCGAGCACGCGCATCGATTCGCTCGAAGAGGCTACAAACTGAAGTTCTCCGCCGGGTGAAACCAACAAAACCCCGGCTGCGTCTACCTCTAAGGCTTCGACGCAACGACCACTCAGGATAGTCAGAATGTTGATAATATCAAAGTTATCAACGAGATTGTCGGCTAATTCGACAAGCGTACTAACTATCAGTGATTCTCTAAGCATAATTTCCTCGTCTTGATGGGTACCCTAAGAACGGTAGGTGACCCTTGATTACGAACTACCGTATATCTCTCCATTAAATTCCATATTTGCCGTCTTCAGAGTCTGCTTGCAGCCACTCCCCAGATTGAAAGTCAAACCGAGTGCTACGGTCAATAATCCGACGCGCGAGTTCGGATGGGGATAAATCCACAGCAAACGCGTGTGAACGAAGCATTATAAGAGCGTCTTTCATCGAAAGCTTAGCCTGTACCGATAGCATCCCCGAAGCTTGGTGAACGGAGAAATCAAAGGTGGACTGGCCCTGGAGTTCGTTGGCGATAGCGCCCCGAGGGACGCCGGCTTGCATCACCAGAACAGCGCGGCCGATCACCGAAGCCATTAAGTAGGCACTTGAGGACTGCTCTTCACTTAGCGGTCCTGGGCTATCGCGATATAGACTCAACGCTCCAAAGACAACTGCCCCTACACGAATTGGGAAGCCAAAGACCGCTCGAGCTCCTAGCTCGACCGCCTCAGGCGCATATAATGACCAACGCTGCCCTTCGTTGGCAATCAGTTCAATGACTTCGTTGGCCGTGCCATACTGGCTTGCATCGTGGCCGGGTCCCTCTTTGAAAGTGATCTCGAGATCCATTAATCGGTGAGCGATATTGTTGCTCGCGCAAAGTTGCTCTCGCATACCGTCCTTCGTAATAACGGAGATGGCGGCACCGCTCAATTCGGTTATATCTTTCGCAACGGAACAGAGTGACGAGCCAAGGGGATCGTCACTCTCATGCTTTGCCATAAGAATGAAGATATCGATTAGACGCTCAGCTGACACGATGAACTTTCAGCGCGGCATTGCCCTCCACGAGACTACTAACCGCTTCTGGCTCCATCGGGGAGTCTCCTCACATTGCAATAACGCTTGACCTTGACTTGATTCAGCGAATTCGGTCTTCTGTAGGTCATAACTGTAGCCTCTTTCCCCCCTTTAAACCTAACCCGCGAAAGTGGCCGATTCATAAGCACGGGAACGTTGCTCGCACTTACTGGCAATTGAGCTGGCACTCGTTCTCTGAGAACAACACGTCTGAGGGAACGAAGTCAAAAAATAGAGCTCGCCTTGACTGATTTATCAGCTTGTCCGGTTGAGCTCATCTCAACCATAGAAAGTTTTGAGCAACTCGAAGAGCGTGGTGAATATCAAAGCGGCCCCTAATGATTGCAAGAAAGCTGCCCAGGGTGCTGAGGATCGGTCTGTTTTGCGTTCTCCTGGGATAGCGTTCAGTGGAGTGGCAAAGTTAGCAGGGCTAAATGCAAACAGTGACGATATCGTTGTTGTGAATGGCCCAGTGTTTTTAGGATACCTCAGCTTTACCAAACCCTATTCCGGTCAAAGGTTAGACACCCGGCTCCTAGCGAATCTCAAAATAGGTGAGCCCGCTTTGCCAGTTCCGGAATCAGATGCGCAGCATCTAACTTTGCGGCGATAGCCCCGTTCAACTCTTCATCGCCACATCCCAAGAACTGCCGAGAGCCACCTTCTCCATGAATTCCAACACAATAAAAATAGAGTCGTATAGAAACTTCGAACCGGAAATCTTTTCATTCGTTCAAAATTCGAAGTAAGTTGAGTGAGGATAAAGGATCCGACTCTGAATTGGTACTTAATCCTCACTCAAGTAGTTGCTCCACAGGTAACTTCGATCGACACAATGGTAACGTCAATGAGGAATTTGCAACCCAGAGCCCCCGAGTTAGGAAGTCGTAACATGAGCAACATGAGCGATGAGCAAAAACTTCGACAAGACAACGAAGATTGGATAAAAGGTTATACGTGGGAAGTAGGCGGGCTTAAACCCGCTGATACGCTCGAGAGTTTGTTAGGTGCGCTTAATTTGGACTACATGTCAATGCAAGAGCAACAGGAAGGGCTTAGGCACTTTTTGACCCTTCGGGCTTCACTTCCAATGCCCGCAACACTTCGGATGGAAGTAGACAAGTTCTTGCAACGCAAAGAAGGCGACGAGATCTAGTAGAGGTAATTGGCTTCGGTGGTGGTTCTAGCTACCTTATGGAGATTAACGACAGTGGAAATTTCATTTGGTGCCGAGACCAAACACATTTTTGCTCAAAGGTCGGGTCCAACTTCTCTCTACACTAAGGCGACTTTGGATATGCGAGAAAGTAACGCGCCAGCCAATTTCGGAGCTCTGGTAAGACTTTATGAAGGGTGGGGAAATTGATAAGCTCGCTAATCGGAGCCATCGAATATCATTCAGAACCCCATCGTTAATTTAACTGAGCAACTATACGATCTGTGACGTGGAGGTCGAAGTAACTTCGCCTCATATCCAACAACAAACTCGTAGGTAGGGGAGCGGGCCGCGAATACGCCTAAACCCACATTTTTACGACAGCTGTATCATCCAAGGTCAATTTCGAAGCAGAATAAAACCGGGTCTGATTATTTAGGTTGCCGGCACGATTTTCTTTATAAAGTCAACATTCCAACAAGTCAGCCCGTTCAAGCCCACGTCACTCAGACGGTAACGACGCGGATCAATTCCTCGAGGCCGACGAAGTCGTCCGGATTGCGCGTATAGAGTTCGAGGCCATTGGCGTGAGCGATTGCCGTTATGAGTTGATCGGCCATGCGCGATCGGTGCGTGCGACCAGTGCTCGCGACGGCGGCAACGATTTGGCCAAAACTTAGCGCGGCGGCAGCGCCCTCGGTGTCAAGAGCTGACTTTAGGGTGTTGCGCCGTAGGGGCTGCGTCTTCTGCTAGAACTCCATTTGATCTCAACCATGAACCAAGTTCATGTTCATTCATCGCAGCTGTGTCAACAACAGCTTTGATCTTGTTGATCTTATCGCTGGCTGAACTTGCACTAGCTTTTCGCTCTGAGTTCCACTGGTAGACAACGTTTACATTGATGCCGTGATCTCTAGCGATCTTGGCGATGCCGTCAGGTGTAGCATCTCGGTGAATTGTCGAGCTCAAATAGAGCCGGAACTACTTTTTGCATTAATTCTTTGGGTTACCTTTTCGGAGGGGCTCTGTCTTCGCCCTCTTATAAACAAAAATCAAGCTAGGTGCCAACGGTCTTGGCAGAGAGGGACTACATAGCTCCATCAAGTATCATCGCTCCCTATTTGTCTTAGCTGGTAGCAGCAGAAGAAAACTATTGGTGAAAGCGGTCAAAGATTGTTGAATTGTGTGTAGGCGCTCCGCGTTTATGCAAATTTCAATAATCGCTTACGAACCGATCGGTGACGATGAAATAACCGCTGTTGGCAACTGAGAAATCGGAGAGTCAAAAGCGGCTCTAAATGGCCAAATGCCCAATAATCTGAAAGCAGGCAAATGCCTCAACTATCCTGACATTCACCGTGCCTCAACTGGTCAGAGATACGAAACTTTAAACCGTGACGCTTTTTATCTCGCCAAGTTCATCGGTAACGGATTCAGCGTTGAGGATTTAGAAGGTTGGCTCCTAAATGCGGCCATGGCTTTCGACATGCCAGCTTATGAAGCACACCGCACCATCGAAAGTGCGCTTAGAAGCCAGATGCAAAGGCCACCAGGATCTCCAACTGTGCCTTCCATGCACAAAGGTTTCTAACAACTTTTGAGGCTCGTGCATATGTATAGATATGGAACTAATTACAAACCAATTGGGCAAAGTAGAATCCGCATCGGAAATTCTGCGCCAGTACCGTGTCTACAATCCGAATCTAGCTATTGCGCCGCTTCAACCTGGAACCGACCAACATTGGTCGGATGTACAGATTGAACAACGCTACCGTCCCCCCGCTGAATGGCAAGTTCCACCCTAATGAACGGAGCTTGCAAAAGCTCTATCCGGTACACTGGGAAATAGCCGACCGTGTTATCGATGGCACCGAGATCGCTATCGATCCCGGCTCTAAGGCTGCCTAACATCAGTGTTCCGGCCGTCACCAGTCGGAAGGGTAGGTCAATGTCGATCTAGTCACAACACCAAAACTAGGGAATACACAAAAAGATGCAACACGTGCAAGCTATAGGCTTGCCGGGAACAGCAGTCGCTATCTGCGATGTCTCATCGAAGCCACTTTCATAAAGCTTCTAAATGTGGTGCCGAGTGATTGCAAAATGCTATCACCTAGCAAAGAAGGTATGCGGGAATTCGAATTGTTGCCACCACTTCGGCGTCAGTCAGTGCTTCGGACCTGAAATTGGAAGAAACTTACCAGGCTTGTCATGCAACGAGGACTGCTTTGGCAATAATCAATTCTAATACTTTTGGATTCCCGCTTATCAACGACGTCGTGCACATCACATGCCCCATCTTGGGCGACCAAGACCAAGGTATATCATAGACTAATACGTTAATTGCAATTCTACGGGTATCTTTTGTACTAGCTCTCTTCAAACTAGCTTTGGGAATCTGATCGAAGGCTCTCCCACAAATTTGCCGAAGTTCTTGCTGGCCGGTTTCAGCTGCTTGGATAAATTCCCTACTATCGTAGTACCGCTCTGCTTGTTGAGCGAAGCGCGATATCAGTGGTCCGAGATCGGCGTTCGTTTCGCATACTGCAATTTCGGCTTCCTTTCGAGTTCGCTCCTCTCCAGGAAGTGCAGGATTATGTATGTAGTCCCATTCAATGATCGATTTCCACCAGGCCAGCCACGCTGTCACTGCATCTTTCAAATTGAGATTTACAGGCAGCACTTGGCTGCCAGCAATCATTCCGCCTTTTGGGGGCACTTCTACTGAAGTCCCAACATCTAAACCCGAAGCATCCCTTACGTAAAGAGCAGTATGAAGTCGTCTTTCGACGCCGAGAAGCAGCTCGGTCCTCCACCCTTCGGCCTTCGGTTTAAACCTTGCACCCTCAGCTTTTTCCATAGTAACTTTCCCTAACCGTCAGATTCATTGCAGCTCGGGAAAGTCAGGAACCCCGAGATCGACGCTGCCAATTTTCGATCTAACTAGACCGTGGTTCACCTTACGATTTGAGGCTTCGATTTCACAACTTACTCACAGCACTTAATGATAGATAAGATTTGGGCTAATAAAGTAACGCTGAACGTGAAGGACCGCCAAAGACAAAATCTATGTTAGGACACCAAAACACCATAGTCCGTAGGGCCAGTCGAATAGCAGATTCCAGAAGTTCCAAATACCACACTTGCTGGATAGCCTTGAGGGGCTACAACCGACGAATCATATATACCTAGGCCCAAAATTGCGTAATTTACTTTGGGATATCGCATTACTACCCATGAATAAGCATCTTTTAGATATTTTGGATTTCAAGGGGTGATAACAGACCAACCTCCGTATCGCTCATTAGCCAACTACTAAATCAAGGCAGCTCTAGAGCAATAACCAGCAAAAGTCGGCCCGCCCGGTAAAGCACCTTGTCGGTCATTACCGTTCGCCACGCATTCCGGAGTCCGATAGTGCCTCCTTCCTTGGTCGAACTGGACAGTTGTTACCATCACCTTCTTACGCCGTCGAGGTCAAGCCCCATTATCTCTGTGACCTTGCCTACTTTCTATCCGGGTCTTTCCATACGGGGCGAGGCAACCCTCACCAACCAGCGTATTGTCACAACGAGGCCGAGATATTGCCCACAG
>JAJZFV010000048.1 GCA_021805205.1 Actinomycetes bacterium | reverse complement strand
GGTTGTTACCTCATAAGCCAAGATGCTATGTAGGTAAATAGCTTGATGATCTCCGCGTTAGATAACCGAGAGGAATATGGCTAGACCCCGCTGAAAGCTGAAGGGCCGGATTGACGACAGTAAGAAAAGGAGAAGCGATTGGACCGCATAACTGCTTCACCAACAGGCTTTGTCGCACGTAGTAGGTGACGGCGATTATTCCTATAGATAACGTCGTGGTAAATCTAAGGAGGTAGATCAAAAGCCACGGAAATCTGTGGCTTGAAGAGATCAAAATATAACCAGCAGGCGGCTTTAGATCGCATGCCATAATGGTGGCAATGACAGCGAGAACTCCGTCACCAAACCATGTGAGTCGTCCCGGGCCTTCGTCAACTATTGGATCGATTGCGGGAGCATTATCGACCCCGACAGAGTGCCATCCTTTACGAAAACACTCTGAAGTGCTCAAACATTCTTTATTGCGCCAATTCTACCGATAAATTGGCACCTCCAATGAAAGCTACTTCGCAATTAAGTTGCGAACTGCGATCTTGGTTCTGTTTTAGCAAAAAAAATAAAGGTTCGATCCGCCGGCCAGAGCGCAAGATGACTTGAAAAATTGAAAAAGCTAGCCATCGCACCTACCTATACCGCCCGATGCAACCTGTAACAACCAGGAACAGAGTCCCCGTTATTCAAATTTTCTTTTGGGCGTGCGATTCATCCTTGGCGTACGAACAAGATTGCAAAAGGGTTTTATCAAAACATTGATCTCCTAGGTCAAATGAGGAAAAAACTAAATCCGATATTCAAAGCAATAATCGGGGGTCCTGGTTCAGCGACCGATGGTCGAATGAGTTGCTGGGGTATGTCTCAGCACATTCAAAAACAATTGCAAGTCCGAATCTAACCTTTTCGATGCAATCGGTTCGAATTTCAAGGTGGATGAATTGGAGACTTCGCATAGTTTCGCCCTAACGAGCATAGGTGCGAAGTCTTTAGCGAAACAGCACTTAGGGGAGCAATGAGAGACTTCCTAGTTGCAAATGATTAGAGGGTGGTTGTCAATATGGCTTGAAGAATTGCGCTGAACATCGCGATTTTGGACTCTACTGAGATATCTTCGTCTGGCTGAAAAAGAATAATCCTCCTAACGTAAGCATTCCCCACCAAAATTGACATCAACGCAGCCGCCCTCGTCTCAGGAAAGTCAATCCCTAAATTTCGAAACTCCTTGACAATCGTCTCCCTGAAGAACGATTGAAGCTTCCTCGCCGCGGCAGCTTCTTGACCGGCAAGCCGTATGATGGCGATGAAATTTTCCTGCTGTGGCGTAGGAGTAGACCCATGGCTGTTTAATATCAAACTCGCGATTGTCTCTCCCCACTTAGCCTTTGGCGTCGAAGAGAGTGTGCTGGACAAGTAAGAGAGTAGGGCGGGAGACTCTAGTGACTCAACTAGCAACTGCGCCTTGCTTCCAAAGAAGTGCAGCACCAAAGCTGGGTCTACTCCCGCACTATTTGCTATGTCCCGAATTGTAGAGGCGGCGTATCCGTTGGTGTAAAAAGAGGCCTTCGCCGCGGCAAGAATCTCTGAACGCGAATCGGGACTGCCGGGGCGCCTACCCGCTTTTGAAGTTGTATCCACTCATCCAATATAAAACAATTTATTCAACAACGATGAATAGATCTCGAATTGCTGCTAATTTATTCATCAGCGTTGAATTACACAACATCGAGGAGATTGTGGATGAGAGGGCAGAAAGGTTGAAGTGCAATCCCGGACTCAACTTTGATCAACTGCGAGATCGAGCTTCTAAATATGGCTCCATTGACTTTCATTGGGTAAACAGCCGTGGACTTTCGACTTCTAAACAGCTTCGCGTACGAAAGATGCAATATTCACATTCGCAGATACCAAAAACCTCTAGGAAAGGGGTCAAATGAAATTAAGCCTTAAACGGATACTTCCGAAGGATACTTCTACATATTTAGGTCCGAAGCTTGTCCGCATTTTGACCGGCCTTTACATGGTTATTATCGTCGTACGAAGTTGCATCCATTTATTTACTGCTGATGGAGGATCTCACAGTATCGCAGGAGTCAACGTCTCGGTCGCCGGCGGAGACAACATCATCGCAATGTTCCACCAATGGGGCGCAATCCAGCTAATACTGGTTGGACTGCTGTATGTCCTATTCTTTCGCTACCCCGGACTCACCTCATTGATCCTGTTTGCGCTTGCAATGGACCCGATCATGAGGTGGGTGGCCGCGCAGATGAAGCCTCTCGTAACCGTTGGAACTCCACCCGGTGCGGCCCTCAACTGGCCGTCTTTCTTCTTTCTAATACTTCTACTAATCGCGTCGCTCAAAGTGAAGAAGACCACGGTCAATACCTCACGGTAGGACCACCCCTATTTCAGGACCAAATAGCCTTCAACGTGAGAAAATTGCACTCGGCACACTGCATTTTGGGGGAATGCCTACTGGATCGTTAGGGTCGAGCCTCTTTTTCTATAGGAATTCAGTTCTATAAATAAAAAAGTGGCATCACTTACCCTCTCAGCTCCTCTTTGCCAAGACCAAGCGCAGCACTTCAATACCAATTCGGTACTTATCGAGGCTGACCATGGACGCCAACTAGTGAGGTGCTAGTGCCTGCGTACTTCTCGCGGGATTCGATGCCGAGCTTCAAACTTTGCACCGAGGTTCCATTCGAACCTGATCAAGCCTACGTAGATCTCCCCGATTATCTCACTTTGTACCGTCCCGTCGGCAAACCATCCGTAACTTTCGTAAAGGTTCAATGCGCGTTATTACCTTCTAGCCCCAGAGGTAGGCTTATGCAAATGACATCTGAAGAAGGTACTCCGTAGCACTAGCCATCAGTTTTCGACCTACCCCTCGTTGCAAGTGTTTTGGATCCACGTAAAAGGCATAGACTTTGCCGCGACCCAATGGAACGAAGGCTGTAGTTCCAAGTTGTCAGAGGAGACGCAGGCAACTTCAGAGAACAAAACTCAGCTATTTAAAAGAATAAAAGTAGCTTAAGCGGAGAATGTCCATTTGCATTAAAAAGGGCTTAAATCTCCCATAAAGGATGAAACAAACTCCTCAAAACTCTACGCTAATGATGGTTAAGGTAGCCGACACTTACATTTACACATCTATTGAAAACTCATAGCAGAGCCAAATTTTAGCGTACGCGAATATGAAAATCGGAAATGTAGACGAGTTGGTTATTTTGAATTTTATCGAAACAGATAATTGCCAATGGCGCCGTGAATGACCGGTATCCAGCACTTACACACACTGACATCGGCCTGCATAAAATTTAGACTTTGGCAGTACCTATTTGAGGTTGCCTACACAAGATAGATATCACTAACGCAATCTACGTCATACCAAGAAAAATTTCGAAATTGAACGCAATCATAGTTCGATAGAAGCTTGATTTTTTCGTGATGTATTCTAAAAAATAAATCATTCTAATTGAAAATGGAATTTCTCGAGCAAAACGCTTAGATTGATTGTTCAATATCAATGCCTAGCTAATCTACCGTCCTCGAATATTGTACCGACTAATTCATAGGGCAGGTTGGAAAAGGCTGAACTGTCGCTTGAGTCTCTCCATATTGAGGGAAGTACCAAACAACGTCCCTGTACACCATCTGACCATTACACAAGCCAAGATTGAATGCCACAACCGTAGCGCTCTGTCTTGAAGCACTGGCAGCCGCCTGTCCCGGAGCGACATATCCTGCCATTCCGCTTCCAGTTGCAGTAGCATCACCCCAACTGCTCCAAGTAACCGCTGAAACTACTCCATTCGAATCACCGCCAAGCGAAACAGTCTCTGGTTCAACAGTACCGAAACCGACTCCACCAATATAGGCATTTTCAACCCCAAGAGTTGGAAGAGTAGATGGCGAGACCACAACCGTCGTTGTCGATGATTGAACAGGCGCAACGTCAGTGGTAGTCGAAGTGGATGCGGTTGAGGGCTCCACCGCGGAGGCCGACGAAACTGCAGATGCCTGCCCGGAAGCAGGCATGGTCCCATCGCTTCCCGATTTGGCCACAGTGGCCGAAGTGGTACTCGGTATCTCAGAGGTAGTTACCGGCGAAACCTGCTGTTGCAGCCCATTAGTAGCCGATGGAAGCACAATTACTGGCAGAGTAGTTGAAGTCGATACTTTGCTTTCCGGAACCCTCGGGGAACTAGAAAAGAACCCGCACGCCGAGAGTGATAGGGTGCATGTGAACACCACCAATATAGATTGGCGATTACTAGCTGCAAATTGGCCCATACCCTCGCCCAAGATCTCCGCCCATAGCCTACAGAGATCCTTTCGGCAGATATGACCCATACATTTACAGTAATTACTTGAAATTGTAATGAATTAGATACGCACAGCCCCCTGCTATGAAAACGCCCTCCCTAGACGGCATCCACTCTCGGGGGCCCAACTTGATTTATATCCCTCTAAGAGGGAGGCTGTCCGAAGAAGAGGCAGGTGGTTATGGCATTCTTAGCATTGAAGCTTTCGCCTTCTCCAGCAAAGTACCACTCCACCTTCTGATAGGCGTAGACACCATTACAGGTTCCGAGATCAAAGGCCACTATCTTTACTGGCGCTAACTTAGCTTGGGCAACTACTTCATTTGGAGCAACATAACTTCCAGTACCGACCCCACTTGCAGTAGCCCCACCCCAGCTACTCCAGGAGATTCCAGTTACTAGTCCGGTGGGGTCTCCTCCAAGATAGATCTTGGCTGGCTCTATCGAGCCAAAGCCAGAACCTCCGAAGTAGACTCCCGAAATTCCAAGTTTCGGAAGTGACGATGCTGCAGTAGTCGATGAAAGCGGAGCTGGCGCCGAGCTTACCGTAGAGGTCGGAGTGGAAGTGGCCCTTTCGACCTTCGTTGTCACTGGCGTTGACGATGTTGCAGTCGAAGATGTTGAAGGGGCCGATGTACCTGCGGAAACGCTGCCACAGCTAGCCGCTAATAGCGCAAAAGCCAATAGTGAAAGTTTCCTTGTTGAATCGTCTCTGAGTTCTGGACTCCGCACAAATTGTATCATCTCTCATAAACCTTCTTTCGTAATCAAGGCAAGCAACACAAGGGGGGGCACGGGTAAAGCAGAATTTCTTCTTCTACCCACCGCGCACCTAAACCAATACATCTGCTCGCCTCGTACGGACGCTGGCAAGTGTTGCAAATGAAGCAAGTGCCTTGGTCGCCTAACCAACTTTTGAATTCGGTACGGTACTTGCAATAATTTCGTTACTTAAAGTCACCTTATCGCTTGAATGTTAAAGCGAATTCGAACCATGGGTTACCGTGGAGATTTGAATCATCAAGGTCGAAACTTCAGATCGTTCGATCACATTTTTGGGGCGTGGATGGCCTCCAGAGCTCAAGACGTCTTTGAGGATGGTCCCGATGCAGATTCAACACCAAGTCTGGTCAATCGTCAAAACTGCGTATCGACGACGACCTAGCTGCCGAGCCGCAACTCAAAGAAAGGCTTGGTTATATATGGAACTATAGATAGATAGGCAGCCCCACTAATGGGGCTGCCTATCTATCTGGAACGACAAACCAAAGACTCTCGAGGTATCCGGCTACTCCTCTAGTTCGATCTTAACCCTCCTAAAACCCTTCCCCTTATTTTCAACTTTTGCGATTCGCATCCGCTTTATCTGCAAGGTAGAGGAGACGTGGGTTCCACCATCGGCTTGGACATCGAGGCCATTGATATCCACGATCCTAACTATCTCGAGGTCATCTGGGAGGAGGTTCTTCGCGGTTCTTATAATATCGGGGATGGCAAAGGCCTCTTGGCGCGGGAGGCTATAAGTTGTTATGGCCCGATCGGCACTTACCTCGAGATTGCACAACTCATCGAGGCTCTCTTTGAATCCCGGTGGCACCTCTCCTAAGTTGAAGTCGAGGCGAGCAGATAGTGGCTCCATATTGCCACCAGTTACTAAAGCTCCAAAGTCGCGAAAGACTACACCTGATAGAAGGTGAAGCGCACTATGAGTGCGCATCAATTGAAATCTACGAACGTCGTCAACTACCCCTTCTACCGTCGCTCCAACGGAGGGGAGAGGATCTTCTTCATTGGGAATTAGGCAAAGATCATCTCCCTTTCTTACCCCAACGATCCGACAGTAGTTTCCGTCAAACGTAAGAGCACCAAAGTCAGGGGGCTGTCCCCCTCCTCCTGGATAAAAGGCCGATCGATCGAGTACAATGCCTTCGCTCGATACATCTAAAACCTGGGCCGTAAACCTTCTAATATTTGCATCTTCGAGCTCCAACCGAGCTGTTCTACCGTGATGATCCATGGATATGAGATTACTCATCACATCCGGAAAAGCAGTTGCCGATCGGACGAACTACTTGCCTTCCGAAGTCCTTCCCTTGGTCGGGTTTGCGATCCTGATAAGAAAACCCATCGGTCGCAGAACGCAACTAAAACACAAAAAGTGAATTCAAAGCGTAACGAAGGATACAAAGCAAGCCTTAAGCATCGAACAACAGTGCGTTTTGTCAACTCGCTTTTTAGCAACAGTCCAAGTGAGCTAAAGTGCATCGGTAGATGGCCGACTTCGGAGTGTCTCTCGTGGATCTATTTGACAGTGCATTGCAATCAAGAGACTGCCATTGTGTGGCTGATACTTTCGGACTCACTGCAAAGCGACAAAGTCGACTTCTAAGTATCCTAAAAACTGTCTAAGTAGGTAAAAGCTTGATTCGCAGGAAGCACCTACCAACGGCGAGCGCCGCCTCAAAACTTACTCTTATCTACTTCACCGCAGCTCCAAGCCGCGCTAATAACTGAAGCGTTTGAAAGCAGCATGCCGAAAGTCATAGCTTGCCCTGACCTAAGAGAAGCGCAACGGCAACAGACCCAGCGATGCACCTGGCAATAGGATCGATAACGGCACAGACGTTATGCCAACAATTGTCATCTGAATACTTTTGTGACTAATTTCATACGCAAATCTTTTCGTATGTTTACAACATATGAAAAGATTTTCTTATATTATGAAGGTATGCGATCACTAAAGTACATACCATTTGTAATTGGGTTACCCTACATAGCGGTTACAGCCGTACTAGCAGCTGTAGGCGCATCGAGCAGAACCTTAGCGCTCCACCTCTCGTCGGGGCAGTTGGTCTTTGGAGTCTCATTTACCTTATCCAGGGCACTCTTTGCAGTTCTGGTGACGGTAATTGCCAATACCGTCTTCGCATACGCCGATGGATCGATGAGGAACGAGCCAAACTTAAAGAAGTTCCTATCCTCGTCATCGATCTTCTTTGCGGCAACCTTTGCAATGGTCTTTGCCCCCTCAGTCCTTCAATTTTCGATCGCAACTACCATTTCATCTCTGGCCCTAGGTTATGCAACATTTCTGATTCCTTTTCAAGATCGCAATAGGCGCCCCCGCTACCCATGGCACCTCCACCTGGGAGATCTTCTCCTATTGGCAGTTGCCATAGCTGAGTTGAATCATCCCGCCTCTCACCTGATCCAGACCGCTCTTATTGTCTGGACCTTCAGCAGGGCTGGCCTACTACCGTTTAGCAAGTGGGTGGTTTCGAGCGTGAACGCCCCAACCGCAGCAAGCGTCATGCTCCATGGTGGATTTGTAAATGCCCCAGCCATTGCCCTTATCTACTTCGGCAACTATCGCCACACCAACTTGGCCCTCATCGTAGCCATCGTCATTCTCTCAATCGCGACGATCATCTGGAGCGCACTAGCCAAATCATTCGCCAAAGATGCCAAAGGTCGACTCGCCGTATCTACCTGTGGCCAGATGTCGTTTATGGTCTTGGAGATACTCTCTGGCCTTCCGGTCCTTGGCCTCTTCCATGCGGTTGGCCACGGCCTCTTTAAAAGCTACCTCCTCTATGACGCACCGAGTGATCCATTCAACAAGTCAGAGTTACTCAGTGATAAGGAGACCCACAACCGTCGGTCCGCCAAGAGCGAAGAGGCTCTCAAATCTCGCAACCTGCTTAGGGCAGCTATCGCCACTATGATCGCAGTTGGGGCGATGATTGTCGCAACGATAACAACCGGTAGTGTTACTATCGCCAACCTCAGCGCAGTAGTTACAGAGTCGGTTGGTTTAGGTATCGCCTTTTACGTCGCGGTAAACGTCAGCTTCGGCCACAAAGATCGTGCAGGAGCCTCAACACTAGCTCGAACCCTTGCCGCCTCGATAGTGGTAGCCCCATGGATCGTCTTCATCGCACTAAGTAAGGTAATTGCAAGCAACTACGCCGGACTAGAAGGAGTTCATCTTGGAATCTGGATCCCAACCCTTCTTTCACTCCTTGCGCCGGTCGCAATAAAGCGTTCAGTGAAGAGCGAAAAGCTAGCATTGGGTCACCTACTCCACCGCAGCTACGCAGCTTCAGTTGGATACTTTAGCTTCTCGATAAAGCTTGCAAATGCACGGTCGGTTATCTCTACAACAGAGACCATCGAAGCTGATCTTCTTACCGCGGTCGATACCGGAATCGACACCGTCAACTCCACCATTGCTCTATCGCTTCCAACCGTAAACTTTGTAGCGGTGAACCCATTCCAATCTCAGATCGACAAGAACTTTCTCGACATCACTACTCCGAATCGAGACCTACCTCTGCCATCACTTTCGACCTTGGCTGATCTCTATGCCAAGGGAGAGATATCGCCGAGCCATATCCCTGCAGCAGTCGAAGACACCTTGGCACTCTACTCGGAGCTAGTTCCAGAAAAGCTTCGATCTAAAGTTGCGCTCGAGGCGGCTACGAAGAACCTACTAACCGCCAATCTGGTAAAGCCAAGGTGGGGTAAAGCCAACAGCAACAAAAGGAGTGGCGCTAACTTCGACGAGCTAGTCGAAGAGGTCTCAATTCTGCTACTGGATGCAGTAATAGAAGAGGGAAGGGTGGTCGACGATGACCGAACGATAACCCTTCGCATCTTAGAACTCACCTTAGGCCATAGCTACGTCCTGAACTTCCATAGCAAATACACAAGCGACGAAGAGCTCCAACTGATTCTCGACAATAAGATCGCCATGGTCTGCAAACTCATCGGTGCCACAGGTGACGCAAGTATTACAAAGGCGATAGCGGCTACTAACGAGATCATCCCTGGGTGGCTAACACTCATGAATCGCTCCAACGATGGAGGGATCGGAGATCGCAAGCGCAGCCTGGCCGTAACCGCAATGGTATTTGCCCTCCTCTTTACCGCACTAGCACTTGGGATGAAGATATCTGAGATAGAAGCAGGTATCAACGCCTCTCAAACACCCTCTTCGCATGGCTTAGATAGCACCTCATCTGATAAGGTCGCAACGCCTGCCGACGTCGTGGTCGATGAGATGGCACGCAACGAAGATGCGATACGAATCGTGGCACAACGTGCCCTTGAACTCACCTACCAATTTGGACTTGTAGATAAGATCTCACATAACGCAACAAGCGGGCCTCTCGTTAGTGCTAACAGCATCGACATGCTCTTTTGCATCGATGTTCGAAGTGAACCGATGCGACGGAAGATCGAAGAGGAGTTCTTGGATGTCCGCACATTTGGACTAGCAGGCTTCTTCGGCCTACCCTTCCGAGTGCGCCAGGCTACCCCCTCCACCCTGAGAGCACCGATCCTCCTGGATCCTCGGCGATGGGCAAGTATAAAGAGGATTGTTCCAAGCTCAGAAGAACTTCTAAATGACATAGCTGCAAGTTACGAACTCTTGGACAAGGTCCCATCGCTCTCCTTGGTTAGCGCTGAGGTAATAGGCGGATTCATGGGGGCAGCATCGTTCCTAAAGACGAACTTCCCAACCTTCTTTGCCAAGATTCGAAATAGCAAAGCCGCTAAGAACGCCGACATTGAGGCACTTCGTGGAATTGAGTTAGAAGAGATGGACGACGCCGAGCTAGAAGAGGTGACCTATCTCCTAGCCACAACATTGAAGTCCATAGGTCTGGTAAAGGACTTCGCCGACTCTGTAGTAGTGGTGGGCCACCACTCAACCAACACCAACCAGCTCCACCGAATGGCCTATCAATGTGGTGCATGCGGTGGAAATTCCGGAGGCGATAACGCAACTTTGGTCGCCAAGCTTCTAAATCGCAAGGATGTGCGCGATCGCTTGGCCGCTTATGGAATCCAAGTCCCAACAACGACCAAATTCGTATCAGCCCTACACGACACTACGCAGGCCAAGATTGAACTGATATCAGAGATCGACGATTCAACCACAGTAACCTTGGGGTTGAAGAAGTTGATAGCAGAGATCAACCAAGCTAATGCCTCTACCTCCAAGTTCTCGAACCTCAATGGACTTCCCCGCCAACGCGACGTCAGGAGCAACTGGTGGTTCGAGGGATGGCCCGAGATGGGGCTTGCAAATGCGGCAAGCTTCATTATCGCCCCCCGAGAGATGACGCGAGGGATTGATCTAGGGGGTAGGTCGTTTCTACAATCATACGACCTACGATACGACCCAGATGGCGCCGCACTTGCTTCGATCATGTCAGCACCGATGATCGTTGGCGAGATGATCTCGAAGAGTTACTTCTTTGCAGCTCTCGACGAAAGCGTCATCACCTCCAACAAGACCATCTTGAACCCAATCTCGAACTTAGGTGCGATCTCGGGAACAAGTGGCGATCTAGTCGGGGGGCTAGCACGGCAGGCCTACACCACCCCTGAGGGAAGGCTAGCCCACCTACCCCTTCGCCTCACTGGATTGATCTACGCCAACAAGGAGACAGTCGCCGCGATAGTGGCCAGTAATGACCTCTTGCGTGAGACCATCATGAATCGATGGATGCACCTCCTAGTTCTCGACAGCTCCGACGGACACTTCTACGACGTCTACAAATTGATCTCAAGTTCGACCAACGGAACTGGAGACGATCCAATCACTACCATCGCCTCATTCGAGCCAACTGCATAACAGCGCCAAAATCACCGGATAACACACTCAACAGGGAAGAGGTAGCCGAGTTAAATGAAAGGCCCTCTAGCCACCTCTACCTAAGGTAAACAGAGACGATTTCCCCAGGGCTCCGCGAGTAGCAACTCTTCGCGGAGCCCAATATTTCTTGGTGCATCAGTAATCGCACACCAATAAAGCCATCGAATCTACAAGTGCAGCGCTTCAATGGCCGTCTTCCCTGTGCGGAGCAAGCTCATAATCCAAGTCTGCCGACACAGAGTGTGCAGGATCATAAAAAGAGGAGATGGAGCCACAACAAAGCAGCTAGAGACTGAGCGGTATCAATAGCAGTTGAGAGAGGGTGCTGCTATGGTCGTTCGGATTAGCTTGAGTCTCTCAGTCAACGAACCATATTCCTTGATAAGTCGCAACTGAGATAGCTGGCTTACTTTGGCGCAGCACCAAAAAAACCGGGAAGGCAGCGCTGAGACAAAATAGCCAGTTGTCACACCATCGATCGCTCTCTGCTGGTAGATGTTAGCTTTTGATTCCCAAATACACTTTGGCTCTATGTTAGAATTCGAGCCAAAAACCTTCACTACGCAAGTGTCACTCCAATGAGATTCGCTGGAGAACGGCCAATCGAAGGGTGAACAAAAGTGCTAATTGCAACTTTTGTAAGAAGCAAATGAATGATAATTAATATTTATCTGTTTAGAGATTTATGAAGTCAATCGAGATCGATCAGATAAAGGAACCTCTACTCATCCTGAGTAATTCATTAACACAGCCTTAGAGTCTGATAAGAAACCAGCCGCAAATAGTGAGATTTATGACACAGTCGATGATTTAATTTATCGAAATGACTATTTTAGGAATAGCAGCTACATTGAACTTGCTAAAATAAGTGAGGATATTGATATACCTTTTACTTGCGACCCAAAAGATATATTGATTCTCACGACCCAAACATAAGCGGGGCCCTCTTTCCTAGAGGGCCCCGCTTCCTTTTTATGAGTAGATTAGATCAAATTTCATTTGACACATCTCGGGTACTCTCTGTTGCACCTACTTTCTTTTTGAGGGAAAGAGTGGCGATAAATCCAACTGCTATGAAAGTGGCTGCCGTCAAAGACGCAGAACGAGTAGCGTCAACCATCGCATTAACCGCCGCGCTATGAATAGCACCTCCATTGGGGAATTTATATAGCGAAGAGATAGCGGCTCCGGCGCTTTCTCTGACTACGGAAACAGCCTGAGAGGCAATGGGGGCTGGGATCGAAGGTATCTTTGTCAGCGAGGAAGAGAGCACCGATGAAAGTTGGCTCAGAAGAACTGAACCAAGTATCGCTATCCCAAGGGCGGAGCCCAATTGGCGCGAGGTAGAAGAGATACCAGAGCCGATACCGCTCTTAGAAATTGGAACATCTGAGAGAACTACGCCAGTTAGTTGAGCTGTGGCAAAGCCGATACCAAAGCCATACACAAAGAGCGGAATATCTAGCAGCGCAACCGGACCGGTCGGAGATATAGTAAGTGCTAGGGAGGCAACTCCGACGATCTCAAGAAATAGTCCTATCCGTACCACGGTAACTGCCGACACCCTCTTTGAAAGGGGTGCCACGGCACCTCCCGCTAGGAATGCCCCTATTGCCAACCCCAGGAGTATCACGCCAGTACCCAATGCTCCATATCCCCTCGCTCCTTGTAAAAATAGTGGAAGGGCAAACAAAATCCCGAACTCTCCTAGAGAGATTATCAATGCCGCGATATTGCCAAATGTAAAGGAGGAGATTCGAAAGAGCTTGGTCTCAATGAGGGTAACCTTTCCGCTCTTGCCTCTTCGAAGCTCGTAACCGGTAAAGATCGCAAGTGCAACTATCGCGATCAAAATAGCAAATGGAATTGGAGAGATAGAAGTTGAGGCCCAAGTAAATCCGAAGAGTCGAAGTTTGGCAATTGGCTTGTACCATCCGTAGCGTTGAGCTTCAATAAGAGCGAAGACCAAGAAGGTCAACGAGACGATAATGGAGAAGTTTCCAATGAGGTCGCTACCCTTTTCGATCTTCTCGTCTTTGGACTCTAGGACTACAAAGATAGTTCCAATCAGGATCGCCACGCCAACTGGCACATTCACTAGGAAGGCATATCTCCAAGAAAATGTCTGCGTGACCCATCCTCCTAGGAGCGGTCCAAGTGCTGCTACCCCACCGATGGTCGAACCCCAGATAGCGAATGCAATCTGGCGATCCTTGCCGTAGAAGTTGGCGTTCACAAGGGACAAGGTATTTGGCAGAACCATTGCTCCACCAATTCCCTGAAGGAAACGGCCAAAGATAATGGTTGAGCCGGCGGAGGAGAGAGCTGTAAATAGGGATGCCGCGACGAAGATCACGACTCCTATAGCAAATAGTTTTCGCCTTCCGAAGCGATCACCCAATCGTCCCAGGGTGATCAACAAAGATGCGAATACCAGAGAGTAGATCGAATTTAGCCACTCTGCATCGGAGCTATTCAAATGTAGAGTAGAGATCATCGTTGGAAGTGCCACATTGACGATGGTTGCATCCACAATGATCATTGCCACTCCTAATGCAATGAAAGGCATCATGGACCACTTTGGGCGATATCCATCCGGGATTTCTCCAAAAGATGGTGAAGACTCTTTACCAATAACTTCTGACACGCTCACCTCTTGCTCTATCTTCACCAGAGCTAAACGCATCCTCACCCATGTAAATTTCACACAACGTTTGTACCCAGCCACCTACTTTTTTGATCAAAGAACCGAACAGCTAGCCGCTCTCTCTCCTCGGTTGCACCTGATTACAAGTCAATTAGTTACCCATAAATAACGAAATTCAGCTTGGAGTACCACGAATGGCTTGCAGGCCGAAACTATGCGCGACGCACTTCGTTCACCTTTTCCAAGGTAAGGTCGAAAGACCCCTAACAAATGCAGAGCGAAGACGGCGATCGAATAGCACCTAAAGCGGTAATTTGAGTCGCAAAGCGTCACAGATTTTGCACATTTCCAATCTGAGCAGGTGCGATCGTCCAAATAAGCAATAGGTCGATAAATCCGACCAAACTCCTATAAAGGTTAAACCACCGCCGCCGATAGCAAATATGTACTAAAACTGCCATTTGTCTATTGCAAACTTGACCTATCCGAAAGGCTGGAGCTTTGATCAAAAATCTAGTTTCGAAACTCCCCAAGGGGGCCAACCTCGACGACAACGCATGGGCCAAGCGACACCGCTTCATCGTCTATGCCCTCTACTTTCAAGTACCCTTTCTCCTCATCGCATCTTTGCCCGAACACTCCCCATTTAGGGTACGCCTGATCGATATAGGTCTGGAGCTTCTATTTGCAATAGCCGCAACCTTTGTTAAGATGCGAAGGCCTGCGACGATAATTACCAGCCTTGGCCTACTCTGGTCAGGTGCAGCCCTCATTGACATATGGCACGGCATACCCGACATGCACTTCTACTTCTTCGTTCTTCTTGGAATCGTGGCCCTCTACGAAGAGTGGGTACCTTATCTCATCTCAATCGGATTTGTTCTGGTTCACCACATCGTTCTGGGGCTTTTTTGGCCAAACTCAGTCTTCTTCACCTCGTATGAGCGCGCCAATCCGATTGCATGGGCATTAGTACACGCAGGTTTTATCGCGGGAGCCGTGGTTATCCAAGTCGTCTTCTGGAGCTTCTCCGACTCCCTGCGTAGGCAAAGTGAGGAACTCCTACATCAGGCTCGCATAGAGCAAGAGCAGCGAATGGCAATGCAGCTAGAGAAAGAACGGTCCGAGCGTGAAGAACTCGAGCGCCGTACCATCGAGATGGAGAAGTCTCGTCGAGCTCAAATTGAAATTGCAAGCCAAGCGAGCGGTCTTCTCGCTGGGTCTGATCAGATTCGTGCCAACATCGACGGAGTCGCTAGTGCGATAAGAGAGATGGAAAGGACCATCACTACCATTGCTCATGGCGCCAACAGGGCAGCTGAAGTAGCACAAGGCGCTGTCTCAGTTGTAGAAAAGACTTCGTCAACCTTGGCTCGCTTGGACGTTAATTCAGCCAAGATCACAGAGATAGTCGCAACGATAACAACCATTGCCGAGCAGACCAACCTCTTGGCTCTAAATGCAGCCATCGAAGCTGCTAGAGCCGGCGATGCGGGCAAAGGCTTTGCGGTAGTAGCAAATGAGGTGAAGTCACTTGCTTCGGCCACCGCTATGGCAACTGCGGATATTGGAGAGATGGCAATTTCTATCACCTCTGACACCACAGCCGCAGGAGCTGCATTTCAAGAAGTCTCCAACACTGTGGTCGAGATAGGTAATTTACAAGAGTCGATCGCCCTCTCGGTCGAAGCTCAAGTTGCATCGACCAATGAGATCGCCCAAACCATCGACGACGTAGTCGGAACCACAGTTGAAATGAATTCAAGAATCGCAATGCTCCAAGACACCAGCGAATTGGTAAAAAAGTAGAAAAGTCAGCCCTCCTTACGGAACTAACCGAGGCAGTCGAATGTCAACACTTCTAAGTGGGCAAAGCCATGGTGCCAGATGAAACGTGACGTTGGGACTCATGGTTTTGAACCTTAGAGCGCCACATCTGCGAAATGGAGGACCCTGATGCCAGGAATGACATTTACACTTAGCAGCCATCCATTTGGCAACAGTGGAATGCACGTCTATCTTGCGGTTGGCATCCTGATCGTGGCAGCGATATCGCTGTTGATGCTTTCGTACCTCACTAATCAACCAAGCAACGGTGCAAGTAGCGAATCTAACAACCCATTCAGAAGTGTCAAAACGCGCTCCCCTGCCAATAGGCGGATTAGATTCATCTCGTTATCGTTCGGATCACTTTGGCTGATCGATGGCTTTTTACAGCTGCGAAATGCGATGCCGACGCAATTTGTCTCTTCAATAATCAAGCCAGCTTTCGCGCTGGCACCGGCTCCGATTCAATTCCTGAGCCACATAGCAATCCAGCTTTGGACCCTTGACCCGGTAAAAGCCGATATCGGTGCGGCGTATCTTCAACTTACCGTCGGCCTCGGAATGATGTTTTTGAATCGCGGACCGGCATGGCGCATAATCGTAAAGCTTTCGATTATTTGGTCGCTCGTCATCTTTGTCTTTGGAAATGGATTCGGAATCTTCTACAAAGGAGCCAGCTTTGCAACAGGGGCGCCTTCTGCAATATTGATCTACCTCTTTGCATCGATCGAGATATTGAAGCTCGAGAAAGAACAATCGGTTTCTAAAAGCACAAAACGGATAGGCCGATTCCTCGGCGCCTTTATCTTTTTTGGTTCACTATTGGGCACGATACCAACCGAAAGCTTTTGGAAGGCTGATGGCTACTACCAGATGATAAAAGAGATGGCAATAAGCAGACAGCCTGAGCTCATCTCAATTCTCCTCAATGGCGGCGCAAGTTTGGTCAACGAAACCGGCCAGTACGTAAATGCATCACTTGTAATAGCCGGAGTAGCGGTCGCTGTAGCACTGTATTTCTATCCAACCAAAAGGTCAACATTAATTGCTGCAGTTTTGATAACGACAACTACGTGGATATTCGTGCAAGACTTTGGTGTTTTCTCGGCTACCGGAACCGATTCCAATTCGGGCTCAGCGACACTGGTACTGACTCTATCGCTCTTGTCGAATTCGGGTCCAACGCTAAGGGGGAAACTGCGACATAGAGATCACGATTACGCAATTGCCATGGTAAGCGAAGGAGAATCCGCCCTTTTACTCTAGGACGCTGCTAAATAATGCACGACTCCAGCCTAGAAAATCGTGACCTCCAAGTTAGGGTTTTTCTGTGTGGTTAAAGCAGCATTTGTCCTTGTCAGGTAGAATATATCCATGTTGGGAAGT
>JAJZFV010000006.1 GCA_021805205.1 Actinomycetes bacterium | reverse complement strand
TTGTCGCTATGTAATATTTTGGGTGCTCTTCCTCCCTCTAGGAGGGTTGCTCGCCTAACTACTTCGGCAAGTTGCTGAGACGATTCGTTCTCGTAGACCTCGTAACCAACTATCTTTCTTGAATATAAGTCCATTACGAAGTACAGGTAGTAGTAGATGCCACTAGCTGGACCACGTAGCCAGGATATATCTGTCGTCCAAACTTCAAGCGGACAAGTTGCTAGATGACTAGGTGTACCGCGCTTTGTTTGCTTTTTAGCTCTACCCCTGTGGTTGTTTTGCTTGTTGTCGCGAAGAATACGATAAAAGGTAGATTCTGATCCGAGATATATACCCTTGTCAGCTAGAGCTGGAACTATCTGACTTGGTGGAAGTGATGAGTATTCGTCTCTGTGGAGCGTATCTAGGATCTCTTGACGCTCTGATTCATCAAGGGCAAAGCTTGGTTTAGCCTTAATGACAAAGGGACGCTTGTCGTGGGTATCTGAACCTTCAGCCTTCCACCTCTGGTAGCTGCGTAGTGACAGCCCGAGTTCCTTCACCGCTAGTCGCAATCTAGCTCCAGCACTATGAGCTTCATCAATAAGTTCTACTGCTAATAGGCGATCTGAGGGAGGGATCATTCGACCCCTTTGTCCCTCGCCAGAATAGCCTGGGCTTTTCCCCGCAACACCAGCAGTGTGTATGTCTCTTGCAGTGCCTTTTCTTTTCTATTTAGCTCTGCTTCAAGCTTCTTTGACTTAGCCTTCTCACTTGCTAGTTCAGATCGATACTTAGAAGTGGTTTCACCACTTCTATCATTCGCCTTTGAACAGGTGATTCTCCAATTATCAAGCTCTTGTTTCAAAATGCCATTTGATCGAAGGTATTGCCCGAGTTGCAACTCGTTCATGGCTGCTGTAGCAAGTACGCACCTGGAACTTAGCTTCAGAGCTCCACGTATGTGTAGGGGTTCCCTTTACTGGATCCTGACTGATTAAATCAGCTTCTACTTCCTTTTTCCATAGGTAGATAGTTGCTTTTGGTATCTGCTCTTCTTTAGCAAGTTGGGAAAAAGCACCTCTTGGGGTGTTTGGATCTGAAAGGAGCGTCCTTATTTTTCTGATAACAGCTTCTTTTTGATCCTTTGGATAAAGTATCATCGTTCCTCAAGTTCTCGCCCTATGCGGTTTTACATATTTTACTTGAGCAGATGCCAACCATCCTGACACCTAGGGTTCACTTTCACTTTACTCCAACCTATTCATCGTGGATGAATCTTGTAGAGCGATGGTTCTCTGAACTAACTACCAAGATGTTGCAGAGATCAACACACAAATCAGAAAAGCAACTCATTGCAGCCATTACAAAATGGACTGAGACCTGGAATGAGAATCCTCGCCCTTTTAGATGGCATAAGACGGCTGACGAGATCTTCAAATCCATGGAGAAGTATCTCGGACCATTTACTGAGTGAATTTATGACTAGGGACACTAGTGGCTATACGCCGAACAAATGAGCAATTGGATACCCGGAGACAACACTCGAAGGTCATCAAGGAGGCCCCCGATGAGACTGTAAGCATGAGCACGTATTTCAACTTTGGTGCGGCAGGTGTTACGTGGCTAATGGGCATCTTGGCGCACGGGATTATGCGACAGGCTAGAGATTGCCTATCGTGCGCGTTCATACTTGACATTAAGCTCTTCGAAGCGAGGGACCAACGAGAATTCGATCCATTTATCTAAGAACTGAGCTAATTGTCAATGGTTCTGGCGCCGTCCGAAGCTTCGGAAAGATCTGGATTGTGATATGGCGATGGGCCTGCGCGCTCTTTTCGGTCGATAGTTAATCGGTAATACATCTTTGCCCAAGTCTTCGTAGCTCGTTTTGAACCTCGAAGGAAAATAGCCGACTATGCGGTGCTTGCGACAACCAACTGCGACGCTCGAAGTCTACTAAAGCCTTACCAGTCACCTTTGAGTTAGAGTTGAAAACGATCGCGTTGGCGGAACAAATTAGTGCTTATTGGTTCTTTGCAATCTCAGCTCGAAAATTTTCAGTGTATCTATGAACTACCTCTACGAGCGTCTGGTCGTCAACCTCGCTCGTCCAGTGCTTAAGTCCAAGGTGAAGCAAGGTTAATGCCAACGACGCCATTAGATGCGCGGTTGGTTCGTCGATACCTCGTACCTTGAGAGCGGCGGTGACAGCACCTGCGTAATCATCAAGTTTTGCCAGTTCTCTCTCTCGAAGTTCAGGGTTTGCGGCAATTACGAGTCGCCGCTGTCGAGAAAGGTCTCGCCTGAAGGAACCCAATTGAACTGCGGCAGCATCCACGCCGGCAAGGACAGCCCTGAATGCGCCGTACTGCGGGGGAGCATCTTCGACAGCCTTAATTATTAGTGTCCGTAGAAGCTCATGACCACCGAAAAGTACCTCTCGCTTGTCGGTGAAGTGGCGAAAGAACGTACGCTCCGTTAGACCAGCGCGCGCGGCAATTTCAGCAGTTGTTGTTTGATCGAAACCCCGTTCGCAGAAGAGTGTGAGCGCTGCATCCTGAAGACGTCCTTTGCTGTTTGGCTCCCATCGTCCCATATCGTCTCTATTCTATCGACTTCAGTGACTGACATCAGCGCTATAGTTAAGTCAGTGACTGACATCAGTCATCTAAATGAGGAGGTTATATCGTGCACTACTTCATTACTGGAGCCTCTGGTTGGATAGGGGGCGCTGTGATTAAGGAGCTTCGTCTCTCGGGTGTCGCAGTGAATGGTCTTGCTCGCTCTGACGCTTCGGCGGTACGTCTCGAAGAAGCCGGTGTGACTCCGATCCGAGGCTCTCTAGATGATCTAGAGGTGCTTGCCCGAAGTGCGGCGGCGTCAGATGGGGTAATTCACCTTGGGTTTGATCATGAGGCTGCCTTTCAACGTGGTGCATTCGCTAAAGCGGCACAGTTGGATCGACGAGCAGTAGAGGTAATGGGGCAAGCACTTGGTGGCTCCGGCCGCCCGCTTGCAATTGCATCCGGTGTTGCAGGTCTCAGTCGCGGTGCGCCCGTGACGGAGGGCGATGGACTCACAGTTCCATTGGAGCTCCGGGGTACTCCGATGGCGATGCGCCATGCGACGTCACTCTTTGCATTGTCACTTGCGGGTATCGGCGTCCGTTCGATTGTCGTTCGTTTTGCGCCCACCGTGCATGGTGCGGGAAATGTTGGATTTATTGGAACCCTAGCCCAGATCGCTCGTCAAGCTGGAGAATCTGGCTACGTTGGGGAGGGTGAGAACCGATGGTCGGCACTGCATGTCTCTGATGCAGGTCGTATCGTAGCAAAGAGTATGGATGCCGCCCCCGCAGGATCGATAATTCACGCAGTTGCAGAGGAAGGCATTCCCTTTCTCGAAATTGCTACCTCCATTGGGCGCCAACTCGATGTGCCGGTGCGATCTATCGAGGCCGAAAACGCACTAGAGCGTTTCGGGTTTCTAGGAGTTCTCGCTGCACAGGACCTTGCTGCTTCGTCAACGTTTACCCGTGAACTACTCGATTGGACCCCGACGGGACCGACGTTGCTCGAAGATATCGATTTAGGGCACTATACCTGCTGAAACTGCCTGTTCGTCTATGAGCTCTATTGGGCTAGAAAAAGGCTTTTTTAAAGATCGTCAACAACGATCAGCTTTAGAGGTGGCAGGGAAGAGTACATGTCGAACAACATTGACAAACTCACTTCACGCTCTGAATAGGGTTAGTTTCTACAGGGTGACGAGAGATGTATCAAATTTGACGATGCATGTCTCCGTGTACATCAGCATGGTTTCGAAGTTGATTCGATGCGCGACTATCTGTAGCTGGGTTGTCTCGGAGGTTGTCGAAGGCAATCTCCGAGACTTGGTCTTCTTCTACTCCTGCTTCGGTCAAGTAAAGCGTGCGAGGAGGGTCAATTTCGATCACGACGTTTGGTCTCGAGTAGTCCTGTCCGATTGCTTCGTTGACGGTTGTTATTTTCAATTTTATTTCTCTACGATTAGCTTTTGCAATCCCTTTAAGCGGCGTGTTCAAATTCGATTCCGGATTCTCCTTTTATTTCAGTGGTGGCCTTCAGGCCGCAGAGAGAGACAATTTGATCGAGGGGTACTTGGGTAGTTCTTTAATATTTTGCGCTAAAAGCTAGTTCTCGTTCCTGAACTTGAGGATCGGGGTTTTGAGACCTCAGCTGTCACCTCCCGGAGATACAGACTCAAAGGATCGGCGACCCCTAACCCTATCTTTGACTTGATCAGTGAGATTGTCGATGAGTGCTAGATCATCAAAACCCATTCCATTCGAGCTTTGATTGATCCATTTTCGTCGATGACGTCTTCGCTCAGGGCCTCCTCGCTTCAAGTCTTTACGAAGGCGAAGCTGTTACGAAGGCTGATCCCTAAGGTATCATCGGTTCTCTACTTCGGGGTGCAGACCACTTGGCGAACAGTGCCTCCCAGTTGCTATGACGATGAGTATTTGGGAAATGGGACAAGCAGCGACCAAGTCCAACGGGATAGTGGCAGATTAGCTCCTATCCGTTGGCGTAACGAGAAGGGTATAACTCGGCAGATAGCTACCGTACGGTGTTTTCCAGACTTTGGTTCAGCGTACTACTCCTTGACGTCCACGAGTCTAAATATGCGCTCCGCTCCTTATGATCCAACACTTCGACCAACGTCTAAGGAGGCGGAAAGTAAAGACGTGGAAACGCGGGAGAGCAGCACAGTCATCACGGCTAGCTAAATCTTGCGTGAACTGTCGGACCAATAGGGCGCGCGGATCTGATGTTTGAGGATCTTGCCTGCCAACGAGCGAGGAATCTCACTTACGAATTCTATTCTACGAGGGACTTTGTACCCTGATAGGTTTTCCCTGCACAGTTTGACTAGCTCAGCAGTTAGGGCTTCGCCAGCTCGTTTAGGATCGACTGGTGAAACTTGCGCTAGAACGCTCTCACCGAACTCATCATCTGGAATGCCGATAACCGCTACGTCGAGTACGTCCGGGTGTCCGTGGATAACTGCTTCTATCTCGGCAGGGTAGATATTTACTCCACCGGAGATGATCATGTCTATCTTGCGATCAGAGATAAAGAGATATCCATCTTCATCCATGTATCCGACATCGCCAACCGTAGAGTAATTGTCTCCTATCATGGTCGACTTAGTCTTATCTGGTTCGTTGTGATAGAAAAAGCTTCGTTGAGATCTCGTGGCGATAATACCTGGAACGCCGCGCGGCAACGGTTCGCCGTCTTCGCCAAGGATTGCTATGTCGACGCCTGGCACAGCCTTTCCAATTGACCCTGGTTTTCTTACCGCTTCATCTGCGGAGATCATTGTATTTACACCCAGTTCTGTTGAACCATAGTATTCGGTTACGCAGTCACCGAATAGTTCAATAATCTGGGACTTTACAAAAGGAGGGCACGGCGCCGCACCGTGCCAAACCTTGATCAACGAAGAATAATCAAAGGATTCTCTCACAGCTTCGTCGAGCTTTAAGATTCGAACGAACTGGGTCGGTACCAAATGGATATTGGTTATCTTCCTCCTTTCAATCGCCCGAAGGGTTTCCAAGGCATCGAATTTGCCTTGGATCGCCGTAGAAGATCCCGCCAACATGGGCAAGAACGCGTAAAGCCACTGTCCTGAGTGGTAGATCGGTCCATCTAGCAGTGTGATGCCGAAGGGTGGGGTTCCGATGCGTGAGTTATAAGCGGCGCTAAAGTTAGCCAACGTAGTTCCAGGTGGGAGTAGGCTTCCACGAACTCCCTTTGGCCTACCTGTTGTCCCGGAGGTATAAAACATCGGTGTTCCAAAGACGGTCTCATCGACGTCATCAGGGATATTGGCACTTTCGATAGCAGTCTCGTAACTAACTGTCATTAAGTCACCGACGACTTCGTGGTCGCTGTATACGTAGACAACCCCACGAAATGCCGATTGTTGGATCGCCTTTGAAGCGACGTCGAACAACGCTGGATCAACAAATAGTGCCTTTGGAGCGGCGTCACTTAGTATATAGCTGAGCTCCTGAGCCGACGAGTGCCAATTAATTGGAGTATATCTAACTCCACCAACCGTAGCTGCTAGAAGAGTCTCCATGTACTCTACGCGATTGTAAGAAAAGATCGCGATTAGGTCATCTGTCAAGATTTTATGACTCTGAAGCGAGCCAACAAGATTTATAACTCTAGAAATCGAATCAAACCGTGAAAGGCTGCGACGACTATCCACCAACCAATTGGTTTGGTCGCCAATACTCTGTAGACCATCTAGAAATTCCTTCATGCCAAAGACTAACTTATGTAGTTGGCCATTTTCGAGCTTTTCGTCAAATTCGTCGGGGAGGTGAGCGACCAGGACCAACACTTTCCGTCAAGGGAAATGAGCTCTTAGGAGTGGAAATTTAATGGAAATTTCGATTACTCGAGTTAGTGACTTGCTCGTACAAGGTTTTCTTGTCCGATACCATAACGTTTGTAAAGGTATCAATATTCTTCCCAAGTTGTTATACATCTGATAATCCATCGGTCGAATCGATACCAACGCTCAGTATTCGACTTTCAAGAGTTTGCGGCTTTCACCCGTCATGGCAGATGCGAGAATATAAAATAGGTTATAGACCCCGGTAATATCCGAAGAGCCGTTAGCATTTCTCGGGTGTCTGATTAGGGAAGGCTTGGCGCGCTCGGAGGGAGTCGAACCCCCAACCTTCTGATCCGTAGTCAGATGCTCTATCCATTAAGCTACGAGCGCAGCACGTATATCCTACCGGACTACGAGTAAATCTCATTCACCAATCGACATAGAATCGTCAATTAGATAAACGAAGAGTAAAACCAGAGTTTTCCTGACTTTCATCGGCTCTATCCTTGAACCACTGACTGTCGATCCGCATCATATCTCAACGCGTAACTCAGCTAGATCCACGATCGCTTTGACCAGACCTAACAATTTCAAGTCACTTCCCGCGGGGCCATAGATCACGGCTCCGACAGGAAGCCCCGATACCTTTCCGATCGGTATGTTGATCGACGGATACCCAGCGATGGCTGCGGGAGAGTATCCCGATCCTGAGATCACATCTCCATTTACGTCGTCAATCAGCCAAGAAGGACCCATCGAAAGTGTCATTATGAAACTACTGCCGCTCTTTTCCAAAACGGAATCGATCTTTCGCCGCATTCCACCTAAATGGCGCTCACGAAGAGCCTCCAACTCGTCGCTACTCAACTTCGATACGGCAACGGACTCTTCAAAGTGTTCTTGTCCAAATAACGATAATTCAACATCCGAATTGGCCTTATTGGCTTCAATCAGGTCTTCCATCGAGGAAAGGTTTCCGACTCCGCGACTCTTTAGGTAATCGGGCAGAGCATGGTACATTTCGAAGCGAAGTAAGTTGACTTCATCTTCTCCATTTACATCCAAAACTGTCCCGGCTTTACGATCAGCGCCGTCGATGAAATTTATCGAGCTCGCCAATTGATCGATGAATTTTCCCATCAAAGAATCTCCCTTGACGGAGTAGCCGGAGTATCCCGTTGCGAGAAGTCCGATGGAGGTTGAGCTCAGATCAATTGAGGCAGAACTAGAAAGAATCTCTGGTGTCATAAATTGGGAAAAGATCAATTCGATGTCTTGAATCGAGCGCGCAAAGATTCCGACGGTATCTTGTGACGGCGAAATTGGAGCCATGCCTGTAGTCGAAATTATTCCGCGTGATGGTTTGAATCCAAATACACCATTTACTGATGCTGGGCAAATGATCGAGCCATCAGTTTCACTTCCGATTGATACTGGAACAAGTCCAGCGGCTACGGCAACCGCCGAACCTGCAGAAGATCCCCCGGGGCTTCGTAGGCGATCGTGAGGATTTCTGCACTGACCGCCAGCCGCCGACCAACCCGAAATAGAAGAGTGTCCTCGAAAATTTGCCCACTCAGACAAGTTTGCCTTTGCGGCGGTTACGGCTCCAGCGCCTCGCAGCGTTCGAACCACGTCTGCGTCATCGGTTGAAGGGGCGTTATTGAAGACAATGGATCCAACGGTAGTCGGCAACTCAGATGTGTTGATGCTGTCCTTGTAGAGCATCGGGAGGCCTACAAGGGTTCCTTCTGAAAATTGTGGCGAGTCGTTGATGGAAATCAGTGAGTTCAAAGGGAGATCGCCACTCTTGTCGGAGCCTGATGCATTTAGGAATGCTTCGAAGACCTCTTCTTTGGAAAAAAGTCCATTCCTCACTCCCGTCGTCAATTCAACAGCACTTAACTTTTGGTACTCACTTATATTCATGAACCGCCAAGTTAGCAGACTCAAGAGTGCTATTCGCTCTCAAAATCTACGAAAAAGTGGCTCGGGGAGTTGTGTCGTTGGAATCGTGGTCAAAAAACTAATTGAGTGTATAACGGCGAAACCCCCAACCTTGATTGCGTTGTGAAATTTTCATCCTGAATCTTCGATCAGTCGTTGATTCAACTGATATCAACGAGCGACTTCATAGGGTTTGTGTTACATATGAGCGAGATAATGTTCCGCAAAGTGTTTGCATCCATGAGAGCAAACGAAAGGGTAGAGACTCGACTGTTCTTCTCTCTTTTCAAGTGGAACCCGGATTCATGTAAAGATCGCTGAACTTCCTGGCGCATTAGAGCAGATGTGGCTTCCAGGTCATCGTTCGATTGACGGTGCATACCTTGTGATTGCTACTCGTGCGTTAGTTCTCGGGTGTTCGTTTCCAAGTTGTCACGGCAAGCACTTTCTGAAGTTCGCGGATTTGAAGAAGCCCTATTAGTTTTTTTGATCGAGAACGATTTGTCACGTGCTACAAACTGTCCCGAAGATTCCTACCAAATATAACGGTATTTGCTTTCGCTTTTTGACGAGAGGAGTGGGTGAACGTATCCGCAATCTTTGGACCACCTAAATATCGATCTGACTATCTTGCATTGACATTTGTAGTAGGTCGCAATTGTCAGAGATGAACTCAAGGAAATGGAAGAAGGATGTGAGTGATGCCAATAACGTGTTGGCACGTCGGGCCCTATCGGGGTGTCCATTCTTTGCTTGAGCGGATGCCAGCTATTCAGATACCTAGGGCGGAGACATTAGTCACAAAAGTTTGTGACGGATTATGAGGGTCGGCAAAACTCTTTGGGGAATCACCACTAGCGATACCAGGGCCTATTCTCAAGGTTGGCTAGGGATAGATAGCACTAGATAGCCGCGATACCTATATCGTGACGTTGCCAGCGAGGCATGATTGCGTCAGAGTAAATATCGCGCTATCCGCGCGAAGCGACGATTGTGAAGCTGAGGGGTACTTGCAGCCAATCGTCGGGGAGAAAGTAACGTTCAGGGCCGGATTTGATCATCTCAGGAAACTGCTGAAAAGATGTCCACGGGTGCTCGGCGAGATGATTTACGACAAAACCAAAATTGGAGAGCGAGCTCACGACCTCTCCAATGGAATGATTCCACAAGTTCGTGCGGAAGTTCCCCAGGTTCTCGGAGTTTTCGGTGTAGCTTCCTTCAGATTGGTCGATCATAGCCTCCTTTGACTCGAAGTATTTGCCATCCAGTGACCATCCGTTTTCGGATCTGACCAAGATTTGCGCGAGAGGATGCACTTCGTGAATGAAGATGGATGCCTTATCTTTCAGTAAGTGGCTAATTGCACCAGCCCACGTGGTTATCTCTGGAATCCAACAAATTGCACCAAGGCTGATGTAAGCAAAGTCAAATTTGCTTGGAGAGAAGTGTTTAGGAACGTCTTCAACGGCGCACACTTCGAAGTTTGATCTACCGTTCAGTTTTGTGGCCGTCGCTAACTCTTTTGCCTTTTGGATAGCTTTTTCGGAGTAGTCGATGCCGGTAACGAAAGCTGCTCCAAGTGAAAGAAGAGAGAGCGTGTCTTTGCCAAAGTGACACTGGAGGTGCACCACGTTCTTATTGTCAAGGCGCCCGATGACTTCGGCCTCCCATGGTCTTGCCTTCATCCCCGCTTTTATCCAAGCGTCTACCTCGTAGAATTTAGAGCTGAAGTGCACATCGACCACGCTATCCCAATACTTACGGTTCTCTTCGTGAAGATCTTCGAATCCATCGGGCACCGGCTTCACATCCTTCCTTGAATTTATTAGATGATTAGTTGCTTACCACGTCATCCTTTGGAGCTTGGGGTCGCGTTTTCGAGCTCGGATCTCCAATTTAGACCGTTGTCAATAGTGAAGGAGCTTCGTCAAATTTCCATGGCATCCGGTTGAAGGAATTAGCGAAGTCAACCACTCTGATCCCACTTTCTGATGTCAATAGAATAAGGAGTCAATGGATATGGATTGTCAGAAATTTGGTGTCTCTCCAAATCCGATGTTCCCTAAAGCTATGTGAATCTTGCTAGCCGTGGAGGTATACGAGTTCGAGTGAAATTGTCATTAGATGACACCTGTACCTTCATCGCGCGAGTGACCGCTCTAGATTATGGTGAGTGCCACATTGATTCATTCAATCGACCCTAGGTGTCAGGATGGTGCGGTCCGCTTTGAAGATGACAATGTGGTGTCACTAGTGCGCGGGTATTTCAGAAGAGGCAGCATTAATTTCAAGGGATGAGCGGTGGGAATAGCGCAGAGTCGAATTAGTTGGGCCACCGCATCGGGGGGTAAGTCCTAACCGCGAGAGCTATTTGATAAGTGACTCAACTGTCTCCAGATGACGATGATAAATAGAGCCGATCCATAGAAGGCAAACCAAAATGGTGCGGTTATACCAAAGTGACTTCCGATGACCCCTCCGAGTGCTGAACCGAAAACAATACCTGCATACATTCCAATCGAATATACGCTTCCTACTCGGCCCTGAAGCTCGGTCGGAACTGAGCGTTGCCTGACGGTTACTGCTGTAGTTCCCCAGATGAAGGCGTGTGCTCCGAATATGGTCATTACAACGGTTGCGAAGATTGCGTTCCTAGTTAAGGCGAATGAGAGATGAGTGAGCGCCTCAATGATCAATCCGACGCGCAGAATATTTGAGAGGGCAATCTTTCGCGTAAACCAACCGTAAAAGGTAGTTCCAATCACACCTCCAACTGCACTTGCTGCTGTTAGTATTCCAAAACCAAATGAACCTAGACCGAGGCGCTCTTCCGCGAAGAGGACCAAGACTGCCCATGCCGCACCAAAGGTTATGTTAAAGATGAATATCGTAACGAAAAGCGTTCTTACAGCGTCATTATGAACTATGCAACGCCACCCTTCAACTACCTCACGTCCCAGATGACTTTTTGCATCAGACCTTTGGTGCGGTGGCAATTTGACGTGAGAGATCGTTAAGGCGCCGGCAGCAACGAGCATTGCTTGATCGATGAAAGGTAGGGCCGTACCAGCCGCATACAAGATAGACCCAATTGGAGGCCCGGCTAGCTGGTTGAGGGTTACTACTCCGGTGTATCGACGTGAAGTCGCAAGTGGGAGGTCTTCGCTCCTAATGAGCGTTGGTGTAATTGTGTCGGTTGCAGTATCGCTGAATACCTCGCTAACACCTATCGCGAATGCAGCGACAAGTAGGAGCGTTATGTTGGCCCAACCGAGGAGAATGGTTGCAGCTAGGGTGATCAGTAACCCTGCCCTTACGGCTTCGACTAGCACTACAAGCCTTATTCGATTGAATTTGTCTGCAACTACACCGCTTAAAAGACCAAATAGTAGCCAAGGCAATCTCTGCAATAGAGCAGCGAGCGCTACGAGCGACGGGTTGTGTGTCCGTGATGCTACGAGAAGAGGAAGTGCGGCAAGCGCGAAACCATCGCCTAAATAAGCAGACCACGACGAAGCGATCAGTAGGCGAAATCCACTCCCCATACGTTGCGGAAATAACCTTTCAACTATCGAAGATAGGAATTTGGCTCTAATCAAAATTAATTGTTCTTTCGTTTTTGGTTATGGAGTGCGGGAGTGCCAGAGTCTGACCGTGGCCTGAAAGTTGTCACTCGAAAGGTTTGATCAATGCGCCGAACTGCGTATCGGAAATGTTGACGCAGGTTTGACGATGGCCACCGTGAGTCGTAGGTATATGAATATGAAGCTCAGCGGTACCAAAGCTGTATAGAGAACACTATTTGATACTAGTCATTAAGCATTGTTGAGTACGTAGCCGCTTCCTTTTGCCG
The DNA here is from genome assembly GCA_021805205.1 of Actinomycetes bacterium. Lineage (GTDB taxonomy): Bacteria > Actinomycetota > Acidimicrobiia > Acidimicrobiales > Acidimicrobiaceae > Acidithrix. The sequence goes on along the minus strand of JAJZFV010000006.1, from coordinate 5,201 downwards.
AGAAGATCCTAGAAAGCTGGATGGCCCGATTCGCTCGATGACTGAGGCGTAGATATGAGAGTCTTTATGTTGGAAACGAGAAGTAGGTTAGCTAATTGAAAGTAACAAGGTGCGATCAACTGAAGCGCGATTCTTGCTTACTACGACTGTGGCTGAAAAAACATACCGATAGCGATCATTATGCGCCATCCAAATAATTCCAGTGTGACACCGGTGCGAAAGATCTCAACACCCATTCGTCAGTTCTACCCGCAGTAGAATAGCCATAAACAGCATCCGATATGGTCCCTAACGTGGTCCTCGAGATTTTTATATCTCCTGTGGTTTTCTCGGTCGAGACTTGTTTGTCCAAATCCGGTGCACGAAATTTGGCTATGGTGTTTCGTGTCGCCATTTCAACCGCAATGCGGAAAACTATAAGAATTTAAGCGGTGGTGCTAGAACGAATCGTAATCCTCATGTTGAATTCTGACAATAAATGCTCGAAGGGAGCTATTTCAACTGCGTTAGCAAGAAATGGAGGACGATAGTTGACACGTGGAACAAAGTACAGACATCATTTGGTAGGGAGAATGTTTTCTACAACAATCGCACGGAAAATTGCCGCTGCCATCGGTATCGTATTGATTCTTTTAGCAGCGGGCCTCATTCTAACTACCCACTTTGCTGCCGATAAAGTGTTATCGGCTAGGCGTACCTCTCAGAGACTGACTGCTACGACCTCTGCCTCAACTAAAACAACCCCAACCACAACACCTTCGAAGGCTACGACAACAACGGCACTACCTGCTGCGACTACAGAACCGGTCGTAGCTCATGGTCAATTGCAAAGCGGTACCTATTACGATAAGTTGGAAATCATTCCCGACTCACTTCCGTCGTCGTCATATCCTCACTATACGGTCACGCTTACGAGCAGCACAACCGGCAGCATCCAAGGAGAAATTACAATGCACTATCAAGACGGCAGCACAAGACATGTGTTGAGCTTCGTGGGCTCCGTAAATGATGCAGCAGGTACGATCGATATCGTGACGGTAGCTCCAGCACCAGAAGTTACGCCAGGGGGCGTTCCCGAATCATCGTTGATGGTGGGTTCGAAAATTAACGCGACCTACGACTCAGCTGGAATAACGTTCATTAGCTGTTCATCGTACTTGCACTGGGTATCATGGACTCGTTCGAATGTGAGTCCGCCAGCAGTGAACCCAAATGCGTGTACATTCGTCCCATTTCCCCCCGCATAATTCTTTACGCGTGAGAGTACTCCACTAGGTGGATAGCGTGGAAATGCTGCAACGGCAGAGTTCTGCGTCAAAAGTTGCCACTCGGACCATACGACAACTGCCAATCGCTCGCAAATGAAGTATTACTCAACATCACAGAGCAGATTGCTCTTTTGCAAGCGGGAATTAAATAGTTATCTTCCAACGAAGGGACTTGGGATAGATTGTCAAATTCAACTTGCAACGTATCGCTGAACGCTACTTCTTGAAGATGCCAAACTGAATACCCAAGCCCACTTCTCGCATCACCCCTTTCAATATTTCAGAGATCCGATCGTTTAGTGAATGTTTTTGGTTTTGACCGATGTCAAGTGTAGGAAAAAAGATTTGTTCAAATTGTACGTACATCTTTACGTTTGTATGTACAATTTAAAGTATGACTCCTCTTGACTTTGTCATATCGCTCGGATTGATTTCTGTAGCTGCTGGTATGCTCGGCTCGCTTGTGGGCCTTGGTGGTGGCGTTGTAATCGTCCCGGTCTTGACGCTGCTCTTTCACGTCGATATACGGCTCGCAATTGGTGCGAGCCTAGTTTCGGTAATTGCTACTTCGAGTGGGGCAGCCGCAGCCTATGTTCGCGAAAAGATGACTAACCTGCGTGCGGGTATGTTCTTGGAGGTCGCGACTACGACTGGTGCTATTACTGGTGCATACCTCACTACGTTGCTTCCAACTCGATTCTTGTTTTTGCTCTTCGGGATTGTGCTCGCATACTCGGCGGTCGCAACCTTCCAGCGGCGCCGTTCAGCAGCGCCGCTAACTGTCTCAACAGATCGGATAGCTAACGCTCTTGAGCTTCATGGTGAGTATTTTGACGAAGCGGAGCAGCGAGAGATTTCTTACAAGGTCACCGGAACAAAGCTCGGACTTTTCATGATGTACGTCGCTGGATTGGTTAGCGCACTTCTGGGAATCGGGTCTGGAGCTCTCAAAGTTCCAGCAATGGATTTGGCAATGCACCTTCCAATGAAGGTATCAACGGCTACAAGCAACTTCATGATTGGCGTAACAGCTGCCGCAAGTGCTGGCATATATTTTGCAAGGGGTCAGATAGATCCGATAATTTCCGCTCCAGTGGCTATAGGAATTCTTATTGGTGCTACGGTCGGCTCCAAGGTCTTGGGAAAGCTTAAAAGCCACGTTATTCGTATAATTTTCGTAGTTGTGTTAGTGGTTATTTCGCTCGAAATGCTACAGAAGGGGGTGTTTTAGTTGCGACTTTTACGACGTCCTCCTGAGAGTCCGGAAGAAGCCGCACTTATGGACGAAAAGATTCGAATGACAGAGGTTACCATTTCTCTGGTTCTTCGAATAGGGGTTGCAGTAAGTGTCTTGATCTTCATAGTCGGCCTAATTGTGATGTTTGTTCATCACCCAGAGTATGCAACTTTTTCTGGAAGTTTTAGTTTTCATTCCCTAACTTCGCAAACGACCGCTTTCCCGCACTCCTTTAGTGGGCTATGGAGTTCACTTTCAAAAGGGCAGGGGAGAGGGATAATTGTTCTTGGTACAATGATCTTGATACTCACGCCGGTCATTCGAGTTGCGGTAGCCATCGTATCGTTCTCGATAGAGAAGGACCCTGCAATGACCATTGTTACCATCTACGTCTTTGTTGTCCTTATACTTTCGTTCTTCCTGGCGGGAGCCTGATCGTGACTACGTTGGATCGTTCCAGCCCTCTACCACTTTGGGCTCAGATCTGCGAGGACTTGCGTACACGAATAGGTGACAAGGAGTTTGAAGACCGTTTTCCTGCTGAAGAAACCCTCTCAAGGATGTATGGCGTGAGCCGCCAGACAATTCGTCAATCAATCCGCAGTCTTGAGATGGAAGGACTGATTGTTAGGGAGAGGGGAAGAGGAACCAGGCTTGCCCGCGGTTCGATGGTCGAACAACCGTTACATTCGTTGTATAGCGTGGCGTCAACTGTAAGTGCCCAAGGCTTTATTGAACGCAGTGAAGTAGTAGCGTGCAGGCGCGAGGCCATGACACCCGAAGTTCGAAGTCAATTGGGCGATCTAGATGATGATGTAATTTATATTGAACGAATTAGGTTTGCAGGTGAAGAACCCATCGGATGGGACCGATCGTGGCTCCCATGGGCAAAGGCATCGAATTTGATCGATGCCGACCTTTCAAGGGGGGGGTTATACGATGCCCTTACACTCCACTGTGGCTTGACTATCACAGGTGGATCGGAAAAGATCCAACCAATAATTCCGACCAGCTTTGAAAGAGCCCGACTTAGTATCTCCAAAGAGGTGGGAGTCTTCCTAATCAACCGGCTTGCAAAGTCTGGAAATGAGATTGTCGAGTGGCGACGTAGCCTAGTGCGTGGTGACAGATTTGTGCTGGTAGCGAATTGGCCCGGTTCCATACCGCCTTCCTAGGAGCTTCGGATATCCAGTAGCTTTTGGTCTTTTAGGTAGTGTTTCGAGATATTCGTTATCCACTCTGTGGTCGGTTTATTTCCCGTTCAACGGCAACTCTTCCACCCTTAGCAGTTTTTAGGGATATTTGTAGCTTTCCAGTTGAGATAAAACTTAGTTTTCGCAAGATTGGCGGTTAGCGTCTAATTTGATGGAAATTGAGCGAAAAGTTAGGTGGGCGCGGCTTTCCACTTTCATTTATTTTTATATAAATGGATTCATAGTGGGGGTCTGGGTTATTCAAATTCCTACAGCAGTTTCAAGGACGGGCATTAGCTCGGCTACTTTAGGGTGGCTCCTTCTTTCGCTTGGGGTTGGTGCGCTTGGCGGAATGACCGTCCTTGGTCGTTATGCAGATAGGTTGAGAGCGCGAATTACTGTTCCGGCGAGCGCATTCTTATGCGCACTTGCACTGTTTTTTCCTCTGCGCGCTAGGAATTGGTGGGAGTTGGGGTTAGCGCTCGTCGCGCTTGGAATATCCGCAGGTGCCTTGGATATCTCCATGAATACTCATGCAATTCATGTCGAGCGTGAGTACCACAAGCCTGTTATGTCGATGTTTCATGCAGTATTTTCAGTTGGTGGATTTTCTGCGTCGGTCTATTCGGCGCAACTTGCTGGCTCGGGGCTTTCGTCTGATGCAATAGTTAATATTGCAGTTGGGGTCTGCCTTGCCGCAAGTATCGCCGCTGCATTTGGAGTTCTGCCAAAGCACAGAGAAGGTGGTCATTCAGGGCCAAGGAGTGTCAAGAATTCATGGAGAAAGGTTCCGCGACACATCTGGGCACTGTCTATTGTCGCTATGGCGGTTATGGTTAGCGAGGGCATAGCAAATGACTGGAGTTCGGTGTATATGCATAGTGTGCGCCACGCTTCTCCCACTTTGGTTCCCTACGGCTACGGCGCCTTTGCTGCAATGATGACTGTAGGAAGAGGTGCCGCAGATCGTATTTCGCATCGTTTTTCTTCATTTGCCGTCGTAAGGTATGGCGCGTTGATTGCATTTGTTGGAATCGTTGTCGTAATCTTCGCTCCAACTGCTCTCGTAGCCATATGGGGCTGGGCAACTTTTGGAGCAGGATTGTCCGGATGTGTGCCGCAGGTATATTCGGCAGTTGGCCACTTTGATCGTAAAAATGCCGCAGTGAATGTATCCCGAGTGGCCGGGGTTGGCTACTTTGGAATGCTCGCCGGACCTATGGTGATTGGTCAGCTGACCAAAATAGTCTCGCTGCAGTACACCTTCCTGGTTCCGGCGATCCTCTGTTTGGTAGCGCTCGTATTCTCTCCGATTTTGAGAGAAGATGCCTTACTTCAGCGTAGGTAAATAAATTGAGCTCCTTCGCCCATGATTACCTAGGACGCTGCTAAATAATGCACTACTCCAGCCTGGAAAATCGTGGCCTCCAAGTTAGGGTTTTTCTGTGTGGTTAAAGCAGCATTTGTCCTTGTCAGGTAGAATATATCCATGTTGGGAAGTGA
>JAJZFV010000052.1 GCA_021805205.1 Actinomycetes bacterium | reverse complement strand
GCAAAACCAGGACAACTAAGAGCCTCGGCCACCTTTTAGTCGGCGACATTACCCAAAATCAAAGACCTTGAATAGCATAGGCCCGATATCGCACTGTGAGCGTGGATTGCTTAGCAGACTCCTAGAGTTGCGTGTGAAAGTTAGGCTGGTTGAGGCGCCTGCCTGCTCTCTGGATGATGGCTTATTATCTTACCTTAGCGGGCCTTAGACGTCCAAATATCGCAGCCATCAAAAACTACTTCATCATTGCGAGAGATGATTTCGCAGTTGATGGTTGAAATCTGGTTTAACGCGATGCGGATACATACAACCTCACAATACCTGAGTGCGGTCGTAAAAGATCCGCCATCGCTACTACCAGCTCAAACAAATAGTTGCGGGAGATACTGGGTTCACTAATTTCACTGCCGATCCGCTACCGTCGAAATAACCCATTTCTAAGATGCAATAAAAGGGGCCAAGTGAGCGGAAACCCACTTAGCCCCTAATTATCTCCTAACCTCCAAATTCGTCATTCTGGTCCTTAGACGATGAGAATGACTCTGTTCAAAGGATCAACTCTGTCGGTGGTCGCCCACTTGGCGCTTGCTTCCTGACCGCAGAAGAACAAGACCCGCAAGACCCGCAGTCGCCACTAGGAGCCACCAGAGATTGGAGCTCCAGGGCTTACCGGTATGTACCGCTGGCACAATCACGGTCGACTGAGTGGTGGATGGAGGCTGAGCAACGACCGTGGTGGTCGGGGACGAGGAGGGTTGCGAAACCTGAGTCGGGGCAATCGTGGTTGTTACTGGTATCGTGGTCGTTGGTGCCGTTGTGGGCGGTACCGTGGTTGTTGGTGCAGTAGTGGGCGGCACCGTGGTTGTTGGTGCAGTAGTGGGCGGGGCAACTTGCACGGGCGGAAGTGGCTGCCCTACTGCTATGTAGGCCGGGTCGATAGAACTTGTAACACCTGGACCGGTGTTGTTTAACGGTACCGAAGTAATGTAATTATAAGGGTCGACGTCTGCGACTGAATCGTCGCCAGTATCAACGGAGTAGGTTGCACCTCCATCTGGAGTGTATGCGATTCCATCGTAACTACCCCCTGGTACTGAAACATCTTTGATCGTATTCCCCGAAGAGGCCGAACGTACGGCTACGTAACTCGAACTACTTCCATTTACAGTCATCTGCAACGTTGATCCATCTGGACTCAATGTGATCCAAACCGGTTGGTCGCCAGTATTGGAGAGGGCAGTTGTGTAGTTAGCGTTGCCACTTGCTATATCAAAGCTCGAAAAGGAGTATCCAGATGTCTGGTTGTAAGCACTAGGCGCTACGAAAACAGAGGAGTTGCTCATTGCCAAAGAATTTGGTATGGCGGTAGTAATTGGGATTGTTGCAGGCGGAATTGATGGCTGAACCACATCCCCTTTGACATGGTATAGCGCCACTTCGCCGGTGGATGAACTAGGTGAATTTGAAGTATTCAAAGTTACACCAAGATAACTACCATCGGGAGATATTGCCATGTCGGTTGGAGAGGTTCCACTAGGGAGAGGGATAGGAGGATTGGTCATATGCGGAGGAGTTGCGGTCAAGCTGATTGTCTCAAGCACAAAACTATTAGGTCCGTTGGCGACGACATACAAAGTCGTGCCATCGGGAGACACCGCTACCTCAAGTGCTTGGCCTCCTGTAGGTATTGCAGCCGTCACCTCGTTAGTAGCAGTAGAAATCACATCCACAACTCCACTCGCTTCGCCCTCTGTAGCAGCTACATAAACCGTCGAAAAGTCATGACTTGCGACGATCTGATTGGGCGAAGCGACACCGCAATTCCCAAATTGCGAAAATTCAGAGCAAAATAACGCATCCGGTTGCAGCACTATAGCGCCGATTGCGGTGTTTGTTTGCGTATCGACGACGCTTACGGACCCTGGAAATGATGCTGTGTCGGTAATGTAGGCCAATGCATGCCCCGAGGGATCAAGGAACCCAACCCATTGCGAAGTCGAAGTCGCAGAGCTACCCGCTTCATCCGTTATCGTAAGCGAAACGTAATGTTGACCCGCAGTTGGAAATGGTTCAGTTAGAGTCGGGGTTTTAGTAGTCACCGAAAAGCTACTACTGCTAAAGGGGTAATTATCAAAGTTCCAGGTGTAGCTTGCGATAGCTGATGTAGGTTGGGCCGTTCCGGATGCATCGAACATAGCCGTACCGCCGGGTGCCGTTGAGCTCGGCGGACTAACCAATTTTGTGGTAAAGGTAGGAGTCGGAACAACATCCCTCGAAGTTGCAAATGCTACTGGATCATCGACTCCACTGATCGTTGACGTAAGAGTTGGGCTAGATCCAGCCAACGCAAAAACCGAGACCACATTCCTAGTGCTATCCCCGACCAATATATTTTTTCCGTCAGCTGAGAAGGTCACAGATGCCGCTCCACCGTCTGAGCCAACTATGGTTTGGGTACTCGTCGTCGCCGGTGAGGCAGAATTAAGGCCAGAAATTACCTCTAGTGTCTCAGAAGGAGTACTACTAGCCGAGCTTGTTCCCACAATCGCAACGGTATTCCCATCTGCTGAACTCGCAATTGCAGTCGGTAGAAAACTTAGAGCAACAGGACCATTGGAAAAGAGACTTGGGCACCCTTGCCCATTAAGGTAGGCACAAACCAACGACCCTGTACCCTTAGTACTGTTAGCTTCTGCCACGTAGTAGTTGTACCCTGCAGTCCCGCTCGTTAAAAAATACTTATCTGAGCCTTCCAAATTTACGGTGGGTGATGGTGAATCTACCAACAAAGATTTCGAAGTGAAACTAGATGGATCGAAGTACTGCACAGTATTGTTCGAGTTACCGTCGGTCTGAATCGTAGCAAAGGCGCTTCCATCTGGAGCTTGGGCTATTGCGGTATCAACTAGAGGTGAAGTGGTCGAGGTGGACGTTTGTGTGGCTGCAGTAAAGTTGGGGACACTATATCCAACGACCTGATTTAGGCCATTTGAATTGGTGGCTTTTTCAGTCACAACCAAGAGTCCCGATCCAATATTGAATGATACCGCAATGGGTTGCTCGTTAGAAAGCGGGAAATCTTGGACGTACCTGTTAGTTGTGGTATCGATTTCACTTATTGAATCAGTGCCCGAGTCCGCAACCCAAGCAGTCATATCATCAGGGCTCACAGCTATCGAGGTAGGATTAGATCCACTAGGAAGAGCTATATTTGTCACCACATTTCCATTGGGTGACAAGACTGTTACAGAATTCCCACCTTGGTTTACCGCATAGACCGTCCCATATGGAGGTAAGGTCGATGAGGCCGATACCGCCGTGGTATTGGAGATTAGCGGAACCGCAACCCCCGTTAGTAACGTCAATCCTGACAAGACTCGGCCGATGCGCTTAGCACCCAGAGAATCGAATTTCATGCGCGACCCTGAACTTTCGAAAATATTTGCTACTAAGAGTAACATTTCCGAACGACTGGATTGCGAAAATTATACCGAATCTTTTAAAAAAGTAAATATGAACAATCGCCCAAAGTACAAAAGCGATAAGAGCCGCTCCCGTGCACCCAAATATGGACCTTTTACGGCGAGAGATATTTCCTCGCTGTGTTCATTCAAAAGTCGAAAACCGATTCGCTAGCCTTATATCCCCAACCTCATCGATAGTTAAGGGGGGTCTACCAGTTTCAGTAATAAATCCACACCCAATAAACGCTCAATGTAGTAGACGCAATTATTGAGCAGCTTTTTTGAAAGCAATGTCGAAATTAACGTATCATCAGCACTTCATGCGTCGAAAGGTAAGCAAATCATAGAGGTCTCAACCTCAAGAAAACTTGGAAACCTTGGGTCCTCTGTTGCAAGTCTCTGACACTTAAAGTGCCAATAACAACCCGGGATCAATTTGGTTGGCGCACCTATCGGCGATGTATCGAGGGGCTCGATAGGCTCCGATAGAGTACGTCGCTTAAGATGATCAAAAAACGATATAGTCCACGAGAAAAGACGGGCATGAATACTGCAGTTAGCTCAAATCCTGAAGCATCGCGGCTCGATAATACCCATATTTGAATATCGAATCGGTGAGAATAAAGACCATGCTCTCTAAAAGATTTAGCCATCAAACCAAATCTTTACTCCGCCTATTAGAGGTAAGGTAGATAAATATCGAGAAAGCGTAGATCCAAAAAGATGGCACTCATCGGTAAGCGAGCAAAGGCAAAAGACAGCAAGCACACTACCAACGGTCGAAACATCACCAAAGTAGCTCTTGGCTCGGCACTTTTGATTGTCGCTGCCATCGGTTTTGCATATCCGATCTGGTGGAATCATCGCTCTAGTCAAGGAGCGAGCCAAATCCTCCACCGCGACCTTTCAAATATACAAAAGCACAGTAAATCTACTTTGCCAACTAGCTCAGGGGCTGGTTCAACCTGTATTGCAACACCTGGCCCGGGCATCCTCACTATTCCATCGCTCTCTCTCACTGCCCCAGTTGAGCAAGGGTTGGATAATGCCGTTCTCGACGTCGCTATCGGCCATGACCCAGCTACCTCTTGGCCTGGTCCCAAGACGGCAGCCCTATTTGCAGCCCACGACGTAAGTTTCTTCTCTCATCTAAATCAATTAACACCTGGCGACATCATCATCTATGCAGTTCCCTGCGCCACTTACACCTTCCGGGTCGAGGGTGCTCAGATAACATCGCCAGGAGCTCCGATCTCAGTGCCCAATCAAGGGGCCCTGGTCCTCGATACCTGCTATCCACCCAACGCCCTATGGTATACACCCGATAGATACATAGTCACAGCTAGCTACGTCAAAACCGCGTCACAATCTCCTCAATCAGCAACTATAGAAACGACTCCCCCACCACTGCCAAGCTACTCCTTCGTAGCTCCATCAGCGATACCACCGCAGCAACTCGAGCTATCAAATAACTCACAAGAGATGGGACAACTCACCTTTACTGGCGACCCAAGTAGCGCCTTCCAACAGTCGAACGACCCTCTTCAAGTGGAGGCCGTCGGATTGAAGGGGTGGTTTGCGCTACTGCACTCACTTGAAGCCGATCAACCGGCTTGGTGGAAGCAGATCGCTCCTAATATCGCCTTTCCCCAAGGGTTTGCAGGATCGAACTTGTCGAGCACCTCTCCTTTAGAGATCAGCGAGAATGTCACCGGATCCACCCCAAATTCGATCACACTCACAGGCGGTGAGAACTCCCATACCTTTACCCTCACTGCAACATTCAACGGATCAGTGATGTCTATAGGTCAATTTTCCATTCAGTAAACGGTGCAAAAGGTGCAATGCCGGGCGTAGAGCTTCGTCACCCAAGGATCTAAAAGTCCTACAGTGAAGGGTTCGATTGGGACCTCGCTAATTCAACAATGCAACTGCATTAGAGGCGAACCGATAACGACGAAAGGTCGCCTCCCGATATCAATCCATATCAGGGCTTGATCCCAAAAGGTGACAACACTACTTATAGGGAAGGCTCACAGCCACCGGTAAGACGACCCCCAAAATACCTCAAACCAAGTGTTGTTCAATGCTCTATCCAACGCCTCCGCCGCCATTAGGTCCACCCGCAAATGAGCCACCTGGAATTTGGCCACCTTGACCTGGACCGAACGCTCCGTTGACACCTATCCCCAATGGGCCATGAGCACCACCACCTAGAGCGTTGGTAGAGCCACCGGTAAGGTGATAGAACGATACAAAGGCCAGGACCATAACCGCCACCGCAAATCCTATAGCAATTGTTTTGCGTAGCTTTGAAATTAGGTAGGCACCAAGTAGGGCAACAAACGAAATGGCCGGCACGTAAAACCGAACTACATGCAATCCTGCTCCGGATTGATTTACAGTCCAACTATAGGCGAGGTAGACCAACCAAAATCCAAACCATGCCCCGGCAAGCGAGACAACAATTGCTAGATCTTGTCGGTATGAGTGGCTCTCACCATTGGTTGCAGCTCCACTTTTTCTCAAATATCCACGTAACGCATAGCCGATCGCACCTATTGCCAGTATTGAAGCGGGAAGGGCCACGATCACCTGAGGAAGTACAGAAGTCAAATTGGACCATATCGAAGATAATGAAAACTTAATGATCCCTGAAGAATAGCCAGTTGAGGCGAATGATCCATAGGCCCAATAGTTGAAGAGTGCAATTGCTGCCATCGACAACGTCGATACTAGATACCAAATTGCGAGTGTGGATCTGGAGATCTGGGAACGCCTGGAAAATAAGGTGACAGCAATTAGGGCTACGGCGAGCGCAACTAGATCGGTATAGCGGGCAAATGTAGCCATGGAAAGTGCCAAGAATCCAAGTCCACCCACAGTAGTCCTAAATCTTTGAGACTTCTCTGTGGCGAGTACTACATAGAGCAGAAGGCCGACACCGGTTGCAATCAAAGAGGCGTCGGTAAAGGTCTCCATGGTCGAGCGCCACGCGAAGGTGAGCGCAAGGCCCGAGAATAGGTAGAGCACTACTGCTAAAAGTCCTCCACGCGACCCGATCCATCGCCGAGCTGCGATAAAGAGAGAAAAGCATGCCAATCCACCATAGAAAACTGGTGCAAAATTTAGCGCTCCAATAATGTAGAAAGGCGTCGCTAGCAGTATGTAACCGTAGTTCTTTTCGGTCATGTAGTAACCAGTTGCCATCTTGTGCCATTGGGGAATCGACTGGCCAGTTGCTCCTATGCCCTGGGTTAGTCGGCCAACTATGCCTTGAGCCGTGGGGGGCGGAAGAGCGCCCAATCCTGTTCGTCCAATCCCCCCGCCTGCACCGTGAAGTCCATTGGTCGGCAAAACCCCAGAAGAGGTAAGCGATCTCGCTAGAGCTTTGTATTGAGCGAGATCCAACCGGATGTGACCCGAAGCCAATGCCGCGATAGCTGCCCGATACGAATAATCGTCTGGTTCGAGATAACGATGCGTCGTAATCAATACAAATACCGAAAAAACTGCAAATAAAAGTACCGCTAAAGTTGCTTCGACCGAAACTCGCTTTCGGCGCACTGACGTTACTAAGTCATTGATGGTTACTGCCATGTGACTATGATCACTGCCCCAACTTGGAATATATTGAGAACCTCCTCGATAACCCCTTGATATGGGCAAAATGGGCCGTAAACTTCAAGCGTCAATAATTGGCCCTTCGATCCAGCGCAAGGTGGTGTCTCCCTAAGCCACGCAGTGCTAACCGTCCTTGGACCAATACCGATTCAAAAAAACCCATCACAAAACAGCTCAATGAATCGGTAAAGTGCCAAAAAAAGAAAGCTACTAAAGAACTCATGTACCTGATATCACCGAGCTTTACAAGGAGGCAGAATCAAGGTTGAAAATCTCCTACCTCGTAAAGCTCGAAGGTGTAAAATGAAGATTGAATACAGGATACAGTCTCAAAAAAGACGCGTTCCTGAAGCATGGCCTACCCAGTAAATATCTAGGTATGCAAGCGAACTTCGAATTATCATCAACCGAGGAGCTAAAAAATGCCCGAGTCACAGTTGCGTAACGAAGTGATTGGGCACCTTACGCAACGTCAACTCAAAGCTCCATCCACGGTATCAGTTGATAGTCCCAACTTCCCGTTACCCTTTTGCGTGGAGTTGCATCAACTTCAAAGAAGCATCCAGGCACGATACCTCAGTTTCGAAATATCCACCTACTCCACAAGATCGGCAGGAGATCAATGACACATCCAACTAGACCCGAGCTCTCAGGCAACTTCGGCATGGTTTCAGCTACCCACTGGCTAGCCGCAGGAGCAGCCCTTTCAATCTTAGAAAAGGGTGGGAACGCCTTCGATGCAGCCGTGGCGGGAGGACTAGTCCTTCAGGTGGTAGAGCCTCACCTAAATGGCCCCGGCGGCGAGGTCCCAATTATGACCTTCGACGCACAAAAGGGTGCAGTATCTATTATCTGCGGTCAAGGTCCACTCCCAAGTGGAGCCAACATCAAGGCCCTAACCGATGCTGGACTAACTCAAGTACCTGGTACTGGATTGCTTCCGATATGTGTACCTGGAGCATTCGGAGCCTGGATGCTACTTCTCGAGGAGTTTGGCACTCTCGACCTCGAGACGGTGATGACTCCTGCAATTGGCTATGCATCGGGAGGATTTCGACTCCTAGACCGAGCTGCATCGACGATAAGTGCCAATCAAGATCTCTTTGCCAACCACTGGAAGAGCTCGGCTGAGATATACCTATTGGCTTCAGGAGCCGCTCCTGTGGGAGGTGGTCTATGGAAGAATCCAACCCTAGCCAATACATACCAGAGGATAATCGCCGAGGCAAAGGCGGTAGGGTCAAACCGAGAAGGGCAGATTTCTCGAGCTCGGGAGATCTTCTACACCGGATTCGTAGCTGAAGCAATAGATGACTTTGTAACCAAAAACACCTTTATGGACGACAGTGGTTCACCCCACGGTGGCTTTCTTACTGGTCAAGATATGGCTAGCTGGAGACCCACTATCGAACAACCACTCTCTATGAACTACCACGGTTACGAAGTATTCAAGAGCGGACCATGGGGGCAGGGACCCGTCTTTTTACAACAGCTAAATCTGCTCAAAGGCTTCGACATCTCCTCGATGAATCCAAGGTCTGCCGACTTTGTACACCTGGTAGTTGAAGTTGCCAAGCTTGCATTTGCCGATCGTGACGCCTACTACGCCGATTCATTGTTCGAAGAGGTTCCCCTCGATCGACTCTTGTCAGATGAGTATGCCAAGGAGCGAAGAGAGCTCATCTCTAGCGAGGCATCGATGGAACTTCGCCCCGGTATCCTCGATGGACGTACGCCATGGTATCCAGAGGCTAGCTTGATCGGGGTCGGAAGTCTAAAGGGTGGCACCGGAGCACCGCCGGATCCTATCGGAAAAGATACCTGTCAAATCGACGTTGTGGATAGAGATGGCAATATGGTCTCTGCTACCCCATCGGGAGGATGGCTACACGGTGGCCCTTGCGTACCTGGCTTAGGCTTTTCGCTATCGACGAGGGGCCAGATGTTTTGGCTCGATGAAAAGTCGCCAGCAGCATACAAGGGAGGTCGAAGGCCACGGACAACGCTTAGCCCCACCATGGCTCTCGGTGGAAGCAGGGGCGATGTCGCCTTTGGTACTCCGGGAGGAGACCAGCAAGATCAGTGGACCCTCTCGTTCTTCCTCCGCAAGGTTCACTTCAATATGAACCTCCAGCAGGCGATCGACTCCCCCGCCTTCCACACCTCACACTTTCCATCTTCGTTCTACCCTAGAGAGGCACACATTGGACGAATCGACGTGGAATCACGCTTCGGTGAGGTAGAAATTGAACGCCTTCGCGAGATGGGCCACAAGGTGACGGTCGCAGATCCGTGGGGTCTTGGTCGAATTTGTGCGGTCGGCAAATCAGATGGTCAATTGATAGCAGCCTCTGATCCTCGACAAGATCAGGCCTATTCGGTCGGTCACTAGAATTCCACCGATGACAAAGTTAAGGGCAGTTTCAAGGCCAGGGCCACTTCGAGTTGAGATAGCTAGTGCCATTAAAGAACTTATAGTTAGAGGTGGCTTTAAATTTAACCAGCACCTCGTCGAATCGGAACTCGCATCACAACTTGGGGTAAGCCGACTGCCAGTTCGAGAGGCACTTCAAGATCTATCTCGCGACGGATGGGTAGACCTCAAAGTTGGCTATGGCGCTTTTGTGCACACACCCTCTGCCCGCGAGATCGACGAGGTCTTTAGTGTAAGGTGTGCTCTCGAATCTGAGGCGGCGTTCCAAGCTGCAGAACGAGTAAGGGACCAAGAAACAGATGAAGATGAGATCGAAACCCTACGTGCTATCCTCGAGGTAGGATCAGCCGAAGCCAGCCACGGTGTAGACACTGAAATCGTTGATCACAACGCCCAGCTGCACTCGGCAATCATTCACCTATCAGGAAATCAAGTCCTCTCCGAGATGACAGCTGCAATCGAGGCAAGGGTTAGATGGTACTTTTCCGCAATTGCGGTAACACGGGCGCCAGCTTCATGGGAAGAACATGGAGGTGTAGTTGAGGCCATCTTACGGGGAGAACCAGAGTTGGCAAAGACGCTAATGGCAGCCCACTGCGAACGGAGCCGAAAGGGACTACTAAATCTTCCCAACATTGCCGAAGGTCCATCGACTGTTCAAGATTAGAGTCAAAGCTCACTCTCCCTACTTGAGGCCCGCCACGCAATTCCCCTTTTTTTTCAAATCCGGTTTTATCGACCGCAGGTCAATTCAACTCAGCACGATGCTAGCTAATCCTACCGACACATCAATCCCTGGCTAGCTCCATTGCAGCGAAGTATTTAGCTACCTACCAGGAGGCCAGCCTCCTGAATGCGATGGCACCTAACCATATGGTCATCGCCACCCAACAAAGCCTCGCTTGTGGTTTGGCCGCTTCGCATCGCCATTAGTGAAGGGTGCTCTTGTTCACACCGTAAATCGGCCAAAGGGCACCTAGGACTTAGTGCGCACCCCACCGGTGGGCTGAGAGGATCAGGGGGATCTCCGGGAAGGGTAGCACGCTCGCGGCCTCGCTGAATCGTAGGGTCAGGAATCGGAACCGCTTCTAGGAGTGACTTGGTATAGGGGTGCTCACCGTGGACCAAAACTTCCTCTCGTCTACCGATCTCAACGATCTCACCCAAGTACATCACCGCTACGCGATCACATAGGTGTTCTGCCACCCCTAGATCGTGAGTGATAAAGAGGCAGGAAAAACCTAGCTCCTGCTGTAGATCCACCAGAAGGTTCAATATTCCTGCCTGAACCGAGACGTCCAAAGCCGATACCGGTTCATCGGCTACGAGTAGAGCTGGAGAGAGAACCAACGCCCGTGCCAAACCAACTCGTTGCCGCTGGCCACCAGACATCTCACCTGGGTAACGTCCAAGAACCGCCTTGGAAAGGCCCACCTTTTCTACGATCTCCCGAACCAACTTGACCCGCTCGCTACGTCCGCCGATACCGTGAATCGCAAGTGGATGTGCTATCAACTGCTCTACGCTCATTCGAGGATTCAAGGATGAGTAGGGATCCTGAAAGACCATTTGAATCTGACGACGATAGGGTCGCATCGACCGTCGAGAGAGGTGCGTAATATCCACACCATCTATGGCAATAGCACCCGAGGTGGGCTCTAAAAGTCGGACGACGGCCTTTCCAACGGTTGTCTTTCCGCTTCCGGTTTCACCGACTAATCCGAGGATCTCTCCCCTTCCGATCTCCAAGTTGACGTCTCTAACTGCATTTACCGTGCCTCCTGGAACCGAGAAGGAGACGCTAAGGTTATCGATCTTTAGAAGTGGCGGATTCAATTCAATACCCCAGCATCTCTATGCAACGGATGGAGACAGGCAACTTGGTGCCCTTCTGAAATATCTGCCATCTGGGGCTCTCCCTCTAGACAATCAGCGCTGGCATATCCACAGCGGTCAGCAAATACACAACGATCTGGTTCACTTCTAACAACCGGTACGGTTCCAGCAATATCTTCAAGCTTGCGCCTAATCCCATCGCTCCGCTTAGGCACCGCATTTAGCAGTCCATTGGTATATGGGTGCGATGGGTATTCAAAGAGATCACCCACCTCGGCACGCTCCACCGGTGATCCGGCATACATAACTACCACACGATCGGCCAGATCTGCAACCACCCCTAAATCATGGGTTATAAGTAGCACCCCAGTGTCACTTTCGCTTCGAAGTTCTCTGACGATCTCAAGTACTTGAGCCTGAGTAGTTACGTCGAGTGCGGTGGTAGGTTCATCCAGGATCAAAAACTTTGGATTACAACTTAGGGCGATTGCAATCATGACTCGCTGTCTCATGCCGCCAGATAGCTGGTGAGGATAGGCCTTAGCACGCTGTTCTGGCGCAGCGATCCTTACCTTGGCCAAAAGATCTACAGCCCTCTTCGACGCCTCTGCTCTAGATAGCTTTAGGTGAAGGCGCAGTGTTTCGGCGATCTGATCACCAACAGTAAATGCCGGATTCAAAGAGGTCATGGGCTCCTGAAAGACCATTGCGATCTCTTTGCCCCTGATAGATCTAATCACCGAATCAGGCGCAGCTAGAAGCTCAGTTCCGTTGTAACGGATATTTCCGGTTGCCCGCGCCGTCTGGGGGATCAACTTCATCACAGCTAAAGCTGATAGAGACTTCCCACAGCCAGATTCGCCGACGAGTGCCACAATTTCACCGGCACCGACCGAGAGGTTCAGACCCCGAACCGCCCTAATCGGGTCTATAGTAGAACCAAAGTTGATGTTGAGATCTGAAATCTCAAGAAGCTTTTCCATTCCCACCTCCTAACCGATTGAAGGATCGAGTGCGTCGCGCAACCCGTCGCCGAAGAAATTGAAACACAGGGTTGTCAGCAGGATCGCCAATCCTGGTAATACTGCTAGCCAATAGTCCTGATAGAGGTAGGTCTGCGCCGTGGCCAGCATGCTTCCCCAAGCGGGAGTCGGGGGTTGGACTCCCACTCCGAGAAACGAAAGTAAGGCCGAACCTAGGATCGCACCCGGTATCGCGACGCTTGCTTGAACTACAAGTGGACTAAGCATATTGGGAAATAGATACTTCACCAGAATCGTCGGATCCGATGCCCCGCTAGCCACCGCCGCCTGGACGAACTCCTGCTCCCTAAGGCCTAGCGCCTCAGCGCGCGCGATTCTTATAACCCCCGGTATCTGGGCAATACCGAGGGCCAAAATAGCATTTCGAAGCGATGGCCCCAAGATCGCCGCTAGTCCAACTGCTATTACGAGGAAGGGGAAGGCCAAAATGACATCGGTGATCCTCATGATTACCGAATCGACCCACCCGCGATAGTATCCCGAGATTATCCCTATTGGCACCGCCACTGCCGTGCCAAAAAGCGTCGCCACTACGCCCACCTCTAGGGTCGACTGAGTACCATAGATCAACCTCGCGAAAGTGTCCCTTCCCAGTTGATCGGTACCAAATAGGTGACCGGATGAAAAAGGAGGAGCAAGTAGGTGTGAAAAGTCGGTGGCGGTCGGCGAGTACTGAGTCAGTACCGGTGCAAATATCGCCAGCAAAAAGATCAAAACTATACCAAGGCCGCCGGCAACAGCCACCTTACGCTTCATAAAGACCCCAAGGCGCCTTCGCTGGCGACGAACCTTAGGCGGTGCCACGGAAATATCTGTCATTTGGAGGCCCCCACCAACCGAACCCGCGGATTCAAGTAACTATACGCCACATCAACTAAGAAGTTGATAACGATGTAGGAGAATGCAATAAGGAGAGCCAGTGCCTGAAGCGTTGGATAGTCTCGCTGAAAGACCGAATCGATAGTCAACTGCCCAATTCCTGGCAGCAAAAATACCTGCTCGGTGACTGCAACGCCGGAAAGTAGGACTCCAAATTGAAGGCCAATGATAGTTACAACTGCAGTAACGCTATTTCTAAGAGCGTGCTTTCCGATGACTACCCTCTCTGGTAAACCTTTGGCGCGGGCGGTTCGCACATAATCCGACCGGAGCGTCTCGAGCATCCCAGAGCGCATCTGGCGCATCAAAATCGCAGCCACGCCAGAGCCAAGAACCACTACTGGCATGACCATATCTTTCAAATTGCCAAGGGGATTTGAAAAAAATGATACAAATCCAGATGATGGCAGTATGTGACTTCTCACCGAGAAGAGGAGAATCAGTAGAATACCGAACCAGAAAGATGGTATCGAGAGGCCGAAGATAGCGATCGAGTTACTGGCGTAATCCGCAGCCTTTCCTCTACGAAGTGCGGCATATATTCCAGTCGGAATACCCACCACAATCCCGAAGGCAATCGAGAGAAGAGTCAACTCGATCGTCACAGGTAGCCTTTGGGCGATCTCAGAGACCACGCTTTGACCGGTTTGAGGAGAGATCCCCAAGTTGCCACTTAGTAGCTGTTTTACCCAATCGAAGTACTGTACTACGATCGGCTTATCCAGTCCATACTCTTTGGTGATAGCCGCAATAGCAGCAGCGCTCCCGTTCTCACCTGAGAGCGCCACTGCCATGTTGCCCGGTAGGGCCCGGACTCCTGCGAAGACTACCATCGACGCCAGAACCAAAGTTATAAACGAAGCTCCAGCTCTTCGATATAGGTATCTTTTCAAACGAAACCTCTCAAACTAATTTCGTTAGATGGCCAATGGCAAGCTTCACGCAGTGAAGCCGGCATTAGCAAAGTGGATAATTCCATCAGGAGTGAAAGATACTCCCTGCAACTTCGCTGAAGTCGCCAGCTGGAAGGCTTCGTGGTAGAGGTAGATTATACCGAGGTCACTTGCCAACCGCTTTTCAACTTGAGCATAGACAGCCTTGCGAGCGCTAACTGTAGTGGCCGTACGACCTTGGACCAGCAGAGACTGGAGGGTTGGGTCTTGGACACCGGTGTAGTTGAGGGCGCTTCCTGGGGCGTAGAAGGGGGTGATGTTCTGATCTGGATCGACGCGTCCCGACCAACCAATCGCAAACATCTCGTAGTTTCCACTCTCAGCTGCAGCTAGCGCTGTTGTGAATTCAGTCGACTGAACCGTCACATTGAATCCAGCTTGTGCAGCTTCAGAGGCTATGACTTCACCCTCTTGGGTATTTAGGGTTCCGGTTGGCTCCATCAACGTAACTGGAATCGGGGTCGATACACCAGTAGCAGCGATGATGGCCTTGGCCTCTGCAATATTGCGATGGGTGCAGCCAATTGAAGTGTGATACGGGCTACTTGGGGCTAGCGGGGTACAACCTGGCTGGTTGATACCACTAAAGACAACGTTGTTGATTGTCTTGCGCGAGATACTAAGTTCGAACGCCTTCATCAAGCTTGGATGCTGTGCAAATGGGTTGTTGGGCGCCGCACTTGGCTTGTTGTAACCATTTGCATTTCCTACGTTAATATCTAGCCCTGCATACGCATTTGTAATGACAGTTTGGGTCTGGTAGGCAGAGTTTGACTTCAGAAGTGCGACGTCATTTGGAGCCAAGCAAGCCGCAACGTTGATCGCACCTGAAAGTAGGTTCGAGTAGCAGGTGCTCGGGTCTGTGATGACGGTGAAGTCGAGGCTAGCAGCGTGAACTTTGGATGCATCGTAGAAGTAGGGTGACTTTACCAAGTTGATCTGATCGAGCGATGGTCGCGAAGAGAACATAAATGGACCGACGCAGACCGGCTGCTGACCAAAGTTAGCCCCTTCTTTGGCAAGTGCCGTTGGAGAGACCACAATTCCGGATCGACCCGCAAGAATAGTCGTCAACGCAGAATCTGGCGAAGCCAACTTCAACTGAACAGTGTCAGTACCGGTTGCAGTTACCGAGACAATATCTTTCAGAGCTGAAGCTCGAGCGGAGGTTGGAAGGGTCTGATCACGCGTCAGCGAAGTAACTACTGCAGCAGCATTCAAAGGCGTGCCGTCGTTGAACTTGACACCCGACCGAAGGGTAATGGTATAGGTCAATCCACCATCCGAGATGACGGGAGCCGCCGATGCCAATACTGGGGTAGGTAGACCAGCAGAGCTGATCCCGTAGAGACCAAGACACATATTTGCAAAGACGATTCTTCCGTAGTAAGTAGCCTCAGTCGCTGGATCTAACGCCTCTGGGGCAGCTGGAAGGCCGACAATGATCTGTCCACCATTTTTTATGGTCGCCGCTGGAGCGGCTGTCGAAGCAGTCGTAGCTGCTGTAGAACTACTTGAACCGCTAGAACAACTAGCAAGAACAAGAGATGCGCCTATCAAGACACCGGCGAGGCGTCCCTTTTTGGCGCTCGTATTTCTATGCCTAAAAATGAACGGCAATCCACCCTCCTGACTCACGAGCACTATCTTCAGTGCCAATAAAAGTCATTGTATACAGTATTATGGTGTGAATGTTGTCATTTTTGTTTCAATACCGTTAACTGCCATTAACCAAGGGTTGGCAGGGGAAGGAAAGTTTGCCACTTCTAAGATTTCGCAAAGCTAAGTACATACCCAGCTTTTGCGCTCTCAGCAGCCATTCGTTCACCTCGCCAAATTGTGTCGTAGCCGCAAGTACGCATAGATCAGGAGTAGATCATCAAAAATAACCGTTCCGCAATACGACGAATTATAGTTCCGTCTTTTGCTCCGATCGTGGCACTAGTGCGAAAAGGTAACGCAATAGTAATCCCGTCGAGCCGCGACGAAGGATTACTCAGCCAAGGTGTCGCCACTGCGAAATGGCCCAATCTAAAACACAGCGAAATCTGTGCAATCGCCTCCGATCTCGTGAGTTTGCAAAAAGATCTACATTCATCTGTAGAGCATCCCTACGTCACCGAAGCAAAGTCACAGGGTCTTGCTAGGCTACAACACCGTTTAAACCCATCAACGGTCGAGGCCAAAACATTGCTCTCTGGAGTTAAATAGATGTCAACTATCGCAGATATCGAAATACTTCTCGCCGGCTTCGGCGCTGGGATGGTTAACACTATCGTTGGGTCGGGATCTCTGATCACCTTCCCCACCCTTCTTTCTCTTGGCTATTCGCCCCTTCTCGCAAATGTTTCTAATACCCTCGGCTTGGTTCCGGGGTCCGCGAGTGGAGCAATTGGCTATCGCAAAGAGTTGAAGGGGCAAAAAAATAGAGCTATCAAACTAGGCATTGTTGCACTTTTAGGCGGAGTTGTCGGTGCCTTCTTGCTGGTTACTTATCCTGGTGCATTTCAACAGATAGTCCCGTACCTGATCCTCGCGGCAGTAATCTTAATGGCATTCCAGCCCCGTATTTCAAGGGCACTTGCTAAGCGGAGCGAAAGCAATTTGGCATCGGGACTTCTCTACGGTGGCGTCTTTCTAACTGCAATCTATGGCGGGTATTTTGGTGCAGCTCAAGGTGTGGTTCTCATCGCCCTCCTGGCAATTGGAATTGACGATACCCTTCAACGACTAAATGGCCTAAAGAACATTCTCGCCGGGCTAGTAAACGGAATTGCCGCGATCTTCTTCATTGCAGTTACCCACGTGGCGTACCTACCAGCACTACTAATAGCAATATCGTCGGTTATTGGCGCACAAGTAGGTGCCAAAGTAGGTCGTCATATTCCATCTAAAGTACTTCGAGCGATCATTGTGTTAGTTGGAACCGGCGTCGCAATCAGCTTGATCGTAAAAGGGTGAGAGAGCGCCTAATTGGCACTTGGGAGATGAGGGACTGCCAAGCAATCCACTCTCGCAGTGCGATATCGGGCCTAGGCTAGGCAAGGTCTTTGATTTTGGGTAATGTCGCCGACTAAAAGGTGGCCGAGGCTCTTAGTTGTCCTGGTTTTGCCAGATATTGTGGTAAAACCAGGACAACTTATCGACTTTTAGCTGCTAGTCGAGCCTG
>JAJZFV010000009.1 GCA_021805205.1 Actinomycetes bacterium | reverse complement strand
TAATGTCGAAAGCGCGCTAGACGATGGGGTTGCAGTCGACTTTGAACCTGCAGGCTCAATTCCGTGATCTCCGTCGCCGTCCTTCTTTCCTGGAGCACCTGCCGCCTGAGACGTGGTGGCTTGTGGTGTTACTGGGGGTGTGGTTGCTGCGGATACGTTCATCTCTCTCCTTAGGTTTGAAGTTCCTGTACAGCTATAAGGTCGTCGTTGGATTGAGATTGCTTTAATCGCCTCACTCAGCGTCCATTCAGTTTCGTAAAGCCTCTACTATGAAAATTGATTGTAGAGATCGTAGCTTTCACGTGATTTTGGTGATCTGGCAAAAGCCAGAACCACATGGCTGAGGATTATGCGTGCCTCTGGCATTCCAATCGACTCGCATGCGGTCAAGGCTGCCGCTGCTAGAGGTAGCGCGCTACTGTCAGCGAGAGATATGTCTTCAGATGCAAATATAACCAGACGTCTTGCGATGAACTTTGGATCTTCTCCCAGCGATAGCGCCTCTGATAGTGCCCGTATTGCCACTACCTCATTCGACGCTCGCATAGCTTTTATTAGCTTTGATGCGAGATCGTAGTGCTTGTCATCGTCGATAAAACTGGAGTTTGTCTTCAACTGTTCGATGAACTCGGCTACTTTTTCCGAAGATACTGCTGGATCGAGGGTATCGATGTATGAGACGAGACGAAGTCCTTGGCGTACGTCCCCATTTATTTTTTTGATGATCAGATCTGAAAGTTGTGGATCGATTGAAGCACCGATTCGATTGGCTGATCTTGCAAGAATTTGCCTCATTTGATCAGCGTTAGGAGGTTCGACTTCAAAGATGTCGAACCGAGAGACGAGTGCCCGTGACAGAGAGTGATAGGGAGACTCTGTGGTGGTACCAATCATCTCAATCTTTCCGCTCTCCAAAGGTTCAAGAACGCTGTCCTGTTGGACTTTGGAGAGGCGATGGATCTCATCTACGAGAATCAGTTTCCTGGTTCTAAAGAGTGATCTATCACTTGAGTGATGCTCTTCAACGATGCGTTTGACGTCGCTCACGCTCAGGGTGGAGCCGGTGAAGAACTCTACTTCACAATTTATCATTCTGGTAAGTTGTCGGGCTAAAGTGGTCTTTCCGCAGCCAGGTGGCCCTTTGATTACAACGCTAATCGGAAGATTAGAGGTGGCGATAGCATAGAGCGGGCCATCTGGCGGTTCAATCAACCTTCTTCCAACGACGATATCATCAAGATTACGAGGTCTTACACGTTCGCCAAGGGGGGCAAGCTCGGACACTTCACTTCTTTGGGGCTAGGCTCAAGCCAACGTTCTTCAAAGTTGCAGCATCGACTGGTTTGGGAGCTTCGGTCATCGGGTCGAGGCCGCTTTGAGTCTTTGGAAATGCAATTACCTCGCGAATATTGTCTTCACCGCTCATTATCGCAGCAACGCGGTCGATTCCGAAGGCAAAGCCTCCATGAGGAGGTGCTCCAAATTTAAAAGCGTCAAGCAGGAAGCCGAAGCGACTTTGAGCCTCCTCCTCGGTGACGCCGATAATTTGGAAGATCTTCGATTGGATATCGGGGCGGTGGATTCGTATACTTCCACTACCTAATTCCCAGCCATTCAAGACTAAGTCATACGATTGGCTTCGTACCCTAAGAGGATCGGACTCTAGGAATTCAAAGTCGTCCGGGTGGGGCATGGTGAAGGGGTGGTGGGCTGAGATGGGCTTTCCATTTTCGTCCAATCCTTCGAAGAGCGGGAAGTCGACTATCCAAGTAAATGCCAGTTGTTCATGGCTAACCAACTCTTTGCCAAGTTCTAGCCGAATCTGACCGAGGACGCTCGTTGCAATCTTCCACTCGTCGGCTACAACGAAGATAGTGTCACCTGCTGTGGCACCCATTCGCTCAATAAGGGCTAGGGTTGGCCCCTCTTCCAGGAATTTAGCTAGTGGCGACTCAAAGACTAGCTTTCCTTCCTCTTCTACCACCTTGAAATATGCGAGACCTTTCGCTCCAAGCGCTTTGGCACGATCGATTAGGTTATCGAGGCGGCTTCGCGTGAATACCTCCTGAACTGGGGATAGAAGGGCTTTGATCGAAGGTGCAGAGAAGGCTCTAACCCCAAGAGGAGAGAGAATTTCGGTGACATCAACAAGA
This sequence comes from Actinomycetes bacterium, assembly GCA_021805205.1. Taxonomy (GTDB): domain Bacteria; phylum Actinomycetota; class Acidimicrobiia; order Acidimicrobiales; family Acidimicrobiaceae; genus Acidithrix. The sequence goes on along the minus strand of JAJZFV010000009.1, from coordinate 66,046 downwards.
GGGGATTCAAAGCGCAGATCCGGCTTGTCGACCCCATACTTATCCATGGCATCAAACCAAGTCATTCGGCCAATTTCACCAATTTCAATGTTGCGCGTTACCGAGACGATCTCGGCGATCGCTTTGCCGATGAAGGCAAAGATGTCTTCTTGGGTAACAAAAGATGCCTCGAGGTCAAGTTGGGTAAATTCGAACTGTCGGTCGGCCCGAAGGTCCTCATCTCTCATGCATCGAGCAATCTGATAGTAGCGGTCAAAACCACCTACCATCAGCAGCTGCTTGGCTATCTGTGGACTTTGCGGAAGAACGTAGAAGTTCCCTGGTTGAAGCCGCGAAGGTACGAGGAACTCTCTAGCGCCCTCTGGTGTTGGTGTCCAAAGCATCGGCGTTTCAACTTCAGTGAATCCCTGCGCCTCGAGAGAGCGCCGTATCGCGCTATTGACGAGAGCACGAGTCCTTATGTTGCGCTGCATCTTGTTTCTTCGGATATCGAGAAATCTGTATCGAAGACGGGTTATCTCTTCTACGTCAAGGCGGTCGTCGATCGAAAATGGGAGAGTATTCGCCGTCGAAAGCACCTCGATCTCGGTATCGTGAATTTCGATCTCTCCTGTGGCAATGGTCTTGTTGATGGTGCCTTCGGGGCGATTTGCTACGGTGCCGGTCACCTTCACTACAAATTCGGAGCGAAGGTCGTTTCGCCTCGGTGCCACTATCTGCACGATTCCGGTATGGTCTCTAAGGTCGATAAAGGAGAGGTGTTCACCATGGTCGCGAATTTTGTCGATCCAACCACAGAGGGCGACTTTTGTATCAACGTCACCACTGTTTAACTCACCGCAGTAATTACTTCTCAACCCACGGGCCAGTGTCATCTTTAATCCATCACTTTTTTAAATAGTTTCAAATACCTTCGACTTGGCGGATTTTTAGCGAAATAATGCGCCTCGAAGTGCAAATTTACATAGATAGCCTAACTTTAGCAGTGGCTTTAACGTTGCCTGACCCTAGCAATTGCCCCAAATTTTTCGATGGAAATGCGATAAGTTCAATAACCCGGTGCGATGGACAATCCTAACTATTGATCAATGATCCGACGTGCTAGGATTTGATGCATAATGGATGCAAATACCCTTCGAAAAGCCTTTACAGACTTCTTTGAGTCACGTGGTCACACTCTAGTACCATCTGCTTCTCTAATTCCACACGACCCCTCGGTCCTCTTTACCGTAGCGGGCATGGTTCCCTTCAAGCCTTATTTTCTCGGAGAGGAGCAGCCTCCTTTTTCTCGTGCAACGACGATTCAAAAGTGCATGCGAGCAGGAGGAAAACATAACGATCTCGATCAGATCGGTCGTACCGCACGCCACCTCACCTTCTTTGAGATGATGGGCAACTTCAGCTTCGGCGACTACTTCAAGAACGAAGCAATACCTTTTGCTTGGGAGTTGGTGACTGAAGTACTTGGGTTGGACAAGGATCGTCTATGGGTGACGGTTCACCTCTCCGATGATGAGGCAGAGGCCATATGGCGTGACAAAGTTGGGGTTGATCCCTCGCGAATTCAAAGGTTGGATGAAGACAACTGGTGGCAAATGGCTGATACCGGCCCCTGCGGTCCATGCTCTGAGATCTACTTCGATAAAGGCGAGCAATATGGAGCTGACGGTGGTCCTGCATTTGGATCAGATGAGAGGTTTTTGGAGATCTGGAACCTGGTCTTCATGCAGTATGACCGTAGCGAAGACGGAACTCTCAATCCACTTCCAAAGCCATGTATTGATACCGGAGCTGGCCTAGAGCGGATTCTGCCGGTCCTGCAGGGAAAGGGCTCGGTTTATGAAACCGATCTTCTTTGGCCGATATTGACTCGTGCCGCCGAGATTACCGGAGTCACATATGGCCAAGACGAAGAGAGAGACGTTTCTCTTCGAATTATGGCCGACCATGCACGCTCGATGACATTTCTGGTTGGTGATGGCGTCATCCCTTCAAATGAAGGTCGCGGTTATGTCCTAAGACGCATTATCAGGAGAGCCGCGCTACGGGCTTGGCGGATTCGAGAGGTTGAATCGGTACTGATCCAGCTTGTAAATGTTGTAATTGAGAATATGGGTGAGGCCTACCCTGAGATAGTTGCTGCTAAAGACTTCATCACCAAGGTCATCGACCGCGAGGAGCAAAACTTTGCCCGTACCCTCCGCGCTGGTTCGGCTCAACTTGACATTGAGATGGAGAAGGGTTCGATCTCCGGCGCTGGCGCCTTTCGCCTGCACGATACCTACGGTTTCCCTATTGAGCTGACGATGGAGATAGCTGGCGATAGAGGTGTTTCGGTCGATTTTGAGGCTTTCGAAGCAGAGATGGCCTCTCAGCGAGAACGGGCGCGTAGCGACCGAAAGGGGAAGGTTCAAGACAGCGAAGTCGCCGATCGGTATCGAGAGATCCTTGAGACCTTTGGCACCACTGTCTTTACTGGCTACACCACGACTTCGAGCCACGGCCGAGTAGTTGGCATCGTAGAGAATGGAGAATATAGCGATATCTTCACTGACTCGACCTGTTTTTATGCAGAGCAAGGGGGTCAAGTCGGTGATAATGGCTCTATCTCGACCGACTCAGGTAGCGCCAAAGTTGTTGACACAATTTTTGTGTTGCCATCACTCATATGCCATCGTGTTGAGAAGGTTGTTGGAGAGCTGCGCCTAGGTCAAGTCGCATCTCTGGCAGTCGACGAGGCTCGTAGAGAAAAGATACGAAAGAACCATACTGCCACCCACCTTTTGCATTCAGTTCTTCGTGAGACCCTTGGTGACCAAGTAAAGCAACAGGGTTCACTTGTGGCACCCGACCGCCTTCGTTTTGACTTTTTCCATTGGGGGCCAATGACTCCTAGTGAGATCGCTGCGGTCGAGCACTCTATCAATGAGGCGATTGCTGAAGGTTCCAAGGTCTCTACCGAGGTTACTTCAAAGGCGAATGCGATGGAGATGGGTGCAATTGCATTCTTTGGCGATAAGTACGGCGATGAAGTGCGAGTGGTACGTGCTGGTAGTAAGTCTTTAGAGTTCTGCGGTGGAACCCACGTTTCAGATCTCGCATCTATTGGCCTCTTTGTAATCGTCTCCGAGGCATCGATTGGATCCAATACCCGTCGAATAGAGGCGCTCACCTCCCTTGCGGCCTTCGAGCATCTGAAGAGACGTTCTGAGTTGTTGGACCAGGTGAACTCTTCCCTTGCGGCCAACGACGTCGATGTCTATAAAAAAGTTGAAGCCCTCAAGGTTAGAGAAAGGGATCTTTCTGCGCAGGTCGCAGCACGAAATTCAGAGAGAATAGCTGAGATATCTCGCCAGATCGAGCAGGGCGAGGAGTCGTCCTCGGTGATTTGGAGCGGAACCGGACTAACCGGTGACCTCTTGCGCGAACTCTATGGCAACCTAATTGCAACCGGAAAGTTTAAATTTGTTGCCCTGTTTTCAACTACGCCCGACGATAAGGTTGCGATCGTGGCAGGTAGGAGTGGAGACTTCGCCCACGACGTATCGCAACTTCTCGGAGATGTCGCCCGTACTTTGGGTGGAGGGGTCGGACGAAATGCTGACTTTGTCCAAAGTGGTGGGAAATTTGTTGACAAGGTAGACGAGGCCGTCTCGTTGTTGCGATCCAAGATCTCACGTCTGTAGTAGTTTTAGGTGACTGTCCCTTGGCTCGAATAATTGCCCTCGATATAGGTGAGAAGCGGGTAGGTGTCGCTTACTGTTCTACGGTGGCATTGGTGGCAATGCCCGTTGATGCTTTTGTCGTAAATAAGTCGTTGGTAGATGAGTTAGATAGGCTTCTGGCTCACGTAAGTGATTACTCGCCAGACCTCTTTGTGGTGGGCGATCCAATTGCCCTTTCGGGGCGCGCGTCGGTTGCATCCGAAAAGGTCCACGCTATTGCGGACCAACTAGCTGCGAAAAGTGGTGTCGAGGTGAAGTTTGTAGATGAGCGACTGACATCTCGAACAGCAACCAACAGGGCCAGGGCGAGTGGGCAACGATTAAGTCGTGCCTCTGGCGCGCTAGATTCAATTGCGGCGGGGCTGATACTTGAGGGTTACCTAGATACGATCTCGTAAGCTATCTTTGGTTGGGTGTAAGCACTTTGGTGGGAAATCTTGAGTAACTTTCAATTTGGTCGCGATGAGGCCACTTCTAAGAGGCGCCTCACTCCGTTGAGGGTAATAACTGTCACCCTTGGTATATTGCTTTTGGTAGCTATTGGCATAGCATTCACCTATTATCAAAGGTACCAGCGCGCAATTTCTGGCTCTCGATCAGGAACTCCAGTCACATTGACTGTTGCAAATGGAGACAGCTACTCCGCCCTGGGGGATCTATTGGTCAAAAAAGGGATTACCTCATCCAAGACTTACTTTTCGATATACCTCAAGTTGAATCCGCCCCCCGTACTTCTACCTGGCCTCTATTCGATGCACACCAACGAGTCCCTAAAGGATGTCTTTGCTACCTTGAAGAGGGGTCCGAACGAATTTAAAGTTACAGTCGTGCCAGGTATGACGTTAACTCAAATAGCAACTGTTGTTGGTAAAGTCCCAGGCCACAGTGACTCTAAGTTTTTGGCGGCGATAAAGGCGGGTGGATTTTCTAGTCCATTTATAACTTCGTCTACGCCGTCCCTAGAAGGGCTTCTTGCTCCTCAGACTTACTTTGTATTACCGGATGAGAGTGATCACTCTGTGATACAAGAGATGATCAACCAAACTACCTCTAATGCCCAAAGTGCAGGATTGACTCCAAGTACAAAGTTAAATGGACTAGATGCATATCAGATTCTTACAGTTGCTTCCCTCGTTCAACGCGAGGCGCTGCTCTATAGCGATTATCCAAAGGTAGCTAGGGTAATTTATAATCGCCTTCAAGTTCCAATGAACCTTCAATTTGATTCAACTGTTCTTTATGGACTTGGATTGACCTCAGGTTCGCCCTCGCTTGGCCAACTTAAGATTTCAACGCCCTATAACACTTATATAAACCCCGGCCTACCACCGACGCCAATTAGCGCTCCAAGTCCGGATGCGATCAAAGCGGCTTTGAATCCAGTTCCTGGCCCTTGGTTATATTTTGTGACGGTGCAATCTAACGGCCTCGAGGCCTTTTCTGCAACATACGCCGAGCAATTAGCAAACGAGCAGCTAGCTGCCGAGAGAGGTCTTTGATGAGTAATTTTGAAGCAGAACCGAGAATGGCATCGTGGGCATGGCCAACCGGAGCCACCAAGGTATTGGCGATATTGGGCGATCCGGTGGAGTACTCCCTGTCACCAGTCATCCATAATTCAGGTTTTAGGCGTCTTGGCCTTGACTGTGTATATGTTGCCCTTCGGGTGCCAAATGGCGAGATAGGCAAGGCGGTAGAGGCGCTTCGCTTCTTCGGTGTTCTAGGTTTTTCGGTTACGATGCCTCACAAGGAGTCCATAATTCCCTACCTAGATGAGGTAACTGATAGAGCTAAAAAGCTTCAGAGCGTCAATTTCGTCTATCGTCAAGACGACCGATTTATCGGTGACTCCACTGACGGTCAAGCCCTGGTCGAAGCGCTCCGAGATGAATTTGATCTATCGGTTCACGGTAGGAGCGTCGCGGTACTTGGTAGCGGAGGTGCGGGTAGGGCTATATCTTTAGCCCTCGCCGACAATGGAGCAAAGGAGGTGTACGTGATATCGCGTAACCTCTCTACCGCCTCGGCGGCAGCTGAATTAGCGGGCTCTGTCGGTTACGTTGGAGTAAATGAGGATATCGACCGCGTTTCAGTTATCGTAAATGCCACTCCAATTGGGATGACTGGAACCAATCTTGCGGGTTTGACCCCCATTAGAGCGGACCAGCTAAAAGAGGGCCAATTCGTCTACGATATCGTATACCACCCACACGTTACTCCGCTGGTCGAGGTCGCTCGAAGCAGGGGTATACAAGCTGCAAGTGGGGTCTCGATGCTGGTTCGCCTATCGACAATTGCATTTGAAAAATGGACTGGAGTCGAAGCTCCGCTTGAAGAGATTCGCTCGGCGGTAAGGGCGGAGACGTTGCGCCGAGGATAGCTATTTGTGACAAAATAGTGTTGAAGTTTTTGCTCATCATTGACGAAATTCAATGTAATGAGTCTTCCGGCAACCCCAGCAACAAGTAGTTCAAGGTCCCTCCCGGGAAGACTTATGCCTGGTGGAGGGGGAATACTAAGCCCCCTAGCACGGTTTTTGCTCCAAGAAAAGGTAGTCGGCGAAGATGAGCTGCGGCGCGCAACTGAGGAGCAGAGGCGTCGCAACCTTCCACTTACTCGGATCCTGATTGAAAATAAGGTAGTCGACGAAGTCGTTCTGGGCAAGATACTTGCTACGCGATTGGGTCTTGAGTTTGTTGAATTGGCCAAACTTCCAGTGGACCCCAGTGCAGCTTCGCTGATATCGAGGAACTTAGCTGTAAAACACGAGATGGTTCCGATTGGACACAGGGACAATCGAATTGTCGTTGCCGCGGCCGACCCCAATAACGTCTCTGGAATCGACGACTTTCGAGCCTATCTCCGAAAAGAGATCATCGTGGTTGTGGCCTCTAGAACTGCCATCCTGGCCACCATCGATCGCCTTATTGGACTCGGAAGTGAGTCAGTCGAGGCGAATGCCCTTGCCGCCTCAGAGATCGCCGACAGTGCGAATGATCCAACTGCAAATCTAAAAGAGATTGCAGATGAGGGTCCGATTGTAAAACTCGTTAACGCCACTATCGCTCAAGCGGTAAACGATCGGGCATCTGACATTCATATAGAACCACAGTCCGATGGAGTTCGGATCAGACACCGTATTGATGGGGTGCTTCACGAGGTCTCGAACCTCCCAAAGAACCTGCAGTCAGGGGTGATCTCTCGTATCAAAATTATGGCGGATCTAAATATTGCAGAGCGCCGAATTCCCCAAGATGGACGCATCTCAGGTGTGATAAGCGGCCGCTCAATAGACCTGCGCGTTGCCACACTCCCGACAAACTATGGCGAGAAGGTAGTTCTTCGCGTCTTGGAGAATGCAACTGCGATGCGAGGCCTCTCTGAACTTGGCTTTCTATCAAAATCACTCGAATCGTATAGTAAAAGTTTCAGAAAGCCTTATGGAACGATACTGGTGACTGGGCCGACTGGATCCGGCAAGTCAACCACACTGTATGCAACTTTGAATGTCTTAAATTCAAACGAGAAAAACGTAATAACTGTGGAAGATCCAGTTGAATATCGAATTGCGGGGATAAATCAAGTTCAAGTTAATTCGAAGGCGGGACTCTCGTTTGCATCGGTCCTTAAATCAATCCTTCGAAGCGACCCCGACATCGTAATGGTGGGCGAGATCCGAGATAGAGAGACTGCCATCATTGCTACCGAACTAGCTCTCACCGGTCACTTGGTATTATCTACCATCCACACCAACGATGCCGCATCCACTCCAGCGCGCCTCATAGAGATGGGTGTGGAACCTTACCTCGTTTCAAGTGCTCTCGACTGTATTGTGGCACAACGTCTCGCCCGAAGGCTATGTGATAACTGCAAGGTGGCATATTCTCCGACTGCAGAGGAGCTGAAGTTGCTCAACTTAGAGCGCTACGCGATTACCGTCCCGGATCAGCTCTATCGCCCAGAAGGCTGCGGGATCTGTTCTGGAACCGGATACCGCGGAAGATTTGCGATTCACGAGGTTATGACGATCACTGATGAGTTGGAGAGGTTGATCGCCAGTAACGGAAATAGCCATGAGCTGAGGGATCTAGCGACTACCCAAGGAATGATTCCTATGCGTGCCGCTGGATTGCAACAGGTTGCCTCAGGTGTGACCACCATAGAAGAGATCTTCCGCGTTATCGCATAGACAAAAGAGATTAATGGATTGAGGCCAATGAACGTTGAATTAGTTCTAAGTGTTTTAGGCGACAGAGGAGTAATCGAGGTGGCTGCGGCCAAAGACGCCATCTCCGATGCCACAGCTCCAGTCGATATAGCTTCTCTGCTAGCATCGGCCTTTTCACTCTCGGAAGACTTTTTAATTGCATCATTTGCTGAGATTCAGAGGGTGCGACTTGTAACATCGGAGGTCGTCCTTTCGTCGAAAGTCTTAGATAGGATCGCCTCTGTTGAGTTGTTCAAAAGATTTTGGGTGGTCCCCTTTGAGGTGGCTAACTCTAAGTTGCAAATTGCATCCGTCGATCCGTATCGCCCCGACTTTGCCAAAGGGTTAGAGTCGGCTCTTGGATATGGAGTCGAATTAGCTCAAATCTCTTATCAAGAGATGGTGAAGGTGGCCTCGACCCTGTTTGGAAGTGAGATCCAAGAGGCTTTTGTAGAGGCTAATCCAAAACGAAAGGTCGAAAATAGAGGACCAAAGCTCGCCTCGACGGTGCATCTCGACGAATCGATGCCATCCATCGCCGAACTTCTTAGAATTACTGCCGCCAAAAAAGCCTCCGACCTTCATCTTTCAGTGGGCACTCCTCCAACAATTCGAATCGACGGCCGCTTAGTGCGCCTTGAAGAGTATCCCAAGCTCTCCAATCAAACCATTAGGGAGCTGGTCTACTCCATCCTTACGGATCACCAAAGGGACCGATTCGAGGCAAATAAGGAGCTTGACGCTGCATATGGCGTAAGTGGAATTGGACGATTTCGTGTCAATGTGATGATGCAGCGGGGAAGCATTGGCGCAGTTATGCGTAGCATTCCCGATAAGATCGCTGCCCTTGATACCTTGGGCCTTCCTGCGGTGGTAGGTGGATTTGCCAACATACCTCGAGGATTGGTTCTGGTAACTGGACCGACTGGATCGGGCAAGTCGACCACCTTGGCGTCACTTATCGACTCGATTAATTCGAGTAGGGACTGTCACATCATGACTATCGAAGACCCGATTGAATTTCTCCATAACCACAAGCGAGCGGTCGTAAACCAGCGTGAGGTAGGTGAGGATACACTCAGCTTTTCAGATGCCCTTAGGCATGTCTTGAGGCAAGATCCTGACGTGATCCTGGTCGGCGAGCTTAGAGACCATGAAACCATCTCAATGGCACTCACCGCTGCCGAGACCGGCCATGCGGTATTTGCATCGCTTCACACCCAAGATGCCCCGCAGGCTATCGATCGAATCATCGACGTCTTTCCGAGCTACCAACAGTCTCAGATACGAGTTCAGCTTGCTGCGAGCCTTCAAGGGGTTGTTACCCAGCAACTCTTACCCAGGGCATCTGGAGGTAGAACCGTTGCAGTTGAGGTCTTGGTTGTGACTCCAGCAGTTCGAAACTTGATTCGAGAGGCAAAGATTCATCAGGTCTACTCGTCGATGCAGGCAGGTGGGGCATATGGAATGCAGACTATGGAGGCGTCGCTGGCACAACTGGTTCGCAATAAGACGGTAACTCCCGAGGCGGCTACTGCTGCATCGTCTAACCCAGATGAACTCAAGCGACTCATAACTTCGTTGCCAACGGTGCAGCGTCGTGGTGCCTAAAGAGTGACTGCTTTAGGAGAACTTTTTCTATGTCGATGAACCAAGGGTGGGCAGACCCTAAGAGAAGGGGCCAATAACGGTGAAGACCTTTGAATATCAGGCTAGAGATCGAAAGACCGGATCCAAGATTAGCGGTGAGATCGAAGCTGAGAGCGAATCGCGTGTGCAGGAGCGCCTAAGGGAGATGGGCTATCTTCCAGTACAAGTACGTCCTAAGGGCCGAGGAGGACTTCAGGCGGATATCCGCATACCAGGATTGACCGACAGGGTCGGAGCCGATGACTTGGCGACTTTCTCCCGCCAGTTTGCCACGATGATCGCAGCTGGCCTGCCCCTGGTTCGCTCCCTCGCTATATTGTCGAGTCAGGTCGAAAACAAGGCCCTTGCTGAAGCGCTAGTGCAGATACGCCAGGAGATAGAGAGGGGCCAGTCGCTTTCTAAAGCCATGGCCTCTCACAATAAGATCTTCGATCGACTTTACATATCTATGATTAGATCGGGTGAAGTTGGAGGTGTCCTAGACAAGGTCTTGCTCGACCTTGCAACAGCACTTGAAAATGCGGCGTCGATACGACGAAAGATAAAGTCAGCGATGACATATCCTGTTGCGGTCTTTATCCTCGTAATACTAATACTCACAGCGATGATGCTCTTTGTCATCCCACAATTCAAGGCGATCTTCGCCTCGTTGAATGGTACCTTGCCAGTTCCTACTCAGATACTCCTAGACGTCTCAAATATCGTGGTCCACTACTTCTTGGAGGTCGTGATACTATTTGGGCTTGCGATTTTCGGATTGGTTCGCTACATTAGAACTCCAAGTGGTAGGGCTATAAAGGACCGGATCGTCCTGAAAGTGCCGATCTTTGGCAAGTTGATCCACAAAAGTGCGGTCGTCCGCTTCTCCCGGACGCTGGCATCTCTAGTCCGCTCTGGTGTTCCCCTTCTAGAGGCTCTCGACATAACCAAGGGAACTGCAAACAATACCCTCTTTGAGGTGGCTATCGGAGAGATGCAAAACGGTGTCAAACAGGGAATATCGCTTTCGGCTACGATGGGGAGTCACTCGGTATTTCCACCGATGGTAGTGCAGATGGTCGCCGTTGGTGAAGAGACCGGTGAGGTCGACGGAATGCTCGATAAGATCGGTCAATTTTATGCGGAACAGGTAGAGGCCATGGTTGCATCGCTCTCGTCGCTACTTGAACCAGTGATGATAGTCGTTCTCGGTGGAGTTGTGGGTTCTATGGTCATCTCGCTCTATCTGCCGATGTTCAACGTTATCAAACTGATCCACTAAGACTTTGCCAAGTTGCACCGATAGTTGAAAAGTATCGCAGTTAGCGTCAACCCAAAGCCAGTCAATTTGTATCCAATGACATCTACAAGCTCAGGGGCAGTATCTGGTCAAGCCGATTACTTGGTGGCCTTGTGCGAGAGGTAGCAAAGGACCTCTATTTATGCGCTGATTATTCGCGATGGTGGGTGATCGCTAGTGGTAGCCCAGCAGCCCTGTGGGGCTGATTTCACCTTTCCCAAGGATATCTCATGTAGCGCTAGTTGAAGGTATATGCGGTAACGAGGCATTGTATTCAAGGGGGAGTTTGCAAAACGAAGCTAACTTCGGTGGAGGCAATTGAATGGAAGAGTTGGCACATAGAAAAGCCAGGAGACATCAGTTAGATCTACCACAGTCATCCGAAAACTGAATCGCGCGATATGCGAATATCACCCCTGGCCTATTTACGGAGGCAAATAGCCATGAAACCTTAGCTTTGCATCCCCTGATCAGGAAATCAAAAAACTTTGCCGAAGGCGACAAGATGCTGAGAGAACTAAGCGAAAGGGCGTTTTTCGAAGCCAAGGCAGCTCGTCACCTGGCAGTAACGCACGCGACCCTGTTGTTTCCGCATCGATAGCAGGCCGCAATCTCGAGCTTTGAGCTGGTTGTAACTCGCCACCTTGGTCGGTATAGTTTGGATATGAATCCTGAAGTCGGAACCATCCGAGAGGCCCGTTTTGACGACGCTGAGGCCCTGGGGCGCTCCACGTCCGCTCTTGGCAAGCCTCTTACGCCGCCTACCTCCCCAAAGAGTTCCTCGATGCCCTAGACCCACTGCGGCGAGCAGAGGGTTGGAGGCGGATCCTCGAGAGTACAGTGCGCGACCGTCAGGCGGACTTTGTCGTTGACATCGAGGGTGAGCTCGAAGGCATTGTAAGTGTTGGGCCATGCCGAGATGACGACGCAAACGGTGCGGGCGAGGTCTACGGCATCTATCTGTCGTCCAACCTATGGGGCTACGGGATTGGCATCAAGCTTATGGCAGTAGCACTTGAAACATTAGTCAGCTACGGTTTCGACGAGGCGCGGCTGTGGGTGTTTGAGGCCAATGAGCGCGCCCGGCGCTTCTATGAGGTGGGAGGATGGCTCGCCGACGGTGGCACCAAGGTCGAACTATTCGATGGCTTTCCTATCACTGAAGTCCGCTACCGCAGGGAACTATAGAGGCCGCTATGGCAGTGATGCGTGGTCGAGGCAGTAGCGGCTCCAGAGCTGCCTCGCCAACAAGTGGCGCGATCGCAGATTCGGTCTTTCTTCAAACCAAGTCTTTCTACCTCGCCCGGCGACCGTATTGTGGCTAGGACGTATTGTGCTAGACAACTTGACCAAGCTGAATGATCCGTCCACAACTAAGTGGGCCATGGCTCGATCGTGCTCCATCTAGTTAGTGGCAAGGAGGGCCTCAACGTCGTCTACCCGGTACCAGATCTGAGATCAAGGGTAGATTTTTACCACCCTCGTGTCGACCTCATGGGAACGCTATAGACGTTTATATAAGCGCTAAGAGGATAATTTTTAAGAGTCGGTGAGAGCTTCCTCGATCTGCCAGAGAGAGCAAGTTCAACTTTTGGGTGGTCAGGTAGTAATTGACGTCGACTCGCATCTCAAAGCCTTCGAATTGTGCGTAGCAGCAGATTCACGATGCTTGGGCAAAGGTGTCTTCGAAGGACATTGACGCCTCAAAGGCGTGCTTTTTATGAGTACGCCGAGACTCTTAGATCAAGGCATATCGGCGTCATCGTGTACTACGTGCTGCCTCAGGATGGGTGGATGAAGAAAGTTGGCGCTTCCTCTTCGGTAGAGGGTTGCAGGACGACCACCTTTGCTACCTGGGATCGCAGCTTTGCCGATGGCCTCTACGAAGCCTTGAGTTGAGAGAATCTTGCGACGAAAGTTGGCGATATCGGGCGCACGACCCCAAACCGCTTCGTAGACACTCCTGATATCTGCGAGTGAAAATGGTTCATTTAGGAGCGCGGCGGCGAGGGTAGTGTACTCCAGCTTCGATCGCACCCTTTCAACTGCATCTTTAATTATTTGGGCGTGATCGAAGGCTAAGTTTATAGATCCGGTCGACTTCGAAGAGGGGAGATTGAGGTCACTTACCTTGACCAAAGTTGCCGCGCTAGCTCCTCCACCTGCGACTATTTTACCGACAGATGGAACGAGCGCAACGTGTGCAACGGAGATCACTCGCATCCTTGGATCTCTGTCACGGCGGCCGTAGGTTCCTAGTTGTTCGAGGTGGCTCTTCTGAAGATCCACCCCTGTTTCAATCTGTAGTTCGCGACGAGCCGCCTCTTCAACGTCGTCTTTGATGTCGACAAATCCGCCTGGAAGAGCCCAACTACCTGCAAAAGGATCCTCAGCGCGCTTGATGAGAAGGATGTTCAAGCTTCCTTCTTTGATAGTAAAGATGGCTAAGTCGACGGTCAGTGCGAATTGGGCTTGGTGTTCGTTTGACTTGAGTGGCATCGTGATCTTCGTAAGTAACTTTTTCTACTGATCGTAGACGCCATGTCCAATTCTGAAAGTTGCTTTGACAACTTTTGTTTTCTAAAGTTAACTATCAGTGACTGAATTCACACTAGCTGATCTGGTTATATGGCAATTGGTTGTCTTTGAAATTCATCGCAGCATTTAGGAGTTTAGGCTATTCGAATAGCTTATTTTTGGAAAGTCAAAGGTCGTTTGATGGTAAACGTAGAGGTATTTTTAGACATTCTTTGTCCTTGGTGTTTCGTTGGCCGTCGCCGACTGAAAAGCGCCATTGAAGGATTCGATGGCCAGGTCAACGTCAGTTATCGCGCCTTTGAACTTGACCCAAACGCCTCGATCTACAAGGGATTGAAGATAGATGAGCTGCTGGCTAAGAAGTATCGAGTATCGATTGAAGAGGCGCGGGATATGAACGGCAGACTCTCTACAATCGGAGGTGTCGAGTCGATCGCCTTTGACTTTGAGGAGATGAAGTCGACTAACTCGTTCGACGCATTGTCGATGATGAAGTTCCTACAAGGGAAGGGTTTTGCCGATCAATACCTCGATGCGGTGATGAATGGTTACTTTGAATCTGGGGCCCTAATCTCCGATAGAGGCTATTTGTTAGAGTTGGCAAATTCTCTGGTAGGGGACGACTTGAGCAATGGCGAAGAGGTATTTGGCGAGGATAAATTCGGCAAAGAGGTCAGGAGCGATGAAGAGTTCGCTCGCGAATTAGGTGTAACTGGAGTACCCTTTTACCTCTTTGAATCCAAGTACGTGATCACAGGGGCCCAAGAGTCTAAGACCTTTCTCTCGGCTTTGAAGAGGGTCGCCGAGCTTAAGGCGGAGACATCTTCTAATTAGCCGCACGCCGTCCCAAAACTTTCGATAGTTTATGAACGATAGAACGTCGTTAGGAGGACGGATTGGATTTTGAATTCAGCGAAAAGTCTAAGGGGCTTCAAGCGAGACTCAAAGATTTTATGGAATCTGAGGTGATTCCTGGAGAAGTCATCTATGAAGAGCAGATGGCTGAGTCGGGTGATCTACACTTTCACCCTCAGATCATTGAGGACTTAAAGGCCAAGGCTCGCGCATTAGGGCTTTGGAATCTATTTTTGCCGCATAAGACAGAGTGGACCGATGGGCTGTCGAACCTCGACTATGCACCATTGGCTGAGATCGCGGGGATGAGCCACCTAGGTCCGGAAGTTATCAACTGTTCGGCGCCAGACACTGGAAACATGGAGATTCTTACCATGTTTGGTACCGAGACTCAAAAAGAACAGTGGCTACGTCCTTTGCTGAACGGTGAAATTAGATCATGTTTCTCCATGACCGAACCCGCAGTGGCATCCTCTGATGCGACCAATATCGAATGCTCGATCGTTCGAGATGGCAACGAATATGTGATAAACGGTCGCAAATGGTGGTCTTCGGGTGCAATTTCGTCTCGATGCAAGATTGCGATCGTCATGGGTAAGACAGATCCCAACGCCCAGACTTACCAGCAACAGTCGATGATTTTGGTACCGCTCGATACCCCCGGCGTGAAGATAATTCGCGATCTTTCGGTCTTTGGCTATACCGATCGAGAAGGTCACGGTGAGATTCTTTACGATAACGTCCGGGTACCCGTTGAAAACTTGCTTGGCGAAGAGGGTAGTGGTTTTGCTATCGCTCAGGCTCGCTTGGGACCCGGAAGAATTCACCACACCATGAGATCGATCGGCGCCGCCGAGCGAGCTCTAGAACTTATGTGTAAGAGAGCCCGACAAAGAGTCGCCTTTGGCAAGACCTTGGCAGAACAGGGTGTTGTGCAAACTTGGATTGCGGACTCTCGAATAGAGATCGACCAGGCCCGCCTGCTCACCTTCTACGCTGCCTATCTGATGGATACCGTTGGAAACAAGGGTGCTCGGACAGAGATATCAGAGATAAAGGTAGTGGCTCCAAACGTTGCGCTACGCGTTATTGATCGAGCTATTCAGGTCTATGGTGCGGCTGGTGTGAGTCCTGATACACCTCTAGCGAGGATGTATGCAGGACAGAGAACCCTTCGCCTTGCAGATGGTCCAGATGAGGTTCATCGCATGACAATTGCCCGCCGCGAACTGCGAAAGTACGAGGGCAAGTAGCCCACGGCGCGACGATGAGCATCTTCTCGCCATTTAAATACTTCTATGATGTTGGCTAGTACTTTTATTTAGTCGATTGGGATGGTCTAGAGATGGCGGGAGATCTTCAGGGAAAGGATCGGGTTGAGAAGCTAAGCCTTGACCCGGTCAACTCGAATGAGAGAGTATCAGAGTATCTCGCCGATAAAGTTGAAACGGCGAGGGAAAAGAGCGAGGCAGAGCGATTTATCGACGAAGCTCGTTCTCGCATCGAGGCTCGCGTTGCAGAGCTCAAGCTGAACGGGAAGTTTCCGGCTTCAAAGATCGATCGCATGAACCGTATCTACCAGCAGCTCTTGCCCAAGGGGACTGGAAAGTACGTTGGAGACTTTGAGGCTGCCTACAAACTAACTGACCGCGTCGCCTTCATGGACGTCGATGTTCCAACCGAGAGTAGAAAGCCGATCGTTGGAATCGTCAAAAAGGTCCTACGCCTCTCGATGGCGTGGTATTTGACCTACTTGGCGCAGCAGTTCAACAACTTCACCTCAAATTTAATGCGGCTTGTTACGGTCTTTGATGGTCGATTAAATCGGATAGAGACCGAATTGGACCGCCGCTCCTTCCCTCCATTGGACCTATTGGGTGAGACGGTATCGGTCAAAGTTGCCGATGCGGCGATCGACGTTGTGGCAAAGCTGTTGAGTGACACATCAGGGAGAATATGCCACCTTGAGGCAGGTAGCGGAGGAGTTGCCAAAGCCCTCCGCGACTTGGGATTAAACGTCTACGGCGTCGAGACGCGCCATAAATTCATCGATGCAATCGAGAAAGCGGGGGTTGAATTAGTAATAGAGGCGCCCATGCGCCATTTGAATACAGTTAAAGAAAAATCACTTGCAGCCATCGTTTTAAGCGGTGTTGTAGACAGAGCTTCAAACAACGATCGTGTTGACCTTCTGCAAAACTGCGCTACAGTACTGTCTCCAGGTTCACACTTGATCCTTTTATTGGCTTCGAGTTCATCTTTTGACGACCCTTCCAACCACATTGAACACGATCTTTCGACAGGCCGCCCCCTTGCAGTTGAGACGTGGACCTTCCTCTTAGATCTATTAGGATTTGACGAAGTTCGAATCGTTGAGCTCGACGATGACCTTGGATCGGTTGTAACTGCCAAAAGATCCTCTGTCGTTGGAGCAAATAAGATAATTAGTGGGGTTACGGATAAGTAATGCCGGCAATTCACCACTTCCTCCCGACCTTCTCTGACGGCGACGGAACCTCTAACGCTGCACTGGCGATGCAGCTTCGAATGCGAGAACTTGGGATCGATTCAGAGATATTTGTGATCGAAGACCGATCCAAGCGATCACTTCCCTATTTTCTTGAATTCAGCGGTAACGACGACGATATCTTGATCTATCATCTTGCGACTGCTTCCCCGATGCCACGATTTCTGGCAGGATTGAAAAATCCATTGGTGGTAATGTACCATAACCTTACCCCTCCCCACTACTTTGCAGACTTTGATCCAATGGCAGGGATGGTGCAAGAGCAGGCCAAAGCAGACCTCGACTATCTCGCCGAGAGGGCGATAGCGGGTATCGCTCCCTCACGATTCAACGCCAAAGACCTTATCGAGGTTGGCTTCCCTGAGGTCCTCTACGCCCCAATCGTCTTCAACCCCGACGACTTTATGGCCGCCGGTGATCCGGAGGTCGACAAGATGTTGTGGAACCTCGCCGAGAAGGGATTTTCTAATTGGGTATTTATCGGAAGATTAGTACCTAATAAAGCTCAGGAAAAGCTAATTATGACCCTTGCTGCTCATCGCCAACTCTTCGGTGATAGCGCCTATCTTCATCTTGTAGGAAGACCCTCTTATAAAGGCTACGTCAAGGCACTCTTCGCCTTAGCCAAAGAACTTGGGGTCGACGATAGAGTGAATATTACATTCGGGGTCTCCGCCCAAGCCCTCTCCTCCTTCTATTCGATGAGCGACCTCTTCATATCGACCTCCGAACATGAAGGATTTTGTATGCCATTGGTAGAGGCGATGTACAATAGCCTTCCAATTTTAGCCGTCGACTCGAGTGCCGTTGGAGAGACCCTCGGGAGGGGGGGGTTGTGTCTGGGCTCCTTTGATCCCCGTGAACTCGCAATCTACGCTCACGAGATCTGCAACCTCTCCTCTCTTGCAGAGGGCCTCCGAGAAAAGGCAAAATTGCGACTTGACGAGATTGGTGCCAGTGCTACCGTACCACTTTTGGATAACGCCATAGCCAGGCTTTTGGAGATTGCCAGAGTCGCCTATGACCTTCCAGGGGATCGAAAGTCCAAGCTGGTGACCTCGAATTAAAGCCTTTTAGGGATAGGAATCTAGGAAAATTGACTTCCGTAACGTATGTTGTGCCTCGCTATGGTGAAGAGGTGGTAGGTGGAGCGGAGAGCGCTTCTAGGACATTGGCCGAGGCGCTTGCGGCACGAGGAGTTGAAGTAAGTGTAATCACTACCACGGCTAGGGACTATTCGACCTGGGCGCCCCATTACCAAGCTGGTGAAAGCGTCTTGAATGGCGTTAGGATTGAGCGCTTTGATGTAGATCGTGAAAGGCCATCTAACTTTGATCGCCACTATCGACGACTGCTTGCTCACCCCAAAACCGCCGACTATGAAGAAGCAAAGGCGTTGATATGGGATCAGGGCCCCGATTCTCGAAGGTTACTCGAGGCCATCTCTCAGATTGAAGATGGAGTTGTGGTGTTTTATCCGTACCTTTATCTTCCGACAGTCGAAGGTGTGGCGCTTACTTCCCGTCCTAAGATCATGCATCCAGCGGCACACGATGAAGCGATAATCGATCTCCCCCTCTTTCCTCAAGTCTTTACCGGAATCGACGGCATCGTCTATCAAACCCGTGCTGAACGTGGTTTTGTAGAGGGACGCTTTAAGGTTGGCCACATCCCCTCGGTCGATCTAGGCATGGGAGTACCGGAGTTGACTGAGGTCGTAGGTGAGATTAGCGATCGAGTACGAAGTGCTGTATCTGGTCGCTTTATTTTGACGTTAGGCCGCCTCGATAGGATGAAAGGGTCGAAGATGGCGGCTCACTTCTTCGAAAGTGCCTTAGATGTAATTCCATCGGATCTTCGCCTGGTTTTTGCTGGACCGATCGCCGAGAGCTTTGAGGTGGGGGAGCGGGTAGTGCTTCTTGATCGAGTGAGCGAAGTTGAACGCCAACTTCTACTTCAGAGATGTGAGTTCCTCCTTTCACCTTCGTTTCACGAATCCTTTGGTCTTGTGATTCTCGAAGCTTGGCAATTTGGTAAGGCGGTTTTAGTAAATAAAGGATGCGAGGCAACTGCAGAACTAGTTGCAAAGAGCGGTGGCGGAGTTCTCTTTGAAGACTTTGGATCATTCGTGGCCGCAATCTCTGTCTTGACTGAAGATGGGGAGTTGAGGGGCCAACTTGGCCAACTCGGTAAAGCCTACGGAGAGGACCGCTATCAATTGAGCCGTGTTATCGATCGCTACCTTGACTTTATTGATATCGTATCCAGTTCGCATCGCGATAATTGACTATACGACGTGCAAAGACGCGGTTCTTGGGTAAGGATATTTAAAAGAAATTAAAGATGACTTGAAAGCGGTCTTAGCAAATGGATGAAATCTTCGAAGATGAGCACCTTGCTTTTGGCGAATCTGTAAAGCAATTTATCGATCGCCATATCGCTCCAAACTTTGATGACTGGGAGAAGAATAAGATCGTCGACAGGTCACTATTTCTAGAAGCTGGTAAGGCCGGCTTTATCGGTGTCGACGTCGATGAATCCTACGGTGGTGGCGGAGTAGGTGACTTTAGGTACAATGCACTCCTAAACCTCGAAGTATCGAGAAGTGGATTTACGGGAGCAGCACTTGCATTGGCTCTCCAAAACGATGTCGTTCTTCCTTACTTTTCTGACCTCACCAACGATGAGCAAAAGCAGCGGTGGCTGCCGAAGATCGTTACCGGCGAATACGTTATCGCTATTGCTATGACCGAGCCAAATACCGGTTCTGACCTTGCGGGAATTAGAACCAGTGCCACTCTAGAGGGTGACCATTATCTCATAAACGGCTCCAAGACCTTTATCTCAAATGGCCAAAATGCTGACCTTGTCGTCGTTGCGGTGCGAACTTCGCCAGATCCCCATAGGGGACTTTCACTTATCGTGGTGGAGCGGGGTATGCCGGGATTCAATAGAGGGAGAAACCTAGATAAGATCGGTCTTGCCTCCCAAGATACCTCGGAGCTGTTCTTTGAGAACTGCCGCGTCCCTCGTGAAAATCTTTTAGGGGAGGAGAATCAAGGCTTTTACTACTTGGTCAAGAATCTTCCGCAAGAGAGGCTATCGCTCGCTATAGGTGCTTTGGGGGCAGCTGAAGGAGCCTTTGGATGGACCGTTGAATATGTAAAAGAGAGAAAAGCCTTCGGCGTTCCCATCGGATCTTTTCAAAATAGTCGATTTCAGATTGCGGAGTTGTCTACCGAGCTCGACGTAGCTGGAAGCTTCGTCGCAAGTTGTCTCAATGCCCACCTCCAAGGCCGCCTCGACGCCATACGCGCTGCTAAGGTGAAACTTCACACGACAGAGATGCAGCTAAGAGTAGTTGATCGCTGCCTTCAGCTCCATGGAGGCTACGGTTACATGCGGGAGTATCCGATAGCCAGAGCCTACATAGACGCCAGAATTCAAACGATTTATGGTGGCACTTCGGAGATTATGAAGGAGATTATTGGTCGTAGTTACGGCCTCTAATGAATATAGGTTGGAGATTTTCTCGTTTGAAGAATTCAGTAGTTGCATCATTTGTAGGAGTCGCCCTCTCTCTGGTAGCGGCCTCATGTGGGTCAGCAAAGACTTCTGTCACCGCGACAACAAAGGCCAATGCAGGCACGACGACATCTACCACGAGCGCATCGAATACCTCGTCCACTACTGAGGTTTCGACAACGACGACTCTCCCCCCAATACCGTCGACCGTCGCGGCGCCATCTGACTTTGCCCCTCATAACTTTTCATTCGTCTCGACGACGACTGGCTTTATGTTCGGTTCTTACAAAAGCGGCTGCTCTTCTTCGTCGAGTTGTTCCGGACTCTTGAGAACCAGCAACACCGGACAATCATGGGGTTTGATTCACAGCCACGGTATCTACGACGCCACTCCTCTCTTGGCGAATACTTCAGCGTCTGGAACTGGTACCGCGGTTAGTAAGGTCTCGTTTATATCACCCCTTACTGGCTACGCCTTCGATCCAGGATTGGCCTTTACCATCGATGGCGGCGCCAACTTCTCGCCCTTACTTAGCTCTTTCACTACCGATACCACTCGCTTTTTGGACGTTGAAGTGGCGGGATCTACTACCTACTTTGCTGCAGTTGGTCTTAACTTCAATGGAGTGTCACCAAATTCGATCGTCATCGGTTCATTCTCGAATATTTCTTTGACAAACGTAAGCCCATCGATCAAGATCATTTCAACAAACTCTGTAAATCCGCAAGCACTCTCGAGTGAAGTTGCAACGATTAGGGCATATCCTTTCGGCGTAGCAGTTGAATTTGGATCGGGCAGCTTTTCAACTGCACTTGTAGCTCCAGCTGGATCTTCGAACTTTTCCGCTATCACAGCCAATCCCTGTTCCCAAGTTCAATATTCGCTTCCTAATTTCCCACCTCTAGCAATTGCTGGTACGTCGCCCATAACTCTTTATGCACTTTGTGCATCAAATCCGGGAGCCGGCTCAAGTGAAAAGACGATCTTTTCATCGACCAATATGGGTGCAACTTGGTCGCAATCCGGTAGCGCTCCAAACGGAGGTCAACCGGTTGGAATCGATGCATTCGCTCCGTCATCAGTTGTAGTCTCTGCTACATCTGGTGCGACATTTTTGTATACTTCATCTGACGGAGGCAAGACCTTTAAGACTGCATTCTCGGGATTTCCCGGTGGAAGCGAGTACTTATATGGCCCATACTTCCTCTCGTCGTCGCTTGCTGCAGTCCTCTCCTACTCTTCGGGCTCTCCGTTTTCATTTCTGGTTTCGACCAACGGCGGAGCGTCCTTTTCTCCTGCTTGACCTTTATTCGGTTTCCTCATTGCGTAGTGCTAATCTGCACATGGGCGTCTTTTACTGCTTTATAATCACTAAAGCGAGGATCAGGTGGTAGCCCTAGGTAGATAAGTCTTACACTACGCCGCACTTGTGTTCAGAGCGACACATCGAAAAGTGGCAAAAAGGGAAGGGTTGCTTGGGATTTTGGTCGGGATAATGAACGATCGGATACAGCTCGAACTTACCGCCCCCCAATTCCGGCCATCTCCTTCTTGAATTAGGTCGCTAAATGATCTGAAATCCAAAGTTGGGCTTTACGGCTTTTGCATTAGTTGCTACTACTAGTTAGAGTTCGAAGTGGGTTACTACTTTTATGGTCGGCAATGAGAGGTAAAGTCAGCAGGGCCTCAATCAAGATCAGGCGCTTTATAAGGGCATAGATGAAGTAAGAGGGAAGACTAGCTAAGGTTCGAGCACCAGCATAGCGAACGGTAATCACTGCGATGGTTCCGAAGTTTATGCCTTCAGCAAATGCTGTAGCCACCAAAGCGTGAATCGCCAAATGCCATTGGGTGATCGCAGACGCGCCGATCCAGATCGGTATCATGCCCCGAGCTAAAGAAAGAGCCCTAATAGAGTGCATTTTCGGATAAAAGAACCAGGTTCTTGGTCCGACCCCTCCGGCATATAGCGGGTTATGGCGAGCCCAAGAGTGGATAATGGCCCGATTCCACCGAACCCTCTGCTCCCTAAATGATGTAAGGGTTGAAGGAACATCCTCTTGAATCTTTATCTTGGTATCGACAACAGCGGCATAGCCGAGGCGCGAGATCCCCATAGTGAAGTCGGCGTCTTCACCATTCATGCCGTGTACGAATCCTCCGGCCAATACCGCTGCGCTTCTCCTAAATGCCACGAAGGTCCCAGGGATGCAATTGATTGAGCGAAGTCGCGATTGTGCAAGTAGGTTGAAACCGAAGGTCTTCAACTCTTCAAATCTTCGCATCTTGTCAAACCACGTTATCCCATTGTCGGTTCGAGGACTTGGAAGCGCTCCAACTACTCCGATTTGAGGATTGGTAAACCACTTTGGAAGTTGGGCCAAGCTCTCTTCTTCGATGATGATATCGGCGTCGATTCGAATTACAATTTCGGCCGCTCCAGCGTTGAAGGCCCCGTTGAGGGCGAAGCCCTTTCCTTGGTGTTCAAGATCGATGACACGACCTTGGATGTACCTGCACTCAAGCAGGGCATTTCGAGCAACCGTTGAAGTGTTGTCGCCCGATCCATCGTTGCCGACGATTAGGGTTACTTGACCCTTGTAGCCCTTGGCTGCAGCATCCAGAGCATCTATTACTAGCGCAATCGAAGCTTCTTCGTTATAAGCAGGCATAATTATCTCAAGTGGGGGGAGTACCTCCGGTTCGCCTCCAGGACGCACCTTTGCGAAGGCAACTAGGAGGATCAGCGATGAGAGGGTGTAAAAGCTTGGGTAGGCCAAGATTGAGATGATAGAGATCTCTTGGGTTGGAATGGAAAAGAGTGATGCCGCTGAAAATAATCCCGCACCAAGAAGTGCAATCAACAACAGGACGATGAGAGATAGAGAGGCAGTCTCCGAAGCATATGTCCATCTTTTCGGTCGAGGAACTGCGGTCTTCTTTGGCAACACGAATGTAGTTTGCAGGAAGCGGAGGTAGACCGCGGTAGAGATGATAATTACTACTACGGATCCTTGAATTGCAAATGGGCCTATCGGTAGATGTGTAGCAGTAGCAATTGCACTTTCCAACGCATCGACAAGGGCGAGTAGGGTAAATACGATTAGGCCGTGGGAAGCGGTTTTTATTCGAACGCGAAGCGGAGCTTTCATTACTAACGCGAGGATCGGAAAGTCTATAAGCGATAGAAGGCGAATTGCTACTGCGAGTTGACCAGCGCTCTGGAGCGGCGATCCTTGCGATCTAACAACTAAATATCCAGCTAGTAAAGCTATGAAGTGGATGTATTCGGTAGTTATTGCATCAGAGAAGACGATAGCTGCTATCGATACAAGCGCGATGGCAACCATAAAGACGATTGGTCTAGCCAAAGTACATTTAATCGGCTTAGGAATGTCAACTAGGTCAAGGCCATTTCCTTCATCAAGGGTCGACTCTCGGGCGACACCTTCGTAAAGGTAAATGGCGGCGGTAACTAGCGCTATCAGAAATAGAAATAGATGAAGCTTGGATAGTGACATCTTAGACCAACGCCCTTTTAACGATTAGCTGAGCGTACCTACAAGCCCTTGGTAGAGACCTTTTGGCATCGGACCCTTTTCATTGACCGTTATCTGGAAGTATGAGAGGCCATTTTCATCAACCGGAATGGGGCTCATGTCTGCAACTGTTCCGATAAAGGTCGTCTTATCTGGAACTTGAAACGTTGTTACTACCTTCTTCCCAGGAGGATACTTTCCGAGTTGATTCTGGGGCACGATGAGCTTTACGTTCCACGACTCTCGACTATCTATCACGATCAACGGGACCGACGAAGTGGCGGTAGGCGTCTGTGTCTTGCCTATAGATTGAAAGAGTGATTGCGAGGAGATTTGATCGGTGGCAACGCTCCCCTGTTGGAAGTTGGTGGTTCCGTTTGGACCTGCAACTTCTCCAACGTTGCCATTTACCTCCTCGACAATGCCTGAGATTGGCGCTATTAGGTTGGCCTGAGCCAACCCCTGCTGGTCTTGATTGAGAAGGTTCTGATCGGCATTTAGCTTGGAATTCAACTGCGCTAAAGCGGTAGTGGAACTTTCGGTGGTTGTGATCTGAGCTTGATCTTGCGACAACTGGTTAATTGCTTGATTTAAACGGCTCTGCACCTGATCGCGAGCGATTACGGCATTGGCCTCCACCGAATTTGCATCAGCTGCGGCAGCTGATGCTGCCCGCGCATCGGAGTCGATTTGATCGTAGAGATTAGAGCAGGTGTTTGCTCCATTTGCGGTACTTTGAGACGACAATCCATTGGGGCAGATATTTGAATAGGTAGATGCATCATTCTGCTCGAGCTGCACTAAAGAGTTGTACTGTTGTTGCGCGGTAACAATCATCTGGTTTTCTGAAGAAATGGTATCAGCAAGCTCGGATTGAAGCTCGGCGATAGCAGAGTTGTCGGCGCTAATTGTCGCTTGTTCTGCTGCGGTTGGTTTGCTAATCTGCTGCTGTGCCGTGGCGATAGCACTTTTATCCGCAACGATATTTGCTAAATCCGCCTTTATCTTAGCGTTGGCCACCGCTGCATCTTGGGTGGCGAGGATCTGGCCTTTTCTAACATACTCTCCAGCGTGTACGGCTATCGAATTTACCGTTGCTGTCCCCTGGAAGTTTAGAACTACCTGCTCTCCACTCGAAGCTATCACGCTTAACTGAGATTTTGATGCTTGTGATGCGAGAAAGACCACCGACCCAATGACAAAGAAGAGGATTAAAGCAAGGATGAGCGATATAAATTCTCTCCTTCTTGTCCTGGTCTGCCTAGCCACTTTGACCTTTGGATGTATAGGTGCGACTTCGGGTTCGGCTATCTCATCGAGCATGGTCTTCGTTAGAAGATTTCCACCCTTTTCTCTAGATGAGGGTAGTGCAATCCCCGGGAAGGATGGGGCTTGAAGCTTTGGTCCATCAAATTCAGTTAGATCAATTATGAGGTCGCTGTCTCGGCCGACTGTGCTCTGCTTGCTCAAATCTTCCATGACACGAAATTCCTTTTTCCGACTGCTACACCAAAGGCGTGGTGCCAAGTTTGCTTGAAAGCAAAATTACTCAAACAATCCTTTACAAGACTACATAAAAGTTAAGACGTGCGAGATGAAACAACCTTAATATTTTGCAACTAGCTAAGTCTGTAAATAAAAAAGAGCGCCATAGACCTGGCGCTCTTTTTTATTTGATAATTTAAGGATTTTAAATCACTCGAGCTCTAAAAGTTTCTTTGCTTCGCTTATGGTCATATCCTTGCTCGGCACTACTAGATCTGAAGTTACAATCTGATCTGCCGGTACGACTTTTCCTATGGTGGTTATTAGATGGGCCAAGTTGGCTGCACACGCAGAGAATGCAGCTTCGTCCATTTGATTGATAGTTTTCTCCATCTCGTCGTCGAGGGCATCTAACGAGGGCTTGATCGAGAGGGGAACGCTGTATATCTCTTCGCCCGCGATTCGAATGTAGATTGTATCTACAGGACTCTCGGCTGTGGGTGCAATTGCGGCTTTGTTAGGGGCGGTGATCGCCTCTTTAGGTGTTTCGGCCCCCATTCCAAGTTCTGTCTTCATCTGCTCTAGCTCTAAATCTACGCCGTGTCCAGGGCGACCAGCAGAGAGGGCGCGCTCTATATCGTCGCTGCCGCCAGTGCCAAGTGTCAAAGAGTCCAATACTCCAGAGTCCGACAACTCACCCAACGCAGCCGATCTTGCTTGATACTTATTTATCTTGTCTTGAGCTCGATCCAACATCAAGTTGACGTCGGTCATGTGCTCGGATAGCCCCGACAGATTCTCGACCGCTTCAGTCGAAGCCTTGGCTGCCGTATACTGGGCTTTCATAGTTTCGCGCTGAGTGCGGAATGTTTCGATCTTGGTTTGGAGCTTTCGTCCGGTATCTTCCAACGCAGCACTCTGAGTCTTTAGCTGGTCTATTTGAGGCTGGAGAGCGTCAATTTGACCTTGAATTCCACGAGCTCTCTCTAGAGCAAGGCGAGCTACATCTTCTTGGTTTTGTTGCAACGCCTGCCGTGCTTGTCCTTGAAGTTTGTCAAATTGACTCGATAACTGAGCTTTTTGAGCCTCGAGGCGCTTTTGCGATGTGACAACATCGGCGATCGACCGTCTCACCTGCTGTAGGTTTTCTAGCATCTTTTGGTACGAAAGATCTAAAGCCTGAGTAGGGTCTTCAACTTTGTCTAATGCGGCGTTAGCTTTTTGTTGAAAAACTTGAGAAATTCTCTTAAAGACGCTCACTTGGGTATAGTCCCTTCCACTTTGCTTTGTCGCTCCACGTTTGATAAGTCGGTCTTGGAGCCACCTAGGCACATCTTTATTCCATCTACTAATTTAGCGGTCTAGGTCTGAGAATTTCCCAAGAGTTACCAATAATGTAACTAATCCTCAAGGCAAGTCCCTAGCTACCTCTCTCGTGCCTAGAAGATTCGAATTTCTAAACTAGAATGAGGGGAAATTGCATTTGAAAGTTTCGCAGCTTTGCTGAAGAGGGTTGCATATGCCCCGCAACCTAAGTACGAGGTAAGTGGCATTTTAGCTTTGTTTGAAACACGAGAGACCTTTGGAGTTTGGTGACTAACTTTTCGATCGTTCAGAGTCGGCGACGGATCGTCCGAGAGAGCTTGCTTCACTTTGACTACACCTTGATGTTGGTAACCATTGGACTTGCAATGGTGGGTGTGCTGATGGTCTACAGCGCTACACGAGGGTTGCTGATATCCAACGGGCTAAGTCCTAGCTATTACCTAAAGCGACAGGCGCTTTGGGTAATTCTGGGGATATTGGCCATGATCGTCACGGTTTTCGTTGACTATCGCCACATCAGGCGTTTGGCTTACGTGGTATACGGTGGCGTAGTCTTGGGGCTCGTGGGGGTTCTTTCACCCTTTGGCCACAGCGCCCTAGGTGCGCAGCGATGGTTTCAGCTAGGACCTCTGCAACTTCAGCCATCGGAGTTTGCAACTCTTGCGATTTTGATAATGGTCGCATTCTATCTGGGAGATGAAGAGGGGTTCATATCCCTCAAAAAGCTGGGTGGGGTGCTCGTCCTGGCCGGTATTCCTATGGCTCTGGTCATCAAGCAGCCAGACGTTGGAACCGCGATCATCATTGGAGTTGTACTGCTCTCGCAGTTGGTTGTTTCGAGGATCAAGCTCTCGCACCTAATGGTCTTGGTCTCCCTGGGGATATTGGGTATCTACGTGGTAATAAAACTCCACGTTTTGCAGAAGTACCAGCTCGATAGGTTGACTTCATTTCTCCATACAAACTCAAATGCCTCTACCACTGGATACAATCTGGCGCAGTCAAAGATCGCTATCGGAGCCGGTGGCATATATGGCAAGGGGCTATTTCATGGGACCCAAACCAACCTCTCATACGTTCCAGAGCAGCAGACCGACTTCATATTCACAGCCGTCGGTGAGCAATTTGGATTTGTAGGTGGTTCCATAGTTATCGCAGCTTTTGGTTATGTGTGTTGGCGGGTTTGGCATATTGTATCGATAGCGCGCGACAAGACAGGTAGGGTGCTTGCCTCTGGCGTACTGTCGCTGCTCGCTTTTTCGATCTTTCAGAATGTTGCGATGACCATGGGTATTATGCCGATCACAGGTATTCCTCTGCCCTTTATGAGCTACGGTGGTTCAGCGGCCCTCTCCTTCTTTACGGCCGTTGGAATTGCCCTCGGAATTGGATTTCGAAATGCTCGATATCTTCCCGAGGATAAGAGGGCGTTACAGATGATGAGGCGCGAGTAATTCCCATACTTTGTTACCGTCGGTAGCGAATTTAGTTGCGATGAATGATTGGAAAAATGCGGTGACCGCTGGCTTCGAGGAACAAGATCCTTATATCGACGTAAGCGATTTGGGTAGTGACGCTACGCATATTGAAGTTGGCGCCGACTTTGACCACGTAGCCGATATTTACAGCAGTGATACCATCTCGAGGCTCGCTAGTAGGCGCCGTTGCGTAGTTGAGGACGTCAAAGTAGCACTCCCCGAGACCAATGGCACTCTTATCATTAGAGAGGTTGATGAACCAAACAGGCGGCTTTTGGTTCCGATCGCGCTCGATCAGGCTGCAACGCTCTCTGTCTACCTAAAGAGAGTCCCTAGGGTTCGCCCCCTCCTTCCCGAGGTCTTAATCGACATTCTCAATCAGTACTCGATAAACATTGCCATGGTTTCGATCACCTCAAAAGATGGCGGAGTATTTCGTAGTGAAGTGACTACAGTCGACTCAAGCGGTAGCGCTAAGAGCGCCCCGGCTCGACTAAGCGATGCAGTCTTGTTGACGCTAGCCTCGCCGCTATCTCCTCCCTTAATGGTCGAAGAGAGTCTTTTGGAAGATTAGCGGCGCGAACTTGTTTTCGAGGGCTAGTAGTCGCCCTTTATGACATTTAGAAGCTCTTCACCGCGGGCAAAGCGAGAAAAGTTTTCTTCAATTAGGGCTATGCCTTTGTAAAAGAAGCTCTTCGTGGCTCCGCCAACGTGGGGGGTTATTATAACGTTAGGCATCGTCCATAGTTCGCTATCGCTCGGGAGCGGTTCAGGGGTTACAACGTCAAGGGCAGCGTTGAACCTACCGATTCTAAGTGCATCAACCATGGCGCCTTGATCGACCACCTCTCCTCGTGCAACATTTACAAATAACGCACCAACTTTTACCTTTGAAAAAAACGATGCATCAAAGAGTGATTTGGTTTCAATGGTCAGAGGCACTACGGCGACGATGACATCGGCGGATCGAAAGAGCCGGTCAGCATCGCCAAATGCAGTGGTGCCACCACTTCCGCTTCGGGAGACAAAGGAGACCTTGCCTCCTAAAGCCTCGATTAGACGTCCAATCTCTCGTCCGATAGATCCAGCACCTACGATTGTTACTTCGCTATTGAGGAGGGTGGGGCGTATACGTCGAGTCCTCCACCCCTCACCTCCGGCGCGTGCGGTCTCTACTATTCCCCTCATGGATGAGAGGATGAGACCTAAAGTGTGCTCGGCAGTTCCAAGGTCGTGAACACCTCGGGCATTACAGAGAGTGATCCCATCTCTAACGAGTGGCGTTACTTTGTCAACCCCAGCGGTCAAGAGTTGGATGTATCGCAAGTTGGGCATTTCGCGAATAATTTCGTAGACCGCGTTACTTCCCATGTAAGTAGGGACATATATCTCAACTCGGTCGAGAGAAGACGGCTGCTGGTCGACGTCGCCGTCGAAGACTTCTACTTCGATCGATGATGGAACTTGGGCACTTGAAAAGTTCTTTGGGAGGTAAGCGAGCATAATTGTTATTAACTTAGATCAGATGGTGGCTAGATTCGCCTTTACTTTACGATAGTGGTCTCAATTTGTGGTTTTCGAGACTCGTACCCCCTTACGTGGCGTACTATCTTGCTATGACTGCAACTTATTTCGTATTGAGCGAAGGGTACGTCTCACCAGGGGTTGCCTCAACGGTATCTCTGGTTGTTGACGGTGAAAAGAAAATAATCATCGACCCGGGTATGGTCGCAAGTAGAGTAAACATTCTTGCGCCTCTGGAGAAGCACGGCATATCTCCAGGGGAGGTGACCGACGTCGTCGTCTCTCACCTCCACATTGATCACACCATAAACATTGCAATTTTTCCTAACGCCACGGTGCACGACTTCATGGCGAGTTACAAGAACGATTCATGGACAGACCATGAAGAGAGCCCATTTCAGCTTTCACCAAATGTCAAGCTATATGCGACTCCAGGGCACACCCGCGAGGATATAACGACCGTCGTCGCAACCGAAGATGGAGTGGTAGCATTTACCCACCTTTGGTGGACCAAGAAGGGACCAATCGAAGACCCCTACTCATATGATCTAGCCGAGTTGAGAGCTTCGAGGCAGTTGGTTTTGAATTTGAACCCTTCGGTAATCGTACCGGGACACGGAAGCCCATTTGCCTTTGATGGAGATGCAACCAAGTTACTCTAGGAATATTTTTTCTGATTTTGCTCTTAGACAGTTAGGCGCATAGCGCAAGGCTTACCTATAAAACGAAATGGGGAGAAGATGGCAATTTCAGTAGGGGATGCAATACCTGAAGTGACTCTAACGGTTGTAAAGGGCGATGAGTTCAGCCCTGCATCGTCGCGAGACGTGCTAGGAAAGGGCAAGGTTGTCCTCTTTGCGGTACCAGGGGCATTTACCCCAACTTGCAGCGACTACCACCTGCCTGGTTTTATCGTTCGTTCCGATGAGCTCTTTGCCAAGGGCGTAAATACCATCGCCTGCGTCTCGGTAAATGATGCATTCGTGATGTCAGCTTGGGGAAAGTCTCAAAACCTCGGCGAGGAGATCACACTTCTTGCAGATGGTAACGGCGACTTTGCAAAGGCAATCGGCCTTGAGCTTGATGGTAGCTCTTTCGGTATGGGCCTTCGCTCTCAAAGGTATGCCATGGTTATCGAAGATGGCGTGGTGCAGTCGGTGGACGTTGAGCCAGGTGGTGGCTTAACGGTCAGCTCAGCCGAGGCAATTCTCGCCAAGATCTAACAATTGCAGGTAAGCGACCCGAGTTCGCAATTAGATTAATTCAAAAAGACGAAGTCGAGATCAACTCGACTTCGTCTTTTTTGTATCGAGAAAGATATCCCAACCGTAAGGCATATCTTGAATTTAAGCATTTGGGGCCAAGTTGAGTGTTGGATGATAATCGATCTTGGCATCTGATCTCTAAATGGCCGGTGATTCGAAGGGGAGGGTAAAAGTGAACCTTCTTGTTTTAGGTGGTAACGGTTGGGTAGGCGGCGCGATTGCAGCAAAAGCGCTTACGCGTGGTGCAAAGGTGACTTGCCTAGCGCGTGGAGTATCTGGAGAATTCCCCAACGGCGTCGAAGTGATTATTGGCGATAGGCAAAACCCTGAGTCGCTGCACTGTTTTCAGGAGCGTTATTATGATGCAGTTGTAGATATTTCGAGTAACCCATCACATGTAATTGCTGCAGCTAAATTCCTCGAGCCACGTGCTGGTCGATATGTCTACGTTTCATCGGTATCGGTCTATCGCGATGCATCGACGATGGGAACCGATGAATCAAGTGAAAGGCTTTCTCCTTTGCCACCTGGCAGCGAACTCTCTCTTGTGAACTACGGTGAAGCCAAGGTTAGCTGCGAAGATGCGGTCTTAAAGGTGTTTGGCGAGGAACGTACATTCATCATTCGCCCTGGCGTTATAGGTGGCGTTGGTGATACTACGGATCGAACTGGGTATTGGCCACTTCGATTTCATCGTCCCTCTTCGCCTTCAGAACTTGTGCTTGTACCAAAGTCAACTATCGACTTTGTTCAGGTTATAGATATCGTCGATTTGGCAAATTGGATTGTTTTAGCGATCGAACGAGAAGTTGTTGGTATCTACAACGCGACACACGACCCGATTGACATCGGAACCTACCTTCGCACTGTCGCTGAAGCAGTTGACTTTCGAGGGGACTTTGTAGGGGTGAGTAATGGATTTCTCCAGGAGCGCGGTGTCTCGCCCTGGTCTGGCCCAAAATCACTACCACTGTGGATTGGCCAAAAAGATAGCGTTGGCGCTACAACTAGGAGTTCGGAGATGGCAAAGAAGGCAGGTCTGACTTTGCGTCCGATCTCGGAGACCGCGAAAGACCAACTCCTATGGGAGCTATCGCGGGATCCATCGGTTCCTCGTCGAGCCGGACTAAGTGATGTCGAGGAGTTGGAGCTGATCAACGATTACTTGAATCTTGCCCTTGGCGGAGAGAACGAAGTTTGACCGATGAGCTTTAATCGCCGCTTTTGATCTCTAGCTAGTTTGAGAAGTGGCCAAAGAGTGGCGTCTAAAGCGAATACGATTCGCTTTTATCTCGAAGTCGTCAACGCTACCTTCGTCCGATATTCGCATGATCACTGCCACTAGAATGTAGCTAGATACAAGTGACGAGCCTCCATAGGCTACGAACGGTAGGGTTACGCCGGTCAGGGGAATCAATCGGACGACTCCGCCCATGATGAAGAAAGCCTGAAGCCCTAACATTGTGGTGAAAACAGTGGCCACAAGGGACGCGAAGTCGTTCTTGGCTCTAAGTGCAGTTCTAAACCCCACTCCCACGAGAAGAACGAATGCTATCACTATGGCAGAGGTTCCGGCGAGTCCCATCTCTTCGCCGATGGCGGCGAAGATAAAGTCGCTCGAAACAACCGGAATTAGCGTGGGGTGGCCGAGGCCGAGGCCGGTTCCGCTAACCCCTCCGGCGCCTAGTGCATACTGGGCTTGAACAATCTGGTATCCGATGGTATTTGAATACTTCCATGGGTCGAGCCAAGTTACGAGCCTTTCGTTTACTTGACCGAAAAGATGGTTTGCAACGAGCGCACCTCCGATAAAGAGGACGATCCCACCGATGAGGTAACGAGTTCTTGCCGTGGTTAGCCATATCGTGATGATGAATACCAGAAAGAGCATCAAAGAAAAGCCAACGTCCCTCTCCATCAGCATGATGAGGATCGATCCGAGCCACGCCGTTAGCAGGGGTCCCAATATGCGCGGATTGAATGTATCCCTAATTGATTGTCTACCCCGTACTCCTCCTAGGAGATCGTTCTTTTCCACGAAGTATGATGCGAAGAAGATTGCAAGTAGTAGCTTTGAAATCTCCACCGGTTGAAAGGTGTAGGCACCTAGGTGAATCCAAAGCCGCGCACCATTGATGGTCTCGCCAATACCTGGAACAAGTGGAAGTACCAACATGGTTAGGCCGGCAACCGCCAACAGAAAACGAAAGCGTTCGAGTATCGCTGACCTATCTATGAAAAACAGCGTCAGCATGTAGAGGACAACTCCAACGTAGGTCCATACGACTTGCAGCGAGGCTTCGTGGGGGTCAAGTCTCCAGATCATCACATAGCCAAGTTCATTCAGCAGTGCAACGATCGGCATGAAGGAGGAGTCGCTATTTGGTGCAAATGCGACGTTTGCTAGGTGAATCACGAATGGAGCAATCGCCATCAGAGTTGGGATCACAAGCGGAATCGATGTCGAATTGGGGAAGTGGCCGAAGAAGGCAAGGACGTAGGCTAGGTAGAAGATGATCGTTACGATCAAGAACATCCCAAGCTCACTTCTTCGATTCTTTGTGTAGAACTCTGATATCTTCAGACTCGCTCCTTAGATCTCTAACCACGATTGTAGTTGAGATAATTACTTCTACCTCGTCGGCCACGACAGTGCATGGGTGGGTGAAAGCTCTCTTGGTCTCTAGGGGCAGGCTTGAGGTGAAAATACCGTTCGCCCAAGGTGCCAAACAGAAGTTGTGCGAGGAGCGGTGCTAAATTCTTAGATGGTCGCATCCTCGAGATTTAGATGGCGGTATTTGGCGTTGTTAGATATTAATTTTGATCAACTTAGGGACGATATCCGAAGATGGCTGCGAGAAGACGTAGGAAGTGGAGACATCACTACTCAACTTACTATCGATAAGGCTTCAAATTCAAAGGGTACGCTCCTGGCAAAGAGTGAAACTATCCTCGCTGGCCTAGAGGTTGCACGGTTGGTCTTTCTAGAAGTTGACCCTACGGTTGAATTTGAGGCTCTGATGCCGGAGGGCTCTGTGGTAAAAAACCGAGATCGAATCGCCATTCTAACGGGATCTTCTCGCTCGATTCTTACCGGCGAGCGCCTTGGATTGAACTTGTTACAGCATATGTGCGCCATTGCTTCAACTACTAGCACATACGTTACAAAGGTTGCTCCCTATGGTTGCAAGATCATAGACACTAGAAAGACCACCCCTGGACTGCGCCAACTTGAAAAATATGCAGTTCGAGTCGGTGGGGGTTTTAATCATCGCTTTGGATTATCAGATGGAATCTTGATCAAAGACAACCACATCGAGGCGGTTGGCTCTATTGTGGAGGCTGTTCGTAGGGCCCGCATGGGGGCTCCTCACTTGATGAAAATTGAGGTAGAAGTCGGAAACCTTAGTGAAGTGGTGCAAGCCTTAGAGGCCGGAGCCGAGGCGATCTTGCTCGACAATATGACCAACGATGAGATGACGCGAGCCGTCGAAGTGATCTCCAAGAGGGCGATAGTAGAAGCAAGTGGCGGAATGAACTTGCTGAGGGTTGAAGAGGTCGCAAAGTGTGGTGTCGATCTCATTAGCGTCGGGGCCTTGACCCATAGTGTTGTAGCTGCAGATATTTCAATGGACTTCGAACTATAAGGGGTAGATCTACTGTCAACTAGCATTGTGTGGCAGTAGATGGAAGTTCCGTAGTGGATTCGTTGTTGTACCACCTACAGAGGCCATAGCGCAGCTCACAATAGGAGTTAATACATGTCGCTTGTTGATACCTCTCTCGCTGAAGAGATAAGCCAACTCAAAAAAGATCGCAATGCTATCGTGATCGCCCACTCATACGAACGAGGTGAAGTCCAAGAGGTGGCCGACTTCGTGGGAGACTCCCTGGGGCTTTCGCGTATTGCAGCTTCGACCGAGGCCGACGTAATAGTCTTCGCCGGAGTGCACTTTATGGCCGAGACCGCTTCCATTCTAAATCCAAATAAAAAGGTGTTGCTGCCGGATCTCGCAGCTGGCTGCTCCCTTGCCGATACTATCGCGGCATCGGACGTCCAAAAGTGGCGTGATGAAAACCCAGATGGCCAGGTGGTGTCGTATGTGAACACCACGGCCGAGGTAAAAGCGCTATCCGATGTGTGTGTTACCTCTGCCAATGCAGTGGAGGTCGTAAAGAGCCTCGATCCAACGCGGCCGATCTTCTTCTTGCCTGACATGTTCCTCGGAGCTTACGTGGAAAAGATGACCGGAATCAAGATGCACGTGTGGATGGGAGAGTGTCACGTTCATGCTGGAATTGGAGACGCAGAGATCAAAGCCAAGCTGACCCAATATCCAGATGCTGAGTTTTTGATTCACCCAGAGTGTTCCTGTGGATCATCTTGTCTGTATCTGAAGCCAGATGCAAAGATGATGAGCACCGAGGGAATGGTGAAGTACGCTGCAGCTAGCGAGAAAAAAGAGTTCGTCGTCGCTACAGAAGTTGGCATCATCCACAGACTCAATAAGATGGCTCCAGGAAAGAGGTTCCTGCCGGTAAAAGAGTCGGCAGTGTGTCAGTACATGAAGATGATCACCTTAGAAAAGGTGAGAGACAGCCTCTTGTACGATCAATTTGAGATCAAGGTGGACGAAAAGATCGCAACTCCTGCTCGACGTGCAATTGAGAAGATGATCGCAATTGGCTAATCCAACCTTCGAGACTAAGCAAGTTGAGCTACTTATAATTGGATCTGGCGTCGCTGGAGCATATGCGGCACTAAGGTCGATTGAAAAGGGAGCAAAGGCACTTTTAGTATCAAAGACCGGATTGATCTCAGGCTCTACCTCTTGGGCCCAGGGTGGAATCGCATTTCCAATCAGCGTTGACGACGTAGCAAGCCACCTTGAAGATACCTTGAGAGCTGGTCGCGGATTGAGTGACCCTCAAGTTACGAATATGATCCTCGAAGAGTCCCTCGGACACCTTGAAAGACTCTCAAAGTTGGGTATGCAATTCGACGAGGAGTTGGCACTTGAAGGGGGCCACTCTCGGCCGAGGGTTAGGCACATAGGTGGCGATCGAAGCGGCTTTTTCCTTCTCAAATTCATACATGAGACTATCTCGGGAAAGATCGATGTTCGTGACTCGCACATGGTCGTGTCGCTTCGAGTTGTTGACAAGCGGGTTGTGGGAGCATGGCTCATATCTGACGACGGGAGTTTCGTAAAAGTTGACGCATCCGTGGTGCTGCTGGCCACCGGTGGATCGGGGCAGTTGTATCGCGTCACCACCAATCCACCAGAGGCGACTGGCGACGGAATAGCGCTCGCCTTTGAGGCCGGGGCAACGATTCGCGATATCGAGTTGGCACAATTTCATCCAACTGCACTCATGGACGGCTCGTTGATCAGTGAGGCGTGTCGGGGTGAGGGTGCAATTCTTCTGAATGGAAATGGCGAGCGGTTCATGAGTCGCTACGACGAGGCGATGGAGCTAGCTCCACGTGATGTTGTTGCTAGAGCGGTCCTTGAGGAGCGCCGCGTGACGGGTAAGGTCCTCCTTGACCTTCGTCCGATCCACAATATCGACGAAGCCTTCCCAACTGTATTTGAGTCATGCCTATCGCTTGGCCAAGATCCACGTGAAGCGCCAGTCGAGATCGCACCTGCTGCCCACTACCAAATGGGCGGTGTTCGTACCGATGCCAGTGGTCGAACCAATTTGATGGGTCTATATGCCGCTGGCGAGGTGGCTAGTACTGGCCTTCACGGAGCCAATAGGTTGGCCTCTAACTCTCTTTTAGAGGGACTGGTAATGGGCGATAAGGCTGTGTTAGCTGCGATAGATGAGGTTGGAGGGAGTCGCTCTAGCTACGACGACCAGCCTCCCGTGCCTCGCGGAATTGAAAGTCCAAGTAGAGACCGGATTAAGTCATTGATGGACGAAGTGGCTTCCGTAATGCGAAATGGAGAGGAGCTATCCGTTGGCCTCAAGGAGTTGATGACGATAGCAACCAAGGAGAGTACCTCGCGTTTCGAAATTGAGAACTTCAATCTGCGAAAAGTTGGAGAGTTGGTAATGCGCGGTGCGATCCTGAGGCGAGAGTCACGAGGCGCTCACTTCAGGTCAGACTTCACCAACCTTTCCGAAGTGGCATTTCACGTAGATCAATCGATTAACGCTACGGAACTCGTGGTCGTAGTTGACTCTCCCAAATAAGATTATTTCATTCGTAAGCGAATGAAATAATCTTCGACGGTGGGGGGGATATCGAGTCGATGAGCGATAATACCGAGAGTTATCTGGCGCACTTTCCGGGGCCGAAGGGGGAGAACGCTTCCTTTATTCGCGAGATGTTGGACCTCGTTATCGACGATTACTTTCACTGGAGGCGCAATTACTACCCTGATGATCAGGGAGTTATAACCTCTCATCAGGCTAACGACCTCTCTGAAGAGCGATCCGATCTCCTCGAGAAGGTGGAGTCACTCTTGGGCCAGTTACGTCGAAGCTTTCCGTTCTACTCGCCTAGGTACATCGCTCACCAGCAGGGAGAAACGACGATCGCGGCTTTAGTGGGATCCTTAGCCGGCATCTTGTACAACTCCAACAACGTAACCAGTGAAACCGGTGCCGTCACCCTTGAATATGAGATCGATGCATGTAGCAAGATACTGTCGATGGTTGGTTTTACCCCACCACCCAGGCCGCCAAAGATCATAGATGGCGTATCTCTTGCAAGCTATCATGGTGCCCTATCGAGGCCTTATGGCTGGTCACATCTCACATCGGGTGGGACGGTCGCCAATATAGAGGCGCTTTGGGTTGCGAGACAGGTTAAGTATCTTCCCCTCTCACTCCTTGACGTTGCAAGGGAGCTTTCACTGAAGTTGAGTCCCGACGGCGGAGAGACCTTACTTCGCACCTTGGACTATGGCGATGTACTTAAGTTCGCTCCCCGCCAGGCGATCAGACTTTTCAAAGAGTACCTAGATAGTTGTGTCGAGGGCGGTATCGATCCATTTGAAGCCATGCGGACCTACTCGAAGTACAGCCTTGCCGATGGAATTGCGCGTGCGATGGTCGACTTTCCCCCAGCTATCTTCGTATCAGGTGCCGCCCATTACTCGATAGCCAAGGCCCTAGATATCCTCGGTGTAGGCTCCTCGTCGTTGATTCGAGTAGATACCGATGATTCATTTAGACTTCGCACCGCCGATTTGCGATCAAAGATAGAAGACACAAGGATACGGGGTATGACTCCCTTAGCTGTTGTGGCGATAGCTGGTTCTACGGAGGAGGGATCGATAGATCCAATCTCTGAAATCGTTGCATTGCGCGATGAATTGGAGAGAAACGGTAGTAGCTTTTGGCTGCATATCGATGGGGCATGGGGTGGATACTTTAGAACCCTCTTGATAGACGACGACCTCTCCGTCGTCAAGGATCGAGTAATTCGATCTTTGGGTGAAAAAGATGATGACCGCTTTAACTCGGCGATTGAACTAGCGCACCTTATAGAAGAGAAGTTGCCAACTATCGATTCGAGCGACGAACACTTTCTGCGATACATAGCCCAGTTGCTTCGCAGAGGTGACGTTGAAGAAGCGTGTGAAGTCTCACGGTATTTAGAGGTAGGGGCCTCCGATTTGAGGTTGAATGAAGAGGTCGTTGCAACTCGGATTGAGATTCAACACTCATCTTTTCAAATTGAGACCAATACCTTTTCTGAATTTAGAGAGGTTGCGGATATTGCCTTTCACGACAGATGTGTGATCGGTGCACTGGAAAGCTTTTACCAGGCAGATTCTATTACAGTCGATCCACATAAGATGGGATATGTCAACTATCCCTGTGGCGCAATTTGCTTCAAGGAAGATTTGGTTCGATATTTGGTGCGACAGAAGGCGCCGTATATAACAGTTGCCTCTAACTCATCTTGGTCCCATCTGCCGCCGCGACACTTGGTCGAAGGAGATACGCGCATCTCAGGGGCGTCTTTCGGTAAGGTGGCAACAGAGGCTTTTGCCGCCTATACCCTTGAGGGGTCGCGTCCCAGCTTTCCGGCTACCGCACTTTGGTTGAGCTCCGAGATGCTGCCCCTCAATCGAAGTAGCCACGGTCGAGTGATTAGAGCTAGTTGGATAGCAGCTCGTGAGCTATTTGAATGGTTGATACGTCTCGATCGTGTTCTCGATGAAACTGAAGCCGAACGACTCTTCAAGACTGTTCCTTATTGTCATCGTGATGGAAAGTTTTCACCTCCTGACACCAATATCAACGTCTTTGGTTTTGCTCCTCGCAAGGGAGGCTCGTTGCGAGACTTCAACGCTCTAACTGAAGCCGTTTATCGCCATTTTTCAATTCGTGCCGAACATGGAGAGAGGCAATATAGCTACTCGCAGCCGTTTTTTCTTTCGAAGACCTCATTTTCGGCAGACCACTACTCCTTCGACTCCCTCGCCTCAATCTTCGCGTCGGCAGGTATTGGTGTCGATGAGGACCAATATCGCAGGGAAGGACTAGTGGTGCTGCGCTCAACCATTATGAATCCTTATTTGACCCCTCTACGTGAATCAAAGCGTGGAGAAATTGTGCGTGAATTCGCATTGGCCGTCTCTGCGGTAGCAAATGCGGAGGTTCGCAAGTTGGGACTAGGGTAGGCGCTGTCTCCGATGCGACTCGTTAAGCAAATGTTAAAGCAAAATTAGCCGTTTTGCTGCAAGAAGTTGCCTAGCCTTAAGTCACTATGGAAGAAAAGAGCGTTGTAGCGGCACTTGGACCAAGCAGGTTCCTGAATCGAGAAGTTTCGTGGATCCGCTTTGCGGAGAGGGTGGTTGAGCTT
This sequence comes from Actinomycetes bacterium, assembly GCA_021805205.1. Taxonomy (GTDB): domain Bacteria; phylum Actinomycetota; class Acidimicrobiia; order Acidimicrobiales; family Acidimicrobiaceae; genus Acidithrix. The sequence goes on along the minus strand of JAJZFV010000009.1, from coordinate 26,292 downwards.
GCAGCAGATGGCTCGATCCCACTTCTAGAACGAGCTAAGTTCCTTGCGATTTTTTCGAGCGGTTTGGATGAATTCTTCCAGGTTCGGGTGGCCGGACTAAAGGATCGCCTTGCTGCGAGCGTCAGATCTAAGAGCTCCGATGGAATGAGCACTAAAGAGCAGCTTAAGGCGATTCGTAATGAACTCGAACCCCTCCTTGAAAAGGTTGGGAAGATCTACAACCAAGATATAATCGCGGGGCTCAAGGAGCATGGTATCGAGATACTCTCCTTCGATGAGCTCGGTCCCGAAGATCGACGTGAGCTATCTGCTATCTTTGAAAAGCGAATCTTTCCCGTTCTAACTCCAATCGCATTAGATCCGGCACACCCTTTCCCCTACATTAGCAACCTATCGCTAAGTCTCTTAGTGACGGTTTCAGATCCTGTTTCGAAGGAGTCTCGAGTAGCTCGAGTAAAAGTACCGGCAATCTTACCCCGCTTTGTCCCTATCGGGGATGCATATAAGTTTGTTACCCTTGAATCGGTGATAGCAGCGCACCTAAACCGCCTCTTTCCTGAGATGGTTATAGGTAACCACTATTCATTTAGAGTTACCCGCAACGCAGATCTTTCACTCGAGGAGGAGGAGGCAGATGATCTCCTTGAGCTGGTCGAGATTGAGCTTCGCCGCCGCCGCTTTGGGCGCGCTGTTCGTGTTGAGGTCTCCCGGGGTACTCCCGCTACTGCCATCGATCTTATCGCAGAGGAGCTCCGTCTCCATAGAGACGACATCTATGAGGTCGATTTCCCGATTGACCTTTCCGGGCTTTGGCAAGTTCACTCGATTGCCTTGCCTGAGATATCAGCGCCAAGTTTTACCCCAATTACTCCACAGGAGTTCAGTGAGAGCAATACCGGGCGCAGAGCTGATATCTTCGAGGTCTTGCGAGGTAGAGATATACTTCTCCATCACCCATATACCTCTTTTTCAAATACGGTTGAGGCCTTTATTGAACAGGCTGCCAACGACCCAAGCGTACTCGCAATCAAACAGACTCTTTACCGTACATCCGGCGATTCAAGGATGATGGCAGCGCTGATTCGGGCGGCAGAGGCCGGTAAGCAAGTTGCTGTCCTGGTTGAACTAAAGGCACGTTTTGATGAACTCGCGAACATCTCTTGGGCCAAGCGATTGGAGGAGGCAGGGGTACACGTCGTCTATGGTCTGATGGGTTTGAAGACCCATATCAAGGCAGCACTTGTAATCCGAAATGAGGATGAAGGGGTTCGACTCTATTGCCACCTAGGTACCGGCAACTACAACGCCAAGACGGCGCGAAGCTATGAAGACCTTGGACTTTTAAGTGCCGATAGCGAATTGAATCGTGACTTAGCGGAGGCCTTCAACTTACTTACTGGATTTTCTCGACCTGGCGACTTTAGCAAGATTGTGCTTGCTCCAACTTTTTTGCGTAACCGTATCATGGAGTTGATCGATGAGCAGGCCCAAAAAGGTGCCGAGGGGCGAATCGTCATAAAGGTAAATAACCTCACCGACTCCTCGATCATCGATGCCCTCTACGACGCTTCGAACCATGGCGTAACAATTGACATAATTGCTAGGGGTATCTGCTGTCTTCGTCCTGGCATCCCTGGTCTATCGGAGAATATCAGGGTGAAGTCCATTGTTGGAAAGCTCCTTGAACACTCAAGGATCTACGCCTTTGGTGGGACCGGCACATCTAACCCCTTCAAGGTCTACGTAGGCTCTGCGGATTTGATGGAGAGAAACCTTGATAGAAGGATCGAAGCGATCTTCCCGATTAGTCAAGCTAGCGACATCGCCCAAGTCGAAGAGATATTGAAGCTATGTGCCGCCGACGACCTCTACTCCTGGACTATGGATGGTGCGGGTTTTTACGAGCGCGACCAATCAACTCTCGGAATTTCGGTTCAAGATATTTTGATGGAAAAGGCTAACCTTGAGGCAAGGAAGCCAGCTCCTTCGTTAATGTGAGGCATGATGATTGAAGAAGAGGTAAAGCTAACCGCCGGAGATAACTTCTCGATAGATAGCTACGAAAATCTGGTTGATGGGGCACGTATTGAAGTAGATAGACATATCGAGACTTTGACGACCTACTTTGACACCTCGGACTTCTCGATGACTAGGAGGCGTTCGTCGCTTCGGTTTCGTTGCAACCTTTCCGATCTCGATGAATCGATGAACCTTGCAGAGGATGTAATAGGGACTTGGACCATCAAAGACGGTGGTGAGAGTGCTACAAGCGATGGAGTAGTTTCAGTTAAGCGCCATGAAATCAACGTAAAGGGAAAGTTCGGCGATTCACTTGCGGAGCTATTTCAGCGCGCAGAAGTAAGACCGCTTTCAAGAGGGGATCTCTCTCCAATCGCTCGAATGATCTCGAGGCGCCATTCAACCGAGATCGCGTTGGGGGAAGAAAGGGTAGCCGTCGACGATGACGTCGCCGACATTCTTAGTATTGAAGAAAATAGGGTCGTCCACACCTTTCGAGAGATCGAGGTAGAGCTCCTCAGCGACCAAGGGGGTTTGGCTCTGCGCAACGCATTGGTTTCAAAGATGATCGAACTAGGCGCGCGTTATTCGGATTCGCCATCCAAGCTTCACTTGGCACTGTCGCTGCTGCATCCGAACTTAGGGGCCTAAGTACAAGCTGGACTTTTAGTTTGTAATTAGGTGAACGTCGAGCTTGAAGACGTCTTCAAAGAGCTGCCTCTTGCGTCGTAAGCCGTACTCTTCCAACTCTACGGCGCTGCTGCTATCGACGAAGAGCAGGAGTTGGTCTTTGCGCAACTCTACTTTGACTGACTCGACTATCGTGCGGTGAGAGCGGTCGAGGGCGTCTGCTAGACGAAGGATTGCGGTTAGCTTTAGAACATTTAGAGCCTGTCCCTTGCTCAATTCGGCAAAGGGGGAGTAGTCGTTCTTTGGCGTCCCTTTGCGATGAAATCTAACCACCGAGAGCAGGCAGTTGCGCTCGTCGATATCGAAGCCCGGAAGCCTAGAGTTCTCGAGCAAGTATGCGCTGTGCTTATCGTGTCCTTCGACTGAAATAAACTCGCCAATATCATGGGATAGGCCAGCTAGATATAGGATCTCTCGCTCTTTTTCTCCAAGGCTGTGGAGTTTTTTGGTCTGATCAAAGATCGAGAGTGCTAACTGCGCTACCTTGCGAGAATGGCGCTCGTTCCACCGGTACCTCTCGGCAATTGCAGTGATTGATTCGACCTTTAGCGACGGGTTATCTCCTTCGAATTCACTCTCACTTAAGAGCGAGAGTTCTTTGAGGATGATTCCTTCACGAAGAGCCCACTCGCTTGCGAGAACTCTCCTGGGGCTCACAATGCTCAGTAGTTCGGTCAAGACTATTGCAGCTGAAGGCAGGAGATCGATTCTCTTTTCGTCCACCCCAAGAAACTTCGATCGTCCTTTGAAGTCATTTGAGATGAGCATCTTGCAGGTAGTGCGAAGTTCATCGATCGGGATCTCGCTTTGATTTATCGAAGATTCGGTCCAGCGCTTTTCGTCGATTCTAAGTAGGGTCATCCGGGCGATGTTCAGAAGTGATCCACTCGAAAGAATCAGGGTCGATGGTTTGCTTTTGGAGATGACACCTAGCATCTCCTCATCGACACTTTGACGGATTGCCCTCGAAAGCTCCTCCTTGTCGATGCCGGGAATCGTTCCAGGTGCGCGGTATCTACTGGTAAGCTTGCCAACCCCTAACGGGTAGCTAGCACAGTGAATGAGTTGACTCTGCTCTCCGACCATAACCTCCAAGGAGCCACCTCCAAGGTCGGCACCTACGATGGTATCCCCACCGAAGTCGACCCCTTGGCTAAGAGCAGTCCAAATCAGTTCAGCCTCGGTCCTACCTGCAATTACGCTTACCTTGATGCCAAGGGTCTCCTCTAGTTCGTCTACGACGATTCCGGCGTTCCGTGCATCACGAAAGGCGGCCGTTGCCACTGCCTTCATTGTGGTTGCACCAACCGCCTTTGAGAGGGTGGTCATCCGGGCTACAACTTCGACGATCCTTGATCGAGTTTCGTCTGAGAAGCGCTTTGTGGCTGCGACCTCGTCCCCCAAGCGCATCATCTCTTTCTCTTTGAGTATCACTTCGAAGTTATTTCGACCGTGACCTCTGGCTACTACCAGGTGAAAGGAGTTCGAACCCATGTCAAGCGCGGCTACGGTTACGCCCTTTTGCGCCATATCTGCCAGTTCGCTGTCTTTGAGGTAGTCGATCTCCAAGTTTTTCTCCTTATACCTCCTCTAATCTAGGGGAAATTTGAAGGTAAGGACTTTTGCCACCGTAGATAGGGTATTGATTCACTATAAGCCATCGTGGATTGATGAATACTATTACAGATAAGAGTGAAACGGTAGGACAATTCATGAAGGGATATTTGGAATTCCTCTTGCGGTTGATCGTTATCAGTTCACGTTTTGATGTTAATGTACTTAAAGGTGCATGAAGATAAAGAAGGCATAGGTGACCCAGAGTGGTAGGAACTAAGCGCGGATGGACATTTTTGACCAACCATGGCCACGTCTTCATTGCAGTAAATGCTACCCCCGATGCGCTAATGAAAGATATTGCCAAGGAGGTTGGCATCACCGAGAGGGCGGCTCAGATGATCCTTGCTGACCTCGTCGCCGACGGATATATCGAAGTGACCAGGGTAGGTCGACGAAATCACTATAAGGTCAATCCAAATATGCACTTTAGACACCCCAGTGAAGCAACTCAGCAGGTTGGGATGTTGTTGAATATCTTCAGTAAGGTTGAGATCGAAGCCTAAATTTTGCCAAGCTCTCTTTTGAGTTAAACCACTCGAGAGAGAGCTTTGTGAAGAGGACTTTTAGTCCTGTCCCTCCCCTTGTGCCCCTTGGGTCAATGGCCCTTTGCCTAATCCAAGCGAAAGAAGGCCACCTACTGGGATTGGAAGCCAGAAGTTGATTAGGCGATAGCTGATAACTCCAAGGATAGCTATGGCTCGAGGCGATCCAAAGCCGACCAAGGTCGATGTCAACACCCCTTCGATTACGCCTAATCCGCCGGGTGTTATCGGAATTGCGGCGAGAACATTGGCGAGACCGTAGCTCACTAGAAGGGCATCGGGATTGACGTAGTATCCAAAGGCGGCCATGAATACCCACAGCGATGCAGCATCTAATATCCAGTTGAAGAATGCAAAGATGACGGCGCGGCGAAGAAGCTCGGGGTTCGATTCGAGGTCTTTAATTCTTAGCGCAACCCGAGATAGTATCGGCATCAACTTTTCCACTCGAACAAATTTAATTCGCTCGCTCAATGTGACTATGATTCGAGCGATCCTATCCTCACCTCGAGTAAGTGCTACAACGGTGAAAATAAAGAAGGTAAAGACAAACAGTCCTAATCCAACCGCAATGGCATATGACGCGCTCAGACCGTGAAGCGGAATCGAGACTATTAATGCCACCCAAAGAATGGCATTTAGCACTACCGCCGATCCAATTCCCTGTGTCGCGATTGCAAATGCGGCATCGGTAGCTCTTGCTCCTGCATTTGTCATTAGTCGGATCGAAAGTCCAGTTCCACCAGCTGTACCCGCAGGTATGATGTGCGAGGTTGCAAGGGCGGCTAAGTCGATTCGAAGGATCTTTCCTAAGCTTATGACCCCTTTAGGGAGCATAGCCTCGGTCAACTTTGCATAAGCAATAAGGGCGGCAACTTCAAAGGCGATTCCAAGACCAACCCATGCAACGTTGACAGTTGAGAGGACGTGGATGTCCTTTCTCGCACCTGCAATTTGAGGAAAGACCAGGTACTCCAAGACGAGTACGATGAGTACCCCCTTTGCGCCTCCAAAGGTAAGACGACGCAGGGGACCCTTCTTCCGCCAAAGTTTTCGGCGCAATCCTTTTTGCTCTTCGTGCTCTTCGATTATGGTAGCTCCGCCTTCGAACGACCCTATGGCCGTCTCGCCAATGCCCTTTCTCGGCTCGCTTGACTTTCTATAGCTTAATCGCAAATTGTACTGACGTGAACTAAGGTAGCTAGGGGGCAAGGTGGGTAGTTGGATCGTAAAGAGTTCCTGAAGCGTGTTTTCCTAGTGGACGCTATTGCGATAGCGACGATTTTGTCGGTTTACCTCGTCGTGGTCTTGCACGGCTTTCTTTTAGACCTTTTGATTTCGACCATATTCGCCATCGTGTTACACCCGATCGTCTCCTTTATGGTTCGACATCGCATCCGACGTTCGATCGCCGTGGTAGTCGTTGTGCTGGTGGGTCTGGCAACTTTAACCGGGTTGGTCTATCTCTTCACCAAGCCGCTTTATTCCGCAGCCTTTGCCTTTGCACACCAATTGCCAACTCTCGTAGCGCAGGCTCAAAGTGGCAAAGGGCAGCTCGGCGCGTTGATAATTAGATTTCACATTGAGTCGTTCGTCTCGTCAAACGTCTCAAAGATTACAGGTGCTGCAGGTAATGTGACCGGAACCCTGCTGTCGGCCACAAAGACATTTCTTACCGGAATTACTGGAATTATTACAATTGCCCTGCTATCTGTCTTTATTCTCATAGAAGGTCCGCGAGTGGCAAGGAGTACTCTTGGCCTTCTTCCTAAAGATGGTCGAGCCTTGGCACAAAGGATCCTAGATCGAAGTGAGAAGGCAGTTGCTGGTTACGTCTTTGGCAATATCGCTACATCTGTTATTGCGGGCGTTGTAGTTGGGGCAACTCTGTCGCTCCTCGGCGTTCCATTTGCCCTTTTACTGTCGCTATGGGTGGCAATTGTCGACCTACTTCCGCTTGTGGGTGGTCTGCTTGCAGGAATTCCGACCGTCTTCATAGCCTTTTTGCACTCACCGATCGCCGGTATTGTGACTTTGATCGTCTTTTTGACCTATCAGCAGGTTGAAAACCACGTTTTGAACCCCGTGGTGATGGCGAGGACGGTGAGGCTCAATCCGCTTTGGATTTTGATCTCGGTGCTCGTTGGAACCGACCTCGCTGGCTTCACAGGCGCCATCATAGGGATTCCAGTTGCCGCAATGATACAAGTTACCTCTCAAGAGCTGTGGCATCGATACGTGGCATCTAGGGGGTATCTAGGTCAGGGTAACTCAGAAGAAGATGCAGCGGAGGATGCTACCGAGCAGTGATGGGGCCAACTTGAATCGAATCGTTGTGAAGGCGATCAATGATATGTGGAAGAGCTGCCACTGTCGAATTGATCGAGCCAGGCGCTGAAGTACAATCGCTATCGTGCAGGAGGATGGTTCCGCCGCGAGGATTGTATTTAAAGACATCATCGATGACGGTCTCGGAGTTTGCCGCTGCTCTCCAGTCGCGACCCCAGTTGGTCCAAGTGACCACTTTGAGGCCATTCTTACTACATCCATAGAGTGTTCCCCCTGAGATAACTCCATATGGGGGACGGTAGAGCGCTATCTCTTGCTCTGCGGCTACTTCAACTACCTCTTTGCCACGCTTTAGATCGAAGGCGATCGTCTTTGCGCTCCGAAAGAGATGGTTTCGATGCTCGTAGCCGTGAAGAGCAATGTTATGTCCCTCGGATACCACCTCTTTGGTTAGTGACGGGTACTTATCAACCATTTGGCCGAGCATGAAAAATGTAGCCTTTACCCCCTTTTGGGCCAATGCCTCGAGGATCAATGGGGTATATGCGGGATCGGGACCGTCATCGAAGGTGAGGGCGGTGTAATTGGCCCCGTGGTTATTTCCAGTAATCGTCGGTAGTAACTTTTTGGTGACTGGAAAGAACCAAGAGAGCGCGCTTGCGCTATGTCCTATTGTTGCAACCGATAGTGCGCCTAATGTGATCTTTTTCATTGAAACAGTCCCCTACGAAGAGCGCTCTTTACGGATGATTTACAAGGTCGGTTGGGGTTAGTTGTGAGAAGGGTAGAACTGTAAAGCTCTGCTTATCGAGCGTGTTTAGAACTTGCTTGATCTCCACCAATGCAGCCAGTGCGGTAAGGTTCTCAGTCGGGATCAAGTAGGTACGCCCCGAAACCGCCTTGAATTTTAATGGATTCTCGAGCCCATAGGCCTTTACCACTGGACTGTGGGAGATTGAAGCCCACGCTAGGTCGACGCTTGAGAAGATACTTTCGGGCGAGTAGATCAGATTGGTCTCGCCGGTAATGCCACTTATAATCTTCTCGGCCTTGGTTGCACCTTCTATTGGCGCAAAGAGGCGAAGTCCGGTGTTGATTGGCCAGCCGCCGTTTACGACTGTTACCCCGTGTGCTACCAAATTCCGTACCTGATCGGGGTATTCCAGGGCGAGTGGACCGCTGACAACGGCACCGATTCCGGTGGTGGCTAACATCCGAATCACTCTGGGGTTACCAATGGTTGCACTCGTCATTGGAACTTCAAGGTAGGAGTAAGGGGTTGCTACTGCAGCGCTTGCGATGTTGACTTCGTTGGTAGCGGCATTTGTTGCGACATTTGCTAATGTCACGATGGCTATAGAGCCGAAGGCAACTTTGGCCGATGTAACTAGCGGGCGAGGCTGACTTGAACGTTGACGGCGAGGAATTATGTTGCCCTCATACAAGCTCGCAATCACACGGGCTGGATCGTCGACAAATACTTGAGACGCGCGTCGCGTTGTGAGCTCAGGGTTTCGTGCCAACTCGTGGATGGTCTCGATTAGTTCATTTCGATTCTTTGCCCAGAGTGAGACTCCTGCGGCTTCCATTTCGATGACGTTTCTAAGTCCATGACCCTTGATTGGGTTGTAACTGATTACCGGCACTCCAGCTGCGAAGGCCTCGTTGGCGGTCAATCCACCTGCGTTTTGAATTACGACATCGCAAGCTGCCATTAGCTCTGGCATTCTGTCGGTCCAGCCAACGACTTTGCCTACGTTTAATTTGGTTAGGTCATCAAAGAGCGCTTTGTTCCTTCCGCAGATAACTACCGGAAAAATATCAGGCGCATCAGCTAAGGAAGCTACAGTATCTTTCAGGTCCCCAACTCCCCAGCTGCCCGCAACGATGAGCGCAGCAGCCTGGTTAGTTGGGATCTCGAACTCTTCACGGATCTTGAATGAAAGAGATCGGTCGATATCTTTGAATCGAGTCGAGACCGCAGGGCCACTGACCGAGGGTGTTTTGTCGACGAGCTTCTCAACCTGGCGCACGCTTATGTGGTGAACCGCTAGGTATTCGTCAATTCCTTCGTCCACCCACATGGTATGGACCGAGAAGTCGGTAAGAAACGTATACGCGGGGACCTTCATCGGTCTAACCAGCGAGCGGCGTGCTCGACCCAGCACCAAAGAGGCAAAGGGGTAAGTGGTTACTACTAAATCTGCGTCTAGCTCTTTGATCCACTTGCGAATTCTAGGAAAGAAGATCTTGTAGAAGATTGTAACAATCGGTGGTTTGATAGCTTTGAACGAAGCAAATATACGAAAGAGCGCCTCGTAGCTCCACTGTGCATGGTCTAGTTGTAGCTCGTAAGTCTTTTCAAGAAAGCGCCCGATCCTAGGTGCAGCGTCAAGGAAGTCACGAATCTCGACTTCAAAACCGTGGCTCATGAGACTTTGTGCGATCTCTTTAGCTGCGCCATCGTGTCCGGCGCCCATGCGAGCGGAGATGATCAGCACTCGTTTCGGCATTTAGCTAATAACCTTTTCTTCAGAAACTCATGGTCTACATACTTGCAATCGCATCAGCTATATCGTTTTCACTTGCTGCAATATTCCAGAAGCGGCAAGTGCGCAGTATCTCAACCGATGCAAATTTGAGGGTCGCTCTGCTATGGCAACTCATCAAAAACCCATATTGGATTCTAGGCGTCCTTTTCGATATCTTTGCGTTTGTAGGTCAGTTCCTGGCCCTCAAGGAGGGCTCGATCTTGGTGGTTTCTCCAATTTTGGCATTTGGCCTAAGTATTACCATCTTCGCTGATGCCCTATTCGAACGGAAGCGTCCATCGGGATCAATGGTAGTTCTTACCCTCGTTGCAGGACTTTTACTCGCAATATTCCTCTCAACGACAGCAACCAATGCAAGTAAGTACGTTCCAAACTTCAAATTAGGAGTTGTAATATCACTTACTGTGACTGTGATATTTGTCACAGCAAGATTTGCCCCTTTTCGAGGGTCAAAGTGGTGGATCGACTTTATTCTCCCGGTTTTTACCGGCGTTACACACGGAATTGCCATCTTCGTAACCAAGGCTACGACTTCACTCGTCACCACTTCGGGTTTCGGCGCACTCTTTACTCATTGGCCCGGGTACGTCCTAGTTTTGATTGGCGCCATCGACCTGATTATGACCCAGAGTGTCTTGCAGCTTGTGGAGTTAAGTGGAGTTTTGCCGGTGGTTAATTTGCTGGAGCCTACCGTTGCGATGACACTCGGAGTCTTCTTTCTGAAAGATCACATTACCTCGTCCTTAGGTAATTTTGCCATTGCTTTTATTCTTGTTGGCCTAGGTGGCGTAACATTTGCAATATCAGTTCTATCGTCACGATTGGTGACTGAAGGAGTCGGCGGAAGTGAAGGCAATTAGGCATTCAATTTTTAGAGCTTCGCAAGCCCTTCCTCATCTGGAAAAAGCTACGCATCGCTCCTTCTTCGGCTGCGACGACATTGAAAAGGATGTTGCTAAGAGCGAGATGGATCTACTACGTGAGACTCTTGAGGCGCAGCAGGCGCGACTTTGGGCTGAAAAGAAGAGTGGCCTTCTTCTGATTCTTCAGGGGCTCGATACTGCGGGTAAGGACGGAACTGTTCGACGAGTCTTCTCCGGCTTTAATCCTCAGGGCGTGAAAGTCTACGACTTCAAGGTTCCAAGTGCAGTTGAACTTGCACACGACTTCCTATGGCGTGTTCACTTGGCAGTCCCTAGTAGGGGCGAGATTGCTCTCTTCAATCGCTCCCACTACGAAGATCTTTTAGTGCCGGTAGTAAACAAGACAATCAGTGAAGCGACTTTTGCCGAACGAGTCCAGAGCGTAAATGAATTTGAATCACATTTATCTAAGAATGGCTTTCACGTAGTAAAGATTTTCATCAACATCTCGAAGGATGAGCAAAAGTCGAGGCTGCAAGAGCGCATCGATGATCCAACTAAGAATTGGAAGTTCGACGGTTCAGATCTAATTACTCGGGCTCACTTTGAAGAGTATGTTCGCCATTACGCTCGTGTAATTGAATTGACGGATCACGAGCACGCTCCTTGGTACGTCGTTCCGGGAGATCAAAAGTGGTTTAGAGATCGTGCCGTCTTGCAGATAGTCGCCCACCACTTGAGAAGCCTTGATCCCAAGTTTCCACCGCCACCTAAGCCGTTAGATGGGATCGTCATACCAGATTAGTTCTTAGAGGTATTGCTGTGAATATAGTTCGTGACATGATCGAACTCCTCTTTGTAGTCGCCATCGGAGGAATGTTTGTATCTTCGGTGAAAAGGATTAGGTCTGCATCGATTCGACCCTATCTCTGTCGTGGTTGTGGGCGTCCGACTGCTCGCGGGTATGCCAAATGTCGCCACTGCGGTGCGCCAGTGGTGGAATAGCACCTACTCCCTCCGCGTTTTACAATAATGGTACAAATCACTACAATTAATGTAAAAATCCTGAGCACTCAGTTGCTCGGAGTTTAGAGGCGAGATGACAGTTCGACAAAGGCCCTCATCTGAAGTTCAAATGCAAAGAGGGCTTTCGATCGAGGACCTCTCACTGGATACTGGGATATCGGTGGAGACGATTCGTTACTATCAACGTCGCGGGCTGATCGGTGCGCCAGAGCGCAACGGACGGAGGGGATTCTACGGAGTCGAAACCGTAGAACGCCTAGATGAGATCAACACGCTTCGACAGCAAGGCTTCAGTCTTAGAGAGATAGAGCGTAAATTAAACCCACACCCCCAAGAACCTGCCTCATTGCTTGATTTTGATGAGTTGGCACTTCGATCGAAGATTCCCGCCCCGATTCTGCAAAGCTTGATGGCTGAGCAGATTCTTGTCCCTCTCGACGTCGATGGGGTACACAAGTTCAACAGTAGTGACGTTGCCATGGCTAACGCCGCGCTTCAGCTGTTGGGCAAGGGTCTACCATTTAGCGAACTGCTTACTCTCGCCAAAGAACACATAGTGCGGATGGAGGAGACCATCGACGACGCAATCGATGTCTTCGATAGGGTAGTGCGACGTTTGCCGACATCAGATGAAGAGGAGTTTCGCGAAGAGTTTCGAGATTTCATCGAAATAAGCGAGATCCTCTCCCGATTGGTCGCACTCAACTTTCAGCGCCTCTTGACGATCAAGGCTCAAAAGCACCTCGATCTGACCGGTTCAAGTCTTGAAAAGCAAGTCGTAACACAATTATTTAAAGAGTATTTGGAGTCCAATGTCTGAAAAGAACCTAAGTAAAACATCGCCTCTGCCGACAGCGGAAGACAAAGCTCGTTTCGTTCAAGAGATGTTTGATTCGATATCACCCCGTTACGACCTAGTAAATCGGGTCATGACCTTCAAGATGGATCAACGCTGGAGACGCTTTGGCGTCAATTCGCTGAATATTGTCAAAGGAAGCAAGGTCCTCGACGTAGCTTGTGGGACCGGTGACTTTGTGAAGATTCTCTCCTCCATGGGCTACGACGTGGTTGGAATTGACTTCTCAATAGGGATGTTGAGCTATGCCAATATCGTAGGTCTAGCTCAGGGTGATGCTATGAAGATGCCGTTTGGCAACTCCTCCTTCGATGGATTAACGTGTGGTTTTGCCCTCCGAAACTTTGCCGATCTCGAAGTGGTCTTCGATGAATTCGCACGCGTTGTTCGTCCGGGCGGAAGAATTTGCTTAGTAGAGGTCTCGCGCCCTACAAATAGCATCGTAAAACTAGGGCACGGTATCTACTTTGATCGTATCGTACCTCGTGTAGGGGCCCTGCTTTCCTCGAGTGACCCATATAAGTATCTACCCGCTTCAACTGTCTATCTTCCAAATGAAGCAAAGCTGCGCTCAATGTTGCTTTCAAGTGGCTTTGAAGGTGTTACTTTCAAGTACTTTCTTGGTCGCTCGTCGCAAGTTATCATGGCGACGCGGAGCGGACTTTGATGACGTCATTTATGCAGTCGGTCTCATCTCTAGAGTTCAATGAATATTTGCCACTTTCGCTATTCGGGTCTGATCTTCACTTAGCTCGCAAGGTCACTTCCTTCGATGGCGACGTTGAAGAAGTTTTGGATCACTTTGCAGAACTAATTCGCAGTGGCGAAGCTAGTGTCCTTCTATCATCTGGTTCACTTCTCTTGGCCTACGGGGAAGCGGTAAAACGTTGCAACTGTGATCCACGCGATGCATTTAGAGACCTAAGACAAGAGCTAAGAGACTTCGATGATGCTGTTGCCGCCTCGGTACTCTCCTTTGCGACCATTCCATTTGATCCAAGTCGAAGTGGAGTCGATATCGTAATCCCTAATGTAGCGATCCGAATATCGAGCACCGTAGTAGACATTACAGTCATAGGTTCGTCCCAGTCCGAAATAGTTACCGCGGTTGAAGATCTTTGCAAACCTCATTTTTCGCCGTTTATTGAGGGACGCGCCTCTGGCGAATTGGTATTTCCCATAACTCGACAACAGTGGATTCAAGGTGCGATAGATGCTATCAAAGCTATTCAAGAGGGTAAATTCCGAAAGATTGTGCTTTCTAGGAGAGCTCGCATGGCTATCGAAGGTGGACGAGTAGATCGCCTTCGATCCATCGAAAGGCTCGCGAAACTTTATACCGGTGCGACCATATTTTCAGTTGGAAGTCTTTTGGGCGCTACTCCGGAGTTGTTAATGAAACGCGATGGCAGATTCTTTTCTAGCCATCCCTTGGCTGGAACGACAAGGACCGGTGGCGAGGCTGAGCTCCTCTCCTCGCAGAAGGATAACCACGAGCATCGAATCGTAGTCGATCATATCCTCGAATCTCTTGCTGACGTATCAACTCACATCGAGTTCGCACAAACCCCTTCCATTATGAAATTCGGCGATATAGTCCACCTCGGCACTCTAATAAAAGGGGAGACCGTTGGCGATGAAGTATCTTCGATCGACCTCCTCTACAAGATCCATCCAACCCCTGCAGTCGCCGGTGTCCCAACAGTTGAAGCGGTAGATCTGATCCAGACTATAGAAGACGAGCCACGTAATCTTTATGCCGGAGCAGTCGGTTACCAAGATGGAAGGGGTGACGGCGAGTGGCATTTGATTATTCGCACCGTCTTCGTCGATGAAGAGGGAAACGAAGTTGAATTTCAAGCCGGTGTTGGCCTAGTAGATGAATCGGACCCCGAATCTGAAGCGGCTGAGATCGACTCTAAATTAAAGTCGATGCTTCCAATAGTCTCTCTCTAGGGCAATATGGGAAGATTTGATTTCGAATCTTCCCATCGGTTTTACGAGCAGTAATTTTTCGGAGATATTTAGCCGTCGGCGTAGAGCTTGCCGTTGGGACCTTCGGCGATCGGAATTGGGGTCAAGCCTGAGGCGGCGGGACCTTGTAACACGGCTCCAGTTGTCGCATTGAATTGAGATCCGTGACATGGGCAAATGAATAGATCGTTACCCGCATACTGAACTGTGCAACCAGCGTGAGGGCATATTGCAGAAAATGCTACGAACTCGTTTGCCTTTGGGTGCAGAACGTAGGCGGGTGAACTTGACTTGGGATCGACAAATGATGCGACTTTGCCTACTCCAAGGGCACTTGCTGGCCCGATTTCAGTCCCTTTCGGCGTTGCCCCAGCAGGGGTTGCAGATGGTGCGGATTGGCTTGAGGTTGGCGCAGTCGTTGTGGTGGGAGCCTGGGTGTTAGTTGTATGGCTCGCTGCCAATGAAGAGGTGGCCGGAGTCCCTCCAGCACCGGTGTTGAGGACTCGACCAAGTATTGCCGCCGCTCCACCACTTACAACAGCAACCGAGGATGCCGCCGCAGCGGTTACGATAAACTTTCGCCGATCGGAGTCGTATCCAACGGGAGTGGAAGATGGATTTGGCGATTTTGATTCTGGAAAGGTGCCGTCGATAATTGGGCATATAGATAAGGAGCATGGCACACTTTTCATAGCCGCACACTGGCCGTCGTTGTAGTTGCCGCATACCTTCGTTAGATAGAGGAGCGGAATTCCTGCTACTACAGTTGGGTTTACGCCAGATCTACTCCGCATTGCGATTCGCCCTTCGAGGCTTAGGATCCCTCCATCCCCAATCGTAATCATCGGGATCCAGGCGAAGAGGAAGACTATGTCTGAACCGGTGTAGTAGGGGTTTGTGTGAAACGAGACCGACAGGAAGAGTAGCAGCGAGATAAGTGCTCCTCCACCAGCCGCAATCCTACTGAAGACACCAAGTAAAGTTCCAACACCAACTGCGAGCTCACTTAGAGCTATGATCAGTCCAAAGACAACTGGAGCGTGGGAGGCGATGGTCAAAAGGAGATGAATGGGGCTTCGAGGTCCGAATGCTGCGATCTGATTTTGTATTGATGCCGGGTTTTTGGCGTTGAAAAAAGCAGGATTAGCTAACTTTTGGAGCCCAGCGAAGGTGAATGTTACTCCTAAAAAGAGGCGGAGTGGAAGTAGCAGATGCCCGGGGGTTATCTTTCGGTACAGCTTATTCATTTTCTTCCTATCTTGAAACCCTACGGTCAAAGCTTGCAACGCAATATTACTTCCGTGAAATCCCAACGGACCGTAGGCTGTTCTAATTCATTCGTTGACGTGGCGATGTTTGTTTCCTTCTTTGTGCAGAAGATTGAGATCTCAATTTAGAAGGGTTTTGATTTGTATGGCGATCAGCCGTGGGCGGGCATCTGCGATTTTACTTTTGACGGGGGGTTATTCTCGACGTTTCGACGGTGGCGGTAAACTTCAAGCCGTTATCGATGGTAGAACTCGAGTCATCGATGTTGTCGCCGACAACCTTGCGAAGTTGGGAGTACCAGTCTTTGAGGCAGGTATCGGCCTAACTAAATTCCCCTGGGTTCACGGTACCCAATACAAAAGTCCCCTTGTTGGGGTGGCTAGGGGTTATGAGGCGATCGCGTCTGATTTTGGAACTTTTGACCTCTCAATCTTCGTGGTAGCTGGAGATATGGTGAAATTGGATCCTCGAACCGTTGAGACGATTGTGAATTTCCCATCCACTCGCACCGTTATTCCTTACGACGGATCGCTGCAGGTACTTGCGGCACGATGGGGTAAAAGTTCGTTGGAGATGGCTCGACTGATGGCAGAGACTAATCCGTCATTTTCTCTGAGAAGTGCCTTGGGCGAAGATGTTGTGATACTTGACGATCGACGATGGAGAGGTGGGGCTTCCCCCTTTTTTGACATTGATACTTATGATGATTTAAGAAGATTTAGAAGTAGCTATTTAGGAATCAAAGATGCGTCACAGTACTGAGAAGCGTTGGATCAACGTTGTCCGATATCAGGATGACGTTCTTGGCGTGATCCGAAGGAAGGAAGATCTTCTCGCCACTGAGGAGCCCCTCGAAATTCGTGTCCAGGTAGCCGAGAGCGATCCTCAATCGGTAGGTACTCTCATGAGAACACCGGGAAATGACTTTGAATTAGCGGTGGGCTTTCTCATTAGCGAGGGAATTCTCGAGTTTCGCCCCTCTGAGATAATTCGAACAATTAGGTACTGCGGAATCGATGGATCGGTCGAACAGGACTACAATATTGTCACCATTCGGCTAAATGACGAAGTTTCCTTGCCCCGCAGTAGAGAGACTTTGATTTCAAGCTCATGTGGTATCTGCGGTACGGAGACCATCGATCAATTGATGCAAGGGATCGAAAAAATCCATATATCGGAAGTTTTCGGGGCGCGTGTGATCACCGAGTCACTTTCTACGGTGAGAAGGAGACAAAAGATCTTTGAAGCTACCGGTGGAGTTCACGCCTTTGCCATCTGTGATAATGCCGGTAAGGCATTAGATCTTCGTGAAGATGTCGGTCGTCACAACGCATTCGATAAAGTCGTCGGAGCACGTTATCTTGCGGGTATGTTCGACTCCTCAAAGGTCTACGGGGTGATATCGGGGAGGATAGCTTTCGAGTTGGTTCAAAAATCTATACGACTACGAATAGGGCTGCTGGTGGGTGTTGGAGCTCCAACCAATCTCGCAGTAGAACTAGCCAATGACGCAGGTATCACGCTGTGTGGTTTTGCTGGAAGCAAAGGTATGAATGTCTATAGTTACCCCGAACGCATCGATCTCAAAAGCTGAGTTGTGCAGGGTGGCATAAACCAAAATTTCGATTTGGATTAACAAAAAAGCAAAGACCCCAACAACCTTGGACGGTTTTGGGGTCTTGGAGATATCTTCAACCTTTATATCTCTGTTGTGGTTTCGAACACAGTTCAGAGTTTCTTTCGATGGGCACAAAATGCGAAAAGGATTGAAGGGTCTCGCCCTCTTGTTCCACGTAGATCGGGGATCAGATCAAGAAGCTGCTACCAGCTTTCTGTTTTGTCGCCTCATCCGACGTATTACGCGACGCTCTTCTTCATCGCGTCCACCCCAGATGCCGTACTCTTGGTTGGTTCGAAGGGCAAATTCAAGACATTGCATTGAGACTGGACAACGAGAACATACAGACTTGGCCCTGTTGATCTGAGCTTCAGCATCTCCGGTTACGCCAACGGGGAAAAAGAGTTGGGCGTCAAATTCCGAACAAAGCGCCCTTGGCTTCCAGTAATCGTAGTTCCATGTTGCGTGTGTCTCAGTATCCACTTTTTGACCTTTCCAGATCGCGAAGGTTGGTTCGCGCTCCAAATGTAACTTACTTGTTACATTTGAATGTACAACTTGATAATACAAGTTCTAGTACAAGTTTGTAAACAAGTCACTCTATTTTGAGAAGATTTTTAAAAATACCATTGCCACTAGGGATTATTTCAGGTGTGATAGAGCCCTCTCGGCGAAGGAAACGATTGCGTCACTATTTTTCCAAGGTAAAAGGTGGCTTCCACCATTTACCCACTCGATGGAAGTAAGGGAGAATTTCTTTGCGCCGTCGTAGATAGATTCAGGAGGTGTAACAAAGTCCGCTGTTCCCGCAAGAATCGCAACCTGTAACTGCGATAGATCGCTTGAGGGCATTTCGGCTAGTTCGGTCAGTAGATTGATTGCTTCCAAGCGCAGTGATTTTGTTGAATGCAGAATCTCGCGAATGGTGGTGCCGATGTACTTAGTTGAAAATATCGATGTTATGAGGGCGGTTAATGGGCCTAAGGCACGGTTAGTAAAAATTCTGTCGTATCTGTTTATCGCAAGTGGACTCATTGCGGGAGCTATGAGAAGGGTGCTCAAGAAGACAGATGCGTCTAACTCTAGTGTTCGTAGGGCAATGGCTGCCCCATAGCTATACGCCATAGCAATTGGGGCACTTCCGGTCAACTTTTGGACCTTCGATGCTATGGCGAGCAGATCAGCGGCGTTCCCTTCGACCCCCTTTGCACCGAATCTGTTCCTTCCCCATCCTGGGCGATCGTAGGAATATACGTCGAAGGCTTGGTCAAGCTGCATGGGAAGTCGCCCCCACTTGGTACCGCAGCCGGGTTGTCCGTGAACCAAAAGAAGGGGGTGACGACTTTGGGGGTCGAGTAAAGATTTACCGTCGAATTCGACCTGTCGCCAATTGCGATCGATAAATCTATAAATCACCTCATTACGTGCGCTGTCCACCACATCAAAGATAGATCGTCGGTTATTTCATTCGTTCAATTGTTGTGGTGACCACCGAATTATCTTGAGCCCTAGAAGTAGTAGAGAAATACGAGTTGGGCGACCAACGATGGCTTAGGTGCGCCCTCGACCTCAATGGTTACGTCGACTAAGTTCTGGGTAGAGCCGTTGGGAAGATCTTCCACTGCTACAACCGTGGCACCAAGGCGCACCTTTGACCCTGAAGGCACGGGCGAAGGGAGGCGAACCTTGTTGGTTCCGTAGTTGACCCCCATCTTCACGCCTTCGACGACCATTACTTTGGAGAGGAGCATTGGAACCAAAGATAATGTCAAATATCCGTGGGCTATCGTTGTGCCGAAGGGACCCGCCTTTGCCATCTCTTCGTTTATGTGGATCCATTGATGGTCACCGGTAGCGTCGGCAAAGTCGTTTATTCGCTGCTGGGTAACTTCGAACCATTCGCTGTAGCCCAGGTGCTCGCCAATCTTTGCCTTCAAATCTTCTTTGCCATTGATCACTGTTGTCATGGACTATTTTTTATCACTGAATTTGGCTCGTAGCGTCGCAATTTTGATATTGGCAATTAAAGTCGCGGGCATTGTAAGATAGTTGCGTGTGCAACTAAGTGAAGGGTACTATGTCTGATTTTTCTCCACCAAGCTTCTTCGGTCACGGATCGCCGATGAATGCTATTGAATTCAACGATTTTACCGATAGGTGGCGATCCTATGGAGCTTCACTTCCCGCACCGAAGGCCATATTGTCTATATCAGCTCACTGGTTCATTAACGCGACTGCGGTTACGGTCATGGATTCGCCGCGAACTATACATGACTTCTATGGGTTCCCAAAACCTCTCTTTGACTTTGAATATAGAGCTCCGGGGAGCCGGGAGATAGCTGAGTTGGTGATAGATGCAGTAGAGCCAACTTGGGTAGGTCAAGACGAAGATCAATGGGGCCTCGACCATGGCACTTGGTCAGTTCTGACACATATTTTTCCAGCTGCCGACGTTCCAGTAATTCAGCTCTCGATTGATGCCACTAAGGATATTGGGTACCACTACGAACTTGGTCGAAAGTTGGCGTCTCTAGCGCATCAAGGAGTCATGATCTTTGGTAGTGGAAATATTGTTCACAACCTGAGGTCCATGGATTGGAGTAACCCCAGTGGAGGCTTCGATTGGGCTGTAGATTTCGACATGCGATCGCGAGACGCCATCTTAGCGAAGCCCTCGTCGGTAGTTGATCTCGTTGATAACGACAACTTCTCACTTGCATCTCCTACCCCAGACCATTTTTTGCCGTTTGTCTACTTTGCTGGAGTCGCCGATGAGCTCGGTATGGATGTGACCAATGTTGTAGAAGGGTGTTCTTTTGGATCGATTTCAATGGCCTCATATGCATTGCTGGGTTAAATGCAATCGAACAGGCTCCGTATATTGCGAGCCTGTTCGATTGTCAAATTAGAACCTCGTTCTTTTTGTCTTTGGTTCGACTAGGCGAAGTAGAGCTTCTGGTAGTCTCTGCTCTGTGGATGAAGCAAGAAGACGATGATCATTCCGCGAATTAAAATAGTTATTAGTCCGCTGAAGAACACTCCCGACGACATCTGTGTCAGGAAGAAGAGAACTGGCAGGCTAGCTCCGATTAGGGCTACCCAGTAGCCCCATTTCTTCTCGTTCGCAAGGCCAAAAGCTCCTAGTGCCTCGGCAAATGGAAGAACAAGTCCATATCCCGTACCCCCTATGAAGACCAGGTCGAGGACCGCATTTAAGTAGAGGAGCAGCTGTGCAGTGTTCAACATCTGCGGCAGTGACCTATTGAATAGTCTCATGTTGTTCATGGTTTTGCTCCGTTCGCGACAACTTGGCCGCACTCCGTGTTTTAAGGGTACGTGACTTTTACTTAAAGTATGTGCTAATACTTTTTGCTAATGGTATGACTTTGCTGTTAAGTAGCTTGGAGGTCCTTATCTTCGCCGCGGCTGCTCCTGCGCACCTTGACCTGAGTGGATAGTTGCCCACATGCAGCTGCAATCTGATTTCCGCGTGTCATTCTCACGGTTGCATTTACACCGGAGTCGACAAGTAGATCGCGAAATTCATAGACCCGATCTAGCTCGGTTCCCGGGGTGGGAAAGAGTGGCGTTGGGTTTAGAGGAATAAGGTTGACGTGCGCCTTTACCCTCTTGGCAATTTCGGCCAACTCGAATGCATCGCTGTCGTGGTCATTGATATCTGCCATCATCGCCCATTCGAATGATATTCTTCGATTGCTACGCTCTCTATATGCGTCCAATGAAGCGACGAGGTCATCGAGTGGGTATCTGGCATTGATTGGAACCAATCGGGTTCGAAGTTCGTCGTTTGCGGCATGTAGCGAGACTGCGAGGGAGATCTGCATTGGATTTTCTGCTAGCTTCAATATCCCGGGAACTATCCCAACGGTCGAAACTGTGATGTGACGGGCGGCGATAGAAAATTCAAAGTTGATCTTTGCAACTGCTTCAATGACGTTGTCGTAGTTGGCGAGCGGTTCCCCCATTCCCATGAATACAAGATTCGATAGGCGTGAATCGTATAGATCCTTGGCTCGCCTAGCCGCTAGAAATACTTGTTCAAGTATTTCGTCGGCCGATAGGTGGCGGAAAAAGCCCGCTTGACCGGTTGCGCAAAAGACACAGCCCATTGCACACCCTGCCTGGGATGAGACGCACAAGGTCACTCGAGATTCGTATCGCATAAGGACCGATTCGACTTCGCGCCCATCGGAAAAGCGAGTCAAGGTTTTGATTGTTTTACCGCCATCGGCTTGAAGAACTTCTACTTCTTCGCCTTGTAGGTTGAAACGAGGATCTTGCCCTAGCTGCTCTCTGAGTTGCTTTGGAAGTGTTGTAATCTCTGAGGGTCGGAGATGCTGCTCGTAGACGCCCTTCCAGATCTGATCGATTCGGTACTTTGGTTGATCTGAAAGGAGCTCTTTGAGCTCGTTTCGAGACAGCGATAGGAGGGACATCAATTATTACCTTTATGACTTTTGAGATCACAGCCTAATTGCAATATCGATCCCCAGTTCCTAACTGATCTTGGAGAAGGATCTTACGGCTAGCGGAGTGAATACCGCGGCGATGGCAATTAGCCAAATCACGCTGAGTATAAGGTCATGGCTACCTGGCACCCCGAGGGCTAAGTTCCTCATTTCATCGACAACGATCGTCACTGGTTGGTTGTTAGCAAATGCCTGCATCCAACCAGGCATCGAGTGGACCGGTACAAAGGCTGATGATACAAATGTCAAAGGAAAGAGCCAGACAAGTCCAAACGACTGAACCGACTCCTCATTTTTGAGGGCAATTCCGCAGTAGGCACTTACGATGGTGATGACTACTCCAAAGACGATAGCTAAGACAACCATCGAAACTGCCTGCACTAACGAGTCGTGGAATCTAAACCCAACCAGTATCCCGACGATGAGAATTACCAAGGTTGTAATAGCAATGCGTAGAGTATCAGCGAGCAGGCGACCGTTGATCACCGCCGAACGTGCCATTGGCATCGATCGAAAACGATCTACAACGCCAAGTTGAATCTCCTTTGCCAACCCAATTGCGGTACCAAAAGAGGCAAATGCTGCCGACTGGGCGATGATGCCTGGCATCAGAAAGTCAACGTAACCTCCTGTATTTGGAACATTAATCGCTCCTCCAAATACATATCTGAATAGCAGCACGAACATAACTGGCTGCACGATTGAGAAGAATATGAATGAGGGTACTCGCAACCATACCAGGAGGTCCCTCTTTGCTATCACTACCGCATCGCTTATCGTTTCAGATATCGGACTAGCGTTCATTCGTCCTCCTCTTCCCTCGCGGTTTTTGGAGGGAGTCTTGAGTGCTTGTCTCATCTGACGTTGAGTGTCCCGTAAGCGAGAGGAAGACGTCATCTAGTGATGGCCTTCTAAGTGAGATGTCTGCGATAGAGATCTGAAGTTTGTCTAATTCGCGCAACGCCTCGGCAAGTGCGCTACTTCCTCGAGAGCCTACTCCAACCCGTACCATCAGCTCTTCGCGTGAGAGAGTTGCAGTAGATCCGGCTAGCTTTTCTAGGGTCTTTGAGACTTCGCCAAGATCGTCTTCACTGGCAACCTGGACATTTAGTACGTCGCCTCCAATATTACGCTTTAATTCGTCAGAGGTTCCTTTGGCGATTATCTTTCCCTTGTCGATCACTATTATCTCATCCGCAAGTTCGTCCGCCTCATCTAGATACTGTGTGGTGAGAAGAAGGGTAGTTCCTCCGCCGACGAGGTTTTCGATAACCTTCCACATTCCAATTCGCGCCCGAGGATCTAGGCCGGTGGTTGGCTCGTCCAAAAAGAGGACACTTGGTGACCCAACTAGACTCGCGGCAAGATCGAGGCGCCTCTTCATTCCCCCCGAATACGTCTTTGCAGCTCGATCCTTAGCGTCGATAAGATCGAAGCGATCCAAAAGCTCCAATGCCTTGGCCTTGGCTGCTTTTTTGGGCATGTGGTATAGGCGGGACATTATCTCGAGATTCTCTGCCCCGGTTAGCTCCTCTTGAACCGCGGTTGCCTGTCCAGTGAGTCCAATCTTCTCCCTAACTTGACGGGCATGGCTTACAACATCGAATCCCGCGACTAGGCAAGTGCCGCTGTCAGGGCGCGTTAGGGTGGTCAAGATCTTTACGAGGGTCGTCTTCCCAGCCCCGTTTGGGCCAAGTACACCAAGTATCTTTCCTTCCTCGACGGATAGGTCGATACCATCGAGGGCCTTTACGCTGTCGTAACTCTTGCAGAGGCCGTGCGCTTCTATCGCATTTTTCAAGCAATCTCTCCTATGGTTGAATTTGAGCTTACTTTCGAAATTGGATAGGTCGCAACGAAGTTTTGGTTGGTGTCGAGGGTTAGTTGTTCATTGCCCTTGGGTGGCGTCATCGACATCGCAGGTATATGCCACGTCGATGTGGTCCGGCGCAAATCCAAGGGAACGGTACAGCGATAGGGCTCGTTCATTGGCTAGATCAACATAGAGCATTGCAATCGGTATGTGGCGCTTGTGGAGATAGTCCAATGCTGCTATTGCTATTGCCTTTCCGAGGCCGCGCGAGCCGAAGTCTGGATGAACGCCAATGACGTAGATCTCTCCCAATTTCGGCTTTGATTCATGGACCTTGGTCCAGCAAAAGGCGGCAAGACTATCACCTTCAAAGTGCAGAAGGAATCCATTTGGATCAAACCAAGGTTCCTTCATTCGTGCTTCTAATGTGCTCTTGGTCCATCCCCCTTGTTCCGGGTGTCGCGCAAATGCGAGATTGTTTACCTCAAGCCACATCTCTTCGTCGACACCAACTCTAAAGGCACGTACCTCAAGTTTTTCATTGCGCAGCCAAGGATCAAGAGGAAGGTCGCGCCGCATCTGAACGATCGACCTGCCCTTCTTGAAGCCAGAGCTCTTAAATGCCTCTGCTATTTCGTCGCCACCTCGTGCGAGCCATGCGTGAACGTGCCCGCCGCCTTTGGCTGCGATTGAATCTATTGCGATTTTGATCAGGGCTTTGGTTACGCCGTCTTCATTGCGACGAAAGAACGGATGGACGATTACTTCTAATGCCCAGGTTTCGTTACCGGAAGATACTTGGGCGTATCCAATTAACTGATTGTCTTTGCTGCTGTGGGCGGTAAAGCCAAGTATCCCTTTGCGCCCTCCGTGGACCAGATCTAACCAGGTGTGGTCGTCTAATGCTTGGTGATGGTCGAATTGGGAGATCTCGTGGGCAAGCGATGCGATTGCGGCGATATCTTCTTCGCCAGTTCGTTGCCTGATTGTAAATGCCGTCACTCCATTCAATCTAGGGCGAAGTGGCCGCTAAGTCTACAAAGAAGCTTGATCAGGTAAACGCTCTAGTTTGCTTGAAAATGTAACCTCTAGCTGGGATTCTTTGGGATGGAAGTTGCTTTTTCACTCAAAAAACACTAAAGCATTTCACTTATTTTATCGAAGTTAGATGTGGCGGCATAAACAAGATCTCATGTCTTATACGGTCGCCAAACATGGACGTGACTATAAACAGGAGATCCCATGATGGAAAGACTTAAGTCTATTTTTTCTCGACGTGATTCGGATGACGCCTTCACACTTATCGAATTGATGGTTGTAGTGCTTATTATCGGAATTTTGGTAGCAATCGCTGTCCCAACCTTCCTTGGAGCTAGACAAGGTGCCCAAGATAAGGCTGCAGAGTCAAGCCTCCGAAATGCATTAACTGCCGCAAAGGTTTACTACACGGATAATAATAGCTACACATCAGTAACCGCTGCGGCACTGCAATCGCTAGAACCTTCTTTGAGCTGGAACTCTACTTTCGCTACAACACAAGACTCGAATACAGTTACTGTGACCGAAGCATCCGGTGTAATTTGTTTGACAGCTTTGTCGGCCTCGGGCAATATGTTTGCTATTGCCGATGACCCGTCAGGTGGCACGACTTCTTACTACGGTCCGAAATCATACACTACCAAGCCAACCACGGCTCCAACGTGTAGTTCCAACTTCGGTCAGACCTCACCAGTTACTGCGACTTCTGCTGGCTGGTAAAAACCCACACTTTTCATCAGAGTAGTACGGCAAAAGGGTGAGGGTCGAAAGACCCGCACCCTTTTGTTATTTCTTCGAGGGCTTATGCGTCTCGAGGTAAAGATGGAGCGTCATCGTGAAGAAATAATGGGAGATCGATAAAGCCGGTAACTTGATTGTAGCGAGGCATCTGCTCGGGATTAGATCTGCTAACGATGATGGAGTCACTTCGGTGGAGCTCGCTACCGTAGTGCTGTTTATAGGTATTCTCGTTGCAATTGCAGTTCCTGTCTATATGTCTGCGCAGAATAAGGCTCAGGATCGTACGGTTGAATCCACGCTAAGGAATGCACTCTCAGCTTCGCACGAGTACCTTTTGAATAGCAACGGTGGATTCGTTGGTCCAACTTCTAGTATCGCGAATTCGTTATCCAGCTTGGAGAGTTCGATGGTATTTACGACGTCGATTTCTCAGGTTGAAAATCATGTTGATAATGTCAACATTGCAAATGGGGGCATACGTCTAGCGTTACAATCAGCTTCCGGGCACTATTTGGCGATCTTTTACTCGATCGCCTCAAAGGTTATTTAATACGGCCCTTCCGCTGCCGGTTACTCTGCCTCAGTGACTGCTGAATGTCCCTCAACTGCAACATTCCAACAATCTTGTAAGCAATGCCCACCCCAACCCCACCCCCACCCAACATCCCCCTTCCCCCCATCTCCAACCTCTTCCTCCCCTCCCAGCTCCCTATACATTTCCCCCAACATTTTGTATTTTTCTTTGAAAATAGGCAGTAACCCTTTACAAATCCGTATAGCTTATTAAGTCCGCTTGTGAGCACATGAGCTCTTCTAGTAAGGCTCTGACAAGGAATGACAGGTCATCTAATGACCTTCTAGATAGAAGATCTAGCTAATAGCTAGATCGAATATC
>JAJZFV010000038.1 GCA_021805205.1 Actinomycetes bacterium | reverse complement strand
GACGGAGACCAGTTGACTCGATTGAAGCAATGACGAATTAGATAACCCTCCAAGCAGGCCAATCGAAAGCGCTACTACTATAGATATGCGAAGCAGTAGTGATGAGAAGGTCCGAAACCTCAACCGGCTATTCAAGAACATTTATGCGACACCTTTGACTGCTGACCCAAACCAACAAGTACTGACCGTTTCCCGATACGAAATTTAAATCGTCAATACATGCAAAAATAAATGATATCAAATGCCATATAGCTGATTCTGAAAAAGAGTCGGAATTATCTGAACGGCAGACCAAAATACTACAAGATGAAGAAACCAGATCGAAAACCTAAAAACAGTGCCGAGAATTCAACGATGGATGAAGTTTTAAAAGATAATCGGATCGAGAAGGTGCCATCCGATTTCAAAAGGAATTTCAGCACCCTACTGTGGCTCACAATACAAATCTGATGAGGAGTACGGACGCTAATTCAATCAGTATTTCAACCAAGTACCGCATGCGCAATTACATTTAGCTATAAGCAAATTATGCCAAGCTTTCAAGATCAAAAATCTTCCAAGCCATAAATGTAATTTGATACGATATAGCAAAATTCATGCCATCAAATACCAAGCCGTTAACGAAACCTTTACTGTAAAGTCGTAACATGGTTGATTTGAAATAACCAGCCGAATCACAAAATTTGCCACGGTCATAGCACCGCACTCCCATGCAAATTTACCTTATTGGTAGTGGGCTCGATGCCGCCAGGTCGACCTTCGCAGGTAAATCAGGTCTTTAAGAGTATTCCAAATGATAATAAAGCAGTAGAAGCGGGCTAAGTAATGCCCTAAGTACGCGGTATCGAATATTTCGACACTCCAATGCGACGCATCACACTACTACCCCCCCGCCTCAGCGCAACCCACCTCCAGAACGAAACAAACATCGTTGGACTGGGTTTTCACTATCAAATCGATGTATTAGCCACCATCTACGGCACGTTAACCGTTGGCTGATAACATTGCTATCTCAAAAAACCTGGAGAGGACCCGAAAAAAGGAATCGCTCAAGTCTCGTTACTATCCCCAGACGCAACCATCTACCAGGAGGCCAACGTCCCGATCTCAACTACCGCGGTAGAGAACCCCGAACCAAAGAGTCACAATCTTCTCAATGCTTCAAAGACCAATCCTGTGTATTTCCACCTATGCAGCCAGATCTTTAGTTCGAGTTACCAAGATCTACAAATTAGAAGCGACCAAAACGAAGACAAAATCCGCGATACTGGTGAATATCATCGAAACCACGAGGTAAGGAGAACTTTGTCGCCCAAATTCGAAACATCAAAGCCGTACCGTCTCAGAAGAAACCGCGAAACCGCTATCTACGATCAAGAGCAGATCTATTCATTTCTTGACCAAGGTGCGATAGGCACACTCGGAGTCATAATCGAAGACAAGCCTGTGATGATACCGACTATCTACGCAAGGGTGGGGGACGAAGTTATTATGCACGGCTCGAAGGCATCGGCGATACTAAATGCCGCGGTTGCCAACCAGTATGCATCTCTTACTACCTTCGTTCTGGATCGAATCATCCTCCCAGACTCCATCTTTTACCACTCGGTCGACTATCGCTCGGTTTCAATCGCTGGACCATGCCGCGAAGTCGAAGATGAGCAAGAGCGGAGTCGCCTCTTCAAGTCATTTAGCGAGGCCATACTTCCCAATCGATACGACTTGGTACGCGAGCCCAGCGAACAAGAGAGGCGACAGACGATGGTGATAGCAATTGATATCGAAGAGGCGCTGTATAAATTCAATGAAACAGAGAACGAAGTCATCGCAACTGATACAGAGACTCCAACCGCAATTGTGAAGGTAGAAGGACGAAACTTCAACCAAGAGATCTTCACCAGTGAACCCCTTGAAACCGAGTTATTCGCAAAATTTTTGCGCTAGCTCTTTAGCTAACCGCAATCTCGATCTTGCGTCGGTGACGAGGAGCAGAAACTACGTCGACTAGCTCGCCTCTTAAAAAGTGAGGAGTCGCAGACGTAATTTCAACGAGAGCATAAGATCCGGCCCCGAGTCGAACCTCGCTACCGCGCTGGGGCTTTCCGAAGTGGACAAGCTTATTTTGGCTCGTCCGAGCGGAGAAGATCCCCTCGTGCTTCTTCGAAGGGCCCTCAACTAGCACCATCTCCACCTTACCGATTCGCTCCTCGTGCTTTTGAAGGGCGCTTCGTTCAACGACTACCTTGAGGGCATCGAATCTCTTTTGAATCACATCTGGATCGATAAATTGATCGACCATAAGAGATGCCTCGGTACCCGGTCGCGGTGAATAGATAAAGGTAAAGGCGCTATCAAAACAGGCTTTGGCCGCTACCTCTAAAGTTGCTTCGAAGTCGTCCTCGGTCTCAGATGGGAAACCCACGATAATATCTGTGGTTACTGCCAAATCAGGAATCGCTTCACGAGCTGCGGCCAACTTGGCCAGGTAACGCTCTGCAGTATATCCACGATGCATCATCGACAAAATCCTGTTGGAACCAGCTTGCAGTGGGAAGTGGAGCTGATTCATAACCTGGGGAACCTCTGCCATCGCAGCAATTGTCTCAGGTCGAATATCTTTGGGGTGGGGAGAGGTAAATCGAACCCTTTCAATCCCCTCTATTGCGGAAACATCCCTTAATAGCTCCGAGAAGAGAGGGCGCAGTGATCGAGATGGATCGCCTACGTAGCGCTCGCCAAGGGTAAAGCTATCAAATTCACCACTGCGTCGCGCCCCTATTGCTAAGTCTCGCCCATATGAGTTAACGTTTTGGCCGAGCAGGGTAATCTCAGTAACCCCTTCGGCGGCTAGCCGCTCCACTTCAGCCAAGATATCGCCGAATTTACGCGAAACTTCACGTCCTCTAACTGCAGGTACTATGCAGAACGCACAGTTATTATCGCAGCCAACTTGGACCGTAACAAATGCACTGAAGGGAAGGTTGGCTCGGGTAGCTGTTAGCGAGAATAACTCATCGTCGATAGAAGACTCTTCGAGGATCTCAACGATGGTTCCGAACTCTCGAGAGTCAGATAGAAGAGTGGGGACTCTAGAGATATTATGAGTACCAACTACAACATCTACCCAACTAGCGCGTTTAGCTATCTCGTCGCGATCCTTTTGGGCCAAACAACCAGCAACGACGATTTGAAGGTCTTGGTTACGGTCTTTCACAGCTTTTAGATGGCCGAGATTGCCGTACAACTTGGTGTCGGCATTCTCGCGAATACAACAGGTATTCAATACAACCACGTCGGCTTGTTCAACGTCATCAGTTTGAGAGTAACCATCTTTTACGAGCATGTTTGCAATTCGCTCTGAATCGTGCTCGTTCATCTGGCAACCGAAGGTACGTACTAAAAATCGCTTTTCCACAGACATCTAGGTTAGTTCACATCGGTTGCCACCTATACCAGCACCCTACTACTCGTCGAGGTAAATAGGCTCGTCATCCTCTTCGCTAAATGAGCCGTGGGCATCTCCAGTGACACCTACCAACTCGCGAATCT
Source organism: Actinomycetes bacterium (assembly GCA_021805205.1). Classification (GTDB taxonomy): domain Bacteria; phylum Actinomycetota; class Acidimicrobiia; order Acidimicrobiales; family Acidimicrobiaceae; genus Acidithrix. The sequence continues at coordinate 14,631 of JAJZFV010000038.1, read as the reverse complement.
TCTCATTGAGCTCGGCCATCATGACGGGATTTGACTCAATGTAAGCTTTAACGTTTTCGCGACCTTGACCGAGCTGCTCACCCTCATAGGTGTACCACGCCCCCGCCTTCTTGATCACACCGAGATCAACTCCAACATCGAGAAGCGACCCCTCACGAGAGATACCTTTGCCATACATGATGTCAAATTCAGCCTGTTGGAAGGGGGGAGCAACCTTATTCTTGACGACCTTGACGCGCGTACGGCTACCAACTACGTCGGCACCATCCTTGATTGAGTCCACACGACGAATATCAAGGCGAACCGAAGCGTAGAACTTCAAGGCTCGACCACCTGTAGTAACTTCAGGGGAGCCATACATAACGCCTATCTTCTCTCGGAGCTGGTTGATAAAGATAGCGATGGTATTGGATCGATTTAGGTTGGCGGTAATCTTTCTCAGAGCCTGCGACATCAAACGAGCCTGGAGACCTACGTGGGAGTCCCCCATCTCACCCTCGATCTCGGCACGAGGAGTCAATGCGGCCACTGAGTCGATTACGAGGACGTCTAAAGCACCGGATCGAATCAGGGTATCTGCAATCTCAAGCGCCTGCTCCCCGGTGTCTGGTTGAGAGATAAGCATTGCATCGATATCGACGCCGATAGCTTTGGCATAGACCGGGTCGAGTGCGTGTTCAGCGTCGATGTAGGCACAAGTACCACCATTACGCTGAGCCTCCGCAACAACATGAAGGGCTAGAGTCGACTTACCAGAGGACTCGGGGCCGTAGATCTCCACTACCCTTCCCCTTGGAAGGCCACCAACCCCTAAAGCCAAATCTAGTGCCATTGCTCCAGTTGAGATCGACTCAACCCCCATCTTTGGGCTCTCGCCCATACGCATGATCGAACCTTTTCCAAACTGCCGCTCAATCTGGCCGATGGCCATTTCGAGGGCCTTGCCCTTGTCCATCCCCTCTGAGCTTGGCTTTGGATTCTTCGTGGCCATTGATAACCTTCCTTCACTCTTATTTAAGCTTTGCGAAAAATATAACATCGAGGTGTAACAACGAGCTTTCCCTAATAATCTAGCGCAATAAGAACATATGTTCGACAAAATCGAATAATTTGCGAACTATAGTTAATTCAATACTTCAGTAGATCAACCAACGGGGGTGAGACTCTCATCAAACGTCGCCACAGGTAATTAGCGTCCTACTTATACGTTCCCTTTGGGTAGTACGAGATAGAGCTATAGCCAGGTTTTAGCCCGATCTGAATAAATCTCAAATTCACTTTCGATCGCGAAAGAGTAGAGTTCATAGGTTGAGGCGAAAGACGTCAAAAGATGAGCGGTTAGGGGCGCGGCGAAAGCCTTCCATATTGCCCGACTTCAAGAGATAGCCAAACGAACAAAAACGGTTCACCATGGCGCTGCCCTCTTTTGTAAAGATACTGACCACGAAATTGGGCACCCGTATATCTACTACGAGGTAACTCCTATGTCTCATAAGACAACATTTAAGACTGAAGCCACTGCTTCAGCTATTCAACCATCCTTCAAATTCGTCAACTACTGGCAGGATATCTATGGCCCCACCGCACCGATTGAAAGACTCAAGGGGTCAATTGCCTGCGACCTACTGGTAGTGGGAGGGGGTTACTTTGGACTTTGGAGTGCGATAATAGCCAAGGAACAAGCACCGCAATTAAAGGTGGTTATCTGCGAACGAAGCGCCATTGGCGATGGGGCTTCGGGGAAGAACGGGGGTTTTGTTCAATACTCACTCACCCACGGCATCGAACAAGGAGTCGAACGCTTCAGCGATGAACTTAGCGAACTAGAGGCCCTTGGCCGTCAGAACTTCATCGATATAGCCAAATTCATCGAACAAAATGACCTAGAGGTTGACTACGAGGAGAGTGGTTCAATCGAGATCGCGAAGCGAAGCGGCACGGAACTTTCAAAGCGGGTCTGGTCGTTGAAGAGCAACGGTGTCGATGCAACCTACCTAAATGCCAAAGAAGTCCAAGATAAGATCAAAATCAGTGGATACGCCGACGGAGTGTTGATGCCCAAATTCTCGGCGCTTATCGATCCGTTCAAGTTAACACAAGAGCTAAAACGAACAGCTCTTGGCTTAGGAATTATCATCTTCGAGGCCACGCCGGTATTGGAGCTTCGAGAGGAGGGTTCTCTGCTAACTGCAGAAACTCCAATAGGAGCGATCACAGCTAAAAGGGCCATCGTTGCCACCAATGTTCAAACTGACCTAGTACCTTCTCTAAAGCGATATATCGCACCGGTATACGACTACGCCCTGATGACCGAACCGCTCACCAGCGGACAATTTGCCGCCACAAACTGGAGTGGTCGAGAGGGGCTCAGTGACATTGCGAATCAATTTCACTACTTTCGTCTCACCAAAGACAACCGTATCCTCTGGGGAGGATACGATGCCATCTATCACTTCGGTAACGCAATGAGCCGAGACTTCGAGGTTAGAAGCCAGACCTTCGATCGACTAATCCAGAACTTTCGCCAAGCCTTCCCCTACCTCGAAGATCTGCAATTTACCCACGCTTGGGGTGGTGCTATCGATACCTGCACTCGCTTTGCCCCCTTCTTCGGTAAAAGCCACGGCGGTAAGGTTAGTTACGCAAGTGGCTTTACCGGACTTGGCGTCGCAGCCACTCGATTTAGCGCTCGGGTGGCATTTGCGATGCACTACGAGCCGAATTGGGCACCACTGCAGAGCAGATACGTCACCGAAAAGCCACTACCGATGCCACCTGAACCTTTCAGGTATTTAGCGATCGCGAAGACCAAGAGATCGCTTGCTAAAGAGGATGAAACCGGCAAGGCAGATCTTTGGCTTCGAACTACGAGGAGAATGAAGTTCGGTTTTGCATCTTAAGTCACCTCTATTGTGGCTCACCTCGAAGTAAGTAGTAGATAGTGGACTACTTTGGTAGGGTGAGTTCACTAGCTACCTTCGCCGAAGGCTTCCTCGATCTATTTTCGCCCACCGTCATCGAGCGGGGTCGAATCTACTTTGCCGAAGGAAGGGTCGGCGAGCTTCGCCAGCCCAAAAAAAATGAGGTGGAAGCCCGCGTTACTGGTAGCGAAACCTATGTGGTACGAATCAAGTTCCGTCAAGAAAATGGGAGGCTATCGAGCGTTACCTCCCTTTGCTCTTGCCCAGTCAAAGATCTCTGCAAACACATCGCCGCCACCCTCTTTGCCATCGTAGACCAAGATCCAGAGGAGGGGGAGGGGGAGGAGGGAGCTACTGCAACTCGATCGCTGGAGGACCATTGGTCCAATATGCTCCATGACTTCTCCGATGAAGAGGAGATCTTCGACACTACGACACCAGTGGCGCTCCTCTTTGACCTTCGCCAATCCAACTCCAAGGCACAAGTAGAAGAGAGGCCACTTCGCCTCTGCATAAAGCCGATAGTAGGCTCCCTTGAAGGAAAAAAGTGGATCTCCTCGGGATACAGTTGGGACCTTTCAACTAACTATCGCCTCAGGGTAGCTCCGGAAAAGTTGGCGTGGTTCACTGAGGTAGCCGGGATCTACAGCGCCACGATGGATGCACCTGCCACTCGATCTTATCGCTACCCCACCGCACCCACCTGGATCGCCTTAGATGATCTCGCAAGTGCATCGATCTTTGCCCTTCTTAAAGCGGCGCGCGACCTACAGATACCGATGGTCACCGGTAAGCTGCGCACCACTCCAGTTCGACTTGTCGAGAGCGCCTTTACCCCAACCATCGAGATCACCGAGAACGACGAAAAGGATCTTCTCCTAACCCCACAATTAATTCGCGCTGGCCTCGATACCGACGGCTATCAGATGGCCGCTTTGGGAGTTCCCGCCTCTGGGGTATATGGATTCCGAAGGGAGAACGACTCCTCGGATCTAGATATCTTTATAGCTCCACTTGCAGCACCAATTCCAAAGAGACTTATCTCAAACTTCATAACATCGGTACCGATTGTGATCGACGCCATCGAGAGGCAACGCTTCTTCGCCTCGTACCTACCTCAATTGGCAAAGTCGATAGATGTAATAGTTTCAAGCGAAGCGATAGTTCCCGAGACGTTGGCTCCGAAACTTGAAGTCCACCTCCTCCGCGAAGCATCTTCTACCATACGAGTTAATTTCACTTTGATATACCTCCTTGGCGACGAGGTCGTGAGGATTCCAACTCGAATCGACCGTAAATGGTCAGACCCTCGCTTCATGCGAGATCTAAAGGCTGAAGCTAAGCTTCAAGAGGAGGCGATCGAACTAACGGGGCTGGCACCGCACCAAATATCAAGGGGAACCGCTCTCATCAGCGACGATGAGGCGATCGTCTTCCTCGACTATATTTTGCCGACGCTTGAAGGGGCCAGCGACTTCTTGGTAGTTCGCGACGACAATCTCCCTCTCTTCCAGGAGATTGAAGATGCACTGCTAGTTTCAATTGCAACAAGCGATTCAACCACCACCGACTGGCTCGACCTTGGAATAAACATCGAGGTAACCGGACGAAAGATTCCAATAGCGGCGGTGCTGACGCTTCTAACCAAGGGGCAAAGCCGCTACTACTTTGAAGACGGAAGCTACGTTTCTCTCAATACTCCCGAGATCGAAGAATTAAATGCAATTCTCACCGAGGCACAGACCATCGTCGATAGTCGAGGCGAAGGAGGGTTACGGGTCGACAAGCACCAGATCGACTTCCTCAATGAATTATCGACCATGGGAGCCCTCGACGACCGGGCAGAAGATTGGCGCAGCGCCAGAGGTCGCCTCGCCAACATCGAGACGATCCCTAGCTTCGACGTCCCTGATACCTTCGCAGCAACCTTGCGGCCATACCAAATAACCGGTTTCAATTGGCTTGCCTTCCTCCAGCAAAACCAGATGGGTGGAGTCCTAGCAGATGACATGGGGCTAGGAAAGACGCTTCAAGCTATAGCGCTTCTGACTCACATCTACAGTGGGAAGAAGAATCAGATCGAAGATAGTCGCCCTACCCTGGTCGTAGCCCCAACCTCTGTAGCTGGAAACTGGGCCAATGAACTTGAACGCTTCGCCCCGAGCCTAAGGGTACAGCGGATCTCGTCTACCTCCAAGAAGTCAAAGTTACCTCTAGAAAAGTCGATCAAGGAGGCAGACGTAGTAATATCGACCTATGCCATCGTCCGCCTCGACGAAGACCACTTTTCCTCCATCGACTGGGAGATGGTAATTCTAGATGAGGCACAATTTGTCAAGAATCATCGAGCCAAGTCCTACTCATCTGCTCGGAAGTTGAGAGCCAAGAGCAAGTTCGCCCTAACCGGTACTCCCTTCGAAAACAACCTCACTGAGCTCTGGTCGGTACTTTCGATAGTTGCTCCTGGCCTCTTTGGTGACGAATTGTCATTTAGGACCTCTTATGCCACCCCAATAGAAAAGGGCGGCGATAGAGAGGTACTCGCTCGTCTTCAAAGGCGAATCAGCCCACTCATGCTTAGGCGAACGAAGGCAGAGGTGGTAACTGAACTTCCTCCAAAGACTGAGTCAGTCCTCCTATTGGACCTCAATGAGAGACATCGAAGGGCATACGACACTATCTTTCAGCGAGAGCGGCAGCGGGTTCTCGGCCTTCTCGATGACTTCTCCAAGAACCGGATGGCCATATTTCAGTCGCTTACCAAGCTGCGTCAAGCTGCAATCGACGCATCATTGGTCGACGAGGCCTTTCGTGACGTAGCCCCAACCAAGTTCGATGCCTTGATCGAGCAACTCAACGAGATAATCACCGAAGGTCATCGCACCTTGATCTTTAGTCAATTCACAACGGTTCTAAAGCGCTTAGCCAAGAGAATAGAGGTCGAAGGTTTGGACTACCTCTACCTCGATGGCGCCACAAAAGACCGTGATCATCTCGTCAAATCGTTCCAACGCGGAACCACACCAATATTTTTGATCAGCCTCAAGGCTGGAGGCGTAGGACTAAACCTTACCGCGGCGGACTACTGCTACATTATCGACCCATGGTGGAATCCTGCGGTCGAAAATCAAGCGATCGACCGAATTCACCGAATCGGCCAATCAAATCCAGTGGTGGTATACCGAATGATCGCCAAAGATACCATCGAGGAGAAGGTACTCCAGTTAAGTCTAAAAAAGGCACGCCTCTTCGACGACGTCTTGGAAGGGCGCGAATTCTCAAGCGGAATCATAACGGTCGACGACCTGAAAGGGCTCTTGGAGTAGCGATCTAAAGAGATCAAATCACCAAAGCTTCCTACCAAAGGCGCGCCCCACTTCTATGCCAAGCCAAAACAGCTCTAGATGCAAGGTCGAGGCGTACCAAATAAGCCAACCTTAGCCACCTCGACCCCGCCAAGGCCACGAAGCCACCGTCACATCTGCCAATGAGCGATCAAGATGCGACAAAAGCGCAATCAAAGTGCGATCTAAGATAACATCGGTGCCGCTAATTCAACCTCCCACCCAAGACCCATGGTTTAGGCAAAGAGAAGACCCCAGAGCAATGAGCCCTGGGGTCTGAAGTATCAAATCAGCGAAATCTCTGTTTTGATCAGACTCCTGACTTCTTCACCAATCCAAGGAGCGCTCGCCGCAGAAGGTCTTGTCCTGAGATGGCGGCAAATTGGCGAATACGATCTCGGTCACCGGGTAGCTTTAGTTCGTGGGCACTTACCTCACCATCGATGTCAAGGCCGACGAAGCAGGTACCAACTGGATGGCCATTTTGCTCGCTAGGGCCAGCGACCCCCGTAAAGGAGAGGGCGACGTTACTACCGGTTATGGCCCTTACCCCCTTTGCCATCTCTATGGCGGACTCCTCGGAGACCACATCTTTCGCTTCAACTTTCAGCAGGGATCGCTTGAAGGAGGTGGCGTAGGTGACTACACCACCCAAGAAGTAGTCGGATGCCCCCGCCACATTTACTAGTCGAGAGGCCACTAGACCTCCGGTAAGCGACTCAGCTACTGAAAGAGTGAGACCCCTCTCGCTAAGTAGGCGTCCAACTACCGCCTCCATCGTCTCGTCGTCGAATCCAAAGACGTACTCTCCTACCACCTCTAGGATCCTTGGCTCGAACTGTGCAATCTTGGCTTTAGCCGCCTCCGTACTCTCACCACGAGCGGTTAGACGAGCCTTGATTCCTTCGATTCCACTGGCTAAAAAGGCTAAGGTGATTCCACTTTCACCCTCGAGATCGACATGGAGAGGATCGAGAAGTTCAGCAAGCTTGGATTCGGAGAGCCCCCAAGTACGTATTACGCGAGAGGCAATTGCAAAGGTATCTTCGCTTCGTTGGTGAAGATCTGGAATTATGGCTCGATCGAGCATATCGGACAACTCATAAGGAACCCCTGGCGCGGCATAGATCACCTTGCGACCTACAGGGCAGATAAGACCCGGCGCGGTGCCCTTGACCTGTCGAATGTATGTAGCTCCCTCGGGAACCATAGCTTGATTGAGGTTGTTCTTTGGCATTTGGCGACCGCGCGAGGTAAAGATATCCTCGATTACATTTGCCACCTCTTCATTTAGCTCAAGTTCCACACCCATAACCGCCGCGATGGCTTCCCTGGTTATGTCGTCTTGTGTAGGTCCAAGTCCACCACATATGATGAGAGCGTCAGAGCGAGAGAGGGCGTCACGAATCGCAAACTTGATTCGCTCTAGGTTGTCGCCTACACGGACTTGAAAGTAGGAGTCGAACCCATTCTCAGCTAGCTTGCCCGCGATCATAGTTGAGTTAGTGTCTACAATTTGGCCAAGTAAGAGTTCGGTACCTACAGCTAAAATCTCTACGCGCACATTCGCCCTTCGTCATTCGAATCTTCAACTCTAAAGAGTAGTCCAAATAGAAAAGCTATATGGATTCGACGCAGTGTCACTCACCCTTGGGAAGAGCAGCTACCTTGTTATGGCCATCCACTAGGTAGTAGTAAAGCGAGATATAAGCAAGGGCTAATGACGCATAGATGAATAGTTGTCCGATAGGTAGGCGCACCTCACCAACTCCCGGCATAAAGATGATACCGATCGCGATCATCTGAACGAAGGTCTTGGCTTTACCCAATGGACGAGCAGGAACCGAGATGCCTACCTTAGACAACTTGGTTCTATATAACGACATCCAGATCTCTCTTAGTGCCATAGCAGCAATTGGAAGCCACCAGGCATCCCCACGAAATACAATGGCGGCAAAGCCTCCAAAGACGAGAATCTTATCTGCAAGTGGATCTAGAAACGCCCCTGACTTAGTCGCCCCCTGGCGACGTGCTAACCAGCCATCGGCCTTGTCAGTTACAGATACCAATGTCCAAAGGATAAAGACAAAAAGGGAGGGTCCATGGTCGTAGTAGTTGAAGGCGATAACTGGGGTTAGGGCCACACGAATCGCAGTTATAACATTTGCCGGCGTTGCAATCGCAGTCGGGCCATATGTATACTGCGCCATTCCCACTTGCCTTACCTTCATGATCTCTAGATAAAAGTACCTACGAGATCGAGTCCATCTATATCATCTATTCTAATTCGGACTTTTGAAGAAGTTTGATAAGCCGAATCAACTTGGATAATTCCATCGATATCTGGGCTCTCCATATAACTTCTTGCCTCGCCGCTACGTTGGACGATGACCTCTAGCTCTCGGCCAATCGCCTCAATCCGCTTGGCTCGGGTGATCCTCTCTTGAAGATCGCTTACTTCGAGAAGGCGATCTCTAACGATAGATGGATCGACGTGGTCATCCAGAGTCGTACTATAGGTTCCATCTTCATTTGAATAGCCAAAGAAGCCGACCCAATCCAATCTCGCCTCTTCTATAAAGCGAACCAGCGCCTCATGGTCCTCTTCGGTTTCACCTGGGTAACCAACGATGAAGTTACTGCGAAAGACGGCCTCGGGAAAGTTGCCTCTGATCTTTTCAATCTTTCGTAAGTACTCATCGCCACTTCCGGGACGACGCATCCTCTTTATCAAAGGCGGCGACACATGTTGAAGAGAGAGGTCAAAGTAGGGAAGGCCGCTTTCGCCAATAACTTCAATCAATTGGTCATTTAGCTGCGAGGGATATATATAAAGAAGCCGAATCCATCTTTTGGATTCAATCAACTTCCTTGTCAGCTCGACTAACATCGGCTTTCCGTAGAGGTCACGTCCATAACTAGCCAGATCTTGGGCGATCAGAACAATCTCTGGAACCTCTAGCGCATCTGCCTCTTCCAAGATCGCTTCGAAGGTCCTGCTTACCTGCTTGCCGCGGAAGGAGGGAATAGCGCAGAATCCGCACTTTCTATCGCACCCTTCGGCGACCTTAAGGTATGCATAGGGCCCCTCGACTTTGGCACTTGCGAGATTTAAAAGATCAAAATCGATAGAAGGTTCAGATTTGACTTTGCCCTTTTTACCCCTCTTTGCCCCTAAAGATATGGGGGTAGAAGGTATCGAGGGCTCCATGAGATCTAGGAAATCTTCGCCGAAGACAGCAACTTTATCAACCTCGGGAAGGGCTTCAATTAATTCATCTCGATAGCGCGTCGCCATGCATCCAGTAACTACAACTTTGGCCCCTCGTTCACGCTGATCGACTAAGTCAAGGATGGTTGCAATCGACTCTTGACGTGCCGCCTCGATAAAGGCGCAGGTGTTGACGACGATGAGATCCGCATCATCGGCGGTGTCAGTCTGCTCTAGGCCGCCATCGATAGCACGACCAAGAAGCTTTCTAGAGTCGACCTCATTCTTGGCACATCCAAGGGTTTCGATAAAAACTTTACTCATCAGCCTCGTCCTCAAAGATAACCATTCCGTCGTGGTCGACCTCTAACATCTGCGCAGTGGCACCAAAGGTAAATGCAGTTAAGCCACTTTGTACTACACCTAAAGCCCTGCGCGCCTCACGACGGTCGAATAGACCGATCACCGTAGAGCCCGCCCCCGACCAACAGCTATATACCGCACCGGCCTCAATCAATAGCTCTTTGAGGCCACGGGCATCGGGGAAGACCTCCTCGCGATAGCGCTCGTGGAGTAGATCTTGGGAGAGTGCAACTTCAAGTTGCGAGACGTCACTAAATGATGCAATTGCAAGGGCTAGTCGCCCTAGATTTGCGACTGCATCACCGAAGGGAATGGTAGTTGGTAGCACCGCCCTCAACTCTTTTGTCGCAAGACGCACCTCGGGCACAATTACGATAGCAACGATGGCGGGATCGATCGAAAGCTGACGCGCCTCATACCTCTCGTCGATCTTGGTGCCTACAACTAGACCACCGAAGTAGCTCGCAGCCGCATTTTCGCAGTGACCTTCAAGCTCTGATGCCACTACAAATGCGTCGTAAGCTCCACAGGCCGCAGCAGTTGCAACAGCCAGTGCAGCGGAAGAGCCAAGGCCACGCGAGAGGGGAATCTCACTGCTAACCTTCACCGCCACGTTGTCATGGCCCAGTACCTCCCGTGCTATTTGAGCACATAGGTGGTCAGAGTCGACCGCCACCTCGCTACCGAAGCCCTTAGTTTCAACCGTAAATCGATCGGCCAAGACTACTTCGACCTCGGTATATAGGTTGAGGGCTATGGCAAGGGTATCAAATCCAGGGCCAAGGTTGGCACTTGATGCTGGGACGCGCACTCTCATCTGTTATCTCTCTCGTCCTGTAAGCGACCGATAGGTGAAAAATTCAAAAGAATCGTCTTAGAGTCGCTCAAGGCGCCAAGTAAGCGATGGAGCCTTGACTGCGCCGGTCGACAGCAACGGAACAGTGACGCTCTCCTGCCCCAAAGTTGCTGTCAAAGTACCCACTTTGAAGCCCGAGCCAAATGACGCTGGCAATTTAGCAACTGCTGCAACCTTATAGACAACTTTAAGGCCAGGCCATCCAACTATCGATATGGCAGCTCCGGTAACGATGCCTACGCTGTTCTGCCCAGGAGCTGTAATCGATCCCATATTCACACCAGCTCCAACTATCTTCTCAACTGTAGGTACGGTCCTAAATGCATCCAGTAGAGCCTTTCCTGCCGAAAGTGCTGTGGGCAGAGGTGTATAGCCTTGCTGTCCTAGAATTGCACCGACGATCGTAGGCGATGAGGCAACTGACCTTGGCAGTGCCGACGATGCCGGAAGAGTAGTCGTTCCGGCAAAGGTGAAGTTGCCACCGGCTGGAGTAGAGCCAGTCTTTACTCCAATGATATTGTCGTGGCCCACAAGAGCATTAACGTTATATACCAGGCCAACTACGGGCAGGGTCGCCTGTGGCATTGCAACTATCTGAGCCAAGACTGGATTTTGCATTAGCGCTGTTGCTGCAATCACCTGATCAGGTGCGGTACCGGCGGTATTTGGATCAAGACCACTTGGATCTACATAATGAGACGAGGTCATTCCAAGGGAGGCTGCCTCTTGGTTCATCTTGGCGGCAAAGGCGCTGACAGATCCTGCATCCCAATTGGCGAGCATTACAGCGACGTTATCTGCAGATGGAATCAGTAGTGCTTCAAGTGCTTGGAACTCCGACAAGGTCTCGCCCTGTGAAACGACCACCACAGAGTCGACATTTGCCAACATCTGTTGGTAGGTAGCCACATCAGATGCTGAGACTGTAAGGGTGGGTCCAGATTGTCCAATGCTAAGCGGGTGATCCTTCAATATCACCAATGCGGTGATGATCTTGGCCACTGAAGCCAATCCAATTGGAGCCTTGACCCCGTGGTTGCCAGTGGTTCCAATTCCGACCACTCCTACGTCAGCCGCACCTTGACTTGGCCATGGAAGCGCAGGTAGTGTACCTGGAATCACCGAAGAAGTAGGGGCTGAAACACTCAAGGAAGGACTTGGTGGCTTGCGAAGCAGTTGGACTATCCCCAAAACCATAACAACGATAATTACCACTAATAGTGATATCGCCACTCGCTTTACACCGCTCGAACCTCTATGCGAGCTATACCTTGGGCTATACGATGGGGTTCGTCCTTTTGGTAACCAAGAGTCATTTCTGCCCACGAAGTACCGCCGTTTCTAGAGTTAGGTGAAATCTTGAGGTCGAACCAGCATCTGTGAGCTCTAAAATTCGACCTCTACAAACTAATTGAAAATAATAAGAACACTTCAAATAATCAGGTGAAATGGGAGCTCCGCTATCGAAACTTCCTAGTGGAGCCTAAAAAACGACGATCCTTACCCAAATTAGAGCGAACTTCGATCCCATAGTTATCACAAACCTATAGCCGTCACACTACAGATCAAGAGCGCTATCACGAGGTAGATGCATGAACCAAATTCGACCTTAGGCAAACTTCAATTGCCCAGATCTCCAACCACTAGCACAAAGGTCTAGGAGGAGGTGCCTCGAAGGCGACCACGGCTTCGATTACTGAAGCTCTACAGTAAAACGACCGCAATCGGAGTCGATATAAAGAGCGGTACTAACGCGCGAGGTATATATCGACCACAACGGCCCAAGAGACGATCACGACGCAAGGTGGAGCTCCGTGAACCTCCCCGCCCTTACGGACGGGGCTTCTGGCTCCGCCGTTTGGTTGGAGTTACCAAGCATCGCTCCCGTCACGCCACCACGACCAACTGGTCTGGTACCGATGAATCGGTACTGGTGGATGAGTTTGCTAGCTTCGGCTTGCTAATCTGAGTTGTCTCAGACAAGGCCCGGTTCTGAGCACTACTCAGGGCTCTGGCCTTGCGGCACTGCACCTTGCGGTGTGCTTCACGTTGATCAGGGGACCAACGTTCGACAGCCCGGAGATACGTGACTCGGACTTTTATGTCCGGTCCAATTGGAGTGTATTGCCCGCATAACGCCTTCTGGAGAATGTCTATTGCTCCTACAGCGTCTCGATGACAAGTAAAACCACAAATAGTGTTCTTGCATCGGTAGTGTCGACCTGATGGTCGATTGCGTGTTGAACACGCTGGGCAAGTTTGGCTAGAGTAAGACTCGTTTAAGTGTTCCATCTCCAACTTGGTTTTCTCGTTGAGATATCGCTCCTGTGCTCCTCTTGACCACTGGGACAGTTGTTGACGACCGTGGCGGCCCATGCGCCGCTTGGACTTGGCCTCCTTCTCAATACCCCTCACGTCACCAACTATGAGTCTGGCGGTGTTGTGGCTAATGACATGATTGGCCGCCTTGTTGGAAACCTGATGATCAAAGTCACAAAGCGATAGCTTTGCTGTGGAGTTGATCTTCTTCTTCGCAGTTACCAGCCTTTTATGCTTCTTAGATCCATTCTTGCACTTGCTGATCTTGTGCTGTAGTTGACCGACGGCCTTGTTTCTTTGTCGTTTGATAGCTCGGGCTTCGCGTCCATTGATGATGGTAACGTCTATGGCACTAACAGCCTCACCCACCAAGACTTCTCGGAGAGTCTCATAAGGGATATGTTGGCTGAATCGTCTTTTATCTCTATTCCAGCACAATTGAATCTCACCCCATAGCCCAGGGTCAACCTCTTCGCCAGTTGCAGAATCTAAAACGGTGGGAATAGAAAGATCTATACGCGGACGGCCCCTACCTAGTGACAGGTGGAGTTGACCTCTGGAGATACGCCAACCGTACCCCTTTGAGAACGAGAGAGGGCGGTAGTTATTCTTACGCCAAGGAGATCGGATCTTCATACCCTGCATGAGGTTTACCCTAGCTGTGGTTATGGCCTCTGAGAGATCGTGAGCGATTGTTTCGGTGGTATGGGCGTGTAATGGACGGTCTTGGCGAGGTATCGAGTTGAGAAACCCTTGGATGTCGTACTTATTAGGAGAGCGCTTGGCTTTCCATTCGCCATGGACCCAATTTACCGCTTGGTTCCATAACAATGCTGCCCTATGGCACGAGTCATGGGCTAGACGGTAAGAGGCCCCTGTCAGAGTGACGGACACGATAGCTGTTCTGTACTCTGTGCTATTACTAGCCATTTGATAACTAGTATGACATTATTTACTAAGCACCATACTCCACTATATGACCGATGATTGGCGCAATGGAAGGCATGTGGTATGTCAATTACATGCACACATTGTGCTCGTCCCTAAATATCGACGTAATGTGATGACAGATAGGGTCAGTGACGAGATCAAGTCTGCGATTCTTGAGGTGTGTACTCGTTTCGATTCCACCCTCGATGCTTTTGAAACAGACGGTGACCATGCTCACCTGCTGATTACCTACCCACCGAAAGTTGCCCTTTCGAGACTGGTGATGTCTATGAAGACACTCTCAGCGATAAGAGTGAGGGCGAAGAACTGGCCGGAAGTACAGAATGCTTTTTGGGAAATCACTTCTGGTCGCCCTCGTATGCCGTCATCTCTTGCGGTGGAGCACCATTACAGACGGTGAAGAAGTACATAGAAAACCAGAAACTCCCTAGGACGCTGCTAAATAATGCACTACTCCAGCCTGGAAAATCGTGGCCTCCAAGTTAGGGTTTTTCTGTGTGGTTAAAGCAGCATTTGTCCTTGTCAGGTAGAATATATCTATGTTGGGAAGTGAAGATAATCAGGTAGGACTAACCGATACCGAGGCCTTTTGTTCAAAGCTGCTCAAGCCCGGATCGATATATGAGTTTCTCTCAAAGAACCGAAGAAGACTCTTCCCCGATGAAA
>JAJZFV010000046.1 GCA_021805205.1 Actinomycetes bacterium | reverse complement strand
ACCATCGACGACTTTGTTATAGATGAAACCTCCAACACTGTTAGCTGTCCGGCTTCACATGTCGTAGCTATTACACAAAAAGGAAGAGCATCGTTTAGTAAGTTCTGTGGAACTTGTCCACTTCGAGGTTCCTGTACCCGATCTAAGCGAGGTAGGACCATCACCTTTGGACCTAATCATAAATACAACCAACGCGCGAGAAGCAACTTCAAAGACTCAAAAGTAAAAGAAGACTACAACGCAATAAGACCAAGCGTTGAGAGAATCCATGCTCAAATGAAGAGAAAGTTGCCATCTTCAAAGATGCGCTACCGCGGCATCTTGAAGAACGATATCTACTACTGCCTCATAGCTGCGGTATGGAACCTGAAGGTACTAATTAGAAACAACCTCACCTACGGCGACACAGGTTGGCAGATAGCAGGCTCGACTAGCAGCTAAAAGTCGATAAGTTGTCCTGGCTTTACCACAATATCTGGCAAAACCAGGACAACTGAGAACCTCGGCCACCTTTTAGTCGGCGACATTACCCAAAATCAAAGACCTTGCCTAGCCTAGGCCCGATATCGCACTGTGAGCGTGGATTGCTTAGCAGACTCCTAGCGATTTAGAGTATTTTTTCTATCGGATGCTCACTTAAATGCATTAACTAATGCCGCTAAACCACTTTTAAAGTGCCAAGTCGAAGGCCCCTCATTGCTGCCTCTTTCTAGTCAATGGTTCTCATTGAGCACTTTGGGCAGATAAATTGCTTCGGCTTACCTTACCCTGTGAGAGGTCGAAGTAGAAATTAGCTCTGTAGAAGCTTCACCATCGCCGCGCGCATCTCCTCGAGGCCAATCGTCGCCGTAGCCTCCAGAGATGGCGCGTAAGGCATCAGTGGAATTTCTGGACCGGCGAGGCGCACAACCGGAGCATCGAGGTCCATTAGGCACTCCTCGGCAATTATGGCAGAGATCTCGCTACCAATACCGAACGATCGATTATCTTCATGGACGATAAGTGCCTTGGCACAGCGCTTTGCCGATTCAATGACGGTGGCAGTATCTAGTGGCGAAAGGGTTAGGAGATCGACTACCTCGATTGAACCCATCGGAGAAAGTTCGACTGCAAGTTCGAGCGCATGTTGCGTCAACTCACCATATGTAATAACGGTTAGATCTCGACCTCTTCGTGCGATGTTAGCTCTACCAATTTCCGCGGGAGGCTCTTCGCTGTAGCGTATCCCTTTGATGGATCGATAGCCACGCTTTGGTTCAAGGAATACTACAGGATTTGGGTCGTCTATTGCGGCACGCATTAGATCGTAGGCGTTTTGTACATTGGAGGGGACAACTACTTTAAGGCCAGGAATGTGGGCCAGAAGCGATTCGATCGATTGAGAGTGGTAGAGGCCGCCTCTTACTCCCGAGCCAAATGGTGCTCGAACTACGATAGGTAGCCCTACTCTTCCACCGGTGCGATAGGCCATCTTAGAAGCCTCCGAGATCAACTGGTCGAAGGCGGCGAAGATAAAGTCGGCGAATTGTATCTCGATAACGGGTCGCTTTCCGAAGAGGGCGAGGCCTATGCCAATTCCGACTGTAGAGGATTCAGCTAGAGGCATATCGATGACTCGCCCGTGGCCAAAGCGCTCTAATAGACCGGCTGTGACTTTGAAGACTCCCCCCTTTGCGCCAACATCTTCTCCCATTATCATTACTCGTGGGTCATCTACCATCGAGTCTGCGAGTGCTTCATTTACCGACGTCACCAGGGTTATAACTTCCTCATGTCCAAGTCTTGGGTTGAGCTTTGGTAGCCTTGCGCCGGAGGCCTCTATGTAAACTCCGTCGGTGATAGTTAAAGGATTTGGATCCGGTGCGCTCTCGCTAAGCTTCACCGCGTCGTCGATCGATTGACGTATTATTTCCCTAGTCTCTTGGTCAACCTCGTCATTTATCAATTCATTTTCTTTGAGGTAGCTTGCAAGAGCCTCGATTGGATCGCCGAGCCTGGAGGAGGCGATCGAAGATGCGATCGAATTAGGTGAAACAAGGGAGCGTCTGTAGGTGGTGACAATTAATGTTGCACCTTCGCCACCCTTTGCCCTCTCCTTCGCACTCGATGTCGCATGAAACATGGAGAGAGGATCTATGGCATCGACTACCTCGATGCGAATTCCATAGGCGTTGCATCGCCTAGTTAAATCTGAGACGAGGCTGCTATCGAGGAAAAATTCGGAGTCGCTAACGCCATTGTCTTCGCAGAGAAAGACCACTGGAAGCTTACGTAAGGCAGTGAAGTTAAGGGCTTCATGAAATTCGCCTTTAGTTACGGCCGCACTTGAAAAAGTTATAAAGACCACTTCTTCACCGGAGTCTTGTTTTGCTCCAAAGGCCAGTCCGACCCCGTGAGTAATGTGGTTGGCGATAAGCGATGAGGTCGAAATAACTCTTAGGTCAGGACTACTCCAGTGGTTAGGCATCTGACGACCTGAGGAGTTTGGGTCATCAGCCTTTCCAAGTAGTGCCAGAACAATATTTGCCGGCGACATTCCAAGGGTGAGAACAATACCGAGGTCACGATAGTAAGGAACAACGTAGTCAACACCGGAATTGATCGCCGCAGCGAATGCGACTTGAGATGCCTCTTGTCCCTGAGAGGAGATTGTAAATGGTGCACGCTTCGCCCGACTTAATTCCGACATCTTTTCGTCTAACAGTCGACATTCGATCATCTTTGAATAGATCCAAAGAAGGTCCCTGTTAGATAGCCCTGCTCTGTGGTGAGGGAGATCTCCGGGATCGACTTCTGGGTCTCTCTCCGACCACGGCGCTCTCTCGTTTGTGGAAAACGGTTTGATTAACGGTGAAGCCACCTCTTTTTTAGTAGTTTGAACTGATTCGATCGATGGGGAAAAGAAGGCGTCGAGGTTGGCTGATGTTGTCGCTTCGATATTTTCATCTTGACGTGCAACGGCCGACTCGGTTGCGATAGGGCTCTCATCTCCCACTGCGCTTTCGGCCTGATCGACGATCGGCAAGGCCGTGGTTGAGGTACTTGGGTCGGAGCCATCACTACCCTCGACAACCGCCGATGAAGTGTTTTCAATGGCAATATCTTTGGTTTGAAAGGCGGCTCTCGGAGCGGTCTCGTAGGGCGATTCATCAAGCATTTCGCGCCGCAGTTCGGACGCGAGGCTTGACTTGACTTTCGTATTACCCGCAACGCCTTTCGTATGTTTGCTCTTCTTGAATATCCCCACGTGGTTCCCCAATCTACTCAGCATCTATGCCAATTTGAACTTCTACAGTACATCACCGAAGAATGTAGCTAAATACCAAGGTTGTTATTGATCCTAATGAGGGAGCGAGGCACAAGTAATCGCTTTATTTACGCTAGTGTGGTCCAATATGTCTACTCCAAATGTCTCACATTCAGTTACGATCAGGGCCGAGTTGAACCATAAGCCAGGTGTTCTCGGACGACTTACGACGGCCATAGGCGAAGCAGGTGGCAATATCCTCGGTCTGGACCTCGTTGAGATCACCGGCGACATCATCTGTCGAGATATAACCATCCTTGCGATCGATGCAGATCATGCGCAAGAGCTTCGACGAGTGGCTGAGAATGTCGAGGGTGTACATGTCAAGAGCGTTTTGGATCGCACCTTTAGGATGCACCTTCACGGCAAGATCGAAGTTGTTGGCAAGAATCCAATTCAAAATCGTGACGACCTCTCAATGGCGTATACACCTGGAGTGGCAAGAGTGTGCCTAGAGATTGCCAAAAAGCCAGTTGAAGTTCACAACTACACCATCAAAGCCAACACCGTCGCGGTGGTAACCGATGGAACTGCAGTTTTGGGGTTAGGAAATATAGGCCCTTATGCTGCAATGCCGGTTATGGAGGGTAAGGCGCAGCTCTTTAAAGAGTTTGGTGGGGTCGACGCCTTCCCAATCTGTCTAAATGTCACGTCGACTGAGCAGTTGATCGATGCGGTCGAGATGTTGGAGCCTACCTTTGGAGGCATCAATCTAGAGGATATAGCCGCGCCGCGCTGCTTTGAAGTCGAGGAGGAGCTCAAGCGGCGTCTTGATATTCCAGTCTTTCACGATGATCAACACGGTACCGCAGTTGTGGTTCTTGCCGCCCTTCGAAATGCGATGATAGTGGTTGATAAAAAGCTGACCGACCTTACTGTCACAATCGCCGGAGCGGGAGCTGCGGGGGTAGCAATCGCAAAGATACTGAAGAATGCCGGAGTTCCTAATATCATCGTTACCGATCGACATGGGGCAATCTTTGACGGCCGACAGAATCTAGGTGGCGCCAAAGATTGGTTGGCGGAGAATACAAACCGGGATCGTCGTCATGGCTCAACCGGTGATGTGATGGCAGGGGCGGATGTCTTTATTGGCGTCTCAGGTCCGGGAACCGTTACTCGTGAAGATGTAGTAAAGATGGGATCTAAGCCGATCGTCTTTGGCCTTGCCAATCCAATTCCAGAGATTCTCCCGGAACAGCTAGAGGGAATTGCGGCAGTGGTTGCAACTGGCCGTAGCGACTATCCAAACCAGATTAATAACGTCCTTTGTTTCCCAGGTATTTTCAGGGGTGCGTTAGATGCCGCTGCAACAACGATTACAGAGTCGATGAAACTTGCTGCAGCAGATGCAATTGCCTCAGCGGTTTCAGAGGCGGAGATCTCGCCCTACTACATAGTTCCTTCAGTCTTCAACAAGAGTGTTGCGATTCAAGTTGCTAGCCGCGTTGCGGAAGCTGCTCGAAGAGAGGGTGTTACTCGACAGATGTAGAGGAAGATTTCATAAGAAAACCCCTCGCTTTCGAGGGGTTGAAGTGGTCGGGACCGGCTTCGATCCGGTGACCCCACGCTTTTCAGGCGTGTGCTCTACCAACTGAGCTACCCGACCAGAGTGAAAGACCACTGGCGGACCTGACGGGATTTGAACCCGCGGCCTCCGGCTTGACAGGCCGGCGTGCACTCCAAGCTGCACCACAGGTCCAGGGCCTCAGCACTTTCGTGCGTTTGGGACTTTCAGTTTAGCTAGTCTCGGTCGAACCTCTGCAATTTATGGGATTTTCATTTTGGCTAAATGTCGCACTTCGCCAAAGGAATTAGAGGCCTTTGAATTGTGCTTGGAAGAGCACCCCCAACGGGATTCGAACCCGTGTTACCGCCGTGAAAGGGCGACGTCCTAGGCCTCTAGACGATGGGGGCTAGGAATCCAATATTCTAGCGTGTTTCAAGATTGAATTGCGCCGTGGATCCAGACAAAGTCAGTGGTTTAGTACCGTCCAGGATGAACCGGTTGGGTGGTCTTTAACCTCGATACCAGCGCCAATTAGGCGATCTCTAACTAAGTCAGCGTCGGAAAATCGCCTCTCATCTCGAAATGAGGAGCGAAGATCGAGAAGCGTTTCAACGAATGGGGCGATTATAGAGCTGCGATCGACACTTCCAACTTCGAGCCATTGTCCAAGCTTGGCAATACAGCTTCTAAGAAGCGATCTGCCGTAGGTCAGATCGTCAGATTGAAGGGTATCGGCACGCCACTGCTCAAGCTCATCTTCGATCTTAAGTATTGTATCCAGTGCCTTTGAGGCATTTTTTTGATTGAAGCCGACTTCAAATTCTTCGGCTAAGTCGATCAAAGCTTTACGAAGGGGGCTGGTAGTTGGATCTTGGATCACCACATCGGCTACCTCTGAAGTAATTGATATATCTAGTTCGGGGACGTCGCTGCTTTGCGTCTCTTGAAGCAGTGATTTGAATTTATCGATGGTGAAAACTTCGCCGCTTACGTGGATGGAACTTCTACCCTTGCGCCGTAGCGTCACTGTGCCTATACCTACGATTGTGACACTTTTGGCCTCGAGGTCAATTATGACTCCGGTGTGTTCATCGATCCCGATGATTGAGGTCGTAGGCTCCATCTGTGATTCAAGGATCGGAAGGCGCTCTTCTCCCATGTAGCAGTATCGAGTATCGTGGCTTCCGCCCTCTTGATTGTTATAGTGGGGGATGACAAGTACGTCAAGTCCGATCGAAGCGAGGAAGTTCAACCCATCTCGAAGTTGTGGATCTTCACCGACCTTGTATATCTCGTAGACCGGGATGGTATACCTTCCTAGGGTGAGAACGGCGGCGGACGAGAAGACTATAGCGAAGTCACTTGACAGCTTCGCTGCTAGAAGGGAGGACAAGTCAACTTTCGCCCACTGACGCAATGCATAGGTTGGGCTCCCCGG
This sequence comes from Actinomycetes bacterium, assembly GCA_021805205.1. Taxonomy (GTDB): domain Bacteria; phylum Actinomycetota; class Acidimicrobiia; order Acidimicrobiales; family Acidimicrobiaceae; genus Acidithrix. Next base: position 66,020 of record JAJZFV010000046.1, on the reverse strand, counting down.
TCCAGCAAAGATGTACTTTGAGGACGAAATCTTCTCTTTGAAACTTTCGATTTCGAAGGCCGAAGCGGTTTCATAGTTCTTTAGAGACGCTACATCAATCTTTTCGCCGATGCTGACGCGAAAGTATTCGGCCGCTTTGGCTGCGATCTCTTCCGCATTAGCTTGGAAGCCAAATGGAGTATCAAGCATCACGGCACCGTGTAATGGGTCGAGTTCAGCAAAGATCGACCTGTGGACTTTTACCATGGTTGGTGCGGTCTCGCCCGAACCAAGTAGAACTATTTTTTTAGTCATTTACCCTTTACCTTGGTTTTTATGAGCATCTCTCGAATGGCAGCTGCGGTCTCTATTGGGAATTGTAGGTGAAGGTCGTGCCGCGCACCCTTGATCTCGCGAACCTCTATCTCGTATTTGCTTGAGATCTCTTCGATAAGTCCTTCGTAGTTTTCGAAGTTGGCAAGTGGCGAGTTGCTCCTATCTGCTAGAAGCGCCAATTTGGGAACTTCCAACGGCGGTAAGACTTTGCTCGGGGTGTAATCGTAGAGAGCCCTTAGTATCTGCATATGGTTATCGAAGGCGAGGTGGGGGTGAGCGCGACCACCAATATTGTCGAAGTTGTCCATTATGCAAGAAAGTTGACGTTCGCTCCATCCGCCAGATGCAATGCGACCCTCTAGATCTGTAAAAGATACGCCGGTAAATCTGGGAGGCGCCAGAAGCTCGGATACCTCTTCCCAAGAGGCGAAGCGATCCTTGAGATCAAAGACTCCTCCGTCGATAAGTATTAAGCCACTTACCAGCTCTGGATACTTGGTGGCAAAGTCACCTACCATGGCGCCGCCCCAGGATTGGCCAACTAGCAGCTTGGGGCGAGATGTATCGTACATTCCAAGTACGGCCGCGACGTCGTTTGAGATGGTTTGGTGGTCGTAGCCTGAATCTGGTTTTGAACTGTCTCCATGGCCCCTTTGATCGATAGAGATCGATGCGATGCCCATCTCTTCGAGCTCCTCGGCCACTAGGTCATACATATGACGGTTGGAGGCTAGGCCATGTATCAATACCACTTCAGGATCGCTTGATCCATACTGCGAAGTAGCAATCGATACTTCACCACTTATCTCTACAAGATGATTTTTCACATAGCGTTAAACCACTGAGTTGGTCTCTTCGATTCCCTCACCGCCGCTATTTGCCAGTCATATGTGATTTGCTTTATCTATGATCGGGCAACATCAAAGATATGGTCGATGACTTTTTGCACTAATCTACTTTGTGCTAGAGATCGACGGGGCTTAGTTCCGGTGATGATTGCGTTGTTAAAGTCCTCGACCATGGCGCGATAGATGTAATTTCCCTCGGTCATAACCGTTTTTCTCGATCCGTTGTCATCAGTGATCTCGATCTGTACGTCATCGACAGACGGTGTGAAGGGCCGAAGCGCAGAGACGGCGGCATTTTCGTTTGTGAAACGGAGAAATTGTTCTTCAGGTCGGATAAAGGAAGTTGTAATTTTGGATCGCTTCCCCTCTCTGTGGAGGAGAATCGCTTCAAGGTCCATGTCGGTTTGGTTCTTCTCTGAAAATGCGACGATCTCAACTTCAGTTGGTTCTCCAAAGAGGTCAATTATTGGGTCGAGGACGTAGATGCCTACGTCGAGAAGAGCCCCTCCGCCAAATCTACGATCCATTCGATAGTTGTCAAAGCTCTTATTTTCGAAGGTAAAACGTGCTTCTGCTTCCGTGGATCCGATCTCTCGTGCTATCTCCCGGAGGCGTTGATCCCTGAGCGAGTGAGTGGTCATGTAGGCCTCTTCGACGATCACCGACGAGTCATGAGTGAACTTGATAATCTCGTCAACTTCAGCAACGTCCATCGCAAGAGGCTTCTCGCATAGGACATTTACCCCATTTTCTACCGCTAGACGTATGAGGTCGAGGTGATAGTTGTTGGGAAGTGGAATGTAGAGGGCATCAGCCCCCGACTCCACTACCATCTCTTCGTATGTCACATACCTTTTGGCTTCAGTACTATCGAGCGGAACATTTGGTTGCGAAAGGGAGCAGTGCCCGATAATTCGAGAACCGTCGGTAGCCTGTAGGGCCGGAATTACGGCAGCGTTGGCGATTCCAGATCCGCTAGCGGCAATTATCCAAGTGACTTCGCGCAAAACTATTCCGTTTCTTTATTTGTGCTTCTAAAACTTATAGAAGTGTTCTTTGGATGTGCTTATTCTTTGGGACTCTTCTAGGACGCCGATTACTCTTCGCACTTGAGAGAGTTTCACCTCTATTGCCTCTCCGTTGTGGAGGTGAGCTGCGATATTCCTGTGAAATTCGAAAGGTTCAGTGAACTTGGGACGGTACTTTTGGGTGACAATGCGGTTGTCTCCTATGTACTTTGCTATCTCAAGGTCGACCGGTGCTTCGGCGAAATGGTGGTGAGTCTCTCGGTATCCAAATGGAAACGAAATCTGTTCCTCTACTATCGGTTGGTACCATCCAACGATTGTACCTTTAGTGCCCTGAACGTAAAATTTAGGCTTTCTTATCGCTGATATTTCACTCTGGATGAAGGTGGCTTCGCGACCGTCGGCAAAGACCATCTCGATCTTCATCTGGTCAACGTTGGTAACATCATTCCAGACTCTCTTGTGGGAGGTTGCAAAGATCTCCGTTGGAGATTCACCATAAAGAAGGAGGATCCAATCGATATGGTGTGAACCCCAATCGTAGGCTGCGCCACCCGAGATCTTTTCGTCGCTGTGCCAGGCCCGACACGGGTGTTCGAAGGTTCCGACGGTTGTTTCAATGTTGAAGACTTCGCCGATCTCTCCACCCTCGATAATCTCGCGCAGAGCTAGAAAGTCGGCGTCGTAGCGACGATTTTGATGAACGGTCAAGGTGAGACCGCTTGTGATGGCAATCTGGTGAAGTTCGTCTACCTCTTCGACGGTAAGGCACATCGGCTTTTCTACGACGACGTGTTTTCCGGCCATCAGAGATGACTTAGCTAGGTCGAAGTGAGTCGATGGAGGGGTAGCAATTATTATCAGATCGAACTCGGCCTCTGTTAGCATCTCTGATACGTTGCCATAGGTCGAAATCTGAGGGAACTGAACTTTGGCCGACTCCTGTCGCTCAATGCTTGGATCTGCAATGGCCACTAACTCGAGACCTTTAGTAGCTTCAATTGCACTCCCGTGGTAGTGTCCCATTCCTCCATAAGGACCATATCCGGCAATCGCTACGCGAGTTGATCTTACGGCATGGCTTTTTTGATAAAGAAGGTGATCCCGAAGCAGTGTTTTGACCCTGCGATCTACCGAATTTGTCTCTATCTCGCTGAATGCCACGACTCTGGCCTTCTCCAACTCAATTGCCACGTTGAAGTCGACCATAGCTTTTGATATAGAAAATATTGACTTCGCTTCTCCCTTGATAGCAAGAGGGCGGAAGGAGATAGGCACTTCAGCTCCTTGTCCCTTTACGTACCATTCGCCGTCGCCTAAATCGCAGACGTCATACTCTTTTTCATCTAGGGTAAAGCTTCCCTCTCGGGTTATGTGGTAGATGATCGAGGAGCAATCTAATGCCGCAATAGCCGCAATCTCATTGGCATCAAGGGATTGTGCTCCAATGACTATCAAGATGTCGGAAGTTCTTGCAGCGTTTATAGAGCTATGTGTCGATACCGACTGGGCATCGGAGGCGAGATCTCGCCAAAATTCAGTGAGAGAGCGATCGCCCGTCTTCGAAACGATTCCTACGTTGAGTGAGTCGATACGCATCCCGATACCTAACAGTTCCTTTCCTGTGGGTGTTTCGAAGCACCTTGGGTTTCCTGAGCAATAATTGTGTTTACAGCTAGTCTGAAAATTGTTCAGATAAAAAATCTAGGATCGATCCTTGGAGCCAGGATAGATAGTTGTAGATCATGAAGTCCTGATATCGAGGGTCAGATTCATCTAAGTCGTCCATACCCTCGTAAACCTCAAGTGCGCTTCCGAGTACTAATCGAATATCGTTTATGGCTCCCACCCAGGTGGCGAGGTCGTTATGGTTCAGTTGCTTTTGCTTTAGGGTCGAGGTAAAGCCAGATAGAAGACCTCGGTGACGCTCAATTAGGGAGTCGCCAACCATGGAGTCAAAGTCCTTTTGACTGTCGGGTTCGAAAGGATAAGTAGGAGGAAATAGACGCGAGACGTAGGGTGAATTCATCTCCATGGCTTCGTTAACTACGTCCGGGAGGATCGTTAAAAGTTCGACCTCTGCCTCTTCGAGGCGGTTTTCGAATAAGTCTGGCCCTAGCCTTCCGATTGGTCCGTGTCTTCTGTTCATCACTGCCTATAACACCGAAGTTTATAGATCTCTTTCCAAAGTTGCCCAAAGTCCGTATCCGTGCAGAGTATGTGCCTCAGATTCGGCTTTTTCACGGGGACCGGAAGAGACGATCGAACGGCCGTTGTTGTGGACCTCCATCGTCAACTCCGTCGCCTTTGCAAGGGAGTACCCAAAGGTAAGACGAAGAACATAGACGACGTAGGAGATGAGGTTGATCGGATCGTTCCACACCACAACCCGCCAGTCACGATCTAATTCAGTTTCATCGTCAGTTGTTACTTCTGGTCGAGTTATTGTTGTCGATCCCATTTGAATTCCTGACATTCGAAACCACCGTACGCTGACAAAGATAATAGGTCATTTGATAGGACCGCTTCCGCGATTAGTCTTCCAATTTCTAAATAGCGTGTACCGACTCGCCTCTTACCGCTTCAACGGCCTTCGCGTCCATTTCGCCGCGGTCGAAGAGGGTCAAGTTAAACCACAGCATCGCAATCCAGAGCGCAGTTGCCCCTGCGATGTGAAATCCGACTAGAAGTGCGGGTAGATTCGAGAAGTATTGGGTGTATCCAATGAACCCTTGAATCAGCATCAGCCACAGAAGCATTCGTCCCTTTTTAGAGATCCCATCTACGACCGAGCCTTGGTGTAGCAAGAAGAGCATAGCTAGAGTGAGTCCAATCAAAAACATGACTCCGTCGGCGTGTAGCTGAGCTACGTCACGCAGAGGAAAAGGAAGACGAACCGCTAGAGGGCTTCCGGAGTGGGGGCCAGAACCTGTAACTGCTGTACCAACTAGCAAAACAAAAGAGAGCACCGCCAACATTAGTCGTGATAGCCAGATCACCTCTTTACCAACTATGGGTCGACTCGGCGAGGTTCCGGAACTGGCACGATAGTAGAGGACAATGGCGTCGAGAACACAAATTAGCGACAGGGTGAAGTGAGCCATAACAAAGGGAGGAGCTAACTTCTCCAAAACGGTGATACCGCCGAGGATAATTTGTCCGATTAGACCGAAGACCATTCCAGCAGAGAGCCAGGCAAGGTCTTTGCGGAATGGCCTTCTAAAGAAGGCTCCTGCAGAGGCTACCATGACCGCTACGGTCAGAAAGATCGTAATCACTCGGTTAGTGAATTCAATCATCGGATGAAAGCTGAACGTGGCAACCAAATGGCTCCCTTGGCAGTTTGGCCATGTCGGACAACCTAATCCTGATTGGGTTAGCCGAACTGCCCCACCCGAAATAATGATAAGCGAGAGGCCGATCAACGAGAAGAGGGTCATTTTCTTGTAGGTCTTAGGGGAGATCTCCCACTCTTTTAGCCACTTTATAGACGATCTAATCACAGCAAAGATTCTATTACATCCGTACCTGAAATAGTCGGCGACCGAGCCTAGCTGCAATCAGTCGAATTTAAAGGTTCGTGTGGCTATAAGCGGCATCGCAATAGCCCATACGATGAGCGTGATCCAACTGCTTGCATTAGATGCGACATGGGTCGCGGTTGCTCCGTAGAGTAAGTGCGCTGTCGCATAACCGGGTAGTAGCTTTGAGACATAGCCGATTACTTTAGGAAGCGAAGTCAGAGGGACTATCATCCCGCCGAGTACCAGGAGAATTAGGAAGATTCCATTCGCCGATGCTAGGACTCCCTCCGAGGAGAGGCGACCGGCAAGAAGTAGGCCAGCGCCACTGAACGCGATAGTAGCTAATACCTCAGCGACGATGAATTGAATTGCATTGAAGGTCGGCGACCATCCCAGTAAGAGGCCGACGATGACAATCAAGGTAACTTGGATTATTTCAACTGCGATTACGGCGATCATCTTGGCCGCAACTAGGTTCCCCCGTGTTAGCGGAGTAGTTCCAAGGCGCTTCATTACTCCGTAGTTACGCTCCACTCCGGTGGCGATTCCGAGAGAGACTAAACCAGTTGCCATGGTTGCGAGAGCTATGGTACCAGGAACCAAATAGCCGATCCTCGATGCCCCTGGGTAGGTCAATTTAATGATCTTAGAGAACGCTATAAGTGCCAGGATCGGTATGAAAATGGTTACTAACAGCGACTCATATTGCGTAAGGGCCAAACGAGTCTCCGCTTTTGCCTGAGCTTTTAGTGGACTTGCCATATTGTTTACCTTCCAAGGAGATTTTGTTGAGAGGGGTGATTATCTACGGCGACGGCGTCGGCCACTTTGTTCGACCACAGCGGTCTCTTGACTTTCGGTCAAGGCGAGAAATACATCTTCAAGAGAACTATTTCCTGCAGCAACTTCGGTTATAGCCCTTCCTTGGCTATTTATTGCCGCATTTAAAGCCGAAATGGTCGCGGCAGAGGAGTCGCCACTGAGGCGATACTTGCGCCCCTCTATTAGTTCGATTTCGTAGTTTATTGCAGAAGAAAGAGTGGGGAGATCGATGGGTTCATCGGTGGTAAATACGATCTCTTTGCCGCCAAAGTTACGTCGTAACTCCTCGGCACTACCCTCAGCCACAACTTGCCCTTGATCGATCACAACTATTCGATTAGCTAGCCGCTCGGCTTCATTTAATTCATGCGTTGTTACTAAAACGGTGGCACCCTCTTTGGCGTAGCGAGTGATTGCCTCGCGAATGATCGCCTTTCCAGCTGCATCAACACCAGCTGTAGGTTCGTCTAGGAAGAGAATCGATGGCTTTCCGACGATGGCAAGAGCCAGAGAGAGGCGCTGTTTTTCGCCTCCAGAGAGGTAGCGGTATGCAGTATCTGAAACTCGCCCTAGGTCGCACAGCTCAATTAGATAGTCGAGTTCTAGGGGATTGTCATAGTATCCGCGGTATAGGGATATTGCGAACTTTGGAGAGAGTCGAGGGTAGATTCCTCCGCTTTGAAGCATTACTCCCAGCTTTGAGATTATCTTCTTTCGATCCTTGATCGGATCTAGTCCAAGGACTGTAACACTTCCCTTCGAGGGACTTCGATATCCCTCGATGGTCTCGATCGCGGAACTCTTTCCTGCGCCATTACGACCCAGAATCGCGACGATCTCACCTTCATTCGCGGAAAGGGTCAATCCTTTTACTGCACTTTTATTTCCGTAGTTGACCCAAAGGTCTTTGACTTCGATTGTTGTCACTTTATTTGAAGCTAACCTTTACTTACGATGATCGATATTCGGGCTCTTAGGGAAAACTTCGAGGAGACAGCTGAACTCCTCTCGCGCCGTGGTTTAGATATTACCGTCGTGAAAGATCTTTATGATCTCGACTCGCGCCTCAGACGCGCAGTTGCGGAACGAGATCAATTGCGCGGCGAAGTAAACGAGATGTCGCGCCAAGTCGGCGAGGCATTCAAGACTGGAGATAGAGAGCGTGGAGAAGAGCTACGCAGTCGCTCTAAAGAGCTCGGGGAGCGCCTCGAGTCTCTAACCGCAGAGGCGTCTGAAATTGAGAGCCAGCGTCGTGATCTTTGGCTGGTAGTTCCAAATCTCCCAGACCCTAATGCTCCTTTGGGACTATCTGAAGATGAAAATGTTATCAGGAGATATTGGAGTCCAGAAGACGGCGAATCCGAGATAGCTCCCCCACTGGCCTTTCCCGAATATACCAAAAAGCCACACTGGGAGATCGGCAAAGAGCTCGACATCCTCGATCTCGAGCGAGGTGCAAAGTTATCCGGAAGCATGTTCCCGATGTATAAGGGATTGGGCTCAAGGTTACTCCGGGCCCTATCTTCCTTCGCTTTAGATCAGCACTCTGATGCGTTTTTGGAAATTCATCCCCCAACCTTTGTCAAGACTGAGACGATGATCTCGACCGGACACCTACCTAAATTTGGTGAAGAGGCTTATCACATTGAAAAGGATGATCTCTGGGCGATACCAACGGCTGAAGTACCGCTAACTTCGATGGCCCGTGATGAGATAATCGACGGAGTAGAACTTCCAATAAGGATGACTGCATCCACACCTTGCTTCAGGCGCGAGGCAGGTTCTGCCGGCCGAGATACCAGAGGCTTGCTTCGATTACACGAATTCGACAAGGTTGAATTGATGGTCTATTCCAAGCCGGAGCAGTCCCAAGAGGTCTTTGTCGACATGCTCTCTCGCGCCGAAGGAATCCTTCGCTCCCTTGGCTTGACCTATCGAGTTCTCGACCTTTGCACCGGCGATATCGGCCAATCTTCTAGAAGAACTTTCGATCTCGAGGTCTACTCTCCTGGAGTAGATCGGTGGTTAGAGGCTTCGTCGGTCTCTTGGTGCGGTGACTATCAAGCTAGACGAGCAAATATCAGATACCGCGATGAAGAGAGTGGCGAAATTCACAGCGTCCATACGCTGAATGGCTCAGCCCTTGCTTGGGCGCGCATCTTTGCGGTACTTATCGAGGTAAATCGGCAAGAGGACGGAAGTGTGACTATTCCCAAAGTTCTTCAACCGTATATGGGTGGCGTGGAAAGAATCCGACACTAAATCGATTCTGGTTTGAGCTATCACCTAGTTATAGGGTAACTTTGAAGATCGTGAACACGTCTCAGGTAATTTTTGCAATCGGCCTCGGTGTGGTGACGCTGACAGTTATCGCCTTTGGGGTATTTGTCGTGTCGACCACCATGTGGGGAAATCGTTGGGTTAGAAGAGGTAGTCGATGAGTACGCGATCGACCGTTTATAAGGGAAAGACGGGCCAGTGGGCTTTTGTGCTCCATAGGATCTCAGGATTTTTAATTCTGATGTTCATACTCCTTCACATCATCGATATCTCGACGATCAACTTCCCAAATGTCTACGCTTCGATTCACCGTCTCTACGGCAATGTCTTCATGCGAACATTTGAAGTCGGCCTCCTCTTTGGCCTGACCTATCACGCGCTAAATGGGCTGAGAGTTATCATGATCGACTTTTTCCCTGGAGTTATCAAAAATGAGAAACGTCTATTTGTTGCGATGTTCTCTCTCTCCTTGCTGCTTACAGTCGTAGGCGGAGTTATCATCTTGAAGCCGTTCTTCACTGGAAGGGTGTAACTAAGTGGCATTGCGCGAAAAATCTTTCAACAACCAACGTCGTAACTCAACGACGATGAAGAGAAGTAAAGCGAACTTTGAAACCTGGTCTTGGTTCTTTATGAGAATCAGCGGACTGGTCCTCTTTTTTCTTGCTCTTATTCACTTCTCGATCACTCACATCTTCAATGATGTTACGACCACTACGGTTGCATTCGTAGCTAAAAGATGGGCTAACCCTCTTTGGCGTGTTTTCGATTGGCTTCTACTGGCTCTTGGTCTTTTGCACGGTTCTAATGGATTGCGATTCATTATGGATGACTACATTAGAACACCACGACGCAGGGCATTCGCAAAGGCTTTTATGTATAGCCTTTCTGCAGCTTTGTTTGTAGTTGGTACGATTACCATAGTGACCTACAAGGGAACGCTTTAAAAAAAATTAGTTTTTTCTTCGCTTGTGTGTCACGGTTGTTTTGACGATTATTCTCGTATCCGATGAGATTTAGATTCATAAAAGTCGGTAGATTACTTTCCTTGTTGACACTTCTATTGGCACTTTTTGAAGGTGCCACTGTGGCTTCGAGAGCGCCATATCAAGTTCGGCAGTTTGGGGCTAAAGTCGCCCTCGCTAGCTCTTCTTCAGCCAACTTTTCCTATGACTTGGTTGGATCAGATGGTGGCATCTTCAACTACGGTGGTTCTAGCTACGAGGGCTCGACTGGAAGTCTGACCTTGAATAAGCCGATCGTCGGTATGGCGAGCACTCCAGATGGTAAAGGCTATTGGCTGGTCGCATCTGACGGTGGAATCTTCTCCTTTGGCGATGCTCAGTTCTACGGCTCGACTGGTGGCATTACGCTCAATAAGCCGATCGTCGGTATGGCGAGCACTCCAGATGGTAAAGGCTATTGGCTGGTCGCATCTGACGGTGGAATCTTCTCCTTTGGCGATGCTCAGTTCTACGGCTCGACTGGTGGCATTACGCTCAATAAGCCGATCGTCGGTATGGCTGCAGATCCTCAAACTGGAGGTTACTGGCTGGTCGCATCTGACGGAGGTATATTTTCTTTCAATGCCCCATTTTTGGGGGCTGCTGCGAGCCTTGCTCTATCCAGTCCAGTGGTCGGTATCGTCGCCGTCCCAACAAATAGCCCATATCAAAGCGGCTCATTTGGTATCGACGTCTCCCTATTCCAATGCACAGGAACGACATCACCTAATAGCGGATTAGCTAGCCAGAATGTGGGTCAATATGCCATAGTTGGAACTGGTATCAATACCTACGGGGTGGGTGCCTCCTACCAATCCACATTCCAATCAAATAATTGCATCGTCGATCAGACCAAGAAGTTTTCATCGGCCTCGTCACGTGTCGATATCTACCAACCACTCTGGGCACCTCCGTCATCTTCCGTTGATCCAACGAACACCCTTCAGGGTCCGGATGCCAGTTGTGCCGCAAGTACTACAGATCCCAATAGTCAAGCCTGCCAAGCATACAACTACGGTTGGAACATAACTTCTAACTCCTATAACTCAAATGCGCAACTCGGCGTTACCTCAAAGCTTTGGTGGCTTGATGTAGAGAAAGGTAATCCTTACCTTTGGTCCGCAGATCAAAATGTGAATAGTCAAGTGGTTCTAGGAGCTATAGCCTTCTTGAGATCGGTTGGGGTTACGGTCGGCGTCTATTCAACTGCATATCAGTGGGGCATTATCACCGGCAACCTTATTGTAAATACCCCTCTCTGGGTAGCGGGTGGTACGGCGCAGTCGTGTACTGATCCTAGTGAAATATTCGGTGGTGGCATACCATGGCTGGTACAGATCGGCTACACCAACGTTGTTGCCGCAAATGGTGGTTTGGCAACGGTGGATCAGGATTATGCCTGTTGATTATGGGTTGATACCTCTGCTTCGAAACAATCGTCGCACAGTCCCAAAATAGAAAAGTGATGCGCCTTGACGTGGAAGTTAAGGCGCGCGTGAAGTTCAATCTCCATTCGCTGTGAGAAATCTTCTGGAACTTCTAGGGTTTTTTGGCATCGTTCGCAAACGAGGTGCTGGTGTACCGACTCATCCAAGTGGTAGACGGCTTTACCATGTCCTAAGTGAATGTGCTGGATTGCTCCGACGTCCTCGAGGGCATCGAGTGCACGGTATATCGTAGAGAGTGCGATCTCAGGTTCGTCGACGACTATCGCCTCGAAGATCTCATCTGCCGTCACGTGCCCCTTTGCATCCTCGATGCACTTGAGTACTGCAAGACGTGCCGGGGTGGCCCTTAGGCTTCCGAGGCGAGACCGCCCGCCCCCATTGGCTTTATCGTAAGAGATCTTTTACCGCCCTATTTAGGTATAACTTCGAATCTGTATCCTAGTCCTCTGACAGTAGAGATGTACGTTGGATTCGCTGGGTCTGGCTCGATCTTGGTTCTTAGCCTTTTGATGTGAACGTCTAGGGTCTTGGTATCGGAGGTGTGATACGGCCCCCACACTCTGTCGATGATCATATCGCGGGTCATTACCCGATTTGGATTCGACATCAAAAGTTCGAGTAGCTCGAACTCTTTCAATGGGAGAGCCACTGGAGCACCTTTGACTCGGAGTTCATGGCGAGCTGTATCGAGAGTGATCTCCCCGATCTCGAGAAGCTCTTCTTCATCTTCGTTTTGAGGCGAAGAAGGAGCTCTCCTGAGTACGGCGCGAATTCGTGCTGTTAGCTCTCTCATGCGGAACGGCTTCGCTACGTAATCATCCGCGCCAACTTCGAGCCCAACTACGGTATCGAGTTCGCTTGTACGGGCGGTAACCATAATTATTGGCACTTGGCTGGTGTTTCGTATCGTCTTGCAAACATCTATGCCTGAAATCTTTGGAAGCATCACATCGAGCAATATTACGTCGGGAGAGACGAGTTCGAATTGATCGAGAGCTTCGCGTCCGTCCCTAGCTATCTCGACGTTAAACCCTTCTTTTCTTAGACCGAGAGTAATCGCATCTACAAATGACTCCTCGTCCTCAGCGATCAAAACCGTTGTTGAAGGTTTGTTCATTTCTCGTCCCCTTTTCGATTTCGCGGTAGTTTGATTCTGAATGTCGATCCGATGCCTTCACGAGATTCGACTTCGATTGTGCCGCCATGGTTGCTCACGGCGTGGCGCACGATCGAAAGTCCAAGTCCAGTGCCGCCAGTCTGGCGTGACCTTGCTTGATCGACCCTATAAAAGCGTTCAAAGATTCGATCGAGGTCTTTTTGTGGAATTCCGATTCCGTGGTCAGTCACGGAAATTACCACATAGTCGCCTTCCTCGGATGCTGCAACTATGACCTCGGAGTTGGCCTCTGAATATTTAATAGAGTTATCGATCAAATTGGTTAGAGCAGATCGAAGTTGAATTGGATCGCCGACTATGTTGAAGTCCCCTTCTCCGGCCTCGAGCGTTACCTTGACGGAGGCGTTTTCAGCTGTAGGGTTTATGTTCTCTATCACGTCGAGTGCAAGGTCAACGATTGATATTTCATCTTCGTTCTTTGATCCTTCAGATTCAAATTTAGATAGATCGAGAAGATCGTCGATGATCTTTGCCACTCTAAATGCCTCATTTTGAATCCTATTGGCGAGACGATGGCGAACCGAAGCATCATCTTCAAAGGCAAGAGTCTCGGCTAGTAGCCCTAATGCACCAATTGGAGTCCGCAGCTCGTGGCTGACATTGGCCACAAAGTCACGACGAATAATGTCGAGCTGGTTGCGGGTGGTCAAATCTTCGATCGTTACTATAACGCCGCCGTCGCGGTTCCCAAAAGGAGCTGAGGTACGAATTGTAAAGTCACGTTTGGGAGGGCCGTAGAGTGAAAACTCAAGTTCCTGGAAGGTTCCATCTAAGGCTGCTAGTTTTACGTCATCGACTACCTTCATCAGCCCGGCCTCTTCGTGGCGTGCCAAAGAAAGATCGCGTGCGACTTGATTTGCAAAGCTCAGGTTACCTTCCTCATTGAAGACGAAGATCGCACTTGCTACGCTTTCAAGTGCCGCCTCCAATAGAGAGACGCTATAGGCGTCGTTTGAATTGAATGTGTTTCCTTCCATCGCCACTTTGCTTACCGCTAGCTCCTCAATCGAATGTCTACTCAACGATATACGTGCAAGGTAAAGATTGAGTTAACGGCATTCATAAGATATTTTCTAATGAAAACTAGCAAAATTGTATGAAACAGTCTATAATCATACATATGGCTACGTCTGGTAATTTACTTTTCGACGTATCGGTTACGCCCTCCTTATCATCTCTTCCTGGATCTAGTGCACTCATTTCTATTACAAATGGTCTTTCGGCATGGGCACTGGTGGCTACCCTTATGGGGTTATTGGTAGGTGCAGCAATGTGGGCTGTAGGTTCGCACTCTGGCAACTACCAGCAAACCTATAATGGCAGAAAGACTCTCTTGGCTTCTGGACTTGCCTCTTTGCTCGTTGGAGCGGCGCCCTCGGTTGTGAACTTCTTCTTTCATATGGGCCAAAGCGTCAGATGATTAACTCCAAATGATGCTGGCCTCTCTCACATCGTCGATCGCGAACGCGGTTGTGGATTCCATTGGGAACTCTATCCTCAAAGGGGTTTTCTCGCTCGATTCAACCCTTGCGCACCTTGTATTCCTGGTCTTTTCTAACCTTCCCGATCCTCAAATAGGGTCATCATGGTTTCTAAGTTCCTATTATCGATTATCGCAGTTATCGGCCGCCTTCGCTTTGATGGCGCTCCTTATCTATGTCATTAGGTCACTCCTCTCACGCGAAGAGCCTCTTCGCTTGGGGAAAGTGATAACCACCTGTGCGTCATTGCCCGTGATATTTATCATTCCAACCATAACGCTCAAGTTGTTTTCAATAACCAACTATCTGGTTGCTGTCGCATATGGGTCCTTTACTCAGTCGTCGAAGGTTGACCTAATTGTGAATCTAACGACGACGACATCGATAAATCCTCTATTGGGTGCGGCATTGGCTTTGTCTTTTTCAATAGCTGCACTTACGTTGACTATTGAACTTGCACTTAGAAACGCCTTTATCTATTTTGCTGTGGCGATGGTTCCTTTTGTGGCACCGTTTTACTCACTTAGAGCAGGGCGCCAAGTAGTAGGGCGCTTACTTTCGGTGTTTGCAACGCTAGAAGCCTTCAAGCTTGTAGTTGGGCTTGGACTTTCGTTGGCATCGGTTACCTCTACCAAGGGGCACTTGTTCGGCGTGATCGAAGCCACTGCACTGTTGTTTGCCGTCGTAACCTCCCCGTTACTGCTGCTACGACTCTTCTTTGGCCTAGAAGGGGCAACGCTACGGCAAATCGAGGGGCTGCCGAGTAAGTTGACCGACCTTGCTAATCAGCGAATCGTCTCAATTGCAGATGCAGCGATCGCAGTGGCAACCCCCAATTTGGATGAAAGGTCGAACCGCTCCAAGATCCCGCTGCATCGAGGAGGTGGCTCATCGAATGTTGGGTAGGAGGAGATAGATGAGACGGTACGTTCTAAGTGACTTTCAATTCGCAACTCGAATTCGGGTGGCAAATACAAACCTACTAGCCACGCTCGTGGCCGCATTTGCTGGATTAATTGCGGTGCTGACCTTATTTGGAGTGGTTAATCTGGGCCTTGGCTTGGCGCTAATCGCGACGTCTGTTGCATTGATGGCTCCGATCTATCAGGGTAGAAGTACACAATTTATCGCCTCTGGTCTTTTGTGCTCCACTGCCAGGAGTCTCATCTGTAGCTTTAAAGAACCCAACTTGGAAAGATTTGTAGCAAATGACTGCAAAAGGCGGGCGAGCCAAAGTCGTCGTCTCTTCGCTCCAGGTAGGAGATTTAGAGGTAAGGCTAACTGTTTCGCTGCCGAGGATCGACGAGGTTTAATTGTGATTCGTTTCCAAGCCAAGCGGCCACCTCAGTTACTCTTCGACGACGAGAAGGAGCGTTTTATGGCTACAGCACAGTGGATAGAGCGCTTACTTGAGATCACAAGTCGCGAAGGTGCAAAGTTACGAATCATTCATAGTCGCGATGAAACGCTTCCTCGATCTGGGATTCGAAGCCACTTGGTAGCGAGCTTTAGTGGCCACGACAGGGAATTTATAGGAGGGATCGAAGGTGATTTGATTCGAACCATGGCCTCGAACTTGGAGATCGCGAGCTTTAAGGTACTGAATCGACAAGAGATCGCCCTCTTCTGTTCTGAGCACTTCTTCGAAGAGGGGGACTCCCGAGGAATACGCTATCGAATCAACGCCATCGTCGTTAGGGGCGGACGCTACCAACTTTGGGGGGTTACTGACTTTGGAAGATTTTCTGGAGGATTTGGAGAAATATTCTCGCTTTTCGCGAAAATATCGTCGATAAGGGCGCTAATTATCGAACTATCTTCGGTAAACCAGCAAAGATATGCAGCATCTATTCGAGCTCGCCGAAGTCGTATCGACGCCAAGGTTCTTTGGCGAAACTCGAAGGGGTTTTCACGGTCGATGGCGCTTATCAAGTCAGCTAGAGCTCTAGAAGAGGCCGAAGCCGATCTGTCGAATGAGGTACTTGGCGCAAACTTCGCCTTTTACTTGGTGGCAAATAGTTCATTTGAGACAAACGTATCAGTTAGCGCTAAAGCAGATTGCTCGATTCGACTTCACGGATTCGCCGGCACTTTGCGAGAGACGTGGGAGCATATAAATCCGGTGGCGGTGTAACCGATGGTTCAAAAGAGGGCTACTCGTTATTTGACCGAATCGATTATCTCCGCAGCACAATTCGCCGCTCCCTTTGGACAGTGGTTCGATGATGTTGATGGTGAAATTCTTGGTAGATCTCGTTTTGGTGGCCACTATAAATTCGATATCGATGCATTGATGGCAGACGGCGTTATATCGTCTCCCAATATCCTGATCTTTGGCTCACTGGGCCAGGGCAAGTCGTTACTTCTTGAATCTTTGCTTTACAAGGGTCAGAAGAAAAGATCAATCTACTTTGATCCCAAAGGTGACGTAAAAGGGCGGATGTCGGGGCTGGGGTGCAACTTTCTCGATCGACCAATCAATCCCTTATTTCCTCACCACGGAAGAGTTGCGATACGGGACTCCAACTTCGAGATAGCTAGTGTCGCATGCGCCTATGGTCTTAGACGCCGACTGGCTGAGATGGAGATCGCTGCCCTGTGGGAGTGCGTGCAGTCGATGGCGAGTGAGGCCAATATCGACCTCCTTATTGAAAAATTAGAGTATCTCGACGATTGCCGTGGTCCTGCCCAATGGCGCGGCCACTATCGAATTGGTGATCTCGATCCTTTAATCTCGGCCTGTAGTCAATTGAAAAAGAGCAAATTGATCTCTTCTGTCTCCCCGGGGAGCGAAGACTCCTTTGAGGTAATTACGCGTGGGGGAGTTGTGGATCTCTCGGATCACATGGCCTCGGACCACCTCTCTCTTAGGGTCGCCCTTGTTCTTGCTTCACTTAGAAGTGCCAAATTGGCAGGAGTATCGGAGGTATCGATGGTGGGCATCGATGAACTGTGGGCACTTTTAGATAACCCCGAGATAGCTAGTTGGATTGAGCGCTACTTCAAGCTAGCTAGAGGAGTAAAGGTATCCAATATTGCTGTAACTCACTCCATAGGTGATCTGCAACGATCATCAGTCGGATCTGGCCTCATGGGTGCAGTAGAGATCTTTGTGACATTTCGCCAAGGAGTAGACGATGCGCTTCAATTCGTAAAGGCTCTAGGAGTATCGCACTCATTGGCCGATGTGATCGTTGATCTTTCAGTTGGAACAGCTCTTTGGGTGGTTAAAGATCGAATCGCCTTGGTGGACCTCGATAAAAGCCGTTGAATACGAAAGGAGCCAACCTCGAAATGAAAGGTCAATTTGCAATTGTTTTTGGCTTTGTTCTGGCGATCGTCTACATCGTCTCATCTGGCGATAGAAGAAGTAGCGGTGGTGCGAATAACTCAAAGTCGCCCAGTCGTGGAGGATGGTCGGTTTCGCAATTGAGTAACCTTTCGGAATTTAGGCAACCCGATCCTTCTATATCAATAGCTACCGTTTGGGGTCGGAAGATTTCGCTTGCGAAGCGGGATTCCCTCTGCGTCTTTGGTCCTACCCAATCCTTCAAAACATCACGCCTCGCGATACCAGCAATTGTCCAATTTAGAGAAGGAAGTGCCGTTATCTCGAGTGTCAAGAGCGACCTATTTGAGGCGACCCACCTCAACAGAGAGAGGTACGGCCTAGTCTACGTATTTGATCCCTTTGGAACGTCTAGCCACGGAAATTGTCAGTTTGATCCGATAGCACTGTCGGGCGACCCTCTATCGAGGAGGAGAATTGCGACACTTATTACATCGAATATGGCAGTTTCCGGAGGTACTTCGGAGTCGAAGTTTTGGGCGACCCTAGCCGCTCGCCTTCTCGAATCGCTGTTACACGCCGCTTTCGTGGGAGGTCGCTCCTTGGTTGAGTTGATGACTTGGGTAGAAGAGGGAAGCTTTGAGCAACCTAGACAATTGCTAAAAAGTGAAGGCGAACAGATATCACTTGCGAGGCTTTTGGCGATCTTTTCCGAGGATGAAAAGATCGTATCATCTACGGTCACGACCTTAGAGGCATATCTCGAGCCATTTCATATGATGCGCTTTTCCAATGATGGAGAGGCGGTGAACCTTGCCACCCTTGATCCATCGGTAGAATCTATGACCATCTACCTCATTGCTCCTCCAACCCGACAGGTTGAAGCGGGGCAGTTGTTTGCTACTTTGCTCTCCACCATCTTTGACAAGATATATGCAAATCAGGGCTCAACTAGGACTCTTTTCGTCTTTGATGAAGCGGCCAACTTGGCTCCAGTTGCCAACCTCGATGAAGTAGTGTCGACGATCGCCTCATTCGGAGGCCAAGTTATCTCTATCTATCAGGACTTTGCTCAGTTGTCACATCGATACCACGACAGTGCAATGTCGATCGTGAACAACCATCGAGCAAAGCTTTTTTTGGGGGGCATAAGCGATCCCTTGACTATCAATTTAGCGTCACAAATAAGTGGGGTAAATCGTCAAGTAAAAAGCAATCGAATTAAAGCAGATAGAGACCGAGGCGATAAACTCCTTGCAAATGGGGAGCTTCGAAGCCTTTCACCGGGATACGGACTCCTGATCTATGGCCATCGTCCAGCCCTAATAGTACGCATGCTTGCAAAGTGAAGAATTATTTTCCGAATTAGTTGAATTTTTTAGGTTTATATTTTCGCTGCCGATAAGAACCACATGAACTATTCCGACCTATCTAACGTCCTAGAGTACGAAGTTTCGTTACTGGACAAGTTGGTGTATCGACTCGACGCCGAGTACTTGCTTGTCGAAGGAAATAGACATAGTTATTTGATGAGCGCAACAGCTGAAGTTAATGAAGCGCTCGGAGCAATAAAAGAGGCTGAACTTCGGCGAGGAGTCGTCTCAGCCGACATATGCATTACGCTCGATCTGGATCCATTGACCCCATTGGCCAAGATCGCTGAACTTGCCCCAGAGCCCTGGAAGACAATCTTGATGGAGCAGCGCTCCAATTTGATATCAGCCACAACTACCGTAGCTGAGATCAAAGAGAGGCTATCTCGTCTTCTAGCTCAACGCATAGCCGTAACCGACGAGGTCCTCTCTTTGTTGGATTCATCGAATCCGACTTCGATATATGGACGAGATGGCAAAAGGTTTCGAGATACAACCATCTCTCTAGTCGATGGACGCATATGAGTAATTCCAGCCTCTATATCGGCCTCTCTGGGATCCTTGCCCAATCCCAAGGATTGGACACCGTAAGCCAGAACGTAGCAAATGCCAATACTCCTGGTTACACTCGCGAAACCGCCAACCTCTCCGATATCGTAACTCCAGGTACTGGGACCGGTAGCGGGGTAACGGTGAGCTCCATCTCGCAGATTACCTCCCAATTTCTCCAGACCACGGCACGCGTATCTTCGGCATCGCAGCAAGCGGCTCAATCCTACTACTCGGCGGTCTCAACAGCACAGAACTACTTCCAAGAGCCATCGCCAGTTGGGGTAAATGAGCAGCTCTCTAATCTTTGGAACGCCTTTGACACGCTCTCCAATCAACCGAATTTAACTACAGCTCGCAACTCCTTGCTAACGACTGCTGGGCAATTAACGACGACGCTTAACTCCAATAGCCAAGGCCTCATCAATCTTTACAACACTACAGTGGCTCAGGTGGGATCTCAGGTGGATGCTATCAATAAGCAGCTAGCCCAGGTTGAATCACTGAACCAACAGATAGTTCAATATCAGGGGGGCTCTGGGGCCAATACCCTAATCGATCAGCGGAACCAGATCATCAACTCGATCACTGATGCTATCGGTGCCACGGTGCAGACCAATTCAGATGGATCAGTAACTCTTCTTTCGGGTGGGATAACCCTAGCCAATACAAATATGGCAGATACCCTTAGCGTCTCTGCCGCTACGGCGCCACCGATGCCAGCCACTGGAACTACCCCGGTCTCGATAGTCTCTGGACTAACGGGTGCAACTTTGCCGGTTACGTCGGGTTCTATAGGTGGATCGCTATCTGCGCTCAACGTCTCGCTGCCGAAGTATTCCAGTCAGCTCGACTCGTTTGCATCGAACCTAGCTACTGCGATAAACAACCAATTGACCGCCGGCTATGGCTACGCTTCGACCGGAACTGCCCCAAAGGGAGTCGATCTATTTACTGCGGGCTCAGGCACGACCATTACTGCGCAAAACATAACCATAAACTCCGCGGTCATATCAAACCCCAACTTAATTGCAACCGCCACTAACAACAATTCCCCGTTGGATGGTTCTATTGCGTCTAGTGTGGCGGCGCTTGGCTCGCAGCCAAATCCTCCGGACGCTCAATATACCTTGGCCGTGGCTGGTGTCGGGTTAGACGTCAGTACTGCCAAGAGCACTCTAGGAACTGCGACATCGCAGTCTCAAAGTGCATCTACTGCCTTGGCCAGCGTTGCGGGCGTAAATACCAATGAAGAATTGGTGAAGATGGTTAACTACCAAAACGCCTACCAGGCTTCGGCGAAGGTGATTGCGACTGTGGCATCAATTATCCAATCGATGATTGCGACGGTATAACGAAAATGACTGACAGAATAGCAAATACCTCACTTGCACAGATGCTCATAAATTCGGTGCAACAAGATCAAGGTAACCTGACCAACTTGCAGCAGCTACTCGCCTCTGGGATGAACATCTCCAAACCGAGTGACAATCCAACCCAGGTCAACAACTTACTTGACGTCCAGAGTGCATTGGCTCGGTCAAGTCAGATGATTGCAAATGCTAAGGACGGTCTAGCGATGTTGGGTGTTGCAAACGGAGCTATGTCGAGTGCCGTGAACATTATGCAGCAAGCTCGGGCAACTCTGCTCTCGGCAGGCAATTCATCGCTCCCTCCTGCTTCTATAAAAGCAATAGCAACATCGCTAAATGGTAACCTGCAGTCTCTCATGGATGTGGCAAACACTCAGTACTTAGGAGTTGCGATCTTTGGTGGAACATCAGGTGCCACAGCTGCTTACGATTCAAGTGGTAACTACCTCGGAAACACTACTTCCCCGACTAGGACCGTTGCCCCGGGAGTTTCGCTTCCTTCAAGTGTAACCGATCCTTTAGGTGGTAGTGGTGGCTCAAATATGATAGTTGCGCTCAATCAGATCGTAACTGACCTATCAAGTGGTTCGCCGGCCAATCTTCAAAGTGACATCGCAAAGTTTGACGCTGCATTTTCAAATATTCAGTCTTCGGCGGGGCAGATCGGATCTCAGTTTCAAGAGATGACCTCCATCTCACAGCAGACCACCTTGACCCAACAGACGTTGTCGAACCAACTAGGTGGAATTCAAAGCGTCGACGTAGCTGCTGTTACTACTCAGTATCAACAGGCTATGTCGAATTATCAGGTGACTCTTTACGCGACGGCCAAGGTTGCACAGCCATCATTGGCGACTTATTTAAACTAAAAGTAGAATGGAGAAGATGGTGTCTAATGTTCTTGATACCAAAGACGGTGAAGAGACGGGTAAGCCGATGGAGACTGTAAAGCCGAGCTACGAGATCGTAGCAGAAATTACGATGCCAAAGGGGATGCCCGGCTTCTTTGCAGAGCGCAAGTTTGCTCTTTTGGATCTTGGAGACGACTACCGTCCCTATATGGTTTTGCGATCTTTGACATCAGAGTTAGCCTTGATAGTTGTTGAGCCACGTTTTGTAGTCGACGACTATCCAGTTCATGTGGATGACTACTCCCAGAGTCTTCTCGGGGTTGAAAACGCCGAAGAGTGCATCGTATTTCTAATAGTTACATTGCAAAGCGGAGGAATGCCAAGCGTTAATATGCTTGGACCCCTTGTGGTAAATTCCAAGAGCAAGTTGGCTGCTCAAGTGGTCCAGGTGGACTCCAATTACTCGGTAAACCACCCGGTAGCACTTGCGTTAAGGGCAGAGGATCGAAAGCAGCCTTAGTTACTCTTTGGCTTCCTCTGCCGGAGCTGGGATGATACTTATATCTATACCTAAGGTCGCAACTTCCATTGCGGCCTTTTCATTTGCAGCTTTTACCGCCAAATAAACCTCTTCGCGGTGGATTTCTACGTCACGTGGTGCAGTTATACCGACTCTTACTTGATCTCTATGGATATCTAGGATAGTTATTACGATATTGTCCGAGACCACGATGCTTTGGTTGATTCGGCGAGTTAGAACGAGCAAAGCGCCTCCTTGCGCACTAGGGCTTATAGGTAACTTTCTATAAACACAATAAACCGGATCTGCGACGTTTTTTTGTATCGCGGTTGAAAATTTGAAAATTTAAGGAAATTTCTCTGTGGTGTATTGTTTACTCTCAATGAAGAGCTAAAAGTTGAAGAGACTTTTGCCGATCATGCAAAGAAGTTCGTCATTTGTCTCAGAGGGAACCATAGATGTCAATGAACGTAGTAATTACCGGTGCCACGAGTGGCATAGGGCTGCAAATCGCGAAGCACTTCGTTCAAGTACCCGATAACACTGTCTACATCTGTGGCAGAGATGAAAAGAAGCTCGGCCAGACCCGGATTGAGCTATCGAAGGTGGCAAAGGGTTCGGAGATTGAGCTTGTCAAATTTGATCTTTCGGACATTGGTTCGACACTCATGTCAGCGATCGAATTGCGCGCTAGGACCGGCAAAGTTGACCTATTGTTCAATAACGCAGGTGTTATGGCGCCACCGGTGAGGCTCCTCTCACCGCAGGGCTTCGAGGTTCAATTTGCCACCAATCACCTCGGTCACTTTGTGCTAACTGCTGCCTTGATTGACCTAGTATCAGAGGCAAAAGGGCGAGTAATAACCATCTCTTCGATTGCGGCAAAGAGGGGAAAGATTGACTTCGATAATTTGAATGGTGAAAGGTCGTATTCCCCTTGGGAATCGTATAGCCAAAGCAAATTAGCTAACCTCCTCTTTTCAATCGAACTTGATCGAAGATTACGTGAAGCCAATTCTGAGGCGGTATCGCTCAGCGCTCACCCCGGGTTTGCCTCTACCTCACTTACGACTACTGGACAAAAGATGGCCAATGCCAGAGCTATGATCCCTAAGTTCATCGAGGTCTTAGTCGCTCAGAGCGCAAAAAAGGGAGCATTGCCCGCCATCGAGGCTTCTCAAATTAAATGTGATAGCTGGCTGTATCTTGGACCGCGCGGACCCTTTGAAATGCGAGGGCGACCGACAAAGGTTGAGGCACCAGCTCTCGCCCTCGATGAAGAGGTAGCTAGAAGGTTGTGGCAGGTCTCAGAAGAGTTGACTGAGACGAAATTCGAGATCTAAGTAATAAAGGTAAGTATTCAAGGGAATATCACTTACAAAACTATCTTTGGTCTCTTCAAGAACCGGGAATAAAGTGCCGAAGAAGTCTGGAGCGAACCGTTACTATTCGGGGGTTTTACATGACTTCAACAACCGGTGACTCAGGCGGTCAGATACCTGAAGAAGTGGCTGAATTTCTCGTCGAAAGCTACGAGAACTTAGACAGATTGGACCAAGACTTAGTCACACTAGAGAGTGACCCTCAAAACCATTCGACCTTATCGTCGATCTTCAGGACTATTCACACTATCAAGGGTACCTGTGGATTTCTTGGCTTTGAGAAACTCGAAAAGGTGGCTCACGTTGGCGAGAATCTACTATCCAAACTCCGTGATGGTGTCCTTATCATCAATCCGGCGATCACAACAGCACTCCTTGCTACGGTTGATGCCGTAAGAGAGATGTTGGCTGAAATCGAGTCTACGAATCAAGAGGGTAATGGTGACTACAGCGCATTAATCGCTACGTTGAGTCGCCTAGCCGCCGGTGAGGAGGTCACCGATACCCCACCACCTTCCATCGTCGAAGAAGTAGCCCCTGCCGCACCCGAGGCAACCGCTGAACCTGAGACGATTCAAACTGGAGCCTCCGCATTCGTGTTCCAGCGCAAAGCCCCGTCACCTCAGCCCGCTGGATCAGCGCCTCAACCCGAGGTGGCGTCGGAAGTTGAAGCAAATACTCCTCCTGTGGAAGACAATGTTGAGGCTGCCGCGGTAGCTTCAGCACCGAGAGAGGAAGTGAGTGCAGTGGCCGAAGCCAAGGTCGATCACGATAAAGAGAAGGTCCCCGCGGGATCCTCCGTTTCAGATGCGAATATTCGGGTGGACGTCGGACTCCTCGACAAACTTATGAACCTGGTTGGCGAGCTAGTACTTGCGCGCAATCAAATTCTTCAGTATACCTCTTCTCAGACCGACACCTCCTTCGTTGCGGCGTCCCAGCGGTTGAACCTGATTACATCAGAGTTGCAAGAAGGTGTAATGAAGACCAGAATGCAACCGATCGGAAATGTCTGGTCCAAATTCCCAAGAGTTGTGCGCGACCTAGCCCTTTCCGTTGGTAAGCAGGTGGCGATCGAATTTGAGGGTCGTGAAACAGAGCTTGATCGAACCATAATTGAGTCGATAAAGGACCCCCTAACTCACTTGGTTCGCAACTCAGTTGATCACGGTATTGAGCCTCCTGAGGTCCGTGAAAAGATCGGAAAAGCTCGTGAAGGACGTTTGGTTCTAAGGGCTTACCATGAAGGCGGTCACGTAAATATAGAGATTAGTGACGATGGAAGCGGCATCAACCCAGAGAAGATCCGTGCCAACGCCCTCAAGAAGGGGCTCTTTAGAGCTGATCAACTCGACAAGATGTCGGAGCGAGAGTTAGTAAATCTCATCTTTGCTCCGGGCTTTTCAACCGCAGAAAAGGTTACCAACGTCTCTGGGCGAGGCGTCGGAATGGACGTAGTCAAGACAAACATTGAAAAGATCGGTGGAACCATAGACATCTCCACCAACCTCGGAGAAGGTACCACCTTCAAGATCAAGATCCCACTAACGTTGGCGATCATTCCGGCTCTAGTAGTCGCTGCCGGCGGACAGAGGTATGCAATACCTCAGGTATCTCTCGTCGAGCTCGTGCGTCTTGAGAAGGACCAGGCCGCAGTGGATATAGATTCAGTCTATGGGGCTCCGGTGTGTCGTTTGAGGGGAAACTTATTGCCCCTCGTCTATCTTTGCGATCTCATGGGTACCTCAACGGCCAAAATCGATGACGATGCGGTAAATATCGTTGTCCTGCAAGCAGATGAGAGACAATTTGGCCTAGTGGTGGATTCGGTAGTCGATACAGAGGAGATCGTTGTAAAGCCTTTGGGCAAGCAGGTAAAGAACGTCGATGTCTACGCCGGTGCGACCATCATGGGTGATGGAAAAGTCGCCCTGATCTTGGATGTTATGGGAATCGCACAGCGCTCTTCCGTGATATCTGAGGTTCGTGATCGTAAACTCAAGGAACTCTCCACCAGCAACGAGAGCGAAAGCGTGGAAAGACAAACACTATTGCTACTCGGCGTTGGCGACAACTACCGAGTTGCCGTTCCGTTGGCAAGTGTCGATCGTCTAGAAGAGTTCTCACCCGATGTTCTTGAGTGGGCTGGTGACAATCAGGTAGTTCAGTATCGCGACTCTATCATGCCGCTCATATGGCTAAGTTCCACCCTTGGTGTTCCAGCGGCAAGTGACCCGGATATTGCAAGTATCCAAGTTGTGGTTCACTCGGGACATGGTAGACGAGTCGGCGTCGTAGTCGATCGCATCTTGGACATCGTAAACGTCGCGATGAACCTCGAGAAGGTCTCAATCAAGTCTCAGATTATGGGTTCGACAGTCGTCAACAATCGAGTCACAGACATAGTGAACATCGATGAAATCGTTCAAGATGCACTCGTTAGCTTTATTGATTCAAACGAGTACGCACTTTCAAGTTATGGAGGTTAGTCGTGGCGGTAAATGAGTTAACCGAAAGACAATACTGTACCTTTTACCTTGACGGTCACTTCCTTGGAATTGGTGTCAAGGAGGTACAGGAAGTTCTGAAGTACCAGTACATGACTGAAGTTCCCCTCGCGGACGCTGAAGTCGCAGGTCTTATCAATCTAAGAGGTCAGATCGTTACAGCGCTTGATCTCCGTAAGGTGATGGGGCTTGGACCTCGTCAAGGCAAGTTACCGATGAATATCGTAGTTAGGTCTGACGATGGACCACTAAGCCTTCTTGTAGATGAGATTGGCGATGTGGTTGAGGTAGAGAAGGAAAGCTTTGAAGATCCTCCTGAAACCCTTGAAGTGAGTTTCCGCCACCTAATAAAAGGTGTCTACAAGTTACAGGAAAAGCTAATGCTCGTCCTTGACCTTGATCGTGCGGTCTTCTCGCTGGTTGATGCGTAAAGGTGAAGTTGAGTTAATGATGACTTCGAATACTTTGACTCGCTTGCACGAGAGGAAGTGGTGGCAGAGATGGCTCTAGCTATGGTTATTGACGACTCAAGTGCAACGCGCATGATTCTGGCTCGTATCTTGGGCGAACTTGGATACACGGTTGAGAAGGCCGAAAACGGAGCTGATGCTCTGCATAAGTTATCGAAGATGTCTCGACCCGAGCTGATCTTAATCGACTGGAATATGCCGGTTATGAACGGCTATGAGTTCCTGGTAAAGGCTCGGTCGATGCCTGAGTACGATGACGTGACGATGATGATGGTCACAACTGAGACCGAGATTGAACAAGTACTCAAGGCACTTGAGGCCGGCGCAAATGAGTACGTTATGAAGCCCTTCACGAAGGATATCATTGACGAGAAGTTGTCGCTTCTTGGTCTAGGAGCGAGGTAGTAAGGTGGATGCCGCCAGAATAAGGGTGATGGTGGTGGATGACTCCGCCGTTATCCGCAAAATTGTCACCTCGACGCTCCTCAGAGAAGAAGATATAGAGGTGGTAGGTACAGCTGCCTCAGGACGTGAGGCTATCAGCCGATTCAAGGAGCTGAAACCAGATGTCATAACTCTTGACGTTGAAATGCCTGACATGACGGGAATTGAAGCAATTCCTTTTATTCGCCAGATCGATGCAAGAGTGCCGATAATAATGTTTTCGACGCTGACGGAGTCAGGTGGCAAGGCAACTCTCGATGCACTTAGTGCTGGGGCAACAGACTACGTCACGAAGCCCTCTTCTTCTACCTCAGTTGAGGCATCAAAAGAGATCATTGCATCTTCTCTCGCAACTAAGATTCGAGTACTAGGTCAAAAGCGACGGCGAGCAGTGGGTGCAGGTGCCGGATACGCTGGAAGACCCCCTACCCATAGACCCGGTACTTCTAGTACTCCAAATAGCAGATTTGCTGCTCCCAATGGATATAGTCCCAAGTTCTCCGCAGCTCCTGCAGTCAAGCCACCTACTACAGATTCAAAGGCACAATCGGAGTACGGAGAGGTTGCAAGATTTCGATCCACGAACCATAGGCCACCCTCTTTGATTCTCATAGGCATATCGACTGGTGGCCCAAATGCGCTTGGCGAATTGCTCCCAGCGCTACCTGCAAATTTGCCGGTTCCGATACTGATAGTGCAGCACATGCCTGCTACCTTTACTCGGTTGCTAGCAGAACGATTAGATGCAAAGTCGAAGTTGAAGGTTATGGAAGCTAAGGGCGGTGAAGTCCCAAGGCCAGGCGAGGTTTACATCGCTCCAGGAGAGCATCACCTTGTAATAACTAACAACCATCGAAGCGAAGTTGCGCTTGCACTTGACGACTCTCCACCAGTCAATTCGTGTCGTCCCTCTGTCGACACCCTCTTTCATTCAGCGACGCGATTGGGAAATCGTGTGATGGCAATCGTCATGACAGGTATGGGACAAGACGGCTTCGTGGGCGCCAAAGAACTCAAAGCGGCTGGTGCCGAGATCGTAACTCAGGACGAGGCGTCGTCTGTGGTTTGGGGAATGCCAGGTTACGTTACAAATGCTGGATTGTCTGAACAAGTTCTACCGTTGAATCAGATCGCACAATACATAGCAAGGAGGTGCAGCGTATCGGGCAATTCTGATCGCCCTACGGCGAATCACGCGCCAAGTTCGCATACTCCTGCACAAACTACCGCTATAACCTCACGGAGTGCTACTTCGGAGATCGGAGGCCGACGATGGCACTGAGTTCTAACGACTTTACCTTCTTGGCGAACTTTGTGAAAAATACGACGGCGATCGTTCTAACCCCTGACAAAGATTATTTGGTAGAGAGCAGGTTAAATCCAGTAGCGAGAAGAGTTGGAGCCACCTCTATCACGGAACTGGTTTCCAAGTTGCGAGCAAACCCAACCATTAATTCCGAGGTCGGATCCATGGTGGCTGAGGCGATGACCACCAACGAAACCTATTTTTTCAGAGACGTGAAGCCCTTCGACGTATTGAAGAGCGAGCTACTCCCCAAGGTAATTGAGAGAAAGGGTGCTGACCGTACTCTAAACATAT
This sequence comes from Actinomycetes bacterium, assembly GCA_021805205.1. Taxonomy (GTDB): domain Bacteria; phylum Actinomycetota; class Acidimicrobiia; order Acidimicrobiales; family Acidimicrobiaceae; genus Acidithrix. Next base: position 37,735 of record JAJZFV010000046.1, on the reverse strand, counting down.
GGTCGGCGGCGTGTTCTTCAGGACAAGAGGCGTACTCGATTGCAATGGTGATTAAAGAGCACTTTCCAATGCTCTCAAACTGGAGAGTACGCATAGTTTGTACCGATATCTCGAGGGCAATGGTCGAGAGGACAAAGGAAGGAATCTTCTCCCAAATTGAGATCAACCGTGGTTTGCCGGCACCGCTGTTGGTCAAGTACTTCACGAAGGCTGGATCGGAGTGGAAGATCAAGGCTGACTTGACCTCGATGGTTGAAACTTCGGTAATGAACCTTGCTGGAAACTGGCCGATGCTCCCGCGAATGGATATCGTCTTTCTCCGTAACGTACTTATCTACTTCGATCTGCAAACGAAGAGATCGATCTTAGAAAAGGTTAACAAGGTTTTGGTTCCAGGTGGCGCACTGCTTCTAGGTGGCTCGGAGACAACCATGAATGTTAGTAATGACTTTGACCGGATCACAACTGGCAGTACATTTTACTACAAATCAAAAGGAGGCCCAATGCCACCTGCGGCTCCTACTCAAGTTACGCGGACCCCATATGTCGCGCCACGTGGTAGTGGGTATTAATTCCCTTCAAGTTCAAATGGATAAACGACGAAGTAAAGGTTAGCTTCTCAGTAAAGGATTGGATAGGAGCTCGAAATGAAGATATTGATTGTAGACGACTCTAAGGCGATGAGGATGATCGTTCTCCGCCACCTTCGTCAGGCAGGATATGGCGATGCCGATTTTGTCGAGGCGTCTAACGGCCTTGAAGGCTTAGCTCAAGTCAAGGCTGAAGGGCCAGACTTAATCCTTTCGGATTGGAATATGCCTGAGATGAACGGTCTCGAATTCCTTCGCAAGCTTCGAAGCGATGGGGATGACACTCCATTCGGCTTCGTTACCTCGGAGGGTACCCCCGACATGCAAATATTGGCGCGAGACTCAGGTGCAATATTTGTAATTGCAAAGCCTTTCACAGTTGAAACATTCCGTGAAACCCTAGATGCGGCAGGTGTCGCGTAATGGCCGAGGATCCAAATTTAGTTTCAACTTGGCTTAGTGCTATGGTCTCGTCTGCCGAAGAGCTCGCCACCTCCACCTTGGGTTTAGATGGAATTACAGTACTTGATTCTGGTCTGCCAAGCGATCGCAGCTTCCCAGGCTCTTACGTGGCTCTCGTAGGGGATGACTATAACTTTGAGTACGGTGTAGCTGGAAGTTGGGAGGCGTGCGGAACCCTCGGCCGTGCACTTCTATTTATGGAGCCAGATGAAGAGCTAACCGATGATGACATGGCAGATGCGATCAACGAAGTTATAAATATCGTGGCCGGCGGTGTCAAGCGACGAATGACTGAGGTCGATCCTGGACTAAAGTTAGGGCTGCCCGCTTTTTTCAACGGAACCTTGCACCCTACTTCTCACCAAGAGGCCGCAGGTTCGAAGATCGAAATCGCTGGAGCAGAAGTTTACTTATTGGCATTTCGCCATAAGGTCTAGTTATCGTTAGGAAAGAAGGAACGAGATGTCGGACATCGGTGCAGATCTTCTCTTGCCAGGTCCGGACGAAGTTGAAGAAACTTTGGGGATGTTGGTAGGAAAGAGCGTTACAACAAAGAGGATTGGCAATCCGCAAACAGCTACGTTCAAAGGCTCGGTCTCGGTCTATACCTTTGATGATGATTCGATTGGGGCAGCAATCTTTTGTGAGCTCGGCCTTACCAACTCTCTTGGCGCTGCAATGATGATGATTCCGGCTGGGGCTGCTGAAGATGCTACAGATGAAGGTGAGATTCCAAACAATCTTCTTGAAAACTTCAAAGAAGTCGCAAACGTATTGATTGCGATTATGAACGACAAGAGAACACACGCTAAGAGAGTTAAGTTGTCTAAGGTTCTAGTTGCGCCAGATGGTCTTGATGATGACATTCTCCCCTTGCTCAAAAGTCCTGCTAGAGTAGCATCGTTTGATGCGTTCATTCCAGGTGGTTACCCTGGAGGAGAGATTCGATTCTGTTTGGCGTAGTCAACAAATAATAAATTCATTGAACTTTTTTGCAATGGCCACTCATTATCTGGGTGGCCATTGTCGATACATGAGAGATGAAGAATCTACCGCTCAATGTGATCGTGATCTCGGAGACCAAACTAACGCGTCGCGTCCCCATCTTCGAGGCTTTGAGTAGCTGCATCCGTCCAGGCGATAATGTTCTAGTGGTTGACGGATCCGTAAACGAGCCAACAAAAGACAGTTATTTCACTAGAGTCTCGTGGCAAGGCTTAAAAGATATCTTGGCGAACTCGGAGCTTGGATGCATATTGTTGACTTCAGAATGCTGGCCCACACGAACGAACTTTGATTCGGTTAGACGTAATCTGAGCCAGGGTACTCTGATCTCGGCACCGAGGTCGAATAATCTTCCTACCTATCAAAGAGTGGTATCCCCTCAATATTCCAATCGAAGTCAAATGCGAGACTTCCAAAAGGAATGGGAGATTGCACACAGAGACATGTACACGTCTACTCCATTTGCTGGCATAGAAGGTCTCGGTATTTCTAGTAGGTATTTAAACGAAGCGATCGCAGGAATTGAGATTTATTCACAAAGGGATGTTGCTTGGTCGATTTCAAAGACCATGAGCGATAACGGCATCGTTATTCGAATTGACGACAGCAACTACTTGCACTCAAGTTCACCCTGTAAATACCAAGTATCCATTTCTTACAGGAAGTCTTCGCGTGATAGCTTCTTTTACGATAAAGTTGCGATCGATCTGAGTGATCGTTTTGGCGAAGTGACTGCCGCAGTAGCCGATGGAGCTACCAGCGTACTTTCGCTGGCGATGATTGTCAAGAACGAGGTCAAGAACTTAGCAAAGTGCATTGAATCTGTACGTGGCATAGTTGAAGAAGTAATTGTTGTAGATACCGGTTCGTCTGATGGAACGATTGAATTGCTCGAGAGGTTGGGTATTTCGCCAGTTCGCTTCGATTGGATAGACGACTTCGGTGCCGCTCGTGATTTTGCCCTTAACTCCAGCAATTCTGATTGGGTGCTTCATTTGGATGCGGATGAAGTTTTCGAAGCCGATCGTAAAGAATTTGTCGATGAACTTTCCAGTTGGGTTGAAAAGTGTGTTGCAGTATTTGTAAACATTTTCAATCACGATTCTCTCAATATCGCTGAGGCTTTCTCTCACCAAATGTCGCGTGTTGTGCGGAGAGTTGACACATGTTGGTACGGAATGATACACGAGCAAGTATTCGACAGAACCGGCCGTAGGCCGCCAATAGCAACGCCACTTATCTCGGGCCATATTGACCACTATGGATACTCCAACGTCGGTGATGTAATGCAAAAGAAGGCTGAGAGAAATCTAAAGATAGCCAAGAAGTATCACGAGACAGTAAATGATTTGTTCTCTGCAATTAATTTAGCCAGATCGTATTTATTTGCGGGTGATTCGGGGCGGGCAGAGGAGTTGCTTGAAAAAACTCTACTTGGAGTGGGACTCGAACCCTCATTGCCGATAATCTACCGGCTTCTGATAGAACTTAAACTTGGAAGAAACGATCTAGATGCTGCACGAAGATATGTGGTTGAGTTCGGCTCTCGCTTTCCTAGGCGAGCTGATCAAATTTCACGTGAAGCTATGGTACTGGCAAAGTCAGGCGATGTGGAGGGGGCATTAGCCGTCTACAGGTCGCTGCCATCCAGCGAGTCTTACCTAGGTGATATTAGTTTTCGGAAGTCTCAGGCCGCTGTGATTCTCGGAGGGTACTTTGGTGAGCACGGCCGTTACTTCGAAGCCTGCGAAATAATACTGGGTGCGATGGATGGCGGCAGCGGTCTTGAGGTTCATCCCTCAATGCTTATCGATTATTTAGAGAAGGCTCAAATCGATCCATATGAGTATTACCGTAGAATTCCAAAAAATCGCTTAATCTCCACATTTGGTTTGATCAGGCAAATGCAGTTTAATAATCCTGACTTGGCTACCAGGTTTATTATTTCACTTTTGAAAAGTGGCGTTCAGGATTTAATTGCCTTAGTTGCCGTAGCCGAGACTTCGAAGTGCGCGCATCTCTCGTTGCGATTAGAGGTATCAGCGATCCTTAGAGCAAAATCAATGGATGAGTTTTGTCCGTTAATCACCTCGGCTCAGCTTGAGATGTTACCTCTCGCAGAGCGATTGAGCAGCTTATACGTTGCCCAAGGTGCCTTTAGAGATTATAGGGCGTCGGCGATTTTTCTTAGATTAATCAGTGAATATGAGGGGAGTGAGCTCGTCAAGGCCGTAGAGTTGGCGAATAAAAAGTATCAGTTGGAAGTGCCAAGTAGTGCCGATGAATTGATACGCGTTTTCGAGTCTCAGGTACTTGAAAAGAGCTGAAGATGCTCTTTCGGCTAGCCCATTGGTCTCTTGATGGTTGTCATTCGCTCTACTAAAGTATGAATGATTCGACAGGTAAAGATTTCATACAAGGGTGATGGTGTTTCCAAAGGCCCGAATATGCGCTACTACCAGGAAGGGACCGGAGCCTGCCAAGGAAGTTGTCACTTTCGCACAATCCAAGCTACCTCTCTTTGCTTCCCCTTTGATTCATCTCCAACCGACTTATTCGTAGGAATTATTGATACCTCTGATACTGGATCCCAGTCTCTGCATTTGCCCCTAATCCACCGTCCTGGTGTAGTTTTGCGAGCTCCCTCGTAGAGCTCGCGCCGTCTATTTAGTAGCTCGATGTGTTCGCCACTGTGAGCTTTTTGTGGAGTTACGAATTTGATACCAGAGTGCTGGTGATCGTTGTTGTAGTGATCAACGAAGCCACTCATCCACTTGCGTGCAGCATCGATGGTTGCAAATCCTCCGTAGGGATAGCTTGGAAAGTACTTTACTTATCTTGAAGAGCGCAGAGATTCTCTGCGTTATCATTTGATACCCGAGGCCGTGACCTCGATATATTTACATCTAGCTCATATAAGTACTCAACAAGTGACCAACCCTTCAAGGGAGACCCATTGTCTCTACTGGAGCTTTGTTACAAGATGGGGATCACCACCTCTAACTCTCGGCCTTTACATATCAGATGACAACCCTCACATCGAAGCGCTCTTTCGTACAACCAAGTACTGGCCAGGTTATCCCTATGGAGGATTTGAAAGTCTTACAGATAGTCGAATCTGGGTGGAGAAGTTTGTCAGTTACTACAACTACCACCATCGCCATAGTGCTCTAAAGTTCGTCACTCCACACGATGTTCACGAAGGTAACCATTTGGAGGTACTGTCGAAACGAGCCGAGCTCTACGAGAAGGGATAAGAACTTAGTCCAAGGAGGTGGGTCAACTCTAAAGTGAGAGATTGGACTCCTCCTGGTGGAACATGGACCACTCCACCGCGAGATAGATCGGTCGTTAGTCAAAGTTTGATCACTTAGATCGATCTCGGAACACCCCAACTCTTCAATGACTATTTGCCTTAGCTGGTAGCAGCAGCAGAAAACTGTTGGTGAAAGCGGTCAAAGATTGTTGGATTGTGTTTAAACGCTCCGCGTTTATGCACATTTCAATAATCGCTTACGAACCGATCGGTGACGATGAAAAAACCATTGTCGATAACTGAGAAATCGTAGAGTCAAAAACGGCTCAAAATGGCCAAGTGACCATTAATCTAAAAGAAGGCAAATGCGTCAACTATCCTGACATTCACCGGTGAAGATCAACTTACAGCTCTGGGACTATCCGAACGCAGAAAAATTCGACGGGGATATTCAAAGTACAGAGATTCCGATGAAAATAGCCGCGTTCGGAGAATGGCCCTAGAGGTTACAATTACCTAAATCTACGAGATCAACGCGTGCAAGTCTCAAACCACTACAAGGAGGCAATCCAATTCCGTCCTTACCCTCGTTGCGGTACAAATCAAGTGAGGTGAGGCGATCCCTGGCAGAGCGGGCAATTGTCATTGTGGATCGTGTTTTGCTCAAAGTTCAAAATAATCTGTAAAACTTCTAAAGCATTTTCCTGTATTGCCGAAACAACAAGTAGCCACTCCAAAGGTGACCCTGTGAATCTTGCCGCAAGAAACGCGTCACCATGGATGGGAGACGTGTATATCAAGGAGGAATTAGGAAAATGTCGCTATCGATAAATACTAACATCGCAGCAATTGATGCATATAACAACTTAAACAGCACTAGCAATGCCCTCGATAAGACTATCTCGCAGCTGTCTTCTGGTCTTCAGATCCAGACTGCGGCAGATAACTCATCGGGATACGTAATCGCTCAAGACCTCCAAGCTCAGTCCAACGGTTTGAATGTCGCAATTTCGAATGGTCAAAATGCGATCTCGGTTCTGCAAATCGCTAACGGCGCAATGAACCAGCAAGTCAACATTCTGCAAAGAATGAACCAGCTTGCGGTTCAGGCATCAAACTCCGGTGCATTGTCGTCGAATGCGTCGAATGCTGTAAACACAGAGTTCACGGATCTTGCTACTCAGCTAAACCAAATCGCTAATAGCACAACCTTCGGTAGCGGAAGCAACTCACTACTTTCGACTCAGCAGGTGTTGACGTTCCAATTGGGAGCTTATGCTATCTCGACCGATCAAGTCGCTGTTACGCTGCAAGCTACGACTGCTGCTTCGCTAGGAATTGCTTCTACCTTGAGTCTCGCCAGCTTTGCAAGTGCTCAACTCGCTCTTTCAGCGGTGCAAGGTGCAATTGACTTGGTGGCTACGATTCAGGCAAGCGTAGGTGCAAGCCAGAACCAAATCCAGGCTGATATTTCAAACCTGACTATCAGCCAGCAAAACGTTCAGGCTGCACACTCGAGTTTGGTTGACGCAAATATGGCACAGACGATGACCACATTTACTGCTCAACAGATCTTGATGCAAGCTGGTACGGCGATGCTCGGTCAAGCTCAGCAGTTGCCGAGCATGATTCTGAAGCTCATACCGTAGCGTTCCTTTTATTAGGACGTTACTAATTCGGAGGGGCGCAAGTTCAAATTGGACTTGCGCCCCTCATATTTAGTTGATTTTCGTTAGTCACAGAAAGGCTAAAGATGACAACATCTTCAAGTGGGGTATCAGGTACGACATCGTCAACAGTCAACCCCTTTTCTCAGTCTTCTTCCTCAAGTTCGAGCGGTGCGCCCATATCGTTCAGCGGTGTTATATCCGGACTCAATACTACATCGATTATCAACGCTTTGATGGTTGCCTACAAGCAGCCTCAAGTCGATATCGGAAATCAGATTAGTCAGATTAATTCAAATATCTCTGACTATCAGACAATCCAAAACGATCTATCCTCTTTACAAGTTGCCGCAGATGCAATCAATCAAACTTTCCTTTGGGATCAAACCTCTGTAGCGTCGTCGAACTCTGCGGTAGCGACGGCTACCGCATCCCCGGGCACTCCAACCGGAACTGTTAGCTTTACAGTTAACCAGCTTGCTCAGGGAAATGTTCTGATGTCAAATAACGCGGTCTCCTCGACTGGCACAATTGTGGCATCTGCACCGTTACTCATTGCCCAGGGTGCAGCGAGTCTCGGTTTTGCTTCCCTCGGCGCTGGGTCGGGACTTACAGTTGGATCTCACTCGGTAACGGTCAACTCCGCGCTTTCGGGGGCGACGATTACGGGTAGTCCCGTTGCAGCAACGACAACAATTACGACCGGCTCAAATGATACATTTTCGGCAACTATCAATGGGACAGCACAAACATTCACACTTGCTGCTGGTACGTACACTCAAAGTCAATTAGCTTCTGCTCTACAGAGCGCTAGTGGAGGATTGCTCAACGTATCAACTAGCTCCAATGGAAGCCTTTCGGTCTCGACTGCATCACTGGGAACTTCGTCTTCTCTGGCTATCACCGGTGGTACTGCCCTCACCTCTCTTGGTTTGACTGCAAACTCGACGGCTGTCAACGGAACTGCGGGATCTATTACGGTCGACGGGACAGTCAACACCGTCAATAACGTTGCAGCTGGTTCTGCGCTTACGTTAACTTCTGGGACTGGCGGCACCATCACCACTACGGTTGGAACCACTGGTTTTTCAACAGGAAGCTTTACTGCAAATTATTTGAACGTCAATAGCGGATCCCTATCGGATGTCGTTAGCGCAATCAATGGATCGGGCTCTGGTATTACAGCGTCAGCTGTCAATTTGGGATCTAGCCAGTATGTGTTGGAGCTATCCTCGAGCAACACTGGAACTCAATCCCAAATTAGCGTCGATACCAACGCCTTAACTTCGACTCTTGGTGGACTAAAGCAAGTTACCGCAGCTCAGAATGCCGAGATTCAGATTGGAGGCAGTGGGGGTTATACCGTTTCCGCACAGACCAATCAGGTATCTGGAGTTATGCAGGGACTTACGATTAACTTACTGTCCGCACAGGCTTCCGGATCTCAACCCGTAACTCTCTCATTGACTCCAAACGCACAGGCAATGGCAACTGCCGTGAATACTATGGTCACCGCTGCGAACCAAGTTCTTAGTGACATCAATACGTATGCTGGTTACAATGCGACCACAGCAGTGGCAGGACCGCTTATGACAGATCCAAATATGCAAGCCATAACCCAACAAGTTCTAAATACCGTCGCGAGCGCAGTCGGCGGCACCAATGGTTCACTCAACGCCTCGAGCGTAGGCTTAGCAGTAACCAAGGATGGGACGATTACCTTCGATCAGAATGCATTCATAAGCGCATACCAGCAAAATCCATCTCAAGTAGCGCAGTTTTTTTCCCAAGGCGGAACATTTACCCCGTCGTCGTCAACTTATGGAGGAACGGTATCTCTGCTCTTCGCGACTGACGGTACGGTTCCAGGTAATTACGCCGTTTCTATCTCTCAGTCGGCGACAAAAGCTACCGACTCAGGCGCGGTACTATCTAGTGGATCCATTACGTCGGCTGAGCAGCTTACTATTGCATCCGGTGGAGTATCGGGGACATACTCTGCTACTGCTGGCGAATCTCTGACGAATATTGCGAGTGGCCTCAACTCTATGTTCACGTCAAATGGCATGAACCTTCTTGCGTCTGTAGTCACAAATTCTTCTGGTAGCCAATTAGTTCTAACAAGTGGCAACTACGGAAGTGCAGCTTCGTTTTCAGTTACTTCAAATAACGTTGCGACCGGACAGACGGGGCTTGCTACCACCGCTAATACAGCATCCACGTTTACCGGTATTGATGTTGCTGGCACAATAAATGGAGTTACTGCAACTGGAAGTGGTCAGGTCCTTTCTGCGCCAGCGACCGACCCGACGTTGGCTGGATTGGCTCTAACGGTTACGGCTCAGGGTATCAGCACCGCTACAAACATAGGAACTTTCGACTACACCTCGGGTATTGCAGGGGGCTTAGCATCTACCGCCAATGGTGGCGCAAACCCAGTAACTGGCTCCATGACCACAACTATAAATAATTTGAATTCACAAATTCAGGGTTTGCAGTTTCAGTACAACTCATATACGCCGATGATACAAGCAGAACAAACTCTTCTTCAGCAAGAGTTTTCGAACATGGAGGTGCAATTGGGTAGTCTTCAGAGCCAAGGAAATTGGTTGTCGACCCAAATTGCGAAGTTGCCGTAGCGAAATTAAGCTGCCAATTCTAGGAGGGAAAGAATAAGGATGTATAACGATTCCCGTGAATTTGTTAAGAATTCGATTCTGACGGCCACCCCAGCCGCAAGATTAATGATGTTGTTAGATCGCTTAGAGGTCGATATAAAGCGAGCAGAACAAGGTTTTGCAACTGGCAATATTCCTGTACGGAATGCCGCCCTCTTGCATGCCCAGGACATAGTCTTGAATCTTCGCGATACCTTGCGGGTCGATCTATGGCCTGGGGCTGCGCAGTTGAAGACGATTTACTCGTTTATCTACTCTGAGTTTGTGCAATCCAATATCTATGCAGATCAAAAGCGCTTTGATTGGGCAAGTCGCCTTCTAATGGAGATTGTCGAAGCATGGAGGGGAGCAAACAAAGCTTTGATGGAAAAGGGAACGGTGGGTGCGAGTGTCTGATGTTTTGAATGCGCTTGAAACCTATCTAGACCGAGTCGAACTAGCCCTAGAGGGTAAGGCGGATTGGCCTTCTCCGATACAATTGGAGGGCATAGCGATTCCAAGCAGTGATCCTCAGACTAAAGCGCGGTTAAAGGTTCTCTTGAAGAGGAATGAGGAAGCGGTCGCTCGTGTGGAGCAACGAAAAAAAGATCTCTCATTGCTGATCAAGCGAATTTCAAAACGCGAAAGTTCCGGACCTATTGCGGTCGATATAAGAGCATAGTCCCATAATACAAGTCGAAAAGATTCAAGAGTGAGAACCTAAAAAGGTTCTCACTCTTTTTTGTTTAAATATTCAATTGATTTCTCAAGTAGGCGATGAATCGGGACGAAGAATCTTATGCGAGCAGGATATCGCATATGAACTGCCCAGGAAGGGCCGCATTCGATTTCGGACTAAGTAAGTCCGATGAAGGATTTCGGTGGTTCTGCATGGGTGGACCAGTATTACAGGCGTTGCAATTCGCACTAGATGGATTGTCACTTCAACAACAGGTTCAAGCAAATAACATTGCGAATTTGAACACCCCAAACTTTACCGCTTCGCGTGTCGACTTTGCTTCTTCGTTGACGCAGGCGCTCAAGGAGGGAAGCGGTACTGCAATGGCAGCCGTTTCGGCTTCGCCCTTGGCACCTTCTACGAATGGTAATAACGTCTCTATCAGCCAAGAGCTAATTGGAGCTGAGCAGTCAGCTACGTGGTATCAAGCGGTTACCTCCGAAATCAACAACCAGTACCACTTAGTGCGTGGTTCGGCAGGAGGTTCGTTCTAATGTCGCTATTCGGTCTCATATCTGTCGCCGGTTCCGGAGTGGATGTTAGCCAGAGTTGGCTAAACACTATCGGTTCAAACCTTGCTAACGCCAATGATACAGTGAATCCCTCACAGACACCATTTTTGGAGCAAGAGCTCACGGTGGCACCAGGTGCAGGTTCCAATGGATACTTTCCAAATCCAGTATCCACGCCACTAACCCCCACTCAAGGTACCGGAGTTCACGTCTCTGGCATAGTAACTCCAAACCCAAACGGGGTGCTTGCTTACTACCCAACTAATCCGCAAGCAAATGCTGCGGGCTATGTTAGGACACCTGGAATCAGCGTCGCCACTCAGCTCACAAACCTCGACGTTGCCGAGAGAAGCTACCAAGCCAACGTAGCAGTTATTAATCACGCCAAAACGGTCTATCAGGCCGCACTCACCATCGGTCAGTAACTCCTTTTCGAGCTCAAGTTAGGTTCAATAATGTCATCAATCGCTCCAATAACAGCACTGGCTTCGCTACCTGTAATTCCGTCTCTTCCGACGATTTCCGCCCCCATCTCACCAAGTAACCTTGCTGGCAGTGCTCAGAACTCAGTAGCAGGAGCAGCTGCCGTCGGCAACGTTGGCTCAGTCTCTTCGCTCGGTAATGTGGGGCAGACGCAAGGGGGATCTTCTTCGTTTGGCAATATGCTGGCTGGCGCGATCGACTCGCTCTCTTCGGCTCAAAATCAATCCTCGCAACAGGCACTATTGGTTTCGACTGGCCAGGCTAACCTCGGCGACGCAATGATTGCATCGCAGCAAGCTTCTCTCGACACACAGCTAGCCACTGCGATCAAGTCAGCAGCCGTGACATCGTTCAATCAAATCATGTCAATGCCGGTATAGGTAGAACGGGTATATCGTGGCAATCAACGACAACTTAGGATCAATGAAGAGCTATGCCAGTCGCTTCGCGAGCGGATTTACCTCTGGGCAAAAGGTCTTGACCGTTATTGCCGTGGCAGCTCTAGGCCTTGCCGGCTATATCTATTCCTCAATGGCTTCAAAGCCAAGTTACGCGCCTCTTTTTACCGGACTTGCCCCATCTGATGCCGCGGCGATGACGACCAAGCTTCAATCTGCCGGCATTCCTTATCAATTGACCGACGGTGGATCTACGATTTTGGTGCCTCAACCCGACGTTAACCAAGAGAGGCTCGTAATGGCGCAAGCCAACTTGCCCGCAAATTCAACGGTTGGCCTATCGCTCCTCTCTAATGTTGGAATAACTGCCTCTCAACTGACCCAACAGGCTGACTACCAGCGAGCGCTACAGGGAGAGCTAGCTTCGACCATCGAGGCGATAAATGGCGTTACTTCGGCTCAGGTGAACTTGGCACTGGTAAATAATGATGTCTTTGCCATCTCGAATACCTCGCAACCCTCTGCTTCGATCCTGGTGACGCTCTCTCCCGGCACCGTGCTATCACAGACGCAAGTCCAAGGAATCATCCACTTGGTGGCATCTGCGATACCAAATCTGTCTGCTTCGAATATCACTTTGGTAGATTCAAACGGTAATGTCCTCTCTGCTCCTGGACAATCCAATTCGAGCACCGTGAACGACCAGCAGACTCAGGCATTCAATTCGAATCTACAGACTCAACTAGAGTCGCTTCTAACACCACTGGTTGGAGCCAATAATGCGATCGTTCGGGTAAGTGCGACCTTGAACTTTGATCAAACCACCACTTCAAGCCAATCAGTTCAGACGACCCCTGCTGGAACTCCGGTGACGGTCCCGACTCAAGTTCAAAGTGCCACTCAAAACTTCTCTGGTACGGGTTCACCCGCCGGTGGAGTACTCGGTTCTATAACCACAAACACAGGTACTGGTGGCAACTCTACTTACAAGCAGACCAATAACACCACTAACTACGCAGTTGGTCAAGTGAACTCCTCAACAACTCAGGCGCCGGGCCAGGTTCAAAAGCTCTCGGTTGCAGTGCTCGTCAACTCTAAGGTCAAGGGGGTTACCCTTGCTAAAGTGCAGCAACTTGTGGCTGCGGCGGCTGGAATTGTAACTTCTCGTGGCGATACCATCAGTGTTGTTGCAATGCCTTTTTCGAAGAGTGCCACTACTACTACGTTGGTAGCTGCGGCAGCCTCTTCTACGTCGTCGATATTCTCGCTCGCCAAAACCGCTCTTTTAGTTCTCGGAGTCCTTCTTGTTCTCTTCTTCATCATGCGCTCATCGCGCCGTGAAGTTAGAAGCTCACTCGAACTTCCTGACATCATCGATCTTGAGGAAGAGTCGCTTGGAGCACAGATTAAGCAACTGCCACCGGCGGAAGCACCATTGCTTTCAGATGAAGTATTTGACTTCATTGAATCGCAACCCGAAGATGTGGCGAAGTTGCTCAGGGTTTGGATGTCGTCTACCTCGAAGGCTCAGGGGTAACAATGAAGCAGAGTGATCTTACTGGAACACAGAGGGCTGCTATCGTCTTAGTACAACTTGGTAAGGACGTCGCCGCTCGAGTTTTGAAGTCGATGAGCGAGACCGAGGCGATCTCTCTCACTCTTGAGATTGCACGATTGCCAAAGCTCGAAAATGATGTGACGCGCGCTGTCGCAGACGACTTTGTCAATTCACTGGCTGGAATACGTAACCTCACTCAAGGCGGTGTTGATACTGCTCGTGATTTTCTAGCAGCGAGGATTGGATCCCAGGCTGCGGATGAGATACTCGAAGAGTTCTCTGGTTCAACATCAAATAACCCCGTCCTCTTTCTAACTCACGTTGAGGCCTCCCAAACCGCGTCCTATCTTCAAGATGAACACCCGCAGATGGTTGCTGTAATCTTGAGCTTTCTACCCCCAGATACGGCAGCCTCCATTTTGAGTGCATTACCCGATATCTCGCGGGCTGATATCGCACGCAGAATCGCAAACATGGAGCGCGTTGATCCTGAAGTTCTCGAGCTAGCCGCCTCGGTACTACAAAGGAAACTAGCTGGACTTGCCAAGGCAGGTCCAGCTTCAACCCGTGGTGGTATTGCAGCGGTAGTCGAAATGTTGAACCGTGCAGAGCAGAACACTGAGAAGCGCATACTTACCGATCTTGATGCAATCGACCCCGAATTGGCTGATCGAATCAGAACTCAGATGTTCGTCTTTGAAGATGTTATGAATCTCGATGACAGGACTTTGCAGAGGGTATTGCGCCAGGTAATTCCAAAGGATCTCGCAGTCGCACTAAAGGGTGTGAATTCGCAGATGCGTGAGAAAGTTCTTCGCAACATGTCAGAGCGTGCCGCCGGAGACCTCATCGAAGAGATTGAGACCCTCGGAGCTATGCGTGTTTCTGCGGTTGAAGCAGCACAGAATGCGGTAGTTCGAGTCGTTAGAGAGCTCGAAGCTGCTGGGGAAATTGTGCTAACTAGAAACGACGAGGAGATGATCTAATGGGACGCGATCGATTTGCAAGTGTTGATCCTTCTTCGAATGCAGTCCTAAGGTTTGGATCTTTGAGAGAAAATCCAGAGATGGTGACCCCTTTGGAACTTCCGACGCTAGAGAAGTATGCGGCCTCAACAAAAGGTGAGTTGGGATCGGTCTTTGACATCCAAGAACGCGACCGTGAAAAGGGAAATGCCTATGCTCAGGGATTCGCTGACGGTAAGTTGGTCGGCGAACAAGAGGCAAACCAGAGGCTGGCGGATCGACTCTCTAAGCTTGACAACGCCATAGCATCTATGCTTCAGGCTTCGATGCAACTGAGAGGGAAGCTAGGTGAGGTCGCCGTAGCTGAGGCCGACGATCTAGCTCGTTTTGCAGTTGAGGTCGTCGAGGAAGTTCTAAAGAGCACCCTCTGGGACAAAAAAGAGCGCCTCGTCGCCGCAATCTCCAATGCACTTCTCGAAGCAGTTGAATCAAAGAGTATCCTAATTCGCCTCAATCCATCTGACATAGAGGCCATCGACGAAGCTCGAAATGCTCGCAAGATCTTGACCAGCGCTGATGTGATTCTCGAGCCATCTGCTGACATCGAAGAGGGTGGTGCAATCATCGAGACTGAGTTCGCTCGAGTAGATCTACAGCTATCAAGCGCTATGGATCGCCTCCGTGAGCGACTGTTGGATATGGTGAGTGAAGATGCTTAGCCACTCCAAGAAAGATTCGCTTTTAGAGGCTGCGAGAATTCGCCCGGTGGGGAAAGTTGCCAGGGTTACTGGCCTTCAACTCGAGATCGAAGGTGTCTCAGCCGCTATTGGTGATCTGGTTATGGTTAGGCGAGACGATGAAATGATGGAAGCCGAAGTGGTTGCCATCCGTGAAGGGCGCCTTATCTGCTCCCCGTATGGTCATCTAAGGGGACTACGTTTCGGAAGCGATGCAATTCCAGCGGGAAGGCCGGCTGTAATTCGAGTCGGAGAACAGCTACTCGGTCGAGTAGTAGACGCTCGGGGGTTACCTATAGATGATGGACCGGCATTGACTGCAGGTGAATCGGTAACCATTCACGGTGAGCCACCGGCGCCACTATCACGAGGAGCGATAGCTAGTCAGCTTCCATTGGGTGTTCGGGCTATTGATACCATGATCCCGTGTGGTGTTGGACAGCGTCTAGGAATCTTCGCGGGATCGGGAGTCGGAAAGTCGACACTGCTCTCCATGATTGCACGCGGTACCAACGCCGACGTTAACGTGGTGGCACTAATTGGAGAGCGTGGTCGAGAGGTCAGCGAATTCATAAACAATGATCTTGGTCCGGAAGGGCTAGCAAAGAGCATCATCGTCGTTGCTACCTCTGATGAACCGGCATTGGTTCGGATTCGCGCATCTATGACGGCCACCAGAATAGCTGAGTGGTTTCGTGATCATGGCAAGCGAGTAGTGCTAATGATGGATTCACTCACGCGACTTGCTATGGCACAGCGAGAGGTCGGATTGAGCGCAGGTGAGCCGCCGGCTACCCGGGGATACCCACCCTCTGCCTTTGCGCTACTTCCGAAGCTTCTTGAGCGCGCTGGTAACTCGGAGAAGGGAAGTATCACCGGTCTCTATACCGTCTTAGTCGACGGAGATGAGATGAACGAACCCATCAGTGACGCAGCGCGTTCGATCCTCGACGGCCACATTGTTTTGTCCCGTCGTCTAGCTACGTCGGGCCACTATCCAGCAATTGACGTACTCGAGTCGGTAAGCCGACTAGAGGGCGCGATACTTTCTCCAGAGCGACGAGCTCTGGTATTTCAGGCAAGAAGCCGCCTTGCATCCTACCGCGAAGCGCGCGACCTAATTGAGGTCGGTGCCTATCAAAGGGGAAGTTCGCGAGAGATAGATCTAGCGATTGCTTCCAAGGGAGCAATCGACCAATTTTTACGGCAAACCATGGACGACGCCGCCGATGTTGACGAAGCTTTTCAACGATTGAGCCAGCTTCTCGACGAGACGAGCGTTGGGATCGGTAGATGAAGCGATTTAAGTTTCAACTTGAGCCGCTGATGCGGATTGCGCACCTAAAAGAAGAGGAGGCACGTGGCAATCTTTTGCGTGCCGAGCTAGAGGTCGCGTCTTCGCAAAGGAGATTAGCGACCGCGGTTCAAGAGTCTTCAAATGTCGAGGTGCAACTATCACCTGAGAGGTTCGACCTATTTGCATTCATGGCCATCAGCGATCTTCACCTTCGACAGATTGAATTCTCAGTTAACGTACTTCACGATTCCGAGGAGCGTAGAACCAAGCGCCAGGTTGAATGGCAATCGTCCAAGATCGAATCTGAGTCTTACGATCGCCTTCGAAATCGCGCATTCGAATCTTTTATTGAAGAGTTTGAACGCCAAGAACAAAAAGAGACAGATGAAGTAGCCAGCATGATGTGGCTTCAAAACAGAGAGGGTGAACGAATATGACATCGCTGGGCTCTGTTGGAGTATCCTTTGCTCCACTTTCAACCATCATGAACGAGATGAACTCGTTTTCTTCTATGGGGCAGCAGCTTGCGCAGCAGGTATCGAGCCAAGCGCCAACATTTGCTAAATTACTATCGGAAGCCTCCGGGGCCGGCACCCAAAGTCAAACGCCGCTTTCCTCCCCTGCTACAGTTGCTACAATTTCAACACCTAATATCGTTCCCACAACTGTCTCTAATGCTCTGAACCAACCTTCAAATTCGGCGTTTTTGCCAACTTCTAGCAGCACTAGCAATATTGGTGCCAATATCGTCGCCGACGCTGCCTCATACATCGGTGTTCCGTATCAATGGGGTGGGACTTCTCCGACCACGGGTTTCGATTGTTCTGGTCTGGTTCAAAAGGTTTTTGCTGACCAAGGGATCACCCTTCCCCGAACAGCCGCGGAGCAGCAAGCAGTTGGAACCCCTGTTGCTTCGGTAGCCGATGCTCAACCGGGTGACCTTGTGTTTTACGGTTCTCCTGTTACTCACGTTGGCATCTATATCGGCAACGGAAAGATGATCAATGCACCTGAGGCTGGAGCAGTGGTTAGGGTTGATCAAATAGGAACGCCTTCATCAATTGTTCGAGTCGCTACACCGTCCGTTGCAGCTCCCGGTTCGCTAAATACAACTCTTGCCAATGAAGCAGGTCCGTATCTGCCGGTATTTGAAGACGCCGCCGCTAAAAGCGGTGTAAATGTCAACTTTCTTCTCGCTATCGCCAAGGTTGAGTCCAATTTCAACCCATCTGCTGTTTCATCGGCCGGTGCTCAGGGCATGATGCAAATTATGCCTTCCACTGCCGCAACAAATGGAATATCCACTACCGACCCAGTCTCGTCAATCTATGGAGCTGCACAACTTTTAAGTCAAAAGCTACATGCCTTCGGTTCGTATGACCTTGCTGCAGCCGCTTATAACGCAGGGGATGGGGCAGTAACTACATACGGAGGGGTACCGCCTTACCCTGAGACGGTTAACTATGTCAAGGCCGTCAACTCTGCTATGAACGGAGGTAATTGATGATAACGGTAGCCCCAGCCCCGGCTCAGACGACCACTACATCTTCGGGAGGAGTGGTTTCAAGTGACCCCTCGACTTCGCAAAAGGGAGGTGGCACATTTCTAACTGAGATATTGAGTGCGGTATCAACCGAAACCGTTTCCAAGCCAACCAAGGTCAATCAATCACTCAATCAGATTGCCACCTCAGCCAAAGTCTCAATTGAGGTAATGGCGGGTACTTCTGTGTTGGGTAGCGGCGGCACGAGAGAAAATGGTCAACCCCTTGCCTTAAAGCAAGTAGAAGGTCCTTTAGCAAATAAAGGGGCCGCGAAAGTAATCGATCTCTTGGCAACGGTGATTCCGGGCACTTCAAATCAATTGCCATCGAGTGATCCGAAAACTTCAAATCAATTGCCATCGAGTGATCCGAAAACTTCAAATCAATTGCCGTCGAGTCATTTGATTGGTGTCAAGGCCGGCTCAAATGCTTTAGCTGCCGCAACTACAAAGGCAGAGTTGGTGAAAACGTCAAGTTCTCAGCAGGCGCAGACCCCAGCTCCTACAGATACCACGGCTCCAAACCTTTTGATAGCAATCTCTCAATTTCAATCGGTTCAAGCAAGCTCCTCAGTTGCCACTAAGGCTGAGAAGCCAGTTCCAAACACCACGCAAGCTATCGGAGTTATCGCTAGCGTAGCACCACAGGCGGTTCAGCCTCACGTTGCGGTTCAAGTTCAATCTAAGACTCCCGCCCTGGGCTTGCAGGCCAATGCCTCACCTATGGCGCAATCCCCTGTGACGGGCGTGGGTCAACCTTTTGGATTATGGTCTAAGGATCTTCCGGTGGTCGCCCCCACTGCTACCCCGGTTGCCAAGATCGATAATCCAACCTCTTCGAATCAGCAGCCTCCACTTCCATCTGCGAACTCATTTGAAGGGGCAATAGGTCAGGTACTAAGTAATCTGCCTACCTCGGTCACTCGTCCTGTCTCAGTTGAAGTTGGATTCACTCAGAGCTACTCACCTCCAACTGACCTTGCAACACCTCTTTCGCATATTGCTATTTCGTTGCTACCTCACGATGGAGGAAAGGCAACTGTCGAACTTTCAATGTCACCGGCGAATCTTGGGCCGATAACGGCGACACTTTCGGTCGATAAATCCTCGATGACAGTTCTTCTTGGTGCAACGAATCAACAGACTGCAGAGTTGCTCACAAAGCATTCCGCGATGATAGCGAGTGAGCTATCGAAGTCATCTGGTTTGACAACGACGATCGACATGTCAAATGGAGGAGGAAATCGAAGGGGCGATGGTGGCCAAAGACCGAACCAGCCATCAACTCCAACTTATTCGTCTACCGGTTCGGCAGAGGTTCCGGCGCAGATACCTCAGATCATTATCACATCGGCACACGTCGTAGACGTAACCCTCTAGATCAGGAAAGGATTAGGAGATAGCTAAATGTCAATAACGCCTATTTCATCGATACCGATGCCTACGATTCCGGCAATTCCTACGCCGTCATTCTCGTCATCGTCATCCACTCCATCGAGCCAAAGTCAATCTACCTCAACGCCGACCTCGAGCACCTCTGCGAGCAATTCATCCTCTGCAGCTAGCGCGACTAACGCCTTGGCGTCGATGAACGCAAACGAATTCATGCAACTCTTAGTTGCTCAGTTGCAGAATCAAAACCCGTTGAGTCCAACCGACCCAACGACCTTTATAACCCAGACTTCGCAGTTGACGATGGTACAGGCCCTCCAAAGCCTTGAGACGTCGACGACGCAAAGTAATCAGGAGATTGGTGTAATGGCCTCCTCCTCGATGATAGGGCGTACAATTTCGGGGACACTCTCCAATGGCACGCCCTTTAGCGGAACAGTCTCCTCGGTACAGGTGACTTCGTCCGGCCCGCAGTTGAACATTGGTACTTCTTCAGTTCCACTTTCAAGCGTTACATCGATCGCTTAGTAAAAAAATATAGAAACGGAGTAATAGAAATGACAAGGTCACTTTCGGCAGCAATTTCAGGCATCGACGCAGCGCAAGCGATGCTCGACAACATAGGTAACAACATCGCAAACGTCAATACAACTGGCTATCAGGATACGACGGTTCAGTTTTCGGACCTCCTCTATCAGCAGGTCTCTTCAGCGGGAGCTCCACAGACCGGAAGCACCGGTGGAGTGAACCCAATCTTCGTCGGCACCGGCGTTAGAGTAAGTGGCTCTTCGGTGAGTTTTACCCAAGGGACAAACGTTCAAACCGGTAGCCCAACTGACGTCGCAATTCAGGGGAATGGATTTTTAATAGCTGACCAAAATGGACAAACGTTCTATACCCGTGCGGGAAATCTAAAGCTCGACGCCAATGGTCAGCTCGTGACCCAAACCGGTGCACTGGTCCAAGGTTGGTCCCCCAATGCATCTGGAACTATTTCGACAACTGGTCCTACGGGTCCCTTGAGTATTCCTCAAGGTCAAGCGGCCAATCCACAGGCAACAGCAAATATAACTATGGGTGGCAATCTACCTGTAT
Organism: Actinomycetes bacterium; assembly: GCA_021805205.1. GTDB lineage: Bacteria > Actinomycetota > Acidimicrobiia > Acidimicrobiales > Acidimicrobiaceae > Acidithrix. The sequence continues at coordinate 17,380 of JAJZFV010000046.1, read as the reverse complement.
GGAATGGAGTAGGAACACCACCTTCCATTACTGCTACCACGACCGCATATGACTCTTTGGGAAATCAGATCCCGATCACAATCACCTATACGGGCACCGCCAATACCGCAGATAGTTGGGGTGTTCAGGTTACAACTCCCACGCCTGGTTCGACCACCGGCGCCACTACAACTTTGGGGTCTGGGACGATTACCTTTGACCCTACGACAGGCCAAATGACATCGACGACATCGATGACTCTGAATGGGTTTCCATCAGGCTATAGTCTACCCTCTAGCTACAAAATGAATTTGGACTACCCAGCGGCAGGTACCCCAGCTGCAGTTACTCAGTTCTCGGGCAGTTCAACGATTGCTGTTTCTAGCCAGGATGGATATAGCTCGGGCTCCCTCCAAAACTTCACCATCGGCTCTGACGGTACTATCTCTGGAACATACTCGAACGGTAGGACTCAATCTCTTGGACAGATCGCCCTAGCGATCTTCTCTAACCCTCAAGGCCTCACGAAGGTGGGAAATCTCGACTACCAGACGACTCTCAACTCGGGTACTCCTCAAATTGGTATGGCCGGTACTGGCGGTCGAGGTCAGCTCCTCGGAGGCTCGCTTGAGAGCTCTAACGTTGACCTCGGAACCGAATTGACCAACCTGATCGTTGCTCAAAACGCATACCAGGCCGATACTAAGGTGGTATCGACCTCCTCGACCGTGCTTCAAGCGCTGGTTCAGATGGCCTAGGGTAGATTTCCATACCAAACAAAGAGGCGAGGAGCTTTGGTGCTCCTCGCCTCTTTGTTTCCATGAATTTTTTAACATCGATCTCGATAGTGCCGAAACTTTATGTGTTGGAATGCACGAGATGTGTTTGGAGAGCCGCAATGATAGGTGTCACTCGACTAAATGGCGAAGAGATGGTGATCAATGCGGACCTCATTCAAAGAGTTGAAGCAAATCCTGACACGATCTTGGTACTTAGTGATGGAACCCACTACATAGTTCGAGAACCAGTTGACGAGGTTGTCGAGAAGGTTAAGAGATTCCAGGCCGAAATATTAGCGGAGGCGGCTTACCTCGGTCGTAAGGGCGACCCACCTCCTTCTTTGCGTTTAGTGATGGATTCAGAAGAATAGATTTAGCGGAGGCGCAGAAATGGATTTCGCAACGCCAATCGGCATAGGTGTCGCACTAGCAGCGATTATGGTATCGATGATCATGGATGGCGGAAACCCAGCCTCGCTGATCGCACCATCATCACTGCTGTTAATATTTGGTGGCACCATCGGTGTAACCTTAGCCACGGTTCGTTTGAAGGACCTTTCAATGTTGATCGGCGGAATCAAATCTGCGATGCTTGCAAAGGTGGTGACCCCGGACGAAGCGATCACCGAACTTGTGAGATTTGCAGAAGTCGCTCGTAAAGAGGGTCTGCTAGTCCTTGAGTCGGCGGCTAAAGACGTTGAAGATCCCTTCATGAAGAAGGGGCTCCAGATGGTGGTCGATGGATCCGATCCCGAGGTAATTAGGACCGTTCTCGAGGGCGATATCGACTCGATGAAGGCCCGGCATAAGGCTGCCGGCAAGGTCTTCAAGGATATGGGCGGTTATGCACCTACTATCGGTATCTTGGGTACAGTTATGGGCCTGATCCACGTTCTTGCGAACCTGTCATCCCCCTCCACTTTGGGACCTGCCATTTCGGGAGCTTTCACAGCCACCCTCTGGGGTGTCATGACCGCAAACGTCATTTGGCTACCCATAGAAGGCAAACTCCACCGAATTGGAGAACTTGAAGTAAAGGGTAAGCAGCTAGTGCTAGACGGGATCTTGGCAATACAAGGCGGCCTTGCTCCAAGGATTGTAGAACAGCAGCTACTTACTTACTTGGCACCTAAGGAGCGCGAGGCTATCGAAGCAGCTAAAGCCGCTAAGAAGAAGGCCGCGTAGCGATGAGCGCTAAAGGTCATACCGCCCCTCCGATGCACCATCCTCGTAAAAAGCACGAAGAAGAGGCTGGAGAGCACTCGGAGCGATGGCTGCTCACTTACTCAGATATGATTACCTTGTTGATGGTTCTCTTCGTGGTACTCTTCGCGATGTCGACCATCTCGGTGAGAAAGTTCATGGAGTTCCGAACTGGAGTAGTCCAAGCCTTCTCGCCGCAGATCAATAACTTGCAACAAGGTGGTACCGGCATTCTTTCGCAAAACGCCCTGGTATCCGCACCAGGAAGCCAAGCAGCTCGCAGTGCGATCTCGTCGCCGGCAAACAACGGAACTTCTTCTGCGGTGAGTCTCACATCTGAGCTTCAAAAGTCGATCCAACAGGCCGGTGTTGCGAACTCGGTTTCGGTTTTCGATAGCTCTCAGGGTGTAACTGTTCGAATCTTGACTGACAAAGTATTTTTTGCAAGTGACAGCGCAACCATTCAAAGTAGTGGCCTACCGGTCTTGGCGGCGATAGCCAAGATTATTGCTCCTCTTCCTAACAATATTGAAGTTCAAGGCAACACCGATAACGCTCCGATAGTCGGAGGGCCATTTAGCTCAAACTTGCAACTGTCTGCGATGCGTGCTGTAAATGTTGTTCAAGACCTAGTTGCAAGTGGGAACGTTGATCCTGCTCGGATTAGTGCGACAGGATTTGGAGATACAAGGCCTTTGTATCCGAACGACACCCCTCAACATATGGCACAGAACCGAAGGGTTGATATCGTTATCTTGAATTCGGCGATTTCAACTGGGGTGTCGAATAACCTCACTACCACTCCAACTCTGGCGCCAAATATCGCTCCAACGCTAACGACAGTTCCAAGTGTAGGGTAGCCCTAAAAGCTGGTTGAATTTGGAGAATTTTTGTCCGCCGGGAGCGAGCTGCTATTTGAGGTTGCGGTTCCACCTTTTTATGGTGAACTTGCCCAAACCCTAGAGCTTCATATCTGAAGGGATGAGTCCATTGTGCCCGAGACTTTTTAATTGCTATGGCAGGGTAAACGCCTCTGCGAGCGCCCCATTTGATTCTTGACCAGCGCGGTCTAGTTGTATTTTTGAGATTTCAACCGGTGTCAATATGGGTGCAACAACGTGCAAAATAGCTAGAGGTGGGAGAATGTAGTCCTTCCCCACCTTTAGTTATTTTGGCGGCAATGTTTCGACCATGGATTTACTTTTCTAGTTTCCATTAGGTAGCTCTCCAGGGGTACCCTCACCGAGTTGAGGAAGCGTTTGCTCTTGAGTATTTTGTGCCCTCAATAACTCAACGCTTGCAATTGATTGGGCTGCAAAGATTGCAAGCAGATAGCTAATTAGCGTTATCCCTATAAATGAGATCGCCAAGGCGATCATAATTCTGGTTAGGAGATCATCGAGAGTAATGTTGCCCTGAGTATATGAGGTATACGAGGTATAAGAGATTGCTGCAGCTACGAGAATCGTAAGCTTTGGTCGAAAGTGTACGCCTCTCATCTATCCGCCTTACTCCTTGCTGCTGATGGATCGACGCGGCTTCAAGGCACTTGACTGCAACTTGACGGGATCGATGATCATTGACTTGACTGAAAATGGTAAGCATCGATCAGCTGCCTGCTTGGTTGAGACTACTCCAACTACATCGCCGCCTCCGATGGCCTTGATCATCTCTGCTACGTAATCACGCGACCATCTTTCGTCGACGATTATGTAGGTTGAACAATCCTCAACTTCTGCCCTTGCATCTGCGATATCATCGAGACTCAAGCCGTCGTCGTCGATCTCGACTGCAATGTGCGGGGGATTTCGAAGTTCTGATAGACCATCTAGAGCAGCATCTAATTGCTCTTGGTTTTTGACGAGTTCGAGTCGAGTGGCGGAACTTTGGTTGTTTAGACGAGCATCGGCATCGACTACAAGATAGGCGAATGCCCTCAACTGGCGTTGCTCACCAACTATGAAAGTCACTGTCTGAGATGGTTGCTCGACCTCTGAGGATTTGCTCCTCAGCTCCTTGCTCGATGAGATGTCGTCGTGAAGGTTGCGAGTGAGTGTTTCGATCCTCTCCTCTAACCAGCTGATCGGATCGCCTTTCCCCTTTGGTGCCTTCGACTCCTTGTTTATTTGTAGATCGTCGAGCTGAACTAGGGCGTTTCGAGCGCGACTCCGGATGTCTTCATTGCGATCGGCGACTTTAGAGGTATCAATAATGGCTGGCTCTTCGGTAGTTAGATCAATTACTGTATCTTGGTGCATGTCTTGATTTTCATACTCGTTTGATCGTGCATTCTCACTTATCGCACGGTAAAGCTCAGCTGCTAAATCGTCTGTATCGAGAACCTCTTCGATGGCCTCTTCTGCGTTTGTGGTGTTGAATGCAGTTGCAAGTTCACTTTGAAATGTGTCTCCAAATGTTGGAATTGGAGGGACAATCCTATTCTCCTCGGACTCAGCCTTTTTAGAAAGCCTCGTCCAAATCGGGGGAGTGATACTCTTTTCTTTTCCGCTCTTAGATCGAAGTTTTGAAGGTTGCTTAGTCCGTGGCTCTTCGACTAATTCTCCATCGACGACTACCTCTTCACCTTTAAAGAGGGCTGGAAATGGAAATGATGCAGAGGTAACGGTGCGGTGTTCTTCCGCTGGGGTCTCTTCGCCGTAAGCTCGAGCCAATCGAGCGGCGAACTCTGAGGGGTTCTGAACTAATCGATCGAGGTGCGGCGCTGCTCTGCGCTCGCTGATAGACGGAGCCATCTTCTTGCTGGAGGAAGGGTCATGATCGGATATCTCGACCACAACTGAGAAGCGCTCTTTCGCCACGAAGGACTTCAGTCCTCCGGGCTTTATCTTCTCTGCCTTTACAATCCTGGCCCGACCGCCGTAGGTCCCCTTGATCTTCATGATCAGGGCCTCAAGAGATTCACCTTCAAATTGCGCTTGCGTTGGCAACGTTAACCACTCCTACTATGTTGGGGCGATAGGATCCGCCAAGTTCCGATGTCGAAAGTACCGAAATGCGTTGAAGCATTGGATGGATTGCTCTGTAAAGGGGTGTCCTCAAGCGTGGAGGGACAAGTAAGATTGGCGATTTGCCCTTTGTCTCACTGTCGTTGAAGATACTTGCTGCCTCTTCAATGACTCTCCTGAGGTAAGTTGGTTCGATCCCTAGGACCAGCCCGACATCAGTTATCTTCAAGGACTCTTGCAACTGTGCCGCAACGTAGGGATCCAAGGTGATGATGGGAAGCTCCCCATCGGCCAGCTTTGATGCAACGATTGATGGACCAACCGCGATTCTTGCCGCTTCTAGTAGCTGATCTGGGTCGCGGGAGATTCGTGCTCGCTCGGTGATCGCCTCTAGAATTCGAGAGAGGTCGCGAATCGGTACTTGCTCTTCGAGTAGTTCCTTCAATGAACGCTGTACTTCAGAGAGGTTGATACCAGCACTCGTCATCTCTTCTACGACAGCTTCATTACCCTTTTTGACAGCTTCGATTAGCTCCTTTACCTGCTGTCTACTGATCAGCTCTCCTGCGTGACGCTTTACGATCTCTGAGATGTGAGTGGTTATTACAGAGGAGCGATCAACTACCGTGGCTCCAAGCATTATGGCCTGCTGCTTCATTGATGATGGTATCCACTTTGCATCGAGGCCAAAGACCGGTTCTTTGCCGTATTCACCTGGAATGGTTGCCAGATCGCCTCCGATTGCTAACGAGCGCCCTTGGGGGGCTCGACCCCGTGCAACCTCGACTTCATGGATTGCGATTGCGTACTCATTCATCGGAAGGTCGATGTTGTCCTTGGTCCTAACTGGCGGCAGGATTAATCCGAGTTCATTTGCGATCTTTCTCCTTAGGCCCCTGACCCGATCTAGAAGGTCACCGCCGGTAGCGGGGTCTAGGAGATCAAGTAGGTCAACTGCCAACTCCAAGGTAAGTGGTTCGACCTTCATATTGGATATCAGAGTCTCTGGGGTGTCGATCGGAAGTGGCGTAATTGAATCATCTTCCAACTCCTCTTCCTTTGCCTCGATTTGACTCTTGCTTTCGGCCCTCCTACCAAGGAAGAAGACGCTGGTACCTACGAGGAGGAATGGAACTTTGGGGAGGCCTGGCAAGATTCCAATTACTGCGATTATGCCACCCGCCAATCGAAGTGCGTGGGTTTGATTGCGAAATTGTGAAAGGAGATCAAAGCCAAAGTCACTGTTCCCAGCCGACCTAGTAACTATCAAACCGGTGGAGACGGATAGGAGAAGGGCCGGGATCTGGCTTACTAGACCATCTCCCACGCTTAGTAGAGAATAGGTAGAAATTGCTTGGCTTAGAGAAAGGTGCTTTTGGAGAACTCCAACTGCAAAGCCGCCTACGAGATTGATGAGGGTGATAATTACTGCTGCAATAGCATCACCCTTCACAAACTTTGAAGCTCCGTCCATGGCTCCGTAGAAGTCCGCCTCTTTTGCAATCTTCTCTCGTCGCTTTCGTGCTTCCGATTCATTTATGTGGCCAGCATTTAGATCGGCATCGATCGCCATTTGCTTTCCAGGCATGGCATCCAGAGTGAATCGAGCTGCAACTTCAGCGACGCGTCCGGCACCATTGGTAATAACTACAAATTGAACTATAAATAGGATGAAGAAGACAACTAGACCGACGACCAGGCTCCCGCCTACGACGAAGTTCCCGAAGCTTTGAATTACGGTTCCGGCATAACCGTGAAGGAGTACCAATCGTGTTGCGGTTATATTCAAAGCCAGCCTAAATACGGTTGCAATGAGCAGTACCGAGGGGAATGCGGAAAACTCAAGGACAGAGTTGACTCGAATTGCCATCATTAGAACGAGCACGGCGAAGGTGACATTGATAGAAATAAAGACGTCGAGTAATGCCGATGGGATCGGAACTACAAGCATTACAACGATCGCTGCAACTGCTATCGGTACTCCAAAGAGTGTCCACTTACCTGGCTTCACGGTCGATCTATCTACTAAAGTGCGACCATCGTGATCGCTAAATCGCCTTCCATGCGCCTATCTAATCTTCGTCACGCGATGGTAGGTACTTGAAAAATTCATAACCAGATATTTAGATTCTTAAACCAATTCAAAGAGGACTCTAATTAGGGTAGTTTCACTACTTATTTTCTTTGCTTGAATCAAGGAGTCCATCTCCTTTGTCGAAGACAAATATATGAATCGGGCGATTGCAATTGTGATGATTGTAAAAGATGAACAGGACAATTTACAAAAGTCCTTGCCTGCCGTTGCAACGTGGGCTGACCAGATTGTGGTGGTTGATACAGGCTCGAGAGACAAAAGTCGTGCGATTGCGTCGAGTTTCGGTGCCGAGGTCTACACCTACAGCTGGTGCAACGACTTCTCGGATGCTAGGAATTTCGCCAACGAAAAGGTAAATTGCGAATTTATTCTGTCGATCGACGCCGACCAATTGGTTGAAGGTGACGTGCCGCGTTTGATGGTGTCGCTACGGGGTGCGAAAGATACGATAAGTTACAGGATTCAAACCGATATATTGCGCCCCTCACGATTCGGCGGTAACTATCGGGTAAATAGCGTTCGACTATTTCGGCGGGGTACTCTTCGATGGTTCAATCCAGTAAATGAGAGACTTCTTACGGAGGATGGAATCGAACCTGTGGCTCGTTTCATCGATCCGTCACTACTTTCCATCCGGGACTTTGGTGGAACTAATGAAGAAGAGTATCTTCGAGCTTCGCGTCGCAATTTAGCGATAGCACTTGAGGACTTAAGGGAGCATCTAGAACTCTTTACTGATCGAAATGCGATTGCGACTCGATCGCTAGATATCGGGATGACTTATGCCTCCATCGGAGAGGTTGAAGAGTCTTGTGAGTACTTCGACCAAGCACGAGGAATGGCGGGCGATCCGATCATATGGTTGAGGGCCACAGATATGCTCTCCCGGCAATATCTTCAACTCGGCAATCCTAGGCATGCGATGAGTTTGGCAATTTCGCTTAGAGAACGCGGCGCTAATGACAACTACTGCAAACTTCTTTGCGCACGAGCGCTAGCCAAACTCGGCGACGAAGAGGTTGCGCTTGACTTCCTCAAGGAAGTTAGAAGTGCAACTGATCCATTTGGTCACAGCTATCCAGCTACTTTTATTGATGACTATCGACGCCATCTGAGCCGAAAAGCAAGTGCCCGTACTGAGAATGCTTTTTCAATTCGTTAGTGGATTACTGCCGCTTTATATGTAAATTTTTCCTCCATATTCCATAGGTTACTTTAATGCTGCAGCCTTGGCGAGTAACTCTGATGGTATCTCGTTTTTAGCGGTGTGGTGGGTAGTCTCTTGACTGCGCGCGAAGGCGGAGAGGCGATAGACGTACGCGATGAGTTTGGCAACAGCACGATAGAGGGCAAATGGTATCTGTTCTTCTAAGTTGGTTGATATATAGAGTGCTCGAGCCAGAGGCGCATCCCGAACTATTGGAACCTTAGCGTTTTGGGCCCTCTCTTTGATTGCAAACGCAACGTAATCTTTGCCCTTGGCAACGACCTTTGGAGCAGTTGCCACCTTGGGGTCATAGAGGATTGCTACTGCAAAGTGGGTTGGATTTACAACTACCACAGTTGCCTCCTCGATTCGCGCCATCATTCGAGATCGTGAAAGCTGTATCTGCATCCGGCGAATTCGCCCCTTTATTGCGGGGTCCCCCTGATCCTCTTTGTGCTCATCTTTGATGTCTTGGTGCGACATCTTCAAACTGTTCATTAGTTCTCTGCGTTGGCGAGCGTAGTCAAATACGGCCAAAGCAAGGCCAGCGAGTGCGATGACTCGAGTGGCTCCCAGAATGATCGAAGAGGTTTCGGAGATTATCGTACCGAGGTCGATATTGGTGTTGGTCGAAAGGAGGTTCGATAGGCTTCTGGTTTGGGTGTATCCAAGTCCTCCGATTAGGGCTATCTTGAAGATGCTCTTCAACGCTTCAACTAAACCATTGGGCGAAAAGATTCTCTTGACACCTTTGAAGGGATTGATCTTCTTGAAGTCGGGGGTGACGGATTTGTAAAACAGTCCAAAGCCTGTTTGGGCGAGAGAGATCGCAATGGCTGCCACAGTTACGGCTATTGCAATTGGACCAACGATCGATACGAAGTCGCCAAATCCGGTACTAAGCATTTGTAGATCGGTTGAGGCGTTTAGATTTGCCGTCGCTTGAGGTATTAGGTACATCAGCGAGTCGATCTTGGCCGCCATTCCGGAGAACATGGACGGCAATACTAGGGTTGCGACGAGAAGACTAAGCCACGAGAATAGCTCCGGCGATTTAGCTATCTGCCCCTCAGAGCGCGCCTTCTTGAGGCGCTTTGGAGTAGGTTTTTCGGTTTTTTCATTATTCTTTGCCATTTGTCAATTACCTAAGTACCTAGCGAAGTCCATCATCGACGAGACAGATTGAGTGGTTACGAGTTGCACCAGTCCGGGAAGATTGCCGATGACCAGAGAGACTATGAAGATGGTGGCGAGAATTTGTAGCGGGAAGCTCAAGGCGTAGATCGACATCGACGGCGAAACTTTCGACAGAATAGAGAGAAGTATCTGGATCGTAAAGATGACTGCTGCGATTGGCGCTGCGATCTGAAGTGTTGCGGAGAAGAAAGTAGAGAAGTCGCTGATGATGATGCTTCCGAGAGCCTGTTCGTTGTAGTTTCCAATCGTGGTTATTTTGAGGGAGACGAATAGACCTTTGAGTATGAATAGGTATGCACCTGAGGTAAATAGGAGGACAGTTGTGATTATTTCGTAGAAGATTCCAAGTGGTGAGTTTTGATTCAGACTGAGCGGATCAAATTGGGGGGGAGGAGAGAAGCCTCCTAGCAACCCAGTCAAGAAGCCCCCAGCAGAGAATATCGAGATAAAAAAGTTGATTATCATTCCAAGGGCTAGGCCGAGCGCTACCTGCAAAAGCAAGAAAAATAGCGTCGAATTCGGAGTTGCAAAGGTTCCAGTTGGGATATTGATGATCTTGGTTGCGGGCAGGGCTAGAACCATGGATAGGCCGATTCGAAGCGTTGTTGGGATCTGCTTCGATGAAAAGGGTGGTGCAATGAATAGGAATGCACCGATTCTGATCATCGCAGCAAGGAAGGTAAGAAGGACGGCCTCCGAGATGATCATGTTAGCTCGCTAATAGTTGAGGAATCTGTGCGAAGAGTTGATCGGTGAAGGTAATCACCTGTCCTATCATCCAATGGCCGGCGAAAAATATTACTGCGGCGACTGCGATCAATTTGGGTATGAAGGTAAGGGTGGCCTCTTGAATCTGGGTGATGGCCTGTAGAAATGAGATAACAATTCCAACAATCAAGGTCACAGCCAGAATAGGGCCGGCTATCTTTCCAATGATGTATAGTGCTTGTCCAGCAATGTTCATTACAGCGGTATCGGTCATCGAAAGCTCACTAACAGTCCATGGACAACCAGTGTCCACCCATCTACAAGTACAAATAAAAGAAGTTTGAAGGGAAGTGAGATGAGTGAGGGAGGTATCATCATCATTCCCATCGACATAAGGATCGAGGCGACGACTAGGTCGACGATCATGAATGGGATGTATACGACGAAGCCAATAATGAACGCTGACTTTATCTCCGAGAGGACGAATGCAGGAATTAATGCCGTCATCGAAACTTGGGTTGGATCCTTGGGTGACTGCTTTGTCACCTGAGTAAAGAGGGCTAATTCACTGGTTCGTGTCTCCTTTAGCATCCAGGTTTTGAGTGGTCCCTGTGCATCGTTGTATGCGGTTACGGCGGATATCTTTCCGTTTAAGTAAGGGGAGACCGCGACGTTATTGATCTGGGTAAAGGTCGGAGCCATAATAAAGAGAGTAAGAAACAGTGCCAATCCAGCTAAAACTTGTGACGGGGGAACCGTCGAGAGGCCCAAAGCGTTCTTTGTAATTGAAAGCACAATGATGATTCGAACGAAGCTGGTCATCATTATCAAAAGTGAAGGAGCGACCGAAAGTAAGGTCAAAATGAGGATTACGACGATACTTTGATTGGGTTTGCTCAGAGTATTGCCCAGGTTTATAGCAACCGTTGGAACTGTAGTTGTGGTTGCAAATGGTGTCGTCGCTGCCAAAAGGTTCATCTAGCGACGCTCCCCTTCTTCGCTAGGGTTGCGAGCATCGATGTCGACAGTTTTTGATTTAGTACCTCTTCGAAGGATGCTACTATCCCTTTGCGTTCAGCTTCTGTCTCGTTGGATCGGATCATGGCCGTTAGATCGGCGAGTGAATCTTCTTGGAGATTTTTGGCAACTGAAGTAAGGTCGATAACCTTTTCATTTGCCTTGGGGATCGCCTTCACTACCTCATCCTCTGCATCGAGGTGGTCGAGTAGTGATATTGAGTTTGGGGAGACTCCGATAAGTAGGCGTCGCCCTTCAACCTCCACAACAGCAAGTTGAGAACCTTTTGATAAGCTTGCACGCGAAACGATGCTTATCGCATTCGATCTTCTTGATACTGAACCCTTGGTCCTGGAGGCAATGCCGCGCCTTTGGTAAAAGCGCGCTAGTAGTAATATTGCACCGATCGTCGCCCCAAGAGACAAAAGAACGCGACCTGCAAGAAGAAGCATAGACATGATTGGCTCCAGCTAGCGAAATTTGTCTTTCGCGGAAATTGCCAATCCATGGCTAAAAAATAAGTTCCTTCTTTATAAAAACTTCTTAACTGTTATCGTCTTTTCCGACGACTTCCGTAATTCGAATTCCAAATTCGTCCTCAACCACGACTACTTCGGCTCGGGCTATGAGAGTTCCGTTCACAAGAACGTCGACCGGTGCTGTAGCTAGACGATCCAATTCGATAACGTCACCGCTGGTGAGGGCGAGTAGTTCTCGAACGGTCATATGCGCCCTTCCAAGTTCTACCGTGACCTCCATCTCGACGTTTTGGATTACGCCAAGTGGACCTAACTGGCTTTCGAGTTTGCGGCTAAGAGCGGAGTTGTCGGATTCCGACGTTGGATTTGCTGTAGAGGTATCGGTCACTTTGTCTCCTCGGGTTCGACAAGTACGCAGGCTACTCTTTTACCGACCTGCGTTGGTTGAGCTAGATAAAGTTCTGTTGAATCGACTCGAACTCGAAGCGGCTGCCCCTTTCGGTGCGATAGACGTACAACATCGCCGACGGCTAGCGAGACTATCTCTCTGCTAGTCAGAAGAGTCGGTTCAAATTCGACCGCAACTTCCACCGGAACGTCGTATAGGCGTCTTTCGATGTTTTGCGAGAGCGTATGGTCAACCTCATCTTCCATTGCGTTGGCTCGATTATTGAGTATCTCAGTAATTGGACGCAGAAGAGGAAATGGAAGACAAATCGCAGTGCTTATGGGTGGTTCATTAGACGCTGATATTTCAATTTGAGCAAGTACGCACATCTCTGATAGCGATACCAGTTGGACGAATTGAGTTGACGTCTCAAGGTTTACACCCCCGAGTGCCACTGATGTTATCGGAGCAAAGGCTGGAACGATCTGGGCGAGCATATCTTCTGTCAAATTTTTGATTATTACTCGTTCGAGATCTGAAAGTGGTCGCTTAGGGATATCTCCCTTTCCGCTACCTCCAAGTCTCATATCAATCATTCGCATCGAGAGTTCGATCGGCATGTGCCAGATTGCCTTCGATGGAAGGGGCGGCAGGGAAAATACCGCGATCGAAGCCGGATCCTCAAGTAGGCTGATGACTTCTTCCCAGGGTTTTTGTTCCAGTTCTCCCATCTGTAATCTAAATGGAATGCGCATGCTAGCAGTTAGAACCGAAGAGGCGGCCCTTAGAAAGCTCTCCAAGACCATTTGCAGTGAACGAAGCTGGTTACGCTCGAGGGACTTCGGCTTACGAAAGTCGAACGAACGCGGGGTTCGCTTTTGGCTTGCTCGATTTTGTCCGGGTTCTGTAGCTGTAGAAGTCATACTTGCTCATTAATTTCGGCAAGTTATGGATCAATCTTCAATCAATACCTTTGAAAATTCAAAGAAATTCGGTTTTCTAGGGAGCTACTTGAGTTGCGCGTCGAATTGTTTTTAGATTTACCCGAGCTCCGATCTGCAAAATAGATATTTCGTATACCCGAGCTGCGATCTTAGATACACCTAAGGTGGCAACTATTGAGATGACGATTGAAGTCATGAAGAAGGGCAGTGTTATCTGGCCGCTAGCTAACAGAGGCGGCGCTAAGAAAGGAGAAACTCCTGGAACTAGCGCTACCAGTTTTATCCAAAGGTGAGGAGAAGTTGAGCTGAGTGAAACGATCGAGACGATATAACCTACCAGCATCGGGATAACTATCGGGAAACTTGCAGCTTGCGCATCTTCAGTCCTCGACACCATGGAGCCCACGGCACCAAATAACGTAGAGTAAAAGGCGAAGCCCAAGATGAAGTAGATAGGGGCAGTTATTAAAAGTGCCCCGCCGATAGTTGCGGTTGGTGAGCTTCCGATGGCAAATAGTCCTATGCAGAGGGCGGCTATTACGCCGGCTGCGTGGAGGATTGCGACTACGGCGATTCCAGCGATCTTTCCAGTCAGCAGTTCGATCGGTCTCAGCGTTGAAAGCAGTACTTCTACCACGCGAGTCGACTTTTCTTCGATGACCCCAAGCATGACCCAAGCCCCGTATTGGCCTAGAAGTACGTACATCAAAACTAATTCGAATAGCGAGTCTTTTGCAGGAAGCTTGTTATTTGGCGACGCTTTGGAGAGGTTTATGATTTTTCCAGGGGATGGATTGAGCACCGCATTTAGCTGCTTAGGGGTAGGGTTTAGCGCCTCAGTTGCAGTGATTTGCGACAGTCGAGTCGAGGTCGTCAGTGCGAACTGGTGAACTATATCCGAGGTGTTCGACGAATTAACAAAGTAAGTAGCTGGGGCAACGTACCCTAACTTTAATTTTCCACTTTGAACGTCGCTTTTTAAGTTGGATTGGCCGCTGTATTGGATGATCACTATTGTCTGACCAAGCTCGGTAGCTACATTTGACATTATCGCAGTTGATAGCTTTGATGCTCCAATAACACCGATCGCCATCGGCTTGCTCTTTGACGCCAACGCGTGGGGTACGAATACGTAAGCAAATGCGGCAAATACAGTAATTATCGTAGCTATTCTGAAGGCCTTGGTTGACAGGCGTTGCCTAACTTCTCTCTCTGCGACCAGGTAGATGTTCGAAAAGCTCACATGCGAGTTATCGGTGGCCGACGATCTTGCATTGCTATCGTCCATCTCTGATCTCCTCGATCTTCTCTCGAAATACATCGCTTAGGCGTAATCTATAGGGCAGAAAGCTTTCAACAAGGCCCAGAGCCATGAATTTTGAAGCAACATGATTGGCCTCTTCGAGTGAGGCTGCACGAAATAAGATGTGATCTGGCGACCTTTCGATAAGGTCTATCCCATTTAAGAGATCGTCTGAAACTTTACCTTCCCCAACCAAGTTGATTACATATTGATCTTGCGCAGTTAAGAGGGCATCGGTTTTGTCGCTCACTATCAGCTGCCCGCTGTCGATGATTGCGACCTCTTCACACATGTCCTCGACCACTTCAAGTTGGTGGGAGGAGAAGAGGACGTAGTTGCCACGCCTCGCACGCTCTTCTAGTTGGCGTCGGACTATCTCGACGCTTAATGGATCGAGTCCTGAAAATGGTTCGTCCATTACTATCAATTCGGGATCCGATATCAAAGTCGCAGCTATCTGCGCCCTTTGTTGATTTCCGAGAGAGAGTGACTCAACCTTAGCCCCGCCGCCCCCCTTTATTTCAAGCTCTTCGATAAGTCTCACTGCTCTAATCTTGGACTCATTTGAGCTAACTCCGTGGAGGCGTGCAAGGTAAATCAAGTGATCAAGGACGGTCATCTTCGAATAGAGCCCTCGCTCTTCCGGCATATAGCCGAAGTTTTTAGCGATCCCCTTCGTTATTGGCTGACCTTTGTAGGTGACTTTGCCGAAGTCAAGAGTTACAAGGTTGAAAATTGCCCTCATCGTCGTCGTCTTGCCGGCTCCATTTGGTCCAAGAAAGCCAAATACAACACCGGGCGGTACTTCGAAGGTTAGGTGGTCAAGTGCGGGACGCTCGCCATATAGTTTGGTTAGGTTCTCGAAGTTAAGCACTTTTGTACCTTCTGCCTTCGTTCATTTGATCCGGTCAATTGCCATTTAGCTCAACGCGACGCCGCTGGCTTCTCATCTGACTTGCTCTTTCAAACTCCAGTGCGGTCTCCCAGTTCATCCCTGGTGTGGAAGTCTCTAATCTGAAGGATCGAACCGATAGCCGAGAGAGTTCGGGATCGGCTGCAGCTTTTTTTGCAAGTTCAGCTGCGCGTATGTCTACCTGATCATCATCAACAGCTTCGTATGCCATGCCAATCCGATGTGCTTCAGTCCCAGTAGTGGATTCGCCAAAAAGGCCCAGTGCCGCTACTTGATCGCGGTTCATCGATCGGCGTGCAATTGTATAAAATCCCCCTCCAGGATGAAGGCCGAGGCGCATAAAACCCGGGATCAGTCTCGCTGTTTTGCTCATAATTCGAAGGTCAGCGCTTAAAGCCAGGTTTAATCCAGCCCCAACTGCGCTTCCCCTTACGGCTGCGATAGTTGGAACGGCTAAGTTTCCAAAGACGAAAAAGGAACGATATACGACGTCCATGAGGGCGTACCCGTCGGTTGAAGCAGGATCGAAGTCCCCCTCCCATGCACTGGTGTTTGCCCCCGAACAGAAGGTATCATTGGCACCTCGAAGTACCGCTGCACCGATCGATAGGTCACGATTTACAACGTTGCAAGTGTCAATTAGCTCATATGCGAATTGCACATCGATGGCGTTTTTTGTCGATGGATCGTCGATAGTTATGACCGCTAATCCGTCGCTTTGGTCCAAAGTTACCTTGTTTGCCACTTGGCCTCCTCGGCCTCTATTTATGGTCGAAAGCTAATGATCTTCATTTAGCTACGAAAGTAATCACTGATCTTGGCGGCGTCGGCTTCGAGTTGGCCTATCGCTGTATCTAGTTTGTCAAAGTCGATTTTGCTTGGTGTCATATCCTGTTGTAGGGCCTCGTTGATTTCAGAGTTGCCTTCAATGCCTTGGTCGTTGTTTGCTGTTTCCAATGTTCTATTCCTGAAAATTACTGGGGCGACTACCGAATATGCAAATAGACCTAGACGTGCACCCTCCGCTTACTGGAGGAAGAAATGCAACCTCACTTCCGTCGGTGATCGACTGCCCCTCTAAGGCCTCATTGCCATCAATCCAGATCCGACACTGCTTCAATTGCTCTTGGAAGCGGGGACCGAATTTATGGATTAGTTGATCGACAATGATATTCAAATCGTCAGCCGGAACTTCGATGCTCCGTGCACCCACTGTCTCGCGCAGATTTGCAAAAAATAAAAGCTTTATCAATTTCATCCCTCTGGATTTTCGGGAGTTCTATTTATTACTGTTGGGAAGTCTATCTCCAGCGTCTTCCAACGACGTGGACCTGTCCATGGTGCTGGAATGGCGTCAATCTCATATGCGAGCTTGAAGGCTATCTCTTCGTAGTTGACTCTCCATCCACCGAAGTGGCGGTAGGCCTCTTCAGTACTTCGCTCGATGGGAAAGCCGACGTTTTTTAGTAGGTCGACAGCTTTAGAGAACTCTTCAAGCGTGACCGAGATTTCGCTGTCTGGCCGGGGATCCTCGTTGAAATTTAGCCGTAGTGCGCGACCGATCTGGCGAAGCGCTCCGAAGCCCGCTTGAACTACTAGGCGCGCTTGCATCGGTGCCGCTGAAGGAGACAGGGCCAGATGCATCGCAGCAGCGTCCATCACTGCGAGTAAAGATGTAATCCAGGAAGCGCTTTGTCCAGGTGATCGGAAGCGCAAAAGTGTCGGATAGGAGACGTGACTCTCGGCGAGTTCAGCAGCCCATCGCTCCCATGCTGTGTAGATGAGTGGTAACTCATCCATGACGGCTCCAATCTGGCTCCGACGGAGTACCTCGGGCCCCCATGCTGGATGCCCGGCACGAATATTTAGAAGTGATACCTCTGTTTCGCGGCGGTTATAGGCGGTATAGAGGGTTGGGAGGTATGCGATCTGAAGAGCCACGATTATCAAGCCTGTGAACCCAGCAATAAAGTCGACAGCGGTAGCCCAGAGGCTGTTGGTGGTTACGAAGCCAAGCGTAAGAAGTGAAGCGCCAGCTTCCCTAAAGTTATCGTAGAGTGAGTGGCCAGTTGGCTCTAGAAGCAGAGTTGTGGCAGTAAGGAATGTAAGCATCCAAGTCGTGAGGGTGAGGAATAAGTTTGCTGCTGGTTGCGAGGAGAGAATCGAATTCTTCCGGACGTACCGATTATTACGCTTTGTAAA
>JAJZFV010000044.1 GCA_021805205.1 Actinomycetes bacterium | reverse complement strand
TGGCAACGATCATATCGGCACTGAGGGCGATCTCAAAGCCACCAGCTAGTGCGGGGCCGTGAACCGCTGCGATAACAGGTTTAGTCCTTTGCCTATTGGCAATTCCTGCGAAACCACCCTTGGGAGTGGAAAGAGAGGCTCCATTTCCAGCGGCAATCTCTTTTAGATCTGCCCCAGCTGAAAAGTTCTTACCGCGTCCACTAATTATTGCAATCCAAAGATTGTCATCGCCTTCAAAGTTGTCAAGATGACTCTCCATCGCTTGAGCTACGGCGCCGTTGACCGCATTGCGTGCATCGGGGCGATTGATTTCAATGTGGAGGATGTGGGGTTCAATCTCGTGTGCTTCTACTTCCAAAGTCTCATCTCTCTCTTTCGATCCTTAGAAGATATTAGATGAGCTAAATGTCGGTGGAGGGCCATTTTAGGAGTTGGCTTCAATGAACAGATGGCATCATGCAGTGGTATTGGCTCTGGACACGAAAAAGGCGGGTGCATTATGCACCCGCCTTTTGTAACTATATCGTTGCCTAAACAACTACTACTGTTCTGTCTCCTCGACGCTAGCCTCAGCGGTATCGACAGAAGCTTCGCCAGATTCGTCTGCGTTTTCCTCGACAGTTGCGACATCAACCACAGCTTCGGTTGTGGTAACTTCAGGTTGAGCACCTTCTGTAACATCGGCAGGTGCATTATCAACAGTTGAAGCAGCATCGGATTCGACCACTGCTTCAGCGTTAGCTACTGCTTCCGGAGGTGTCGTGGTCGGCTCTTCCTTAGATGTAGCCTCTTTGCCATCACCTATCTTTCGTCGTTGTGCTCGGGGCGGAGGTGGAACCTTTAGCCCTAGAAGTTCCGCAAGGGCTGGAATCCTACCCGAGATCTCCCTGGCCTGCGTAAGAAGTTCTTCGCTGGCATTGGCAGGAAGAGCAGATGGCTTTACCATCTTCCTGACTGGTGAGAGGTTTAGGGCATTTAGCATCTGGGAGTAAATCTCATTTGATGCAGTAGCACTCAGAGTATCACTTGCCTTCGCTGCTAATTCAGTAAGCAGATCTTCTGGAAGCTTAGAGCCATTGTCAGGAGCGTAGTTGGATCTCCATACCGCCTTGATCGATTTCTTATCTGTCAAGAGATCACGAATTTCGGTGACCCACTCATTCTCTAGGGTCTCGCGACGCTTGGAAGAGATCTCTTTGAGCTGTTCAAGTACGGCCTTCAACTCTTCGTTGGCACCAACTAGTCGCTCTCCTGAGACGACGACTGCTTTGATATCGCGAATGGTGATTCCGTCAGCGATGGCAGTCGCGGCATCGGCACGGTCACGCCAGATTGCTAGTTCGCACTTCGGGTAGATCTCTTCGGCCAATTTAAGTAGAGTGTCTCCACTCTGATCTTGCTGCTTGGCGATCTCTTCTCGTACCCGTGGCATTCCGCCTTCGAATATGAACTCTGCGATGGGGCGTTGGTGCTCACTCAACTCCGCCAAGAGGCTATCTCGGTGAACTCGAGCAGGAGTAAGGCGAACCTTCTCCTTGACCACTTTGGGCTTGGGTGCGGGACGCTCGGCACCAGCAGGACGCTCGCGCCTCTCGCGACGCTTAGTGGCATCTCCTGTGGCTGACGGAGCTTCGCCTTCTCGCCTTGGCTTGCGCTTGGGTCTCTCTCCTGAGACAGCATCTCCTTCGGCGCGAGGCCTGTTGCGCCTCTCATCCCCTCTACCGCTCTTGCGATCTCCGCCGCGAACTGCTCGCTCGACTGTAGTCAGATTGGTGACCTTGCGCGCCTCAATCTCAATCGTCTCGTGCTTCTTTACTGAGGCACTCGGAGGTGGTGTTACGGAGATAATGGTGGTCCCATCGATCGTCTTTTCGACGATTGCTTCGATCCGATCGCCTATCTTCGCACCTTCATAGAGGAGGGAAGCGTCAAGGCTTCCACGTGGCTCTTTTGCCTCTGCGCGGCGCCATCTCCAGGTCGTATCGTCGATCTTGTCTGTAAGCTCAATCTTTAGCCGTAAAGCCATTGTCTCTTTGTTCTCCATGTAGATACGGGTCGCATCAAAAATTTGCACGAACCGTTTATTGGCTGTTGCACTTTGAATATTCGCAACAACCTAAATAGATGCCTTAGAGTAGCATAAAGGTCAATTGATCGCGACACGTCAATAGGTGGCCTTTGAGTACCCCTTCATATTCAAATAAGGAACATTTGGAGCACATTGAAGCTCCTGTGGCTTCTGTCGTTTCTAACTTTAATCTTGAAGCTAAACTCCAAGTATTCGCCGCTTCGGCCGCAGTTGCGGTCGAGGCAGCTATAGCGCTTTCGATCGATCTTGCTCAGATAGGCAAGTCAATCGCATTTCGGGCTGACGATTTCACCGCGGCGATTTTGATCTTGGGGGCATTGAGGGCCGATAAATTTAAGTTGAGGTGCGTAACGGCTTAGAAAAATATGCGGAGCATCGATTCGGTGGCGTTGGAGCACGCCTCGGGCTATAGGGCGGGCTGGCTATCTCCTTTATATTTTCCAAGTAGAGCACGCCTCTACGTCGATCTATCTATCGAAGAGTACGACTTGGTCTACGTCAGCGCCGGGACCACAGATAGCCTTGTGGCTCTTGGAAGGGGTATCCGGGGTAGGATCTTTGGCCCGGACCGCTATGACCTTTCTACGTAGGCGTGGTAATTCTTGGAGGGAATTTGAGACTAATAGGTGGACATGTATCGGCCGCTGGGGGGGTCGCTAAGGCGATTGTGCGAGGTGAGGATATCGATGCATCGATAATCCAGATCTTTACAAACTCTCCTAGGGGTTGGAAGGCACAAAGGGTGAGCTTGGGTGGTGCCGCTAATGTTGGAGAGCTGCTCGCTAAATCTTCTAAGGTTCAAAGAGTCGTTAGCCATGCAAGTTACTTAATAAATCTGGCTTCTCCAGAGGAAGAGCTATTCGGTAAGTCGAAGGCGCTTCTGAAGGAGAGCCTCTCCTATTGCGATGAGATCGGCGTTCCTGAGTTGATTCTTCACGTTGGAAGCCATAGGGGTAAGGGCTTCGATACGGTGATCAATCAGGTCTCCGATTCAATTTGCGAAGCCTTTGAAGGTCTTAGTTCGGTTCGACTACTACTTGAAAATAGCGCGGGTGCGGGCGATAGCGTTGGGCGCGACTTCTTTGAATTATCGAGCCTCATCTCTAGAACCGGCCTCAGCGAAGTTAAACTAGGTATTTGTGTCGATACCCAGCACCTCTTTGCAAAGGGCTACGACTATCGGGAGGCAGAAGGTCTTGACGCATTGGTAGCTGAGATCATCGAATCTGGCCTCGAAGATCGGATCAAGGCGATTCACCTAAACGACTCTAAGTCCCCTGTTGGATCGAAGTTAGATCGCCACGAGAACTTCGATGAGGGAATGATCGGAAGCGAGGCGATTGCTCGACTCATATCTCACCAAATCTTCGCCAACGTAGATCTCATCTTAGAAGTTCCCGGTGATGGGGACGGACCGAGGCTATCCGACGTTGAAAAGGCAAAGGCTCTCGTTTAGCACCCTATTGCAGAGCCCGATGGTTCTCGAAACTACCTTCTCATCCAAGTCAACTCTGTGGACTATATGCAATTTTTCCTTTCTTGAAGGCCCGTATTGTGGCACCGAGGCGTTCGCCGCTGTAGAAGTCGAGGTTTAGATTATCTTCGGAGTTCGCCTTGACCTTGTAGGTGCTTCCGACGTTTATCCCGTCTCGATACTCAATAATGATATCGATGGTAGGGCGGGATTCTGCGAGTCGATCTCCATAGGTAGCACTTAGTACCTCTTCAAGAGGGTAAAGGTAAGAGACGTTGTTGACGTGGCCTATTAGGTCGAAGTCGCAAAATCTAAATGACCAGTCGATCTCTTTGGTGAAATTTTCTTCCAAGGCAGTGGCGCTCAGACGGGTAGAGACCTTGCGTCCATCGGTGCTAACTCCGTAGACCTCCATGAAATTGTCGCTTAAACTCTTCGGTGCTCGCGTCTCTGGATCTGTCTGGATCCAGAGCGAAGCGACATCGGCGACCGTGATCGCACCATCTTTTACTACAGTCCTTCTAGAGGCCCAACTGCGCCCCACCCCGGAGCAAAAGGTGGAAACTTGTAGACGAGATCCATATATTACGTCGGTATTTATTCGAAGGCCGGTTCTTCGAAGAATCCACACCCCTTCACCATCTAATCCGCTGTCTTCAAGATCTGCCCCAGCAATATCTTGGGCGATACGCGCGAGAGCGTCGAAGCGAAGCCGACCAAATATGTCGGTCTCGCCGAGGCCAATTCGAATTTCATATTGAAAGAGTCGCCCGGCGGCGTATTGATTCAAAAAAAGAGGGGATGAAGGGGAGCCGAATTCTAAATGCACCCCTTCAACCTACAGCGATCAGTCTGCGACCGATCACTCTACAAAGTTTGAACGAAGTACTTTCTTATCGAATTTTCCGACACTTGTGCGAGGGACCGCGTCGATGAACTTGATCTGATCAGGCAATTGCCATTTGGCAAAGCCTGCCTTGATTAGCTTTTCGTGGAGCTCTTCGAGGCTAAGTGATGCCCCTGGTGCTAGTACCACCGCAGCCAAAGGTCGCTCTTGCCACTTGTCATCGGGAACTGCGATAACGGCTGCCTCAACCACTCCGTCGATCGCCATGATTGCGCCTTCAAGGTCAACGCTTGAGATCCATTCGCCTCCGGACTTGATCAAGTCTTTGGTTCGATCTGCAATCACAAAGTAACCATCGGGAGATCCGATTGCCACGTCGCCTGTCTTGAACCACCCCTCATCTTCGAAGGAGTCAGCCCCCCTTCCATGGAGGTAGCTTTGTACCACCCAGGGCCCCTTGACGTAGAGGTTTCCCATCGTGGTGCCATCCCAGGGCACTTCATTAAGGTCGTCGTCGACTAGCTTGACCTCAATGCCAGGTCCCGGAATTCCGGCTTGACCTGAAACTCGGTCTAGAAGCTCTTCTCGAGATAGATGGCGCATCGAATGCTTGGGTCGAGCTACGCTTGCAAGGGGCGATGTTTCTGTCATACCCCAACCTTGAGTAATCGTAATTCCCAGTTCCCGACCGTATCTTTCGATCAGCGCCTTTGGTGGTTGTGATCCGCCCGAGAAGATCTCTCGTAGCGAGTGGTTTAGGGGCTTTCTCGCCTTTAGCTCCGCCTCGAGGGCTATCCAAACCGTTGGAACTCCCGCTGTTAGCGTCACCTCTTCATCTATTAGGAGATCCACAAAGGACTTAGGGTCGAGATGTGGGTAGGCAAAGACGATCTTTGCTCCAGTCGCAACTGCAGCGTGACACATACCCCATGCCGAGGCGTGGAACATTGGGACTACTGGGAGGATTGCATCCGAGCAACAGATGCTCATCCCCGAAGGTGAAGAGGCATTTATTGCGTGAAGAAATGTCGATCGGTGGGAGTAGAGCACTCCCTTTGGCCGCCCTGTGGTTCCTGATGTGTAGCAGAGGCCGGCGGGTGATCGCTCGTCGATGTTGTGTTGAGTATATGTATCGGGTTGAGATGCGATCAACGTCTCGTATGAAAGGATTTCGCCTTGCGGTGAGAGTGCAGAGTCGTCGTCCAAGACGATGATGTGCTTTACCGTGGGGATGTCATCCTTTATCTTTTCAATCAGAGGAAGAAGTTCACTAGCCACCAGGATTGCGACGTCACTAGCGTCATTTATGATAAACGTAAGGTCTTCGGGTGAAAGTCGGGCGTTCAATGTATGCAAGACTCGGCCGCTACATGGAATAGCGAAGTAGCACTCGAGGTGGCGATAGGTGTTCCAACTGAGCGTTGCCACCGCTGCTCCTTGCTCAATGCCCAATGAGTCGAGGGCATTCATCAATTGGCGGGTTCGGTTAGCGAAATCTTTGTAGGTGTAGCGGAACTTTTTGTCAATTCCTACCTGTGTGACGATCTCTACATCGCCAAAGTGGCGATCGCAGTGGTTGAAGAGCGTCCAAGTATTCAAATCCACATCCATCATCGTCATGTATTAGTTCCCCCAAGTTCGAGTTTGTGACGAAAGTAACAAACAATTTACCACAGGGTTTTGCAAAAACGATGGACTAAGAGGGCCTACGGCTTGAGGTTAGCGCCCTAGCCAACCAGCCACTCAAAGAGAGCAAGGTTTCGCGAGTCTTGGCTAAAGAGGCGTTCGGGGTGCCACTGCACCCCAATCACTCCTTCCGTCTCAACTGCTTCGATCAGCCCTTCCTGCGACCAAGCTGAGGCCTTGAGGCTGGGTGAAAGGTCTTTGATACCCTGATGGTGCAAGGAGTTGACACCCGAGAGGGTGGTGGCGATCTTTGCCAACTCTGATTTAGGGTCAATGGTTATCGGATGAACCACTTCTGCTTCGCGGTCCCAAATTGCGTGGCCTGCGATGCCAATGCTTTCGAGATCTTGGTGAAGCGTCCCTCCTAGAGCAACGTTTAGAATCTGCATCCCACGACAGATGGCAAGTACCTTTTTCCCCTCCTGAATGGCGGTTTGAATCACTGCGATCTCTAATTGGTCACGGGCTCGATCCAAGTGAGATAGGTACGAAGAAGGAGCTTCGCCGTAGCGAGATGGATCAACGTCAAGTCCGCCACAGATCATCACGGCGTCACTGTTGAATACCGCATCCTTTGCTATTCGATCTATCTCTTCAATATCGCGTTCTATGTCGAGACCGATCGACGATATCGGCAGAGGCTTTCCACCGACTGCGGCTAGGGCATTGGAGTATCCCACGTATAGCGCATACTGGTAGTCGTCTTTGAGGCCAAACGTTGTGGTGATCTTCTTCATCGCATCTCCTGACTATACCGTCTTGATCTTGATGATCATTGACAGAAGCTATATGTGCCAAATCTTGGATGGGTCAAATTTGTGAATAGATGTTCACTAAATCACAAATGAGGTAATCTCAGCAGAGGCTGGGTTTGGACCGACGCTCTGGGTATTAGTGAAGGAAGATACGAAGCAGTATCGATCTCCACGGATCTTCGTAGTTCGAGATTCTAGGAGTAGATCGTTCATGAATGTAGTCCGCGCTAATAGTAGAGCGGCGCATGGGGGCTTTACTCCAAGCAAGCCTGCCTCAAGGTCGTTTAGTAGTATCGGAGCGATCCGCTCATCTCCCTTGGACGGAATAATTCCGCAAAGTCGCTCTAGTTCATCGTACAGTGACGTGTGTTCGAAATTCACCTCGATCAATGGTTTGGAAAAGACGAGCGGAATTTTGATTGAATCGATCGCAACTTCAAGGTCGTCGGCGAATCGAACCCGCTCAAGGTGAAAAAACTTGGTTTCAACGAGATTGTGAAGTTCTGCTAGTTCTGGATCTTCTACAACGTCTTGGGTGAGTACTCGCGACCATTGACGGTGACCTTTTTTCTCGAGCTCTCGGAAGAGCGAGTAGAGAGTTCCTAGGTGCTGTTCGAATCGAGTGTTTGTTAGGACGGTACCCCTACCGCGATGTCGAACCACAACGCCATCGAGTTCAAGGCGTCGCACCGCTTCCCTTACGGTTTGGCGTGAGACGTTGTACTGCTCAATCATCTCTTTATCGGTTGGAAAGCGCTCAAGAAACTCTCCCGCCGCAATTCTCGCACGTAGATCGTCTAGTAGTTGTGCCCATAGGGGTAGTGGACTTTCACGGTCCATAGCAATGCATCCGTCTCTCTTGTCGGACTCGAGGTCACCTATATGAAACAATATAATCTGACAATTGTGGTCAACAATTTACGCCACGGCTTATCCTATCGCTGGCGTTCAGAAAGTAGTCGCGTGGGAGTCTCATAGAGGACGTTTCGTAACCATTCAGATGAAAATCCCACCGACTCCAAACTCTCGATAGCGACTGCGTAATCGTGGGGTATATTTGGAAAATCAGAGCCAAAAAGGATCTTCTCCGACATGGCGGCTATCTTTTCGATATTTGCTCGGCCAAGTGGCGTGGTCTCTTCGGTAAAGGGAGTCAACACCATCGTCGTATCAAGGTATACATTTGGATAGCTTTCAGCTAACTCAATGAATTCACGATATTCGGGCATGCCCATGTGGGCTATGATCAGTTTGAGGTGTGGGTACATTGATAGGAGTTGTCGAACTAACTCAGCCCCTGTGAATCTACCCGGGGCGGGACCAGATCCAGCGTGGATTACGATTGGGATTTGTGCATCTTCAAGAAGGTGCCAACTTTGTTTCAATCTAGGGTCTACTGGCGAAAAATCACCCACTTGAATGTGAACTTTGAAGACCTCGGTACCGGATTCGATGGCCACTTTGGTGTATTCAAAGACGTCTTCATCGGGGTAGATCGTGGCCGATGGAATGATTGCAGAGTCAACCTTAGCAAAATCCCTTGACCATTCGTTCAACCAACTGGCCATTCCGGCTTTGTGGGCATAATTGAGTGCTGAGAATCGTGATACACCGAAGTCTTTAAGCTGCTTAATTCGCATTTGATCGTCGCCTCTATACATGATCGGCCAACTGCGCCCAAGTAGAGGTCCAGCCTCATCGAAGTACTTGCGTACCTTCGCTAAAACGCTCTCAGGCATGAAATGTACGTGTATGTCCACTATCGACGGAATTTGGTGTCTGTCGAGTATTTCCTTGATGCGCTCCACGTTATGTCGCTCTCTTGTTCGCTAAAAAGACTGCTTTCAAAGTAACAGTAGTTGCTACTCTATTTTTTTGAATCCGTCTTTAAAGTTCGCTCACCCTACCAGTGAGATCGGTCATTGACCAACTCTTATCTTTTTCGGCCTTGGCTCGGTAAAGGGCTTGGTCTGCGACTTCAACTAACTTAGCTATCGATTGTCGACCATTTGAAATGGCCACTCCGCAGCGTAGGTTCGTTACTGTTGAAACATCTTGCACAATTCGCTCAATAATATGTTGAGCCTGGATCTTGGAGTCGACGATAGCTAGGATTGCAAATTCATCGCCACCCCAGCGTGCGGCGATATCGACAGCCCTTATCGACGAAGTAATTGCAGATGCGGTTCGAGCTAAAATCCTGTCGCCTTCATCGTGACCAAGGGTGTCGTTTATTTTTTTGAAGTCATTTAAGTCAATTAGCCCTACCATCAACATCTCTTCGCTGCGATGGACCCTTGACACCTCTCGATTCGTGGCAAAATCCCATCCTTTTCGGTTGAGAATTCCCGTCATTGCATCGGTTATCGCCAGTTTTCGTATCGAATAATTGAGGTAGCCAGCTGAGATGGAAGTAACCAAAAGGGTAGAGATCGTAAGAATCCAGTCGGCCAGAGGTGAAGAAGGCTTATCTCCGAATATTAACGAGAGCGAGTACAACGCGATGATGAAAAAGATGTGTCCTAAAGCCTCAGCTGTTGAAAAAAAGGAAAATGCCAGAAGGACGATCCAGACGTAGAACAGTACGGCTAGCAAGGAGGGATCTTTGCCGTACCCCGTTGCGATCTGCAATGATACCACGATGGTTCCCGATGCCAGAGCCACGTTAGTACCAAATCGGGTTATTAGTGCTGAGCGTTTGATGATGATAAGTGATGCTGCTAGGAAGACGAGGTTGGCAACGTAGTTGATGATGTATTGTGAAGGGGTTCCGAGCGATATGGTAATGAGAAGTCCGACCGCCGAGCCGACGGCTGACAGTGCTCCAACCCACATTGCAGCGGCCTGAGACGACAAAGGGGGATCGGTGGGAGAGTCCCACAGCCATCGGTAAATACTTGATTTTTGTAATAGCTGTAAGATCATCTATTAGACACCATGTTAGATAATACTTCGTTCTTACTTTGTTCTCATGAGCTTTTCGGCGTGGCACTGATAGTTTCAGATCTTTAAAATATTTTCGGTTCGGCGATTGTAGATATCAAAAAATAGGGTTCGCAACTTTATTGAGGTTGGCCTTTATCTAACGAGTTACGCATAATCAACATCGCCGTGTTAGAGTCAGGTTTGGTTGAGCAACTTCGCCACAGAGCACTGCTAGGAGATCGAAGTCTCGATGTCGTCTAATCAATACAGAACTCCGCTATCTGTTCTTTCGGAGCACCTAAAAGTTGATCAGCGAGGTATCTTGCCTCCTAAAGTCATGGTACTCGCACCTTCGGTTCAGGCTCTTTGGGGGTTACGTAGAGAAGTCGCGATTAAAGGCGAAACGGCACTTGTAAATGTCGAATTTGGCACCCTTCCTACCTTCGTTAACGAGCTTGTCAAGGCTAACGACCCCTCTTTCTGGCGATTGAGAGTCCAGGATCGAGAGCTCTATTCACTGATCCGAGTCGCTTTGAAGGAGATCGCCTTGGAATTTACGAAGTGGTCTGACATTGACCAAAGCGAGGAGTTGACGAGCCGACTTGCGATATCGATAGCAGATCGGGCATGGGCTCCACCGTCTCGCATTGAGTCAATTATCTCTAGGAAAACCAGCGACCTCGTGGAGGTGGCATATGCAAAGGTCTTTGAGCGGCTCGGAGATCGGTGGTATTTTGACGGTCAACTCTTTAAGCGGGCAAATGAGCTACTTGAAGATGAGGCCTTTTGCCAATATTTATCGACGAACTTCCCAACTATTATCTTGTATCTACCGCATGGACTGGTATTGCCTTCGGTTGAATTTGCCGCCAAATTACTTTCAAAGGTTGATGGCTGTTTGATCTATGGAAGTTCTGGTAGTAGTGAGATTGACGCCGAGTTCGAGGAACTAATTCCGCGGGAGTTCTTCCTCGAACGCGATGTTGCGGTTATCGACTGTTTCTCATTGCCAAGGCAGCTCCAAAGGGTAGATCTGCCAGATCCCCGTAGCGAAGTGACCTACGTTGTTCAACGGATTGTCGCTGCGCTCGATGCGGGGGTAGATCTCGCCGAGATCTCGGTCACCTTTTCTGACCGTGTTCGCTACCTTGATATTTTGCGAAGTGCATTTGACGAGGTTGGAGTCACAACTTCATTAACCGATGATCGAAGATCTGTTGTCGCAGTCTTTGCATCGCTAGTTAGTCGCCTAACGCAGCTTGATTCAAATTCAAACTTCTACGACCTCTTAGTACTTCTCGCCGATCTCAAGGCCGCCAAGGTGCGTCATGGAGAGATACTTTCATATGCTTCGAGTCCATTTCTTATTGGAAGTCCGAAGATCTTCGCCGCAAGCTACGATAAGGTCCCCTCCCAGCTGCGCTACCTCGCAATTGCGATGAGCAAGCTCTTTTCTTTTGCGGATTCTTTCAGAGCAATTATCTCAAATCCCAACGTCGCTGAGGGTCAATGGTCGGCTGCGGGCAAAAGGCTCCACTTTCTCATAAAGGAGTTTGTGACTTCCAATCTCGATGACTTTTCTATGCTTGGCGAAGTTAGCGAGGGCGTAGATGAATTTGGCGAACTTCTACTTCGCCTTAACGAGGTCGATAACTACGTTAGCAAAGAGGTTCTATCTGCCCCAGCTCTATGGTCGATTATCAATTCCATGGTCGAAGAAGTGGAGGCGACGATCGTTGGTGAGAGTCAACTTCTTCGAGTACAAAGCGTATCTTCGGCTCCTTGTATATCGAATCGCATCGGATTTTTCTTGGGGCTGACCGATGACGTCTTTCCTCCTCGACCACCTCGCTCGCTTTTGGACGGTAATTTGCGCGAGCGCTTGGGGTTGCTAAGTGATAGAAAGAGTGAAGCGCTCGCTAACCGGAGTCTTGCAATGTCGATCTCTATGTGTCACGAGGTTATTGTTACCGTGCCAAGGGTGGACACTGTTGAAGAGAAGACCCTCCATCCAGCAGAAGTACTCTCTACGGTTGAGGCGCTATTTCTAAGTTCTGAAGCGGTAGAGAGGCTTCGGTTTGATTCAACTCTTGCAATGATCGAAGGCGATCGACTCCCCCCGATGGAGGAGCTGATGGTGAAGTTCGCTACTACTGTTGGTCCAATTGGAACACCTTCAAAGGCTCCAAAACCTATATTTTCTTTGCCCAAAGGTTTAAATAGTTCTAATACAGAGACTCCTCTTAGCTCTAATAGCGAGGATGGTCAGTCGATCGCTTTATCCGAAACGAGAGCTATCTTCCTTTCGCCTACATCAGTTGAAGAGTGGATTAAATGCCCATATGAATACTTTGTCCGACGAATTTTGAAGGTAGATCAGTTTCGAAACTTTGATGAAATTGGCTTCAGCGACCCACTTGCGAGGGGATCGTATTCACACAAAGTGATAGAACTTCTGTTGTCCAAGGCGATTTCACCCTCGGATGATATGGAGGTTGCTTTTGCGGTCGAGGACGAGGGTTACGTTGAACTGCCATGGCACACCCCTCGACTCAAGCTTCTGCGCAAGATTGAGGCGCAGCGTGTTATGCGTGAAGCTAAATGGGCCAAGGAGTTTTTCCGGAGATTTTGTGATGATCTTGACCTTTTGATCCCAGCAAATTCGGTGGAATTCGAAGCCGAACTACCATCGATTGAGATCGAGGTAGATGGCGGAACGATTGTGGGGCTTCGAGGACGAGCCGATATGGTGGTGCGCCACAACCAAGATGCAAATCGAGTGGTAGCCATTGTGGACTTCAAGAGTGGCTCTTCCTCCTACTTCGGAGGAGGGGGCAGTGGGAGTATTTCCTCAGTGCAACTCGTCCTATACGACGAGATGCTTTCAAGCGATGGTCATGGTGCGCGCCTTGAGTACTGGTTCTTCAACGAACGAAGAAATATCGAGAGAAAGGTCGTTGATCCAACTTGGCGAAGTATCGCCAAAGTTAGCTCGCGAAGTGCCCTTGGTGCGATCGCAAACAATAGTTACTCAAGATACCACCACCTCAAGGACGACGGAAGTCCGTGTTCTTTCTGTTATCCATTTGGTCGTCGCGACAATATTGCTGGAGTTGAAGTTTCGGAGATAGAAGCCCTATCTTCGGCCTATGAGGCAGGGTTGTTGCGACAAGATGGATGAACAGATATTGGATCAAGAGGAACGTATTGAAATTACCCGTGAGGTCTTCAAGAACCATTTTGTAGTGGCCGGTGCCGGTGCTGGCAAGACCAGCTCGATGATATCGCGTGTCGTAAATTCAATTGAAGCGGGGGTGGAGATCGGTCAAATCCTTGCAATTACCTTCACTGAAGCGGCTGCGAATGAGATAAAGGTTCGCCTTCGCCGTGAATTAATCTCTCGAATGCGTAAACCCGATACACCCCAAGAACTTTCCTCAAAGTTTCGTGGCGCCTTAGCCGGACTAAATTTAGCTCCAATTGGAACCATACACTCGTTTGCGAATTCGATTATTTCGAGGTATCCCTTAGAGGCCGGCCTTCCAATCGTATTTGGTACGACAGATCCATCATCTAAAGCAAAGATCTTTGATTTGGCAATACGTGGCTACTACGACGAGCTAGCAGCGACCCCCCAAAGGGCACAACTGCACGAATTATTCTCTCGTTTTGGTTTTGAAGAGTCAAACGTAGTTGATTTAGTAAAGGAGATCGACGAAACGTTCGTAACGATCTCGCTGGACGGGGATTACCTCTCGCATCTATCGTCGGCGCTCACCGCCTTTGAGTCGCTGGAGATCGACCGTTTCATTGAAGAAGCCCTAGATCGCCTTTCCTCGATGGCTCGAATTTGTGTCACCGATTCCGATTCGCTGTTAGAGGTCATTAGATCGACCTTCGTACCAAACCTTAGGTTGCTTACCGATAGCGGCTTCACCTTCGATCGAGTCTTCAAATTGCTTGCTCTTACTGGCCAATCTGAACCCAAAAAGTTATTCACTAAGTTGCCAAAAAATAAGGGCCAGGCCCCTAATTGGGGCGGAACTTACGCCAAGAAGCAGCTAATCGAAGAGTTCAATGACTTCGTCGACTTGGTTCAAGAGGCTATTTTGGAAAAGATCGATGAGCTCATTCGTGTCTTTGTCTTGGATGTGGCAATGGCCGCTCAACGCGAACGGATGTTGCGCCAAAGTATGGGTAAAATCACCTTTTCTGATCAGATAAGACTTTGTTATGAGTTGTTACTCGGGGCCGATGAGAGTCTCGTATCCGAAATAGCCCGCACCTATAAGGTGATTTTGATAGATGAATTTCAAGATACCGATCCGGTCCAAGTTGCCATCTTTGATCGAATAGCATCACTGTCTGGTGCCGCGCTCTTTTTCGTTGGCGATCCGCGTCAAAGTATATATAGGTTTAGAGGTGCCGATCCAGCGACTTACTTGGAGGTGGCCTCTCGCGATCATGCGCGGATCGCACTTAGGTCTAACTTTCGTAGTCACCCCTCTGTAGTTGCTTGGGTCAATGAAATATTTGAAACGACATTTGCCGCAAACTTGAACTTTAAGTTAGCGCCGATGCTCTCTGCTCGAAGATTCAAGCGTGCAGAGGCCGAAGTAGTATCGGTTATTAAGCCCTGTACCGTTGGCGAGGAAAGGCGCAGTGCATCGCAGAGGAGAGCTGCGCAGGCAAAGTCGGTTGCGTATTTGGTCAGAGAGTATCTAGATCAAGAGATTGAGGTCGATGGCGAAGTACGTTTGGCGCGCCCCTCTGATATCGCTGTACTGTTTCCGACAAGAAGTGTCCTTGGTTCGATACGACGGAGTCTGGGTGATATAGGAGTCCCGCATCGATCGATAGGAGGGGCATCTATCGTTGATGAACCATATATCGCTGAAATCCTCCTCTTCTTGCGTGCCGCATTTCGCCCCTTTGATCAATTGGCGTTGGTGCAACTGCTGCAGAGTGAGAGTGTTGGTATGGCAAATGAGAGATTGCAAGAATATGTAGGTGAAGATCGATTCAGTAGAGCTGTCTCAACCAGCAGAGAAAACCTCGCAAAGGAGGGGTACCAAGCCGCCAATTTGGTCGAGGAGTTGCTCTCGGCACTTGAAGATCTTCGGGTTACGGTGCGAGATCTTTCGTTAGCTGAAGGAGTCAACTTAGTTGCCCGCCGCTTCTCGATCCTAGAGAATGGTTTTAGAGATTCGGGGGAGGAGTTTTTACGCCACTACGATACCTTCCTGGGTTACTGCAAAGATTTTGACTCAAGAGGGTTGCCGGCGGAATCTTTTGTCTCTTATGTAGAGGGTATTGTCTCCGAGAGGCAGACTTTGACCGAGGCCGAGGGGCGCGACGTTGAGAGCGACGCCGTACGACTGATGACGATTCACGCATCCAAGGGCCTCGAATTTCCGATCGTAATTGTTGTTGCAACTGCCAGCGGCAACAGCTCTAGGTCCTCAGCTTCAATACTTGCTAGTTCGGCCGAGAGGATCACTTTGGATTTGGAATCGCTCTCGAATACGTCGATAGCGGTCAAATTGAATTCAAGGTTGAAGACCTCCAATTTCGATGAAGTTATGAAAAGTGAGGATATTGCGGACGATGATGAGGAGGTGCGACTTTTTTATGTTGCGGCGACACGTGCGATGAATACCTTGGCCGTGGTTCTCGAGGAGGACACGCCTCCTACTAAATCTGGTGAATCTAAGAACTCCTCGAAGGTTCATAATCGCCTATTCAAGATCGATGGGATCGACGCTCGAGAGCTGTTCGTCGACGACCTTGAAGTTCCAATCTTTAACCCTAAAAAGAGTATCCGCACCTTAAAAGTCGATGCGGCCGAGCGCGAACGACTCTTAAGGTTAGTAGCAGAGCGGGTAGGTCGAAAGTGGCGGGCGACGGCTTCGATCGAGCTTGAAACCCATGGTGGTTCGGTGGAAGATGGAGGTGGAGCCGATTCATCAAGAGAGCGATCGATCCAAGTTGGTATCGCTGTTCATAGATTTCTTGCCTCCTACGTCAATGCCAAAGTAAACGATGTGGATCAGGGTAGTGGTACCAACTTCGACGAGCTAGAGACAGAAGAGATGCGCACTAGAGCTCGCCGAGCGGTGGAACATTTTACGGCGTGGCTCGATCGCTTCGACATAGGTGCCAGCACAAGGAGGGCACTAGCGGAGTTTCCTTTTTCTGTGCATATCGATGGCGTCCTAAATGAGGGCATTATCGACCTCGCCTTCATCGACGGAGGATCGATTCAAGTGGTCGATTACAAGGTCGTCGGAGCTTCTACTGAGAGTCAGGTTGAAGCTTTGATAGACCATTATCGCATCCAGGCCGATTTCTATAGGCGTTCTCTCGAAGCTATTTATCCAAGTGTAAATGTCTTGTCGCCAATTTTTCTATTTTCGACCCCAATAGGACTTCTTGAGCAGAGATACGAAAAGGTGATTTGATCGAAATCTATCGATAGATTTGCGAGGTCGTACTGTAGACGCAGTAGTTGGGAATGGTCGCATCAGTTGTAAGCCCGTTTATCTGCCCTGATCCATTTGGAGTTTGGTATCGAACAGTCCAATCCACTGTCACATCAACGAGATAACACCCGGTACTTGACCAACTATGTGTGATGTTTCCGGTGGGATATGGTCCACCCAATAGGTTCGTGTTCAGGTCCGAAGTTCCATCCCCGAAGTTGATATCTAAGGTGCCAGTGGCATCGGCAATGACACGACCAATTGGAGTTGATAGATCTAAGTGATCACTAAGTGTCGCGCCCGACGATAGGAAAGCCGGAACCGAAACGAGGGTAAAGGGAGGGTCAAAAGAAGGCTTTGGAATTGGGAGCGATCGGGTTATCTCGTATCGAACGATATTGACGTTCATCGCAGGGTTCGTCGGTGGCGTTTGCGTGGTTACGACTTTGTCGATGCAGTATGGGTACGAGCGATGTATGGATAGGAACAGTTGTGGAAGTACCGAACGGGAATATCCGGCTTGTTCTGATGAGGTGAAGTACTCGAAGAATACCGCCACACAAGGTGGGTTGGAAAAGAGGGTGCTATTCAGAGTGACGGTTGGAAACATTACTGGGTATAGCACCTGGCCACTTCTGCTCACGTAGGTAGTCGAAGCTCCTGGGTTCCCGGGATTCGATGCGCTATTTATGCTGTAGAGGTTAAGGGTGTAACTCCCATTCCCACCTCCACTTGCTACTAGTGCAACCTTGGTACTTGTCTTGCTCCGAAGGTACGCTCCTGAGTCAATCGAGGCGATAACGATGGTTGAAATAAGAGCAACTTTTGCAAACTCTACGGCAATTTGCCATCTTGAAGTCGCTGAATGTATGAAATTTGCTTTGTGAAGCATGGATCACCTTACGTTCAATAATCCAAATACGAACTTTGTAATTTTGGATCTTTAGTTTGGAAAGCAAGAGGAGCAAACCGTCGAATGCAAAGGTCTTTGACTAGGAGAGGCGGATGGCAAGGATAAAAGGACTAAGTACCCTACAAGCACTTTTACTACCTATAGAAGAATATATTACGAGATGTAAATGCCCATTGGACTTTACCTAATTTTAAAAAGTAGGCAGTGTGTTGGCGGGATACGAGGAGACCGAAGAGCTTGAAGGGTCGGCGACGTTTGTTTACGACTTTGCCTACCTTGAAGCTAAGTTGGTCGATGTTGATAAGGTAGTGGACTCTAATATTGAGCTTTTGATCGGTGCAGCTCTAACCGCCGGTGACGCTCTGGTAACGAAGGTCGGACCAAGGTCACTTCCCAAAAAGACAGTTGAAGTTCAAGTGGGAGAAGTCAGAAGGGTCCGTGGATCGATCTTGGTTCCTATTTGTTGGGCACCTATTTCGGCTTCATATATGTTTCCGAGGCTCGAGGGTGAGCTGGAATTTACTGAGAGTGATCCAGGTAACGTTCGTGTCTCATTGAGGGGAAGCTACCGAGCTCCACTTGGAGTTTTGGGCGAGCGCATGGACAAGATGGTGATGCACAGGATGGCTGAATCGACCGTCCGCAACTTCCTTGGGCGTGTCGCCGATCGATTCAGCAGAGAGTCGGACTAACTACGCTCCAACGGCGTGAAAACCGCCGTCGACGTGAATAATCTCGCCCGTGGTGGAGGGGAAAAAGTCGCTTAGAAGTGCTACGGTTGACTTAGCTACGGGCGTTGGGTCTGTAACAGTCCAGCCAAGTGGCGCGCGATTTGCCCACACCTCCTCGAAGTCGGAGAAGCCGCCGACACTTTTGGCGGCAATGGTTCGAATTGGACCTGCTGATATTAGATTAACCCTAATTCCGTCCTTGCCTGCTTCTCGGGCCATGTAACGATTAAGAGACTCAAGAGCAGCCTTTGCAACGCCCATCCAGTTGTAACCAGGCCATGCCTGTGAGGCGTCGAAGTCAAGTGCTACAACCGATGGAGAAGTACCCCGCTTCAAAAGTGGCGTTAGGTGGCTTATCATAGGCGCAAGTGAATAGGCCGAAATCTGTACTGCAGTGGCAACATCTTCCCATTGTGCAACGAACATAGATGGATCGAGGCACGCAGCTGGCGCAAATCCAATTGCGTGAAGTACGCCATCGAGGCGACCGTGAGAGCTTTCGATAGATGTGGCTAGCTGGGTGAAGTGATCATTATTTGCAACGTCCAACTCCAAAACTTCGATGGTTGGATCGAGTCTTTTTACTACTCGGGATGTAATGGACATTCCGCGTCCAAATCCAGTAACGATTATCTCGCCGCCCTCGGCAAGGATCTCCTTGGCGGTGGCGTACGCGAGTGAGGCATCATTGAGAATTCCTGTTACTAAGATCTTCTTTCCCTCGAGAATGCCCACTTTTCCTCCTGCGTGTCTAGATTTGCAATAAAACGTTGCTCTAAGGTGCTGTTCTACCTTGCAACATCATAGTTTCGAAGGTGGCATTGGAGGTCATAGGTGGAGACGATCGGAGTTTTAGGCGGAACCGGACCGGCAGGTGTGGCTCTTGGAAAGCGATTCGCAAAGATTGGCCACCAAGTTACCTTGGGATCGAGGGATAAATCACGAGCCATTGAAAAGGTAGCTGAGGTCTGTGGGGAGTACCAAGAGTTGCAGGGCCTTGTGGTTGGAGGTTCTAATGAAGAAGCTGCTAGCTGTGACATCGTAGTCGTTGCGACTCCTTGGGAAGGAGCAGAAGCAACCATCCGGCCGTTGAAGGCATCGCTCGATGGGAAGATCGTGATCTCGATGGTAAATGCCCTCCTCAAGGTCGGCCCGAGCCTCCACCCCTACCTTCCTCCACGAGGTTCGGTGACAGCTCAAATTCAAGCCGCTCTACCAACCTCTAAGGTGGTGGGTGCATTTCACCACGCCCCCGCCAAGGAGCTGGGAGAGATCCATCACGGCCTTGACTGCGACATTATGGTGGTCTCGGATCACAAGGAGGCCCGCGAAGCAGTAGTAGCTTTGATCGATCAAATTCCTGGCGCGCGGGGAATCGACGCCGGAACCAACGTATCCGCAGGTGCAATTGAATCCATGACGGCGGTCTTGATAAATATCAATATAAAGTACAAGACAAGAAGTTCGATAAGACTGTCAGGATTGGAAAAGTAAGAGTTGAAGCTTTACGATAGCGCGTCCCGCGCACTGAAAGAGGTTGCTCCAAAGGGCGACACGGTTACCATGTACAGCTGTGGCATAACTCCATATGACGCCGCCCACCTAGGACATGCAGCGGTTTTTTTGAATTTCGACCTGCTTTCGAGGGTGTTGCGCTCCGATGGTCACAAGGTCAAGTGGGTACGAAATATAACAGATGTTGACGATTCGATCCTCGGAAAAGCCCGTTCGCTTGGGGTCCACTATCTTGACCTAGCTGCGAGTGAGGTGGCACGATTCGATCGCGATATGGGCGCTCTTGGCCTTCTCGCTCCGGACTCTGAGCCAAGAGCAACTTCGGCCATCCCGGAGATTCTTTTGATGATCGAAGAGATATTGGACGCTGGATATGCCTATCAAAAGGGCGGCGCTGTCTACTTTGATGTCTCTAAATGCGACGACTTCGGGTCTATTTCGCATATGACTCGAGATGAAATGCTTGAAGCAGCCAGAGAGCGAGGAGGCAATGTCGACGATCCGAATAAGAAAGATCCCCTTGACTTTGTATTGTGGCAGCCATCCCTCTCTGACGAACCGGCTTGGGATTCACGATTTGGACCTGGACGTCCCGGCTGGCATATAGAGTGCTCTGCCCTTGCGCTTCGGGAGCTGGGGACCTCAATAGATATCCACGGTGGTGGATACGACCTTATCTTTCCCCACCACGAGTGTGAAGCGGCCCAATCTAAGTGCGCTACCAAGGAAGATTTCGTAGATATCTGGATGCACGTTGGTATGGTTTATCTCGATGGCTCAAAGATGAGCAAGTCTCTTGGAAATCTTGTATTCGTTGGGGACTTACTCAAAACCGAGGATGTTCCAGTCGTTCGTGCTGCACTTATGGCAAACCACTATCGGAGCCACTGGGAGTGGAATGACGAGATTTTGAATGGTGCTCGAACCAGAGTTGGTAATTGGCGCAAATCCATAGGTTCTAACTCTGACGGCGCGATTGTGCGTTCAGTCAAGGATGTTCTCACCTTGGATCTCGATACGCCGAGCGTTTTATCAATTCTTGACGATGCTTCATCAAATGGTTTTGACGTAACAGAAGCGGCCAAGCTCGTTGGAATCGATATCCGATAGCCATAGGCCTCACCTCTAATTTGTTCGGACCTAAGTACGTGAAGCAAAAAATAGCCGTTTTGGTCCAGATTTGCTGGAGCGGCCACCGAGAGGATGATTGATGTGTCCCTTGACCAAATGTGGGCTGGGTGGAGAAACGAATTCGTTGAATCGATTCCGTCAACGAAAGAGGAGTGTATCTTGTGCACCCTCGGAAGATTGAATGTCGGGGTAGAGACCCACGTCCTATATAAGGGAGACCTCAATTATGTGGTGATGAACGCATTTCCATATGCACCTGCCCACATTATGGTAGTTCCCTATTCACACGAGGGGGATTATCTTTCACTAGGGGACGCGGTTGTCAAGGAGAATTTGGCCCTGACCCGCCGAGTAGTGGCTGCGATAAAGAGAGCTTACAACCCCGACGGATTTAATCTGGGCGCAAATATCGGAAAGGCCGGTGGAGCTGCGATAGCGGCCCACATTCACTTCCACGTGGTGCCGCGCTGGATAGGCGATACCAATTTCATGACATCGGTGGCCAATACTCGAGTGCTACCAGAGTCCCTCGACTCCTCCTACCAACGAGTTTTTTCTGCGATGGAATAGGGCGCGATAATAACTCTTTTCCCTTCAATCCGAAAATTTCGGTTATTCCCTAACCGGAATAAAAGTTTGTATTTTGGTCAAAACGAATTGCTCAGAAGTAGTTAGCGCCTAATGTGAGTGTTGTTGTTTGACAATTGTGGGGGAAGTCGGTGAGAACCCGACGCTGGTCCGCAACCGTGTATCGCTTCGGTGATGAGTCGGGATGCCCACTATTGTAATTCATCCCCATACCGTCGAGACACGGGAGCGGATTCAGTGTGGCATCGCCTCATTGTATTTCGCTCCATGACTAGGAGATAAAGTCAATGAGGAAGAACCTCACCCGCTTGTTCGCGGGATCAATAATTGCTGTTGCACCGGTTGCCTTTTTTGGTTCGAGTGCCAGCGCTTCAACATCACCAAATGAAATGCTTATGGCACGAAATGCCACTAGCTACTTGGCCAGTCAATTCAATGCAAGTGGATACATAACAGGTTCTGGTGGCACAGTTGACTACTCGGACACTCTTGCGAGCGATATTGACTTTGCGGCGACAAATACTTATCTAAGGCTTGCCCATCAGTCATTGAACTACATTGCGGCCAATCTAAATTCCTATGTTGTCACTCCATACGGAGATGGCCCAGGACAACTAGCCAACGTGATCATCGCGGTACGCGCATTGGGTCTAGATCCTACCAACTTTGGTGGTGTCAACTTGATTAGTCGCCTTCTTGCGACGCAGCAGACCTCGGGGGTCGATAGCGGTATGTTCGGATCCGAGACTGAACTTGCCAACTATGACGCTGGAGCATACGATCAAGGTTTGGCTCTATCGGCACTTGCCTATGCTGGTGTGACCAGCGGAGCTCAGGTTCAAGCTGCAATAGCTTGGCTTCAACCACAGCAATGTTCAAACGGTGGCTTTGTATTTCAGTCAAATGCTGCCGGTGCTTGTAGTGGAACTCCTGCAAACTTTGCTGGACCTGATACCAACACGACCGCTGTAGCAATTGAAGGTTTGGTCGCACAGGGCGCGTTGACCCCAGCCGCTCGTAGCCTCGCTGTCAACTACTTCGCGACTGGACAAGATAGTGACGGTGGCTTTGGCTACTATGCAAACGTCGGAAATAGCCTCGGTAGCGCTAACAGCGACCCCGACTCGACTGCCTTGGTCATTCAAGCATTGACCGCTATGGGGATTAGCCCATCTAGTGCCCAGTTCACCGTGGGTGGCGCCAATCCTCTCTCATTCCTAAACAGCCAGCAAATTACAACAACTGGTTCCAGCTTTGGCGAGTTTAACTTTCAAGGGTCGCCGTCGCTCCTAGCTACGGTCCAGGCGGTTTTGGGTCAACTCGGAGCACCCAACTATGGAGTTTTCACACCCTCTAACTCCGGCTACTCAGTTGTTACTTCGAGTGGTAGCGTCTACGCATTTGGAACCTCCTCCTACAACGGAGGTATAAACGGTAACCTCAACAAGCCAATCGTCTCTGGCTTTTCTACCCCAGATGGCAAGGGTTACTACCTAGTAGCAGCCGACGGTGGAGTCTTCGCCTTCGGTGACGCCACCTTCCAAGGTTCACTTGGTGGCAAGAGCTTGAATGCACCAATCGTCTCTGGCTTTTCTACCCCAGATGGCAAGGGTTACTACCTAGTAGCAGCCGACGGTGGAGTCTTCGCCTTCGGTGACGCCACCTTCCAAGGTTCACTTGGTGGCAAGACTTTGAACAAGCCAATCGTCTCTGGATTTGCAACTCCAGATGGCAAGGGTTACGACCTTGTAGCTGCCGACGGTGGAGTCTTCTCTTTTGGTAACGCTACATTTACCTCTTCGCTTCCAGGAATCGGTGTATCTACCGGAGCGGTAATCGGAGCCTTCTAGTGGCCAAGTTCAGGGATACCAAGCTGCCAGGGAGGATATGGTCCAATGCGGTCATCTTTTTCCTGTTGGTTCTATATTTTGGACCTGCATCTCGTTATCCCTTGAACGCAATCAAAACAGCAGCTACTTCAGTTTATGTAGCTATCGTTTTGGACTTTGGAAATGGTCCTTCGATTCCGAGCGCACCGGTGGCCGACTGCGTTTCGGTTCCGCAAGGCTCTTCGCTCTTAGATGCTCTGACTCAGGCGGTTGGAGCATCTAATTTAACCTTCGCTTCATCAGGCCTTCTTTGTACCATCGATGGCTATCCAACGACGCAGGTCTCCCCTTCCTGTGGTCAAGCCATACCTGGGGGATATAGATACTGGTCATTTTGGACGACCTCGTCGGGGA
This sequence comes from Actinomycetes bacterium, assembly GCA_021805205.1. Lineage (GTDB taxonomy): Bacteria > Actinomycetota > Acidimicrobiia > Acidimicrobiales > Acidimicrobiaceae > Acidithrix. The sequence goes on along the minus strand of JAJZFV010000044.1, from coordinate 49,697 downwards.
ATTGGACATATGCGAAGCTTGGACCTGCATCGATACCAGCTGTCACTGGAGCAGTTGAAGGATGGCGATTTGAGTACAATGGTACTGGAAATCCAAATGACACGCCACCTGCGATAGCACCTAACTTTCAGGCAATATGTCCCGGTGTCTCTAACACGTCGAGTGATTCTTCAACTTCAACTACCAGTTCAACCACTACGACCCAACCCTTGGTGGTCCAAAGTTCCCCTACAACGACCGTAGCCCCGACAACCACCATCGCTCAAGGCAAAACCGCAACATCAGTACTAAGTCCGACCTCAAACTCATCGACTACGACCACTCAACCATCGACAACGTCAACGACAACCTCAGAGGTTGCGCCTGCTACTTCGACAACATCTTCAATTTTCCAAGGTAAAACACCGAAGCCTAAGTCGGGCAATAATGGATCAGCCCCAACTTCCAACACTCTTTCTCTAGCTCTAATTGCGGTTGCACTTTTGGGTGGAGGCGGCTTTGGCTACATCAGATTGAGACGTAGATAGATGCGCACTAGTAGTATTAGATTTGCCGATACCCATCCATTGGTGTGGTGGGGTTGGGGTATCTGCCTTTCTGTTGATACTTTGTTGACCAATAACCCGATCCTCCTTCTTTTAATCGGGGTACTTGCTGTAAATGGGGTATCTGCAAGGGGAGAAGAGAGCGTCTTTTGCAGATCTTTTCACATGTATCTCAAGATGGCGTTATGGGTGGTCTTAGTTAGGGTTGTCTTTCAGATTATCTTCGGTTTGAGGATTCCGGGAAGTCGCATCTTTAGCATTCCCTCGATCACCTTTCATATATTTGCATCTCCACTATCGGTTGGTGGTTACGTAACGAGCCAAGCCATAGTTTCAGCTATTTCATTAGGTATACAACTTGCCGATTTAGTGTTAATCTTTGGCGCTATCAACTCGATGTCGAATCCTTATCGGTTGCTTCGATCGCTACCTACTACCTTCTTCGAAGTTGCTATGGTGCTGACGGTTGCCCTCTCGTTCGCGCCAGAGATCGCAATAGAGCTTGAGGGTGTAAAAGAGGCCAGAAAGCTTCGTGGCCTACCGATAAAGGGAGTAAGGGCCGCCAAGGAGATGGCCTTGCCAATTTTAGAGGGCTCACTAGAGCGGTCGTTGAAGTTGAGTTCATCGATGGAGGTTAGGGGTTACGGAGTTCACCGCGACGTAGGATCTAAGCTGCGTCCAATAGTTTACATTGCGCTGGTAGCTCTCGTCTTTTCATCGATTGCCTATGTCGTCTTTCCGCAACTACGAATAGTGGTATCTGGAGCCGCAGTCGGTTCGCTTGTTTTGCTCATTATCAACTTTGCCTCGAATAGGGGTTCAAAGCGCAGAAGTCGCTATCGCCCCGAAGAGATCACCACGAGGGGATGGTTGGCTTTGATCTCTAGTCTCACTTCATTGGTCGCACTATTGTTGGTTCGACACCTCGGTGGAATTTCGATCCCAATGGTTTCTCCAAGTGCCATTCCAATCGCTCCGGCAGGAATCGCAGCAATTGCAATCTCTGCACTTGCTCTGATAGTCACCCTTCCACCTGATTCGCTCTCTTTGGACCATGTAGGTAGCGATGATTAGATTTACAAATTTCATATTTCGCTACCCTAAGGCGCCGTCGCCCACGATTTCGGTCCCCGATTTAGTTGTAAAAGATGGTGAGTTTGTCCTTGTTGCGGGTGATACCGGGAGTGGCAAGAGTACTTTTCTTCGTGCTATGAACGGTCTAGTGCCACACTTTAGCGGTGGAGAAGCCTCGGGTACAGTGGACGTATTTGGGTTAAATCCAATCCTAAAGCGCCCCTCGGACTTTTCAGAGTTGATCGGATATGTTGACCAAGATCCTTCGAGCCAGTTCGTTACAGATCGGGTCGAGGATGAAATCGCATTCGTATTAGAGAATCTTGGCTACGAGCAAGGTGCTATGAGGAGACGTGTTGAAGACAGCCTCGATCTACTATCGATCTCTGACTTAAGGAAGCGTTCGCTTCGAACTCTTTCCGGGGGTCAAGCACAACGTGTAGCTATTGCATCGGTGATGGCTGTTGCGCCAAAGGTACTTATCCTCGATGAACCTACGTCAGCATTAGATCCTGGGGCGGCCGATGAGGTAATGGCTGTTCTGCAGCGCTTGGTTGATGATCTCGGAACGACGATCCTCATGGCGGAGCATCGCCTCGAGCGGGTACTTCCCTATGTTGATAGGGTAATCCATGTAACTGACCGAGGTGTGGTTGAAGGTGGCAAGGATGTGCGATCTATGGTGGTAGCTCTAGATTTTGCTCCACCAGTGGTTGAGTTTTCGAAGCTCTATGGCGGCGGCATAATTGCACTTTCGGTAAAAGAGGCCCGAAGGATGGTGACCGATAGAGTCGATATTTTGCGGTTGCAAGATTCGTGGTCCAATAGGGTTGACTCAAAAGGCGTTGGCAATGGTACTTTGGATGAGCCGATAGCAACCCTAAGCGGCGTAACCATATCTCGACTTGGAAGAAGAATAATTGAAGCGGTCTCATTCGATATTTCGCGAGGCCAATCGGTGATTCTTATGGGAAGAAATGGATCGGGGAAGAGCTCGCTTCTACGAGCCTGCGCAGGTCTTGACCCAATTGCTGCCGGACGTCTACGGATTTGCGGATTGGATCCCTTTACCGTAGATAGTTCCCAAAGGATCTCTACCGTTGGCTTTGTACCCCAGGATCCTGGTATTTTACTGTTTGGAGAGAGTGTTGAGGAAGAGTGTCGCAGAGCCGATGAGTCGGCCAAGCTGAAGACCGGAACCACGGCAGCGGTGCTAGCTAAATTGGCTGGTGGTATACCAGGAGATGCCCATCCTCGAGATCTTTCAGAGGGTGAAAGATTACTTCTTGCGATAGCGGTCGTAATATCTCCTAGGCCATCGCTCCTCTTGCTCGATGAGCCAACCCGTGGCCTTGATTATGGGGCCAAAAGTCGACTGTTGGCCGCCCTCAGCGACCTTCAAAGCGAAGGAGTCGCGATTTTAATGGCTACTCACGACGTTGAGGTGGCCGCGAAGTTTGTTGACACCGTTGTAATGATCGGCGGAGGATCCATGATTTCACATGGGCCAACCCGTGAGCTACTTACCCATAGTCCGTTATTTGCACCTTCAATGTATAAGGTGCTTGCGCCGGTGCCGGTGTTGAGCGTTTCAGAGGCTTTAGAGGTGTTGGGGGGAGAAGGTTGACCAAGATAAATGATTTAGTTAGTGATTTACCTCCCTTGCATCGCTCGAGAACAAGAAAGCCGAACTTGATTGAGTCTCACCTCTCCCTAATAGCTTTGAGTGCAGTGGGAGTCGTAGCTTTTTTCTGGCCATTTTTCATAAAGGCATCTGGGAGTGTGAATTCCGCCCACTCATTAGATGCGCCTTGGATCTTTATCATTCTTGCACCGCTGCTAGTTGGTTTGGCGATCTCTGAGGTGGCTTCAAAGCGTCTTGACGTCAAGATGCTCGCTGTTCTAGCGATACTTGCTGCAACTATGGCCGCACTTAGGCTGCCATCGCCGGGAGTAGAGGGGCTCGAGCCGATGTGGTTCGTGTTGATAGTTGCAGCCAGGGTATTCGGGGGAAGTTTTGGATTTCTTCTCGGTACCATTGGAATGGCGACAAGCGCACTTATCACTGGCGGAATAGGACCCTGGCTTCCATTTCAAATGATTGCGGCCGGGTGGGTAGGGCTGTTTACCTCGGTGGTTCCAGTTAGGGGTGTCAAGCTTGGTTCGAAGATGGAGACGATCCTTCTTGCGGTATACGGGGTAGTAGCAGCTCTCTTTTACGGCGCCATAATGAACCTTTGGTTTTGGCCTTTTGCTAGTGGAGCTTTAACCTCGATCTCCTTCGTACAAGGAGCTTCGATTGCAACTAATCTGTCGCACTTTGTGATCTTTGACCTTTCAACCTCGCTTACATTTGACGTTCCTCGTGCAGTTCTCACGTTCTTCTTGATTATCTTTGCGGGCCCCGCACTTATGAGGGCCCTTAGGCGAGTTGCAGCTAAAGGTAACATTTCTGTCAGGTGACTTTTGTTGCATTTAGTCCAAATACGGTGATCGTTGGAGCTTTGGAGTCGACCACACCACCAAAACCATCTAGAATTATCGCGTAAGGCGTACTAAGTACGTGCAATCAAAGGGTTCTACTCTAAATGTTCGATGGAAATTTAAGGGGCCAGGTCGACAAGCGAACTGCTCCCATCGGAAATTTTCTCTCCAAAGTTGGCATAACTGCGGACACGCTAACTGCTGCAGGCCTCGTGATGTCGGTTGTAGCAGCAGCCTTTCTCGCTCTTTCTCTATTCCCGCTCGCCTTCTTGGCGCTACTTCTATCTGCTCTTCCTGATCTTTTAGATGGTCCAGTGGCAAAAGCCCTTGGAACCTCGTCTGCTCGAGGTGCATTCTTTGACTCGGTATCGGATCGTTTTAGTGATCTGATGATTGCGTTGGGATTAGCAGTTCACTATATTTCAGTTCACCACCCCTATGACGCCATGATTCCCTTTGGAATCTACGGTGCTGCCTCGATAATCAGCTACCAGAGGGCCAAGGCGGAGTCTCTTGGATTCAATGCTAAGGGTGGGCTAATGGAGAGGGCGGAGAGAGTCGTTCTTCTGGCATTGGGTATCTTGATCTATCCGATCCTAACTCCGGTTCTTTGGTTGGTACTTGTGCTCTCAATGGTTACGGTTGTTCAGCGCTTTGTAAAGGTATGGAGGCAGGCTACGGATCGAGATAACCTAAGGGCTAAGCGAGCCTCTCGCCGCACTAGAGTTTCGAATAATCCGCCTTTTAGTGTTACCTTTAGAGAGAAGTTCCGTTCCGAAAAGGGTTTCGATCTCTCCGCTTTTATGGATCGCCGCAGCGAACGCCGTTCCTTGCATCGTAGAACCAGTCGAGCCAAAAAAGGTTAGTCCTTTCGTCTCGATTGTAAAGGTGTTAGCGACTCTATGGGACTGCGCCGTCGTCGAGCAAATCAATATCAACCCTTCGGATATCTAATTCCACTAGGTTGGATTGAATGCTAAGTACCGCCTTGAATATCAGTCGTGATGATCTGGTCGCGAAACTATTCAGATTATCTGTAAAGGTAGCTAAATTTCTGCCATATGACTTTGGAGTAAAGCTCGCGCGTTTTATGGGAGTTTCTGCAAGTTTCTTTGCTAAAGGTGCCAGAGCTACAGTTGAAGCAAATCTGAAAAAAATCGTCGGCGACGACCCCCATAAGCTAAATAGAGCCGTCAGAAATTCCTTTGCCTCGTATGCAATGTACTACTTTTCTACCTTCAAATTTGCCTCGATGGAGGCTGATGAGGTTACTGAGTTAGGAACAATCTCGGGTAAAGAGCGAATGTATGAGGCCCTCGCCAAAGGCAAGGGTGCGATTGTAATATCGCCCCACATCGGTAATTGGGACTATGGTGCTGCCTTCTTCAAGACTAATAAAATCGCTGCTACAGCGGTAGTTGAGCACCTCTCATCCGAATCGGTCTACCAATTTTTCAATGACCTGAGGAAGAACTTTGGCGCTAAGACCATCGCGCACGACGATAATCCCTTTCCGAAGATGGTAAGTTCTCTGGAGCGTAATGAGCTTTTGGTTATTATCGCAGATAGATCTCTTGAGGCTACGACCGTGGAAGTGAACTTCTTCAATACTAGAGTTAAATTTCCGCTAGGGGCTGCATTTTTAGCACTTCGAACCGGTGCACCACTGCTTCCAATGAATGTTATATCTCTTCCCAATGGGAGGTTCCACATCGATGTTGGACCACTTTTGAATCTTGAAAGGCGAGGTTCATTCAAGCGCGATGCTCACATCCTCTCGCAGCGAATTGCGAACTACTTTGAAGATGTAATTCGACGCTCTCCCTCGCAGTGGCATGTCTTTTCACCCTATTTCGAAGAGTCGTAAAATCTGAAATACTGCCTGAGGCTAAAATGGCTGCTCCTATCATCATCAGTGTGAAAGTTGCAGTCGTTTGTCCCTATAGCCTCGGATTCCCCGGCGGTGTTCAGAGCCAAGTTGTAGCTCTTACGATTGCAATGAGGGCGAGTGGTGTAACGGTCGACCTCTATGCACCATGTGACGACCTAGTTCCCCCGTATCAAATGGTCTGCCTCGGCCCCTCTCTTCGACTTCGGGCAAATGGCTCTATAGCTCCTACCGGTCTTCGTCCCAAGACTTTGTTTCGCCTCTTCAGGCATCTGCGCGAGAATGACTACGACGTAATTCATCTTCACGAGCCACTTGCGCCCGGTCCATCTCTAGTTACCTTGATTGCGGCTCGGGCTCCGATAGTGGCTACATTTCATCGCCAAGGCGTATCAAACGTCTATCGCCTCTTTGGAAGGGTAATAAGGCCACTCACATCCAAGATCTTCCGACGTTTTGCGGTATCACCTGAAGCGGCAAAGACGGCAACTGCTGTAGCCGGAGGAAGCTACGAGATCCTTGGAAACGGTGTGGATTTGAAGCGCTTCGCCGAAGGGCCGATTTGGCCAAAAGAGGCTCCAACAGTTCTATTTCTGGGTAGACATGAATCGCGCAAGGGGTTAGAGGTGCTATTGCGGGCGGTTCCAAAGTGTGATCCATCGATCAATTTTTGGATCGCAGGTGACGGCCCTGAGAGTGCTGACCTTCAGGGCAAGTATGCGAACCTGGAAAACGTCGAGTGGCTAGGTCGTATCAGTGACGCAGAGGCGGCCTCTCGCATGAGGGCGGCCGATATCTACGTGGCTCCAAGCCTATTTGGAGAGAGTTTTGGAGTGGTTCTGCTTGAAGCCATGGCGGCCTCTACCCTTGTGGTAGCTTCTGACATAGATGGATATCGCGATGTCGCTCGGGATCGCAAGGAGGCGATCCTGGTGCCACCGGGAGATTCCCTGAGACTTGCAGAGGCGATTGAGACTGGTCTAACCGACACTAGTCTGGTAGAAGAGCTTGTAAATGCTGGTCAAAAGCGTGCGAGCGAGTTTTCTATTGAGGAGATTGCCCGTCGCTATATCCTTGCATTCGAAGAGGCGACGAAGGCGGATAATTAGAAGTAGATGTGGTAGATGAGTACGCGCCATAGTGTATTTCGGTACTGGGGTGGAGTCAAAAGCTTTGATCCCAAGGCTGGAACCTTTGAAGTGTTGTCAAAGTTTATGATTGCATTCTCTCTATTTGGGGCATTTGCTGCTTTGATTATCGCGTCCCTTGTTACCCTGTTGGGGGTTCCTGACAATGTTGGATTGGTTATAGGTATTTTGATATTTGGTGCATCGTTATTATTCGGAGGAGCAACCTACGGCCAAAGCGGTGGCGACGAGTCAGGGGCTTTTTCCCTGGTTGAAATCGTCCCAGAGAAACAGCCGCGTATAAATTCGTTGGTAGAGGGGATCTCGGCATCTATCGGATTGGAACGGCCTCAAGTTTCGATGGTTGATACCTCGAGCATCAATGCAATTTCAATAATTGGTCCAAAGAGGCAACCTATATTTGTCCTAACTCGTGGTGCAGTCACTCTCCTAACTCGTATGGAGCTCGAGGCATTAGTTGCCAGGGAGTTGGTGCGAATCCGCTCCGGACAAGTGCAGATAGAAGCCCGTTTTCGAAGCTACCGAAGGCTGGTAGGGCGATTCATCAAGAGTGCAATTCCTCAGACCTTTAGTGAAGAGATGCTAGGTCGTGATTTGGCGCGTGACATAGGAGCTATTACCGTGACTCGTTTCCCACCAGCGATGGTCGATCTTTTAGAAAAGGTGGCCAACCAAAGCTCCCTATCAGATGCAAATCTGCCAAGTAGCGTCTTTTCAGAGTATTACCTAGTACCAAACTTTGCCGATGTCAGCGTAGATGAGCGCACGGTTGAGTTAAGGAAGTTCTAATATCTGTCGAAGATATGATTAAATCTTCAAGGGAAGTTGGTTACTAGTGAGGCGTTTGGGGAAAAGCGGCTTTATCATGGTTGCGTTTGGATTCGGTCTTGTTGCGGCTAGTTGTGGTTCGTCGAGTTCTGGAACAACAACCGCCACCTCGACTACTGCGGCAACGAGTGCTTCCACTACCTCTACGGTGTCCACTCAAACATTTCCTCTTACAGGGTTGCCTGTAACCGCCGCAAATGCCGCCAATATCAATCGACCTGCGTTGATGGTAAAGATCGACAACGCCCCTCAGGCTTGGCCACAAGCTGGTATCAATCAAGCCGATGTTGTCTACGAAGAGATGGTCGAAGGTGGCATAACTCGATACATGGCTGTATTTCAGAGTAACAATGCTCCGCTGGTAGGACCGATTCGCTCGGTGCGCGGTACCGACGTTGCACTTGCGGCCCAAACTGGCGGTTTGATCGCCTATTCTGGGGGAATTCCAGCGTTTGTATCGGCGGTTCGAAATACCGGTGTCATCGACGTAGGCGCATTCGCGGCAGGTGGAGACTATACCAGAGACTACTCGAGGCCCTCGCCCCATAATCTCTTTTCGACTACTCAGAAGTTGTATTCATCGGTAAATACCTCGGTTCAGCCTGCACACCCGCTATTTCAATTTGGAAGTGCGCACCAGACAATTCCTTCGTCGATTGCTAAATCTTCATCGTCGACCGAAGTCTATATCTCCGCGGCGGCGGACGATCTTTGGACTTACCATAGATCGACTGGGCAATACACTAAGTCCATAGGCGGCCAAGCAATCGTCGATACCACTGGAGCACCACTTTCGACCACCAATGTGATCATTGAATTCGTGAGTTACGTAAATACTCAATACGTCGATCCGGCTGGCAATCCGGTTCCAGAGGCAAACATTTTGGGTACTGGCAACGGAGAAGTCCTCATGGGCGGTAGCTATGCCCCAATTAGTTGGTCAAAGTCCTCTGACTCACAGCCGACTACTTACTCATACAGTACTGGTCAGCCTTTGAAACTTCGACCAGGGCGTACATTTGTTGTCTTCGCTCCAATCGGAACCCAAGTGACAAATAACTGAAGGTAGACGTCATCTGTCGAAGACAGATCGATTCTTTTCTCACACCTTGGTACGCCGTCTAGGGGTTGGTATTCTCGATAAAACATTTTTTGATATTTGTCAAATCCTTGGTGATTTTTACGCCGGTGGTGGGATAAGTCTCGTCTAATATCGGCACGATCGGTGGTAGGCTAGAGGTCACAAACCTCTTGCACCTAGTCCTAATGAGATGGTCTTCATCTGGCTAAGAGGGTGCAAGTCGAAAAATGGAGTCTCCTATGAGTGAGTCGATGAATAAAGGTACACTAAGAGTCAAGAGCGGCCTTGCAGAGATGCTTCGAGGCGGCGTCATAATGGACGTTGTAAATGCCGAGCAGGCCAAAGTGGCAGAAGATGCTGGTGCTGTAGCAGTAATGGCCCTGGAGCGCGTACCCGCCGACATCAGGCGCGAGGGCGGCGTAGCTAGAATGAGCGATCCAGTCTTGATCGAAGAGATCCAAGCCGCAGTCTCCATTCCGGTTATGGCAAAGGCGAGAATCGGACACTTTGTAGAGGCACAGATCTTGGAATCACTAGCGGTTGACTACATCGATGAGTCTGAAGTTCTTACTCCAGCCGATGAGGCCAATCACATCGATAAGTGGAAGTTCAACGTTCCTTTTGTCTGTGGTGCTACCAACTTGGGTGAGGCGCTAAGGCGAATCTCCGAGGGTGCTGCCATGATCCGTTCTAAGGGTGAGGCCGGTACCGGAAACATCATCGAGGCAGTTCGACACCTACGCTCGATCTTGGGCGACATCAAGAAGATAACACAAGCCGATAGCGCCGAACTCTACGGCTGGGCTAAAGAACTTCGTACCCCAATCGACCTAGTAGAAAAGGTTGCTGAGACCGGCAAGCTTCCAGTCCCTCTCTTTTGCGCTGGCGGTATTGCTACTCCCGCCGACGCTGCTCTAGTTATGCAACTTGGTGCTGAGGCAGTCTTTGTTGGCTCGGGTATCTTCAAGTCGGGAGATCCAAGCAAGAGGGCGCGAGCTATCGTTGAGGCGACTACCCACTTCCGTGATCCAGCAATCATTGCCAAGGTGTCGCGTAATCTTGGACCTGCCATGGTCGGTATCAACATGGACGAAGTTGATGTAAGACTTGCCGAGCGAGGCTGGTAGCAATTTCGGTCAAAGCTGGAGTTTTAGCACTTCAAGGTGACTTTAAAGAGCACCTAGATATTTTCCGAGGGCTAGGAGTTGAAGCAGTTGAGGTTCGCCTTCCGGCTCAGTTAGATGGTGTAACCCATCTAGTTATTCCTGGAGGCGAGTCCACTGCGATCTCTATGCTTCTTGAAAGCTCTGGGCTAGATCAGACGCTACGCCAATACATTGCCGATGGCCGTCCGATCTTTGGAACCTGTGCCGGGATGATCCTTCTCTCGAAAGAGATACTTGGCGGCAGGTCAGATCAGATTGCCTTTGGTGCAATTGATATAACGGTGCAGCGGAATGGTTTTGGCCGTCAGGTTGAATCGTTCGAGACACGCCTTGAGGTAAAGGGAATCACCGATCCAATTGACGTCGCCTTTATCAGGGCGCCGGTGGTGGTTCGAATAGGCGATGGAGTAGAGGATCTAGCGAATGTCGACTACGTCTTCAAGGAGGGCGGAAGTCGCCGTGTCCCAGTAGTCTGCTCTCAAGGACCGACTTTGGTCTCGTCGTTTCATCCAGAGGTTACAGGTGAGAGCGGTCTGCATAGACTGTTCATAGAACGTTTCTAAAAATTAGGCAGATTAAAGTAGGGTAAATCCATGTCTGGTCACTCTAAATGGGCAACGATAAAGCACAAAAAAGGTGCCGCTGATAAGGCCCGCGGTAAGTTATTCGCGAAGTTGATTCGACAGGTTGAGGTTGCTGCGCGAGAGGGCGGTGGAGACATCGAGTCCAACGCGACCCTTCGCACTATGTACGCCAAGGCCCGAAATGCATCTGTTCCACTAGATACCATCGAGCGGGCAATTAAGCGTGGTACTGGTGAGTTGGAAGGTGTTCGTTACGAAGCGGTAGCCTATGAGGGTTACGCTGCTGGCGGTATCGCCATCATCGTTGAATGCCTTACCGATAATCGCAATAGAACAGGTCCAGACGTTCGTACCGCATTTTCAAAGAACGGCGGCTCCATGGCCGAACCCGGCGCCGTTGCGTGGCAGTTCGAAAGAAAGGGCGTTCTTCTGGTAGATCGCAAGATCGCAGAAGATGATCTGATGCTCGCAGCTGCAGATGCTGGGGCTGAAGATTTGATCGATTTAGGGGATAGCTGGCAAGTCTTATGCCCCGCGACACTACTAGGTGACGTGCGTGACGCAATCGAGGCGGCGAGTTTTCCGGTTCAGTCGGCCGAACTATCGATGGTTCCGAATGCAACGATTGAAATCAATGACGAGAACGATGCACGCAAGGTACTCAAGTTGATCGATGCGTTGGAAGACCTCGATGACGTCCAAAACGTCTACGCTAACTTTGACATACCGGATTCGATTCTGGAGCTTGTGGAGGCCTAGTGGCACTTGGCGTCGGTGATATCGCACCGCCATTCGAACTCAAAGGCTCACCTGAAGGGCCATATAGATTGAGCGACTTTATTGGTCGCCCCATTATATTGGCATTTTATCCAGAGGATCACTCTCCAGTATGCTCGCTGCAGTTGCGTGCCTACTCTGACGGTATGGATGAGTTCAATTCTTTAGGCGCAGTGGTTTGGGGGATTTCCCCCCAAGACCCCGACACCCACCTAGACTTTGCTTCGCGCCTCAATATTAAATTTCCTCTCCTAAGTGATACCGACAAAGGGGTCGCAAGAGCCTACGAGGTTCTCGGGCCCCTCGGTTTCTACCGCCGAAGCATCTTTGTGGTCGACAGAACAGGCAAGATTTCATACTGCCATCGCACCACTGCTGGCCTAACTTATAAGCCAACTTCTGCCCTGTTAGATGCCGTAAAGGCAGCGGAGGGACAAGAAAGGTAATCCTTGGCGGATCCACTCGTAGTATTAGGGATCGATCCGGGACTTTCTCGCTGTGGATATGGAGTAGTTGAATCATCCAAAGGTGGCCAGATGGCCCAGATGGGTGCCAGATTGATCTCGGGTGGGATATTGACCACTACTCCGGATTCAACCCTAGGAGAGAGATTATCGATCTTCTTGGCTGACATTGGCGAACTTCTAGATGAATTTCGTCCAAATGTCGTAGCCATCGAGAGGATCTTGTTTCGTAAGAATGCCAAGACTGCCTTTTCGGTAGGCCAAGCCGTGGGTCTGGTTCATATGGCGACCTACCAGCGCTCGATCACGGTTGTAGAGTATTCAGCGGCTGAGGTCAAGCTTGCGGTGGCGGGCCACGGAAGCGCAACCAAGTTTCAAGTGCAGCGGATGATACAGCTATTGGCTAACTTGGATTACATCCCGTCGCCACCTGATGTAGCAGATGCAATCGCATTAGGCCTTTGCCACCTCGCCAAGGTCCGCGGAGGTAGACAAAGTTAGCAATATAGTGAGGACGCACGCACAATGATCGCCTATCTCAAGGGAACCGTCGTCGGTAGATTGAAGGATCGCTCTGTTATTGTGGCGGGGGAGTCGATTGGCTATAAGGTCTTCGTAACCGAAGAGGAGTTCTACCGCTTAGCCCTCGGTATCGACACAGAACTATTCACCGTATCGATCTATCGCGAAGATGCAGCATCTCTCTATGGCTTTTCAAATCTTGGCGAGCGCAACCTCTTTGAAGCCCTTATCAACGTTCGTCTAGTTGGGCCAGCTATGGCTATGACCCTGGTCTCCTCCTTTGACCCTTCAACTTTGCTCCGTATTATCGAGACCAACGACGTTGCTACCTTGAAGAAGGTCCCCGGCGTTGGCGAGAAGACTGCAGCGCGAATATTGATGGAGCTCTCCTCTAAGGTCGACTCTCTTAGCGAATTGATATCAAGCGATGGCGGATCGACCCGCCGCAGCGGTGCAAGGGTGGCGGTCGGAGCCGACACTGAGGTCGTTGAGGCGCTTTACTCTCTTGGCTTTGACCCTCGTGAGGTAAAGGCAGTTATGGGGCGCATAGATACCGATGGCCCCACCGAAGAGGTGCTAAAAGTTGCACTTAGGGAGTTGTCGAGATGAGTCCACGTAAAGAAGTTGTTGGCTCCCCTGAACCGAAGAGCCCCCGAAGCGAATCCTCCAACCCGATTCAGATCGCCTCGGATACCGCAATCGAGGCGGCGATTCGTCCCAAGTCCCTCGATGAGTTCGTGGGACAGCCCGACCTCGTGGGACACCTCAGGGTCGTCATTGGGGCAGCACTTGGCAGAGGCCAAAGCGTTGATCACCTTCTCTTCGCAGGGCCGCCGGGGCTAGGTAAGACATCGCTGGCGCATATCGTGGCAAATGAGATGGAAGCTGGCTTTCGTGTCGCCTCGGGCCCAACGCTGGTACGAGGTGGGGACTTAGCTGCGATTTTGAACTCTCTAGACGGAGGTGATGTCCTCTTTATCGACGAGATTCATAGGATGAGCAAGGCGGCGGGCGAAGTTCTCTATCCCGCCATGGAAGACTTCAAATTAGATATCCTGATCGGCGAGGGACCTACAGCTCGTTCAATTCGCCTCGATCTGCCGCCCTTTACCCTGATTGGGGCTACGACACGCACGGGGATGCTGACTGGTCCACTGCGGGATCGCTTTGGATTTGTAGCTCACCTCGACTACTACGACACCAGCGAACTTACCAAGATCGTTGCTCGTTCGGCGAATCTTTTGAACCTCGAGATCGATGAACTTGGAGCATACGAGGTTGCCCGAAGATCTAGGGGTACGCCCCGTATTGCTAATCGCCTCTTGCGGCGAGTTCGCGACTTTGCTCAAGTTCACGGGGACGGAAGTGTCGACGTTGAGGTGGCAAAAGAGGCCCTCTCGTTCTTTGGAGCCGACGACTTTGGCCTCGATAAGATCGACCGCACCATATTGGAGACGATGTGTCTGCGTTACGGTGGCCGCCCGGTTGGTATCTCTACCATCGCTGCAACTATCGGTGAAGACGTAGAGACCATAGAGGACGTCTACGAGCCCTATTTGATTCAGAGTGGATTTATCTTACGAACCCCCAGGGGAAGGGTTCCAAGCCGTAAAGCCTTTGACCACTTGGGTGTGGAGCCTCCCCGTGGAGCCGAAGGCCTCTTTGGGGGATAGCTAGTTCTTTGGTATCCAACGATTTAGCACCTCTAAAAGTGAATCCGGGACCGTATCCAAGCTGGCGGTGGTTATTCGGAGGTGATCGTGATCTGTGCTCGGGGCTACATTGAAGATCGACCCCGGGGCAGCAGCCACCGCGACTCGCGCTAGATCTGCTATCACTGCACTCTCGGAGGTAGTTGGAATCCAAGCATTCAAGCCATCCTTGGATAAAGAGTTATCTCCAAGTTGTAGCGCACCAATAAGGTTTGCCATTCGCGAGCGATAGATCTCAGCAACCCTCTCGTTGTGACTAGTTGCGGCGTCGTGAACCATCAGCCTCGCCAAAAGGCGCTGTATCAGGTGGCTAGTCCAGGAGGGGCCAAGCCTTCGGTCTTCGTTTAGCTTTTCGATATTTGACTTTCCTCCTATGATCGCGGCGATCCTTAGATCTGGCCCGTACAGCTTGGAAAAGCCGACCACTCGAAGAACTTCGATATCTCCTCGGCTTATCAGAGTGCGGTCGTCGGTCGATCGAGTAAGGCCACTGTGGTCATCTTCGATTACGAGTACTCCACTTCCATCGAGTACCTCTGCGAGCTGGTTGACTCTCTCTGTTGAGGTGGTAATCCCCTTTGGATTATGACACCGTAGCTGTAAGATCACGGCTTTTATTCCGCCTCGAATCGCCTCCGACAACGCCTCAGGGGTCACACCCTCCTGATTCATCGACAGAGGAGTAGTCTCCATTGCGTGGCGTTCAAGGATGTCGATAAGTGGCGGAAAGGTGGGGTCTTCGACTGCAACTTTGCTCCCCTTTGCAAGTGCAGTGGCGACTATCCGATCGATCGCATCCAGGGATCCATTAGTTATGGTCACCGATAGCTCTCCGACCTTGAAACGCTCGTCTATCGCCGCGGAGAGTTCATCTAGTACCGGTGGGGTGAGGTAGTTATTGATAGCAAAGTGAGTGAGGTCGAGGTCGATCAAGGCGCTTATCGGTATGAAGAGCCTTGAATCGGGAAAGCCATTTGATAGGTCCAATACCCCAGGAGCTACTTTATTGGGGATCATCGAAAAGAGGCGAGGGCGCGATTGTTTATTTGCTCGTGCCTCTAAAATTCGCGTTCCACTACGCCCCTCGGTTATAACCGCTCCCTCATTAGCGAGCTGAGAGATGGCTTTAGCGACAGTTCCCGGAGCTAGCGATGTTTGTCTCGCAATCTCGCGAATCGATGGCAGGCGATCACCGGATCGATACCTCCCCTCCACAATCAGTCGCCGCAGTTGGGCTATCAGTTCAGCTGCGTTTTGAACGCCAGTTAACTCGTCTTTGATCGATGTCACATATTTATTGTACTAATACAAAGTTGATATAAAAGATGTTACATAACTAATAGTCGATTTGCTAAATTATTCCCATAGTGCAATTTTCAAGAGAGGCAGTGCTATGAGTCACAAAGAACTCGTCGATCGTCATAAGGCAGTGATGCCAAAGTGGGTTTCCCTCTACTACTCCGAACCAATCGCCATCGTAAGCGGCGAGGGACGCCACGTAGTCGATGCCGAGGGCAATCGATACTTGGACCTCTTCGGTGGCATCTTGACTACTATGACTGGGTATTCAGTTCCTGAGGTCGTCGAAGCCATCCAGGAGCAGGCCGCCAAGATGATCCACACCTCGACCCTCTACTTGATCGAGCCGATGCTCGAATTAGCTGAGAAGATCGCCAAACTCTCGAAGATCGAAGATGCTAAGGTCTTCTTCGCAACCAGCGGCACCGAGGCAAACGATTCAGCACTCCTCTTCGCAACGGCCCGTCGTTCTTCAAACCAGATTCTGGCGGTTCGAAACTCCTACCATGGCCGATCCTTCTCCTCAATGGCCGTTACTTCAAACCCAGGTTATGCCGTAACTAGCCTCTCGCCATTTCAGGTCTTCTACGTTCTAGGTGGCTCTCGACTAAGGGGTCCACTGGCTGGTTTGAGCGACAAGGTGTACATCGAGCGGGGAGTTGAAGACCTTAGAGACCTGCTCTCTTCTGCTACCAGGGGTAACGTAGCAGCTTTGATTGCAGAACCAATTCAAGGCGTTGGTGGCTTCGCTCAAGCACCAGATGGATATTTTGGAGCCATTCAAGAAGTTCTAAACGAATACGGGATCCTCTACATCTCGGATGAGGTTCAGACTGGCTGGGGGCGTACCGGGGAGAACTTCTGGGGATATGAGGCCCAAGGTGTAAATCCAGACATGATCACCTTCGCTAAAGGGCTTGGCAACGGTCTTGCGATGGCAGGCGTAGTTGGAAAAGGAGAGATCCTAGATGCCATCGGCGGCTCTTCAATCTCCACCTTTGGTGGTGGCCCCCTCGTCTCCAAGGGAGCTTTGGCAAACCTGGACTACCTCCTCTCAAATGATCTACAGAACAACGCCAAGGTAGTTGGAGCTAAGTTGCGTGACGAGCTCGAGCGAATGACCAAGGGGTCTGCGATCGTAGCTGAGATTCGAGGTAAGGGATTGATGCTAGGCGTCGAGATCTGTGAACCCGGTACCGTAACTCCTTCACCAGCTCGGGCTACCGTTGTTCTGGAAGAGGCCAAGAAGCGCGGAGTTCTAGTTGGTAAGGGTGGCGCAAGTGGAAATGTTCTCCGGGTTGCACCTCCCCTTTCAATCACCGAAGATGAGGCCATAACCGGTGCTATCGCCCTAGCAGAGGCGATCGAGGTTGCATCGGCTAGCTAGAGGTAGCAGAGCTATCAAAGATGGCAAAGTGAAGTTTCGCTCCAGATAAGGGCCCAAAGGGTTTTCTCTTCAAAGGCTCGGAGATGTGGAAAGTACTCCACCTCCGAGCCTTTGTCATTGGCGCCCATTGATTGTAATTTGCCCGACTAAAAGCCCCATGAGGCTAGATTGACTATTTGATCATTTGAGAACAAGGTGGACGGAAATCTCTATGGATCTGGAAAATGCTGGTGAAGAAGCGCTTGATGAACTCGCCCCCTTCGCCTATGACCTACCTCAAGAAAAGATTGCACAGAGCCCGATCGAACCGCGAAGTCGAGCAAAGTTACTCGATGCTAGCGGAGATCAAATTGTTGACCGCCACGTTATAGATCTTGCTGAGACACTACGCCAAGGCGATCTCTTGGTCGTAAACAACACCAAAGTGCTACCGGCAAGGGTGCGCCTTCATAAGGAGACTGGTGGGGTAGTTGAACTTCTCTTTTTGGAAGAGGAGGAGGCGACCATATGGAAGGCACTAGCGAGGCCTTCAAAGGGGTTATTCAAGGGCTCTGAGCTCTTTAGCGAAGACGGAAGAATAGCAGCTCGGGTGGTAGATCGCCTCGAGTCTCATCTCGATGCCCCCGTTCGAATCATGGTCGAGGTGGTAGATCCAACGGTCATTGAGAGCCAAGGATCTGTTCCTTTACCTCCATATATCAAAGCCGAGCTGAACGACCCGACCCGCTATCAGACGGTCTATGCCAAGCGGCCATCATCGGCCGCGGCTCCAACGGCGGGCCTTCACTTCGATGAGGCGCTTCTAGCGGCCATAGCTGATAAGGGCATAGAATTTGCTCAAGTTGAGCTCTCGGTGGGGCTCGATACATTTCTACCTATCAAGACCAATCGGATCGAGGACCATCAGATCCACACCGAGCACTATGAGGTAGCTGAAGAGACTTGGAAGAAGATAAAGGACGCTGAAAGGGTGGTGGCCGTTGGCACCACTGTAGTTAGAACCCTCGAGACTGTCGCTGAGACCGGGAATCTGGAGGGGAGAAGTTCTCTCTTTATTCATCGGCCATATGAATACCAAGTGGTGGATCTGCTGATGACCAACTTTCACATCCCACGTTCATCACTTCTTCTGTTAGTCGATGCCTTTTTGGGAGAGAACAGATGGAGGACGATCTACGAGCACGCCCTTGAAAATGACTATCGCTTTTTGTCATTTGGAGATGCGATGCTCCTGAAGCGAGGTAACTAAGGTCTAACTGGGTTCGTGTGAGAGGGTCTTTTTTAGGATCTCTCTTAGACGGACGGTACCATAGATCGGTGAGTGGTAGCTATGCAAAACCACTCCGTTAACATTGCGTTCACATTTTAGAAAAAAGACCGCAACAAAGACCGACAAAAATAGTCAAGACAGGAAAACATAGGAGTTCTCCTGGGTTTTCATTATTCGCGGGGGTAGACCCCATTGAAAGCGGAAGGCAAGTTTCGAATATGAGCTATCAGGCCGAATACATCTGGATCGACGGCACCAAGCCAACCCCACTTATGCGAAACAAGACTCGTATCATCAAGGATGGTGTCGAGCCAGGTATCTGGGGATTTGACGGATCGAGCACCAACCAAGCGCCTGGAAATGCATCCGACTGCGTCCTCCGTCCAGTATTTATCTGCCCTGACCCGATCCGCGGTGGCGATAACAAGCTCGTCCTCTGTGAGGTACTCGACATCGACTTCCAGCCACACGAGTCCAACACCCGCGCTGCTTGTGCAGCAGTTGAGGCAAAGTACGCCGACCAAGAGCCAATGTTCGGTATCGAGCAGGAGTACACCTTCTTCCAATATGGCCGTCCCCTTGGTTGGCCAGAGCAGGGCTTCCCGGCTCCACAAGGTCCTTACTACTGTGGTACTGGTGGCGAGAAGATCGTAGGTCGTGACATCGTTGAAGAGCACACCGCAGCTTGCCTGGATGCTGGCCTTGCAATCGAAGGCACCAACGCCGAAGTTATGATGGCTCAGTGGGAGTTCCAGATTGGTGTGCTCCCCCCAACTGCAATCGGCGATCAAATTTGGATGGCTCGTTGGCTGTTGAACCGTGTTGCAGAGGATCACGACGTCGTCGTCTCCTACGATGCCAAGCCAATGGCCGGTGACTGGAATGGTGCTGGAGCACACACCAACTTCTCCACCAAGGCGATGCGCGAAGACTACGACGCCATCATTGCAGCTGCTGAAGCCCTTGGTAAGAACGCCGACGAGCACGTTGCTAACTACGGTGAGGGAATTGAGCGACGTTTGACGGGCGCGCATGAGACAGCTCCATATACCCAATTCTCTTATGGAGTATCGAACCGTGGCGCCTCTGTTCGCATCCCATGGCACGTTGCTCAAGCCAAGAAGGGTTACCTTGAGGATCGTCGCCCCAACGCCAACTGCGATCCGTATGTCGTAGCTCGCCTCATTACTGAGACCGTGTGTGGAGCCGCTGCTAAGTAATTATCGCTAACTTATGGCTCAGCTTGAATGAGATAAGACAGCCCTGACCGTCTATCGGTTTGGGCTGTCTTTTTGTCTAGAGACGGCCCACTTATCAGTCGGAAGCCTTCACAAATCTAGTGGGCACGCCTATTCGCCTTTGGAAGATCGATTTCTCGGTTGGACAAAAGGTGGAGATTGCTCGTGTGTTTGTGGGCAATGGCTGTTGCATAGAGCGCAACGGATTCCAAGTCGGCTTTGATCGTCCGATGGCATCAGATGAAAGGAGCCCCCGAGTAACTCGGGGGCTCCTTTCTCACATTTGACTTTCTTCTTCTAATTTCAGAGCTTTCTCTACACCTGAGCTCTGTTGTTGACGTCATTGACGATGATCGCGACCGCTTCTTCAACCGGTAGGCCATTTACCTGCCTTCCATCGCGGTACCTGATAGATACTGCGTTAGCCTCGACATCCTGGTCGCCGGCGATGAGCATGTAGGGGACCTTCTCCATCTGCGCATTGCGGATCTTCTTCTGCATCCGGTCGTCGCTGTCGTCCACCTCGATTCGTAGCCCCCTCTTGCGAAGGTCGCTTGCGAGGCTAAAGAGGTAGTCGTTGTGTCGATCGGCGACTGGTATCGCCTTTATTTGTACTGGTGCAAGCCACGGAGGAAATGCCCCAGCATAGTGTTCAACTAGAACCCCCATGAAGCGCTCGATAGATCCAAATTTAGCCGAGTGGATCATCACGGGTTGCTTTCTAGTTCCATCTGCCGCCTGATACTCAAGGCCAAAGCGCGCTGGCTGGTTGAAGTCGTATTGAATGGTTGACATCTGCCAAGTTCTACCAATGGCATCTCTTGCTTGAACAGAGATCTTGGGGCCATAGAAGGCGGCTCCACCAGGGTCGGCTACGAGCTCGAGACCGGTATCGGATGCTATCTGAGCTAGGACGCCTTCGGCGACGCGCCACTCTTCGTCACTTCCGATGAACTTGTCCTTCTTGCTATCGTCTCTAGTGGAAAGCTCCAAGTAGTAGTCGTTTAGACCAAAGTCAGAGAGGAGACTCAAGACGAATTTGAGGAGGTGTGCTACCTCATCACCCGCCTGTTCGGCGGTTACATATGAGTGGCTATCGTCTTGGGTCATACCTCGAACTCGAGTTAGACCATGGATAACACCGGACTTTTCATTTCGGTAGATCGATCCAAATTCGAAGAATCGAAGTGGAAGCTCGCGATACGACCTTGCCCTTGACTGATAGATCAAGTTGTGCATCGGGCAGTTCATGGGCTTTACCCGATACTTGGCACCTTCAAATTCCATCGCTGGAAACATGGTGTCGGAGTAGTAGGGGAGGTGTCCCGAGGTGTGAAAGAGCTCTTCTTTGGTTACGTGCGGGGTACCTACGTAGAGGAATCCCTCTTCGATGTGGCGTTGGCGGACGTAGTCCTCCATTACGCGCTTGATCACTCCGCCCTTGGGGTGGAAGACTGCGAGGCCCGAGCCAATTTCGTCGGGGAATGAAAATAGATCGAGCTCCCTACCGAGGCGACGGTGGTCGCGTAGCTCTGCTTGTGCAATTCGATCTAGATAGGTTGCTAGGGCCTCTTTGGTAGGCCATGCGGTGCCATAGACCCTCTGTAGCTGCTTATTTGTTTGGTCTCCACGCCAGTAGGCGGCCGCGGTTCTCATCAACTTGAAGGCGGGGATGCGGTTGGTGGTAGGAATATGAGGTCCACGGCATAGGTCGTACCAAGCTACTGTTCCATCGCGCTCGATATTGTCGTAGACGGTTAGCTCTCCACCTCCTACCTCCATATCGGCACCCTCTGCTACCGTCGAACTAGAGCCCTTGAGGCCAATTAACTCCATCTTGTATGGCTCGTCCTTGAATTGTCCATATGCATCGCTGTCGGCTACTACGCGGCGGGAGAAGCGCTGATTGCGCTTGATGATCTGGCGCATCTTGGTCTCGAGCTTCTCGAGGTCTTCAGGTATGAATGGTGTCTCTACGTCAAAGTCGTAGTAGAAGCCATCTTCAATCGGAGGTCCAATGCCAAGCTTTGCTGTGGGAAATAGCTCTTGTACCGCTTGGGCTAGAACGTGAGCGGTGGAGTGTCGAAGGATGCTCAAACCATCGCGGCTATCGATTGTGATGGCTTCGATGGTCTCGCCGCCAGTCAAGGTATGCGATAGGTCCCGTAGTACTCCGTCGATCCTTGCGGCGATTACCTCGGGTTGGCCTTTAAAGAGTTCGAAGGCTCTGGTCCCTACTGCAACCTCTACCGAGCTTGTGGACTCGCCTGAGATTAGATTGACGACGATCGATTCGCTATTCACATGCAACCTTTGTACTCAAATATTTGATCTAGCTAACTGCTCAGACCACACCTAATTTTATCGGCATACCGTCGATGGGTCGCTATCGAATCTGTCCCCAGGTCTATTTAGGAGTTCCTTGGCTAAATGCCTATGTGGGTCTTGGTGTGATTATTGAAACGATATCCCATAAAAAAGCCACGGTGGCGTCCCATTTGAAACGCCACCGTGTTTGCTTGCTTGCGATTTTCTATGGTTCTATGCCTGCTGATGACGCTGTGAATGAACACTTGTCACGCAGGTAACTATCAACGAAATGCTGCGATACCTGTTAGGGCTTCGCCAACTACCAAAGTGTGCATTTCGTTGGTGCCTTCGTAGGTGTATACCGACTCAAGGTTGTTCATGTGGCGAATAACCGGGTACTCAAGCGTTATGCCATTGGCACCTAGGATCCCTCGACACTCTCGGGCTATATTCAGAGCCTCACGAGCGTTGTTGAGTTTTCCGATAGAGACCTGGGTCGGATTCGATATGTGCTTGTCCTTGAGGTTTGCTACGTGGATCGCTAGGAGCATCGCCTTTTGTAACTCGAGGGTCATATCGGCGAACTTCTTTTGGGTTAGTTGGAAGCCCGCAAGTGGCTTATCGAACTGTTCTCTGCTGATCGAGTAGCTAATTGCGGTTTCGAGACAGTCTCTGGCTGCACCAACGGTTCCAAAGAGAATGCCAAAGCGAGCCTCATTGAGACACGTCAGTGGTCCTCTGAGGCTCGATACCTCTGGAAGGCGCTGTGAATCTGCGACTCGAACGTTGTCGAGGATGAGCTCTGAGGTTACAGATGCTCGAAGGGACATCTTGCGGTGAATCTCAGGCGCACTAAAGCCCTCGGAGTTAGTTGGAACAATGAATCCCTTGATGCCTTCGTCCGTCTTCGCCCACACTACAGCGACGTCTGCAACTGAACCATTGGTGATCCACATCTTGGTTCCGTTGAGGATCCAATCATCCCCATCGCGCTTAGCATTGGTTCTCATCCCCGATGGGTTCGATCCAAAGTCTGGCTCGGTGAGGCCAAAGCAACCGATGATCTCGCCACTTGCCATGCCGGGTAGCCAAGTTTGCTTCTGCTCCTCCGATCCAAAGGCGTGTATCGCCTTCATCGCTAGGGAGCCTTGAACACTAACGAGTGAGCGAAGGCCGGAGTCTCCCGCTTCGAGTTCGGTGCAAGCTAGGCCGTAGGCTAGGGCGGAGGTACCGGCGCAACCGTATCCATCGAGGTGCATACCTAGTACACCTAGCTCGCCGAGCTCCAATGCAAGCTCACGTACCGGTAGCTTTCCTTCTTCGAACCACGTAGCTACATCTGGCTTGATCCGCTTTTCGACAAACTTTCGAACTGTGTCTCGAATCGCAATGTCCTCTTCGCTGAGGAGAGAGTCGATGTTTAGTAGATCAAGGGGTGCAATTGGTTCGCGCGTCAATTTGTTTCCTCGCAATAGTTGAAAGGGTAAGAGGCCAAAGTGCCTTGACCCTCGATTTTAGTTCAAAGTCAAACGATTAGCTAGGTGGAAATCGATAATCGTGCGACATGTTTTAGCTAATCGGAGACCAAGTAGTGGTTGGCAAAGCGCGGTGGCAATAGCGAGATTGTCGCATATCCCGCCTCATTCGGATTGTATTTCAACCTAGTACCTCAAAAATCCTTGCGCACTAAAGTCTCTCGTTGTTTGAAGGCTTTGCGCAACCATACTGCGAATCTGATCTGGCGGAGCGTGATATGTGCTAGAGCCTCGACGTACGTAGAACTCGGGTTTATTTGGTTTTATCCCATATGGAGGTGCGGATCCTTTATGAACTGTGACGACCATGACTGCCTTAGGCTCTCCTGCTCGCCCTTGCTCGTTTACATTAATGGGAACTACGTCAACCTCAAATTCCGGCGTGGGGATTGCCAAGTCCCAGATACTGTTGGTCATCGCATCGATTGTGCTTCTAGTTTGTTGTTCAGGCGGTACTCCCTTTACCGTTCCATCATCTCGGACACCAAACAAGATTTTTCCGCCCTGTCCGTTTGCGAAGGCCGCAATTGTTTTTATAGCTTTTTCCCTTGCGTTATTGGTTGTCGGTACGTCTTCTTTGAACTCGACGGTGGGTCCTTCTCCCTGGGAGATCAGAGATTGGATTTCGTTATTTTTTTCGACAACTCTCTCAACGCCTGAGTCAGGTACAAGAGAGTATGGCCAATTAAGAAATTTGTAATCCAACAAGTTGCCGCCGCGATGTAGTTGAAGCCATGAACCTGGAGGCAGTCCGGTATCTGGAATGTTGAATGAGAATTTCTGACACCTTTCACTAGCGAGGTTGCGTTTCTCTCCTGGCTTTTGCGAGGCAAGTTCGATTATCGATTCATCTAGTGCATCGCCCTCAATTACCACATCAATACTTGTTGTCGACCAGATGACTTTGGTAATGCGTCCAGAGGTATCGTGAAAACGCACCGCAATATCACTTGGATTAAATTGCTGACCTGGTGCCAAGTCGATTCCGAGAAATGCAGCGATGCCAGCGGAGTGACTCTGAAACGAAGGGGGGTCACCTCCGATTAAAAAACCGTTGCTAAATGAAACATTTGCCGAGCGCAAGAGAATGTTCTCTACTGTGGGCCACGCAAATTTACCAAACCCCCAGTCGCTCTGACTCGGGCGCCGAGTCCAATTCAATGTGTCGGCGATTTCGGGAACTAAAAAATTCTCTCGATCTATTTCAATCGACCTCTCTTCCAGGAAGTGTCGAATGGTACTTCCTTGAAAGTGCCTTTCGAAAAGGGTTAGGTCGCGATACTTCCAAGTCCTTGGTTCAAGTCGATCTATATCTATCCCGCAATCGCAATAGAAAAAGGCGAGTGTACTTGCTTCGTCAGTTTTGGTTACACCAAAACGGACTAGCACGTTTTCGTATCGTTGAATTTTTTGAAGAAAATCAGCTTTGGATAAAAGACCTTGTTCGATCATACGTCCTCTACTCACTCGGGTTGCTGTGGTTGACCCCAAATCGCAGATCGGGAAGCAATATGGCTTTTCAATCGAGCAGACTTGAAACTTCGGCTAAGGTGGCGCCGTTGTATTCGTCGGGTTTCCAAAAGCTCCATCCGTCGATGGGTGCCATTCTTGCTGCTGCTTCAGCCGCGTCGTTTGGCGATTCGTAACGGATACCGTCAATTAATATGCCGAAATCTTCCCCAACCGTTGCCTCTACGATCCCCGTTTCAATTGTGCCAAGCAACCGTGAGCCTGGAGCTAGAAGCCCCGTCTCAATTAAGCGCGTAAATCGTGGATCGCGACGCAGGTTCCATCCGCCTTGAATTTCGGGAGCAGCAAGATTTTCTCCGTAACGGAGGCTTGGTTCCTCGAATGTACGGAATTTCCAAACCGCGTCATTCATCTTAGAATCATTGAAGACCCTGAGGTCAACGAGCTCGGCAAAGTCTGAAAGTGTTAGACCTGTAACTTTTTCAAAAAGATCAGGCTCAATTTGGCGGATTATGTCGTGAACAGTTCGTTCGCGATCATCAGTGAGGTACATGAAAGCTGGAATTCGTGTAAGAAATCGCTGGAGACGCTTTTTGATGTTGTCCCGCTTCTTGGTTGCATCCTTTTTCGTAGCTTTTTCTTCAGCGCTAAGTTGCTCTTTAGCTAGGGATTTCTGCCGGAGCTCCTTGTTAGTCGCGATCATTGCTTCTAGGTCAGCTTTGAGATTAATTTCTCGAAACAACTCCATTTGCTCAAGTGAAGCGAGGAGTTTTGGATTTTCGAGAAGTGCTTCCATGGTGCGTGCATTGAGCTCGATTAGCTCAGGGGAATTCCAGCGACGAGCGAGCATGCTCGCGCTGATTCCGTGAGTAAGGTAATCAATCACATCCTCAGCATTCAACTGACGCATTGAATGACCGTCATATGCGAGCACTGGAAGAAAAGCCATGAATTCATCGACCGCTTTCTGATCGTCTCTTTCTGATGGATCGTCTGCCCTGAGGCGAGTTGCATAATCCACAACCTGCTGGAGTGCACGATTTGGAGCGAAGTCAAAAACGAAACACTGCTCCTTCAAAACGATCTCATCTTCGCCTCCCGCAGCCGTGTCAACGAATCTTGATACCCACGGAGATTGCACCCTAAAGGCTGCCTGAAAGTAGGATTCGGGACTTTTGAGTTCTCGCAGCATGAAAATGCCAGTCCAGGGAGGCACAGTTACGCCAGTCATCAATTTTCCGCACGTCAGCGTTATAGTTTTGGTATCTTGTGGCACCGGTCCGATTGCCCTTAGAACGGGAGGGAGCGCTTCTTCGCCGAGGCCAGCGCCACTGCCGGCCGCGACAACAGTTTTGTATTGCCGGAAAAAAGTATTATGGGATGCACCTAGAAGGTTCGCCATCGCCGTGCATGCGTCTACCGAAGGTAGATACCAAACAGTGTGTTGTAGCGCTTGCAGTAAGTTCGTATCCTCGTAGGGCAGTGGAGGACGTTGTCTCGTCGATGACGCTGACCAAAAGTCAGTTATGTTTTGCCCAGTAAGAAGCGAAAGCCATTTTTGCACTTCGTTTTCGTGAATGAACTTTGGAACGGCGCCGATATCTTTGGACGTTCTAAAGAATTCAGTGAAAGAAAACATCGATTGGTTATTTAGAGCTATTTCCCGGAGCTTGTCTGGCATCTCGTATGTCAAGAGGGTCATGCGAGGTAGTGATTTGTATGGATTCGAGGGGGGTTGCTTCCACTCATTTTTAGCCCGTTGTTCGTCACTGTAAGTCCAGTTGAAGACTTGGTCCTCAAGGAATTCCCCTTGAGTCAATGCTCTAAATGGAGTCCCAGAAAGGTAGAGGTAGTTATCGACATTGATATCTAATCCCTCCTCGATGTTGATGCTGAAGTCGTCGTCCAAGTCGGGATTGTCCAGGGCTTTCTTCTCCGAAACGTCACCACCGTCATCATCATCCTTTAGGTAAAGCGATCTCGCTGCTTCTCTCCATGCGCCAAAGTGGTATTCGTCGATTACTACGACATCCCAGCGCTCGCGGTACAGGATTTCGTTCTTTACTTTTGTATTACCATCAGCATTTTTACCAAGCACATCTTGAAATGATGCGAACCATACGAGTGGACTTCGATCTGAAAGATCTGGCTGCTCATCAGCCTTACCGTTAAATCGCCAACCCTGGAAGTCTCGATGACCGAGTAAATCTTCTCTCCAGTTTTTCTCTACAGCTGGTTTATAGGTCAAAACAAGTATCCTCGACCAGCCCATATGTTTCGCAAGCTGATAGGTAGTGAACGTTTTTCCAAAGCGCATCTTTGCGTTCCAAAGAAAATGCGGAGGATTTTCGGTGCTACGATGCCTCTTGAAGTAGTCAGCCGTCTGTGACACAGCCGCTTCTTGCTCCGGTCGCATTGGAAACGTCGAAATTACACGTAAATTGGTGAGCGGAGTAGCGGACTTTATGGATTGGACGGCCGCACGAACATCTTCAACAGTGCATTCAAACCACTCGCCAGTTACCCTGTGTACACCCGCGGCAACGAGGGCACGGTGAACATTATGATCGCGAAATGCGACTCCGTTGTCGCTGATTGCGGTTTCGGTAAGCAGAAGTTCGTACTCAACGGCAACTGGCATTTGAACGCCTTGGAGTTGTTGTCGAACTCTCACATTAGCGTCTTGATCCGTATACCCAACTTTCAAGAGACCTTTACCGGGTCGCTCTCCTACCCAAGGGGTTTCTGCAAACTGACAGGTGGTGTAGGCGTATATTTTTGGTTGACGAACGCTTTCGGCGAGAGAAGCAGGCATAACTAGGGCATCTCCTTTACCATGCTCTCGATAAAAGCCTGCTCTTGTTCATTTATCCCATACTTTTTATACAACTCTTCATCGGTCCAGGTCCGGTCCCAAGTTTGTTGGGGAACCCAGGTATACGTTTCCCGCGTTGTGTCTTGAGTGATTTTCCGCAACGATACGAGAAATCGTAGGAATCTGGTTCTGTAATAGCTGACAATGCTTTCGGCTTTCGTATGGTTTTCAACTCCGATGAATATAAAGGATTGCGTACAGATGGATGGAGCTTCGGCAATCCAAGGCTGCCCCAGCACAATGTCAGGCAGTTTTTGCCCGCCATCTGAACCTGCTTTGGGCACCATTGCCTTCCAAGTGTTAATGGCTTCTCTATTGGTAGTCGCTTCGCTCTCTGCAATCCAAGCCTCAACGCGACCCGTAGAACTGGTGGCGTAAAAACGCACATCGCCACTGCGCTTTGTTTTGCTGTAATCGCGGTAGTTGGAAACGATTCCGAAGGCGGTTCTTGCGGACATGATCTCGGCGAGGACTGGTTCTTTCATTGAAAGCACTTTTTCAAGAATTGTTAGAGCGCGTGCATCTCGAACGAAAACATCATATTCATCAAGAACTCGTTTCGTTGGCCCCACCAATTCTCCGCCTCTGATTGTTGTTACCATGCAGTCGCCGGGGTGGTCTCGTTCCCACATGAAGTAGCAGACACCCGCTTTTATTTCTACACCAGGAAATACTTCCGAGGGATTTGGAAAGTCCACGATGCTGCGGATGCGTTTGTCTGAGAGCATTGAAGACCGAAAACTGCTAAGTCCCAAGCCTCCTGCCATCCACCGTGAAGGAATAATCATTGCCATGTACTTGGGGTTGAGCTTTATCGCCTCTTCAACGAACAGATTGTAGATTGGGATGGTTCTGTTGCTTCCTTCGCTTTCCATCTGATACGGAGGATTTCCCACAATTACGTCAAACTTCATTCCTAATTCCTTCCAAACTGCAATGCGTCCTACTTCGTGTATGAAGGCGTAGGCATAGTTGTCGCGATTCTCTCGCTCCATTTGGCTCTTAGCTGCAGAACATTCCTGGCACTTTTCTTCGACATACTTGTGTTCAACTCGATCGAACCAAATGTTTCCGTTGCGAGCCGGCATTTTGACTACGGAGTGGTCGCCGGATGCGTCCTTCGAGCAGTATAAAGTTCGTCGGGACATCATGGAGGTTAGCTCCGTGATGGCAATGCCGAAGACTTGGTTTTGGAGAATATGTTGAAGTCGTCTTTGTTTATAAGGAATCTCACCCGTAAGTCCTGACATCAATCGACTGGTAACTTCGCGGAGGAATACCCCCGTTTTGCAACCTGGGTCGAGCCACCGCAGCGATGAATCGCTCCATACTTCTTTTGGTAGCAGGTCAAGAACTTGAGTAACGACTCGAGGCGGAGTGAATACCTCGTCGCTGGAGAGGTCGGAAATTACCTCCAAGATATCGGGTCCTTTTGACGTTAGGAGGTCGTTATTCATAAATCTCTTTTCCCACCTTTGCGGCCATGCCTTGTGGTTGATTGTTCGGTTGCGACTTCATGCAAATCTTCGATCTTGCCCGTCCAAAGATGTTTTGCGGGTGTTGCTCCGAATAAAGAAACGGCTTCTCCAATCTCTACTTCGGCGCTCTCCATTACGTCGCCGAGTGTTGTCGATGAAATCGATACTTTTGCCGCCTCAATGTTCCAGTCATATTCGATCAGTGGAATATTCGACCTGCCACTTGGTTGCCCGTTTGCTTCGAATGGGAGCATGTTTCCCACAAGAATATTTTGCGTGACTATCCATTTTGCGGACAACATAATAGGGTCGTCATCTTCAAGTTTTTCACATAAAAGATCTGCAAACCAGTCCGTGAATAACGTTAGAAGTCTTTCTCTAGCACCGATCTCGTG
The DNA here is from genome assembly GCA_021805205.1 of Actinomycetes bacterium. GTDB lineage: Bacteria > Actinomycetota > Acidimicrobiia > Acidimicrobiales > Acidimicrobiaceae > Acidithrix. The sequence goes on along the minus strand of JAJZFV010000044.1, from coordinate 20,167 downwards.
TCCAGGAGTCCCGCCGATTATGTTGTCGGGGGAAATATCAACCCCATATATCGACGCAAGGGCTTCGAGTGCGAGCGTATGGTTCGTGTTGATGCTTTGATTGAAGGCGTCCGACGAAGTTCCGATTGAGATAGCGTCGAGTTTTTTGGCGAGAATTGCGACCAGAAAATTTCCATCGCCACATGCCGGTTCTAGAAACGTTTTCGAAGGATGCGGCTGCCAAGCTTCTTCTGGGAGCAAATTCAATATGTCGAGGACAATTGCTGATGGAGTGAAGACTTCTCCTAAGTCGCGTACACGCTCACTTGATTTGACGAGTCTCTCGGTCGCCGTCTCGTTGACTGGTATTGAAGCATGTTTTGACGTTAGCTTTTCGATTTTGGGCAATGCTCCTTCGATCTGGTCCGTAAACTTCTTCTCAGCGCAAATTTGAAGTAATTTTAATTTGCTAATTCGGTTTACGTTACTCCGTCGTAAGGTACCGATAGTACTAACTTAGGGCTTTCTGTTTCGATATGTGCTTTATTTATGGCGTCCTTTTTCGCACAGGATAGAGTCCTTTTGAACGTGGAATCGAGAGCTCCAGAATGGCAAAGTCATCAACTGGGGATTTACCCTTAGTATTGGTTGCGTAAGGGCTTAATGAGTTTGACGTCCGTGCAAAGGTATTTGGAGGATAGGCCTCTAACTTCATCGGGAATGGCTTCTGAGCAGACATCACTCGATTTACGGTGAAAATAATTGATTGGGTTGGGTTAAAAAGAGCCTACAAAAGCTTAAATTGGTATTCAGATTTTTTCAGGACTTTCGTTGACCGAGTCTCATCGTCGATACTTTCATTGGAGGCGTGGTAATTCGATAGTTCTGATCAGAAAGTTGACTCGCGGCGGCCAATTGAGCGGTATGACATGACGATATCATCTCGTAAAGTATGAACTTAGAGAGAAATCGGCGGTTTCTCCTTGATTTTTCGAGTTAGTAAGGCCTTATATTGGAAACCAAAATTTCAACTCCCAATGGAATGTTCTACAGCAATATTCAGTACGAAGTCCCTCTGTTTCAGCGCCCATACGTTTGGAATGAAAGTGATCAATGGGTTCACCTTTGGGAGGACATCATTGCGCGTACCGAAAACGTCATTCACGGAGCCAAAGTGCCGCCCCACTTTCTTGGTGCAGTTGTTCTTCAGTCGACCTCCTCAATGCCTGGCACTATCTCTAAGTATCTCGTAATCGACGGTCAGCAGCGACTAGTAACGCTGCAAGTGTTAATTCATGCTGTAAGGTGTGCGTTCAAAAATCGTGGATACGGTCGCCTCTTTCGACGATTGAGTTCTTTTGTCGAAAACAATAAAGATTTCATCGATCAAAAGGATGATTTTTATGTCGTTTGGCCGACGAACAAAGATAGGGATGCTTTCCGTGCCGTTATGAATTCTGACGTCGATACGGCAATTGATTCGGAGATCTCGAAGAGTAGGGTTGTGGGCGCCTTTAAATTCTTCCTTGCGAGCGTAGATGAATGGCTAGTCGAGGTGGACTCGGAAGAAAAAGCTAGTCGTCTCGCCGATACTCTTTTTGATGGGCTAGAGCTCGTTTCCATCGTGTTACAGGCAAGTGAGAATCCTCAGCAAATATTTGAAACTTTGAACGCCCGTGGCGCACCATTGACTGCGGTGGATTTGATCAAGAATTTCTTGTTTCAAAGGCTCGACGGAGATGCTGCGCTCCTTGAGTCCGTTCATACGAAGTACTGGACGATTTTTGAGGACGATTTTTGGACGTCCGAAGTGAGTGCGGGTCGCCTAAAGCTCCAACGGTCGTCTCTCTTTTTTAGCCATTGGTTGGTGGCTAGATTAAAGCGTGTTTCGGTTGCCTCGGAAGTATTCAATGACTTTAAAGATTACGTATTCAAATCAAATCGATCAGTTGAAACGATACTTTCTGCGATCTCAGTGACGGCGAGTGACTTTAGACGTCTTTCGTTGGATTCTTTTAGCGGACCTAATTCGCTTGACCCCTTACCGACTCTTATTTACAGATTGAATTGTATTGACGCGTCGACAATGACGCCACTAATTTTATGGGTCCTCGATCCTGAAAAGCCACCTATTCCAACTGATCAGCTCAAACTACTGTGTTCTAGCATTGAAAGCTGGCTCGTGAGAAGGCATATTGTTCGTGCGACCACCAAAAACTACAACAGATTCATTGTAGAGTTAGTTGACAGGTTGGAAGGCTTTGACCGAAATGAGGCAGGGAGCCAGATCTTCTCGATCCTTAAGGGCGAAATAAGTGAATCTAATTACTGGCCATCGGACGCTAACGTTAGAGAGGCACTCTCAAACTACCCAACGTACAGATTGTTGTCCAAGACATCTCTTAGGATGATTTTGGAAGCAATCGAAGATTTGCGGAGGGGATATCCCGGATTGAAGCAGTTGCACGAACAGCCTCTCATTCGCAACAAGTGCACTGTGGAGCATTTAATGCCCCAAAAGTGGGAAAAGAATTGGCCGATATCGGGCACGCTCGAGGATGCCGCAAGGAGAAATTTTTTAGTTAACCTTATCGGCAACCTAACTTTGGTAACAAGTTCTTTGAATAGTTCGCTGTCAAATGCTGCCTGGAAGGGCGATCATGGCAAATCAGAAGCTTTGGGTGGCCAAACTTCTATTCTTTTGACTAGAGAAGCCCTGGAACTAGGTAAAGACGATTGGAATCAAGATCTAATACTTCAGAGAACTGAAAAATTGATTACAGATATTATTCATATTTGGCCTTCTCCCACTAACCATGAAAGCTCCAAATATCTAAAGATAAAATCATCAATTATCGAAGGAAAGACCTTATTTAGGCAATCGATTAAAGTTCTTGTTGATGCTGGGATTCTTGCTGTGGGACAGACCCTTTATTCAAGCAGTTCGAAATATTCCGACAAAACTTGCATCGTTGTTGAAGATGGTAATTTGGAGGTAGATGGAGTTATATGCACTTCACCCTCTCGGGCTTGCAAGGTTGCCACGGGTTGGCAGTCTGCAAATGGATGGACCTTTTGGAGAACGTCGGCGGATAACGATGTGACTTTGGATACGCTGTGGGAGCGACACATAGAGAGGTTATTGTAGTCTTAGGAGACCTTGTTTATCTTTTTACTGGATAGTCTGATACAAAGTTGATTTATAAGGGCTGGTCAAGTTTTTTCAACTTTTTTGAATTTCTGGTGTTATTTAGGATCATTTTTTTGTTAATTCTGACCTGATATTTTTAAATGATTCAAGTAACGTCGATACTCAAAAAAATTGTGCGTCAGTGTGATCTGAATTTCTCATTTTATTTGCGTGGCATTTTAGGCGAAGAACGAACCCTTTGATTTTTCGTAAAGTGGTGCCCATCTTGTCGTCGCATCGTCACGGTATGCTCAAGCCTTTCAAATTAGCATTACAAAGTCACGCCTTATTACTGCCAATGCGATTGTGTTTATTTTGTTCCCTGGTGGATTATGCGTAAAGAATGGGGCGACGTGATTGCGTATCACGAGCTTATTACGTTTAGCTTATCCTTCATTTTGTTTTGTAATAATTGTCCGTCGTTAACGGGAGGGTGCAACCAGAAAAATGGTTTTGCCTCAGATAGTATCGCGAATGATAGTATCGCCAAGGAAGGTATCACGAACTGGAGCATTTCGAGTTAATTAAAAGGCTGGTATCCCCCTCTCCACCAAGAACGATGTCATCTAGCTTGATTTGTGATTCTAAGAGTGCTAACAAGGTATGGTTGTGTAAAGGTGCTCCGAGGATCTGAAGCAGAGAGTGGTAGTGGCTCTTAATGAGCTCGATAACCCTAGAGCTAATCGGTAAGATTCCAGTTCGACTCGAACTCGTCGAATCGAGTCGGTCCTATAAATCAGAAAATGGAATCTATGCGCGGTTTGATGAAGGAAGTTAGACATGGCTACATAGTTATGGCAGGTTGCCGCTTTGGTCAGGCTAGCCACTCGAGGCTAAGTCGAGTGGTATTGTTCTTGGCGGTAGCATTCGGGGTTAGCGGCATACTTTCGAGTTGTGCCGCAATGGGAGGGTCAACGGCATCGTTGAAGCGTTCTGAAGTTGTATCTGGATCTGGGCAGTCTTCGCTCAACATCGGGTCTCTCATCGCTGGGTCCAAATACCTCAACATCAAAGGATCGTGCAGCTCAGGCGGCCAGATCAAGATATACACCGTGCCTCAAAATAGAGTGTTGTCATATTTTGCTCTTGGGAACTGCGTCAAAACGGCAAATTTACCGAATAGTGCTACTTGGTCATACTCCATTGCGATAGCGAAACTAGCGTCTGCCAAGGTTGAATGGTTCGCCTCAAAGATCTCGGACTGGCGACTCGACATATCGGGCTCAGATTCACCACTCGGTAAGTCGCGCTTTCTTAGACTTGCGCAGTCAAAAACTGTCACAGATACCACTGTGCTGGTGCCAAGCAGCGCGCCGGCATGTACCGCAGCGCAACTGACAGTCGGTATCGTCAGTACCACCGTGACCGCCGGCGACCAACTCGCCTACCTCGATGTTGCCAACATTTCCCAATCATCATGCTCTTTGGTTGGTGCCCCAATCATTGCTGGGCTTAGCGCCAACGGGGCAACCACAAAGTTCACTTCCACAACTCCACAAATTGATGTTTCGATGCTAATTCGATTTAAGAACCAGAACTCTTTTCCCGACTCAGCCAGCCGGGTGGTTTTGGAAAATGGAATTGAAAGTGCAGACAGCATCATCGATAGTGACGCGAATTGTGCATACAACCAGCCCAACGCCACGGTGACCTATACAAAACTATCGATATCATTACCAGGCGTGTCTGGGAACTTTACGCTACCCACGACAGCGTTCCATGATGGAAACATTAATTTAGGCATACAGTCATGCCCTAATGGCTCGCCGAGCTTCTCCTCCGTACAAGTGCCCCCTCGGTATTCTTTTCTGCTGCCATCGCAAAGTTTGATTCCATAAGGCAAATGTGAGATTTAAAGCTTAGGTGAGACACTTGAGCGCTACGTGAGATTTGAATAGGGTACGTAGTTTCAAATACACAATTCAAGTTGTCAGGTGGGTTTCACCTCTGGTAATTTAAGTCAAGAGAATTACACAAAGGTTGTTGAGGCTTCTTTGGATCCTCCTTAGGCCGTTAATTGAAATACTTTTAGAATTCAGGTCCTTTGGGCAGAAATTGACGCAGAGGCCCGTTAGTGTTCTCGATCGATCTCCGTTGCCGATGCGAATGCGGATCACTGAAGCAGACCGGAATCACAGTTTCCACCTTATAGTTTCGGTGCCTACCAAGTATGAAGTTTTGGTCACAGGTGATGGATTTTGTTATTGCCTTGGCAGGTGCCTGAATCGCGCATCTCATAGTGGCTTGGACCGACATAGCGCCATGGTTGTCGGCAAAATGTAGTAGTAAAAGAAATGCGGGTAGAGTGCTGGATGAGCGCGCCGAGTGCAATGGCACCCCCATTTTTAATGATCCAATCTCCTTCGAAAGTGTCCGGGAGCGGCTCGGTTCGCTATATTGCATGGATGCTCGATGACCATAACCTTAGCTGCCGATTGAACTATTCCTCCTCATCTCACTGCTAGGGCAACGTTGCGTTCTTCCTGACCTCAAATACTGAGTGAGCTCGTGAACTGTAGTTGCTTGAGACCTCTCTAATCGGATGTAAGTGAAATTCTGAAAAGGTGGATTTCCTGAGCTTCTCGGTATTGAGATTGAAACGTTTGTCGGATTTGTAAGGACGTGCCGTTCCTAAATGGAAGGTATCGTGGCCACGATTGAACGCGGCGTCTCAAGGTGTTGAATTGTAGGTTGCGATACCAAAATAAGATTGGTCTCTGCTGGATACTTCGGTCGTAATTGTGGCGAGGGGGACTAGCGCGTCGGTGATACATTCTGGTGGGTCAACTGATCACAGATTTCTCTAAGAGACGAGATATTCTTCGACGCTAACTTCAACTGAACGTTGCATTGTTCCATGGAATAATGTGCAGAAAATGCCACAGTTTCCATGGAACTTTGCAAACCCGTATATAATTGTGCCGTGGAACGGCGCAGTTTGAGATTTTTGGAGAGTTGGAAGAGCGGCAAGCTGAGGAAGCCACTTGTCATGCTGGGGCCACGGCAAGTTGGAAAGACCTGGCTGATACAGGAGTTCGGAAAGTTCAACTACGAAAAGGTGGTCTACCTCAATTGCCAGCGTAATCCAGATCTAGGGCGACTATTTGAAGGTGACCTCGATCCCAACAGATTGTTGCAAGGCTTTCAAATTATTGCCAGGAATTCGATTGACCCGGCAACGACACTTGTCGTGATCGATGAGATCCAGGATGTTCCAAGGGCACTCACCTCTCTCAAGTATTTTCAAGAGCAACGTCCCGATATTCACCTCGCGACTGCGGGTTCATTTCTGGGGGTCGCACTTCATAAAGATAGCTCTTTTCCTGTGGGCAAGGTAAACATCATGGATCTTCACCCCATGGACTTCGATGAGTTTCTTCGCGGAATCGGGGAGAATCAACTAGCTGACCTGTTAGATGCACAGGATTTTGCACTCATTTCAACTTTCCACAGCCGATTGGTTGAACTATTGAGCGAGTATCTCTTCGTTGGCGGAATGCCCGAGGTAGTGGCTACTTATCGAGAGAGGCGATCGGTTTCGGAGACTCGACAAGTTCAACTAGACATAGCCCGCGGTTATGAGAATGCTTTTGCCAAATATGCGACGCCGTCGATAAGTCGACAAATTTCCCAAGTTTGGTTATCCATGCCAACCCAGCTCGCCCGTGAGAACAGACGGTTTGTCTTTGGTCATGTGCGCGAGGGGGCTAGGTCTAGGGATTTCGAGGATGCGATTAGCTGGTTACAAGGAGCTGGTCTGGTCCACAAGGTAACTCGTTTCACAAAACCTGCCCACCCTGCTCGAAGCTACGAGGATCCGAAAATATTCAAGCTCTTTTTACACGATGTTGGAATTCTAGGAGCGCTTTCTGGGCTGGATCCTGAAGTATTGGTTGATCGATCGAGGGCATTTGTCGAGTTCCACGGAGCTCTTACCGAGCAATACGTCCTTCAGCAGATAATTGCGGCTAGGAACGAAGTTCCCATGTACTGGACTCCCGATAAGCCAACTGCTGAAGTTGACTTTGCAATTGAAAGGCCCTCTGGATTAGTTCCTATCGAGGTGAAGGCATCTGAGAATCTAAAGTCAAAGAGCTTGCGAAGCTATATCGATCGCTTTAGTCCATCAGAAGCTGCCCGCTTTTCACTGTCGACCTACCGTCGCCGGGAAGATTTTGTCAACATACCGCTTTACGCAATTGGACCATGGCTGCGTAGATAATGCGATACTTTGACTGATGAGAGGGGATTGCTAGCCGAATAAGAACTAAAAGGCGATGCTATCAAGTGCAACTTGCGTCGATCCTCTACTCGGCGACGGTGGCACTTATCGTAGATCTCCTTCTTTCTACGATCTTCAATTTCATGGAACGTGGTGCAAGAGACACTGATGATATCACGAGACGATGGTTATTCGAAATCCGCTGCGTTATTGATGACACCTTCGACTCCGCAATTCCCAGCATAAATTCAATAAACTTATACAATCAAGCGATACAGTTATACGTGTTCAGATTGTTCCAGTGGGTGGCGCAATCGAGAGCACTTTCAGGCAGATGGGGACTTGTATGGCTACTGCAATCGATGTTGCGAGATTGTTATGTGAACGAATCGGTAAAATCGACGCATATAAGCTTCAAAAGTTAACTTACTATTCGCAGGCTTGGAATTTGGTTATCAACAACGAAAAATTATTTGATAACAAAATCGAAGCATGGGCTGCTGGACCTGTCTGCCCTGACTTGTATAAGGTTCATCGCGGAAGTTACTTTGTCGATTCTGAAATGTTAGCTGCTGGCGATTCTGCAAAAGTTACTGAAAGAGAGTTACGTGCCATTGATTTTGTAATCAAAAATTACGGAGATCTCGATGGGCGTCAATTATCTTTTCTCTCGCACACCGAAGAACCATGGATAAGGGCGAGGAAGCGGGCAAACGCGGAAGAAGGAACTGCATGCAACGAAGAAGTGACTACTGACGACATGTTGGAGTTCTATCTTCGCATGGCGCAAAATAGCTGACTTAGGCCGAATAATTCGTGAACGCGCGTGCCAACGAAGAACCTAACCTTGAGGTTGCGGCGGTCTATATCAAGGAAGCAAAGGCCAAGATTGAAGACAGTCACGAAGCTCCTGAAAATTGGCCCAATCGTGACAAGAAGCTCATTATCGATTTTTCTCGTATCCACGAGAATTTTGCGTTTCATTTTCGAAAAATTAAAATCGACCAAAATTCTGTTTTATTTTCCGAAAATTTCAAAGCACTAATCGACAAGGAAATGACTCTTGGTAAAGTGTTCCCTCCAATCGAAGTGGGGCGTCGACAACTTAGAAGCGAAGAGGAAGACGAGCTTTTGGGGAAGTTCTACTTTCCGGAAGTCATAGATGTATGTAAAAAATTCTTGCGGGAGATCAAAGACGATTCAAAGATGTACACCTATCAATCTGAAGTCACAGCCGTAGCTCAAATTAGGTTTGGAGCAAAGGTTGCCGCACTGGGATACCTCGAAGGTCGAACGTTTTATGTCAGGTGGATTTTCTTCGAACACGAGTGGCACGATAGCAGCGTGCCGTGCCAATGTGGATCCTGTTAACACGGCGAGGTAACTCAGTTATCCTCTCACTTTGTATTCGCTCTTAGTGTCTTCGCAGTATTCGCTCTCTTATTGTTAGCTCTTGCCCCCGACGGCTTAGATCCTCGACGCTACCTACGAACTGGGTGAAAAGCTTCCAAGCCACTCTTGCGAACCAATTTGCAAGAGTGGCTTTTACGGGGTGTAGCCGACGTTGATCGTCCTTCAGAGTGCCCGTAAAGTTCTGCGAACCTCACCGTGGTTTTGCGAGGTCGACGGGAAAGCACTCTTGGATTTGGCTATCTGAGTCCCCTCCCGCGGAAAGTTTCTATGGGTTGTTCTCGTCCTATCTGGTGAGAGGCTTGTACTTCATTCGATGGGGACGGTCTGCATCGATTCCATTGCGCTTTCGATGATCCACCTCATAGTCGGAGAAGTTTCCTTCGAACCAACGGACCACAGCTTCGCCTTCAAAGGCGAGGATGTGGGTTGCTATGCGATCTAGAAACCACCTATCGTGGCTGATCACCACGGCGCATCCTGGAAAATTCAAAAGGCCATCTTCAAGTGCCCGGAGGGTGTCGACGTCGAGGTCGTTTGTCGGCTCGTCCAAGAGGAGTAAGTTTCCGCCGCTCCGGAGGACCTTGGCTAGCTGAACTCTATTTCTCTCTCCACCCGATATCTCTCCGACCTTCTTTTGCTGCGCGCTTCCTTTGAAGCCAAAGCTTGCAACGTAGGCCCGTGCGTGGATCTCCCTGTTGCCCACGACAATTCGTTCTACGCCGCCGGTGATCTCGTCAAAGACAGTTGCGGCTGCGTCAAGGGTCTCCCTGGATTGGTCGAGGTAGGATAAAGCTACGGTCGAACCGACCTCGATGGCTCCGCTATCTGGTTTTTCTTGGCCGACCAGTAATTTGAATAGTGTTGACTTTCCAGCTCCGTTCGGTCCAATGATTCCGACGATGCCACCTGGCGGCAGTCGAAATTCAAGATCTTCAATGAGTAATCGGTCGCCAAAGCCCTTGGTGAGTCCGCTCGCGTTTATAACTAGGTCGCCGAGGCGTGGTCCTGGTGGAATCGCGATCTCCAGTGCTTCGCCTCGGCGATCAGCTGCCTCGGATTCTGCTACGAGTTCGTTGAAAGCGTTGACCCTAGCTTTGCCTTTGCTCTGCCTCGCCCTTGGTGACATGCGAATCCACTCGAGCTCGCGAGCAAGTGCTGCTTGGCGCGCTTTATCTGCTTTATCTTCAGCCGCGAGACGCGCTTGCTTTTGCTCGAGCCAAGACGAATAATTTCCTTCCCATGGGATTCCTCGACCACGATCGAGTTCAAGGATCCATGAGGCGACGTTATCGAGGAAATATCTATCGTGTGTGATTGCTACTACGGTGCCGCTGTAGTCCTGTAGCGTTCGCTCCAGCCATGCAACCGATTCGGCATCTAAGTGGTTGGTTGGTTCGTCGAGAAGTAGAAGGTCTGGCTTTGCCAGTAGTAATTTGCAGAGGGCGACTCTACGGCGCTCTCCTCCAGAGAGTTTGGTAACATCGGCGTCCGATGGTGGTAGGCGAAGGGCGTCCATTGCTACTTCAAGAGTGCGCTCAAGGTCCCAACCTTGCATCGCGTCGATCTTGCTCTGGAGTTCACCCTGTTCAGCGAGGAGTGCATCGAAATCCGCATCGGGGTCGGAGAATGCTTCGCAGACTTCATTAAAGCGAGCCAAGAGGTCAAACTGCTCTTTCATGACCTCGGCAACGTTGCCACCGACGTCTTTTGTGGGATCAAGGATCGGCTCTTGTGGGAGGTAGCCAACTGTAAATCCTGGGGTGAGTCGAGCTTCGCCACTATAACCATCGTCGAGTCCAGCCATAATGCGCAAAAGTGATGATTTGCCTGAACCATTAGATCCGATAACACCAATCTTTGCCCCTGGATAGAACGATAGATTGATGTCTTTTAGCACCTCGCGGTCGGGTTGGTAGAAGCGACCGAGATTGCGAGTTGTAAAGATGTATTGAGCAGCCATGACATCTAGTCTCATATGTGAGCGGCGAACTTCGGTCACTTCGAGCTAAATTTCTTGCTCATCTCTATGGTGATATCTTTTTAAACTCGCTCAGCAGTGCTATTTTTCTTTTCTGAGGTTCAGTTTGCGCAAGGACATTGGCCATCCATAATTCCAGTGCGGTTGGCCCGAATAGTCTCGGGGCTACTGCGGTATTGCAGAGAATCGACTCAGCTCCTCCAGCTTTGCCTTCTTGGGTACTTGATTTTTGCTACTTCCAATAGTTCTGTATCGAGATACCTGTCTTGATATAACTCCAATATTGAGGCGTAGAGAGATAGAGGCGATCCTTATCATGCACTTGGGCTCCTCAACCGGCCGGTCACAGTTGAAGAAATGGGTTACCCTTTCGAGGTGGGGGCTGCGGTGATCTTTTTCTTTCACGACTTGGCTGTTAGGTGCTAGCTCTCGCGAATTGACAAGCAAGTTAGGGTGACCTTGAGTACATGATGGCGGGTGGCCTATAAGGTGTGGGTTGATAGCACAACTCGGATTTTAACGTTATTCGACTTGATAAAGCTTCCGGAGGATATTTGCGGCAATGGTTGGAACCAGCTTGATAGATGATGCGGCGCTAATAATTATCGACGTTCAGAAGGGATTTGACGACCCTTCTTGGGGAGAACGCAATAACCCGGCGGCTGAGCAAAATATTGAGGCGATTCTTGGAAGCTGGCGAGAGGCCAATCGGCCGATCTTTCACATACAGCACTTATCCACTAGTCCCACTAGCCTTCTCAACAGCGCCAATGCCGGTAGCGAGATCAAAGATGGCGTAAAACCTTTGCCAAGCGAACCGGTCATCACCAAGAGCGTCAACAGTGCCTTTATCGGTACTGACCTTGAACAACGCCTTAAAGCGAGTGGCCACCGTAGGCTCGTGATCGTAGGGTTGACCACTGATCACTGCGTCTCTACAACAACCCGGATGGCGTCAAACCTCGGCTTCGAGGTGTATCTCATCTCAGATGCTACGGCTACCTTTGGACGCATCGGGGATGACGGAAAGTACTACTCCGCTGAGGCTATTCACAAGATAAATCTGGTCAGCCTCAGTGGTGAGTTTGCGACGGTTCTAGAAACTGCGAAGCTCTTTGAGTTGTTGAGCCGGTAAAATTTTCCTGCCCGATTGGCTTTTCGGGCCGTCTTTCAACTTGCAATGCAAGGCGATCTAATAATGCTTTCGGGAGATATCCCCGTCTAAAGCACCTCTCGAGGTACCTTTCTCGTCTGCCCGAGATAGACCAGTGCATAAAGGGTTGGACTTTTAACGAAGATCAACCCAGGGGAATATCATTGCAGATTGCAGCCTGCTCCTCTGGGGTAATCTTGAAAACCGAGCTGTTCGTACGTCAGCGAGTTTTTTGTTACTCCGCTGCAAGCTTTACCGATACCTCTAGCCTTGCTCCATCGACGACATTTACCGTGATCTCACGAGCTACAGCAGCAGCTTTGATATCGGCTTCAGCGATCGATATGGCAGAAGCAAGTGCTGAATCGGCATTTACCTCTATGAGGTCAACTCCGTACTTGACCGACTTCTTGGCCTCGCTCTTGGTCTTTCGAGCAAGTGATAGAACTTCGAAGACGCTATTGACATCGATTAAGCCATCCTCAGTTACTACGAGGGAGGCGTCAAATAGTTCTCGAGCATACCTCGATGCGACCTCAGTAGTCTCATCGGCAGTTGGCCACTTGGATCGGTGAATCGACCCCTTTGCGAACCAGCTCCACACCTCTTCGGTTGCAAATGGAATATACGGAGCCAAGAGGCGAATCAAGATATCAGTGGCACTTATCAAGGTGATCCGTGCCGATAGGGTGTCATTTGACTCGAAGGTGACATCTCCGTCTTCACCATAGGCCCGTATTTTTACTAACTCTAGGTAGTCATCGCAGAACTTCCAGAAGAAAGACTCAACCACTTCAAGGGCCCTAGAGTGTTCGTACTCTTCTAGCGCCTTGGTGGCATCGCTGACAACCTTTTCGACTTCGCTTAGAAGTGATGCGTCAACTTTGGTTAGCTTTACCGTCGATAGGTCGAATGCCTTCTCGCTATTTACAATCGAAAGAGCAAATTTAGATGCGTTCAGTACCTTGATTGCGAGTCGTCGCCCAACCTTCATCATGTTCTCATCGGCCGCCGTGTCGACACCGGCACGTCCACTTGCCGCCCAATACCTGAGAGCGTCGGCGCCTACCGCGATCCCTTTGCGAAGATGATTACCTTTGCAGGTTTAATAGGTGGCTCGAAACCTAACCGTTTAACAACGGCGAAATAAAGGCTCCAGCTGTCGCAACTCTTCAGGTTCCCGTTGTTATAAGAGTCGTGTCGTTAGTTGCCGTTGACCGTTACGAAGTGGCGTTAAGCGTAAACGCTGAGTTCAAATTAGGTCCAGATGATCTGACCGAAGTTTGTTAGGTGGCTGGTGAATTTGAGTGGTTCTCAGGGTTTGTGTGGCACTGCACGCCAAATACGAACCAACTCAATACTTACATTTGCGACCGACTCGCGGGAGGGAATCTTTTAATTCAGGTACTGCTTTTCGAAAGCAAATTCTGTCAGTGCAAGACGTCAGTAGCCACGAGGAGTATCATTCATCAGAGCCAGATTCTACCCACCAAATGGTTTTTGGCTGTTTAGTTGGTCTCAAACGGCACGCCGAGATTATCAGCTATCGCTCTAACAAGACTCCTCGGCGACTCGTGTCCAAATTTATCGTTGATGCGTGTCAAACTTAGAAGGGCGATAATAGACCGTATCAATTCCCATGAGTTCGGCGAGAACGACAAGTTAGATGAGTTTTTCTAGGCGGTACGAGCCACGGTGAGAGGATACGATGCAGGGTAGCAGTTCAAGCTACCTTAATTGATTGGGTGTCACTCGGAAGTTGTGCTCCGGCTTCGCGTCTCATGGAAGTCGCCTCAGATGCGATCAATAGCCAAATTCAAGCAACCCATAATATTTCGTGTTTAACTAGAATTAGACCTGAAAATATATGGTAGCCTCGTCCATATTGCTCGCCTTAGCAATTAAGAAACACTCATATGGGACCTCAATTAGGTGGCGACAATGAGCATGAAGTATCTACTAGTGTCGACAATTTGATTTGAAACTGCAAGATGTCAATCGGCTAAACCCATCACAGACGAGAAGAACGCAAATAGCATTGTCTATGGCAATTTTTCGCTTCAAGCGCCAATGAAGCGGATCTTCGTTAATTGAACGTCTCTTGAACACTCCGCCTTTTTGTAGACCGTTTTCAGCAGGCTCACTTTTGGATTCGAAATTGAAACTGACTCCCGAAGTTTTATAATGAGCAAAAAAATCCATTATCGGCACTTTTTTGTGTAGACTTTAGCACAGAATTAGAGGTTTCTTAGGAAACCCAAGAATCTCACCGTGAGGGAGTCGTGTGAAAAATAGATTTATAATTACAGCGACGGTTGCGATGGTTGGCGTCGTTCCTGTTGCCGCTTCAGTTCTGACCGCTTCAGTCGCAAGTGCAACACCGACACCGATATACAGCCCAGTACCCTTCGACTTGGCAAATCTGATCGCGAATCCAAACACTGGAATCACGGCAGCGACACACTTCGAGCAGACGCTCACAGATGCGTCAGGGAACTATTGGGTGGATACGGTAGATGGGAAGCTAATAGAAATAAGCAAGTCACTACCACACCTTGCAGTTGGATACCTGAACCTTGGCGGAGGTGTGTCATTATTCGACGCAGTGGCGATTGGAAATACCTTCTATTTAATCAACCAAGGCAGTGCAACGTGCCCCGTTGAAGTGGTAAACGTAGCTCCGGCAAATCTGACTCTCAATACCAGCACGCTCGAATACACTTTGGTAAAAGGTTCTACGTGCGTTACTGCTGCAACAGGTTACAGCTTCGGGTCTTCAAGCTCGTACTCGATTGCCACAAACGGAACAAATATCTACTTCACCCAGAACACGAATGCATCTGGCGTTAGTGGCGGTAAATCTACCGTATGGGTGATCAATCCATCGTCCAATCAAGCGACACCAGAGCCGCTTAGTGTTAGCGTCGGCCCGCCAATGACAGTAGCTGATGGGTCACTCTTCGTCGGAAGTGCTGGCAGTCATCACATCTACCAGTTTGCATTGTCGTCTTTAACAAATTCGCTAAATTCCCCCGAGAACACTTACACCCTATCCGGATCCGGCGCTCTAGGGGACTTCCAATATGTACCAGGAAATGGTGAACTCTGGTTCGTTAGGGAGTTTGGCGGTCAGGTCGGCTACATCAACGTCGCCTCCACCGGTTCTCAAACTTCTATCCCCGGTACCGTCTATACGGTATCTGGAGCACCTAATTTAGAGACCGAATCGATGACGCTAGATCCATCTACTAACAACCTCTGGATTGCATCGGGAAATGTTAATGGCGTGACATACCAAAATGTGAGTTTCGGTTACTTTAATCCTGCGTCCCTACCGAGCGCGGGTAGTAGCACAATAACCCCAACTTGGATCAACACCCCCAATAGCATAAGTTTGGGCGCTGACGATTTCGCCCTGGAAAACGGTAGCCCCACCTACTTCGATAATGCTCCAATCGATGTGCTTTCGAAGGTCGACAATGTCAACGGAAGTGTCGTCGACAACCAGAGCTTCAACTTCACGATAAATCCCGCGATCGCAACCAATTCACCAATGGCGGGATCGGGAATTTACAAGCTGTTTGACCCAATGCCCTCCGGAATCACCGCAACGTCCGTCACCTCCGTGGCTAACAGTGTCGGAAATTGGTCCTGCAAATTGACTACAGGAACGTCGACTGCCGGTGGTCAAGGAACTGTGGAGTGCACGGGCGAGACTGCAAAGATGCTACTTGCCGGCACCCAATTGCCCGTAATTACGATCACAGCATATGCCACTGGCCCTGTGGGAGTTGGGATCACCAATACGGCGACTCTTACCAACTGTTTTGTTTCAGATAGCGGGTGTACTACTGGAGCCCCGCCGGTTAATGCATCCGATACGATAACGCCATACCAACCAACTACTGCGCCTTCAAGCGCTCCGTCGGTAACCCTCACCAAGGCAGCGACGCAGCCGACCGTTTCACCTGGTGGCTCCGACAGTTTTACCATCGCGGGGGCTTTCACGGGAACTATCAATGCACAAGCTACGGTTACGGACACCTTGCCAGCTGGCTTGAGCCTGAATGGAACGCCAACAATATCGGGTAGCGGCTTTGCATCGTCGAGCTGTTCGGCAGTCGTCAATACCATCACTTGTAACTTGGTTCCTCCGGTAGCGGGAGTAGCGAATCCTGTCATAGGTACCATTACGGTGCCAGTAACCGTGGCTTCGAATGCGACGGGATCCATTACAAACACTGCGACGGTGAGCGACCCCGGAAATAATATCTCTCCGGTCTCCGCACAGGCGACTATCACGGTGACGCCGACTACAGCTGTATCGGTTCCTGCCTCCGCACCTCCAACTACCGTAGTCTCTACGGTTACACCGCCGACTACAGCTGTATCGGTCTCGGTGCCTGCCTCCGCACCTCCAACTACCGTGATCTCCACCACGGTGATAACTGTACCAGCGACCCATACCGGCAAGCCCTGGAGTGCAGCGAGTTACTGGTGGCTTGTGAGTTTCCTCGGTCTTGCTGGTGCAATACTCATCGCCCCAACGAAGTGGATGAGGAAAAGAACCCAATCGGGACAGTAGGCTAACTGGCGACTTTGCTAATTGATTCGATGGGTGCCGGTTTATCGGTGCCCATCGTTCAAATGTTTTTGGAGTGCCAAGGAGCAGATGAAAACCTGTACCTATTTATGGGTTACCTCGACTCTTGACCGCTCTGCTGAGGCTTTTCATCACCACCTGGCTTTCGAATTGAAGCAAACGTTAGAGCAGGCTCAGATTCGGGGATAGAAAATTGACCTGAGGTAAGTCGAAAGGCGGGTTGATCCCACGTGGTTGGTCATTGTCTATTGGGTATTCTTGTGGGTCGACAAGCTAAGTTGAAAAAGGGAACGGATAAAATAATTTGGCATTTACCGCTATGTTTCCTTGCTGCTGAGTATCTCTAATGTCCGTCCATTTTCCCAGGGGCCAAGGCATACTTATTGGCCAATTCAAATGATCGCTACGTTATATTGCACCTTTGTCGGTAAGTGCGCCAGTTAAGTCACTTTAGAAGTTGTGATCGCCAACAAGACGACGGATCTATTGGAAACGCAGGAGCTAGCGACCCTGGAAAAGTGGAAACGAGAGCCATCGTTCAGCAGGTTTACCTTTACATCCTCCGGAAGTAACCAGTGGGCAAGCAGCAGGTTGTCGAAAAGCTCTCCCTTGCGGCAAGACTATAGAGCTTCAAATAAAACTAGCAACATCGATGGAATCGACCAGATTTCGGATCTGGTTACCCACGGCATTACTTGCCACGGCGTAACATCGGTCGTGGCAAGTATCTTTGGTGACATTGGTGCAGAAACCTACCGAGCGAATGGTAGAAGCCCCGACTCGTTTTCGGATATCGAATTCATAGGACGCGTTCCACTTGGCAGGTCCCTACTCTAATTCAAGGTCGATCAATCTTCCGCAAAGCGAAATTGAGGATGGCTATCTGACTAATCTTATGTTTCGTCTCTACTCCGCTGCAAGCTTTACCGATACCTCTAGCCTTGCTCCATCGACGACATTTACCGTGATCTCACGAGCTACAGCAGCAGCTTTGATATCGGCTTCAGCGATCGATATGGCAGAAGCAAGTGCTGAATCGGCATTTACCTCTATGAGGTCAACTCCGTACTTGACCGACTTCTTGGCCTCGCTCTTGGTCTTTCGAGCAAGTGATAGAACTTCGAAGACGCTATTGACATCGATTAAGCCATCCTCAGTTACTACGAGGGAGGCGTCAAATAGTTCTCGAGCATACCTCGATGCGACCTCAGTAGTCTCATCGGCAGTTGGCCACTTGGATCGGTGAATCGACCCCTTTGCGAACCAGCTCCACACCTCTTCGGTTGCAAATGGAATATACGGAGCCAAGAGGCGAATCAAGATATCAGTGGCACTTATCAAGGTGATCCGTGCCGATAGGGTGTCATTTGACTCGAAGGTGACATCTCCGTCTTCACCATAGGCCCGTATTTTTACTAACTCTAGGTAGTCATCGCAGAACTTCCAGAAGAAAGACTCAACCACTTCAAGGGCCCTAGAGTGTTCGTACTCTTCTAGCGCCTTGGTGGCATCGCTGACAACCTTTTCGACTTCGCTTAGAAGTGATGCGTCAACTTTGGTTAGCTTTACCGTCGATAGGTCGAATGCCTTCTCGCTATTTACAATCGAAAGAGCAAATTTAGATGCGTTCAGTACCTTGATTGCGAGTCGTCGCCCAACCTTCATCATGTTCTCATCGGCCGCCGTGTCAACTCCGGCACGTCCACTTGCCGCCCAGTACCTAAGAGCATCGGCGCCGTGCTTTTCAATGAGGGGCATTGGGGTAACAACGTTCCCCTTTGACTTTGACATCTTCTTGCGGTCGGGGTCGAGGACAAAGCCCGAGATGACAGTGTTCTTCCAAGGGAGAGCATTCTCCTCGAGGTGAGATCGAAGAACGGTATAGAAGAGCCACGTTCTAATAATGTCTTGTCCTTGGGGCCTCAGATCCATCGGAAAGAGGCGATTGTGGAGCTCTTTATCGGCCTCCCACTCGGTTGCAATCTGTGGTGTCAACGACGAGGTAGCCCATGTATCGAGGACGTCGGTGTCGCCGACGAAGCCGCCAGGTACTCCTCTTTGACCAGGGTCATAACCCGATGGGGTGTCTTGGAATGGGTCGATGGGCAACTCGTCTTCGGCCGGGAGGATTGGCTCATGGCGGTTGATATTGCCATTTTCGTCGATTGGATACCAAACCGGAATTGGAATACCAAAGTACCGCTGGCGAGAGATGTTCCAATCTGAGGCAAGACCATTGACCCAGTTTTCATAGCGAACACGCATGTATGGGGGATTCCAATTGAGGTTACGTCCGTGCTCTAGCAGCGCCTCTTTGTGGGTTAGGGTCCGAATGTACCACTGCCACGAGGTAACCACCTCGAGAGGCTTATCGCCCTTCTCGTAGTACTTTACGCTGTGGCGAATCTTCTTTGGCTCCGCTGGGAAGAAGCCAGCCTCTTCGAGGGCCTCTGCGATAACGCCACGGGCAGTTCTCATCGTCTTTCCGACGAGATTGCCGTAGTGGGCCTCGGCTAGGTTGGGGTCTTTACTCGGAAATCTGCTCGATTTGAAGTCGACTTCAACGATTCGGCC
Source organism: Actinomycetes bacterium (assembly GCA_021805205.1). Taxonomy (GTDB): domain Bacteria; phylum Actinomycetota; class Acidimicrobiia; order Acidimicrobiales; family Acidimicrobiaceae; genus Acidithrix. Next base: position 1,055 of record JAJZFV010000044.1, on the reverse strand, counting down.
ACGCCTATCAATGATCGGTCGAAGCTCTAGATTTAGCTCTCGCCACCATTGAACGTCGGTGAGATCTCCAAAAGTGCAGACCATGGCGATGCCGGAGCCCTTTTCGATCTCAGCAAGTGGGTGAGCTACAACTGGAACTTCAATGCCAAAGAGGGGAGTGATGACGCTCTTTCCAAAGAGGTCCTTGTAGCGATCGTCATCTGGATTTGCAACCAAGGCGACACAAGCCGGTAGAAGCTCGGGGCGGGTGGTTTGAATCACGACATCGCCACTACCGTCACTCTTGGCAAAAGAGATCGAGTAAAAGAGGCCGTCTTCTTCTTTGTCTTCCAGTTCCGCCTGCGAGACTGCGGTTTGAAAGTCAACGTCCCAAAGGGTGGGTGACTCACTGTGGTAGAGGTGCCCCTCCTTGAAGAGGCGAAGGAACGAAAGCTGGCTTACCCTTTGAGCTCTCTGGCCAATCGATGTATAGGTCTTGGTCCAGTCGACAGAGAGGCCGATCGTCTTCCATAGCCTTTCGAAGACCAATTCGTCCTCTTGAGTCAGCTTGGCGCAGGCTTGAATGAAGTTGGTTCTTGAAATTGGACTATGGCGCTGATTGTTGTCAGTCGGAGGGGTGGGTACAAAGGTTGGAACATATGCAATTGAGGGATCGCAGGTTATTCCATAGTAGTTCTGAACACGCCTCTCGGTCGGTAAGCCGTTATCGTCCCAACCCATGGGGTAAAAGACGTTGTAGCCTGCCATTCGCTTGTATCGGGCGATGATATCGGTGTGGGTGTATGACAATACGTGTCCCGCGTGCAGAGAACCTGACACCGTTGGAGGTGGGGTGTCGATTGAGTAGATGGGGCTCTTTGTATCGCTCTGATTGAAGCGATAGATCTCTGACTTTTGCCAGATTTCGTTCCACTTCTCTTCAAGAGCATCAAGAGTCGGCTTCTCGGGGACTGAAAAACTCATCGTTGCCTTTACCATACCTTTGTGCTTAGATTACACAACACTTCAACCGGTCAAATTGAGAGATTCGAAACAATAGAGTCCAATGTGGTGTC
>JAJZFV010000018.1 GCA_021805205.1 Actinomycetes bacterium | reverse complement strand
TGACTATCGATCCTTTGGTAATGACAGAGCTACTCTCGGCTCCAACGACCTTTGATAGAGCTTGGGCTGGTGATTGAGCAGCTAAGGGGGTGGTAGATGTAACCTCCTCGATCTTTATCTGGTCAGCACTTATGGCTCTACCAGGAACGATGGTTGAGGTGGCTACTGCTAAGTATCCAGCGACTCCTGTGGAGTGTGGACTCGCCGCAATTGAGTAGACCGAGGCTCCAAGGGCTATCAGGGCAAATGTGAGGGATGCGATGGTACCGTTTTGTTTCTTTGGTTTGGCACTGCGAACGTCGCGCAATGGCCTAAAGGCGGTGGAGGTCTTCATTGCTTCTGCCTTTTTGTGGAAAGCGGATTGTCAAAGTTGAGGCATCAGCAATTTCGTTGTCTTTCATGGTATATCATGAATTAAGTAATTTAATTCAAATTGTGAAATTATTTGATATTTAGCAAATTATGCCTTCAGAGATTGGGGTAACCTGAAATCAAGATATTGACAAAAGTTGTCCACAAATACTGAGATTGGTTGATAAACCATAACCGAGGGATAGCCATGGGCGAAAAAGAATCGAAGAAGTTAGCAATTGATTGGATGTCGTCGAAGGAGGTTGCCGCCTACCTAGGGGTGTCTCTGCAGACGCTCTACAAATTCATAGACGACGGATCCCTTGCCGCCTACCACATGGGTAGGGTCATTCGATTGAGGCACGAGGATGTTCTTGAGTTTCTAAAGGGTCAACGGATTGCAAAGGGGGAGTTGAATCAACTTTTGCGCCGCAAAGAGCCAACCGATATCGCTAAGAAGGTAGATGAGGCAGTATCGGTGGGAAGGACCCAAAGCATAACAGCAGCCCACAATCGCGCCAAGCTCCTCTTGCAGGAGGAGAGAGAGCGGATCTTAAAAGCTCTTGAGGAGATAGATAGAGCCCTCTCTGATGAGGACTTCGACGATGACTACGTGGTAGATGTATCAGATGAGACTTCAGAAGTGATGGCCGCAGAGGCGCCAGATGGCGAGACCACTGAGGCGGAAGCAAATTCTTAGCCTTCGACCATCAGTTGAGTCAATTGAGATCTGCTTGTCTTAGATGCAAGCAAAGCCAAAGTTAGGTGAATTTGTAGTTTGAATTGAGCTACCGAGAAGGTCTCGATAGCTCAGACCTCGAGGCGATCGATGTCTCGAAGGCGGAGGGCGGCTCTATCGAATCGCCCTTTTGTCTTTATCGTTACCATCTCGTCTCCAACAGCATGGAGGATCCCTTCATATCGTTTGGCCCAAGAAGTAATGGTGACGTGTTGGTCCAAGAACTGATTTGATATGTAGATCCACATCGAATTTGGTTCCACTTTGAAGTCGATAGGAAGTACAAAGTCGCCTTGATACGAAATTGAGCTTATTCTTCGCCTCGGTACGAAGGTTACGCCACCGCGACTGGTTTGTTGTATCGAGATTCCATCGCTGAAGTGTTCGTTGACTTGGCCAGTTATGGATTGTTGGGAGCTGATAAGGGTTAGCTCAATTACCTGTCGTGAGCAGCGTGCATAGTGGATGATCTTGTCGATCGTTGAGGTCTCAAGCGAGGCGATCAGCTGAAATCTTTCCTCACCCCTACCGTCACGTCGAAGTTGCGCTAGCTCGTCGACGTTGTAACGGTCCAAAAAGTAGCCTGGTGCATCAAAGAATTGTTCGTCCATCGCATGTTACCCCATAGCGGTTGGTGGTTGAATGAGGCTCATGAGTGGCAAAAGACAACCTAAGAGTTATTATTCAAAACATTAGGTCGTAGTGAATAATCTAGCAGATTGATGCGCTGGCGCGATTACTTAGGCAACCATCTCCATTCTCAAGAGGTACCTTGGCCAAATCTCGATCAATCTTGGGTGTAGGCTTTAACCAACTAAATTTGTCGCTAGAGACATCGTCGAACGGAGAATTGAGATTGAGGCAGACTTGGTGACTGAAGGTATAGCAGTCAATGACCCGGTGGTTATTTTCGTTCCGTCGAATTCGCTTATGACCTCACTACTTGGACAAGGGGATAAAAACATCCTCCAAGTCGAGGCGGCCTTTCCAAATACCAAGGTGCATGCTCGTGGAAATCAGCTAACCATCGATGGCCCAGATTCACTGGTACTTTCAAAGCTGATCAACGAATGGGTAGTAGTTCTCGAATCGGGTGAACTCCTCGATGAGCACGTCGTTACCAGATCTATCGATATGGTCCGAGCTGATATTCGCCCATCCGAAGTTCTAACTAGCAGGGTCGCCCGATCAACAAAGGGTAAGTATGTAAAGCCAAAGACTGCTGGACAAAAGAAGTACACCGATTCGATAGCTGAAAATATCATCACCTTTGGTATCGGACCTGCGGGAACTGGAAAGAGTTATTTGGCGGTGGCATTGGCGGTTCAGGCGCTACAGGATAAGGCGGTGAACCGCATAATTTTGACCAGACCGGCTGTGGAGGCCGGCGAACGCCTCGGCTTTTTACCTGGGGATCTTATGGCCAAAGTCGACCCATATCTACGTCCCCTCTATGACGCATTGAACGACATGTTAGATCCAGAGACCGTTGCTCGATTTATTGAGAAGGGGATCATCGAGATTGCACCTTTGGCGTTTATGCGAGGTAGAACCTTGAATTCGAGCTTTATTATCCTAGATGAGGCCCAAAACACCACTCCAGAGCAGATGAAGATGTTCCTGACCAGAATTGGATTTGGATCAAAGGTTGTAGTTACTGGAGATGTCACTCAGGTCGATCTCTCAGGAGGAAGAAGCGGCTTAGCCGATATTGCAAAGATCCTCGATGGAATCGAGGGAATCAGCTTCGTCTACCTGGGCAAGGGGGACGTGGTGCGCCATAGGATCGTCTCTGACATAGTTGCAGCATATGAATCGCGTGAGGTTAGTCGCCAAAGCTAGCGACTGATATCCTGCTACGCCAATCTTTGGCGGGCGACTATCGATCTGTGGAGACTGTAACTTAAGAAGCGGTCAAACTATCGTTCTTCATCCAGCCATATCTACTAGATTTGATCCAATTGGATTTGTAAAGAGAAGACAGCCTTGGCACACAAGAATTTTCTAGATAATCGGTCGGGTTTTGACGTCGATCTTAATCGATGGGACCTATTAGCTATTGCTTGCTTAGCTAAGCTCGGAGTCGAAGGAGAGAGCGAACTCTACATCTCATACGTTGGCGAGCAAGAGATGGCCACCCTCAATCACGATCTGATGGGGAAAGATGGTCCTACCGATGTCCTCTCCTTTGACGTAAGTTTCGAGGTTGAAATATCGGTTGAGATTCCACGTATTCTTGGCGAGGTATATATCTGTCCTCAGGTGGCTGCAAGTAACGCCCCAGATCACGCCGATGCCCTTCATCGAGGTACTATCGAAGACGAATTGGCACTGCTTTTGGTTCACGGGATACTTCATATCTCCGGTATGGACCACATGGCCGACCTAGAGGCCGAGGAGATGGAGGAGCTCGAGCGAGTCATCCTTAGATCGAGCTACTACGGCCTAGATAATTAACAGTTACCTGGTGAATGATTGCCCAGCTAGGAGAGATTTCTCAGGGTTTTGAACTCCTTCGCCTTGTGGTTCTCATGGGCAGTTGTAGTACTTGCGGTAATTAATTGCAAAGATAATTTCCTCGAATTCACTAAGGCGCAACCGTCGGAAACTATGACGGCTAAATTCCCCCACTTTGGAGGTCGGTTTGGTTTGAGGGGTAGGTCTTTTATCTTTTCTAAGTTGAATTCGAGGGCCTTCGGTGGTCTAGTGGGTCATTGCCGCCTCAGTAAATTTGGCTGCCTTCGAAATCTCTGCACGCATTGACGCTACTTCGAGGAGGAGTTGATTCTTAGAGTCGTAACCAAGAGTTGTCAATTTACCCATTAGAATAAAGGAAGATTTTTTAGGAGCCATGGGCGTTTCGGGTAGCCCAAAGCATAAGTGATGAATTTGATTGCAGTTATATGGCGGAGCAGCGATACATATGCTTCGATAGCGATCGTCGTTCTCATCGCCTTTTCCAGCTTTATCGCCTTAGCCGAGACCTCATTGACAAGAGTTTCGAAAGTTAAAGCAGCTGCATTGGTTGAGCAGCGACGGAGGGGCGCCAACGTTCTTGCGCGCTTAATCGAGAAACCTTCAGACTTTTTGAATGCCATCCTTCTCACCGGTCTAGTAAGCCAATTGATAGCAGCAACCCTGGTCGGTATCGTAGCAGATCGTATCTTTGGTGCACTGGGTGTCGTCGTAGCTGTTGTCTTTGAAGTTATCTTCATCTTTATAGTGGCAGAGGCCCTGCCTAAAAATTATGCAGTCCACCACCCCGAGACCAGTGCACTCTTTTCAGCTCCTTTGATTAGCGCCATCGTAAAGTTCCCCTTGATACGCCTCGCTATATTTACAGTTGCAGCGATTACAAACATCGCATTGAAGGGTCGCCCTTATCAGTCGATGAATGTGGTATCGGAGGAAGAGCTCTTAGCAATGGCGGATGCTGCTGCTGAAGATGAGGTAATCGAAGATGAAGAGAGGGAGATCATCGCTTCGGTAATCGAATTTGGTGATACCGTTGCCCGAGAGATTATGGTTCCTCGGGTTGACATAGTGGCTACCGACGTAGAAGCAACTATCGAAGAGGCCCTCAATACAGCTCTCGACTCAGGGGTCTCGAGAATTCCGCTCTATGAAGATAACCTCGATTCAATAACTGGGTTAGCCCTTCTCAAGGATATGGTGCGCCATATCAGAGATGGAAGAGGCCTCGATAAGGTCGCAACGATCGCCAGAAAGGCGATCTTCGTTCCCGAGACCAAGATCGTCTCTCAGCTCCTGCGCGAGATGCAGGCCGGTAAGTATCACTTGGTAATCGTGGTCGATGAGTATGGAGGTACCGCTGGGCTGGTGGCGATGGAAGATCTCATCGAAGAGCTCGTTGGTGAGATCGAAGATGAATATGACTTGGCCGAGGCCGAAGTTGTAAAAAATAGTGACGGATCCTTTCTTGTCAAAGCCTCGAAGAGTATCGATGAGATCAATGATGAGTGTGAACTTAGCCTTCCTACCGGTGACTGGGAATCCGTTGGTGGATTGCTGCTGCAACAGCTGGGCCACCTTCCAACTGAAGGCGAATTCTCATACGCCGATGGCGTAAAGATTGTGGCCGAGAAGGTTGCTAAAAATAGAATCCTGCTAGTCTCGATTACCCACGTAGATGAAGATTCTCCTCAGAGTGAGTTTGAGGATTAACCTTGGAAAAGACATTTCGCTCAGGCTTCGTTGCCATCGTTGGTCGACCCAACGTTGGTAAGTCAACCCTAATCAATGCCCTTGTCGGCGAGAAGGTCTCGATCGTCTCCGATAAACCTAATACCACCCGAAATCAAGTTCGTGGTGTTATGAATCGTGAGGGAGTCCAAGTCGTTCTAGTCGATACCCCCGGTATTCACAAGCCAAAGAGTGCTCTTGGAAATCGACTCAATCAGAGTGCTAACGACGCCATAACCGACGTTGACCTAGTTGTGGTCGTAGTCGATGGCTCGGTTCCAATGGGCCCCGGTGACCTGCGGGTACTCAATCAAGTTATGCCAGGTGCGGTAGTGGCGGTAAACAAGGTGGATCGGACCTCCAAGAAAGAGGTCTTTGAACGACTAGCGGCGCTGGTTCCATTCGACGCATCTAGCTACTTTCCGATATCTGCTAAGAGTGGCGAAGGTGTAGATGAATTAGCCGACTTCCTCTTTTCAAAGATGGAGGAGGGGCCCGCATTCTACCCTGAGTCGATGAAGCGTGATATAACCGATACTGAATGGATAGCAGAGTTGGTTCGTGAAGCGCTCCTCAAAAGGGTTAGAGAAGAGATACCACACTCAATCGCCACAATGATCACCGAGGTTGAAGGACGATACATTCGATGCGAGATCTTTGTCGAGCGCGATAGTCAAAAGGCGATAGTTTTGGGTCGTGGGGGAGTCAACGTAAAAGAGGTAGGGATCGAGGTGCGAAAACACCTTCCGCCTAACTCATATCTGGACCTAGTGGTCAAAGTCGCCAAAGATTGGCAGTCGAGATCCTCGTTCCTCGACGACCTCGGTCTTTAGCTTATCGTCCCCTCTGATAACTATTTTTGAGCGAATAATGTCTGCCTATCTTCTTTTTCCGCGTCACTTCTATTGCTAATCGAGGCTGGATATCTTTATTTTTTGGCGTGGGGTACTGTCGTCAAATGGTCAGAGCTCCTCATTTAGATGGCTAAAGATATCTAACTGCACCAACCATATTCGCCGTTGCTCCTTTTAGTCGTGGAATTTAGTGGCTAAATTGTTCTAGGTACAATCAAAGTTGGAAGTGGAGATTGATGCAAGTAGATGAAATAAGGTCTCTCCTCAGTGGCTCCTTTCGAGGAAGTGGAAGGGGAGGATACCCCACTGTCTCTAGCTTTGAATATTTTGAAACCATCGATCTTGAACCATCGCCAAAGGGCTTTATTGAGTATCGATCAAGGACACGATCCAAGGTAGATGGATCGCCGTTACACACCGAGTGTGGCTATATCAGAGTCATATCACCGGAGAGGGCTGAGTTGATAGTTGCACAGCCAACCGGCATCGCGGAGGTCGCATGCGGAACTATTGAGTCGATCGATGGAGAGTTGGTAGTAAGTTTCGAAGCCATCCCATCGGTATCGTCTACGGCCAAAGTTGTCAGCAGGACGGCTCGTGAGCTTAGATTCGGGGTTAATCGACTGAGCTATAGCTTTACGATGGAGACTGATACGGTTGAAATGACTTGGCACCTATCGGCCCAGTTGGATCGTATAGGTGGTGAAGGGTGACCTTTGATCCACGAGATTCGAGGGGCGACAGAGATATACTCTCGCTCCTTGATCGAAGGCGAATTCCAAAGCACGTTGGTTGCGTTATGGATGGAAATGGGAGGTGGGCCACTAAGAGGGGGCTGCCTCGAACCGACGGCCATGCAGCCGGTGAAGAGGCGCTGATGGATACCATCTACGGAGCTCTCGACTGTGGCGTTGAATGGTTAACGGTATATGCCTTTTCAACTGAAAATTGGAGAAGGCCAGCCGATGAGGTTAGGTTCTTGATGAACTTCAACCGGATGCTACTCGAACGTCGAAGCGACGAGTTGAACGAACGCGGAGTGCGGATTATCTTTGCTGGTCGGCGTGACTGGCGTGTACCAAGGTCGGTTCTAAAGCGTATCGAGTTGACAGAGGCAAAGACCGCGCACAATCGGCGCTTGACCCTCACCATTGCATTCAACTACGGCGGTCGAGCCGAGATAGTCGATGCAGTTAAAGCCCTAATTGCATCGGGTGCCAAGGCTAGTGACGTAACGGAGAAGTCAATTGCGAAGTATCTTTATATAAGCGACGCTCCCGATCCCGACCTCGTCATCCGAACATCGGGTGAATACAGGATCAGCAACTTCTTGCTCTGGGAGATCGCCTACTCGGAGTTGGTATTTACCGATGTACTCTGGCCAGACTTTAGAAGAGAAGACCTCTTCAAGGCGATCTACGAGTACCAAGGGCGAAACCGACGCTACGGAAAGGTTGGAGATAGCAATTGAAGACGCTCGCCTCCTTAGGACTAATTTCAGCATTTCTGCTCTTGGTTGTTATGGCTATCGCAGGGTTTTCTCAGGCATGGATCCTGATCGTAGTCATAGCAGTATTTTCGCTTCTCTTCAACGTGGGACCCAGGAGATCGAAGCGCTCTTGACCCTTTACAGCGATCAAGTGGTGGTTCTTCGAAGCTGGAAGCTCGGCGAAAGTGATCGAATCATTTCGATGTACGGGGCCGAAAACGGAAAGATCCGGGCTGTAGCCAAAGGGGCCCGCAAGACAAAGAGTAAGTTTGGCGGCCGGATAGAGCCAATTAGCTACCTCAAAGTTCAGATTTGGAAGGGGAACTCTGAGCTTCACATCTTGAATCAGGCAGATTCGATTGAGCTTTTCCCTTCGACCAAGGGTGACTTTGAAAAGTTGCGCAAGGGTTTGGCTATCGTAGAGGTGATCGATGAGTTAGTCGGAGATTCCGATGGCGACTTTGATATCTTTCGCCTCTTGGTTCGGGTGTTGGGACAACTTGAGAGAGATGACTCCCCCTATCTCTTAGGTGCATTTCTTTGGCGACTGTTGCAGATTCAGGGCGTCGCCCCCGATATCTCGATCTGCACGGAGTGCGGTGGTGATAGCGGCCTCAATTATCTAGCTCCGGATGGAACTGGCCTCCTGTGTGAGACTCACCGAGGTGGTCGATACTTTGACGATGAAGTCCGACTCCTTATAGATATGGCAGTCGGTGGGGAAGTTGCCAAACTTCTCAACTTAGAGGACATGGTCTATAGGATCAAATTTGAAGAGATGGCGATCGAATTGGTAGAAAATCTCATCTCGCACCGCGTGAAAGCCCTCCACATGGATGCGCAATACTAGATTGACCTGTGTAAAAGTTTCTGAGACCTGCTCTCTTTGCCCTCGATATCGCCTTTTAGTCGTTAGATTATTGCTGCATCCTCTCATAAAGTCGATTGGGGGTGAGTAACTATTAGGATTTTTTTATTATGGCAAATCAAGACCTCATGGAAAAGATCGTTAGCCTCGCGAAGCGGCGTGGCTTTATCTACCCTTCAGCCGAGATTTACGGAGGATTTAGAAGCACTTACGACTACGGTCCGCTAGGGGTCGCGATGCTGAGAAACGTCAAGAACGTTTGGTGGCACGAGATGGTAGAGCGCCGAAGGGACGTCGTTGGCCTCGATGCCTCAATTCTCTCTACCCCAAAGATATGGGAGGCCTCAGGCCATCTCGAGAACTTTACCGATCCTCTCGTCGACTGTCGAAAGTGTAAAGAGAGGTGGAGGGCTGATCACATCGATGGAGTCTGCCCCAACTGCGGTTCCACCGATCTAACCCCTGCTCGAGCATTCAATATGATGTTCAAGACCTATGCCGGGCCGGTAGAGTCCGATGCATCAGTTGCCTATCTTCGTCCCGAGACCGCCCAAGGGATGTTCATAAATTTTGCAAATGTTCTTACTACGTCGCGCAAGAAGCCACCATTTGGGATAGCTCAAGTCGGTAAAAGCTTTAGGAACGAGATCACCCCAGGTAACTTTGTCTTTAGAACTCGGGAGTTCGAGCAGATGGAGATGGAGTTCTTCGTTCCGCCAGATCAAGCAGAACATTGGTTTGAGTACTGGTACAACCAGCGCTTTGCCTGGTATCGAAAGTATGGAATACCAGAGTCGATGCTGCGCCTTCGCCACCACGAAAAAGAAGAGCTGAGCCACTACAGTGCTGGAACCGTGGACATTGAATTTGACTTTCCTTGGGGCTTTGGAGAGCTTGAGGGAATCGCTAACCGTACTGACTTTGACCTAAAGGCCCATCAGAGCGGTTCAGGCGAGAAGTTAGAGTACTTCGATCAGACCACCAACAGTAGATACGTTCCCTACGTCATCGAGCCCGCTGCCGGTGCCACTCGAGCGATGATGGCATTTCTAATAGCGAGCTACGAAGAGGAGGAGCTTGAGGGGGAGACTCGAGTTGTTCTAAGACTCCACCCCAAGATTGCTCCAGTCCAAGTTGCGATCTTACCGTTGATGAAAAAGGCACAACTTAGCGAGTTGGCCGAGTCAATCTTCGATCGCCTCTCGGGGTCATTCCTCTGTGACTATGACGATACACAGTCGATTGGAAAGCGATATCGCCGCCAAGACGAGGTTGGAACACCGGTCTGTCTCACGGTCGACTATGACTCTCTTGAGGATAATCAGGTGACGCTGCGATTGAGGGATTCGATGGAGCAGATTCGAGTGTCGATTGAATCGTTGGAAGAGGCGATCGAGAAGATATTTGGTGACTTTTCTCGTTAGGAGTTGACTGCGAGGGCTGCTCTGTCAAGCAGTTCTCGCAGACTCACCCCAGTTTCCCCCACTATGCAAGCAATATTTACCTGTGCTAACTTTCGCGCGGTTTCGTCAGCTTCAGCTCGATGTTTGGACATCGTTACTGATAGAACTACTAAGTCGGCTCGCTCCTTTACCGCAAAAGCGATGAGATCATGGGGAGGAACTCGGGCACCTAGGTTTATCACGGTCCAGTGCTCTGCCTTCAACGCCACAGAGGCCATGGCCGCTGGTATTTCGTGCTCTTCGTTGGAGGGAGTTGTAACTATCACTCGTCCATGTGGTCGACCGCGCCGAGCTACATCCATAGTGTCGATAATTCGATGAATTAGACGACTTGCTCGATGTTCTTGGGATATCGAGATCTCACCGTTTCGCCAACCTTCACCAATCATCCGGAGCACAGGTGAGATTAATTTGTCTAGGATCGCCACCACATCGACCGAGCCCGTGACTAATCGATTGATCTGGTCTGTGGCCGCTACTTCGTTGAAGTCAATGAGATTTTCGTAGAATCTACGCTGTATATCTTCCCAGTTGCGGACCTTGGTTACCTCTGGGGGCGGAGTTGGTTCGAATCTTCTGCGAGTAAAACTCTCTAAGTCACTAACCTTAACTTGGTAACGGGTTCCTACTTTTATGGCCGGTATATTTCCCTCGCGAACCCACCTATAGATGGTTTGATAGTGTACGCCAAGGTACTCTGCTGCATCGTTTAGATCCAGATACTTATCCGAATCCGAACCGGACGTATCACTTGGCTCCTCTGCCACTTCATCTTCCCTTGATGCTCTACGACCTGACCTTGAAAGTTTACCATTTAATTAGGTAAGGTTTAGTCTGAGTAAATTGGATTTTTGCCAACGAATTGATAACTTCATAAATCCGATTAAAGCTCTACGTCTTATGCTTTTACTAGCTTATCCAGCACTGCGGGAGTTAGTATTTCTAACTACAACTGCGATAGCGCTGAAATTTTGATGAATTTTGTTACGGTCTACCCCCGCAAGTTACAACGGCCAAGACGATGCGGTTGTAGCGTTGGCTTGACGTCTAATTCCCGCCCCAGATTGCTTTTCTGTCGTTCTGGCCTTTCAATTTGTGAGATGGGGGTCAGCGAACTGCACTTGGATTGATTCGTTTTAATCACTCTCGCCGACTATGGATCCTCTTCGATCATCGGCCTAAACTGAGAGATGGAGCTTTGGAAGCAACGAGCAACATCAAGGTTGCCAGTTTACAGCGGTTGCAATTTGTCTCTTGGTCAGAGAAGGGATAGGACGCCTTGCAATTTGTGTCGTAAGTTGTCTTCACTTGGAGCCTTCGTACGACTTTTTAAATTCTTTGGTTGCCTTTGACCAAAGGATGCAGCGCGAACTAGCGGCAATATTTTTTGCAACTCTTGGGTAGTTGTCGTTTTAGGTAATTTATAAACTTCAACTGCTAGGAGCCCTTTGTTAATGGTCAAGGGGCGCTACTGTGACGATGACGGCTTTGGATGAAAGGAGGATACTAAATTGGCGATAGCACACAGTGACGTTGCGCTGGTTTTGGAGCGCCTTGACATCGTGGCTCTGGTCGGTGAGTACGTAACTTTGCGCCGTGCTGGTAACCGATTTAGTGGCCTCTGTCCGTTTCACAACGAATCGACTCCTTCATTTACCGTAAATCCAGCTCTAGGGGTGTATCACTGTTTTGGCTGTGGAGCCTCGGGGGACTCCATCTCTTTTATCAGGGCTATCGAACACCTTGACTTTGCCGAGTCGGTACAGCTGTTAGCGGATCGTGCAGGGGTTAGCCTCACTCAGGAGAGTGAAGAGGATGCTCGTCGGTATCGGGAGTCTAAGAGGATTGCTAAGGTACTAAACGATGCCCTCGACTTCTACCGTAAGAACCTCTACGACGGAGCCGACTCCAAGCTAGCCCTGGACTACCTTGCCAATCGTGGCATCGATACAGGTTTGCAGGAGTCGTTTCAAATTGGTCTCGCCCCACGAAGTTCAACCGCACTTCCTAAGATTCTGAACCTACCCAATGCGCTATTTCAAAGTTGTGGACTAGGCTACGTCGACTCCACTGGCCAACAGCGAGATATGTTCGCCGGTAGGTTAATCTTTCCTATCTTTGATGACAAGGGACAGGTGGTAGCCTTTGGCGGACGAGTACTTCCCGGAATTGAGATCAGGGATAGCGAAGGAGCGAAGTACAAGAACTCCACTGAGACTAAGTACTACCGTAAACGTAGGACACTTTATGGCCTCAACCTGGCTAAGTCAGAGATCGTCCGCAACCAACTCGCTATCATCTGCGAGGGATATACAGACGTGATTGCATTTCACAAAGTTGGCCTCCCCCTCGCTATTGCAACCTGTGGAACCGCCCTAACCGAGGAGCACCTCGATCGCCTCAAGAACTACTCGCGCAATATCGTCTTGGCATTCGATGGAGATAAGGCCGGTCAAAGTGCCACCGAGCGAATCTATGAGTGGGAGAAGAAGTTTTCTCTTGCTGTAAAAGTTGCCAAGTTTCCACCCGGGGAAGACCCAGCCTCTCTCAGCCTTAATGCCCCCGAAGAGTTGAAGAGGGCGATCGAGGAGGCTAAGCCATTTCTATCGTTTCGATTGGAGCGTCACCTCGAGGCGAGTGACCTCTCGTCGATAGAGGGTCGGTTGTTGGCCAGTACTAAAGCTGTTGAGATCATAGCGGAGCACCCCAACGCCATAGTGCGAGGCAACTACCTTATGGAGATCTCGGAGGCCTGTGACGTTGATATCCACGAACTAGAGAGGCGCCTAGAGCGGACCAGAAGAGCCCTTCGTACCAAAGGTGACGATACCGCAAAGGCGCGAAGAAGGCCCACCGAAAGCGTTGGCGACGAGGCGCCGATCGATAATAGCGAAGAGCCTGACGATCGCTCCCTCTACTCGGTAAGGGAGCTTACCTCGGGTGAATATAGGCCCTACAACATCGCACTTTGGCATCTCTTGCACAACTGCGATGAAGTCATTGACTATATGCCGAGCTTTCTATTTACCCACCCAGTCCACATTGAACTTCATAACTTTGCCGCTAAAAATCGTGAGGTTGATGCCCAAAGGGCTAATCAGTCACAGTTGACTCCTTCGGCTAGGGCTTTGATGGCGGCTGTTTCGCAGCTAGATGGAGATCACGACGTCGTCGACGTCATTGCTCGACTACTTGAGCTCCATAGCGAGAGAACCATTGAAGCGCTGCTTAGGTCTATTCGTGGTGGTGAGGGGAGGCATTTGGGCGAGGAAGAAGCCATGAGCGTCACCCAAGCCATCTCCTATTTGAGAAAGACGATCGGTGATTTACGCGATAGCCGAACTATGGATGGCGCTGTGCGGGAGCTACTTACATACTTCGCTTAATTATGGGTTACCATTGACTGTGGGCATAGTATTTTGATGAAGTCTCAAAGTAGGTGTTTGGCCATGGAGGAGCATTCTAGAAGATGTCAGTTGACTCCAATAACGGATCGTTAGGTGACGTTTCTCTAGCGCAGTACCTTCGTGATATCGCAGCATACAAGGTTCTCTCGGCACGAGAAGAGGCCGCGCTAGCCTTCAAAGTTCGCCAAGGGATAGAGGCAGCGCGCCGAATTGAGGCCAACGAAGAAGAGATAGATGACAAAGCCCGCCTTGAAGAGGGGGAGCGTGCTAAATCTCAACTTACAAATGCCAACCTCCGACTAGTGGTTTCGATAGCTAAGAGATATCGCTATCGAGGGCTATCCTTCCTCGATTTGATCCAAGAGGGCAACCTGGGGTTGATGAAGGCCGTAGATAGGTTCGATGAGCGGAAGGGTTTTCGTTTTTCGACTTATGCCACTTGGTGGATAAAGCAGGCGATAGTTCGAGGGGTTGGAGAATCGAGGGGTGCGATGCGTATACCGCAGCACATCCTGGACGAATTGAACTTAGTTGCTCGGACTAAAGTTACCTTGAAACAGGAGTTGGCTCGAGAACCAACTCCAGCCGAGATCGCCAAAGCGACCCAGATTGATCGATACCACGTTGAGGATCTGCTAAAGATCCAGAGCGAGGCCCTCTCATTGGATCAAGGGGTTGGAAACGACGACGACAGCGACTTTTCTCTGGTCGATACTATCGAGGATGAAAACTCCATCTCAAGCTACCTCGAGGTGGAGAGGGACGACGTTCGAAGGCGCATCGAGGCTGCCTTGTGCGACTTAACTCAAGAAGAGCGAGAAGTTATCATGATGAAGTTCGGCCTAACTGAGAGCAGGGCAGTCATGCGAGATGATGAAATCGCCTCAGTCCTTGGCAAAAAGAAAGAGCGAATTCATCAGCTGGAGGCTAAGGCTATGCGTAAGATCAAGGCCTCTAAGTCAGCCGCCGAGCTCAAAGATCTCATTTGAGTTAAATACTATTAGAAGATTTTCGCGGCACCTAGAAGGTGTGGAAAGTTGATGTCTTTAAGAGGTCAGGGACGGGTGTTCCTCGGCTCAGTTGAGCTGCAGACTCTCTAGTGGACCCTGTTTTACTTTTCAAAAAAGGGAAAATTTCTCTCTTTTTAGGGTGATTGATCGGCGATAGTTCCTGCTAGTGTGTTCTATACCTTCCGGGGTAGCTCAATCGGCAGAGCACGCGGCTGTTAACCGTGGGGTTGAGAGTTCGAGTCTCTCCCCCGGAGCTTTGAACTTCAAAGTATGGTAAAGCAGCGGCCCAAAAGGCCGCTGCTTTTTTCTTGGCCCGTAACACGAGGATGCAAATGGTCCAATTACTTGGTCGCCTCTTCGAATTTTCAATTGTTGCGAAATAGACATGACAATAAATCCCCGCTCTCTCCGCTTTGAGCGCAACCTTATCAGATCCGTAATATGTTTTGCGCCAAGAAGATTGGTATCAGTTGTTACCTGTAAGGCAGTTATAGTTAGATCGTCTCAGTCGCAACGCCTAAGACGATCTCCAAGCCGTCTTCGGGTTGTTGTGGCGGTCTATATTTAGACTATGACAACTATCATCGCCACCTCGGGAGGTTTTGTTCCGGGGATCCGTAACCAAATTGCTTATGGCCCACTAATTCACTACGCAGTTAGTCGTTCCGGCGTCGTCGGCCGAGCTCCAAAGATATGTCACATCTCTACAGCCTCCGGCGATCAGAGGTATTGGCAGGCAAATCTTGATATGGCAGCAAAGGACGCTGGATATCTCTGTTCTCACTTGAATCTATTTCCAATGCCAAACGTCGGTGATATCGAGGCCTTTCTGGGAGAACATGACGTTATTTGGGTAGGTGGTGGAAGCGTTGCCAATTTGTTGGCACTGTGGAGGCTTCACGGTCTTGATGCGATAATGAAGAGGTTGTGGTTGGGCGGTACGGTTCTGGGAGGCGTCTCTGCCGGTTCGATCTGTTGGCACGTCGGTGGTACCACTGACTCTTTCGGCCCCGATCTGAAGGTAGTGAACAATGGACTTGGGTTTCTTCCTTATTCCAATGGAGTTCACTACAACTCTGAAGCTCAAAGGCGCCCGATGTTCCAGGAGGCGATACGTACTGGTCAACTGCCCGAGGGGTATGCCACGGACGACGGAGTTGGAGTTCTCTATGTCGGTATCAAATTTGAAGCTGCCCTATCCGAGGTGAATGGCCGTTTTGCCTACAAAGTCAGCAAAGTTGGTGACCAAGTTACAGAAGAGACGATTGAGCCCGAGCAGTTGACCAATAGTAGGTGAATCAATCCCTAGTTTTATCAGCACCATTGGCGCCAGCCTTCAAATAAGACGTTGCCTTTAGCGCTGACAAACTACGATAAAACTGAGTCGTAAAAGCTTTCGGCGAGTGGGAAGTTTGGTTGAGTACAAGTGGGACACTCAACTGAATAGCCTGGTACGTTGAACCAAAATCCATTTACATATCCAGTGCCGCTTGAAAATGAGCTAGTCAACTCGGAGATCGTTGCGGTCGTACCATGAAGATTGGTACTTAGCCCCCCGAGAAGGTCAATATTTGAGTTTGTCGTGTTTGCCTGCTTTGAACTTTGAGATAATAGTGCTTTGAACTTGGTCGGATCACCTTCGAGTGACTGGGATTGAACAACCATAACGTCGGCTGATTTGGCGAGGTTGCCATATAGGTTAAGTGCGACCAGGGATTGGCCATCAAACGGAGTGCCGGGGGCTAAGACTTTAGTTAGGTCGAGGGCGGGTGTAACGACGTAGATAAGGCCGGCACCTCTAACAGCGACGCTAGCAGCGTCAGAGGCTGTTACCGGATTCTCCTGCTCGGGTAGGGGAGTGAGGCTCCACGCCTCTGGGTCATAGACAACTGCTTTGGCCCAGGTTGGAATAAGTCCACTACTGATCGCCTGTACCAGCCTCTTGGAGCTGGCAAACTTGACCGCGGGAATGATTCCTTCGCCAACTAAGGGTGTGGAGCCAATTGGAGTTACTTCAATTACTCCTTGAGTGGTGATATAAGAAAAGATCTTTTGATACTTTGAAAGCACCTTCAAGACGTTGGAGTTGATCACCCACTTTGCCGTCACCTTTTGGGAGGCGGCAACGGTTTCACTGGTTTGCGATGGCGAAGTAATCTCGATAGTGGAAGCCGTAGTCGTAGCTATAGGGGGGGGAAGGCTTGCTTGGCTACTTCCGCAGGAGGCAACGATTATGGCTAGGGGTAGTAGTAATAATAAGGTTGAATAAGATCGTGATCTATTTTTACGGCTGATCAATCTCATTTCCTTTTTAGATTGCAAGTGGTTAAATATAACTTTGAACGGTTCGCCTACCAAACCACCAGGAGGCCACCTCTTCAACTTAGGTCGGCTAGTTCTATCAAACGAGGCGTGATGTAGTCGCCAATATTCGACAACCCCTAACTTCGGTCGCTGCGATTCGAATACCTCGATCATCGACGAAAATTGATTTTTTCTTAATCTATTGCCCGCGCTTAGAACCATCCTCCTAGGTGAGAACGACGAGATAAGCAGCTACAACAGCTACTTTGCCTTGGGTCTCGGATAGGCAAAGAATAGTATCAATCTTTTCCGCTATCGCCTCTGACCCCAACGGTCGTGTACTTCAGCACCCCTTTTGCGTATCTCGACGATCTCTTGGGTTGGCTTCTTCTCTAAATTTTTGACCTGTAACGCTAGACGAGGATTTGTACGGAGCATATCTCGATGGCGGTCTATGAATGACCAATAGAGTGTCGTGAAAGGGCAGCTATCTTCTCCCGTCGCCTTTGTCGGCGAGAATCGACACTTGGTGCAATAGTTGGACATTTTGGAGATGTATGCTCCCGAAGCGATGTAGGGCTTTGACGCCATTATCCCGCCGTCGGCGTACTGACTCATTCCAATAACATTTGGTGCCTCTACCCACTCTACGGCGTCGACGTAGATCGCAAGATACCATTGGTGAACCTCAATGGGGTCAGCTCCCCATAGGAGTGCAAAGAGGCCGGTTACCATAAGCCGCTGGATGTGGTGAGCGTAGCCATATTCGAGGCTCTGGCCGATGGTCTCCGAGAGACAGACCATGTCTACCTCCCCGCTCCAATACCACTGTGGTAGCCTCTCGTTGGCGTTGAGATGATTCCAGTTGGTCCAATTTTCTCCGAAGTAGAAGTAGAGGCCTCGCACATATTCACGCCAGCCGATAATCTGGCGAATAAAGCCCTCCACTGCCTCAATTGGAGCTACGCCTTGGTTATAGGCCTCCTGAGCTCGGTAGCAGATTTCAAGGGGGCTTAGTAACTTTAGGTTCAAAGCAGCAGACAGAAGCGAATGGCTAAGGAATGGTTCGCCGCCCCACATTGCATCTTGGTACTTACCAAAGTGCACCAAGTGATTTTCAACAAAGTCATCGAGGGCCTCAAGTGCCTCTTTCCTAGTGGTGGGCCAGGAAAAATTATCTAATGATCCTGGATGGTTAGAAAAGTGCTCTTCAACCAGGTTAAATACCTCAGACGTTAAGTCGTCTATGGCAAATTTCTTTCGCACCGTACCAAATGGCGGGCCACTTCTTGGAAAGCCAGAACGATTTTCGGAGTCGAAGTTCCACCGACCTCCGACCGGTTGATCCTCCTTCATGAGAAGATTGGTGTTTCGTCGGGCCATTCGGTAAAAGTGCTCCAATCGAAAGAGTTTGCGCCCTTTTGCCCAGGTGTTGAAGGTTGATTGCGGAATCGCGAAGTGGTTATCTTCAAGAATCGATAGTGCGACGTTAGCGCTTCTCGCCACTTTTTGGATCGATGTGGCAACCCTGTGTTCACCCGGTTCAACGACTACGACTTCGTCAGGTGATACTTTGGTAATCTCGAAGTCGATACACTCAGCGAGGGATGAAAAGCTGTGTTCTGAGTATCTGTGGTAGTGCACCAAAAAGCCACGCCTAGCCAACTCGTCTGCGAAGTGACGCATAGCGCTAAAGAAGAGTGCTATTCGAGCCTTGTGTGACCAAACGTGGTTAGCCTCCTCGAGGACCTCGGCCATAACGACTACGTCTTTTGCGGCGTCGATCTGATTGTAGAGAGTTGAATCGTGGTTGAGTTGATCTCCTAGAACTATTGCGATCTTGGTCAATCTAACTCCTGGCCCTTAGCCGCGTCTCTTCCTCTTCGGCAGCGCTCTGAGCAATAGATGACACTCTCCCAATTGTTGCGCCACTTTTTGCGGTAGGTAAATTCGAGTCCACAGGTAGCGCAGACTTTAGTCGGAAGATTCAGCTTTGAATGAGTCACTGATTGCTCTACGTATTTAGTGGTGACCTTATTCCAAGCCAGATGCATCTCCGGATTCGAAAGCGCAGCGTTGAGATGATTATGTGCTCGCTCTGACTTATTGCTTTTGCTCAATTATTGTGGCGGCTCTCCCAAATGCTTGGATAGATAACAGCCTCTTTGAACTTGTTTTATTAATTTTTGAAAGAAGATTTTTACGATTGCGAAGGCGTTTTGACGAACTAAATACCAGTAATTGTCTTAATTGAATGCAAAGGATAGCGATATTTGTGTAAATTTCATAAATGGAGGGTCTTGGTTGTGAAGTTTTCTTCGCGATTGCGATCCTTTTGAGGCGTCGACCGGGGGGTCAAGGCGCATCGATCAATCGGGGGGATTATGTCAACAACCGTTGATGAGCTCAAAGATGTCGACTCTGGAAGTGGAGCGATCTATCGATTAACTCATCGAAACCTAGATTCATATCCGGAGATGGGGCCACGCCTTGTTCAACTGGCGATAGTCGTATTGATTACGGTGGCTCTCTACTACGAGCTCTACGTCGGTGGTTCGGTAACCACAATTTTGTTGCCAAGCCTCGGAATGAGCTTTACATTTTATGTAACCGCCATAGCGGTCGGCAATCTCCTTGGCGCATTTGGCTCTCTTTTGGCAGGGCTTTCGGATCGTCTAGGCCGAGCGAATTTAGTGGTGGCTGGTCTTTTGGTAACAGGGCTGGCGACCCTCTTTGTAATCC
>JAJZFV010000041.1 GCA_021805205.1 Actinomycetes bacterium | reverse complement strand
TGCAGTCAACTGCGGCCGCAATATTTTGGATTGTGACAACTTTCTCAGTCATATTTTCGGTGACTCGTTCGATGAGGGTAGAGTTTGAAAATAAGGCCCTCGAAGGACAACTTGTCTACGGTGCGAGTGCTGTAGCAATATACGTTGGCAAGGTAGTGGGACAGTCGTTGATACTGTTCGCCGCCGACCTCGTGGTTGCTGGTATAACTTTCGTTCTATATGGAGTTTCCCCAGGTAACTTCGTATTATTGGTTTTAGCGACACTTCTTGCTACGATGGGATTGAGCGCTATTGGCCTTTTGTACGGTGCGCTAATTGGCGAATCGCGTGGAGGAGAGGGGCTTTTGCCACTTCTCCTTTTGCCGATCGCTCTACCGATTTTGGTTGCTGCGACGAAGACCTGGCAAGATAGCCTCGGGCGCCACGGTTCGATTAATGATCCATGGCTGAAGGTGATAGCCCTCTTTTCGCTGGTATTTTTGGCAGTGGGGGCCGTTTTATTCGGTGTGCTCCTGGAGGATTAGACGTTGACACTACGAAGAGCACTGAGGATTTCGGCGCCGATTACTGGCGTTTTACTTTTTGCAAATGCAATTTTGGGGTTGTACATCACTCCGCCAGACAAGGTTCAGGGTAATTTAGCTCGAATGCTCTACATCCACCCTGCTGTGGCGTGGGTTGCGTATTTAGCATTTGGAGTCACCACCATAGGGTCGCTGCTCTACCTTTGGAAGGCTACTAGGTCGCTTAGGTGGGATCGAATAGCCTTCGTCTCAGCAGAGGTGGGCGTTCTATTTACTGCCCTTACCCTTATCACTGGCTCGATCTGGGGGAGGCCGGCCTGGGGCGTATGGTGGACCTGGGATGCGAGACTAACCTCTACCGCTATTCTTCTTCTGCTTTATCTGGGCTATCTGGCTCTAAGAGGTCTTCCATCTTCAGCGGAGACTCGGGCTAAGAGGTCGGCAATTGTAGGGATCGTATCGTTCATCGACGTCCCAATTGTACATGAATCAGTCATTTGGTGGAGAACCCTGCATCAAGGGCCAACTGTAGCATCTTTGGGCATGAATTCTAAGATCCATGGGATCATGGCTTGGACGCTTCTCTTGTCCTTTATTGCCTTCACGCTACTTTTCGTTACGCTCTTTCTGTGGCGCTATCGTCTGGCGCTGCAAGAGGCGGAGCGGGATCAAATTCTCGTAGATATGAGAAAGCTGGACGTTACTGGAAGTTCTACTCGTTCTAAGGTTGAAGAGCTTTTATCGACTCGTCCGGTCGAAGGTTAGTTTCGGAATTGATTTGAGGTTTTGATGAACGGTTACGTAGAAGCTGGATACAGTGCGGTAGTTATTGGTGTGGGCGGCTATATCGCCTACTTGACCCAAAAGCAGAGGCAACTCAAGCGCCTACTTGTGCCGATACGGGTTGATCAAGAGAGGCGTCGCCCAAAGGGGAGTGAGGAGTCCAATTGAAGGAGATGACCGTCGACCCCCATTTGGTTGCTGACAGAGCCCTTGGACTTGAGAGAAAGTCAAGGAGAGGGCGTCGCCTAAAGGTGTATCTTCCCTTAGCGCTGATCTTGGCTGGTCTGGTCTTCCTTGTGATTCGAGGGCTATCGAATTCTCTTGTCTACTTTCACACCGTTGACGAGGTGCTATCGATGGAGGGTAAGTTAGGCAACTCATCATTTCGCCTCGAAGGGGTTGTCGTACCAAAGAGTGTCCATACCAATAACGTTGGTGGGGTCGACTTTCGAGTAAGTGGTGCCGATGGGAGGCAGATATCGGTGATCGATTCTGCTAACCCACCGGAACTATTCCAGCCAAATTTGCCAGTTGTGTTAGTGGGAAACCTATCCCACGGAATCTTCTACTCCAATGAAATTATGGTCAAGCACTCAGCGTCGTACATCGCAGCCCACCCTTCGAGGGTTGCATCAGTAGGTGGCAAAAAGATTTGAATTCAGCATTAGGCCAGGCCGGCCTCGTCCTCTCGGCGGTATCCTCCTTCTTAGCCTTACTCCTCTTCGTCTCTGCCCATAAGAGTGGCAATATTTCGAGGCGCCGCAGCGCTAACTACTTTGTTCTAACGGCATTCGTCGGAGCACTTCTTTCGGTCGTTGCACTTGAGCACGGACTCGTTACAAACGACTTCACGATGAACTACGTCTCGTCTAACTCATCGCGAGAGACTCCTCTTCTATATCAAGTGACTGCCATGTGGTCCTCACTCTCTGGTTCAATCCTGCTCTGGGCTCTAATGCTCAGCGGCTACTCTGCGGTGGTTGCCTTGAAGGCCCGCGGTAGGTTGCAAGATTCGACGGTTGCGATGACCTTGGCAGTACTATCGTTCGTCTCGCTCTTCTTCTTCTTGATGATGCTTCTTAGCGCAAATCCATTTCTCTCCAATGCCAAGGTGCCCTTCGACGGCAACGGACCAAATCCACTTCTGCAGGACTACCCATTGGTTGCTTTCCATCCTCCAATGCTCTACCTCGGATACGTTGGCTTGACAGTCCCCTTTGCCTACGCCATTGCATCTTTGATCACCAAGAGGGAGGATTCGAAGTTTGCAGCTGAGACCCGCAACTTTGCCACCTTCGCTTGGGCTGCGCTGACGATAGGGATTTTTCTTGGGGCGTGGTGGTCGTATCAAGTACTTGGCTGGGGTGGCTACTGGGCCTGGGATCCGGTCGAGAATGCGGCGTTCCTACCGTGGCTAACCGCTACCGCATACATACACTCTTCCCTCTCCTCTGAGCGGGGTGGGAATCTTCGCCTTTGGAACGTTTCGCTTTTGGTGGCTACTTTTTCGTTGACGATCCTTGGCACCTTCTTTACTCGTTCAGGGGTATTGCAGTCAGTGCACTCTTTCTCAGCCTCCTCCCTAGGACCGATACTTATAGGTTTCTTCGCCCTAGTACTCATCGGATCTTTGGTGCTGATAGTGATACGGGCACCTCAACTGCACTTAGCCTCTTCAAAGTCGACGCGTTTGACCCGTGATGGAGCATTCTTCGCTAACAACATCCTCTTTGTTGCTTTTGCATTGATAGTCTTGATCGGAACTAGCTTCCCCTTACTTGCCCAAGCGGTATCTGGGTCGGTTGTAACGGTGGGGCCACCCTTCTATAACTCCTTTACAGCCCCACTTGGACTAGTAATAGTCTTTTTGATGACGGCTGCGCCCCTTCTTAACTACCGTGCAAATAGCCTTACATCCGTCTTCGAGCGCCTCTTTCCAGCAATAGCAGCGGGACTGATTGCGGTGCTGGTAGCGGTCTTTGTTGGAAACCGTGACCTTGGCTTCCTTGGGGCGCTGGCATTTGGCGTCTTTGCCATCGTTGGGGCAGGAATTGGCCTCTTTGACAGAATTGCCAAGAGGGTGCGCCACGGAAACCTCGACGGCGCGGTGGTTCGCTCGGTGGGAAGTTACCTCGCTCACTTTGGAGTGGCAGTGGTTGCAATCGCTCTTGCGACTTCGACTGCATTTGGAACCCGTGGCCAGTTGACCATATCTCCTATGGGTCATAGCTACTTTCACGGACATAAAATTGGTTACTCCGGCGTCTATACCGTGGTGACGCCCGCTAGAACCGAGCTATTGGCGAAGATTACCATCGATGGTCGCGGCTACTTTACACCTGGTATTAGTCAGTTTGGAACAAACTCAAGCATCGTTGGAACCCCTGCAGTAAGTACTGGTATCTTGAGAGACGTCTATGTAACACTTGACTCGCCCCCTACAAGTACTACCTCTTCGGTGGTTATTGGCGTTGTAGTTGAACCACTCGTCTCATGGCTGTGGATCGGTGGGCTCCTCCTTGGTGGAGGAGGCGTCGTAGCAACCATCGGTGCATTGGCCTCAAACCGAGCTAGACGTCGGAGAAGGTCGCCCGGCGAAGCGATCTCCGGTGATGTTCCTAAGTTAGTCGAGAGGTAGTAGATGGTCGAAGATCGTCGATCTGAGATCGACTCGCGAGGACGAAAGATACGCATCGGTGCATTGGCCTCGTTGGCTATCGTCGTGGCATTCTCAGTGATCGTGGCGTCAGTCGTCAAAGTTTCAACTTCACAGCAAGCTGCTTCTAACCTTATCGGTAAGGCTGTTCCGGGTATCTCGGGGACAACCCTTGAGGGTCAAAAGATCGACTACTCCGCCTTTAAAGGGCGATACCTTTTGGTGAATTTTTTCGCTAGTTGGTGTATACCTTGCAAGGCAGAGACCTCTTCCTTCGTTAACTTCTTGCAGAGTGCCAAGTCCGAACCCTATGGCTCAAAGCTTGCCATTGTAGGAGTCACTGTAAACGATCGAATGGCTCAAGCCAAAGCCTTTGCCAATGCAAATGGAATAACCTGGCCGGTGATATACGACGCTACCGGAGTGGTTGCCCTGAAGTTTGGAGTTGTAAATCCCCCACAGACATTTTTGGTGGCCCCCAATGGCACTGTGGTGACTCGTGTAGTAGGGCAAGTGACGTTGGCAAATTTGAAGAGTGTCTTAGGTTTGGCGTATGCAACATATGGATGAAAAGCAATCGTTGGCCGAAGGCGCCGGCCAAAAAGAGTCGACGGTGAGTCGATCAAAGTTATCAATTCGTACCAAAGTTGAAGTTGGAGTTACTCTTTTAGCCGTTGGGATCGCCGCTATTGTCTTTCTCTTTGTCACTCCCTCGAAGATAACCAATGCATCGCGAATTAGCCATCTCGAATCGATCGTAAAGTGCCCAACCTGTATCTCGGTATCAACCGCAGATGCAAATACAGCTTCGGCGATAGCGTTACGTTCTTATATCACAACCATGGTCAACTCTGGAGCTAGCGACCAAGAGGTTATATCTCAGTTGGAGGCGACCTACGGTAAGTCGGTGCTGCTGGTTCCACCTAATGGCTATGGCGCACTATTGGTCGTTGGAACGGTGGCACT
>JAJZFV010000028.1 GCA_021805205.1 Actinomycetes bacterium | reverse complement strand
TTTGGCTCGACTGGAGCCATGACTCTAAATAAGCCAATCGTTGGGATGGCTTCTACTCCAGATGGTAAGGGTTATTGGTTAGTTGCATCAGATGGTGGAATCTTCTCCTACGGAGATGCGGCCTTCTACGGCTCGACTGGCGGAGCTGCAATCTCTTCACCGGTGGTCGGGATAGCACGTACTCCGGACGGCCTCGGCTACTGGATTGTCAACGCTGGAAATTATGCATCGCCGGCCTCGATACCTACCGGCGCGTACCCCGGATCTTTAGCTAGTGGCACCTGGTCCACCTTAGAGACGAACAGTAAGGGCACACCGGTAGTCTTTTCATCTTCAATGGCTCCAAGACCCGGAGCCGCTCCCGCCTCGATCGCCATGATCAAACAGAGCGGAGTCGCCTTCGCCCTCTACGCCGGTTACGATCAGCCTTCGGGAAACTATGCTCACACCACCGCGGTAGCCTCGAACTTAAGACCTTCCCTTATCGCTGCATTCAACGGAGGTTTTCGACTCGACGTCAGCAACGGTGGTTTCTATACCGACGGTGTATCGGCAACTCCACTTCGAAGTGGTGCCGCTTCATTTGTAATAAGTCCAAGTGGACAGGCCTCAATCGGAATGTGGGGCAGAGACTTTTCTCTTGGACCAAATGTATCTCAGGTAAGACAAAACTTAAACCTGTTGGTCGATGGTGGAAGAATCGCCCCAGATGCAAATGTAAACGGAGATTGGGGGGCGACCGTAGGTGGAGTCACCTACGACTATCGATCCGCCATTGGTAGTGACATCTACGGCAACCTCTACTACGTCTCAGGACCAGGACTTTCCGCATACGACTTAGCAAATATCATGGTACATCTCGGAGTCGTAGAGGGAATGCAGCTCGATATTAACTCAATGTTTCCCCTATTTGTCTACTATCACAATGGCGTCGGCTACAAACTCAGAGGTGACATGTACTACGGTACCGACCACTACACTTCCTCGACGGAACGCGACTTCTTTGCTCTCTTTACCAAGTAGAGCTTTAGAACTAAAACGGTAAGCCAAAGTACTAGGGCCCATATTGATTTAAAACCAAAGATCAATATCGGGCCCTAAGTCAACGATCGACTACACCAGTGAGGTATTGCCGGGCTCGTCATTAATGAAGGCCAGCCTTTATCTTAAGTTTACGGGCAGCCAAATTCGATCAATCAAATAGTTGCACCTTGATGAATCGTCAAAAATTGGTTATAGGTACGTGACGATTTTCACAATCTTCGCTGATTAGCTCTAATGGAAAACCGTAAAAACAGTGTCTGTTGAATCAAATTGTCTATCTAGTCCGTCAACCAAGATAGAACATGACATAAGCGAGCCTCGACGAAAAGAGATTCGATCAATTAACGTTTTCACCGCCGGCTACGGTTGCAGGAGTATCTGAGACGGAAAAAAGGATCTTCTTCATAAAGATGTATTTAGCAACCCATAGAATTGCGAAAGAGCCAAAGTAGGCTCCGTCAACCAAGAGAACCTGAGCCAGATGCGAAGTGCCGATGATGGTCTTGTGCGAGTCCGCAAAGTCACTCGACCAAGTAGAAAAGACAAGACCGATGACGGCCATAATGAAGTATGGAAGGATCTCTCCCCAAAAACTATTTTTCGCCTTTTTACCGAAGGCCCAATACCTATTCAAAATATAAGAGGGGATAGCTCCAAGGAGCGTAGAGGTGATCGAAGAGGTCTTAGAGCTTACCGATAACACGCCATAAAGGAGAAAAAATGCAATCTGCGATACCACCGCTGAAATCACCGAAGTTAACGAGTAGCGAATTGCCTTCTTGCCCTCGCTACTTCTCGACCATCGAATTAGGGATCTAATCTTCTCTATCAACGTTCCCATACCTTGGTATCTCTATGGTCGCAGATTAACTCTTATAAGAGCAGCATCGCTTCTTTAACCGATTCACCCTAGCATATAGTAAAAAATGTGCCACTTCATAAGTGGGGATGAGTACGGAAGATTAAATTTTGACGAAGCATGTTCTAATAACTGGCGGAAGCGGATTCATCGGCTCGGCAATTGCCACCCATTTGGTCAATCGTGGCTATCGGGTAAGCAACCTTGATCTCGTCGCAAAAGATATGGCCGGTGTGGAGTTCATCAAGGGCGATATCAGGGATCGCGAAATGCTCGAAGAGATCTTCCCAAAACAGGTCGACGGAGTCATCCATATGGCCGCCATCACTTCGGTGCTTCAATCTAAAAAAGATCCCGCCGCGGTCTTTACTACAAATCTCGAGGCAACCTCCTATCTTCTTGAACTTTGTCGCACGAGAGGCGTCAATACCTTTCACTTAGCCTCTTCAAATGCAGTATTTGGAAGCATCCTTCCAACTTCCCGCATCGAAACAGCCGAATCAGATACAACCTTCAACGAGGAACTTTCCCTATACCCTCTAACTCCCTACGGTGCCACTAAAGCTGCAGCCGAGATGCTAGGAGCAGCCTACTGCGAATCCTATGGCATCAAATTTGGAGCTCTACGACTAACCAACGTCTACGGGACGAATATGGGCGGCAAAGATTCAATTGTTCCAAGGATCATGAGGTCAATATTGAATGGATCAACTATTGAAGTCTACGGAGATGGTCTTCAGTGGCGAGACTACGTATACATCGACGATGTAGTTAACGCATTCACCTTGGCTCTAGAGGATGAGTGGACCGGCCCAACGATCATCGGTAGCGGTACAAGCTATTCGGTACTCGACCTCATCTCAGCGGTAGAAAAGGCAACTGGCGCAAATGTCCATGTTCGCCATGGAGAAAGCAAGGGTGGAGAGATGCGTGGGGTTCGAGTCGATATCTCGCTCGCACGTTCTAAAGGCTTTGAACCAAAGTTCACCATCGAGATGGGTCTCGCATCTGTGTATCGTGACTTCCTAGAGCATGAGGCGAAGTAAATTTCACGAAACACTTGGCAAGGTTTTGGTAACATAAATGTAACAGAGCCGTCGCAAAATCGTATCAAATGCGTGATACGTTCTAGCTGATAATGACGAGTCCATTTGACCTCTACAAAGAAAACGCTGGCGCATTTGACGAATTTATCGTCAATTCAAATGCCCAAGATGAAAATTGGCTTGGTTTAGCAAAGTCGATAGAAAATCTCGGCCTCAGTGAGCTAAAACGAAGAGCGATAGAGGTCGAACAGACCCAGAGCGCTCGGGGAATAACCTTTACAGTCGGGGGCCAAGAGAGAACTTTCCCACTCGATCCACTCCCCAGAATCATAGCCTACGACGAGTGGAACAAGGTTGAATTGGGGCTTACTCAGAGGATCGCAGCGTTAGAGGCGTTCCTCGACGACATCTACGGCAGCCAAGAGATTGTACGGGACAAGGTTATTCCAAAACGGGTCATCGCCAATGCAACCCAATTTTCACGACCTGCTGCATTTCCATTAATGGAGTACCAGATGCGCATAACAGTTGCTGGTCTTGATCTGATACGTGATGAAAAGGGAGAGTTGGTCGTCCTCGAAGATAACCTGCGTACTCCGTCGGGAGTTAGCTACGTCATCGAAAATAGGCGAGCAATGGCACGTATCCTCCCTGAGCTCTTTGAAAACTATGAGATAGAGCCGGTGACCGACTACCCAAGTCGCCTTTTAGCATCACTCATCTCCCAAGCTCCATCACAAGTGAGCGACCCCTTAGTTGTAGTACTAACCCCTGGTATATATAACTCGGCCTACTTCGAACATGCATTTCTCGCACGGCAGATGGGAGTTCCATTGGTGGAACCTCGCGACCTCTTTGCCAAAGGAAACGAGATCTTCGTTCGAACCACAAAGTCGTCAAGGAGGGTAGATGTTATCTACAGGCGTATCGACGATGAATATATCGATCCAGTATTTTTCCGCCCCGACTCCTATCTGGGAGTCCCGGGGTTAGTAAATGCAGTTCGAGCAGGCGGAGTTACCATCGCCAATGCAGTAGGCAATGGAGTTGCAGATGATAAATTAACCTATGCCTACGTCGATGAAATCATCGACTACTACCTTCACCAGAAGCCAATCTTAAAAAATATCGAGACCTACCGTCTTGAGGATTCAGATGTTCTCTCCTTCGTCGTCGAAAATGCAGATCGTCTGGTGATAAAGCCGGTAGATGCATCCGGTGGTAAGGGAATCGTAATTGGAAGCCAAGCCACAGATCAAGAGCTTGAAGAGGTAAAGGCGGCGATCGTAGCTAACCCTCGCGGATTCATAGCCCAACGGATCGTCAACTTCTCTACCATACCTACTGTCGTTGGAAACAATATCGAACCACGCCACGCCGATCTTCGCCCATTCATAGTCTCCTCGCCCGATGGACGTTATGTAGTTCCCGGGGGCCTTAGTCGAGTTGCCCTAGAAGCTGGATCGATGGTCGTGAACTCCTCGCAAGGTGGAGGATCAAAAGATACTTGGATCATAAAGGGAAGATCGAGGCAGAGGATCGCTACCTCTTCGCAGCTTCAAAAAAATAGTCAAAGTCAGATTGCAATCGATTTGGCAAAGGAGTCGGCCCAATGACCTCAAGGGGTTCCATAGTTCTAGCCCGCACAGCTGAATCACTCTATTGGTTGGGTCGCTACATGGAACGAAGCGAATCAATGGCGCGCATCCTTGACGTTCACCTCCACGAGATCATCGGAAGCAATGACGACAACGAAGCTCGCTGGTCGGATCAGATGTCGACCGTATTTTCCTTCGAACGAAATGTCGAGTCATTCGACAAGCTAGCTCTTGGCCTATCCCTCGACGAAACCGTTCCGTCGTCGATCAGATACTCAATCGAGCGGGCATACGAGAATGCAAAATCGGCACGCGATGCCATTTCACTTGAGTATTGGGAGCTTATCAACGTAGCCTTTGGCCGTGTCTCGAGGTACACCTTGGACCAATTTGGCCATGGACTTTTCACCTTTTACTCGATAATAAAGGAGAGATGTGCTCAAGGGCGAGGGTTAGCGGTCTCTACAATGAACCGAGATGCTGCATGGCACTTTCTAAACCTCGGATACAACGTCGAGCAACTCGACATCCTATTACGGCTGATAATTGAGAAGAGGCGCTCCAAGATCCCTGAGGATTGGGTAGTGGTCCTTAGGTCGATAGGAGGTCACGAGGCGTTTTTGCGTGCCACCAACTCACCGGTGAGTGAGATTGGTTCCCTTAACTTCCTGATTCAAGAGAGGATATTTCCTAGATCTATCCTCGCCACTATGTTGCGGATATCAAATATCGTAAATGAACTTCTGCGTGGCCTTGATGAGAGCCAAGGCTTCTCGCTACCACCGGAACTTCCAC
Organism: Actinomycetes bacterium; assembly: GCA_021805205.1. Lineage (GTDB taxonomy): Bacteria > Actinomycetota > Acidimicrobiia > Acidimicrobiales > Acidimicrobiaceae > Acidithrix. The sequence continues at coordinate 77,385 of JAJZFV010000028.1, read as the reverse complement.
GGCAGATCGCACGATTAGAGTACCCCCTAGCTTCCGAGACCGGCGAAATCGACCTGCTACTAGACGATCTTTGGTCGAGCCACCTTCTCATGTGCAACTTCTACTACGAGACCTTCTTTTCGCCTCTCTCAAAGTCAAACTTTAACTATCCACTACGAAGTGAGGTGTGGCGATGAAGTGGCGCCTCGAGATCATTCACACCACAAAGTACACCTATGATGACGATGTATTTTCTAGCTACAACGAAGTTCGAATGACGCCGAAGAATACCTCGAATCAGCTGCTTCTATCGTCTTCGATAGCGGTATCGCCGCGCGCCTCTCTCTATAACTACTCCGATTACTTCGGCACGTCGGTCACTTACTTTGATCTTCACCGAAGGCACAACAACTTAGATATAACCTCATTGAGCCACGTCGAGCTCGAAGATCCGCGAGGTAGAGGGGTTCGCTTAACTCCTGCCGCGATGATTGGCGACGACTTTCGGGATGCATTTAGCGAATATCTAGCTACAACCACATATACCGAAATACCCAAGGAGATCGCAGAGGCGACCTATGATTCAGTAGCTAGCCTCGATCTGATTGAGGATCGAATTGCAGTCGTGATGGACTTCGTCAAGGCCAATCTCGCCTATCGCAGCGGAATCACCAAAGTCTCATCGAGTGCCAAGGAGGCACTCGGAGTCGGATTTGGCGTGTGCCAAGACTTTGCTCACGTGGCAATTGCACTCCTAAGATCGATCGGAGTTCCGGCACGTTACGTTTCTGGATACCTATATCCAAATACCGATCCCCAGATTGGAGAGAGTTCAACCGGGGAGTCACACGCGTGGGTCGAGGCATTTGTGGGAGAGTGGATCGGAATGGATCCTTCAAATGGCGTCGATAGAATAAACAAACTCTACGTTACGGTCGCTAAGGGGCGTGACTACAACGACGTCACCCCATTTCGCGGTATCTACTTTGGTGGGCAATCTTCGCCGCCAATAGTTACCGTTACGATGACGCGACGCGCATAACGGTTAGATCATCAAACTAACCTAATCATATGGCCATCATTGTCGCTGTTGATCTCGGAACATCATCTATTCGAACTACCGCATACCAAATCACTGGCGAGACCGTCGCAACTGCGGCACAAGAGATATCGCTCCAGGTCATCGGTGATCGTGTAGAGCAAGACGGTCGTGCAATCGGGGCAACAACTCTCGAACTTTTGAGGCAACTCGAGATCCAACTCGGAGATAGAGCCAAAGAGGTTGTAGCTATTGGAATTACCAACCAGCGTGAATCCACCTTGGCGTGGCGGCGCAGCAGCGGAGAGGTAATCTCCCCGCTTATCTCTTGGCAGGACGGTCGAGGCCAAGATACCTTAGCGAGGATCGGAGGTGAAGGTGGGGCGGACGCCATCATTGAGAAGACTGGCCTGGCGATGAGCCCATACTTTAGTGCCACGAAGATGGAGTCGATCGTAGAGACCACCTCGGTAACTAGCTACAGCGACGGCGCAATGGGAACCTTAGATAGCTACATCATCTACCTACTAGCTGGTGCAACGATCAAGAGCCCGGTCATCACCGATCCATCTAACGCTTCGCGAACTATGCTCTTCAATATCGACTCACTCTCATTCGACGAAGAGCTCCTCGGTCTCTTTTCGATTCCACGGAGACTCCTCCCCGAGATATCTCCAACCACCATCTCAGAGGTCTCCGTTGCCAAGGGACTACCCTTTTCTGGCGTAGCAATCTCATCGGTGGTCGGCGATCAACAGGCATCACTATTTGGTCAAGGTCGTTTCGAAGTTGGAGCCACAAAGGTGACTCACGGAACCGGAACATTCATCCTCTCCAACGCCGGCACAATTAGGAGGCGACCCCATGGGGGGCTACTCGAGTCGATAGGTTGGCAGATTGAGGCGCCGGATACTCCAAGTGAGACCATTTACGTAACCGAGGGTACCGTCTTTACCTCCGGGTCAGCAGTTCGCTACCTTCGCGACAATTTGTCTCTCATATCAAACTATGACGAGATAGATAAGGTGGCAAATGAAGTAAAAGACTCTGACACCGTTACCTTTATTCCTTCATTCTCCGGACTAGGTACCCCCTATTGGAGGCGAGACGTTGGGGCTGCGATCTATGGACTATCGGCCTCAACCAAAAAGGGGCACATAGTTCGCGCCTGCCTAGAAGGTATCGCAGTTCGCACCACACAAGTTATAGAACAGATGGAGGCAACTCTAGATGAGGTAGTCACTTCTATTACGTGCGACGGAGGATTGACTCGATCCAACCTCTACCTTCAGATCCAAGCCGACCAGTCAAACCGTGAGATCGTCCTTCCCAACGTCGCCGAGTCGAGTTCATATGGCGCCTTTCTCCTTGGCGCCATCTCGGTTGGCGTCCTCGATAAAGCCGGCGCTAAAGAGCTAATTCAATTTAGAAAAACCATCACTCCCAGCAACAAGAGTTTCTCCAGCAACCAGCGTAGGCAGCGATTTGAAAAGTATATGGAGCGCCACTTGGCCAAGGTCATGGTGACTACTTCATAAAAGTTGAGGAGAGGCTAACTATCTCGTTGGGCCATCGCCCTTTCTAAAGCGATGGTCGCATTGACCAAGCCGACGTGGGAGAAGGCCTGGGGGAAGTTCCCTACGAGGCGACCCCCCTTAGTATCAAACTCCTCCGAGAGAAGACCTACGTCATTAGAGAGGGCAACCAAACGATCGAAGAGCTCTTTTGCCTCCTCGATTTCGCCAACTTCCGCTTGGGCCTCAACTAACCAAAAGCTACACGCCAGAAAAGCACCCTCATTACCAGTAAGACCATCGGCTCCCCCCGCATCATCTGTTCTATAGCGCAGTAGGAAACCGCCACTCATTAGGTCCTCTTTTATTGCATTTACGGTACCGATAAAGAGCGGGTCGCTTCGCTCCAAAAAGCCATACGACCCAGCGAGTAGAAGACTGGCATCTAACTCATTCGAGTCATAGGATCGCTTTAGAGATCCTCGCTCATGATTGACCCCATTGGAGAGAATGTCCCCTCGAATTTGGTCACGGATCGATTGCCACCTTTCCAAAGGTGCGGGTAGGCCAAATTCTACGGCAGACTTTATCGCCCTGTCTAAGGCGACCCAGGCCATGATTTTAGAGTGTACGAAGTGTCGAGGGGCCGAGCGCACCTCCCAGATGCCATCATCGGCGTCGCGCCAATGCTCTTCCACGTGTGAAACCAGTGCCACCTGGAGATCCCACTCGATCTCATCTGGCTTCATCGCTAACTCCCGTGCGTGGTGAAGAACTGCCCCGACCTCGCCAAAGACGTCTAGTTGCACTTGGGCCGATGCGGCGTTTCCAATTCTTACCGGCTTAGAGTTCTCATAGCCTGTCAGCCATTCGAGTTCGATCTCGGTTAGCCTGCGCTCGCCCGCTGGTCCGTACATAATCTGAATCTGCCCCGGTTGACCAGCTACTGCCCTCATCAGCCAATCTCTCCACTTAGAGGCCTCGCGGGTATAGCCGCACTGCAAGAAGGCCAAAAGCGTAAAGGATGCATCGCGGAGCCAACAGTATCGATAATCCCAATTCCGCCCTCCGCCAAGGGCCTCAGGAAGAGAAGTGGTAGCTGCAGCCACTATGCCTCCACTAGGTGCATAGGTGAGTGCTTTGAGGGTGATTAGAGAACGGATTAAGGCCTCGCGATGGCCGCCCCGATAAGTACACCTTTCGCTCCACTTCTTCCACCAATCTGTCGTCCCTTGCAACTGTTCATCAACTGTTACACCACATCGACGAGCATACGAGGACTCCTGCCAAGAGAGGATAAATGGTACCTCCTCTCCCTCTTTAACTTCAAACTGACCTATTGTCCTAAAGTTCTTCCCTTCAAGTTCAACTGGTGTTGATAGACAGATGGAATCGGGTCCAGCAAAGCCGTGGAGGTGATCACCTTCGCGGCGAATCCATGGCACGATCCATCCATAACCAAAGCGCAACACCAACTCGCAACCCATGGATACATTGCCAGAGATGCCGGTAACGATCCGAACAATGCTCGCTTGATGGGAGCGTATTGGCATAAAGTCGGTGACTCGCACCCGACCAGAGGCGGTGGTGTACTCCGTCTCTAACACAAGTGTGTCTTCAAGATACCTACGACTGCTAGTGGCGTCGCAATCGAGTGGAGCTATCTTCCAAAAGCCATTATCCTCGGTACCTAATAACTTGGCAAAGCAGGCATCGGAGTCGAAACGAGGTAAACAAAGCCAATCGATAGAGCCGCTTCGGCTAACCAGGGCAACAGTATGGGTATCGCCGATGATTGCATAGTCTTCAAGTGGTGTCGAATGATCGGGGCTAACCCCACCGACGACATCGATTAGTCGATCTGTCATAAATAGAGATGCTACACTAGGCCAGCCATGTTTTCGAATCGCAACATACCTGACATCGCCCCGAAAATAGACGATACCCCTCCTGAGCTATATCCAAGAGAGAGATCGAAAATAATTTTAAGATGAACTTTCGGTATCATAGCCCAACCTATGGAACACCAATTCGACCATGAACCGCCTATCTACTAGACGAAAGCGATCCCTCCCGAGCGAACGAAGATTTGAAAGTACAGTCGGTCCAGAGCTGCAGGTCGCATTGAGCGAGCACTTGGCAGCTACTAACCAAATCGAGACTTACTACTTCTTCGAGAGGCGCCGAGCGTGTTGGGAACAGATTCGCGATAGCATCCAGATCTGTGAGCGCTCCAGAGCCCTCAAGGGCCGATCCTTCCTGTGGCAGATTAGATAGTGGCCGTGGTAGTCGAGGCCAATCAGAAACATATCATCGTTTTGGGAGTGGACGTCGCCGAGCTCCGCCCGCGCTGATCCGCCTTTAGCGAAGGCAACTAACCATGGCTCACTCGCGACCTCGCCACTTCCTGATACCAATTTTTCGCCATCAGTATCTACCACAGCAGCATATGAGAGGTCAAAAGTTGCATGAATGTTTGAGGATAGGGCTACGAATAGCAGTACTTCAGCCTCACAATCGAGGAGACGCGTCGCCACCTCAAGGGGCGCTAATCGAATGTCATAGTCGTTGTGGCTCGACTCTCTAACCTCCTCGACGTCCACTCCGTCGACCTCATGGATCTCACGTATCAGTAGATCTAGTAGGTCATGACTTGGAATCTCCACGACGATTTCATCGATCGCCTTACCCGCCCCTCGTTCCAGGATCTCGATTCCAACGAGATCCCCGCGAACTGAACCGATGCGTGAGGCTACCTGACCCAATGCACCTGGTCGATCATCTAACCATATTCGTAGTATGTAACGTGCCACGCCTCAAGGTTAGTGGGCATCTATTACAAATATATTTCCAAAGGTCAACTTAGAAGATCTGTTCCTCGTAGATAGAGAAAGCTACTTGCCAAAGAGCGCAAGGTAAAGGCCAAGTCCAAATATCAGGGCACCGCCGGTTCCAGTAACTGCCTCCAACCTCTTTCTCGACGACGACAACCACCTTCGTAATGTACCTGCAGCTAGGGCCCACATCGAATCAGAGGTAAATCCCATCAGCAAGAAGATAACATTCAAAAGCACCATCTGAAGTATCGGTGACATCGATGTCTTGCCCACAAATTGAGGTAAGATAGCGGCCATGAAGATTGCCGTCTTGGGATTTGAGAGGCCAACTAGGACCCCGGTTCGAAAGATCGAGGGCAGTGAACCCCTCTCTTGCCCGTCGGAGATGTGAAGCTCCTCTCTACGTCCTCGAAATGTCTTTATTCCCAGGTAGCTTAAGTAGAGCGCGCCAGCAATTCGCAGATAGGTCGCAAAGGGCCCCAAGTGCGATATAACTGCACCTAAGCCAATGGCCACCAGCAATCCCTGAACGAAGACTCCAATAGCATTTCCCGCAACTGTCACTACGCCCACCGCCGGTCCGCCGGCGATCGCCCTTCCCACTGCAAAGACGACACTTGGCCCGGGGATGACAATGAAGACGAGAGAGATGGCTATGAAGGCAACAACTAAAGATGACTTCAACTTCTACCCTTACTGGATTGGAGCATCTAACTTTACGAGAACGCGCTTTAAGTTTCGAACGGCTTGTGCAATTCGCATCTCATTTTCGATGAGTGCAAATCTTACATAACCCTCTCCTCCAGGGCCAAAACCTACCCCTGGTGACGTTGCAACATGTGCCTCAGTAGCCAAAAAGCGGGCAAACTCCAGAGATCCCATCTCTTGATAGGGCTCAGGAATCGGAGCCCAGACGAACATAGTTCCCAGTGGCCTTTCTATGTGCCATCCAATCTTTTCCAAACCATCGCATAGGGCGTTACGGCGAGATTCATAGATCGAATTTACCAAGGGTGGATAGTCATCGGCCTCGTTGAGTGTAACGGTCGCAGCGATTTGAATCGGTTGAAATGTGCCATAGTCAAGATAGCTCTTTAACTTTGTAAGAGCCGCTACGACTTCGGCATTTCCGACCATGAACGCGACTCTCCAACCGGCCATTGAATAGGACTTGGTTAGGGTATAGAACTCAACCGCGCAATCTTTGGCGCCAGGAACTTGAAGGATCGAAGGTGGAACATAGCCATCAAAGGATGTGTCAGAGTAGGCGAAGTCGTGGACTATAACCACTCCTCGCTCCCTAGCAAATGCGACCAGCTTCGCCATCCACTCCAAGTCGACGCAGACTGTTGTAGGATTGTGGGGAAATGATACGACCACTACACGTGGTTTTGGCCAAGTCGACTCATAGGCTTCGATCAAATTGGCAAAGAACGCATCGGGGGAGCTGACCTCGCCGCCTAAGCGCACCTGTCGTACTTCAGCTCCGGCAAAGAGAGGGGCCCAGATATGTATTGGGTACGACGGTGAGGGCACCAGTGCAGTGTCACCAGGTCCGACCAAGACCCACATTAGGTGGCTCAACCCCTCTTTGGCACCGATGGTTGAGACGATCTCAGTATCGGGATCTAGCTCGACGCCGTATTTACGAGCATATAGATTTGCAACTGCCTTACGAAGGTTAGGTATTCCCTTTGACGAAGAGTAGCGGTGGTTTCGAGTATTTTGAGCAGCCTCAGTAAGTTTTTCCACTGCAATCGCCGGTGAAGGTATATCAGGATTGCCAAATCCTAGATCAATGACGTCAACGCCATCTCGTCGCAGGTCAATCTTGATTTGATCAATAATCTTGAAAACGTAAGGAGGTAACCCTGTGATTCGCCTAAAGTCCATCTAGACATAATAGTAGGTTGTCCAATTGGATTTGGACCTTCACAGGATTGGCATCACTCCTAAATGAGAGCAGCTCCTATTGCGCCAGCGAATTGGCCCCCCGATACCCTTTCGATGGGCAAATTTTCGCGTAGCCGACCGTTTGACATTATTGAAGAGTAGGCAGATCGAAGATCATCTACAAAATAGGAGAAGGAGTTTGAGACTCCCCCGCCGATAAAGAATCGATCTGGGTCAATAGCTTCAACCAAATTTGAGATGACAATTGCCAGATGATAACTAAACGCGGAGACGATGCTTTGACACTTGCTATGCCACTTTGACGCTCCAAATACCTTCTCGATTATCTCTCCGTCGACGGTAGTCATACCCTCAAAGAGATCGGCTAGTTGTTCACTTGCATAAGCCCGAGAGATCTCATTTCTTAGATAATTCCCAGAGGCGTACATCTCAGCACAACCCCTTTTCCCGCATGCGCAACGCTGCCCACCAACCACAATTGTCATGTGGCCATATTCGCCACCCCAATATCGCGGTGAGCCAACCACTCGTCCATCTAGCACGAATGCTCCGCCGATTCCGGTCCCAAGAGTAAGCAGACAAAAGGAGTCAAATCCCTCATTGATAACACTTCGAGCGGCGCAGTTGACGTCGTTGTCGATACCTACTCTCTTTGCGCCGAAGCGCTGGAGAGTCCTAGTCAAGTTTTTTCCTATCAGCTGCGGTTGATGAGGCGAAGATAAAACAGTTCCATCACTTCCAACCAAACCCGGAAGTCCAAGTCCAACTACTTCGATCTGGGACGACGAGATCCCGTTTGCATCACAGATGAGGTTGTAAAGTTCTTCAATTGCTCCAGGGAGCCAATTCGGGTGACGTGGGGCGAGTATCGAGTGTGCTCCTATAACCCTTCCAGTGGGCTCAATCAAAGCAGCATTAAGGGTCGTTCCTCCGAGGTCGAGGCCAAAGCGAAGCATCTCCCCTATCTCTAGCGATGCTCTACGTGGCCTCGATCAGAGAGACTCTCTGTTCTAACCTTAAGATCCTTTAGTGCAGCGTGGACTATCTTTGCTTCGGCCCGCCTCTTTACGAACCCTGGCATCGGAACCAACAGGTCGACCTCAAGTGTGTATGAAACTTGGGTCGTACCATCACCATTTGGGGTAAAGACGTAATGACCGTCGAGTTTTGAGGTGAGATCGGCACTCTCCTGATGCCACTTCATCTCCAAGCCACCATCGGTTGGATAGTCATATACCAAGGTATAGGCGGCGCTTCTGCCAAATGCCGCGACCCTGAAGGCAACTCGGATGCCTCGACCTTGGGAATCGCTCTCTAAAACCTCTACGGACTTGATATCTCCAGCCCATTCAGGATAACGAGCAAAGTCACTCGCAACACGGTAGCACTCCTCGGGAGTTGCATCTACGATCGTCGACTCTACTGTCTTATCCATTTCAACCTCTCCATTTCAACCCCTTGTCCGGGCTGACGGTGACTGCATCTCAATAGTAGCCCAACAAACTATGCTCGGCCACACTATCAAAGTTGAGATAACTTTAGACCGCTAACTCTTTATCGCACAATTCATTCTAGAGGTAAAGAAAGTTCTTCCATTTTGAAGCAATTTCTTCATATGAGAAGTCTGTCACTACTCGATTGCGTGCCTGCTCTGAATGGCTAGCGCGTAGTTCACTATCTTTGTAGTACCGAACCATTGCTTCAGCTACCGCCAATGGATTTCTCGGATCATCTAGGACGGTTCCGGTAACTCCATCGACCACCGCTTCGCTCGAACCGCCGGACTTACCCGCTATCGCTGGCAGTCCGCACGCTGCTGCCTCCAGAAAGACGATTCCGAATCCCTCTTGCTCCAAATTAAACCATCGGTTATAGCAGAGCATGGCGAAGAGATCGCCGCAGTTGTAGAAGGCGTCGATATCTTCGTTGGATACCCTCCCTAGAAAGTGGATAGGAGCAGAGTGGCTTTGGGCGAGTGACTCCAACCTCGCTAGCTCACGACCTTCTCCGCCAATTACAACTTGCAGCTTGGGAATCTCTCGACTGGCTATCGATGCCGCTTTTATGAGTGTGTCCATCCCTTTTCGAGGGACGAGACGCGACAGCGAGACAACCACAAAGGAGTCTTCGTAGATACCTAACTTCCTTCTGAAGATCGACTTGTCACCTTGATATGTAAACTTCCCTAGGTCAATTCCCGGGTGTATCGCCGTAGCCTTTTTGCTAATGTCTACCCCCGAAAGGCGACTCAAATCAGCAATTGTGTAGTCGGCACACGAAACAAAGTCGTCGACCTTGCCTGTTGCATATCTAATCAATGGCCTCGTTGGTGCTAGACCAGCAGGTATGACTACCTCTGCGCCCCAAAAGAGCGTCGTCTTACGTTCAACATCTATAAATTTCGCAATCAGCGACGTCGGGAGCATGGGGTTGAAGGCGACACTTTGCACCCCATAATCTCGGCAAACTTGATTTACTCTGGCAATCGTCGCAGGTGTTGGTGCGATAACCTTTGTATCGAGGCGAATAACCGGAAAGTCAAGGAGAGAGTCGAAGCTTTCGTCGCCGCGGTGGGATGGCGCAATTACAACTACATCTTCAGGCGGGAGTCGACGGTAGACTTCAATAAGCGCACTTTGAATCCCACCTACCTTTGGTGGAAAGTCATTTGTCACCAATAGGTGTCGTCTAGCCTTGCCATTTATTGAAGTCATCGCTCGATATCAACTCTCCGTTTGCCTTACTACATCCTAAAGCATGGTCGAGGTGGCGATGAGGCTTGAGTGACATCGGCTCGATAGGTCATCGACAGCACTTGGCGAGATCAAAACAAAAATCTCTCAATCGACTTTCAACCGACGTGTTGAAAAAAAATAGTCGACATAGGGCAGATAGAGAGGATCTACCTCAGCCAACCTTTTTACCTCGCGTACAATCTCAACCTCATAGGTGGAACCACCACCCAAGTTGGCTGCTGCAATAATCGCATTACGACGTACCAGTCGTAGATCTCTTTTGTAGATATAGATATGCGGTAGAAGATCGAATATTTCTTGATCGGATGAGGTAAGGATTTGCAATATTTCAAGCGATGTCGCGTCAACCTCAGAAAAAGTTCGCTTCACTGAATCTTCTCTCTGACGGTTTATTGGACAGACCTCCTGACAGATGTCACAGCCGTAGAGGCGAACACCCATCATTGGGAGAACAGCTGGATCAAGATCCTCTGGGCATTGAAGAAGCCATGAGATACATCGTCTGGCATCGATCGAGCCGTTATCACCTATTGCGCCAGTGGGGCAACTATCAATACATATTCTACACTTACCGCACGAAATTAGTCGATCCTTGGCTTTAGTGCGTGGCAGTGCTACATCGACGACGATGTTTCCAAGTATTGCGGCAGAACCATAGCCTGAAACATTGACCAGTGAGTTTTTAAGGTAAGAGCCGATACCACTCCTAACCGCAACTTCTTTATCGACAAGTTCGTTCGAGTCCAATACGACCTTCGAATTGACACCTATTTTGCCAAGTGCCTCTCGTATCAGCTCCAATTCGTGGCGCAAGATTCCGTAGTAATCGCGTCGAGCATACCGAGCAAGTAGATGCGGGAGTATCGTAGTACCTAAATCTTCGTGGTTTACAATAGGAAGCGCAAAGGTCACGATCGACTTAGCGCCTTTTATGATCCCATCAGGCGAGGTAGAGCGCCTTGGATTGCGGTAGGTGAACTGCATTGAACCATTCAGACCCAAGCTTCGTCGCTCAACTATAATCTCGTAGGCGTTATTTAAGGGTCGCACCGGATAGACGCCAAAGACGAGACCCGCTCCCCTCGCGCCGTCGGAAATTACACCGTGAGCTTTGACAGCCAACTCTTCAACCGCCGAACAATCTTTGGCGAACTTCTTCTTCCCTTCGAATTTAATGGGCAAATCACCACGGCCATATGCTTCATTCATCAGCCATCTCGATGCTTTGGCTTCAAGCGAAGACCAGCGCTTTTTAGCCGACTGAGCAACTCCCTAGGTGAAACAGAGATGGCACCAAGCGCTATTGCATCGTCGATCAAATACTCAGGAATGTCATAGTGATCACCTTGAAAGGCACGTAACGGAAATCCAAGTGCACCGGCAAACCTGTGGAGTTCTTCGTAGGATTGATCCGACACCATGTGAGCGTGGCGCACTCCCCTGAAGGTCCATAAGGGCTTGTCGACGTAAATAGCCATCTCTTAGATCACCGCCTTAAAAATTAGATTTCGGTGGAAACCTAAAGATTGCCACCCATTGACATATCCAACCCTAAAGGTATCTGATCGACCTTAAAGAGTCAGTCGTACTTTTCAGTAAATACGCTCTCACGTGGTAGTCCTAGTTCAAGAAGGATCTCTTCAGCGCCCTCGACCACTTCAGGAGGACCGCAGATATAGGCAACCTTTGGATTGAATAGGGAGGACACCTCCGCAAGCATATCCTTGTCAATTCTCCTGTGGAAACGGGCGGCTGGGTCTTGGCTATCTCTGGTAAAGGTGTGGCTAACTTCGAGCCAATCGTATTTAGCCTCAAGACGTTCAAGCTCCTCCCTGTAGATCACGAACTCCCTGCTCTTTGAAGAAAAGAGTAAGTGCATCTTATGGGAGGTGCCCTTTTCTACCTGGTATCGAATCATCGCCATTAGCGGAACGACTCCCGAACCCGCACCGACAAGTAGGACTGGGCCACCCAACTCCTCTGTCCAAGTAAACGAGCCAAACGGGCCTCGAACCTCAATCTCATCGCCTACCCTGATCTGTCGCACCAGAATTGGCGAGATCAAACCATCCGAGATCTCTCTAATGCCCATCTCGATTACCGATGGGTCGGGAAATGGACTCGACCCTAAAGAGTATGCTCGCTGTATCGGACGCGGCTTTCCTTCGATGGGCAGACGAACGTTATAGTACTGCCCAGGCGTATAGGGGGAAGGCTCTGGAACTAATATGCGAAGCGAACGCGTCTCTGGGGTCTCGTCGATAAGCTCAACTACCTTTCCCATCTGCCACGGCTTAGGAGCTGATCGCTCCCGACGAATTGGTGCGGTGACTTCCATCTCGGCACTCATCTAAAACTCCAATCTCAATAAAGTGTCGACCTCTATGAGGTATCCTGCCTAGAGCGGGAAATTTCCTTTAACTTAAACTCTTACACATACGGATTTGTCTGAGCCAAAACCCATTGAGCGCAGCGTTACACCGATCTACTATCACCGGGGCTCACTCCAAAGGCAATTATGACTATTTTAGTCATAATTCAAAAGACTTAGTTCACCACTACCTCTGAACCGTCTACCACGGTCTTTGTCGACCCGCACCAACGACAGGTGACTGATTCAACATCAAAAAACTCAACTTCAGTATTTTCGATAGTCAATTCACCTGCAAGGTTGTAGTGGTAGAAAGACTTTGACTTCTCGGTGGCGACAACGTCAAAGCGAGTCTTGTTACCGCAATTTTCGCACCTGTATCTCGGCATATCTTTAGCTGGCATGGTGAGGACCTCAAAAAACTTTCTCAGCGGCAAAAATACTTACAGAAGCGTTAACGACACAGTAGCTCCTCGATATTTCATCGAACAGCAACCGTATCCCAACTACAACTTTAGTCACCTACGCACCAACGAGACGTGGGTTAATTTGGCCATCTCAGCGGTTGATATTTTGAAGTGGACTCCTATTAATCGAACATCTGACGCCTATTATCGTACATATGTTCCAGTGGAGGCGATTAATGAGACAGTTGACATTAGATGACGAGGCGCAAGATCTATTCAATACCAAATTCCTCGTTATCGATGTTGAGACGACAGGCACTTCACCCGCAATCGATGAAATTACCGAAATTGCGGCCGTTTTAGTTCGTGGAGGAAAGATAATCGACTCATTTGAGACCCTTCTTGCCATTGACGGATCTATTAGTAGTGAAATATCGGTAATGACCGGCATCTATCCCTCGATGTTGAATGGAGCACCTAAATTCACCGATATCGCCGCAAAATTAATCGAAATGGCAGAAGATTCCGTTGTGGTAGGCCACAATATTCGCTTTGATCTCTCATTTATAGACGCAGCGTTAGACAAGATTTACAGCGGATACCACCTAGCGGAAATCTCCTTGGACACTGTGACCTTGAGTCGCAAGCTATTACGAGGAGAGGTCCCCAACTTCAAACTAAGCACCCTTGCTGCATCTCTCAGGCTAAACAACCAACCGTGCCACCGAGCTATGGCTGATGTTAGGGCTACAGTCGACCTTCTTCACTACTTAATCGAGGTAGCATCGTCGTATGGCTCGAACGATGTCAAAGGCCTCCTTGACCTGCCTAGCAACTCCTCGGCTTCGGCAAAGTCGAAGCTAAAGATCGCAAACTACATCCCAAGGCTACCGGGTGTATATATGATGGCTGATCTAACTGGCGAAATCTACTACGTCGGGAAGGCCACCGATCTAAATGCCAGATTCCGATCATACTTTTCCTCGGATACCAGGAAGAAGATTGATCCGATGCTGAGCCGGTTGTCCAAACTCACCTACCTCGTAACTGAGACGGACGAGATCGCCGAAGTGCTAGAGGCTCGCCTGATTAGCAAATACCAACCTAGGCAAAATTCAGTTGGGAAAAAGGACCCTCGCAACTTTAGATACGTCGAATTCAACTCCAAGACAAAGAGGTCCAAGGTAGTTAGGTATAGCGATTTGGAGATCGACGATCGTCATATAGGCCCATTTCGCAGTAGCAAAAGTGCCAGAGATGCTGCTAAGTGTTTAGAGATGTGCGTAACTCGGATCGCTAATAGCTCGTCTCAAAGTGGCGATGAGGCCCTCGATACACCAATATCCCTACGACAACTCTCTCAGAGAGTCGCAAATAGACTTGAACTTTTGATAAGTCAGCAGCGATTTGAAGAAGCTGCACTACTGCGCGATGGAGCGATGGTCATCGCTGGAGCATCCGTTAGACGTCATGCGATCAAGGTTCTGCGCCAAGCTGAAACTATAAAGATAGTTCACAGGTTTACCGGCTCAACGCTCGAAATTAATTTCGGACGTCTAAAGATTAGAGCAATAAGGGGTGGAGAGGTATCTATTCATCCCTCACTGAATACAACAACCGCCCTAGCGCTCTCGACGGCCCATATCTCAGAGATCATCGCGCCAAAACTCGGAGGACTGAAGTCGATCGAAGAGGAGTGGACCATCTGGCGTAGGATTATCTCTAACTCGATCTACGAAGTCTCGGAGTCTGAAAGGGAGATCGCCCTTCCGATCACCCTTACTCATTACAACTTTACGCCCAAAGAGAGAGCAAATAGAGAAAAGACAGAGTATCGACGAGCTGGCTAGCGACATTAAATCGTCAAGGGCCATCTATCCCAAAAGTTGAGAGACCTCGATAAAGCGCTCTAAGGTTCTAAGTGCCCTAGAAGATTCGATCAGCTCCGCCCCCATCTCGATGCCATCCTTGATGCTAGTTACCGCTGACGAAACGTACAGACCTGCTCCTACGTTCAACAATACAATATCTCTTACCGGTCCCTTCTTGCCTTCAAGTAGGTCTATGAAAACTGATGCATTGTACTTGGCAGTTCCACCCCTGAGGTCTTCTCCGTCGGAGCGTGGAAGACCAAAGTCGACGCCGTCGAGGATGTACTCCTCATAGAAAATTTCATCTTCCTCACGCTTCACCTCTACCACAAAGTTTGCAGAGGTTGTGGAGAGTTCGTCGTAGCCATCTTTTGAGTGCGCCAACAGCGCATGCACCGATCCCAAGTCAGCTAGCACTTCAGCCATCGAACTCAACATCGTTGGCTCAAATACTCCAACCACCTGGCGCGAAGCCCTAGCTGGATTTATCAACGGTCCCAAAAAGTTGAATGTAGTAGGGACGGCCAGAGTTCTTCTCACTTTACTGACGTGGGCCATTGCGGAGTTGAACTTGGGGGCGAGGCAAAAACCAATATTTGTCTCTTCTATACACCTCGCAACTCCCGCGGCATCTAGATCGATCTTGACCCCTAGATTCTCCAAAACATCGGCTGAACCCGAGAGGGAACTAGCTGCTCGGTTACCGTGCTTTGCCACCTTTACTCCCGCTGAAGCAACCACCACAGCAGTCATGGTTGAGACGTTCACGCTATGTTTTTGGTCACCCCCAGTGCCACAGGTGTCCAGGACGATTCCTTCAACCATCACACGGGTAGATGAGTCGACCATAGCTCTTGCTAGGCCCCTCATCTCATCAATGCTCTCCCCCTTGGCCCTAAGGGCTGTAAGAAAAGAGCTGGTCACGATGTCGTCAACACTACCGGAGAGGATCTCGGCCATCGCCAAGTACGCGGTTTCGAAATCGATATTCTCAGAGTTCATCAACGACTTGAGGACGGTCTTCCACTCAACTTGGATAGTTTCAACCTCTTGGGGAACTTTAGACATATATAGATCGTACCCTGCCCAAACCTCAATCGATCGAACAGGGTACCTACGAATAAGGAGATCCTTACAGTTATTCGAAGCGGAGCTTAGAGACCACTTCCTCAAAGACCTCCGAGTGTCGATCAACATCAGCAATAGAGGTGGAGGGCGATATCAGGGCCATGTTATGAAACGGTGTCATCAATATTGACCGATTCGACATTGCAAGGTGCATGTAAAGGTCCAACTCCCCGTCTGCATAACTTGCAGATTCTCCCCCATTTTCCGGAATCTTTGCCGAAAATCGATACTCACTCCTCGCGCCTAAAGTTACGATGTGCCACGGAACTTCGTACTTCTCAAGTACGGCTTCGACTCCGGCTGCGAATTTAGCTGAGAGGTCAACCATCCGTTTAAAGTTAGCTTTGGTAAATACCTCGCTCAAGGTGGCGTTCGCGGCGGCCATCGATAGCACATTTCCAGCTAGGGTGCCTCCAATGCCACCAGTATCGATCAGATCGATCTCGCTTTCGCGCGAGATCGCATTTGCGATGGTATCGCTAACTCCAAATGCTCCGAAAGGATACCCTCCAGCAACGGACTTACCTATTGTAACAATGTCGGGCTGCACGTTGAAGAACGAGGTGGCACCACCCCAACTAGCGGAGAAGGTATGCGTCTCATCGAAGATCACATATGTTCCATTTTCATGAGCCAAACGAACCATCTCTTCCAGAAATCCTTCCTTAGGAAGAACTATTCCGATATTGGTTAGTGCCGGCTCGGTAAGGATACAGGCAACATCGCCTTTGGACAAGTGTTCTCTAAGAGCTTCGATGTCATTGAATTCAACAACTTCAGTGGTGTAAGTTGGATCTATAGCAGGGCCAACGTTTCCTTCTCGAGAGTGAGGTTCGCCACCCTTTAGAGTTATGAACGTCTCATCAACCGTGCCGTGGTAGCAATAAGAAAAGACCAGAATCTTCTTTCGATGCGTGATCTGGCGACAGAGTCTAAGTACAAACCTATTGGCATCGGTAGCCGTCAAAGTATACTGCCAGTACGGCAAATTAAAACGTTCTGCTAGCTGCCGTGCCACATCGATGGAGTCAGAAGAGGGCAACATAGTAGTAAATCCCCCATCTAGTTCTATACGCCGCTTGATGGCCTCAACGGTTGCAACCGGAGAGTGACCAGCCATTGCCCCGGTGTCACCTAGGCAAAAATCGATGTAAGAGTTACCATCGATATCGACGAGGGTAGAACCGTGGGCTTTATCTAGATAAATTGGATAACCGCCAGCCCACTTATTCATCCAACTCATTGGGACGCCACCTAAAAGATGACGGCGAGCTTCATAAAACAGCTCCCTGCTCTTAGCAGTTCTTTCGTTGAAGACCTCGAGCTCATCGTGCGTCAAACGCGCTAAATGGCCTCGGTCAACCTGTTTACCGCCTACCTCTGAAGTGCTATTCACGATAGACAACCCCTTCCTTTCATATTTTCACCGTCGCAAATTAAGTAATTGACGACAACATAAACCATACAAAGGCATTGTTGAAGAGTTTGTTGAATACCATGCAATTTACTGGTGCCACCTTCGTATAAGTCAACAAAGGCCCACCCATCAAGTTAGCGAAGTCACCAATAAAGGGATCTTTTAATACTAAGTCCGACTAGCCAAGGAAGAGAACTACCTCAAGAAATTTACTGATCGAACCAATTGATAACCTTATAAACCTGAAGGAGGTGTAGGTAAAGACTGAAGCAAAGGATTTCCCAGAGCGATTGCAATATGCGGGGTAACGTCGGAGCAATTTAGATGTGCCAAATCCGTGCCGTCACCGACACGATCAATACTCAGCTCTTCGAATTAACGTCACGAATATAATTTATCTGTAAGTTCAAGCTCCGAGGAGGGCAAGCAGCTAGTGCGAACCAACCAGGATTGATACGGATACACTCTCGCGTTCCCGGATGATCCTCCGCCGCTGGCGAGGATTCAAGCCGCCCCATATTCCATCTGGCTCACGCGACGATAGAGCAAATTCAAGACATTGGATTCGAACACAACAAAGACTACAGATCGCCTTTGCTTTACGCTCTTCGGTCTCACAGTCCGAGTAGAAGAGCGACCCTTTACTGCCTCTACACGCTGCTTCAGCGGCCCAAGACACTGACCTCATGGAGATCCCCCAAACGCTTTTAACCACGATAAGTGGTTTTAGTTTTGAGTGCACCAGATCAGTACACTCAAAACTGCTATGCAACCCAAAATTCCCATCTAAAGTGGTCAAAACCACTAAAAGATAAGATAAATAAGATAATAACGGTGACCCCTACTAAATAGGTCACTTTTTTATACTAAGAGTTACATTTTTCTGTTTATTTCACATTCTGTTTACAAAAATACTCCTGCTTTCAATAAAGCGAGCAAAAGACCTCTTATAGCGTTCATATCAGCACAAATTGTGAGCATTTATCTACAAAAGAAAGGGGGAAGCAATGATATTGCTTCCCCCGCGACTCGGCTTCTATTCACCTTGTTTTGATCTAACTGCTGGTAAGCGCTCTCTAGATCCAATCTTTGGCTAAAGACCCGATCGTATCAAACGTTAGTTCTGCTTCATAGTCATAACGAAAGTGCGTAGACCTAATGGAACCACCGTTGGCCTTCAAAGCCTCTGCCTGCTCATCGTTGAGATCAAAGCGAATGTAATGCACGGAGGCGGTCATCTCATTTCGAGTCAACTGCTCTTTATGACTCTCCTCGCAGAATGCAACTATGCCTTCAGCTAAACCGTTGATCTTCAGCTCTAATGAATCTTCAATTCCCACAAGCTTTGGGAGCCATTCAACCAACTGATCCTTTGAAGTCAATTCCAGAAATAACGTCGCAGAAAGCTGGTTTTTAGATGGAATCAAAGGATTGTAGATCCCCAACTCCACCTCGATGGCTTCATCGCTGAATAGTTTCTCGGCTCGAGCCATCTCTTGTATTTGAAATCGAATGGTCTCACGATTTTCAAATAGCAGTGTCAAGATAGGACCTACCGCTACCCGTCGGACTTTTTTTAGGGCAATAACCTCGCGACGATAGTCGTCCCGGTGGCGCTCGTAAGCCCTAATGTCTTCGATATCACTCAAAGTAAGGGATTTCAATTAAATTCTCCAATCAAACAACAATCGTCCAACTTGGCCCAAGATGCACTTTTTTTGACTAAAGCTCGATGCCATATGCGCGAGCCATTACGACCATCGGATGCGAGACCACTTTGTCGGTCTCTTCAGAGATGGCGTAGTTAGCCAAGTGACAATCTCCAACTATTGAAGCATTTGGCGCAGCCTTATCGATTGCCTTGGCTAGGAGCCCCGATACCCTCTTCGCAAGGGCGTAGTTCTTGGCTCGGTATCCCCACGTTCCATCGATACCCGAGCATTTGGTTACTACCTGAATCTTGGCGCCAGTTAGCTTTATGAGGTCGCGGGACTTAAGGCCGATGTTTTGAGCTTGAAGGTGGCAAGGAGCATGGTAGGTAACCTCGGACGGAACACTTCCGTTGAAGTTGGTGTCGAATCCCTCTTTATCCTCGCGGTATTTAGCCATAAGATACTCAGAGGTGTCGTATGTATTCTCAGCGACCCGCTTTGCCTTCTCGCTCTTCAGGTACATCGGGTAGTCACGCTTAATGACGTAGGCGCAGGTTGGTTGCGCCACTACTATTGATCGTCCAGCACTCACCTCTGCATCAAGTGCATCCACGTTTTTCTTAGCAGCATCCATGAACTTATCGACATCTCCAGCGTGGAGAAGAGGGGCTCCACAGCACTTGGCCTTATCAGCGAGGGTACACGAGATTTGGTTCCGCTCGTAGACACCAAAGATTGCCTTGCCAATGGCTGGCTCCATATATTCGATGAAACAGGTGGGATAGACCGCCACTGAACCCCTGCGCTTGGTAATGAAGGGCTTTGTCCTCTTCTTGTACCACGTCGAGAGGCGCATCTTGGCATAGGGTGGAAGAACTCGCTCTGAGGCGATACCGGCGCTCTTTTCCATAAGATTTCGGCTAGCGCTGAAGTGAACATCTGTCAACTTGTTCACAAGCGTCGACATAGGAACTGATATCGATCCGATTAGGTCGGTATTGGCAAGTACCTTATCCGAAATCTCCTCTACCTTCGAGAGCTCTCCGCGCGCCTTACGTATCGACTTTGCCCTAAGCATGAGCCTTGGGAAATCGAGGTCCCACTCGTGCGGAGGAATATAAGGACACTTTACGTAACAAAGTTTGCATTGATAGCACTCATCAACGACTTGATCGCTCTCGGCACGCGAGAGCTTTGCAACATCTCCATCGTGTGCATCGATGTAATTGAAGAGGGTAGGAAAACTTGGGCAGAGGTGCAGACAGAGTCGACAACCATGACAAAGGTCGAAAACCCTCTCAAGCTCTGCTCTAAAGTCGACTTCATCGAAGTACTTGGGATGGCTCGGATCGTATGTGATAGTCAATTTTGCTAAACCCTTCACCGGACCTTACCTGCCGACAAGGTCCGGTCAATATCGTATGCGTACCGGAATTCTTCACATCTACAGAGATATGAAGGAGACTATGGGCCTAGGCCAGGGACTCTAGCCCCTGAGTGAAGCGTCCCGCGTGGCTCTTTTCGGCTCTGGCAAGAGTCTCAAACCACTCAGAGATCTCATCGAATCCCTCTTCGCGAGCGGTACGAGCAAAGCCTGGGTACATCTCGGTGTACTCGTAGGTCTCACCCTCGATGGCGCTCTTCAAGTTGTCTTCAGTTGATCCAACTGGCTCGCCGGTTACTGGATCACCAACGCCATCTGCTAGGAAATCAAAGTGGCCAAAAGCGTGTCCGGTCTCACCATCTGCAACGGAACGAAAGAGCGATGCGATGTCTGGATAGCCCTCGACGTCTGCCTTCTGTGCGAAGTAGAGGTAGCGACGGTTAGCTTGGGACTCACCAGCGAAAGCTTCCTTTAGGTTCTCGGCGGTTTGCGTGCCCTTGAGTTCAGCCATGATTCTCCTTTTTCAAAACTCCATGAGTAGATCATATTAAGCACAGTAGTTATTCCTTACCATGCATAATTTTGTCATTAGGGATAGTAGCGGGGTGAAAATCCTAATATTGCACTTTGACTGTGACATTTGTAATAAGTTAATGAGGGAGTACTTTTGCCACTGCAAGCGATTTGCAAACAGCGGCAATGATGGGTAAGTACGAACTTTGAAGCTAACTACGTGAGGAACCTTTTGCAATTCAAAGGGGCTGGCCGAACTGTACCTCAAGGTACTCGATCTGACCCATAATGAAGTGTGGCTCTACCTCATCCAAAGTTAGCCCAGTTAGTTATCACCCTCGGGTGCTAGAGATTGAGGCGAATCAAAAGATGATCGTAACGGAACGACGCAAAGCCGACATTGAACGTGCAATTAATGAAAGGTTCGACGTTGTAATCATTGGTGGTGGCATAACTGGGGCCGGCGCTCTTCTAGAAGCCACTTCAAGGGGATACAAGGCCGTGCTGGTTGAAAAGGGAGACTTTTCTTCCGGAACTTCAAGTGCATCCTCCAAATTAATCCACGGTGGACTTCGCTATCTGGCCCAGGGAGAGATCGCGCTCGTATACGAAAACCTCAGAGAGAGGACGCTCCTTCTCAAGAACGCACCAGAGCTAGCCAGCTACTTAGATTTCGTTCTACTCATCGATGCCAAGCGGCCCTTCTTTTCGCCTCTTGGATCCCCAGCAATGCGATTTGCCCTAACTGGATATGACCTAACTGGAGGATTTCGAATTGGTAGATTCCACAAAAAGATAACAGTTGGCCACGCCAAGGGGATCTTCCCAAGGTTGAAAGCCTCGAAGTTCAAGGCTGCATACATCTATCCCGATGCTCGATGTGACGACAGCGAACTAACCCTAAACGTTCTAAAGGTGGCCCAGAAATCCTATGGGGCGGTTGCTCTAAATTACGTCGAGGTAACATCTCTCGAGAGTTACCCTTCAAAGATATCGGTTGCGGTTGCGAACGGTAGCGAGATCGCAGCTAGCGACTCTTCGGCAATAAGTAAAGGTACCTCCAACTACGTGGTGAAGGTAAAGGACCGCACCACAGGGTTAGACTTTGTTATTGGTGCTAAAAGCGTTGTCAATGCGACCGGAGCATGGGCCACCGATCTACTAGAACGGGCAAATGTCGAATCGACTATCTCTATTAGACCATCGAAGGGGGTGCACATAGTTGTTCCAGCCGAGAAGCTACCCACCTCATGTGCGATGGTTCTACCCGTCGACGGCGATAGTAGAACCATCTTCGTAATCCCCAATGGGAAGTACACCTACGTTGGTACTACGGATACCGATCTTGGAAGCAATCTGGTTCGGACCGAAGTCGAAGACGTTGAATACCTTCTCGCGGGAGTGAACGGAAACCTCGACGCCAAACTCACGGCGTCAGATGTGACCGGCGGATGGGTTGGAGTACGACCATTGATCGCCGAAAGAAGTGGTGAAAAGCTTGCTGAGCGCACCAAAGACCTTTCACGTCGCCACAAGATCATCTCCAACGACGGCATGGTTACAGTAACTGGTGGCAAACTCACCACCTATCGCAAGATGGCAGTTGACGTAGTCGATGAGATCGACAAGTTCTTGGCAAAAAAGACGACTTCAATCTCTCAGCGGCTAGCGATACCTAGAGCTCTTAGCGACTTTGGCAATCTTCAGAGATCAGATCTATTGGCAAAAGAGCTCATCGATGAAGCAATT
Organism: Actinomycetes bacterium; assembly: GCA_021805205.1. Classification (GTDB taxonomy): domain Bacteria; phylum Actinomycetota; class Acidimicrobiia; order Acidimicrobiales; family Acidimicrobiaceae; genus Acidithrix. The sequence continues at coordinate 54,854 of JAJZFV010000028.1, read as the reverse complement.
ACAGATGGTTGGAGCGTCACCATCGCAGATATCATCTTTCGTAGGAGCAGGATTGGAATCTACGACCAACTGCTCAGCTACAAATTAGCAAACGAGATAGCTAGCTACCTCGTCGACTCCTCTATTCTCTCGAAAGAAGATGCCGAAATTCAAGTTGAAGAGGTCCTAAGGGAGCTGGAGAAGAACCTTCCTCTAAAGGAAGAACTCCGTGAGCAGCTTGGGGCAAAGTAACTGTGGCGAAAAAGGTAGTGGCGATCGACATTGGATCCTCTTCGATTCGAGCGAGTATCGTAAATGAAGAACTAGAGATAGAAGCTCAGTTCACAAAGGCATTCACGCGGCTAAGTCCAGTAGCTAACTTCGTTGAATATGGTCACCAAGAGTTCAAAGAGAGCCTCCTTCTCGTGACTAACGGAGCATTGGAGCGAATTGGACGTGACGAAGCAGAGATCGTAGTCACCAATCAGCGAGCTACCACAGCTGCCATAGGTAGGGACGGGGTTGGATATGGTCCAATACTTTCGTGGATGGACCTACGAACGTCTCCACTTTGTTTAGAGCTATCCTCTAAGGGTCACCGAATCGCCCCTAACCAGGCGGTCACCAAGGCGATGTACCTTGCAAGTCTCGACCCCTCATTAGCGGCGAGTCTACGCTTTGCAACCCTCGATACCTTGGCCATCTTTATCCTCACAAGCGGTAGTACCTTTGCGACTGACTACACCAACGCTGCCACCGCTGGATTTATCGAGAGCTTAGACCTCACCTACTCAACTGAGTTACTCAAAGACTGTTCCATATCCTTAGAACAACTTCCAGAGATCCATAGTACCTATGGAAGCTACGGAAGTTACGACTATGGCGGTAGGCAGTATGAGATTGTTGTGGCCATCGGCGACCAGCAGGCCAGCCTTCTTGGACAAAATGCGACTACCCCCGGTGCAACCAAGGTTACATTTGGTACGGGAACCATACTCGATACCAGCATGGGAACAAGGAGGCCTAAATCGGCTCACAGGAGTGACAATGGAACGTTTCCGATCGTCACATACTCCAACGGGAAGGAGATAGGTTGGGGCTTTGAGGCCCTCTCGCTTGGCTCAGGTGGTTGTATTGATTGGCTCATAGACCTCGGAGTCATATCAGGCTATCAAGAAGCTTCGAACTTTTCCCGCAACTTCAGGGACTACTCTAAGGCGACCTTTGTTCCAGCCCCCTCCGGACTCGGAACTCCTATTTGGGACTTTGGAGCACGTAGTCTTTTTGAAAATTTGACCCTGGGAGACTCCAGGACCGAAATAGTTGCAGCGGTTCTAGATGGTATCGCAGCACTTACCAACGATCTATTGAGCGCCGCAATTATCGAAAGTGGCTTAGTTCCCGAGGTAATCTATGCCGACGGAGGAATGACAGTCAATAAACCATTCATTGAACTAGTCGCCGACAACCTAGGTCTAAAAATTGCGATTTCACCTGAGAAAGAGGCAACAACCATTGGCGCTAGTGCCTTAGCCTTCGCAAAAGGCGACTTGGGATCTTTCCCACAGCTCTTTAGAAAGATCGAAGCTAGACGCCAAATAGTAAATCCCATCTACGAAAGAGAGTCAAAACAGTATCTGCAGCGCCGTGAGGATTGGCTCTCTGCCCGCAACAGGGCCCAGGGTTCGATACCAGAGCTCTCCTCAATCTCCTTCTAGCATCGTAGATTATATAGCTTTTCAGGCGTCCGCCTAGGCTACGCCTACGCTTAAACACCCCTAGATATTCATTAGATTGTTTTGCAAAAGGTAGGGATTAGATGCGACTAGGAATAGTTGGTGGCGGCCAACTTGCACAGATGATGATTCAAGCGGCAATTTCACTCGGCATTGAGGTAGACGTCCTTGCTTCGCAGTCAGATACAGCTGCGCCGCGCTATGCGACTTCGTCAACTACAGTTCCCGCGTTTGATGCCCCGAATCTACAGAGATTCATCGACGGCTGCGACTTCGTCACGTTCGACCATGAAGTCATCGAGGCCAAAATCCTTAGGTCCTTAAGTGGCTATGCCACGAAGGTATTTCCTTCTCCGGATACCTTAGAGCTTTCTTCGCGCAAGGCCACCTGCCGGAAGTTGATGCTGGATTTAGGCCTTCCCGCTCCAAAATTTGAGATCGCTACCAACATCACCCAACTGCGTAGAGCTATCAACCGAATCGGACTCCCGGTTATAGTCAAGTCATCTTTCGGTGGATACGATGGCCGGGGAGTATTTGAAGTAAATTCCAACAGCGACCTAGACCAACTCCAAGTGCACCTACCAGCCGACTTTGAGGTGGTGGTAGAGGAGATGGTCGAGATTGAAAAGGAGCTATCGATTATCGTGGTTCGCGACAAAGCGGGCAATATCAAGAGTTACCCTCTCCTAGAGACCCTTCAAGAGCAGCAGATGTGCTCCGAGGTTTACTTTCCGGTCCACGTATCTAATTTCGTTGCACAGCGGGCACAACAGATTGCAGAGGCCGTCGCAAACGCCGTCGGAAGTGTAGGAGTCCTAGCTGTTGAGATGTTTTTGACGAGAGACGGAGAAGTCATCGTCAACGAACTAGCACCCCGACCTCACAACAGCGGCCACCTCACTATCGAGGCGATGGTGACGTCGCAGTTCGAAAATCACGTGCGCGCCGTCTGCTCGCTTCCGATAGGTAGCGTTGCGCCGCAATTTAAAGCCGCTACCATGGCCAACTTGATTGGCGTAGAAGGGGAACTCGATCAAGAGTCGGGGCGCATTGCGGCCCTCGAAGTCGAAGGGGTTCATTTACACCTCTACGGCAAGGAAAATAGAAGCCGTCGTAAGATTGGACACATTACTGCGGTTGGTGATAACGCAAAGGAAACCATCGAAGAGGCTCGGAGAGCTCGTAATCTCTTTTTAGGAGTCACAAACTAAGGAAGTCGCCACCTCCATCGGACTCCGACTCAGATAGACCCTCGGTTTCAGTTCGATTTCGTCCTTTAGCCTTGGCCATATACATGGCGCGATCGGCACATATGAGGACCGCTGCGGAGTTCGATCCTTCAACCATCGTTGCGATTCCCGCCGAAAACGTTACTCGGCCGACCTTCGACCAAGCTTCTCGTATCTGCTCCACCTTCAGCCGAGCATCCAACTCATCCGAATTCTTTAGCAACAGTACGAACTCCTCACCGCCGTAACGCGCAGCCACGTCACCCGGGCGATTCATCTTTTTCAGAACCTGTCCTAGCCTTTTCAACTCCCTGTCACCCTCGGAGTGGCCAAGGGTATCGTTTAGCATCTTAAAGTTATCTAGGTCCAAAAAGACCACCGAGTCCCCTGTATCCATTGCATTCAGGGCGGTAAAGAAGCTCCTACGGTTTTGAAGCTTTGTCAATTCATCGACCGCCAAACGCTCTGTCAAATCTTCACGATCCAACTGCGCCCCAATAATACGAGATGCTTCGTTGAGAAACGCCTTTATCGCTAGAATCACCTCTTCGCTAGGGCGAGGGGTCCACCTATTCCAATAGACCGCTACCGCTCCGAGGCGATAGGAACTAAGACGCAAGGGGAAAAAAATTACGGTTGAGTAGTTGAAGATAACGTGGGCCCTGCGGTCAAGTTTCGACAGCGATGCATTCTCAACAAAAAGATACTCATTGCTCATAGCAGCGATATAAAAACCTGACTCTTTTCCAGCGCCATTTACAAGCTCTGGAGTCACGAGATTTGCTAAATCTGTACCGTTGAATGAGGTCGACACCAATACTTCAGTTGATTGCTGACCCAGCAACCAAGTAGCTGCCACTCCACCGCTGCCATTTAGAAATTGGTTACAGGACGAAGCGACGTAAGCCAAAGTATCAAAGGCAATTGCAGTTGACCCTACTTCGCTCATCGAAGCCAATTGCCAACTCATTATACGATTGTCTTTCTCTATGGCGATGCGGTTGTGGATCAAAGCTCCAGCGATAGCAAGTCCAGCGAGTGTGGTAAGTGGGCCAACAATAACCCAATTCGTAAAAGAGTCCGTAGACAAATAGAAAAGGATCGCCAAAATTGCAATGGTGCTATTGAGTGCTAATAATCGCGGATCCTGAACTAGACCAGCGTAGAAGAAGCCGGCCAAGAGCAGTATTGGAAGTATTGCAGTGCTACCCCTTAGCTGAGGGCTGACCGAAGCTACTTCGGCAAAGAGCGAAATGGAGATTATCGCATTGGCTCGATGGTCAAGTTTCTCCCAAGGTACCTTCAGGCCAATAATGCCAATCGAAGAAAATATAGCTATTACGGTCAAAATAGGGGCGTACTTGGCGCCATGGTAGTGAAGCAATGGGGAAGCAAGGAGCAGAATTAGATTCTGAATCAGCAAAAGCACGCTTCCAAGGCGACCATCTCGTCGCCGTTCACTAGGGATGCGCGCATATAGAAGCTGTATACCGCCAAGCGACTTCAATGAGATTAACCACCCTCCGTAGCGATTTAGGAAGCTCTTTCGCACTATCATCGACCAATAAGCGCAATTATTTAGATCCATCCAATAAAATGCATTGCCTTTCACAATTTGAGTTCCGCAAAATGACCTCACGCAAATAAGTCTGATAACTAGCGGCGGCTAATCCTCCTATAGTGAGAGCTATCTGCCTTAGCCAATGGAGAGTAAAAATTGAGCGACGTCGTAATTGCCATGGGATCCGATTCGGATCTGCCCGTAATGTCTACCGCGCGAGACGTTCTAACAGAACTAGCGGTCAACTCTGAACTTCGAATTCTATCCGCTCACCGCACTCCCTTCGAGATGCTCAGCTTCGCCAAAGAAGCGCGCGGCAACGGCGTAAAAGTGATCATTGCCGGTGCAGGAGGAGCCGCTCACCTTCCAGGAATGATCGCTGCCGCAACCACACTTCCAGTGATTGGCGTGCCAGTTTCCCTAAAGCATCTAGACGGCCTCGACTCACTCCTAGCTATAGTTCAGATGCCGCGGGGCATTCCGGTTGCTACTGTAGCGATAGACAATGCTACTAACGCCGCACTTTTAGCAGCCCGGATACTATCGGTAAACGACTCGGTCATAGCATCGAAACTGGAGAAGTACCAAGATAAAAACCGCCAAATCTCATTAGAAAAGGACGCCGCACTCCTGGATCAACAGAACAGAGGTCACCAATAGACAAGGTGGTGGATGAGTTAACTCATCCACCACCTTTAGACGCTAGGAAGATCCAAATGTTGACTCAATTGCTCCTTTCTTTAATCGTCAGATCCACCGCCATCCTGGCTTGCAACCGTCGACGAGGTAGATGAGGAGTCTGAAGATGTCGTCGCCGATGCCGAACCATCTCCGCTCGAAGAGCCGTCACCGCTTATCGACGATGACGATCCGTCAGATCCATCTCCGTGGTGGTCATCGGTTTGGCAATCCGATACACCCGGTCCACTCCGCGCATTAGTAGATGATCCAGCTGTAGTCGTATTTGTAGACGAACATTTATTAGCAAGCGGCCCTGTAAGAGTTACCACCGTTGTCCCCGCTGCGGTGGTTGGGGGTGCCGCCGCAACCGTCGTTGTAGTGGCCGGCAAGGTTGTTGACGGCACAGAGGCAACTGTGGTCGTTGGAGCTACCGTCGTGGTTGGAGCTACTGTCGTGGTTGGAGCTACTGTCGTGGTTGGAGCTACTGTCGTGGTTGGAGCTACTGTCGTGGTTGGAGCTGTCGCTACTGTTGTGGGCGTAGACGATGCACTACTTACCGGAATCGTAATTCCAACCGCCGAAGCCGTAAGAGACATCGCTTGCTGAATTGGGCCGGGCAGCGAACCAGTCGCTGCGGCGGCGGCTGTTCCTGTTGCCAAAACGGCTGCGGCTCCTCCGATGATCGCCTTTGAAGTCATTAACTTTATGATCATTCGCTTTCCTTTCAAAGCCACTTCCGGTCGATCTTCGATCGCTCGGAATTCACCCTCCATCTGGGATACGAGTTCGGAACGAACCAACCCCTCTGGAACGGATATCTCATGTCGGAGAGAACTAAAGAGCTGGTGAAGCGGTTGGGCAGGCGAATCTTCGAACCCTTCATAACCATCAGCATCAGTCGGATTCGATTGAAACCACTCACTCTCTAGTTGATCTCCGAAATTTTCCATAGTCATGAAAGAAACGTTCTCATTTGAAGAGGCGTTACATCTTTTTCAAAAAAAACAAAATATCTTTCCCATTCTCTGCCATACCAAATAGAAGTACACAAAAACCGCGACGTTGAGGTTTTGGAATGCAGGAAGGAAACTGTAGTGGAGTTGGCGGAAAAAGCTCCGTTCATTCGCTCTGAAACTAATTGCACTACCCTTGAGGCGGGATATCGGTGATTTTGCATAATAACTCCAGCCATCAAATCCCAATATCGGCAAGATCCTCGCGAAGTAAACGATCGCGCAGGCGCGAAAGTCCACGATGCGAAGCCGTTCTTACCGCCTCGGGGCTGCGCGAGACGATCTCAGCCACCTCAGAGACGGCGAACTCTAGTACGTACCTCAAAAAGATAACTTCAGCAACTTCAGGAGGTAAATGAACTTTGAGAAGGTTCAGTAGCTCGGACGAGTTATCGGTACCACCCTCTTGGACCGTTATCTCCTCCTCACGCGCATATGCAACTGAGAAGCGATCCTTGCGCCTCTCTCTAACGATGGCTCCCCTGCTGTAGTCGATAGCCTTCCGCTTGGCAACGACGATTGAAAAGCGGCGAAACGACTCTTCATCACCTGCGAATGAGGGGAGGGAACGAGCGATCGCAATCCAAGCCTCAGATGCAACATCGTCGCAATCACTGCCGACAAAAATTGAAAGATACCTTACGATTGCAGGGTTGTAGTACCGCCAAAGGGTTGCTAGATCTTCACGATCACCCTTTCGAGCACCCTCCAAAACGACGGTAAATACTTCACTTGCTAGCAAGCTGGCCCCGGATCTCACGCTTGATACAAATTAAATCAGAAAAACCACTGTAAGTGATATATATTTCGTCGTAAAAATTGGTTCAAAACTTTAGATACCTAATAAGATCAGTATCGCTGAGTTGGCCGGGTAGTCGCGGAGGATTTTCCTCTGAGGAAGGTCGGGGCTTCATAGGGCAGAGTGCTTCGTTACTGAAGGCAGGGCGACCTGACGGAAAGTGCAACAGAAAATATACCGCACCTGAAAGGTGTAAGGGTGAAAAGGCGTGTTAAGAGCACACCAGCGCAATGAGCAATCAATGCGGCTTTGTAAACCCCACTCGAAGCAAGATCATGTAGGGGTATCAGGCGGCCCGTCTAGGTAGCGACCTAAAATATCGTTACTATACCTCTGGTGGATCGCTTAGATGGATGGCTACCGCGGACTTAGGTCCAGACAGAACCTCGCCTATAGACCAACTCAGCCCAAAACCACGATTCGCCCGCACTCCTCACAGAAGTTAGGGCTATCTGGGGAACGCCGTATCTTCTCCGCAAGAGAGGAAGAGAACCTAAGGCGACAACCTCCACAGCTTCCTTCAACAATCAGAGATACTTTGTCGATTATCTCTGCAGGCACTCGCTTAAGGGTTGCAACTACAACCGGAGATAGCGAAGAGCGAAGCGAGTGAAGCTCGGTTTCGAGATCAGCGTTGGTGAGTTCAACTTCGGCCTTTAGCTTATCGAGCTCCCCTTTTGCCTTTGCCGCTTCACGATAGGCACTCTTTACCTCAACATCAAGGGATGCGCTTCTTCCTTCAAGGACTTCGAGTTTGTCGATAATTGCAATTTCAGCCTCGGTGTACTCGGTAACTTTACTATCAAGTTCGGAGATCTGTAGCTGCAGTTTTGGATTGAAGCGGTATTCCTTTTGCGAAGAGTTGGAGAGCATCTTCTTCGACTTCTCCAACTCATTATTGAAGCGTCCAAGCTCATCTTCAACCTGACGCTGATCTGCCTTCAATGCATCGATCTCGCTTTGAACCGCATCTAATTGACCCTTTAGCCGCTTGTAGGCTAGAGCCTTCTCTCTATAGTTGCCGCTCTGAGGGCCAGCCGACAACCTAAGTGAGTTTTTGACAATTCGACTCGTTAAAGCTTGCAGCTGAATGAGACTTTCTAGATCCGATTCACTAAATTGCACACCACTCGAATTAGTCATCGCACCCCAATCTAGCAAGGAAACTGCGACTCAAAACCAAATCCCACCAATAACGGGATATCAACCACTTGCAGCTGTAGTACTCGACGAACTTGACGAACTCGTCGATGAAGAAGGAATCGTCGATGGAGCAAGCGTCGACGAGGTAGTTTGTCCAGATGTCGTCGTCGCTGGCGTGGTAGTTGGAGATGCGGAGGTAGTCGGGGCGGTAGTTGGAGATGCGGAGGTAGTCGGGGCGGTCGTCGATGTTGTCGGTGCACTCGTCGATGTAGTTGTCGTCGGCGATGTTATGGCTCCGGGTGAATCTATAGGAACGATGAATTTGGAGGGAGGAATCCAACTTGGAGATACTGCTGGAAATTGTTCAACTGGTTGACCAGAGAGAGCACTAGCCATATAGCTGTGCCAAATTCGAGCGGGATAGGTCCCGCCGTAGACTGGAATTCCACCAACATCGTACATCGGTACGTCACCGGCGGGATCTCCCATCCAGACGGTCGTCACCATCTGCGGAGTATAACCATCAAACCATCCATCTGTAAAGTTGTCGGTCGTCCCTGTCTTTCCAGCTGCCGGGCGTCCGATGGCTGCAGCCGTTCCAGTACCTCGAATTATAACCTGCTGCAGAACACTGTCCATGACCGCAACGATTCGACTTGAAAGCACTCGTTGCGACGATACCACAGGGTTATAAACGTACTTACCGGTTGAGTCGATGACACTTGTGATGAAGCGCGCTGGATGTAGATATCCCCCAGATGCAAGGACGCCATATGCGGTCGCCATCTCGAGGGGGGTCACATCTTCGGAGCCGATGGCGACCGATGGAACTGCTAACAGCGGAGACTTTACCCCCATGATATGGGCTGTATCTACTACATTTTGAAGGCCAACTTTGATGGCTAAACGGATGTAGGCACAGTTGACAGAGTTCGCAGTTGCATCTGTCAGAGTCATCAAGCCATATCCTGGCTCGGCATTGCTAGCTACGTAGGGAAACGGCTTAGTATTTGGAACAGTAAAGGTACAGGGGCCCGTGCCGTCAATGATATCCGTTGGGGAATAGCCGGACTCTAAAGCCGACGCTAAAGTAAAGATCTTAAAGGAGGATCCGGGCTGTCTCCCCGTGCCTCCCCGCCCCGTGGCGACGTTGAATCCTCCTGAACCAGGGTTGGGGTTACCACTTACCATTGCCAAGACGTTGCCGGTTTTAGGATCGGTAGACACAAGGGCAGCTGTGTACTTACCATTCGTGTTTGGTACGATCTTCTTTACCGCTGCGTCGGCATAGGCCTGATCGGTCGGGTTTAGCGTGGTTTGAATGCTATAACCACCGTTAGTAAGAGATGCATATCGCTGAGTCGGGTCCGAACCCAAAAACGAAAACTGAGGTTCAGTCTCTAATTCACTCACTACCTCCGTTACAAATGCAGACGGCGAATTGAAGGTAGGGCGATGACTTACGGTCGGAAGCGGCTCTTTTTTTGCCGCTATCTCTTGAGCGCGTGATATCGTGCCGTACTGAAACATCTGCTCGATCGCGAGATTTCGCCTTTGCATTGCATAGGTCGGATAGTAGAAGGGGTCATATCCCGACGGATTTTCAATCAAAGCTGCAAGTAGAGCTGATTGAGCCACATCAAGTTGGTTGAGGTTCTCGCCAAAGTAAGTCTGTGCCGCGGCTGCGATACCATAAGCGCCTTCGCCGAAGTAGATCGTATTTAGGTAGCGCTGGAAGATCTGCGCCTTCGTCATTACGCCTTGGAGACGAAACGATATTATCGCCTCTGAGAACTTGCGCGATAGGGTTCTAGAGGAGTTAAGAACCGCTTGCTTCACTAGCTGTTGGGTGATGGTGGAACCACCTTGGAGGCCGGCTTGGCCAGAAAAGTCAGCTACAAGCGCCCTACCGATCGACCTTAGGTCTATCGCTCCGTGAAGGTAGTAGGTGTGGTCCTCTACATCGAGAACCGCTGACTTTACAAGCTGGGGGACTTGATTCAAAGTTACCGTGGTTCGGTTTTGACCATTCTGAACCAGATAAATGAGGTTACCCTGCGAATCAAATATCTTGGAAGGTATCGAGAGCGGACGCATGACAATAGGAGAGGAAAAAGTACCCTTTTCCTTAATGATTGAGACGTTGCGAACCGCTGGAATAAGCAAGGCAAGCGACAGTCCTAGAAGTAGCGCCGAAAGCAGTACTAACCCGGCGTACTTTAGTACTTTGTACATTCATTCCCAACTTGATAGACCGACTCTGCCAGTGAAACTCAAATTACGAAACTCTTGAGTGAGACAATTTTACCCTATATTTCATTTTCGGTCACAACATCGTCTTCAGGTAACACTCAGGCTAATCTCAGTCGTCTGCTATCGCACTAGCTTCGATACAATAGCTCGAGATTCGAAGCGGTTATCCTTCAGTTAGTCAATGAATCTTGGAACGTATCCCCCACGGCCCATCGCAAAGGAGGACTCGAAGTCAATCTCCTCGTCAACTCCACCCTTGACCTCAGTAACCCACGCTAAGCGGCCCTTTATAATTCTCTCGATTCCGGAGGCAAGAGTTACAGAAGAGATTGCACATGAGGAGCAACTTCCCTGAAGCTTAACTTCAACTACGCCATTTTCTTCGTCTACGCTTACCAAGGCAAGATCACCGCCGTCCGACTGAACTGCCGGACGTATCATTTCCAATAGACGCTCAACGTCACGGTACTTTTGACTTGATTCGCCCGAATTCGAGATTGCTTCCTCTGTTATAGATTGAGACACACATACCACCTAAATATCTTTCCTTTATATCTTACAACAGAGGAGCAATTTACACTATTTCGATAGTAGAAATAACTAGTGGTCGGCTGCCAATCTCGCAATCGCCGCCGTAAGCTCGCCTTCAGCGACCTCTTTGGAAGAAAAACCCTCGATGGTGGCGAACTTCTTTGGCTCAAGGTCCTTGTAGTGAGCAAAGAAGTGGCTTATCTCGTCACGCAATTGACTTGGAACATCTTCTACTTCTTGGATGGATTCAAAGCGAGGATCTCCGTCAACTACGCATAGCAACTTGATGTCGCGCCCCTTCTCATCTGACATGACAAAGGTTCCAACAGTGCGACAATCCACATGGCAGCCCGGGACTAATTCTTGATCGAGGATAAGAAGTGCATCCAAAGGATCACCATCCTCACCAAGAGTTCCCTCGATATATCCGTAGTTCAGTGGATAGGCCATTGGAGTGAAGAGGACTCGATCCAGCCAAATCGCACCCGTTTCATGGTCTATCTCGTACTTACACCGCGAATTCTTTGGTACCTCAATTACCACTTCAAAGCCCACTTGTATCTTCCTTTACTGACTGGGTTACATATATAGACCAAGACCACTTCGAAACTTGGTTTGAAATTGTCAATATAGGCGCTTGCGCTTCGAATCGATAACTAAAGCGCCAAATTTATCCTCGTAGCGACGCATCACTTACTGCAAGTGACTTAGCCCTATGGCTATCAGGTGGAATTGGATAAGTCCCATCTTCCAAGCGGCGGTCTCTCTCTGCCACCTCTAGCAGGGTTGAAGTAGCAAGCATCGCCCTAAAAGATGTAAGTGCCCCACGCCAAGATTCATGGAGTGGACATACGCTACTCCAGTGACAAGGGCCATTACCCATGGCGCAGAGTTCGGAGTGAATCTCGCCCTCCCCTGCTTCGACGACCTCTAATAGAGAGATGGACGAAGGGTCTCTACTTAGGCGGTATCCGCCGCTACGGCCCGCCCTAGAGTGAGCAAGACCCGAGCGTACGAGGTCAGACAGGACTGCCGGGGCAAATGAAGTCGGTATGGCCGAAGCTTGAACAACCTCTCGGATCTTCCTAGCTTCGCCTAAGGGGTAGGCTCGCGCCAGGACAATTGCAGCCCTGACCACGTAATCTCCTCGCTTAGAAAGCACAACGTTCAAAATTGGCACCTTTTTCTTGGAATTGATTTGATTTATATCATAGATGAATGTACTATACGTTTAGTACATCACTAAAGGTAGTACATAAACCAGTATCATGAGATCGGGGGGCATCAGTGAGCTCACTCATTGACTCTACAAGTAGCATTCCGTACGGCGATGACCACGGAGAAGATGGTCCGAAGGCAAATCCCAAACTTCGTATCGATCCCGTTGCCGTATCAATCAACCTTCGGCCGCGCCAAACAGCAGCCGCCAAGGAACACTTTGAAGCTACGACTCCAAAGTTCGAGCTAACAAAGTTCAAGGTCGTCTCAACACTTGCGAAAAAAAGGTGGATTCAATTCGCCCTAATCGTACCTAACCAATTGATCTTCTGGCTAGTGATCTTCTCTGGCCTCTTCGGAACATTGGATCCAGGACTGAACTTCGCGACCGCAATCACTTGGTACATCTGGTTCGCCATCGTCTTCGTCTTAATGGTAGTGGTGGGTCGAGCATGGTGTTCGATGTGCCCATTCGGAGGATTTGGCGAATGGATCCAAAGAAAGACCTTCTTCAAGAGGACTCAAAAGACCCTCGGATTAGGACGTAAGTATCCACAAAAGTTAGCCGCATATGGACTCATTTCATCCGCGGTCTCCTTCATCGTCCTCACCTTTATTGAAGAGTTCTTCAATATTGCGGGGCCCGGTACCCCAGCTGACACGGCATTCATGGTCTTAGGAATCGTACTATTCGCAACTGCGTCGTTCCTGATCTTCGAGCGTCGCACCTTCTGCCGCTATCTATGCCCTCTCTCCGGGTTGATTGGATCAATTGGTGCAATCGGAGCTGCGGCAGGGTTTAGAACAAAGAATCGCGACGCCTGTTACTCATGCGAGTCCAAGGCTTGTATGCGAGGTGGCGAAGTTGGATATGGATGTCCTTGGTACACTTGGCCTGGCTCTGCCGAGTCCAACTCCCTATGTGGACTGTGTACTGAATGCTACAAGGCTTGCCCTTCTGGAAACGTTGGACTCTACGTACAACCTCCTCTAACCTCGGTAATTGCTCCGAGTCGAAAGAGGATGGATATCGCAGTGGTTTCAGCCCTGCTTCTAGGATTAGTAGTCTTTCAGCAGGTAAATGCTCTAAATATCTACACCAACCTCGATAACTTCCTAAATGCACACACCCCATTCGGCCACTACCCCAACGTTCTTGACTACGTCGGTCTTATCGTGCTCTTTGCCTTGGTTCCAGCAGCACTGTTCAAGGTAGGAGCACTCGCCTTCTCCAACATCACGATCAAGGCAGATAAGGACCTCCCATTCCTCGAGCGTCACAGTGCATTCCGAAACTTCTTCATGGTAGGAATGTATGGAATGGTACCAACGATCGGAGCTGACTACTTTGCACGACAATTGCCTAAGTTCTTCAGCCACGCAACCCGTATCGTTCCAGCAGTCATCCATCCATTTGGTGGTAGCAACAAATTCCTCTACAACTATTCCATGCTTGGAACTCACGGAATTATCACGGTTCAATTGGTCATTATGGCAATCGGAGTTGCTGCATCTGGATATGCGACTTACAAGATCGCTCGAAGAGAGATTGCATCCAACAACCGCGATTTGGCCACCCTCTACCTCGTCTCGGCAACCCTAATCATGGGAGTTGCTATCGCCCTTCTATACATCCCAATGCAAGCTGCGAATTAAGGGAGCACCTTCAAAAATGAAACTCTTTACCCACAACCAAGAGTCACATAAGGCGACCGCCGTTCTAACCGACCGTTGTGCCGGTTGTCAAGAGTGCCTAGTACGATGCCCAACAAATGCAATTGGATTCAATGAAGAGTCCTGGATCGTAGAGATAAACAGCGAGCTTTGCGTCGGCTGTGGTCAATGCGAACGCCTTTGTCCATTCAGTGCCATCGTAATTGAGAAGGAACTCTCTGTTCTAGAATCACAACTTAACCGTCACTATGAAGCGTCTGGATCGGTCTTTCTATCGACTCAAGAGACCAAGCCGATGATTAAAACCTTCGACGCTGCCCTCTTTGAAGCTTCCAGGTGTCTAGAGTGCCCAGATCCTACGTGTGTCAAGGGTTGTCCCGCTCACAACAACATTCCCTTGGCCCTAAAAAATCTCCGAGCCGGCGATATCACCGGGGCCCGATCGATCTTTGAAGAGACCAGTCATATCGGATCTATCTGTTCAAGGGTATGCGATCAAAAGAGCCAGTGCGAAGGCGCATGCTCTCTAGCACTAGCTGGCGGAGAGGCGGTTTCGATCGGAGCCCTGGAGAAGTTCATCTTTGATAACTCTCGAGGTGAGTTACCAAAGAGCGAAACTCCGTCGAAAAAAGTTGCGATCGTTGGAAGTGGACCGGCTGCCCTCGGCGCCTGCTATCGCCTAGTCGAAGCCGGGATAACCGTAGAGGTCTTTGAAGAGAAAGATTACCTTGGTGGACTTCTCAACTATGGAATTCCCGACTTTACGCTCCCTGCAGCTACCCTAGAAAGGGTAATTGATGAGCTAAGTACCGCAGGTGTTGCCTTCCATACTGGCCATCACGTCTCCGACGATGAGCTAGAGCTGCTGCGCAGTAGGTTTGACTCGGTGATAGTGGCCATTGGCGCCAATATTCCAATCCGGCCAAAGGTCGATGGCATCGAAAGTGCCATATCGATAGACGCCATGGACTTTCTGGTACGCTACGGCCAATCGATACGCGAATCCACCATCGAATATGAACTGTACGGCAAAAAGATCCTCATAGTTGGTGCTGGCAACACCGCAATGGATGTGGCTCGAGTCGCAAAACGGCTTGGTGCAGCCGCAGTATCAGTGGAGTGGGTAAACGCCAAGTTTGCAAAGGTTCGCCCTGACGAGCTAGACGAGGCTATAGCAGAGGGTGTCGACGTTAGATTCCAAACTACCCTCGTTGCCACAGCTGGCAGGGTGGCTACTTTGGTGAACACAAGCCATGACGATCCCTCAAAGCTTCCATCAATCATCGAATCCTCCAAATACACCGAAGAGTTCGACCTCATTGTGATGGCTCTCGGTTATCGCAAAGGGGGAGATATTAAAGTCGTTGACCCTCAGTACACCTTGGGTGAGACACCCTCTCCCAAGTGGAGTTCGAGCGGAATACTGTCAAAGAATCACAACCGCAACCAAGTAATAGGAAATGCGTCGTGGCTCAGAGAGCGCAAGACTAGGGCGATCGCTCCAATCGAGGATCAATCAATTTATGCCGTAGGTGACTTCCTCTACGGTCCAGCAACAGTCGTAGAAGCTATGGCCTCCGGTCGCAATTGTGCAGATCGAATAATCGAAGCCATCTAGTTTCCAACTTTTACATTTACTAGAGGAGGTGCCCTTGGCCCAAGAAAACCCCGTTCATTAATTACCTACATTTGAGGCAACTACAGTCACAAACCTCTCAACGCCCCCCAAACCGACGAGAGGAGACGGTAGTTGCCTCTTTGCTTTAATACCCGTATCAGGAGAAAAATATTTAGTTGCTCGACTTAGGTCTCTCTCGGTTGATCTGGTAAATATTTGCCACTCTTCGAAGAAAAACCTGCAGAAACCGCCTAAAGAAAATCACTCAAAGTGGCGAACTTTATTATATGAGATCAATAAGTAGTGAATATGCCTCAGAGTGATCCCTTTGGAACACTAATTGTGTTTGACTTCGCCGACGTAGCCGATAGACGAGAAGAGTTGGTAAAGAGCGGAGCGATGGCGTCGATCCATGCGATCATTCCCTACTTAGTTCGATCGATCTCCTTTAGGCAAGGATTGGATCTTCTTATTGAAAACGATGAGGATGAGGCTTCTATGGAGTGCGACCTAAATCGCAGCGTTCCAGACCTTCATATGTTGCATCCGACATCAGCTCTAAGCAATAGCTCCGATTCCTCTACGGAGAATCCAAGCTTTATTGACCATGCTTCATATTTAGAACAGGCGGTTTCTGACGATGAGTTTGAATAGCAAGATAACATGCGAGCGTCTTTGGGGCTTTGAGTGCGAACTTGTTCTTAGCGAAGAGTCGAAGTACATCTGCCCCGAAGAAGACCACTTGGATCAAGAGCTTTATCGTCTCATCTCGACGGCGATAAACGAGGGATTCGACCCGGGGCTCGTAGGAGACGTAATTCATGGTCGAAAGAGATTAGATCCAAACCACGAATTCATTAAGTTCCTCTCCTATAACCCCGAAGGTAGAAAGTACGCGGCAAAAAGCGTAAATGTTCCGACTTACACCGTTGAACAGGTCAAATATATCTCCTCCAACTACAAACTCTCCGAGATCGCTAGTGCGCCCAATACCTCCCCAGAGACCTTGGAGTACCTCGCTACCCTCGGAAGCGTCTCAGTACGAATAGCAGTTGCCAAGAACTTCAACACCCCAGTCGAAAGCCTTCGACGTCTCTATCGCGAAGGTCCATTCGAAGTCGTCCTGGGGATTGCACAAAATATTGCAGCTCCAACAGATCTTCTGAGTACGATTGCCAAGAGGCACTTGGGGGCCGCGGGTAAATATTTAGCACTTAACAAAGCAGCCAGCTCTGAGATCCTCACGATTTTGACTGAGGCCGATGATCCCTATACACGAATTCAAGTTGCAGCCAATAGTATCGCCGACGAGGAAGTTCAGATGCAGCTCGCCGAAGATCCCGACTGGAGGGTGCGCTACGCACTCGGTCGGTCTAAGGCAGTAAGCCAAAACGTCCTAGATCGCCTCTTTAGAGATGAACGTGAAGCCGTGAGGAGTGCTGTGGCCTACAACAGTGCGACACCCTTAGAGCTTTTGGAAAAGCTAGCCCAAGAGGAGGCTTACGTAGTAAGGTATCGCCTCGCTCAAAACTCGAAGCTTCCCCTAACCATATTTGTGCGCCTCATCAACGACACTGACGAAGCGGTAAGGCGCGTATCTACCACTAACCCTTACTCACCATTCTTCTACAGCCCCGAGGATATGCAAAGGGTGACCGATGAACTCCCTCACTACAGTTGGGTAAGCCTCCTTTCAAATAGTGAAGTACCAGAGCACCTAAAATCAATAATTCGCGAGAACGCATACTTTCAACGCGACGTTACTCTAAATGAATTCGCGATGATGGAGCGTAAGAATCTCTTTTTGATGGCAGACTTAGTTGCTGACGGCCGACTAAACCTAACACATCAGGGGCAGTTGAACCTCGTCCTTCAGCTATGCCACTACCCCAAGGATTCAGATCGGCTCGAAGAGTTCGCCTTCCACGTCCTGCGTGAAAACGACTTCTCACAAGATATCAGAGTCAAGATCAGGTCGATGATCACAAATAACTTCAAGGGTGAAAGTACTCGCATCCAAGCGATTTTGCGCCACACCGTGGCTGCGTGATTCATCTATACATCCAGCAATAAAGCTGATTTCGAATCTAAAATCCAAACAAGGAGGTATCGACCAATTGATCGATACCTCCTTGTTCATTACTTGCCTTGCAAATTAAAAATAGAGGTGGCCTCATACCGAATCTAAGATGAATTCAATTACCGACCGGTAAAGTTGGGGTCTCGCTTTTCCAAGAAGGCCTTAATCGCTTCGGCAGTATCGTCGGTCTTGAAATTGACGGTTTGCGCAAAGGACTCAGCCTCAAGAGCATCGACTAGGGAGCGATTTAGCGAATCATTCAACATTGACTTGCTAAGTGACTGCGCAATTGAAGGTCCAGATGCAAGTCGATGCGCCCACCCTTCGGCAAATTCATCGATCTCGGCATCGGCTACGACTCTATTTACCAACCCCATCTCTTGTGCTTCTTTAGCGGAGAGGATATCGCCAAAGAGGGCCAATTCTTTGGCCCGATGCAATCCGATCAATCTGGGAAGAATATAAGACCCTCCAAAATCTAGCGAAAGCCCTCGCTTTACAAATATCTCGGAGAACCTAGCGCTCTCACTCGCCACAATAAGGTCACACGCAAGTGCCATATTACAACCGGCTCCTACAGCAACTCCGGTTACCTTGGCGATAGTCGGCTTTGGCAATCGAAAGAGCGACTGGGCAACCTTACCGATCCTTCGCATCGATGCCAACTGATCACCATCGGCGCCAATGCGCCGTCCACTCAAGTCAGCTCCAGCGCAAAATGCACCTCCGGCACCTTGAAGTACCATCGCTCTCGCAGATGGATTTGTAGCTACTTCATCAAAGATCTCACCGAGGGTACCCCACATCTCAGCGGTGACCGCATTCTTTCGCTCAGGGCGATTTATGGTCACGCGGGCTATCGCCCTTGAATCAATTTCAAATTCAATATCACTCATAGCGATGAGACTAACACATAGAGGCGCGTCAATATCTGACTAAGTCGAAGTGGCGACTTTAGAAAACGCTTTTACATGAAAGTCTAAGAAAATAATGAATAAAAGTTGAATCTACCCAACGTAATTTGAACTAAGTTCTCGGTATCGGCAATCACCGAAGATTATGAAGAAAGGTTTGCAAATTGCGTACCGAAATTAAAGGCACCACCATGCCGGTACTAGAGGTATTTTTAGATAGGGGCGAAGAGATAATCTCAGCTCACGGAGAGCTATCTTGGATGACGCCTACAATGGCGATGCAGACCAAGAGCGGCGCCGGCGGCGGCGCAAAGGGGCTGCTATCGGGACTTAAGAGGATTGCAGGCGGAGGTAGTCTCTTCGTTACCCACTATACGGCATCGACCGGTCCCGGCATGGTAGCTTTTGCATCCAAGGTTCCAGGACACATCAAAGAGGTCCAGATCACACCGGGTAATGGATACATGGTCCACCGCCACGGTTGGTTAGCAGGGACCGATGGAATAATTCCTACGATCGGATTTCAACAGTCCTTTAGAGCCGGCCTCTTTGGCGGTGATGGCTTTATCCTCCAACGCCTCGACGGACAGGGAACCGCTTGGATTGAACTATCCGGTGAGACCGTGGAGTACGACCTTCAAGCTGGTGAAACTATCTTGGTTCATCCAGGACACGTCGGTCTCTTCCAGGAGACGATCAGCTTTAATATCACCCAGATTCAGGGGCTCTCAAATATATTCTTCGGCGGAGACGGCTACCATCTCGTCGCCCTAACCGGACCTGGAAAGCTCTACCTTCAGTCGATGCCGCTTCCCCTTTTGGCTCACTCTATCTATCCCTACCTTCCACAACCGAGAAATTAGTCCAACCAACCGAACTTATTTCATAGGTGACGATTCACCTGAAGTTACTCGGCTTACTTTGATCACTAATACAACTCTGTGGTGGCCACGTAGAAACGAGGGCCACCACAGAGGTTTACCAAATCCTCTAAGATAACTTGGGCGATACAAAAGCGACCTGAGGAGAATTGTGGGAATTGCACTTACCGGCGACATCGTCGATCCGGCCACCAACCAACTGGCTCAGTGTCGCAAAATCCAACCTTACCAAGCAAACAAGATCTACCTCTGCCCCGAGTGTAACTTTGATATAAGGCCCGGAGAGGGACACTTCGTAGTTGTTCCTCACCTCGATCACGACGCTCGACGTCATTGGCATGAAAGGTGCCTCATGAGAGCCCTAAACCGCGAAGTAAAATCAAATCGCTCCAAGGGGCGTAGAAAACGATCTCACAAGCGCTCTAACGCCTGACCAAAGTCCTCTACCAGGTCGCGCTGCGCTTCGATGCCTACGCTGACGCGAATAAGTCCTGGGCTAATTCCCAGCTCCTGCTTCTCGCGCCTCTCCACCTGAGTCTCAACCGCACCAAGCGAGGTTGAATTAATGGCCAACCGGAGCCTCTCACAGAATCTCTCCGCAATAAAGGGGCTCGGGCCTAGATCAAACGAAAGCATGCTTCCATAGAGCAACATCTGTTGGGGCAAAAACTCATAACCATCGGTTCCCACCAGAAGTGAGGGGTGGTAGATACTCGTTTGATCGAGATACTCTTTCAACAGCTCCACCAGAACTGCTGCGTTTTCACATGCAGCTCGATACCGTATAGGAAGTGTTCGTATTCCTCTCAGGATTAAAAAAGCCTCGAAGTCGCCTAATATTGCCCCGTTTAGCCGACGATACAGATCGGCTTCCTTTGCGAGTGAGGGGTTGGCAAAAGTGGCGGTTCCACCGAGTACGTCGCTATGGCCGCCAAAGTACTTCGTCGCAGAATGGATAACTACATCAGCCCCGAATTCGATGGGATTTGTGGCAATCGGGGTTGCAAAAGTGTTGTCAACCACCAGTAGCGCACCCTTCTGCTTCGCGATAGCCGATACTTTAGCGATGGGAAGTACCGACATGAGTGGATTGGTAGGCGTCTCTAGCCACACCATATCTACATCTCCGAGTTTGCCTAAGCTCTCGCAGAAAAGATCAGGGGTACTTGCGGGCACTTTCGTAATCGACCGAACCGCGAACCCTTTAGATCCATTTAGCTGCATCCGAGTGCCGTTGTAGGCGCCCTCGACTATGGCGACGTCAAGGCCGCGACCGATCGCTTTAGCATAGGTGTCCACAACTGCCTTGACAGCAGCTAGGCCAGAGGCAAACGACAGGGTATCACCACCTTCGAGTTCGGCAATTACCTCCTCTAAAGCTCTTGTGGCGTCAGTCTCGAAGCGAGAATATACCGCCGAACCACCGGCGACATAGGTCGAAGATACGCCCACTGGATAATTCAAAGGCGCACCAGTAACTTTTTTAGGTCTACCGCCATGAATTGCTATCGTTGACTTTTCCATCTCACACATCTTATGTGTAAAAGATCTAAGAGAAGGGCGACCTCAAAGGAGCACACAGATCTCAGACCGCTTATCTAATCAAGCGAGACCAGAGGGGATTTGAATTGGCCAATTTCGCTATTCAACGCGCACAACAAGGTGGACTACCGAGCAATATTTGCCGTCAAAATAAGTTACTTGCTCAGGTTGGAATTGGCACAACGGTAAGAATCTGAAAAAAATATGATTGCGGCTATGTCGAAACTGCAGTTTCGTTATTTATTAGAAGTCACCCAAGGGCCAAACTTGTTGAGATGTTATGGTTTTTTATATCTCATCGAGAGTCTTATCGTGGTTTAGATTGATACCCTCTTTACGGGGAAGCTCCTCGATATTTACGTCCTTGAAGGTCTCCACTACTACAGACTCAACAAAGCGCACAGGTCGGTACATGTCCCACACCCAAGCGTCGCGCAAAAGTACTCGAAGGCGCATTGGAGTAGACCCACTTACCTCTTCAATATTTACCTCGTTGGCTAGATAGAAGCGTCTATCGGTCTCAACTACGAAGCGAAACATCGAAAGCACTGCTCGATACTCCTGGTAGAGGGCAAGTTCCACCTCAGACTCGAACTTCTCGAGATCTTCAGCACTCATCGACCCTTCCTTTCTCGGCTATTTGGGTTCACTAGCAATATGGGTAACGAAGAAAGGATGGACCTAGCCAGAGCCAAGTCCATCCTTTCAGAGATTATCTAGAACAAATCTGTATACGACGAACTACCTGTCGCGCTTTTCCTTGATCTTAGCTGCCTTACCAACACGATCGCGAAGGTAGAAGAGCTTGGCGCGACGTACATCGCCACGTGAGACTACCTCTATCTTTGCGATGATCGGTGAATGCATTGGGAAAGTACGCTCCACACCAACGCCGAAACTTACCTTACGAACGGAGAATGTCTCTTGAAGGCCGCCACCGCGCTTAGCGATAACGACGCCTTGGAAGATCTGAACTCGCTCACGGTTACCTTCAACGACTCGTACGTGTACCTTTACTGTGTCACCCTGGCTAAAAAATGGGCGATCATCCTTCAGACTCTCTGAATCAATTAAATCGGTGAGCTTCACTGCAACTCCTGACTAAATTAGCGCCTCTACAGCATAATGGATCGCTACCCTTTCCATGTTACTGACCTCGAAGTGGATCTTTATTTTCCAATAGATCGGGGCGAAGGCGCGCAGTACGAATCAACGCCACCTCCCTACGCCACTTAGCGATCTTTCCATGGTCACCACTTAATAGAACCTCAGGAACCTCTAGATCGCGAAACAACGATGGCTTGGTATATTGTGGGGCTTCCAACAAATTAGAAGAAAAGCTCTCCTCCACAGAGGAAAGAGCGTTTCCGAGAACACCATCTACCAGGCGTGCTGTGGCTTCGATAACGGCAAGAGCCGCTAATTCACCACCAGCAAGGACAAAATCACCAAGCGAAATAGCTCCATCAATTAAGTTGTCCTCCACTCTTGCATCAACACCCTCATAGCGACCACAGAGCAGGGAAAATGAACCCATATCACGCAGCTCTTGAGCAAATCGTTGGTCGAAGCGCCTGCCCCATGGAGCTACCAGAAATAGCGGACGAGCCACATTGGATGACTCTACCGCTTCAAAGATCGGTTCTGGCATCATAACCATGCCCGCACCACCTCCATATGGTTTGTCATCGACGCTTCTATGCCTGTCTTTGGCGAAATCTCGGATGTCTATGGTACGAATAGCGAGGAGACCTGAGCTTTGAGCTCTTCCCAAGATGGATTCGCTGGCATAGCTCTCGATCAACTTCGGGAAAAGAGTTAGAACATCAACCGAAAGAGCGGTTGAACTTACTTTCTCCACGGATTCGTCAGCTACTGCTCCCCCTAAATCACCTCTATCACTCATCGAAGAGTCCATCTGGAACCTCAACGTAGACAGTCCTAGCCTTTGCATCAACCCGGCTGACGAAGACTAACGGAATCAAAAACCCGGTTGATAGCTCAAGAAGGTCACTAGCTGGATTTGCCAGCACGCCTTCAATCAGACCCCTCTCAGAACCCCCTTGATCGATGACTCGGGAGCCGATCATCTCGTGGACCCAGAGCTCATCGTCGTCGTCGATAGGAGGTGCATACATCATTTTTCCTGACAGAGTCTCTGCTTGGTTTCGATCTGTAAATCCTTCAAAGCCGAAGATGTAACGATCGTGTAGCTCTTTTACAGAGTTGATCACCATCTCTTTACCATCAACGTAGACGATCGAACCTTTTCTTCTTCGTTCTTCACGATTTGAAGTCAAGGATACGGCAACCTCACCTCGAATACCATGTGCTTTATGAATTCTTCCTACCTCTAAGAGGCCCTCTTCGTCTGCCATCGTTACTCCAAATCCGAGATCAACATAAATGCGATGAGTGCGCTCGAACACAAACTTGCAATTTATCCCCTGCGAGACACATACGCAGCTAGCACCAATAAACAAAACCGGCGACCCAAATAGTCAATGTAAAGATCCTAAAACAATCCATTAAACGAGAGTGGGCCATGCAGATCTGCATAGCCCACCAACACAAAAAATACGCTCTGCTTACCTACTCTACTTCGGCAATCTCCACTTGAGCATCTACTCCGTCCTTGGCAGCGGCTGCTCTAACTACAGCTCTAATAGCTCCGGCAATCTTGCCGTGGCGTCCAATTACCCGACCCATATCGGCTTTATCAACGGTGAGAATTAGCTTGACCTTGCTATCTTCACCGTTGGTTACGGCTACCGAAACAGCATCGGCGTTTTGAGAAAGCGATGTTCCTATATAGTGCAGAACTTGCCTGGCGGTTGGGGCTAGCGATGCTGCGCTCTCATTTGCCTCAGACACGGGCTACTCTGCGCTTTCTTGGAGCTTGGCATTCAACTCGATGAGCTTCCTAACCCTATCGGTTGGTTGGGCACCATTTGCGAGCCACTTTTGAATCTTCACAGTATCAAGCTTAAACTGTGCCGCAGCACCATTATTTGCGGCCTCAATACTGGCCGAAACGACAGGATTATACGTTCCTAGCACCTCGATGAAACGACCATCGCGGGGGGAAGCGGCATCTGCCGCAACAATACGATACGTGGGCCTCTTCTTCTTGCCCATTCTTACCAATCGAAGCTTAACTGCCACGCGAACTCCTAAAACCTACCCTGGTCGAAAATTAGACTGTCTATCGATCCCAGGTCACATAAATTACAGCCCTTAGATTCTACTTGGTCACCAGAGAACTACAGCCTCAGCGCTTATTTCGCTTCTTCTTGTTTGAGGCCGCACTCTTTCGGGTAGCACTTGGAGCACCTACTCCTAGTTGACGCATCATCTTTTGCATATCTTTGAACTGCTTCAATAGGTTGCTAACCGCTACAGCAGACGTTCCAGAACCAGATGCAATCCTTTGACGGCGCGAGGCGTCGATCAACGACGGATCGCGCCTCTCGGCTCGGGTCATCGACGAGATTATAGCTTCGACCCTCCCAAGCTCCCGGTCGTCGATATCCACATTCTTCAGCTCCTTTGGAACACCAGGAAGCATCGAAAGCACACCCTTCAAAGGCCCCATCTTCTTGACTTGAGCCATCTGCTCCATAAAGTCTTCAAGGTCGAACTTTCCTTGCTGGAGTTTCTTAGCTCCTCTCTCGGCCACATCTCGATCGATTGACTTTTCTGCCCTTTCGATCAGAGTAAGGACATCACCCATCCCAAGTATGCGGTTAGCCATTCGGTCCGGATAAAAGGCATCAAAGTCGTCTATCTTTTCGCCAACCGATGCGAAGGCTATCTTCTTGCCGGTCACTTCAACTACTGAAAGGGCTGCACCACCACGTGCATCGCCATCGAGCTTGGTAAGAATATTTGCGGATAATTTGATTCGATCAGCGAAGGCCTTCGCAGTGTTTACGGCATCTTGACCAATCATCGCGTCTATCACCAAGAAGCTATAGTGTGGCCGTATTGCCCCTTCGATCTGAGCGACCTCTTGCATAAGCGCTTCATCGATGGCAAGCCGTCCCGCAGTGTCGACTATCAGAACATCGCGACCGATACTCTTGGCACGATCTAAGGCATTCTTAGCCACCTCAAGTGGGGTGCTTGTCTCAGAGTAAAAATCTACCTTTGCTGATTCTGCTAATATCCGAAGCTGTTCAACGGCAGCTGGTCGTGCGAGGTCTGCACCTACAAGCATGGGGTGGCGCCCCTGTTTGCGCAAGTGAAGAGCTAACTTTGCCGCGGTCGTAGTCTTTCCTGACCCTTGAAGACCGACAAGCATAATTACAGTTGGAGGCGTAGAGGCGAAGGTCAGACGGAATTGGTCGCCACCAAGAATTCGGACCAGTTCGTCATTTACCATCTTGACGATCTGTTGAGCCGGCGTCAAAACCCTCGACGACGACGATCCAATTGCGCCTTCACGAATTCTATCGACGAAGCCCTTTACAACATCTAAGTTGACGTCAGCTTCGAGTAGGGCCAAGCGTATCTCCTTGAGCGCCGCCTCAATATCAGCGGCAGATAGTCTCCCCTTGCGCCGAAGCTTACCTACTACGGTCTCTAGTCTTCCCGAAAGATTGTCAAACACAGATTGGCTCCCAAAAATTAATAGCGTCGTCCCAAAGTCGAAGACTGGACAGCACCTTAAAGAATAAACCTAAGTTGGATATAACTTTTCACCTTCGCAATCTCGCGCTCAATCCAATCTGCACCTGATCGAAATATCCATTGGCTTTACACTCAGGTAACCTTTAAATCATGAACAGCGAAAGAAGAACCGAAGATAGCGTTGAGGCGAAGAAGCAAGCTCATCCTAGAACAGTACCTCCATATTCATTCCTCAAAGAGTACCTAGGTGACTGGATCGAGAGCGAGGGGAAGATCTCGATCATTGCGAGCCCGATTCGTGACCTCAAGGGTTGGGACGGGAGTATTCGACCCGTTGTAGGCGTGGTGAACCAATCGGGAGCCGGCGTTCTATCGCTAGCACCCAATCTCGCAGAAAAGGTCATCGATGCACTTGGCAACGATAGGGTTACCAAAGAGGAGATAGCTTCGGTCGCCAAAGTTCTCGAGGGTCGCGAGTTTTTTGGGGTATTCCGATGGAGTAACCAAATCACCTCCTTCGATGACATCGGGGAGTGGATCGATGCCACAGATCCGATCGTTCCAGAGTGGCTAAAGCCATTTGGCCACAAAGTTTTGATGGCCTTCGATGAAAGCGGCAACTACATCGGAGGGGTAGGGATAAAGCACCATCTAGACCACGGCAGGGAGATCGCGGTCGTCGTCGAGAAGAGAGCTGCTGGAAAGCAGGTAGCTAGGCGCCTCGTCTCCAAGGCGGCACGCCACATACTAGATGAAGGAAATATACCGATCTACCTTCACGCGGAGATAAACGTCGCCTCAGCCAAAGTAGCAGAGGCGGTCGGCTTCAACGATCTAGGGTGGAAGATTATTGGGATGAGCTTCGAGTCTCAATAGCGATAGATTTGGGATGGTTTTGACCAACGACAGTTGTGGACTATTGACCAGAACAATAAATCTCGATTTCAAGCGTATTCACCTACTGTTCAATCGGGCTACCCTTTGGATTTATCGGCTCTGGCAATCATGCCAAGCCAAAGATTGTAAGTAACCTATAGGGATGCTGCAAGAAGAGGCCTTTACCCGTCTAATCCATCGAGACTCGGTCTTCCTAACTGGTGCGCCTGGATCGGGCAAGAGCTTCTTGCTGGGCCGCTTTACCAATCACCTCAAAATAGAAGAAACTCCCTTCGCGATAACGGCCTCAACAGGTATTGCGGCCACCCAGATAGGTGGGGTTACACTCGCCTCCTTCGCGGGGATTGGAGTTGCCGACTCTCTTTCCAAGAGAGACTTAGATCAAATTGCAGCCCGTGAAGCTATTCTGAGACGTTTCACCAACATTGAAGTTCTAATCATCGATGAAGTATCGATGCTTAGCTCCTATACCCTTGACTACGTCGATCACATTGCGCAAGCTACCCGAGGTGAGGATCTGCCATTTGGAGGGATTCAAATGGTTCTAGTAGGCGACATGTTTCAGCTGCCACCCGTAACTAAAGAAAAGATCGACGTTCCGTTTGCCTTCAAATCTTCCGCGTGGCGCGACCTAGATCCAATCATCTGCTACTTGGACGAACAACACCGACAAGACGACGGTCCCCTTAGTAGGTTGTTGATTGAGATGAGAAGTGGACAACTCTCACAGGAATCCCAAGAGGTGATCACATCTCGAATCGCCATAACTCCCCCACCTGACACCCCAGCCCTTTATGCTCACAATGTCGACGTCGACGCAGAAAATTCGAACCGCCTCAACTCAATCAAGGCAAAGCCTTGGATCTCTCGAATGAAGTCCAATGGCGATTCTAACCAAGTCACAGCACTAATCAAGGGAATACTCTCTCCTGAAGTACTTGAATTAAAGGTTGGAGCCAAGGTGATGTTCACCGTAAATGACCCTAGCCGACAGTTCGTCAACGGTTCGCTGGCAACTGTGCTTTCTCTAGATGGGGAAAATCCAGTGGTAAAGCTCGACTTCGATGGACGAACGCTGACCGTGAATAAGTTCAGCTGGGTAGTCGAAGTCGACGGAAGTGTGGTTGCCACGGCGCAGCAGTACCCCCTTCGCCTTGCTTGGGCTATGACGATTCACAAGTCTCAAGGAATGACACTAGATCAAGCCCATATCGACCTAGGGCGCACTTTCACCCCGGGCATGGGTTACGTTGCACTCTCGCGGTTACGTAGTATCGACGGTCTATTTCTTCGGGGATTGAATAAGATGGCACTTCGACTCAACAACGAAATCTTTGAATTCGACGAGTCGATTCGGAGACGCACCAAGATACAGCAGGATAACTACGTCTACGGAGATACCTTCTACCAAAGTAGAAGATTTGAACCACCCGCAGCTGGGCCACACTATGCCGCAGCGAAGGAGGCGATAGCCGAATTGAGACGCTCGATAGCAAAACGAAATGAGATTCCAGTCAATTTAGTCCTCACCGATGAGCTAATAGACGTGCTGGCAAGGTCACTTCCAACCGACATCACTGAACTATCTAAAATTTCAACTCTTGGTCGAAGACGAATAGAGGCATATGGAGATGCGATTGTAAAGACGATCGCCGCAGAGGTAGATCGGCCAGTCCAAGACTTTCTCTTCTAAATTCCAAAGCGAAAAAGATTCCATACTGTCAATCCACTGTTAAAAAGGTCAAATTCCACCTTGACTCACCTCGCCGGTGATGCCAAGATTATCTGCCAACAAGGATCAAACGGGGGGATGTAGATGGAGCCGAGGTTATTAATTGGAACAAAAAAGGGAGGCTTCATAGCTTCCTGGAACGACGCAGAAGCCAAGTACGAACTATCTGATCCGTTGTTTTCAGGGTGGGAGATCTACCACTTCAAAGCCTCTCCATTGGATCCAAAACTAATCTATGCATCCCAGAGCAATCTCTGGTTCGGTCAAACCGTTCTCCGATCTGTAGACGGCGGTAACAGTTTTGAAGCAATTTCGAATGACTTTGCTTACAACGGAGGCAATCAAACCCACCTCTTCTTCGACGGTAGCGAAGTTCCATGGTCGTTCAAGCGAGTATGGTCTCTCGAACCTTCAATCTTTGACCGAAATATCATTTACGCAGGAGTTGAAGACGCTGCCCTATTTGTGTCGCATGACATGGGAGAGAGCTGGAAGGAGCTGGACGGCCTAAGGAACCACGGTACAAGCAGTTCATGGCAGCCAGGTGCCGGAGGTATGGCGCTTCACACCATAGTCCAAGATCCACGTGATCAAAACCGTCTCTTTGTTGCCATCAGTGCAGCCGGAGCTTTTCGATCCGATGATGGAGGAGGCACATGGACACCGATAAATAGAGGTCTGAGGGCTGACTACCTTCCAGACGAGGACGTCGAGGTAGGACACTGCGTTCATAGAATCGCTATGAGTAGCTCAAATAGTTCCAAGTTGTATATGCAAAAACATTGGGACGTTCTAACTACCGACGACTCTGGCGACAATTGGAGAGAGATTTCAAATAATCTTCCGAGTGACTTCGGATTCGTAGTTGGAGTTATTGACTATCCACATGAAACACCAGTTGTCATTCCGATTAAGAGCGACCATGAACACTTTCCACCCGATGGAGAACTGAAGGTCTTCTGCTTAGAAAAAGATGGACGGTGGAGGAGCATCTCAAATGGCCTACCCCAACGTGACTTCTATGGAAATGTCCTTCGAGGAGCTCTATCGGTCGATCGATCGACCGGAACTGGTATCTATTTTGGAACGACCACCGGAGAGGTCTTTGGCAGCACTGATGGTGGTGCAAACTGGTCCCAGCTAGCGTCGTCACTTCCGTCTGTTCTCTCGGTAGAGGTGATTTCGGCTTAAGCAGGTTTTAGATAATGGCAATCGTCAAAATTCCAGTTCAACTCATGAAGTACGCCTCCATACCGCACGGACATGTCCTTGAATTCAAGGGACAAACTTTAACCGAGATCTACGACCAGCTCGAAAACGAGTACCCGCAGTTGCGCGGCACTTTAAGGGACCCAATGACGCGGACTCGTCGCGCCTACATCCGTATTTTTGCTCAGCGAGAGGATATCTCAGATATCGATCCAAACGAAGAGCTACCAGCTATTTTGGTGACCGGAACTGAAACCATTCACTTTGTAACTGCAATTTCAGGGGGATAATGGAAGTGCGCCGAAGAGACCAACCTACCTCGATGCCAAGTTAAAAGTTTGCACCTGAAACAACCCCAGGAAAGAGGGTAGATTCAATAAAATAACCCGATCCGCCAAGGAGCGAAGTCACAAAAGTATGAATCCGTATCGCCAAACAACCCCAAGATCTAAGGTGCCTCACTGCACATTGAGTACGGTATCGACCAAGCTATAGTCTCCCCAACCGACGACCACTCCATCGAATAGCTTTGAAAATCCACCGGTACCTCGCTTGCCAGAAGCAGTGAAATACCAGCTCCATCCATTTCTACAGCCACCACGAGTGGCAATACCACGAAGCAACGGACGGCTGTGACAATGATTCGATTACAGGAGGCGGCCACAATAACTCTGTTTTCGCCCCAATATCGAGGACAGGCGAAGTTTCACCTACGACACGGAACAACTATTAGTCAAAACTAACCTATCCCACAAAATTGCCAGAATAGACGTGATTGAAGGGACGAATTTGCTGGGAAACGTCAAATAGCTTCGTTGGCTCTAAAGAAAGATGGCCATTTCAAATTCATAGATCCCTAAGGCTCGATAAATGTACTACTCCGCCTTGATCTATAGCTATTAATTATCTACGATCTCACCTTCGGAGGCTCACCTGAAAGATCTTTGAATCATCAAATTCTGGCTCAATGAGGCTTAAACCCCCGCAAAAGGAACACAGGTAACCAAACAGATGTGTCGGGTTGGAGCAAAAACGTATATCGAGGAACTTTTAAGCAGTTGAAGCCACACATCTAGAGATCAAGTTAATCGCCGATCTCTGGTGTGACTATCTCGGCCACCGGATGGCTGCGGGTCGAATCTTTAGACTACTTTTTACGCTACGGTTAGACTAGATATCGGATATTTATTCCGCTAACATTGTCGATCTGACCAAGAACAGGTAATTACGTAGATCTTCTGCCGAATTTAAAACCCCTAGCTCCAAGGAGATTTACCTCTTATTTTCAATTACTTTACCTAGGTTAAAGATGAGTAATTTCTCAATTATTTTTGAGATATTACTTGCATTACACGTAATCGAAGGAATAGTATGAAATAGCTTTCGGAAATCAACAATGAAGGTATCAGTCTAACCACCATCCTGAAGTGGTAATTCATGATTGAATGGCAATAGATAACCGATCGGATATCCTCTTTTGATTGGATATTTTCAGAGAAAATTCATACTATTTGAAAGAGACAAGGACTCAAGATAAATAAGAATTTTGTCGAAAAATATGATTAGAAATGAAGACTGGCAAAGCACCAACGAAATTATCCTTATGCCAATTCCCAGACTTCTTTCAGATTCGATATAGTCACAAGTTTTAGAGTGTAAATCATGGCATCAAAGGTAGAGCATCAATCAAGGGTAAAGGAGTTATGGTCTCGGCCGCAGAGCGTGCGCCGAAGCCCCAACTTCCCCCTCCCATCAAAGGGAGCAGTAGATGCAGCCTCTCTGGTATTGGGACTAGGTCTCGGTGCGACTATGGCCCTCTATGTAATGGGTGACGCCAATGGGGCTCTTAAGGGCCCCGGCGGACTGGCCCTCGCTATAACGAGAGCGTCGGGACTCATCGCCACTTACATGCTCATATTAGTAGTACTCCTTGCGGCGAGAGTTTCAATTATCGAAAGAACGCTTGGCCAAGACAAGTTAGTGAAGTGGCATCGCAAGCTTGCGCCATATGCACTTGTACTCTTGACGGTTCACGTTGGACTGTCGATCTATGGCTACGCCAAACTGTCGAGCACATCTCTGTTCAAGCAGCTAACCACATTTATCTTCCACTATCCCGATATGCTCATGGCGATTGTAGGTTACATCCTTTTAATCATGGCTGGAGTAACCTCCTACAAGCGAGCCCGCTCAAAGATGAAGTACGAAACGTGGTGGGTAGTGCACCTTTATACCTATTTGGGGGTAGCACTTTCCGTCGGCCACCAGGTTCGCACTGGAGTGATGTTTTTGAATCACCCGTTAGCCCGGGATCTTTGGGTAGCCGCATTTATAGTCGTTGCTGAATTTGTCTTATGGAACCGGCTGCTGGTCACGGTGTACCGAAATGCCGTACACAGACTTAAGATCGTTGCCATCGTCGAAGAGGGGCCGGGGGTCTACTCGGTCACATGTCAAGGGAAGCACCTCGACAAGCTACCTGTGTCGGGGGGGCAGTTCATTCAATGGCGCTTTTTGAGCAAGGATCTTTTCCTCCACTCCCACCCCTATTCACTGAGCGCTATGCCGAGGCC
This sequence comes from Actinomycetes bacterium, assembly GCA_021805205.1. Lineage (GTDB taxonomy): Bacteria > Actinomycetota > Acidimicrobiia > Acidimicrobiales > Acidimicrobiaceae > Acidithrix. The sequence continues at coordinate 22,956 of JAJZFV010000028.1, read as the reverse complement.
TCCTTACATCCGCGTAACAATTAAAGATCTAGGTGACCACTCTGGATTGATTTCAAAGCTAAAAGTTGGAACAAGGGTCTTTATAGAGGGTCCATACGGAGCATTCACTAGGTATCGCACTTCGAACAAGAAGATAACCCTCATAGGTGCCGGAGTTGGCGCTACGCCTATTCGCGCGCTACTTGAAGACATGCCTGCTGATGTTGAAACCAATGTCATTCTGCGTGGATCCTCCTCTGACGACCTAATTCACAACGACGAAATCGCAGAACTAATGGCTAATCGCAGAGGGAAGTTCTACGAGGTTACTGGCTCAAGATCTAGCGTCAAACTCGATCCAGCGACTCTCAATCGTTTGGTGCCCGAAGCAAATAAAAACGACTTCTTCATATGCGGTCCGGTCGGATTCAACGATGAGGTAAAAGAGAGTCTTGGCAAATTAGGCGTCACTCAAGACAAGATACACATCGAAGAGTTCTCATTCTAGGACGTCACTTAAAAAGTGGAAAATTTACAACTAAAAAAGGTCATCTAAGAAAATGAAACGTTCCTTTTACGTAATTACAGGTACCGGAGTTGGTCTAATTGGAGTTCTATCATTTCAATCAAGCCCGGCAAAGGTTACCCTAGGGTCGTCTCTACCAACGTCGGGTTCCACAGCGACTACAGTTCCATCTTCGCCCACGACCTCAACCGCATCATCGAGCGCCACAACAGCGGCACCTACAACTACAGCTGCAAAGGCCGCCTCTAGTCAGGCTCCTGCTGCAACTGCGGCACCAGCACCAACATCAGCTCCTTCACCAACATCAGCCCCCGCGACGACCGCTGCACCCACTACGACTGCCTCACCTACAACAACAGCTGCCGCGGGCCCAGCTAGTGCAACGGGGCCGACGGTGAACTACTACTTCGGTACCCTAGCTGTGACCGCTACCGCAACTGGACATAAGATCACTAACGTTACCGTTTCAAGCCTCAGTGACGGTGGAAACTCACGGTCTGCGTCGATAGACCAGTACGCTATTCCGATTCTCGAGCAAGAGGCGATGCAAGCTCAATCTGCCAATATCCAAAACGTCAGTGGAGCAAGCTACACCACCGCTGGCTTCGCACAATCACTTCAGGGCGCGCTAGCTAAATTAGGAATCTAGCTCTAGTGTTTCGGCGCTCCAAAGATAATGAACCTCTGCATGTGACCGAACTTTTCGAAGTCATGGGCACCATCGTAACCTTCGACATTTACGTTGATCGTCCTGAGCTACACTTATCGGATTCGCCACTTCGGGCGGCACTCACATCCGCAAAACAATCTCTGGTTCAGGCTGACCTTAGGTTTAGCACTTACAAATCCGACTCATGGATCTCGCTGAACCGTCCCCTCAGAGTTACTAAGGATCAACCTAGCGATGTTAGATATGTTCTAGAGGTCTGTGACTATCTCAAAACGATCACGCGAGGAGCGTTCGACCACCACTATCTAGGTAGTGGAGTTGACCCAACCGGCGTGGTAAAGGGATGGGCGGTAGAACGTGCACTAACACATCTAAAGTTGGAAGGAGTGAGGGGGGCAATCATCAACGGAGCAGGAGACATTGCATCGTTCGGCACCTTGCGCGAGGGCGAACGATTCTCCTTTGGCGTTGTCGATCCCTTGGACAGATCAAAGTTAGCTTTCGCCATCCAAGGCGCGGACTCGGTTGCCACCAGCGCGCTATACGAACGCAGGCACCATATCATTGATCCAAGGTATCCCAGTAGAACGATAGAAAACCTATCTGCTACGGTCATTGGCCCATCGCTTACAATGGCAGATGGCCTAGCAACCGCGGTATTTGTTGCCGGCCTCGAAATATTCGACGTTATCGAGGGGCTCGAAGGGTACGAATGCGCTCTTACTAAAGCAGACGGCCGCCTTTATGCGACTCGCGCCTTTCCATTTAAGCGTTAGCTTTAACCCAGTCGTATAGCAGCCAGCTGTGTGGCTTGGCCAACTAGGTTATGTTCAACATCCCATACGTAGCACGTTTCATCCACCATTTGCCCTTGCACCAGATTTGCTCGTTGAAGAATCTGAAGTGGTCCAGGTACTGGAAGCGCCCTTATGTAAGTCGTAAAAGATAGTGTTGGAACCCAGCCAGTTCGCTCGATTTCGAAGGTCGCTGGCGGGAACGAATCTAGGGCATACTGGAGCGATACCGAGTCAAAGGCCTCTCCGCCCGGAAGGCTTAGCCAGCCCTTCAACTGCCCACTTCCCGAAGGGCTATCCTCGGTATAAACTTTTACGGTAGGGTCCATGACTATCTCAACCTGAGACATAATCGACGCATTAAATCCACCTGGGGTGGTAATCGGTAAAGGTTTGCACTCTTGATACGGTGAGATCGATGAGTCGAGGTCGGCACTCTTCCAATAGGCACCGTTACTGCTCGACAGCTTTCCCACTATTGCAAGTACGGTGAGAGCGCAACGTCCATCTTGAAACAGACGTCCCTCGTAGTGACTAAAAGACCTACCGACACGCACCTCATCAACTTGAACTTCGACTCGCCCGGGATCAGGAGAGAATAGATAGTGAACGCTAGACGAAAGGACATCGGTAAAGTGCGATTGCTCAAGAATTGCCCTAGCCACAATCGCAAGCAAATAACCTCCGTTGGGCTTTCCACCAATCGTCCAAGAGTCATCAACCGTCGCAAGATAACGCCCTTGGTCGACCTTATCGACGACCGTTACCTCAGAAAACAATCTAACCACAAATCACCTTGTTTGGATCTAAACTAATCTCACTCAAACTAGTCGCGCCGATCACAAAAAATGGGCGATTTACTAACATCACCTCGATTGCGCCTCTTGCTAGCTAAAAACGGGATGGGCCTCTCTCGTAATAATTAGAGGTATTAGAAGTTTCGACGCGGATTAATAACGTCAATCTCTTAGGTTAGTAGAATTCACCACAACGGGCAACTGAGGGTTGCCGACAATAGGAATCGAAAGTCATGCGCTCTAAAGGACCCATCACTATCTCGGCCGTAGCGGCCAATAGTTATTGGCCTCCATGGCTATCACTCAAGCAACAACGGCCGACGCACGTCTTGAATCAAACCAAGCACTACCAGCATTTGCAGTCATAACCAAAATCAATGCCAACACCTCATAGACATCTAGGTGTTGGTGAAGAATGAAAAATCCCGCCAAGGCGGCAAATACGGGATCCAAGCTCAGCAAAATTCCAAATGCTCGAGGAGTAACTCGCTTCAAAGCATACATCTCGAGCGAATAGGGAATTGCAGATGACAAAAGTGCAACAATTAGTCCGGTGGCAAGTATCCCCGGTCTAAGCAGATTGAATCCTGCGTCGATGAACCCAAATGGAAGGATTGCTATCGAGGCCGCCACCATAGCAATAGTCAAACCTGAGGTACCCCCAAATCTCTTTCCCGAGGATGAGTTGAGCAAGATATATCCAATCCAGCACATTCCCGCAGCTAAGGCATAGATCACACCGATGATATCAAGGTGTTGAAGATGATCAAAAAGCCCTCCACCTGCTAGCAAGAAGACACCCAAGCCGGCAAATATTGCCCAAATCAAGTCCGAAGCTCTTCGTGAGCCAACGATGGTTACTGTTAGTGGTCCAACAAATTCAACCGTTACAGCAACACCTAGTGGTATGCGACTAATAGCCTCATAGAAGGTTAGATTCATGGTTCCAAGGACTACGCCGAATGCAATTGCCACCACGACATCATTACCTCTTGCACGCAGCTTTGAAAGTTGGAACCCCTTACGCCAGTTAAAGGCGAGCAGCGCAAGAGCAGCAAAGACTATCCGAAGGGCAGTGGCCCCTGCAGGTCCAACTGAATGAAATAGGTGCGTAGCGAATGCAGCACCAAATTGAATAGATATGGCTCCCGTGGCAACCATCAGTCCTGCCGTAGACGAGTTGCCAACCCTAGCCTTCTTCACTTCTTAGTTCCTTCAAATATTCAGACGATCAACTATGGCTGTTGCAGCTTTATTCACGCTAGTGGTGAGCGTGAATAAGACACTCATTTGGTCTCTACATTGTCGGGGAGCGATACAAGAAGCAGTGCCTTTAGAAATTTCCCATTCTCTTTCGCGAAAGACTAACCCTTGAAGGTTGCTCCACAGATATATCATGACCTGATGGCTCACCATTAGTACTTCGAAAGCGGTGGACATAGTCAACCGCTCAAGTTCTAGTACTTATCAATGAGGTTAGCCATCGAATAGTCAAAACCAAAAACATCCAAAACGAAATAGTTTTCAAGAAGCTACGACAGTTGGAAGTAGAAAATAGAGGATCTACGATCAGCCCTAGCACGGTAACAAAGTTTGAGATTTACCCAACCCTGCTACTGATTCGACGAATTCATCGGCGATCGCTACTAAAACTTCATATCCAAAAAAATGGCAGAATTTATCAACCATTCGGCCTTTTAGGCAACCTCCAAAATTGAATGCCCTACTTCAACCGGCGTAGCAAATGTCGATAGGGGTACGGTTTCATAATCGCTAACGAGACCCGATAGAACCACATCGTTACAATCGTCATTAGATCCCAGGGTCGATATTGGGAAGGCATCGCTCCACTTCCGAAATAACCTTATTTCCCATTCCAACTTCAAGTCGATCCTCCCATACGGTGAATGCGTTTCGAAGATCCAATCAAATTAGGCTCCACAAATCAGTGCAACCGTTCTAATAAAATCTTAAGAGTGAACGAACTTCCATTTAGAAAAACCCAAAATCAAATCCCCTGGCAGCACCATGGGGTCGAAATTAATTCAATTCCAACATCGCGCCATATTACTAAATGGCCTTTGGCGCAACGAAGTCAAAAAGTCAAACATTCACATAAGACAACGATTAGTAACGAAACTATAAATATCTATTTCGTTTCAAATCGCCGCTGTTCAGATAGCAATCCCCTTTATCCAAAACAGTTCGATATCGTTTTTTACACGAGTAAAAAAGAAATGCAACATTAATAAAAACGCATCAACCGACTTCGTTATAGTAGGACCACAGATCAAGTGGCGTGCATAGGGGTCGCAAAAGCGCACTGTAAAAACTGTGAAGTGCGCACGCTTCCGCGGAAAGGAGCTGTTCGCATGCAAAGAGGCAAATCTAATTCAAGCTCCGATCTTACCGACCGAGCTTCCAACTCAGTTGGTGCACTGGTGGTTCTGTGTCTAACCTTCTTTTTAGTCGCCATGGACAACACCATCATAAACGTAGCGCTTCCGACATTTTCTAGAACGCTCGGCTCATCCACCTCGTCTCTACAGTGGATTACCGACGCCTACACCACGGCATTTGCTGGTCTTATCATCGTCGGAGGCCACCTCGCGGATCGGAGAGGTAGACGGCCAACACTCCAGGCAGCACTCATAATTTTCACCATCGGATCAGTGCTAGCGGCAAATGCAACATCAACCGGAACGATAATTGCTGGAAGGGCCGTCATGGGAGTAGGGGCAGCACTTGCGGTTCCAGCATCCCTATCAATGCTCGTGGACGTTTTTCGTACCCCAAAGGCTAAAGCAACCGCAATTGCTGGTTGGACCGCAAGTGCTGGAGTCGGCGTTGCTATCGGACCTTTAGTTGGAGGGGCACTTCTTTCACACTTCTGGTGGGGTTCAATCTTTTGGTTCAACGCCGGAGTAGCTCTTACTTCTTTGCTAGTCTCGCTCCCCCTCCTGCCGAAGAGTAAACCAAGCAGGGACCGCCACTTTGACATTCTCGGAGTGGTGTTATCGGTTCTGGCACTTACATCTCTAGTGGGCGCGATCATTGAGGCGCCTACTTGGGGTTGGACGAGCATTAGGTTCATAATCGTTGCCTCGATAGCAGTACTAGCATTTATCGCTACTTGGATGCACGCTCAGCGTGAACCAAATGGCGTAATCCACTGGTCACTACTAATGAATTCGGACTTTAGCATTCCATCCATAGCTATGGGTGCGACATATTTTGCGATATTTGGATATCTGTTTTTGGTCACTCAGTATCTTCAAGAGTTCCTTGGACAATCCTCATTTAGCGCTGGATTGCATTTTCTTCCCGCTGCGATATCAGTAGTGGTTGGCTCAGGGATTACTAGAGTGCTACAGACAAAACTGTCATCCAAAGTTATCACGGTAGCGGGTCTGCTAATAATGGTTGTGGCAGTATTTGAAGCAACACAACTCCAAGTAAGTTCCGGATACGGCAACGCCCTGATAACTCTCGTACTTGGAGGACTTTCTATGGGCCTCGTTCTTACAATTGGAACCGACACAGTCATGGGAACTCTTGATCCAGATGAGACCGGAACCGGAGCTGCGATAAATGTTGCGACAATGGAGATTGGTGGAGCCCTTGGCGTTGCGGTCTTCGGGACTATCTTCAATGATCGTTACCGCGCCGGGATTACAAATCATCTATCAAATGCACTGCCTCATCGAATTCTGGCTGTGGTTTCGTCATCGTTTGGCGGTGGAGTAACGGTCGGTCACGCCGCTCAAAAAGGTACTTTAGCCGTGGTCCTCTCAAGCTTCGTAAATGGGTTCCATAAGGCAGCCGTATCGGGAATAATAGTGACGGTTCTAACGGCGATATTGGTGGCGGTAACGCTCAAGGGAAAAAGGGAGCAAAATTTCAAAAAAGAGCAAACGACAATCGATCTCACCAAATCTCTCCCCTCTTTAGCAACAGAGGAAGCGACAGCCGCATATGAGGTCGCCAATGACTCCGACCCCGAAGAACGATAGGCGCCAAGCTGCGTCTAAAAAAAATAGGACTCTCGGCCTAATTATAAAGATCGGCTACAGGAAAACCTACTCTTATCGAGCCTTGTAATGTTTAGGTGCCTTGCCTATAAAGTCATAGTATCAATCCAGTACATAACTCTTTCAACCCTACCATTAGGTCGCTCACCAGCTAAAGTTTTTAGTAACTACCGAACAATCTTATATTAAATTATCTAGCTTCATTCGCGCCAAAGCGAACTTAATTTCGTATATTTATAGTAAATTGTTCTTAATTTATATTGAATATATCGATAACCACCGAGAAACAAGCGTGATGTAATCTTGATACTATAACGAAAAAACTTTAGCTGGCTCAATATGATAATCATTGACTGAACCCAACTTCATTGCATATGATCAACGATCGATCTCGGTATCGACATAGTTCACAGCATCCAAACCTAAGAAGAAAAAATTTATAAACCAATCAAAGCTGAGCAGTTTGTGAGCTATTTTGTGTAAGATACCCACTTCGTGCGCAAATCCTACAACTACACCCGTAAATTCCGCTTAACGATTACCTTAGGCCAACTAGGCCCATCTGCACGAGGACAACTCACATCGAAACCAGGAATTTTTCTGCCAAAAATATACTTGGATATTGAAGAGCAAAAAATAGTTGTTAAAGGTGAAACTTTTGAAAATTGCAATTGTTAAAAAATCATTTGATGACAAAATAGAAAACCCTAAAGCACATTTACCCATATTTTTCTGAGGCAAAATTCACAATCTGCAGCAAGATAGCTCGGCTCATAAACTAAAAGATACTCTGAAAGCGTCGCGAAGCTCCTTTAATGTGTGGCACAAAGAAAAACTTAAAGGTTCACGACTCAAACCGAATAATTCTACTAGTCCATCGCTCAGCCAGCGTTGCTCACGCATTGACGTGGGCAGCGAAGTCCTGCAGATTAAATTTCGCAGGCCACAAAGCATTAGGGGCGACTGGCAGGTTCCGATAGTAATAGCCTCCTGCCTATTGCCTTAATCAAACAGAGACCCTAATATATACTGAAAAGAAAAAGATGAACAGCAAAAAAACACAGTCAATCGCTCTTGTTGTGTCAGCCCTTACTCTCGGACTAGGGTTCCCAGCTGGTAAGATACTCCTCCGAACGATACCTCCAATAGCCCTTGTGGCCTGGCGATTCATAGCAGCTGCAATTTTTGTCGCCGTCGTTGCACAAATTGCCGACCGAGGTCGCCATCGCGTACCAGTCGGTAAGGTCGCACTAATCGGAGCCCTCCAAACAGCAGCGGTAATGGGGCTACTCTACACCGGTATGAAAGACCTATCCGGCGGCACCTCGGCGATCTTACTCTTTACAAATCCAATATGGGTGGGAGCGCTTTCGCCGCTCTTCCTCAAAGAAAAGATGACGGCTGCTAAGACGGCATCGCTAGTGTTCGGATTCATTGGAATCGTCGTCCTCCTGGGTGGAATCAGCTCAACGGGAAGCCTTACGCCCGTCTTCATGGTTCTAGGGGCATCGGTTGCTTGGGCGGTGTCGACTATTGTATCGAAGAAACTTCCCAAAGACACCTCAAGTTGGTGGGTCAGCACATACCAAATGGGGTTCGGAGGTCTAGGTCTTCTAGCTCTATCATTCCTTCTCCACCAAAGTTATCCCCTGCATCAAACCGCCTCAGAGTGGTTTTGGATGTTTGTCCTAACCGTTCCCTGTACCGCTCTAGGCTTTGGCCTCTGGCAATTTGGTCTGCGTCACGGAGATGCCACACGAGCATCAACATTTCTCTTCCTAGTCCCATTCTTTGCTGTGATACTTTCAACCTTAATTCTGAGCGAAAAGGTAGCAGCATACGAAGCGGTAGGCTCTGTCTTGATTATCGGAGCGCTATTGATTTCATCAGGAAGGCTACCCTTCTTCAAACAAGAGAAAAAAAGTTCGCTAGTTGCCGAAGCTACTGATACGGCGAATCTCTCGGCTTAGAAATGGACTTCTAGTTATCTACCTGAATTTAGTAGCCCGCTAATCCTTGAACAGGAAGGTTCGAAAAGACCTTGGCGACCACTGCCAAGTTTTCGTTCATCAACATTACAAGGTCTCGGCCGGCTTTGGATACCCATTGATCGTAAGAGATGTTGAAGATAGAAATACCTAACTGTGACGCCAGTAAGGCTTCTGTCTTAGGAACGTCCATTTCCGTTAGTTCGATTGTGAACGCTCTAGCCAGTGAATCCATCTTTACAAGCTCTCGCTCGCGCAACTCCACATTTGAGGCGATCAATCTTTGTCTAAGTACCGCGAAATCGCGGTACTTCTCCAACTCCAATCCCGCCAAAGTCAAAGCTTTAACTACAGAGTTAAGTGCGGTATCCCCCGATCCCAATCCACGCAAGTAATTAACTATGCTCTCCTCGAAGGCGTTTGCTCCAGCAAATAGAATTTCACGCTTATCAGCAAAATGGTTAAAGAAAGAGCGCCGTGTCAATCCTGCCGCAGTGGCAATCTCCGCGACCGTAACATTGTCGTAGCCGCGCCTCGCGAAGAGATCTAACGCAGCCAACTGAAGCCTACTTTGCGCATCTGGTTCCCAGCGTCCCATGTCACACAAGTGTAATGGATTCACCAACTGATCTTTTCCGATTTGATTGCACAGAGTGCAATATCTAACAGCTATCATGATTGCATCAAGTGCAATCACTTTTCTTGAGAGGGATACATATGGCAACCAATCGTGCGGCATGGATAAGAAGTAGGGGATCAAAACTCGAGGTGGGCGAGGCAAAGTTTTCGCCACCACAGAATAACCAAATCCTGATTAGAAACCACGCCATCGCCATAAACCCCCTCGATTGGATCATCCAAATCGCCGGCGGCTTTATGTATCGATGGCTTGCCTACCCCACCGTATTGGGTTCGGACGTTGCTGGCGAAGTAATCGAGGTAGGTAGCGAAGTTACAAATTTTAGTGTCGGCGATCGGGTGATTGGACACGCCGTAGGAAGCGATAAAGATTCAAATAACCCATCTGAGGGTGGCTTTCAAAACTACACAGCAGTCTTAGCCCATATGGCATCTCGAATACCTGACTTTACCCCGTACGAAAGCGCAGTAGTTATACCCTTGGGGCTATCTACGGCATCATGCGCCCTCTACCAAAGAGACCTTCTCAATCTTGAGTTGCCATCATCCAACCCTCCAAGTAGGGACGAGACCATTCTTATATGGGGTGGATCCTCGAGCGTTGGTAGCAATGCAATCCAACTAGCTGTCGCATCTGGCTACAGAGTTGTTACTACCGCATCGCCAAAGAACTTCAATTACGTTACCTCTATTGGAGCGTCGTCGGTATTTGACCATAGGGCGCCTAACGTCATCGGTGAAATTATCAATGCACTTCAAGGAAAAGATCTTGCAGGTGCTATCGCAATCGGTGAGACCGGAGCAACCTCTTGCGTGAGAATAATGGCACGGTGCAGTGGTAAAAGGTTTGTGGCAATCGCTACCCCACCCGTATCATTTACAAATCTCGCAGCATCGACTAAATCACCTACTAATACCGCAATCTTCGTAACACGTTTAGTAGGAACCAACGTCAAGCTTTGGATTGATGCAAAAAGGAAGGGTGTGGATTTCAAGTACATTTTTGGTAGCGCCCTCAAGAACAACGAGGTCGCCGACGCAATATATGGGGACTTCCTACCTCAAGCACTCTGCGAGGGTAGATACATTCCGGCACCTCCTGCAAGGGTTGTCGGAGAAGGTTTGGAAAAGATTCAATACGCAATTGACTTAGCCAAGGACGGCGTCTCTGCGGAGAAGATAGTCGTCAAAGTCGTTTGACCGAACAGCAAACCACCAGCAACTGAGGCTAACTAATCGATCGAGTTGAAACAACGTGCAAGTTCTACTAAACCTTGGGCAAAATGAAATTGGCTCGTCGTCATTCATCTCCTATGAGAATTAATAATCACTTCGTGAATTTTTAGGAGAATCCTTGAGAAAAACTTCTTCTTTGAAGTACCTTATCGTAGCCCTTTTCAAAAGAGTCGCTCGTCGAAGACTATCAACTCTCATCCAACGAATTTGAAACCATTTCCTAGATGAGGAATCTGGCTCCAATTGAGCCAAAGCGACTTCTAGCTATTCAAAACAAACTCTCTAACTTAAAGGTTAATCTGTGCACCATGGAATCCAAAGGATGACCTATGGACCTAGACCGTCTCTTGTGCGAAGCACAGGTCAAGACGAATTTGAATATTTGCAACCGATACGTAAAATATCAAAGCCCTATCACCGTGATTCACAAGAACCAAAATTCATCAGCAAATCTCGAAATGTCCTATGCTAGCTACGATGCGTATTGCTGTTATTGGGGCTGGAGCCTCTGGACTCGTTGCAACTTGGCTTCTACAGCCGAACTACGACGTCACCTGTTTCGAGGCTTCAAATGACCTCGGTGGGAATGCCCAAAAAAGAATAGTGCATGTTGGCGGAGAAAGCCTTTCTGTGCAACTTGGCCCTACCTTCATGATGCCCAAAGACTACAGCGCTTTCTTCAAAATCTTGTCTATTTTAGAGGTACCTTCCGAAAGAACTCCGATGCAGTTATCGGTCCTGGACGACCAAGGCAGAGCTCACTTCATTAGTCCTTCGCTTCACCCATTTAGACTTGGATCGCTCTCGAATTTAACGTCCACCAAAGACCTCTACTATCTAAGGGCGATTCTAAATGAAACCCTCAAATTAGCAAAGAAGTCAGATAAGTCGACAACCTGGCATGACTTTATTCCGTTCCTAGACCTACCAAAAGATTTCATTCACAGCGTGGCATACCCCATTGTCTCTGGGTTTTTTGGATTGAATTACGAAACGGCGAGCCAAATAAGCGCTTATTGCGCCCTACTGTATATGGCCCTATGTCTTCCAACATTATCCAACGGCGTGCAATTTGCTCGAAGTGTCGTCGGAGGAACTCATCGATGGATAGAAGCTCTGGGGGATCGCCTTAGAGTAGGAACAGTTCAATTGGATTGTCCAGTTACTCGGATAAAGCCTCTCCCTGGAGGAAAGGTCATTTTGGAACACGCCCAGGGCGAGGAGATCTTCGACCATGTAGTAGTGACGACACAGCCTTGGAGCGCAGCAGAGTTCATAGACGATGAAGAAATCGTCAGAGCTCTACAAAAATTTCCATCTCTTCCAGCCGAAATAGCGATTCATCCAGATCCATTGGTACCCGTTGCCAACAAGGCTTGGTCACCGGCCATGATCTTTGCAGGAACGGAATCATCACAGTTAAGCACCTTCGCAGGTAGCTTGGGGGGACAAAAACTGTATCGCAGCTGGATAACGGAGGGCACCAAAACACCCAAGTCAATCCTTGCACACCATACTTTTCGTCATCTAGTTCCATTGCCCGAGGTGGTAGATGCCCAAAGATCAATTCAATCGATCAATGCAAAGGGCTCCATTCACTTTGCCGGTGCTTGGACACACGACCTCGACTCACACGAAGCGGCAATAAGAAGTGGCATTGGTGCTGCTAAGGCACTCGGAGCAAATAACCTGCTACTATCCAAGATCGGATCGCCAACGGCAAGGTATGGTTTTGGAGTCAAAGAAGCCTGACCTTCTAATTGCTAAAAGTGCAATTCCAAGAGACAGGCTGCCAACAAATAATCGGAGATAAGATGAACTCATCTCCGATTAAATTTCACAGGCGAACCCATTTTTTATCAACACGATTAACGAGAAAATACTCGATAATCCCTTGATCAGACATTACCAATGATGGTTTAAAGAATTCGATCGCCATTGAAGATCACTTGACGTCGAACTTAAATCAAAAACTAGATAATACTTACGTTTTGAGCCTCAAGTCCCTTACGACCCTCAGCAACATCGAATTGAACTTGCTGTCCCTCTTCGAGGCTCTTGTAGCCGCCGCCAACGACGTTGGAGTAGTGGACAAATACATCTTTTTCGCCAGTGCTCGGAGTTATAAACCCGAATCCTTTTTCACTGTTGAAGAATTTAACCGTTCCGGTTGCCATTTTTTTGCACTTCACTTCTTTTTATTACTTCATCGAAACGTCTTTCGACGCTCGACCTTACTTGGCGAACCTATGGTTTCGAATAAACCCCTCGCCACTGTTTTTGGACAGTTGCGAGTGTCCGCACCTCAATCCTACTCCACTTAGTCATGGTCAGAGCGAAAATAGATATATTGGTCGCTGCGGTGGCACTTTATGTAAATTGCTGCAACTGCCTTTGCAAAACTGAAAGACGATCCGAGAACTCTTCTGGAGAGATTTCACCCGACTTAGAGGCCCTGTGTAGCTCTGCCATATCATCGATGATGGCCGACTCGCTTCTCCCCGGTGGCAAGGTGATATCTTCTGGCTCAGATGCCAATCTCGCAGCCTTACGCTCAGCCTTAGCCTGAGCCTTATCTACCTTTTGCGCCTCTCTTTGGCGCTTACCTGCAGAACTAGCCATAATCGGCTCCCTTCTGATTAAAAATCTGCTCGAATCTCAATAGCTCACCCAAATTGGAAAAGCCAAATGCACTTGAATGGCCACAAATTCGATAATTGAATTAAGACTCTGAGTAGTGCCACTTGGCACCGCACCTTCAAATACTTAGAATTCCTCACATCACGCAGAGACGGAGGAACCACAAGACATTAGAGGTGCAAACGTTCGTCTCCTTATCATCTCCCCTTCGAGATTAAAACAAATCAGCACACAACAACCTGCTGATCGTGCAAGAGGCGCTTCGTAAGTCGAGTAAATACGACATAAGAGGCAGCTACATCAGCGATGTCTAAAGCTGCTCGAGCCAGATATTACGCTAAACTCGAATCGAAGCCACGGAGTTATTCTGTGGTGGCGGCTTATCATCTACCGCCTGGCCTACGAAACATCATACTTGAGTCGGCCGCAATATTGGACCGACTGGAGTTTCATTATCAATTCGAACGACATCACTGTGCCCCTACACTTCTCCGATCTCGGAGTACCGACAAAACTAATCTCTGTACTGGATCGGCTTGGACTTACAACGCCATTTCCAATTCAAGAAGCCACTTTGCCCGATAGCATTGCAGGACGAGACGTCTGCGGAAAGGCACCAACTGGGTCCGGAAAGACTCTTGCATTCGGCTTAGCAATCCTAAGTCGCCTAGATCGCGAGACTTCTGCTGCACCCAAAGCGCACCGACTACCACGTGCACTTGTGCTTGTGCCGACGAGGGAATTAGCTCTTCAGATAGAAAAGGTTATCGAACCGCTAGCAAAGGCTTTAGGGCTAAACGTAGCTTCGATCTATGGAGGCGTAGGTTACGGAAAGCAGAATAACGCTCTGCAACAGGGAGTCGACATCCTCGTAGCCTGCCCAGGTCGCCTAACAGACCTAGTTCAGCAAGGTGTAGCAAAATTATCCCAAGTTTCAATAGTTGTTGTAGACGAGGCAGACCGCATGGCTGATATGGGGTTCCTAACCGTCGTTCGCCGTCTAATCGACAAAACTTCTTCAAGTCGTCAAACTCTTCTCTTTTCAGCGACGCTCGATGGACCGGTCGACAAATTAATTCGCGACTATCAAAAAAACCCCGTTAGGCACGACGTCAAGGTCCCCGATGAGGATAAGGCAGAGGTAATTCATCACTTCTGGAGCGTCGAAGGAAATGATCGAATCGCAATCACCTCAGAGGCAATCTCAGCGATAGGTCCAGCGGTCGTCTTTTGTCGAACAAAGCGTGGTGCTGACCGCCTTTCTGAGCGCCTCGCTCGATCGGGTATATCGTCCGCCGCGATTCACGGAAACAGAAGCCAAAATCAACGTGAAAGGGCACTCGGTGACTTCCAAGCAGGACGCCTCGACGCGCTAGTTGCTACCGACATCGCAGCACGAGGTATCCACGTCGATGCGGTTCCTCTGGTTATACACTTTGACCCACCAAACGATGCCACAGATTACGTACACCGCTCAGGAAGAACAGGAAGAGCTGGTATCGATGGAACCGTAGTTTCGTTGGTTGGAGCCGAGCACCAGGCCGCAACAGCACAGATTCAACGTACGCTTTCGCTGCCGAAGGGTATCACCAAGCCCAACATAGAATCGCTTGGCGGTGGCCCTGTGAGGGAAAGAGCCAAGATGGCGCCAGTTACTTCAATTCCCGACGTAATCGTTACGCTTCCCACCTCTAAGCAACCGGCCGAAGGTAATCAAAGCCCTCGGAGTAGAGGCAATACTAGAAGAGAACGCTCTCGAGGTAGAAGGTCATAAACAAAGCGCCCTTGGCAGCTTTTGACTCCCCTTCTGGATAAGCGGGGGACCAAAAGATCGAACTTGCACAGGCTGCTTGGTGGCATCAAAGCTGAATAGGGCGCAATCATCAATTTATTCAACGTGAAAAGCGGCCGCCCTAATGGGCCAATTCAAAGCGACTATCGGGGCGACGGTGCAAGAGTTTGCTTCAATCATACGCGGCTAATCTCAGATATTCAAAGGAACGAATCTCAAAAATGCCTTCGTACTAGAGGCCTAATCTCAACCCAAAATCAAGTGCAACGTGTGCCAGCGTTAGTCCAAAGCCGAGGGCCACGAAGGCAATCAGTGGTCCAACCATAAAGATGGTAGCCAACAGCAGTACCACCGTTGCCATTAAAACTTTCAAAAGTACCCTGGTATCCACCGAAACAAGGTCAGTAGCACCGCGATCCATCACCCACTGATCTACACCGTGACGAAAGCAATAGTAGAGGGCAAAGGCAACCAAGCTCGGGGCGACCATGAGTGCTATCACAAGAGAAAGGTCATCGACAAAATCTCTAAGAGAACCACTCGCCACAAAAGCTACAACGACTAGGACCGCAAAAGAAGCAATTGCAAGATAGCTAGTCCAGCCCAGCAGAGTCGTGACCAAGGGCCCATCGCCAACCAGCCTTAGCAAAAACGCTGAAGAGATGGAAGAGTACGAACGAAAAGTTACAGCAAATACCGCAAAAACCATTGCAATGGAGCCGAGGACACGGTATCTGGAATTCGTTGCATCACGCTTCTTTGTGAATTCGACAATCGAAAAGTGCGCCAGCGATAAAAGGATAAAAAGTAGCGTTGAAATTTGAGGACTAAAGATAAGAGACGTAGCTCCAAGGAAAACCAACGCAAGATATGCGGCGATCGGAGTGGCTTTATTGTTGCGTATTATTCCATAATTTATATTTCGAAGTTTGAATATATCTAAAGATCCATGGATCGACCCGAAAGAAATGAGCACTATTGAGATAATAAGCTCAATTCTATCGTGCATATGGTGGGATGGATTCGACGCCAACAGTCGCGATATAATCGAGATAAGAACTACTCCCAAGCTCAGAGTCAAATTCCGAGCCTGGGAAAAATAGTGCAACTTGATACGTTGGGGAGCAGCTGTAATCAATCTGTTAGACGCAGACGCTCCCCCGCGCACTTTAAGCCACCTTCAGCGTCTTCTCAGAGACCACTGAGAGCTCTTCATCGTCCTGCTTAGCCTTGGATATCTTGAAGATAAAGTACGTCCAAAGTGGCTTCGCAATTACATCTGCAACGGTGTAACCGACCTGGGTTACAACAATCACGGTTGCTCCACTGAATAGCGAGGGAAGGATGTATGCAATTGGATAGAAACCCCAGGACATTATCAAAAGCGCTCGGGTCGTGAACATTAGCTTCTTCACTTCTTCAGTTTCGCTCTTCATCACCTTATTGATCTCGACGACCAGTACGTAGAGGATGTAGAAGAAGAATACCGAAGAGATCGCCGCCCACACTGTCCTAGAGGTAGAGTGAAGACCCGCTATCTGTCCTGGATATCCCGTCGCAATCATCAGAGATGATGCAACTATCAACTTGCCAATCAATCCCTTAGATCGCTCTTTTCCTAATTCAAGAACTGCAATTAGCTCAGCTAAGAGCAGTGGAACGGTTAGCAACCAGTCAACGTACCTGTAGGCCTCGTTGAATGGAATGCCCGTCGCAACATAGTGACCACCTTTGATGTGGTAGGCCGATACCCACGATTCGAAGATTCGAAAGTAGTGGTAGTCGGCAATAGCCATTACGAGCGTCCCAAGTGTAAGAGCTGCACGGTGTTTTGCCTTCAATTGGTCTCTGAGCAAGATAAAACCAATGAAGCCGGCAAGCATTGCCGCTATTCCAAAAGACAACACGTTATAAACGATGTTGAATTGGTTTTGGCTGAGTATTACGCCGAGTTCCACGGCGACCTCCTTTTCCAATTGCACTAAGGGGGATTTAGTGCACTTTAGTTTTGTTATCTCAAACGCCATAGTAAATCTGAGAAATCGTTACGTTGTAGCGGTTTATCCGAAGGTAAATCAGAATAGAAACAAGAAAGTTCTGAAATTCACCAAAAGTTAGGCAATTTTCTCAAAAACACTTCCAAATAGGATAATATATTAAATTTAAATCCATGCCTTATGAGATAATTTGACTTATCTAATCCATTAGAAATACTCTCCAATTGCCTTTTGATTTACGAATAAGGACTCCTCTTTACGACGCGATATTACTTTGAACCTTTAGGTTTAAATAGTAAAGAACCATTAGGACGTGGCAAAATACAGATTAGAGACGAGATATCCCACACTTGTAGTGAGTGCACTCTCTACCGCGACGCCTACAAAATATACAACTAAGGAGTGCTGAAAATGTGGACCAGGCATACCAAGTGATGAAGTTGAATTGCAACTCTTCAGCAAAACTTCAGAGAGAAGTAGATTAGAGGAATAAAAGTAATAGTTGGCTATGAAAAAGAATGGCGCATAAACTTATGACATTTTTCACAGCGGCGAGCACCTTCACTTTTAACCACGCGACTCCGAACTTCCACACCGTTATCTCTTTGACCTACGGCGAAGACCCGGGTATTGAATTTCCCATCTCCAGTTCAATGCGGATGTCTGCGGCGAAGATGATGAAGGTGGAGGCGATGTGTTTGGTGGCCTCCCCTTGCACTTTCTAAGACTCCTTCAACAAAGGCGGTCCTATCAATTCGCTTCATCGTCGGCAAGCCCGGAAGGACCGCAAGTGTGATAGAGCCACCGATTACAGCAAGTCCAATACGCAAACCCAACCAATGGATAAATAAAGTCATTAGCAGCGATCCAACGGCCATTCCGGCGATGGTCCCAGCTTCAAGAGCACCTAAAACTCGACCAAGTTTCTCATTTGGAACGATGTGCTGAAGAATGGTAATCGCGTTTACATCAACTACGGAATTGGCGAGGCCAATTAACCACATTGAAAGCAGCGAAGCAAATAGGCTAGGAAATATCGCAATCAAAATCAAAGGTGCAGCCCACACGATAACTCCCAAAGCAAAGTCAATTGCTAAGTGTGCTCGCTCAACGAGGATCAGTGCAACGAAACCGCCAACAAGTCCACCGATGCCAAGTAGTGACTCCATTAACCCCAGACCCGAACTTCCAATGTGGAGCAATTGCAGCGCGATCGCGACTGTAAATACAGCAGAGGCTCCGGCTACTATGCACTGCAAAATATACAAGAGCACCAAAGTGCGAACATCCTTATCACCCTTTATAAGTTGAAATCCCTGAATAGCGCGGTAGATGAAACTCTGCGATTTCATAGCCGCTGATTCACCACCGTTATCAAATTGCGCCGCGAACTCAACAGATCGCTCCTCTGGCCTAGGCATTCGAATCGAAGTTACGAAAAGAAGAGACCAAACAAAAGTTGCGGCGTCAAACGCAAACGAGATGGAGACGTTTGCGAAGGCCAGCAAAAAACCAGCGAGCGCCGGACCTGCAAAGAATCCTACGCTTTCGATTGTGCTGGCCACAACGTTAGCTCCCGACATCTCGTCACTCCTACGAGCTAGAAATGGAAGAATTGAACCCTGAGCCGGACGAAAAGCTGTTCCCGCTACCCCAACTGCAACAACGAGTGCGTAAACAATCCACTTTGAACCGTCGAGAGCTACTACAACCGCAGCTAGAGAAACTAGGACCAAGCGAAGCAAGTCGGAGACGACCATAACCTTTTTGCGATCATATTGATCTGCAAAGGTTGATGTAATCGGAGACGCCGTTGCAATGGCGAGGTAACGAACAATTGCCAATATCCCTACGGCAGAGGCTCCACCGCTTCTAAATGCATAAACGATTGCACTCAGCGAAAATACTCCGTCGCCAATAAGTGAACCGGCGAATGCAATGAAGAGTCTGCGCATTGCCTTATTCGTAAATACATTCGTCATCGCCAGCTTGGAAGACTGGATCTCTTTGCGAATAACACTCACAATACCCCTCTATCAATAAAGAAGCTCTACGACTCGAATTCGGCACTTCCCCAACGCTACGTATAGGGAACTATCTATTAGATACTCTCAGCATCATCTCGGATTCCTTCGCGTTGCTTAAGAAGGCAAGAGGAGCTGCAGCCACCGCAGTTAGCTCATGACCCTAATATCCAGTTCCAATAGAGATGAACCGGTTTATCTTCAATACAAGGCTGCTATTCAACACCGGAATAGCCGACGCTTGGCACTTGTAAGAATTTATCGGTGACCATAGCGCCGTAATTACATCTTTCGAACTCAGTGGGTTGATTAAATCTTCGACATTCAATCAGCATCATCAACTTCGCTACAAGTATTAAATAAAATTCCACCGTACTCCAAGAGGATGCTCCCAACCATTCCAACTAAAACGACTCTTCGAAGATCCAAACGCCAGTAAAATCTCTCAGGTTCCAGTAGGTACTGCGTGGATCGTCGACTAATCGCACATGATGAGCCCGAATCTCGGACCACCGTCGACCAATCAGTTATACGTCTTTGTCGTCATCAGTGCTGCAACCCAAACATCCCAGAGCGATCAAATTTGCAAAAGTAGTTTTTTGGATAAACAATGGCCTAACATATCAGATTCACCCAGCCAGAACTTTGATATGTCAATTCAATTCAACAAATCGGCATTTGAGGTGGAAGGTCATCGATGCCGCCTATAGTCTTTTTTTACACACAGACAGTGGCTAAGTGTTCAAGACACCTTTTTTCTCAATAACATAACAATCCAAACGATCAGTCCAAACCGTGAAGATAGGCGGCCTCGGTCGCCTTGGCATTTTCGAGTGAACCAAGATCTGAGCGCGACCCACCGAAGCTAAATTACCACTGCCGACCATCGTCGCATAGTTCTCTCGAAAGGCAGCTGTGGCGTTATCGATTCAACAGATCGGCTTCATTTCCCAAGTAATGGTTGCCCTGTTTAAATTTTGAATAGACACATTGGAAGTGGTTTAGCACCGTGGTTCGCTTATTTGGTGGTGCAACAAATCTCTCGAATTGGCATGAAAAGATATTAAAGACCTCAAAGTCTAACCACCACGTCGCAGTTATATCCAGCTCCGTGAACTTCGGTGAACCATTCGTCGAGAAAATATGGCTGTTGAACGCCTCACCTGACTGATAAACACTAAGGTCGTGGCACTATCGATGGAAGGATCATACGAGTTGATTACTCTAGTTGGTCCGACAACTTCGCCACAGCAGCTAATAACCAGTACCTTGCCACACAAATCAACCCTCAACCCGGACTCATGACACCAATTCTCACCCAACAACTAGCCACTTTCCATGAGGTGTGAGCTACCAATTATGAAACGCCTCCCCCATCCAACTCCCTCGCCTCACTTAGGAGACATCAATTCTTCTGCTATGCAAAGTTGACAACATCTGTGAGGGTTGCTAAATTCTCCCTAATCCAAACGGGTGCTCCAATATGGGGCTGAGATTAGGCCGACGAGGTCTGGGACCGTAGAACCTGTCCGGGTAATGCCGGCGAAGGAAGTAGGAGTGCGAAATTGAAACAAGCCAACCCATCAAACGCCATTGCGTATCTTCACGATATCGAGCACGGAATAAGCGTTCCAGTCACTCAGATCACTCTAGAAGCGTCACCAAACGGTCAAAAGAACGAACCGATCATGGTGTACCGCACTGAGGGCTCGGGGAGTGACCCGATGCGGGGCTTGTCACCTCTTCGCTCGGCGTGGATTGAGGAACGCAATGACACCGAGGCCTACCCCGGGCGGGAGCGTAATCTCTACGACGATGGACGTTCCGCATTCCGTAGGGGTGCCGCCACTGCGGAATGGAAAGGCGACAAGGCCAAGACGCGTAGATCGCTGCCAGGTAAGACGGTTACCCAAATGCATTATGCGAAGAACGGCGTGATCACCCCAGAGATGCGCTTTGTTGCTCTTCGCGAGGGCTGTGATGTAGAGCTGGTCCGGTCCGAAGTAGCTGCCGGTAGGGCGATCATCCCCAACAACATCAACCATCCAGAGTCTGAGCCTATGGTCATCGGCAAAGCATTCTTAGTCAAGATCAACGCCAATATCGGAAACTCTGCGGTGACCAGCTCAATTGCCGAAGAGGTAGACAAATTGCGGTGGGCGACCCGATGGGGTGCTGATACAGTCATGGATCTTTCCACCGGCCCCGACATCCACACAACGAGAGAGTGGATCATCCGCAACTCCCCGGTTCCAATCGGTACCGTACCGATCTATCAAGCCCTTGAGAAGGTAAGCGGTGATGCAAGCGCGTTGACGTGGGAGCTATACCGTGACACGGTGATCGAGCAATGCGAACAGGGAGTTGACTATATGACTGTCCACGCTGGAGTCTTGCTCCGATATGTGCCGTTGACTGCGGATCGAGTGACGGGGATCGTCTCTCGAGGTGGGTCGATCATGGCGGGATGGTGCCTAGCTCACCATGAAGAAAACTTCCTCTATACCCACTTTGATGAGCTTTGCGAGATCTTTGCCCGCTATGACGTAGCCTTCTCTCTCGGCGACGGTCTACGGCCTGGATCTACGGCCGATGCGAATGATGACGCTCAGTTCGCAGAACTCGATGTTCTCGCAGAACTAACGAAGCGGGCGTGGAGATACGACGTTCAGGTAATGGTGGAAGGTCCTGGCCACATTCCCCTTCATCTAGTTCGAGAGAACGTCGAACGTCAACAAAAGCTATGTGACGGTGCTCCGTTTTATACCCTCGGTCCTCTAGTCACTGATATTGCTCCCGGATATGATCACATTACCTCTGCTATCGGCGCAACTGAGATCGCACGTTATGGTACCGCAATGCTCTGTTATGTTACGCCAAAAGAACATCTGGGGCTGCCCAACAAGGACGACGTCAAAACTGGCGTGATCACCTACAAGATCGCCGCTCACGCGGCCGACCTGGCGAAAGGTCACCCCGGTGCCCGCGAACGCGACGATGCGCTGTCTAAGGCCCGCTTTGAATTTAGGTGGCGTGATCAGTTCGCATTGTCCCTTGATCCAGTTACGGCAGTGGAGTTCCACGACGAGACACTCCCGGCACCAGCGGCTAAGACTGCCCACTTTTGCTCTATGTGTGGCCCTAAATTCTGTTCTATGCGGATTTCGCAAGACATTCGCGATCAATTTGGGGGGCTGTCCGAACAGCAGATTATTGCAGGGATGGAAGAGAGATCTGAGGCGTTCCGACAATCTGGTGGAGAGGTCTATCTCCCGGATCCCGCTGTTGGCAGAGGATAAATTTATATAGTCACACCAATGTAGATGCGACTGATGTACCCACTTTTATCGCAGATGTGCGTGAGACCAAATCTTTAGTTAGGCGCTCGCCGGGCATTCTCTTTACTGTCGCACCGTGGGGCATCTTGCTCGCGCTGTGTAGATACCCAGAGTAAGCCCACAGTGGCCTTGGGGGGACGGAAAAGTGATATCGAATCCCACGGATGCACCGCGGGCGATCCTGCGAGAGAGGGCAAGAGCTGGAAACCGCGCGGCGCATGCGCCAGTCACCGCCTCAGAGCGTCTCGTCAATGCGAAGGCATCCCGAGAGGTTGCCATTACCGCAGCAGACGCGGCGGTAGATAAGTCCACGAACATTCATCACTCGGCGATCGAAGAACCCATCTCGCGGATCGGGGAGGAGAAAACTGCTGAGCTCCTAGGACGCTGCTAAATAATGCACTACTCCAGCCTGGAAAATCGTGGCCTCCAAGTTAGGGTTTTTCTGTGTGGTTAAAGCAGCATTTGTCCTTGTCAGGTAGAATATATCCATGTTGGGAAGTGA
>JAJZFV010000026.1 GCA_021805205.1 Actinomycetes bacterium | reverse complement strand
AATAGCAGGCTCGACTAGCAGCTAAAAGTCGATAAGTTGTCCTGGCTTTACCACAATATCTGGCAAAACCAGGACAACTGAGAACCTCGGCCACCTTTTAGTCGGCGACATTACTCAAAATCAAAGATCTTGAATAGCCTAGGCCCGAAATCGCACTGTGAGCGTGGATTGCTTAGCAGACTCCTAGATCAGAATCTCTTTGGGATTCGGGACCTGAGATTTTGACAGGGAAAATGCCAACGATGAATGAAATGAAATTGCAAAGTGAAAAAGGCTAGAAAATTGGGCACGAGAAGAGGCTGATTAGATGAATGAAGTACGCCTATCAGAAAATAGTTACGGAAAGTCAGATGTAGAGGTATTCCTGTGCTTAGGTGATGACCTTTGGCTTCAGATTATCGCTTCAATCAAGATCGAAGGGTCCTTTGAGGCGGTATACGTGGATGGCCATAACAGCCAGATACTGCCGACCGATACATTTTCGAACCACTTTGAGGATTTAGCTAGCTCTTCCCAAGGTGCAGATCTTTACGAGATCGGTGTTGGTGTATTGGATCGACTGATGGAGTGCATGGAAGATGCAAAGGTGGGTAGTGTGCAACTATCTGCCACAAGATGGCGCAGGCTACTTGGAGATTCGAATTCAATGGTGGCAGAATCACCTTCCGTCGAAGTCTCCATGACAAGAGGTCTCGATGGGAGAATCGAAATAGCCGGTTACGTAGAGCGTCGTATAATTAGGTCTTCTGGTTCCAGCTTTGCGGGGTTTAGGCGCGACGGGTTGACTGATAAAGAAGATGTTGAGTCACGAATACTCTATGGAGATCTAAGGGCTTCTTGGAGGTACTGTGGTAGGCCAACCGATCTCTTCGAGTCGAATATTGAAGTCGCAGAACGGCTTTTTGCCGCTTTCGGTAGCGCCTCTTCGAACTCTCTGCAAGAGAACATCTATAAAGCTGGCGCAATGGTCCTTTCGGCTCGGAGCGATATCGATGAGATCGCAATTAGCTTCGACTCGTTTGGTACTCAAAAGATTTTCTTGAAGAGTTCGGATAGAAGCAACAATTCTCGTCTCTGGAGAAGCATATCTCGACCTGTTGGCACTTCTTATGCGAAGGTGGTGCGAGACGAGTAGCTTGTGTTGACTCAATGCGTCCTTAAGCTCACCAAAGGGCCCGTGTTGGAAGGCCACTCCCTGATACGACTATCGAGCGCGCCGACCCTCTACTGCGTGCACTGTTCTCTTCCATTGAATCAATGGCTGGGTAAGGTGTTGACATGACAGAAGTTAGTCGATAGAGGTACGTCAAGGAGTTCGAAGCGACAAGCCCATCTTCGAGGGAACGCGCATCACCGTCTATGACGTTCTCGAATATCTTGCCGCAGGAATGACGGAAGATGAAATAATATCGGATTTTCCAGAATTGACCGTTGCAAATATTCGCGAAGCATTGAAGTTCGCCGCAGATCGTGAGCGGCGACTCTCTGGACCGGTGTGAAGCTGTTCCTCGAGCCGAACATCTCTTGAAAGCTTGTCTTGCATCTGCGTGGCGACTCTAGATGTTCTTCGCACCTTGCAAAGACAATCTATCTCAAGTGACGGAACACCCGATATGGGATCATGCAAGCGAAAATGACTCTGCAGTAAACTTAAGCCACTCGAACTTTTGTCAGTTGGCACTTCTCCTCAGGCCCTCTGCCCAAGGCCAATTGGCTCAGCGTCGGTAGTGTGAGTAGTTTGGCGGCTCTTAGGATCATCCTCAGTAACCAATAGGTGACAGCCCGATTTGTGAACCTCGTCCAGGAGTCGTTTCTATCAATAACGCGATGGACGAAAATCAACATCTTTAGCATCTAAATTCGACTGCACGGCGCCAAGACTCTCTACCAAGGTGCGGTTTTGTCGTCAACCTTGACCATCTACGAGCTCATCTTTCGTTCGTTTAGCACTCGGTTTTGCATCGAGCTCACCTTTCAATGTCTCCTCGCTTCCGCGCCCTGAGGTTGTAATAAGTCGCGGTATTCTACCGTGCTCACCTTTCCGCTACCTTGGAAAGCTCCTCACCGCCATTCGATCTTCACCCTCTTGAAAAAAATAAGGTAGGTGACAAGATCATTGACATAGAGGACTCTTGAAGTTCACGAAATTTGGCTCCGACTACACTCCGGATGCAACACTCACGTGAGGTAGTGGATCAATTGACTAAGAACCTTCCAATAGAGCAAACTCAAACATCTGAGGCATTTCCGCTTTTTTTTCGCAGAAGTCCCCACTCGTGATTTGCTGATAATTTGTTGTTTTGGAGAAGTTTCGGTGAAAAAGTGTCTCTAAAGTTAAAAAATTAGTAATTACCCATAATCAAAGGCGCATATTTTGTTTGGAATTATACAAAACCGAATTCCCCCGCGATAATGAACGGTACGTGAACCAATTAGAACGCCCAAATTAACAGATGCTAAAACATCACAATTATGACGGAATTTTTTTAGATTTGGTGCTAGCTTCCTTTGAAGCGATTTGACGAATCTGACATTGAAAGGAGCTTAGGTGAAAAAAAGCGTAAGAATTGCCGTCGGAAGCTCAGCCTTGGCGGTTATCTTGGCCGCTTGTGGGTCGAGTTCTAGTAGTTCTAGTGGCTCGACTCAGAGCAGCACGGCATCGACAAATTGGGCGATGGAGACCTCGGCGCAAGCCGGCGGTGGAATGAGTGCCCTCATAGCTGCGGCTAAGAAAGAGGGAACACTCAACGTCATTGCGCTTCCACCAGGTTGGGCAAACTACGGAGAACTCATCTCGACCTTCGAGAAGAAGTACGGAATCACTATCAACAGTCAAAACCCTAACGGGTCATCTGCTCAGGAACTTGCCGCATTGAAGGCTGAAAAGGGAACCTCTAAGGAGCCCGACGTCGTCGATGTAGGACCATCCTTTGCCCTCCTCGGCGCCCAGCAGGGTCTCTTTAGCCCTTACAAGGTTGCGTCTTGGAATCAGATTCCTGCCAACTCAAAGGATGCAGCTGGAAATTGGTACTACGACTACGGCGGCTATATCTCGATTGGATACAATGCTGACGCATTCGGGTCGAATCCCCCAACGAGCTTTGCCAGCCTACTTCAGCCTCAGTACAAGGGCGCGGTTGCTCTAGATGGTAACCCAACTAGTGCTGGAGCCGCCTTCGGCGCGGTCTATGCCGCTGCGTTGGCGAATGGTGGTTCGCTCTCGAACATCCAACCCGGCCTCAACTACTTCAAGCAGCTCGCAGCTGCTGGAAACTACGTGCCAGTACAGAGCTCTCCTGCAGTAATTGAGAGCGGTCAGATCAAAGTCAATATCGACTGGGACTACCTAAACGCCGCATATGCAATAGCAACTAAGGGCAAGGTCAATTGGAAGGTAATTGTTCCCGCAAAGGGTCAATACGCTTCATACTATGCCCAAGCAATCTCTGCGAATGCACCACACCCTGCAGCAGCCCGCCTCTGGGAAGAGTTCCTCTACTCTGCTGAAGGTCAAAACCTGTATCTGAAGGGTCTGGCTCGTCCGGTACTCTTGCCAGCGATGCAGGCAGCGGGTACAGTAAATTCAACCTACATGAGCCTGCTCCCATCGGTAAGTGGAACTCCTCAGTTCCCGACGCAATCGCAGTTGTCTGCTGCTCAGACTCTCGTTGCGAACCAGTGGACCTCAATAACAGGGTAAGTTAGGTAAAAACTTGTCGCAAGGAGCGAAGTTGACAAAGTACAACGAGGAGCTCCTCGATTCGAATATCCGTCCGGTGGATAATGGGGAAAAGACCCAAGTTGCTGCCGGGCGGAGTTCGCGGGGGCGCCGTAGGGGCTTAGGTAATGCTTTAGGTGCAATACCTTTTATCGCATATATCGGAGTGTTCTTGGCGCTCCCGGCAGTCTCTGTTATTGCTACTGCCTTTCAGGATGGTAACGGAAAGTTCACCCTGTCCAACTTCAACGAAGCTGTTCACGGAGTATACCTAAAGAGCTTCGTCGCCAGCATTGAACTCTCGTTCGTTGCAGCTCTCGTGGCGGTGGTTGTGGGTCTCTTGGCAGCCCTTGCGGTTAGTTCGACCTCGAATTCGGTTGTTCGTTCTCTCGTTACAGCTGGCTCTGGTGTATTTGCAAATACTGGGGGCGTCCCACTTGCCTTCTCGTTTATCGCTACGGTTGGTAACTTTGGAATCATAACGAAGCTACTGAAGTCTGCCGGGATAGATATATACGCTCACGGCTTTTCCCTCTATTCCGTGACCGGACTCGCCATCGTCTACCAATACTTTTTGATTCCCCTGATGGTTCTCATTATGCTACCCCCAATTCAGGCCATAAGAAAAGAGTGGGTTGATGCGTCACAATCATTAGGAGCCTCCCGCTCGCAATTTTGGCGATGGATCGGGATCCCGCTTCTGCTGCCTCCTATCTTTGCCGCTTTCATAGTCCTTTTCACCGACTCATTCGCAGCATATGCAACCGCACAAGCGCTCACATCTGGTACCATTCCGCTTGTTCCTATCCAACTTGGAGCGTTGATCTCCGGCAACGTTCTGGCAGGTCAGACAAATCTCGGTGACGCACTCGGTGCGGGGATGATCTTGATTGTTGTTCTAGCTGGAGTAATTTATGCGACCATCCAAAGGAGAACTTCACGATGGCTACGATAGCTCCAGATCTAACGCCCAGCACCAAAACGAATGGTAATAACTCAAGTGACGTTCTAAAGCTGGGACGCCCCTTTCGCTACATAGTCCTGACTCTAGTTGGCCTATTTTTCATTGTGCCGATTGTATCTTCGGCCCGTTTTTCCTTCCTCGGAAACCACAACAGCTTTACCATCTCTGCATACACTCAACTCTTCGGCACTGCGCAATTCTGGAGCACACTATTCCTTTCGGTCAAGGTAGGCGTTGGAACGGTTTTTTTGACCCTAGCGCTCCTGATTCCAACAGTGGTTTGGGTGCACGTTCGCCTTCCCAAGTTACGGAGGGTCTTCGAAGCTATCTCCCTTTTGCCATTAGTTGTTCCTTCGGTGGTTGTGACCCTGGGTGTGATTACCTCTTTCCGGGGACTACCGAACATCATCTATGGAACTCCAGTGATCCTTTCGTTGGAGTACGTTGTCTTGGCACTCCCCTTTAGTTACAGGGCTCTGGATTCATCTGTGCAATCAATAGATCTAAAGACGCTTGTGGAAGCGGGGCAATCACTTGGCGCGGGGTGGATAAAGTTACTTCGCTTTGTTCTGCTGCCAAATATTCGAGGAGGAATAATCGGCGCGTCTATTTTGACGTTTGCATTCTGCCTAGGAGAATTCGCAGTCGCATCGCTCTTGAGTTTTACGACCTTCCCAGTGTTTTTGGTTCAGGTAGGACAACTTGCCGCGAGCCAAGCCGTAGCTTTGTCGCTTATCGCGCTCCTCTTTACATGGATACCCCTAGCGGTTATCACTCTTGTCTTTTCGCAACGTCGGGCTAGCCGTTCGACCATTGTGGCTGATGAGTAAAGATTTGATTTCCGAACTGACATAGCGTTCGTATACGTGCCGGTGCGTCGAGTATAAATTTTAAAAGGAGTAGGAAATTAGATGATATCGAGTGAGACCGTTGCCAATGGTGGACGCTACAGTCGTTCCGGTCTGCCCGTTCGCTTTGAAAATGTGGCTCGAAACTTCAAAGATGTAGCAGCCCTTAAGTCATTCAACCTAAGTGCGGATGCTGGCGAGTTGATTGTCCTACTCGGACCGTCTGGTTGTGGAAAGACGACTGCGCTACGCGTCCTTGCTGGTCTTGAGATGCCAGATAGTGGAAGAGTCATCATCGGTGATCATGATGTAACCTCGCTTCCCTCTGCTAAGCGCAATATTGGCATGGTCTTTCAGAGCTACAGCCTTTTTCCAAATATGACCGCTAAGGAGAACGTGGAATTTGGACTTCGAGTAAGAGGTCAAAGCCCAAAAGATCGCTCTAGCCGATCTGGGGAGTTGCTTGAGTTAGTTGGTCTAAAGAGTCAATCAGATCGCTACCCCCATCAGCTCTCGGGCGGACAGCAGCAACGCGTGGCCCTAGCCCGTGCCTTGGCAGTTCAACCTGAGGTGCTGGTATTGGATGAACCATTATCTGCTCTCGATGCCAAGGTAAGGTCCTCCCTCAGGGACGAGATTCGTCGAATTCAGCTCGAACTTGGCATAACCACCTTCTTTGTTACTCACGATCAAGAAGAGGCTCTTGCTATCGCTGATCGGATTGCGGTAATGCATCAAGGTCAACTCGAGCAACTTGATACTCCCTTAGCGGTATACACTAATCCCGCGACTGAGTTTGTAGCTGAATTCGTAGGGACCGTAAATCGCCTTCCTGGCCGCATCGTCGACGCAAGTCAGGTTGAAGTTGAAAACGTAGGTTTGGTTGAGTACAAGTCGGACTCCACCTTTACTGCAGGCTCTGAGGTTGAAGTATTGGTAAGACCTGAATCGATAGGTATCCGTGGGGCTAACGATGAGGGTTGCAGAGTTCTCGCCAAGAGTTTTCTTGGATCAACGATAAAGATCACCCTTCTTGATAGGGCAGATCGCCTTATATCGGTTGCAATTCCGACCTCTGATGCTGGATTAGTTGAAGGGGTAGAAGCTGTGAGTCTTTACTCCAGAGGCCAAGCCCTCTTGGTAAAAGGCAGATAAAGAAGTCGAATAAGGTCAAGCAAAGCCTTTGGGCACTGTGGTAATGACGATTTTATTTACCGTGGGTGTTTCGTTTATAAGAAGTCGCCTCCTCTGAGGTGACTTCTTATTTTTTATAGTTTTCGATAATGGGTCAGACTCAAGTGGTCCCCATTTTTTGGACGACAACCAAAGCTTGCAAATGGAGTTGGCCTCAAGGGAGAGCCAATGCCGGAGCGAGCGATTAACTCCAAACCTTACTTCAAAGTTGAGGTGGCTCTTGAAACTCCTGTACGGTGGCAGATCTAAAAGCGAATTTGCAGCTAAGTATTGCGCGTTCCCTAGAAGCCGTTTCGTGCCCGTTTCATCTCCGCGCTTCAAGAAGCGAGATTAAATCTGGCGTCTGTAAACGGTGCGCTACAATACTCTCCACAAAGAGGGCGGGACCGATTTTACGACGGTCGATAAATTGTTCTTTCGGTAGATGGGACTCGAAATATTAAATTCGAAGATCCACGGATTTTTAGTGGTCGAAAGTGATAGAGAGTAAACCCTTTATGGGGTGCGTAGTTCAAGATTGCCAACGTATGAAATTTCCATCTCCTATTATCAAAGCCTCTTTCGGAGATGTGGAATTTACATCCAAGGTAGCCTTCGCCCCTCATCCTTGCTTTCATTCCACAGGTGGGTAAAGAGTGGAACGTACTTTCTTATTAAGGATGCCCCTGCCTCGATATCCCTAGGGTCCCAGACGTCATTGTTAATCGAGATGGCATCTGGGTTATATCCGATCTCCACCTTGAGCCTCCAACCAACGAGATATTCAATTTCAAGGGGTGCCCCCTCTCCCGGCTTATCCTTTCGGCACGTTACTCCCCTATCGCTAGCCACGATCAGCGATGTCTGCCACGGTCCCCAGAGTAGTTTTAGTGCTGCTTCGGATTCGCCAGCAGTCTCGTTGGTGATTGTCAAAACTACTGGTCCGACGTAATGGTTTGGGAACTTGACTGTCGCCCTTAGCACGCCTTCCTTTTCTCCGAGGAGAAGCGGAGTTACCTCTTCTCTACAGGTGTGACCGTCTAGTCGATATGCCATATCAAGCCTTGACGCTAGGTGCGGAACTGAGGTTCCACCGTTTTCTTCGAAGTATTTGAGTTGTTCGACTGTGAGAGTCGGTGTGGCTGATTGAGTATTCGACGGTGCCAAGCCCGACCGGGGTGCCCGAATGTCTTGATTGTTAACGATAGCTACAACTGATTCTCGCGAGAGTTTGAGAGTTTTACGAAGCTTGAGATATTCGGTGTGGTCAAATCTGTGCCATTCATCTATCCTTTGATCGGGCGACATTTCAGTCGCTCGATGAACGTCCTGATCGACCTCCCGGCCACTAAGAAGACCTTTGGTGATCTCTACTTCTCGGTGCTCTTTACTATCTGGGTTGCGAAGCATCCATAAGAAGCTCCTACCCATGTACCTTAGGCCTTCTCTTACCAGACGTCTAACTGACTCAGATACCTCAACAGCGTCGATGATCCGTAGCTCCGAGTGCGCAACTACTCCCAACTCTTGTGTCGGTAACTTGCCTCTTCCGAAGTTCACCCAGCCTGGGCTTTCGTAAAAGTATATAAATGCAGCTGGATGTGGTGTGCTAACCCGGCATGTGATGAAGATTCCATCTTCTGTGCAGGGCTCGTCAATAGTAACTCCGAATAGGCCCCATCTAATCTTCGCCCTCACCCTGTTCGGCGAATCAATACCAGGTCTTAGAAGTGCCCAAACCGGCCCACCAACCATATCGCCATCTTCAATTTGAAAGTTGTGAGCCCACTCCCAACGCGCTGGAAGCACCTTATTGGTGGCTATGTAGAGATCTTCGAGAGTCCCCCTGGTTGAATATGCCTGTTCCAGGATTTGAAGATCGGGTTCAACCTTGTCGTTTTCCCAGTCGGAGAGGGTTGTCTTGCTAACGTAAGTTATCGCTGCAAGCTCTCGAAGAGACATCTTTGCCTTCTGAGTACGCCACTTCCTAAGTAGATCGCCTGAACTATTCCACATTTAGTGAACCTTACCACCGTCGTAAGAGCGAAGTCATCCCCCGTGATCAGATTCCCGGAAATTCCGGACAATTGCTTGAATGATGTCCGGAATTTTTGGGAATCAATTCAGAATGTTTGATTTTTCAATTTCTCATCTGTATCGTGTAAATTTAACGTTCCTACAAGGACGTTTTCAGGAAATTGATCGCGTGAGCGGAGAGATTTCCATTTCCAATTCCATCATCGTGGACGGTTTTATAAAGATACTGTCCAGAAAAGAAGGAGAATAAAAGTGACCTACCGACAGCTTTCACTAACCCAACCTGATGCCAGCGTCAGCGACTTGGAGACGATCGGCAACACCCTCGCTGCCGCCCTTCGCGATAACGATTCGATCTCTCAGCATGATATCGATGAAGCATTTGAACGAGGAGGAATTCTCGCTCGCCTGGTGCCGACCAAGGTGGAGCGGGCTAAGCAAGATCTGGCAGTGAGAGGATTGAAAGAACAGGCGCAAAGGCGTGCTGCGATGATGGAGATCTACACCGAGACCCGTCTTGAGATAGCACGCAAACAGGCTGATACCCTCATTGCATCGGTGGGAATTTCACTTCAAAATTCGCTGGCAACGTTCGCTGCTGAGCAGATCTTGCAGCTCAATGCCACAATTACTGAGATGAGAAATCGATTTATGGAGAGCTACGGTCCTGCAGCGGATCAGATCGAAGTTTACCAAGCTCGCCCGGAGCTCTACACCAAGGCCAAGGATCAGCTGATCCGCCAGTTAGATATGCAATTTCGTACCATGGATCGACTGCTCGACGGCTTTGTCAAAAGCTTGAGCGGTCGCGTAGTTCGGTGATCCCCTTAGCGATTGGATTCAATTGTGAAAAGTGAAATGTCAGCAAGTGTTAAGGGGGGCGTCAAGGGCGTTGGGCGGGCGGGCAATTCCATGCTTTTATGGATGGCTGGTGCAGATCCAACGATACTGGCCGACTGCGGACCAATGGAGCGCCACGAGACGCGTAAGTTGGCAGCTCAAGGTTCCCTAGTGTTGATTCCGGCGGCATTTGCCGCCGGGTCAATGACCTACGTTGCCTCGACCCTCTGCGGCAACCTGACTTTGTCGGCCATTGTCGGTGCGATATTTGGCCTCATCGTCTTATCGATCGACAGATATATCGTCTCGACATTGCACAAGGCTCAGCGAGGGGTGAGGGATATTGTTCGAAACTACGATCGTGTGGATGAGACGGTATCGTGGAAGCGACTTTCTCGGCGAATGCCTCTCTTACCGCTCATCTCTCGAGTTACGTTTACCGTAGTACTCGGTGTTGTCGTCTCGGACCCGATTGTCCTTTTGATAAATTCAAAGACTATAAATGCGCAACTAAATGCCAACAAGGAAGCTGGAGTTACCTCTCTACTCAAAGGAGCAGAGCTTCAAAAAACCAATTTGGTCAGATCCTCCGGTCTCCAAAGTGCGACTTCTGCACTTGCAGCTGAAGAGGCGAGATCTCAGTGCCTCGGCACACTCCTGTCCGATGAGCAAAGTGGCGTTGTTGCGAAGTTGAGCTGCGGTAGTAGCTCAGGTGTAGTCTCTCAGGGCCCCAACTACCGTAGCGATCTGGCGCGTAAGGAGCATGTCGATAACGTAATCATTCCGTCGCTACAACAACGAGTTGCTGCGTTGACAGATAGCGTAAATCAACAAAGAGCCACTATCGATAGAAGGACAACGTCACAAATAAATCAATTTGTGGCTACCTTCTCCAATGATTATCCTGCCAGACTCGAAGCTCTTCAGAAGGTGGCAAGTGTTCATCCAGCGATATATGTCCTCCAAGTGTTTCTCTTTCTCTTCTTCTTCTCGATCGACTTGACGGCTCTTTTTTTGAAACTTTCAACGCCGGCGGGTATCTACGAGGTGGTCTTGGATTCAAAGAACGAGGAGGCTATAGTCGACGCTTTGGTTTCAAAGGAACGAAGGATGGCGGCACTAACGAGTAAAGATGTAAGCAAAGCACAAATTTCAGCTCTAGCAGCAGAAATGGAGATGACAAGCCTTATCAAAGCAGTAAGAGCTATAGCACAATCCCAAATGGATGCTTCAGAGATAATTCTAAGTTACTCAACGAACGCCAAAGATGGGGAGACGATCGCGTCACTTGCGCGATTGGGTTCCACGGCAGCTGAGGCGATATTGAATGCAGGTACAAGACTCGTGTCAACTTCAAGTAATACAGTTGAATGAAACGTTTTCCTCTCTGATAATCATCATGTGCTATTCATCATGTGCTATTTATTCTGTGCTATTCATCATGCGCTTCAAAGACTGTTTTGTAGATGATCATTCAACTAAAAATGAGAAAATACTGCTTAGTGTATCGTGTTAAAGTTCGCACCCTATTGCGATTTGCGCCCACTTTAGCGATTTTTTCAACGTCCGTTCTGAGGGATATGATTTTTGGATTAAATGAAACTTGCCTCCATCAAGGTCCTGGATTCAAAACTCCCATCTGTTGTGGATTGATAAATTGGGAGCCATCCAGGGTTAAGCAACTTAGTGTGCAAACGGCTCAATAATAAAAAAGATTAGATAACCGAAAAGGTTCCCTAACTGCCGCTTCGCCTACGTGCCTGTCCCTAGGTCTAGCAGCAACTACAATTGTCGAGTGAGGTAGCCTCACCAGTGTAGTGCGGCGTAGTAAAGTGAGCTCTATTAATGTGTCAGTAAATCCAGCTAACGTGCTAAGCGACGACGACCTACTATTGCTACTTTCGAATGGTGAGTCGGCAAAGATAGAGTTCAAAAGCAGCTTCTCTACGGATAGAGTTAAAAGAGCCGTTCACGAGGCTATTTGCGCCTTCTCCAACAATTTGGACGGCTCCAGCGGGCCAGGCGTTGTATTCATAGGGGTTGACGATTACGGTAACCCCGTCGAAGACTTTCGAGTTGACGATCAACTCCTCACCCAGCTTGCGGGAGTAAAGAGCGATGGATTGATAACGCCACCGCCCACAATTCAAGTTAAAAAACTTTCCCTAACAGACAGTAAACAAATAGCCGCAGTCGTAACTTGGCCAAGCGACTCACCCCCGGTCAGATACGACGGAAGAATCTGCGTGCGTTTCGGACCGCGCAGGGGCTACGCCACCGAACAAGATGAGCGCATACTAAACGAAAGGCGAAGATACCGCAACTACCCTTTTGACCTCCAACCGATTAGGCACGCTAGCTTGGACGACCTCGATCTTGACTTTTTTGAAAGGGATTATCTTCCGGCCTTAGTTGCGCGTGATGTGCTTGAGGCCAACGGAAGAACTTTGGTCCAAAGACTGCTATCTGCAAAGTTTGTAACAGCAGAGGACAATTCGTATCCAACGGTCCTTTCGATTCTCGTCAGCGGAAAAGTGCCTTCAGACCTGATAGCAGGATGCTATACCCAATTCTTGAGAATTGAAGGTTCTGAATTAACCGATTCAATCTCCGACGAATTGGAGATCCATGGTCGGATCGATAATCAAATTCGAACGCTAGAAGATAAAGTGAAGTCCCATAATCGTCGACAAGTTAATTTCGCTAATCGAACAACCGAGGAGATATCGGAAGATTATCCCTTTGATGCTTTGCAGCAATTGATTCGAAATGCGTATTTACATCGCTCCTACGAGGCAACCAATGCTCCCGTACGTCTCTATTGGTTCAATGATCGCCTAGAGATTCATAATCCTGGAGGACCATTTGGAAGCGTCACGCTTGATAACTTTGGGACGCCGGGGTTGACTGACTACCGTAATCCAAATATTGCGGAGGCACTGAGGGCACTCGGTTTCGTTCAAAGATTCGGTATTGGAATCTCACTAGCTAAAAAGAAGCTTGGGTCTAGACTTAGCTTTCAAGTTGAACACAGTGTGGTTGCTGCGGTCATTAGGAAGGATCTACATTGAAAACCATCGCCTTCTTTAACAACAAGGGAGGGGTGGGAAAGACGTCTCTCGTCTACCATGCGGCATGGATGTTTGCTGAACTTGGTTATCACGCACTAGCGGTCGATCTAGATCCTCAATCGAATCTTTCGATTATGGCAGTCGACGACGATCGATTTGAAGATCTGTGGCCGGAAAATGGTGCCTCTAAAACAATTTTCGGAGCAGTAAAACCATTATTCGAAGGTACTGGTGATGTAAGGGCGGTCCACACTGAGAGTCTTTCAAATGGACTATTAGACCTGATAGTCGGAGACCTCGCACTTTCTGGTATTGAGGATGATCTATCTATCGAATGGCCTAGGTGTCTTGAAGGGAAAGATCGCGCCTTTCGAGTAACCTCGGCCTTTTGGAGGGTTATCAAGGAAGCTGCGGAACGAACATCAGCAGAAGTAGTTCTCATCGATGTGGGGCCAAATCTCGGATCGATAAATCGAGCTGCCTTAGTTGCTGCGGACTACGTAGTCATTCCGGTCACCTCTGACCTCTTTTCACTGCAAGGACTAAAGAACCTTGGACCCGCATTGCTGAATTGGCGCAACACATGGGAGAAGGCTAAAGCAAATGCAAACCTTGAACTTGGCAGTCAACCAAACGGCAGGATGGAGCCGATTGGGTACGTTTCGATGCAACACGTTGAGCGACTCTACCGTCCGGTAAAGGCCTATGCAAAATGGCAGTCGAGGATGCCCGAGGCTTATAGGTCCAGCGTCTTGAGAGAACGACTAGAAGCTCCTTTGACTGGGGCTGACCCATTTCAACTAGGAATAATAAAGCACTTCAGAAGTCTAATGCCAATGGCGATGGAGGCGAGAAAGCCGATGTTCAAGCTAAAAGCTGCAGATGGAGCAATCGGCGCACATCAATCAAGCGTTCAACAATGTTTTGACGACTTTCAACGGCTTGTAACAGAGATAATTGCTCGAACTGATATTGATTCGCACCACTAAATCGGTTGCCTCAACAAAGGAGTAAGCAGTTACATTTGCAAGTCCTTTTCAATGGGGGCGCACTATTCAAAGATCCAAAGGTTTATTGACTTCGCCCGAAACATCTCATTTTGACCCAACGATACCCTTCGACACGAAAATGCGATCCCGAAGTTCAAGTGTCGATGCCAACTTGGGTACTTCATAACAGTGCAATAACCGAATAAGCCTTTAGCGCTGACCGATGGAGACCTCCCTAATATCGCCTTTGAAGTGGTTGCAACATCTTTTACGAACGATTCGCATTTGGAAATTCGGCTTGCATTGCAACCACTCTTTTTTAGATAATTATTTATCTAAAAAAGAGTACTTTGGCCTGTCGTGTGAAGATTGATACCCCTCTCTTCCAGGGTTCAACTGTTTTTACAATTCCTGGCCCGTTTTCAAATGTAGGTGATTACTTGATCGACTCAATGCGTCACCCATGCGCAATCCTTCTACAAACGTTACCCCGAACTGGATATTGGTTCGAGATGCTCAATTTCGACTAGCGTCGGAGATGTTTGGGACTTTCACTTTATAGTTGGACGGAGATGTGCTTTGGACAGTACAGAGCAGGAGTCGATAGAGGCAATGACGTCCTCAGTCGGCGAAGAATCACTTTTCGCTTCTAAAGAACTTTCAAGGGAACTCCCCAAATCTATTTTCCCTTTATCGGGTATGCACCCTGATATAACATTGCAGGCAATCAAAGACGAACTACTTCTTGATGGAAATGCGCGGCAGAATCTCGCGACTTTTTGTCAGACCTGGGAGGAGCCTCAGGTCCACGAAATTATGGACCTAGCAATTAACACAAACCTAATGGATAAGGATGAATATCCCCAGTCGGCGGAGATAGAACGTAGGTGTGTTCGGATGCTAGCTGAACTCTGGCATGCACCGGAGCCTGAGACAACCGCAGGTACGTCAACGCTAGGTTCGTCGGAGGCGTGCATGCTCGCAGGCTTAGCCGCTTTATGGCGCTGGCGTGCGCGTCGTAGAGCAGTTGGCGCCGCTACTGACTCACCGAATCTAGTTTGCGGTCCGGTGCAGGTAGTCTGGCATAAATTCGCCCGTTATTGGGACATTGAGCTACGAGAAGTACCGATGGCAGTAAATAAGTTTCACCTCGATGCCGAACGTATGCTCGAGTTAGTGGATGAAAACACTATTTGCGTAGTCGCCACTTTCGGTGTGACTTACACCGGAGCATATGAGCCCGTCCTCGAATTAGCCCGGGCGCTCGACTTGCTTCAATCAGAGACTGGCCTTGATGTGGATATTCACGTCGATGGGGCAAGTGGAGCCTTTCTCGCTCCCTTTTGTGCGCCCGAAGTACTCTTTGACTTCAGAATCCCTCGGGTAAAATCAGTTAGCACCTCGGGTCATAAGTTTGGATTAGCACCACTTGGAGTAGGGTGGGTAGTTTGGCGAGACGCCTCAGAGCTGCCCCCGGATCTAATATTTCACGTTACCTATCTCGGCGGTGACATGCCAGACTTTCAGATCAACTTCTCTCGCCCCGCAGGTCAGATAATTGCTCAATACTACTCGTTCCTCAGGTTAGGCTGGCAGGGTTATAGATCGATACACATGGCCTGCTATAGCGCCGGCGCCTTCCTTGCCTCTGAGATTGTGAAGCTTGGGCCATTTGAACTTCTTTGCTCTAGCGACCCAGTTACCGGTATCCCGGCGGTTACGTGGCGTATCATCGAAGGTGTCGATCCTGGGTTTTCGCTCTATGATCTCGCTGATCGGCTCAGGGTACGTGGATGGCAGGTTCCTGCCTATCCCTTAACTGGCACTGTTTCAGACGTCACGGTACAGCGAGTCCTCATCCGACAAGGAGTCGATAAGGACCTTCTCGGGATACTGCTAAAGGATATCGAGTCCTCTCTCGAACACTTCGGGAGACACCCAGTCGCTGTAGCTATGGAGGCTGATGAAGCGGGAGGATTTAGCCACCTATAGATCAAAGCCTGCGATCTAAGCAATTTAGACTCGGAAAGATTACGCTGCCGCCGCGACTTTTACTTTCACGGCATTAAAAGGTTTCACGATCGGTTCACGCTAATTTTTTGAACTAGGAAGCACATGAGCAAAATATATGCTTTGTTAGAGCCGTACGCATCGATGGACCTTTGGGTGAGACCTTTCAGTATCTCAAATCTTGCTTCAACCCTCAAAAGTACGGCTTCATTGCTATCTGTTCAAAGTTGCATTCGGCGAGACAGAGATTCGTTAGCCTACTAAGGTGTGATGAACCCGTGAATTAGGCCATCGACCGTTCAATGCTTTACGCCGTTGACTTGCATCGAATCATTGGCTGGGTGTTTGCTTCTATGGCGGAAGTGAAGTTGATCAAGGAACGTGCGCGAGTTCGTAGCAATAAGTCCCTCTTTGAGGAAATGAGCATTGCAGTTTAGAACGTTCTCGAATATCTCGGTGCGGGAATAGCGTTCGAAGGTTTGATATCTGCTCCTCCAGAATTGGCCGTTGTGGCAGGTCCCCATTTATTGGTCCAACAATTGAGTTTGAAAAGTTCATTACGCGGATAGAAGCGCAGAAAAGCAAAGTTGCATCTTGAGTTTGTTGAGTAATCGCAACTCTAGTTCTACCATTGAGGATGGACAGTCTCATTCGAACTGCACGGAGACAGCTTTGAAATTATTCTGAACCATAAATAATCAAGATATTAAAGTATCGTGTCGAAATTCTTTAATATAGCAAAGATCAGCTTAGATCTTTTGGTCCAAGAATATTGAACTACGCCAAGGGGTAACGATGAGACGAATCATTTATTGCAGCCAAGCTACTTACGATCTATCCCCCGACGAATTGATTGAACTACTATCCAAATCGCGCGAGAACAATGAGCGCGACGGTCTCAGCGGAATGCTTCTCTACTCGAGCCAAAGCTTTTTGCAGATGCTAGAAGGTGATGAAGAGCCACTCCGTCGCACCTATGAAAGAATCGGCAGCGACAGCCGACATATCAACCTTCGCCTCCTAGCTGACGTTGAGGTGACAAGCCCAATGTTTGGCGACTGGTCGATGGGCTTTGAGCACGTCGATGACGAAGAACTCGCCGATGAACTCGATGGCTTCACCCCCGCTACTGATTATCCCCTAGTAAATCCCGACCTAGTAACGAATGCCCAAGTGGCTCAGACGCTCCTCTCGCTTTACGCCAAGAACCGGACACGGTAGATATGAGCGAGGCCTTGGCTGTTAATCCACAGATGAGAATTGCCCGTGAAGCAGAGATTGAACTCTTCTCGCTTGCGGGAAACGATGGAAACTTGCGAGAGGTAAGCCCCTCGTTTGCGCAACTTTTGGGCGTTCCGGTAGAGGAGATAGCACGAAAGTCAATCCTAGAACTCGTGCATCCAGAAGATATCGAAAGTATCGTCGCTGGAATCGCCGAACTCGAAGAGGGTGCGAGTGAAGTAATGATGGAGTGCCGCTTCTCTCAGGCTGATGGACGCTACGTCTACCTCCAATGGATCGCTCGACCACTACCTAATTCCAAACTTTGGTGGGCTTCGGGTCGAGACACCACAGAATTTCATCGTCTTATAAACGAGGCGATAGATACTAAGGCGCGACTTGACCTAGCTTTTTCGCACGCTACCGTTGCGATGTGGGAGATCGATCACAGGTTGAAGTCCTTGAACCTTGAAAATGTCGCTGCTCAAATATTAGGGGTCGACGTGAGCGATCTTCCTAAGAACATCACTTCATTCCTGGCTCTCTTTGGCGAAGATGAAGTTGAAAAGGTAACTACCGCATTTGGCGAATTAAAAAGTCGCAACGTAATGGAGGTCTCAACCGCGATTGGAGAGGACGCTCAAAAGCGTTACCTATCGCTTCGAGGTAAGGTCATAAACTTCGATCGGCGCAATCGCCCTCTTCGTTCAGTTGGCTTAATTATTGACGTTACAGCTGAGAAGGCACTCGAAGAACAGATGCTCAAGATGATCATGAGCGACGGTTTGACCGGTGTTCCCAATAGACGCGCCTTCGATCAAGGCGTACGTTCGCGATGGAAGGTCGCCAAACGTGATTCGACTCCCCTGACGTTGGTAATGATTGACATCGACAACTTCAAGAAGTTCAACGATACATTTGGTCACCTCGTCGGAGATGACGCCCTTTGCGCAATTGCTCGAGCTCTCGGAAATGAAGTTACCGGTAAAGATGAGATGGTGGCTCGATTTGGTGGCGAGGAGTTCGCCCTTATTTTGCCAAATATAACCGGCGATGACGTAATTGAACGATGCGAAAGGATCCTTGCTGCCGTCAGAAAGGTCCAAGTTCGACAGGCTCCCGATTGGAACTTCTCGGTCTCAATGGGTGCAGCAACTGCTTTACAATTTCCAAAGGAACTGAAAGCGACCGACCTCTTGGCTCAAGCCGATGAATGCCTTTATGCGGCAAAGGAGTCTGGTAAGGACCGGGTAGTCACCAAAGTCGCTGAATGACGATGGAATCGCTGATATACATTCGGATATCGCTTGACGTAACTTTTGGGTAAATTGCCGATCTTGCTTGGGCTCCCCTGCACCTTCGATGTAGCGGTAGCCCAAGAATGGATTTGTTCACAGTCAAAATTGATCTCCAACCTCTGAATTTGGGCTAGTTCCTGTGCCCCTCTTACATCAACTCCTGCATCTATATCGATCGGTGTCCCTAAGAGGGTGCCATGATAAATCCTGGATGATCCACCCTTAATGTGAGAATACTGACCAAAATATAAATGGGAGGAATTTTCATAAAGGGTAAGAAGCACACACCCTCGGCAAGTCATTTAGAAGACTTGCCTAGGGTGACAGATTGTTAAACGCCGGCAGTTCGGTTGTGTAAGTTGCAAGAAGCCTCGGAATAACCGTGGAATTACTCACCAAACGCGACACGGTACTCCGCTTAACAATGCCGCCTTCAACATAGCTGACTTTTCAAAATCAATTGATGAAAAACTCATCAATTTTCAGTAAAGTCATGAGGAGTCCAAAGAATTTATGTCTTCGAGATCATTCTTCCTGTCGGTTGTGATCTATTTGAACGCTTTATGAGTCTATAGTAGGTCAATTTGGGCATAGGCGACTATTGAAATGTGCATAAGCGCGCAGCGCTTACACACAATTCAACAATCGTCGACTATCTGCACCAGTATTTTGCTACTGCTACTCTTCCGTAAATTCCAAAGACACCACCAGAGCTCCGCTATGCAGCTTCTGCCATCAGAGAGTTCTCAAACTCAATTGGTGAAATGTCACCAAGACTTGAATGTCTTCTCTTCCGGTTGTACCATTGAATCCAGTCGAAGATCTCTATTCTTGCCTCCTCTCTGGTGTCGAAGACTGTTTGATATACGAGCTCCTTCTTCAATGACGCGCAAAAGCGCCTCAGCCATAGCGTTATCGTAGGAATCCCCAACGCTCCCCATCGACTGGGAGAACTGAGAGAGTCTTAGCATCTCCCTGAACTCATTACTTGTGTACTGCGATCCATGGTCAGAATGAAAAATGGTATCTGACATCAATACCTTTCCCCTTGTAGATCTTGCTTTATCGAGGCAATCTATAAACATCTGGGTGTCCATTGAATCGCTCATTGAATAACCAAGGATCCTTCTCGAGCATGCATCCATATTGCACACCAGATACAACCAGCCCTCCCTGGTGCCGATGTAAGTCAGGTCACTCACCCATAGCTTGTCTGTTTCATCG
Source organism: Actinomycetes bacterium (assembly GCA_021805205.1). Lineage (GTDB taxonomy): Bacteria > Actinomycetota > Acidimicrobiia > Acidimicrobiales > Acidimicrobiaceae > Acidithrix. The sequence continues at coordinate 1,484 of JAJZFV010000026.1, read as the reverse complement.
ACGGAGAAGTTGCGCTGAACCAAATCAGAACTCTTCCTGGCGTGCCTGTCTGGTCTAGTTGTAATCGTTTTAGCTCTTCCGCAAGCACCGGTGATCGATAACTCTGCCATCAGGCGACTAACTGTTGCCCTTGAGATACCAACACCCATAGCTCTAAGTTCGTGAGTCAGCCTCGGTGCTCCGTAGATCCTACGGTTAGCCCTAAAGGCTTCAAGGAGCTTCTCTTTGAGACTCTCACGAGCGCGATGTATACCCTCGTAGCAGCTCCTCTTTGCGCACCAGCGGTAATAGGCGGAACGCGACACAGCTAAGACCCTACAGAGCACATTGATTGGAAAATCGGCCTTCTGAATATCGATGAACGACAAGATCAGTTCGCGTCTGTTTCCTTGATCCAGGTGAGTGGCCAGGGGGAATCTCACCCCCTGGCTCTCCCAGAACCGGACGTGAACCTCTCGGTTCATCCGGCTCCCACAGTTCGAATATCTAGTAGTTAGATCAGTTGCCAGTGCGCAAATAGGGTTGGTCTCTGCGCTCTAATGGCGTCGAGCACCTCCCATGCTTTACGTGGTCTAGCTCTTAATCTCTTGTACTTTTGCATCAGCCAAAGAACTAAGTGCCTATCTATGTTGTTGGCTAGGAATCTCAGCTTTGAGGCATAGAATGCCCCGTAGTAGTTGACCCAGCCTCTAACGACCGGATCGATACTAAGTGCGACATCTTCCAGTTCTAAGCTACTCCATCTGTTAAGATGCCAACCTCTTGTGGTTGCCCGTATCGCCTTCTGGGCTTTATTGCTAATCGCTGGAGTAAAGCTCACGAAGAGTCCTCTCTTGCCATTTACAAATCTGCCTCTAAAGGTATATCCCAGGAAATCAAAGCTATTGAATTCATAGCTCAGGGGTCGGTTAGCATCCTTGCAGTACACAATCTTGGTCTTTCCTGGATGAAGCTTTAGTCCAATGGACTCTAGCCTCACTGACAGGGCTTCTTTTAGAGACTTGGCCTCTTCCAACGATGAGCAGTGGATTACCGCATCATCGGCGTAACGTTCGAATTTCGCATCTGGATGCGTCCTTTGCATCCACATGTCGAAGCCGTAGTGCATAAACAGGTTTGCAAGTATCGGTGAGATGGGAGCCCCTTGAGGGGTGCCCTTCTCCCTTTGTATAGTAGTACCATCTTCTAGTTGTAGCGGTGCCTTTAGCCACCGCTCAACATAGATGAGGATCCATCTGTCACTTACGTGATGCTCTAGCGCCTTGATCATCAGATCATGGTCCACGTTATCAAAGAAAGCCTCAATATCTAGGTCTATCACCCAATTCGTTTCCCAGCATCGCTTACGGGTTACCACAAGGGCATCCTTTGCACCCCTGTTGGGCCTAAACCCGTAGCTGTCTTGGTGAAAGAGCGGTTCCAGTACCTTTTCCAGGAGATTAGCGACGGCACTTTGAGCTATTCGATCCTCTATGTTGGGGACT
>JAJZFV010000054.1 GCA_021805205.1 Actinomycetes bacterium | reverse complement strand
AGCGGTCAAAGATTGTTGGATTGTGTGTAGGCGCTCCGCGTTTATGCACATTTCAATAATCGCTTACGAACCGATCGGTGACGATGAAAAAACCATTGTCGATAACTGAGAAATCGGAGAGTCAAAAGCGGATCTAAATGGCCAAGTGACCATTAATCTAAAAGAAGGCAAATGCGTCAACTATCCTGACATTCACCGGGTATGCCTGCAAGCCAACTCGGTTTTCACCATGGCGATTGCCCATGCTATTTCAACTGGATGCGATGGCGAAACACTCTATACGAAGATCAATCAATGGGCTCACGAACAAGAAGTGGAACGATTGCTCATAGATACCATCCAAGGAGCAGCCGAAGGTCCACCATCTGACTACGTCCATCAACAGGGTTGGGTTATGATTGCATTTCGCAATGCCCTATGGCAATTGTTAAATGCACCTAGTTTTGAAGAAGGCGTCGTCGATACGGTTATGCGAGGTGGAGATACCGACACCAATGCAGCAATCTGTGGAGCGCTATTGGGCGCTGTCTACGGTATCGACGCGATACCAACCCAATGGGTCGACTCCGTCTTGAACTGCCGCCCTAAAGCCGGAACTCCTGGGGTCTCTCGACCGCGACCTGAGTGTTTTTGGCCAGTTGATGCTTTGGAGATAGCAAGTCGGTTAGCTGGCAGCTAATAAAGTCCGCTGATGCATGTGATGGACGTTTAGGTGTAGTCCAATTTAATATTTGCATGCAAACACTTGATGTTCCCGCTAATTCATGAATTTTGTTTTGCGGTAAGCATGCGGTGAGTGGGTCCACCTGGTCAAGCTAACTGGGACCAGTTTGGTCTGTTGTTTCCAAACGAGCTTATCGCGTGCTACTTCACGGCACTTTAGCGACCCTTTGATGTTCAAGTCACTGTTGTTCTAGTGTCAAAATATCCATACGGAGGGATCGGGGGTTCGCCTCCCTTATCACAACATTTGGTATGCGACGTCGATGGCGCACTTTTCAAAATGTAACTTAAGCCGAGAATGCCACCGATATTGGTTCCCCGTCTCTACCATGTAAGTGTTGTAACTGCCGAGTTTGGAATTACTGGAAGTTGTGTCCGCGGCCATCGGCTAAGGTAGCAGCCTTGTTCCAAGCGCTAAATGAGCCCAGAGGAACAACACCCTTGCTCACACATAACCACGGCCAAGGGTGGAGTTCAGTGATGTTCAAGTTCTTTTGCAGATGCTTCCAACCAGGCACCGGAGTCCAAGTTGCCGCAATTCGGCGACCACGAAGCACTTCAGCCGGATCTCCGACGTGAATTTCCAGCGTACGCTCGGCACCTATGGCAAAGAGTGTCTCTGTCAAGAACACCAGTCGCTTAAAGGACAGACGTAAACGCCTTAGAAGCGCACGATCAAAGACGAATACCACGGGTAGTTTAGGGTTCTGAACTAAAGCAGACTGGCGAAGCGAAAGTAGTTCGGCTGTGAGCCATACGTACTCGGCATCGGCGCCATCTTTTATCACGGCTCTTGGGCCGAGATCCTCCTGCACCCGAAGTGAAGCCGACTCTCGTCGGACTACAAACTCAGGGGAAGTGGGCATTGTATCGATCGGACATCGATCACGAAGAGCGCACTTATTACACCACTCCGGTGCCTGCTTAGAGACTTGACTTCGGCTAAATCCATATGGTCGTCCGGTCAGAGTTCCCGCCACCCATTGCCAGCCAAGTCGATTAGCTGCTCGAGAACCATCGAGGAGGTGTCTGAAAAATTCATCCTCTCCGACACCAACAGGTTGCCCTTCACGGATCGAGTGATGAGAGGCCATCCACATTCGGGTTTGGTTTACGAGCCAACCACTCTCGCGCAACTCCTCGTCGCACCCGCGTAAACATTCCATATCTTCGTCGTAGGCCAGACCTTCGACGGTCTCCCTCTGAGTATCAAGTTGAGGTAGCTCGTATCGAATAGGTTCTTGAGAGCTTCGTCCGAGAAAGTTGTAGAGGTGTCGACTGTACTCTTGCCACATTAGCTCGTTGCGAAAACTTTTGAGGTCTTCGTATTCCCCACCTTGTGCTTTCTGCCAGACTTCGGGCAAAGTAAGTAGACCGTGGCGAATATACGGCGATAGCCGAGTAGCGCCCCGATGAGTTTCTGGCGCCACTCTACTTCGTTTGCTTGCGTAACCCGTGATCTCTAGAGTCTCCAACGCTTGGTCAGCAATGTCCTGACCTCCGAAAAAAGAGCTTGAACCGTGTGCGTCTTCTGGATCTTCTAGGTACAGTCCAGAGAGGTGCTGCTTTACCCAGCCTTCTACCTCTTGGCGCTCGGTAACTGCGTTACGTCGGACTTGACTAAGTGGAATAGAAATTTCGCCCATCGCCTCATGTTAGCTATTTCGCTATCCCTAGTTGACTTCGCCAAGATAGGCTCCCTGCATGCGGTGATGCATCTACCCCGAAAAAGCCGACGCTACTCCCCTAATGACTCCCGGTTCCAAGAGATCAGTATCCTATCGTTCATACGAATAGACCACGATCTTCTCATCGCTTGGCCAAGATGAGCATGGACGTCCTGTATTTGCCATGTCTTTCGTACCTCGCCAATCGAGTCGGCGCTCTTCCGCCGTTATAGCAACATCCCTTAGATGATACAACCTATCAATGTTGAAGACTCTAAGTCTCAAGTGGACGGAGTTATGAGAAAAGTAAAAGGGTACTCACCGGAGGATCGTGACCGAGTAGTCCATATGGTCACTGATCATCGAGGTGAATATCGGTCAACATTGTCAGCTTTTCAGTCGCCATCACAGATAGTTGACTGTGACACCGGAGACCCTCCGGCGGCGGGTATAGCCACGCTGAGATCGATACCGGTGGTGTCAATTGCGTCACTGTCGACGAAAGCGAACGCAATCGCTAGCTTGACTTTGAAGTTGTAGAACTGCATATAGCTAGAGAGATTCTACGGCGGCATCGATTTTCTTCAATACCTAATTGGGAAGTCAAAGTACGAAGCGGGGCTAGTGATTGCTTTTGTGAACCAGAACCAACGGCGGTGGGAAATTCTCTTAGAAGACTGTTGTCACATAGCTCGATTTTTTGTTTCCGGGAGGGCGAAGGTGCGTGGGCCACTTGATCAAGTGCGCTGACGCCAAAAGCCGATTGTTCGCGGGCATTTCCGATTCAAGATCGATCACCTCTCTTTTGTGCTTCATTTCGGACTAGACGCATCGAGCCAGATCTCGGCCAATCAACTTTTGAGTTTTTTGGAATACTGTAGTAAATACTACAGTTTGGTATAGTGTATAAAAAGTTACACAAGGAGTTACGATGCAAGACACTAATTCGCGAAATGCCAGACTGAAGGTCGCAGTTGTAGAGGCCTCCCGCACTTTGTTTAAAAATGGTGTTATGTCCCACACCGGTCACGCCAATCTGTCGGCAAGAGTAGACGGGGAAACCATGCTGTTGACGATCGACGGTCAGGTTCGTGAATTGACTGAAGACCGCCTCGCTCTCGTCAAACTCGACGGAAATGTAGTCGAGGGTGATCTTGACCCTACCAATGCTGAAATCGTAACGATGCACTCTGAGGTTTACAAGGCGAGACCGGATGTTTCTGGGATAATCCATACCCACTCGCCTGCACTGTTGGCTTTTGCTCTTGCAAATCGCTCTCTTAGCTGTAGGTACGAAGCACTCTTGAGGTTTGGGCAAGCAAGTGATGTTCCTGTAGTTCCTTGGGCTCCACGTGGAACTGAGAAGTCAGTAACAGGCATAATCGATACAATTAACCAACACCCAGATACGAACGCTGTAATACTCGGAAACCATGGAGTTCTCGTATTTGGCCCTACTCCAGGTGCTGCCGCAGCGTTACTGACCGTTCTCGAAGAGGCTGCTGAGGCTGAGTTGGCATCTGAGGCCATTGGTGGAGCTGTAGATCTTCCGTCCGGAGCTTTAGCTGATGTCAGAGCTGGAATGGCGAGGGTTCGTTCATGAGTAACGCGGCTGAGACACCAAAAGTGGCAGACGGATTCGACGCCATTCGTGCAAGGTATGTTGAACTTACCGGGAAAGTTCCTCCCTCTATCGAGACGAGAATCGAAGTAAATAAGCAAGCTGGACGTCTAGATGCGGTTGAGGCTATCGAGGAGCATCGTCAAGTCCTAATCATGAACAATCCTCTTGGGCGCAAATTTGGTCAGTTGGTTCACTTTTCGCAACTGGTAGCGCTAGGAGATGCATCACCTGCCCGCCTTCACGCTCGGTCTGCGTTCAAAGCGGGGGCTACCGTAAGCGAATTGGTCGGAGTAGCAGAACTTTCGCTAATCACATCTGGAATCCCCGCCTATAGCCTTGCTATTGAGATTATTGGAGAGCTTTTAGAGGAGGAAAGTGGGAGTCAAGCAGAGTGAGACACGTGAGCAAGGGGTAGCTTTAGGCCCAACTAATCCATCCCTCCAACTTCCGCTAGAAGCGGGAGTTGGATTCAGGTTGAGTCGATTAATACGTATTCTCAAGAAGTACTGGTCTGAGGAGTTGATCGACGTAGGTGTCACTCCCCCACAGGCTGCGATATTACGCGCAGTAGGCCTCCAACCCGAAAGCTCAGTCAGATTTATAGCCCGAACTCTCGATTCCGATCCCATGAATGTAAAGCGTTGCGTCGATGAGCTCGAAGCAAAGGGGCTAATAGAAAGCGGGAGTCGAGACGGTGGTAGAACATCGCGAAGGCTTTCGCTAACTGAAAGTGGCGTGAATCTTGTAGTCAAGATTGATGCTTTGGCACGTGCCCAGCAAAAGTGGATTGAAGAGGGGCTAGGCGCAGAACTTCTCAGCAAACTTTTGCAGTCGCTTGATGGCCTTGAGTCGCTTTTCTCGAAGGTATCTGAGGCGAATACTACTATCTCAGATGGCGATCTTTGAATGCTTGCTCACACGTGCCCAGAAGCGAACCAAAACCCTACTTGAAATATCGCCAAGACCGCGATTGTCTTCTAGCTCAATTCCTGGCACTACCGCCCTATTTGCACGCATCAACACCGACATTCCATAGAGCTAACTCTTTGTAAAAGCAGTGAGGCGGCTGGTTCTATCGCCTCCCGGTACGAAACTATCTGAGATGTTTACAGCGCTACTTTTGTAACCGTATCTCGCTAAACGTGTGTTCGTGACTATTTTCGATCCGGCTGGAGAGGAAAAAGGGACG
>JAJZFV010000032.1 GCA_021805205.1 Actinomycetes bacterium | reverse complement strand
ACGGATTAGGTACTAGATGATGTCGTTTTTGGGGAAATTTTATAGAGAATGTGTGCTAGCTGGGGGGATGGGATGGGGGGAGAGGAAGAGGTTGGGGATGGGATGGGGGGGGTGGGCATTGCTTACAAGATAGTTGGAATGTTGCAGTTGAGGGACATTCAGCAGTCACTGAGGCAGAGTAACCGGCAGCGGAAGGGCCGTATTAAATAACCTTTGAGGCGATCGAGTAAAAGATCGCAAAATAGTGCCCGGAAGCTGATTGTAACGCTAGACATATGGCTCAACCGGACGCACAAAAAGTCCACTTCCGTACACGCCTAAGTCTAAAAGGACGCGCAAGTAATCGATTTTTCTGGCAATACGACTCCGGATACCGACCACGGAACCGTCAAATGGATAGCGCCCTATTCGACGCCGAATGCAGTTCGGAAAGCGCACTTACATCCCACGTAGCCAATTATCACTCTAAGTCCAGCCGTGCACGAGTAGGAGCGCCAACCAAGGCATCAATCGATCGCCCCATGTAATTTTCTTCGCCTTGCCCGAAGCACTTCTATTGGTAAAAATTACCGCAACGCGGGTTTTGAATTCCGCGATGATATCGATTCCCTACCCACGGGTAAGTCATCGAATCGGCAATTGGAAAAATTTATCTGTTAAAACGCTCCTGGTAATCTAATATCCGTCGATAAAAGAATTCGAAGGCATTGTTATAAGCCTTGTTTGCTTTCTAAACTTTAACGTCGCTTTCGCACCACTAATTGTAAACTTTACAACGTGATTCGACTCCATCACTAAGATAGAAGGCCACCTTGAAATGGAGTAACACCCTCAAATCAGTTGATCAAATCGTAAATTATTACACCTACGTAAAAATTGAATATTGAATACTTTCTGAAAAAAGGTGAAATTTCACAGATCCATAAAAGTCAACTCTTCGCAAAAATCTTAAGGATGAGCTCATCAATACCGACTGTATTTATGAACGAATAACCGATCGGTAAAAGGAATTTGATCGTGCATTCCAATATAAGCCCATCTCCCATAGTTTGCTTAGACGAGACAGCAGTGACGGTAACGACCGTTGAACCGAAACTCATGACTAGGGAAGATTTAACCCGCCTTTCGACCCTCGGTAAAGCCGACCAATCCGGATTTACCGTGATCGAGTTGATAGTTGTCGTACTAATCATTGGGATATTAGTGGCAATAGCAGTTCCGGCTTACCTTGGAGCACAAAACTCAGCCTACGACCGATCTGCCCAAAGTGACGTGGCAAACTTAGTTAAATCATCGTCGAGCTATCCACTTACGGCCAATGGAACCTACAGCGGAATGACACCGGCAGCCATGGCAACTGTTGAACCCAACTACGCAAATAAATTGAAACTTCAAGGAGCGACCACCTCAACAGTTACTCCTGGAGCGATTGATATCCTAACTCCATCTGACAATCTCGGAGTGTGCGTATTTGAGACATCAAAGACTGGGACTACTTTTGGGATTGCGTACTTTATTGGCGGCTCCGCTCCCGGATACTTCTACTACGTCGGCGGTAGTGCCGTCACCTGTTCCAATAGCTCACCTCCTACTAATTACACTTCAAACTGGTCAGCAATCTCCTTCTCTGCACTTACTGGAAACAATGAATCTACAAACGTTAGCGATCTAACAACTACCACGACAGAGGCTCCCGATCCAACGGTTATAAATACCGAGGGAGACTCTACAACTAGCACCACAACGGGTGATAATTGAACGTGGTCACGGCAGGTAAGGATTTTTACTCGACGACACGCATCTCCGATGATGACCTAACAAATTCACAGATATTTCAGATTCACCATAACCTACTGGATACTGGAACTTCACTTACAGAACCAATTCGACTAGATTCTTATTGGTAAAGAGAAACTAGGTGGACATTGCTCGGATCTTTGCTTTTACGATTTGCTCGCCCTTATCGCAAGCTCATCATCACCGTACTTTTGGTGGTGACCATCCAAACCGTAGGTAACTTGTACCTACCCAATTTGAACGCCGAACTCATCAATAATGGAATTGTCAGCGGCAAACTTTCGAAGATCATCTCCATCGGCATCGAGATGCTTGCCCTAACTGTCGGTATTGGCGCAATCGCCGCTACCGGTGTGCTCTATGCCTCGAAGGCCTCAATGGGGATCGGCAAGGATCTACGTGCGGCGATATTCGAAAAGGTATCTGCATTCTCTGAAGATGACATCGCTGAATTTTCGACTGCTGCTCTCATCACAATGAACACCAACGACGTCTCCCAGATCCAACTCTTCGCCCAAGTAGCACTCACCATGATGATCATGGCACCAATTATGGCAGTTGGTGGAGTAATCATGGCGATGCGAGAGAACGCCAAGCTCTCGCTCGTAATAGCGGTAGTAGTTCCTATTATGGCCGCAATCGTAATCACGATGGTTCGCCTAGCAGTCCCAGGATTCAATCAAATCCAGAGGAAGATCGATAAACTCAACTTGATCTTACGTGAGCAAATAACTGGTGTAAGAGTAGTAAGGGCCTTCCGAAAGGTTCCATTTGAAGAGTCACGATTCAACGATGCCAATCAGTCTCTTGCCAAAACCGCGCTCTATGTAAACAGGATCTTCGCCTTCTCGATGCCTTCGTTAATGCTGGTCTTGAATGGATCGACTATCGCAGTCGTCTACTTTGGATCGCACCTAATCTCTAGCGGCTCAATGCCAGTGGGGAATCTCGTCGCATTCATTACCTACATAACCCAGATCTTCTTCTCAGTAATGATGAGCGTCTTTGTGATCGTAATGATGCCGAGAGCAATATCTTGCGCCGACAGAATCTCAAAGGTACTCGCCAGAGAGGCGCACGTCAGAAATGCTGACACTACCCTTCCACTACCGCTAAGAGCAAATATAGCTCTAGAAGGGATTTCTTTTGGATACGAAGGCTCCGAAGAGCCCGTAATCAACGACCTCACCCTTGCCATTCCCTTTGGTAAGACCACAGCAGTAATTGGCGGAACCGGTTCAGGAAAATCGACTCTAGTGAAACTTTTGGTACGGTCTTATGATCCAACTTCAGGTTCAATCAGTTTCTCAGGTCAAGATATTCGAGACGTAGAACTAGATGAACTTTGGAGCCGTATCGCCCTAACGCCACAAACCTCCTACCTCTTCAAGGGGAGCTTGCGGTACAACCTTACGATCGGCAGGGTTGATGCTACCGATGAAGAGATCTTCAACGCACTTGAAATCGCCCAGGCTATGAGTTTCGTGGAGGGCCTGGAGGGCGGTCTCGACTATCAAGTCGATCAAGGAGGGACCAACTTCTCGGGTGGTCAGCGCCAACGTCTCGCTATCGCTAGGGCACTCGTATCCGATCGCGAAATTCTGATTTTTGACGACTGCTTTTCGGCCCTTGACGCAACAACCGATCGCAAGCTTCGGAGCGCGCTAAGGGAACGCGTAGCGAATAAGACAGTCGTTCTTATATCGCAGCGAATCTCGACGATTCGAGATGCCCACCAGATCGTAGTACTGGAAGATGGACGTCTCGTGGGCGTTGGAGTCCATGACGACTTGGTGCAATCATGCGAGCCTTACCGCGAGATCGTCGCCTCACAGGAGTCAACGGAGGCAACTCTATGATGGGGATGCGAGGTGGTGCCCAAAACATTGGGGCACACCACACCCAAAAGAAGATCGACACAAAAGCCGTAGTCAAAAAGATGGCCAGACGGTTCGCTCCCGATAAGAAGCGTCTTCTGCTGGCAGTTTCTTTCGGTATCGCCTCCACCATCTTTGCCGCTGTCGCCCCAAAGCTTTTGGGCGATGCTATCAACGTTATCTTCGATGGCGTCGTAGGATCGAAGATGCACAACCTAGTTGCCGCCTGTCACGGTTCAAAGGTCTGCGTAGAGGCAGTACTAAAAAAGAGTGGTAACGCCCAGATCGCCTCGATCGTTTCGGCCTTTCCATCAATTCCAAAGGGAATTGACTTTACGAACCTCTATAGGCTCCTCACTCTAACCATCGGCCTCTACGTCGCCAACTCGTTCCTATCGTTAGGTCAAAGCTATGTTATGGCTGGCGTAGCGCAAAGGGCAACCGCACTTCTTCGTAGGGACGTTGAAGAGAAGCTAGGTCGCCTACCACTCTCCTACTTTGACTCCAAGTCGCACGGCGACACTATGTCTAGGGTTGCAAACGACATTGACAACATATCCACGGTCGTCCAACAAGGACTAAGTCAGCTTCTTACTTCGATCCTTGGCATCGTCGTCTTTCTCATCGTAATGATCATCATCTCTCCATTCCTCGCGCTGGTAGCGGTAATAACCGTACCACTGGCACTGCTCTCAGCCAAGAGGATCGCAAAGAGCTCTCAAGGTCTATTCGTATCGCAATGGAAACACACCGGTCAGATAAATGGCCACATCGAAGAGAGCTACTCCGGTCATCAGTTGATCCGGGCATTTGGAGCCACCGAAAGGTCGAAGGAGACCTTCGATCAATACAACGAAAGGTTGTATCAAGCCAGCTACAAGGCACAATTTCTCTCGGGAATCGTCCAGCCCATGATGCAATTCTTCTCCAACCTGAACTTCGTATTGATAGCGGTAGTTGGAGGTTACCGAGCAGCTCAAGGCGCTATTGCCTTCGGTACCGTCGTAGCATTTACACAATATGCGCGCCAATTCACCATGCCGATGACACAGATCGCCAGCCAGATCAACCTATTGCAATCAGGAATAGCATCAGCCGATAGAGTATTCGAACTCCTAGAGGCAGGAGAAGAGACTCCAATTCCTACCTCAGGGGCCCTAAACAAATCCTTGAAGGGCAGGATTGAGCTGAGGGGTGTATCGTTCTCATACAACAAAGAGACGCCACTCATCGAAGACCTAAACGTTGTAGTTGAAGCAGGTGAACAACTTGCGATCGTCGGACCAACTGGTGCGGGTAAGACAACACTGGTAAACCTCTTGATGCGATTCTACGAAATCGATTCAGGAGAGATCTTGATCGACGGTGTTCCCTACAGCGAACTTGGGCGCGACGAGGTACGTACAGCCTATGCCATGGTACTGCAGGATTCATGGCTCTTCGATGGAACCATCCGCGAAAACATCGCCTATGGAACAGATGATAAAAGTAGTGACATCGTGGAAGCCGCCAAGTCGGCGCGTGCTGATGCCTTCGTTCGTACCCTCTCACACGGCTATGAGACAGCTGTAACCGAGATGGGAACATCTCTATCAGCCGGACAACGCCAACTTCTAACCATCGCTAGGGCCATCGTTGCCAATCCCCCGATATTGATTCTCGACGAAGCCACTTCAAATGTCGACTCAAGAACAGAGATGCTTCTCCAAGAAGCTATGGCAACTATTAGAAACGGCAGAACCAGCTTCATAATCGCCCACCGCCTCTCAACAATAAGAAGCGCTAACCACATCATTGTGATGCGCGAGGGAAGAATTGTAGAGTATGGCAACCACGAGAGTCTTCTAGCTGCAAACGGCTACTACAAGGAACTCTACGAAAGCCAGTACGCCTAAACAAACCCCGGTAGTGGAACTCTTCGACGGCTACAAATTGCTAGAGAAAGGCTCTGCGACCCTCTGTACCCATATCTAAATACCGGTCGCGCGATTAGCAGATCCGTCGCAGTGTCGTGCTTTCTGAGTTTATATTAGCTAAACAGTGTCTTTCGTTTTGAAATGGCGTCGCTAGTGCTCTTCACTTTCTTCGATGATGAGATTTGCCACCAAACCTGTCCAACCCGTTTGGTGAGAGGCTCCAAGGCCCTTTCCGGTATCTCCATTGAAGTACTCGTGAAACAGGATAGAACTATGCTCGACTCCAGGTTGGGAGGGACGATGGCCGGTTTCGTCAAGAGTAAAGAGCGAAACCAATCGCTCTGAAAGCTCGTCAGCGACTTCGCTTAGGGTCATCTTATTTTGCGACCCAGTCGGGAACTCCACCGTCACCTCGCCATCGACGTAGTCGCTGTAACGCCTAAGTGCATCAATGAACAAAAAGTTGACCGGAAACCAAATTGGACCGCGCCAATTGGAGTTACCACCAAATAGCGGTGAAGATGACTCCCCTGGTTCATAGTCGAGACGGGCTTCGGTATCTCCAACTTTGAAGATCAAAGGATTGTCCTTATGGAACTTAGATAGTGCCCTAAGTCCAAATGGAGATAGAAACTGCTCCTCGGAGAGGACTCGCTCCAAGATCCGAACCAGACGCTCGGGTCGAACCACTCCAAGCAGTAGGTTGCGCTTGCCATCTCTGTCGATCTTTGCCACTACCGCCTTTGAATACTGCTGCTTATTTTCGATAAACCAATTCAATCGACGGTTAAATTGTGGAACCAATAAAAGGTCATCTGCTCCAAGGACGCTCACCGCACACACCGCTATGAGGCCAACCATAGAAAAGGCCTTGAGAGATTCACTCTCGCCATTTGGCCTTCGAAGCTGATCGAAGTAGAACCCCTCTTCTTCGTTCCAGAGTCCTTGAGCATCCATCGCCGAGGCGATGTAACAGAAGTGCTCAAAGAACTTTGTCGCGACGTCTTCATAGGTGTTGTCGTGTTCCGCAAGCGTTATAGCGATATCAAGCATTGAGAGACAGTAAAGTGCCATCCACGCAGTTCCATCCGACTGCTCTAGCCTGCCAAATTCAGGGGGCAACTCGCTTCGATTAAATGGACCGATATTGTCGAGGCCTAGAAATCCCCCTTGAAAGACGTTATTGCCTTCGGTATCTTTACGATTTACCCACCATGTAAAGTTGATGAGGAGTTTATGAAAGACTCGCTCGAGAAAGTGAAAGTCGCAGGCTCCATCGATCTCGAATACTTTCAGTGCGGCCCAAGCATGAACCGGGGGGTTGGCATCGTCAAAGGACCATTCGTAGGCCGGCAACGCTCCCGAGGGGTGCATATACCACTCTCGACACAAGAGGATTAACTGTCGCTTTGCAAATTCGGGGTCAACATAGGCCAAGGTAACAGTGTGAAAAGCTAGATCCCAAACTGCAAACCATGGATACTCCCAAGTATCGGGCATCGAGATTATATCTAGGGCGTGAAAGTGGGACCAAGCAGTATTTCTACCCGTGAACCTCTCTCCTGGTGGAGAGACTTGATTTGGATCACCCTTTAGCCAGCGCGCAACGTCGTAGTGGTAGAACTGTTTCGACCAAAGCATTCCAGCAAAGGCGGCCCTAGCCACGTCGCGGCGCTCCGAGTCGACGTTACTAGGGATCAAACGGTCGTAGAATTCATCGGCCTCCAGTCGTCGCTCTGCAAGAACAGAAGAAAACTGTTCTCTAAAGTCAATAGATGGTCGGCTGGCCCCATCTGAAAAGATGACTCGAACAGACGAAGACTCTCCTGCCTTGAGCGGTATCTTGTAGTGCAGCGAAGCCTTGGTTCCCTTTTGATTAGGGTTAATCGTGGATCTTCCATTTACGACAAAGTCGTTGATCCCATCTTTTGGAAACTGAGGCGAGTCGTCTAAGTTATATAGCTTTTTGAGGTTGGTTTCATTGTCGCAAAAGTAGATTCGATAATCGCCATCTCCAACTAAGCACGACGTACCTCGGGAGTAGTGGTTAGCGACCACTCGCTGGTCGTAGTATGAAAGTGTTGGGACCGGTGCCTTTTCCCTCCAAGTCCACGTATCTCGAAACCACATAGTTGGAAGGATGTGGATCACTCCTTCGTGTAGTGACTCGTTGGTGACCGTAACTTCAATGGCATATTCGTCGGGCGAGACTTTGGCGTACTCGATTTGAATGTCGTAGAGATCTCCCTCTGAGAACGGCTTAGTCTCATAGATCTCAAACTCTCCGTCGTTGCGGCTTCTCTTGGCATTTTCGGAAAGTACCTCATCATAGGGGAAAGCATCGACGGTGTACTTGAATGAAAGTCGCATGTAGGAGTGGGTAGGGGTCGAGTCTTCATAGACGTAGACCTCCTTTACATCTTCCCCATGATTGCCTTGATCGTTGGAGAGACCGAAGAACCGCTCCTTGATGAACGGATCAACCCCATTCCAAAACCCAAAGGCAAGGCAGATATTTTGCTCAACGTCACAAATTCCACCGATTCCATCTTCATTCCATCTGTAGGCTCTCGAGATCGCATCGTTAAAGGGGAAGTAGCGCCAAGCATCGCCGTGGCTGGAGTAGTCCTCACGTACCGTTCCCCAAGCCCGCTCTGCAAGGTATGGGCCGAACCTTCGCCACGGCTTCTTCCCTGAATTAGCGTCTTGGAGCCTCTTGTATTCGGCGGTTTCGTAGTAACTTTGGTCAAATACCATATCGTCGTAAGAGTTTACCTCAATATCGCTAATGGTATTTAGATGCGTGGAAGCGGTTCCCTCGTATCGTAAAATTTATTAGAGGCATCCTTAGATCACGAAACTCGACCCTATGGTCGATTGTCGTTGATATTGTTGAGGAGATGATCCCTCAACTTCAATTTGGACGCACTGGTCACCTCTCGAGCCGACTTATCTTTGGAGCGGCTGGACTTGGAAGCTGCGAACAACCATTCGCAGATGAAATTCTCAACTTCGCCCTCGCTCAAGGGGTAAACCACATCGACACCGCCGCCTCTTATGGCGATGCTGAAGAGAAGATGGCCCCTTTCCTCTCTAACCACAGATCAGAGATCTTTCTTGCAACCAAAACCGGCGATAGAAGCTACCAGGGAGCAAGAGATTCGATCCGACGGTCGCTCGAACGAATGGGAGTCGACTCCTTTGAACTTATCCAGCTCCACAACTTAACACTTCGCGATGAATGGGAACTAGTCCACTCAGACCAAGGAGCGCTTCGAGCTTTAGTCGAAGCTAAAGAGGAGGGAATTGTAAAGTACGTTGGGGTGACGGGCCACGGCTTCGACGTAGCTCGACGTCACCTTGACTCGCTTGGTGAGTACGACTATGACTCAGTACTATTTCCATACAACTTCGCCATGTTGCAGAACGAGCGATATCGCGACGACGTG
Source organism: Actinomycetes bacterium (assembly GCA_021805205.1). Taxonomy (GTDB): domain Bacteria; phylum Actinomycetota; class Acidimicrobiia; order Acidimicrobiales; family Acidimicrobiaceae; genus Acidithrix. The sequence goes on along the minus strand of JAJZFV010000032.1, from coordinate 80,100 downwards.
GAACAGCTAATTGCCACTTGCAAAGAGCGATCCATCGCAGTTCAAGCGATAAAGACTGTAGCTAAGGGAAATTGGCCCACCGAAGAGGTAAAGGCTAAGAGCTTTAGTTGGTACGAACCCCTTATGGAGCAGCCCGACATCGACCTGGCCGTCGCATTTGCGCTTTCGGGCGGGGACCTATTTATAAACTCCTCCAGCGACTATCGCATCTTTAGGTCAACCATCGACGCCATCTCAAGGCAGCACGACCAACTAACCAATAGCAATCTGAAAGAGTGGTCGGCAAAGCTCGGTCTCGAAGTTCTAAATTTCTAGAGGAAAAAAGAGGCGATCTAACCAATCAAAGATGGGGGTTAACCTTGGAAGGCCCACCTCGGGTGATTGAGGCAAGCCTTCTTCTTGAAACCGACCGGGGTCCATAGATGCCACATAATCTTCGAACCCCGGCCTCTATTCACCTTTGATTCGATCCAATAGCTCACCTCGGATGAATCTAGGTTGAGGAGAATCTGCATTGAAAATGTTGCTATGCCACTGACTCACTATCGTCATCTTCAACTTTGGCGCCATTCAAACCTGTGATGGTTCCAAGGAGACTCTCGGCATTGAATTCAGCGGTAGGGGCGTCTTTAACGACTTTGCCTAAGCGAAGAACTACGATTCGGTCTGTAACTTGAAGAACGTGGGGCAATGTATGCGATATAAAGACGACCCCTAATCCCCTCTCCTTGGCAGCTTTAATTACGCTAAGGACCTCATTTGACTGACGGGCGCCAAGGTGGTTAGTTGGCTCATCTAAGAGGATCACCTTGCGGGCCCAAGCTACCGCACGACCAATAGCCACCGCCTGCCTCTGGCCTCCTGAAAGTTGCGATACGTTTCGCTTCGATGCTGGGATGGTAATGCCAACCTTCTCTAAGTCTTTTCGCGCCTCAACTTCCATGTACTTCTGATCAAGGAAGCCAAGTTTGCCCAAGATTCCGGGGCGTAACTTCTCCCGACCAAGAAAAACATTTGAGCCGATCGATAGGTCGGGGGCTAATCCAGAGTCCTGATATAAGGTCTCAACACCAGCCTGCATTGCGTCGTGTGGGCTCTTCCAGCTGTGATCGACTCCATCGACCAGCAGCTGCCCATTATCGGGCTGATAGACACCGGAAAGAATCTTTACGAGGGTCGACTTACCAGCTCCATTGTCGCCTACCAGCCCTATTACCTCTCCGGCATGGATCTTCAAAGAGACATCCGATAGAGCTATGACGGAGCCGTAGCTCTTAGAGATATTGCGAGCCTCGTAAAGCGGGGTAGCACTACTTTCGCTCATTACTTCCTCCTCTTACTTGGACGCAAAGTCTGAAAACCCGCAGCAATTGCTATCAGGATCGCGACTGCGACTTGGTTCCAGTTGGGTTGAACATTCATGATTATGAGACCGCTGGTTACGGTCGTAAGTATCAAAGCGCCAAGGGTTGTTCCGCTTAGTCGAGCTGATCCCCCAGAGAGGGATGCGCCACCAATGACCACTGCGGCGATAGCTGAAAGTTCGGCTCCGGCACCTGACGTAGGAGCGCCACTTCCCAGGCGCAGGTAAAAGAACATACCAGTTACCCCCGAGAGGACCCCAGAAAGTACATATACCTTCATAAGATGGCGCTTTACATTGATTCCAGCTGCACGAGAGGCAAATTCATTTGAGCCGATAGCAAAAGTGTATTTGCCGAAGCGGGAGGTGTGGAGAAAGAGTCCCGCAACGATGGTGATCGCAATCACAACCAGAACCGGCCATGAAAAAGGACCAATGATACTGATCGTCGTCGCGATTGCACTAGGGTCATTTCCAATTGGAGCTCCACCGGTGAGAACGATCGACATTCCCCCGGCCGCACCAAGAGTCACCAGTGTTGCCACGAATGGCACCAGCCCGGCGTAGTTCATCAAAATGCCGTTGACAACTCCAACAAGGGCTCCGATAGCAACACAAACTACAAAGCCCACAATCAAAATTAGAGCTTCGCCACCGTGCATCGAACGCATCGCAAATGCAGCGACGACACCAGCAAAGCCAGAGGTTGCACCTACCGAAAGATCGATACCTCCGGTTGCAATGACGTATGTCTCGGCAACACCCAAAAGTATCAAAGAGGCAAAATCAGCAAAGATATTGGAAAATTCACCATTGGATAGAAATACAGAATTCCTTGTGGTGAAAAAGGCCACAAGGACTATGAATGCAATCAGTAGTAAAAACTGCTGGTTTCCGAGGAGGCGCGAAAGTAGCGTAGGCACCTTCTCGGGAGAAGCATTTCCCACACTCGTCTTGCTCTCAGCAACTTTCGTAGACAATTTTGCCCCTTATGTTAGCTAGCTTTATCAATTCAAAACGGGGGTAGTTGGACGCTATCTAGTCAGCGTCCAACTACCCCTTGAGCCAAAGTTCGATCGCCTATGCAGTCGCGTAGGTGTACTTTGCGAGTTCGGCGGCTGGGGTTTGAGCGGTCAAGACGATATTTGGAAGAATGATCTGCTTAGGAATTCCAGCAGCGCTCTTGCCTTGTTTGATGTACTTGACGGCATTCTCGACCGACATTGCTCCCTCTTCCGCTGGGTTCTGAGCAATGAGGGCGGTAAAGACGCCCTTAGAGAGGAGGTCGACGTTAGTTGAATAGGCGTCGTAGCCTACAAGGGCAACCTTACCAACAAGGTTGTGAGCCTCGAGGGCAGCCGATGCACCAGATGCATTTGTGCCGTCGATGGCGAAGATACCGGCGAGGTTGGGGTATTGCGTAAGCCAGTTGTTGACGTTAGTGTTAGCAACGGCTGCCTGAGATTGAGAATAAGCAGTTGATACGACTTGCATCCCGGGATACTTAGCCTTCAATTCAGCCTCGAAACCAGCTAAACGAGCGGTGTTGGTAGTTGCCGTAGGAGAGGACATTCCTACGACAACTTGATAGGTCTTACCGGGCTGGTAGTTGATCGCCTTAGCCATGGCATCGGCTGCAGCTTGGCCACCTTGAGTGTTGTCACCAGTTATAAAGGATACGACCTTCGACATGTCAGCAACGTGAGTATCAACGTTGAAGACTGGAATTCCCATAGAATTCGCCTGATCTACAGATGCTTGAAGCGCCGTCGGATCAGTTGGTGCAATTATCAGTGCACTTGGATGCAGAGCCAAGAGCTGATTCACGATAGGTATCTGAGTTGCTGGAGAATACACAGATGGGTCACCTTGCCAGATGAGATTTACTCCGAGCTTCTTAGCTTCGGCCGATGCCCCGAGGTTCATAGAGATAAAGAAGGGATCTGCCTCAGCGCCCATATTGAAGGCTATCGTAATTTTTCCACTCGACGAAGATGATGACGATGAAGCAGTCGTCGATGTTGAAGCCGATGTGCTCCCGCAAGCGGCAGCGATAGCGGCTACAGTTAGGCCGCCTAGAGCAATCTTGAACTTGCTTGACTTGAGTGGCAATGCCATCTTGTTGTACCCCTTTATATCTTTCACTCTTTTCCCCCACCGAGTGGCGTCCCTTGAGTGCACGCATTGGTTATTGAAGTATTGAAAGTAATCGCAAAGTAAACAAAAGTCAACTCATCAAAAATATTCAAAGAAAAATACATTCAAAACAAAAAATGCCAAAGAAAGCGAGATTATCCCCTTTCAACTGGACTTTTATCGACGAGTGGTAAATCTTTAGGTAATAAAGTGGTAATTTTTGGTTTCGGAAAAAATGAGCGAATTGCACACCTCGAATAGATCATTTTTCCCTAAATTATACCTGCATAATCCGGTGCATAGAAGAATATATGCACTTCAATGGCACTATTGATGTGCTACTAGGCAAAAGATGATTCGCAAAATCTACTGAAAATCACCGAATATATAACCCTGGCAAAAAATTTGAAACTTTTTTTCAAAACAAAGCAAACAGAAACAGAACTTGAAATTTGTGTATCTTGCAAATAAAAGGGAAGTAGTATCAAACCCAAGCAAACTTTTAGACCAAGGTGAGAACGGTGTTCGCCAATCAGCGCCATGAATACATATGCGATCTACTTCGACACCAACGCCGTATTGAGGTAGTTGAGGCAGCAAAACTCCTTGACGTTACACCTGAAACCATACGAAAAGACCTCGATCTCCTAGAAAAGGAGGGGCTTCTACGACGAGTACACGGTGGGGCCATCCTCCTTGAAAATTTAAGATCCGAGATCAACATCGACTCACGTCTACAACTCGCAAACGAAGAGAAGATAGCGATAGCATCGAAGGCAGTTACGCTTCTTCGAGACGGGGATTCGATTATCATCGACTCCGGATCGACGACCAACCTTTTTTCCCAGTGCATTCCAGAGGGGCTCGAACTCATGGTTGTTACCAACTCCCCCCACATCGCCCTCAACCTCTCGATTCGTCCTGAGCTTACAGTTCTTCTGATCGGCGGTCGACTTCGTTCAAAGACTGCATCTACCGTAGATGCGTGGGCGATCGACGCCCTTAGGGATATCCGAGTCTCCATTGCATTTATGGGAGCCAACGGTATCTCCGTCGAAAGGGGGGCAACAACACCCGATCCAAGTGAGGCAGCAGTAAAGCGGGGAATGGTTCTGGCTGCAAAAGAGGTAGTGATCCTCGCCGACTCAACCAAATACGGTGATGAGAAGTTCGCACGCTTTGCCAATATCGGTGAGATTTCAAAGCTAGTAACAGATAGTGCCCTCTCCATCGGCGCAATCGTCTCCTTGGAAGGGGCCGGCGTGGAGGTAATCAAAGGTTGATCTCGACCGTTACTTTGAATCCGAGTCTCGATCGAACTCTGGAGGTCCCCTCCTTGATCAGGGGATCCACGACTAGATCGACGTCGTTTCGGATCGACGCAGGTGGAAAAGGGATTAACGTATCCAAGGCCCTAGCACTCTTTGGCTATCCCACCGCTTGTATCTACCCCGCTGGAGGCGACGAAGGCTCCCAAATTACCCGAATTCTAAGTAACTTTCAGATTCTTCAACAGGTAGTGCAGATAACTGGATCCAATAGAGTAAACATAAGCGTTGTCGAACCTGACGGAACAGTTACCAAGATAAATGAACCAGGTCCAGCTCTTTCTAAGAGGGAGATCGACAACCTTCTAGTCGAATCCGTAGCCGCAGCAACAATGGGGGGCTACTTAGTTGCCTCGGGTTCACTTCCCCTAGGAGTAGAGTCCTCGATATATGGACTTCTAATAGATTCGATCAGGGAACTAAACGTCAAGGTTGTAGTAGATTCATCCGGAGATGCCCTTAGGGCCGCGGTTCGTTCCAAACCACACTTGATCAAACCAAACATCGAGGAGCTACAAGAGCTCTGCGGTCGAAGATTTACCACATTTGGAGAGGTCATCAAAGCGGCTAAGGCGATTGTGGCCGATGGCGTGGAGTCAATTCTTGTGAGTCTGGGGCAAGACGGAGCTATCTACATCGACGCAAAAGAGGTAGTTCACGGTGAGGTAAAGGTAAAGGAGGTCAAGTCATCAGTTGGAGCCGGTGACTGCCTGTTGGCAGGATTTTTAGCAGAAGAGGGAGATATCGCTGAACGGCTTTCGAGAGCCCTAAAGTGGGCGGGGGCAACGATCTCGCTACCAGGAAGCCTGATGGCCGGACCTTCCGATGTGGTTGACACTAAAGTGACGATCAACTCCACCATCGAAGAGAACCGCGTGATTTGTGGCTCAGTCGATGCGATACGGGTGTAGCGATGCGGATCAGAAATTGCAATAAAATCTCTCTGCGTCCAAAGTGGCATCTAGTGGAGTTAGACAATTGAAGATCGTTGCAGTTACATCGTGCCCCACTGGAATCGCCCATACCTACATGGCAGCCGAAGCCCTCGAGAGTGCCGCCAGCGAAATGGGGATCGAGATCTACGTGGAGACCCAAGGTTCAGCTGGAATCTCTCCAATCGATGACGAAATCATCGCTAGCGCCGACGCTGCCATATTTGCCGCCGATATTGGCGTAAGGGGAAGGGACCGCTTCGAGCACCTTCCCATATACGAAGTTGGGGTAAAGCTGGCAATCAATCAGCCAGTCGAAGTTATCAACGAAGCTCTCGCCAGAGTAGATGTCAAAAAAGAAGTTCTATCGGGGGCTCTCGAATCGAATCCGCCTTCTCCAAGCGATAGAAGTTCAAATAAGAGGTCCGTTACCACATCGATCCGCCAATGGCTAATGACTGGAATGAGTTATGCCATTCCTTCGATAGCGGTGGGAGGTGCCGCAACCACAGTCTCTACTTGGTTCGATCATAGACTTCCGCCGCTTACCACTTCGATCTCTGGTGGATTCGCCTTCGAACTGATACAAAACTCTCATTCCTTCATAGGTACCTACCACCTAGCCGGCTCCATCTACCTAATCGGCTTGATAGCGATGGCGCTCGCGATTCCAATACTTAGTGCCTTTACTGCATATGCAATTTCCGATAGACCGGCACTAATTCCAGGTTTGATTGGAGGATTTAGTGCGTCCTATCTAGGGGGTGGCTACTTGGCTGGAATTGTAGTCGGCCTAGTCGCCGGCTTTAGTGCCCGTTGGATCGGTGAGGTTCGATTCCCCGTGGTACTTCGATCTATCGTGCCAACTACCATAACTCCAATCTTTGCGAGTGTTTTGACTGCAGGGGTCTCAATTTACGTAATCTCTCCACCAGCAAGGGCGTTAAACCACCACCTAGTTAGGATCTTTAGCAACCTAAATGGCTTCGAATCGCTCGCCATAGGCCTGGCAATAGGAGCAATGATGGCAGCAGACTTGGGCGGGCCAATCAATAAGGTTGCATACTCCGTTGGAATTCTCCTTTTACTCTCCGGAAGCTACCTTGTTATGGGAGCGGTAATCGCCTCAGGGGTGGTGCCTCCTATGGGATTAGCGATAGCGGCATTGGTCACCCCGAAGCGCTTTACCGTTGAAGAGAAGAAGGCTGCTCCCCTATCGCTTTTAGTCGGAGCCTCACTCGTCTCGGAGAAAGCTATACCTTTTACCAGATCGGGTTATCGTAAAGAGATGATTATCGCCGCCGTGGCAGGGGCTTCGGTAACTGGAGCGACCTCGATGGCCCTTGGGGTCACCTCACCGATGCCCCACGGAGGCTTCTTCGTCTTCTACCTCTTTGGCAAACCGCAATACTACGCCCTCTCCGTTGCAATTGGAACCGTGATAACTGCCTGTGTGGCGATCTTACTACGATCCATTGGACCGGATCGCCTCGTCAGTTCGAAGGCGTAATTCACTTGGCTCTAGATACCGCAAAACATCCGCGATCTAGCTACTGAAAATAGAGCTTCAATGGCACGGCCCTTTCTGAGCTGCTAATGTCCTCTCTCCTCTACCTTTGCTACTAACGCTGCCAACGTATCATCTTGTGCTTTGAGGTGGCGTTGCAACTCTAGACATTCATGAAGAATCGCTTCGGCATCGGCATAAGTTTGTTCCGATCTCTTATCTGCCGCCTGCGACTGAAGGTTTTGTCCCACCATAATGATCGAGAGAAGCACTAGCTGCAAAAAGGTCTGGGCGACCCATGAAACTATCGCCTGAATCCCTTCGCTTATCGCCGCAGGTAAAGAGAGAAGATCAAATGCAGCAAAAAGATAGGCGCACCACATAGAACCGACTGCCTTAGTTATAAGTAGCGCAAGACGGCCATTGAACCCTACTGCCTGCTCGTTAACTTTTGGAGCGGACTCTTTTTTACGATCTTGAATTCTGGGGTGGGGCGTATGTGAAAATTCCATCTTGCAATTATGCACGCAAACAGTACTATCTGATGCCACTTGGCTAAAATACTTGGTCTCTTAGGGTCGATAGCGATCAAAGGGAAGGGCAAATCCCAGATAGGTATTCAATTCAACATTTACAACTGGTATCAACCGAGAAAAAAAGGGTCACTCAAAGACAACTTATGAGAAACTATTCAGCAATTGAATTTCGAATGTCGCACCCATAGACGCCGTAGCAGGGACCATGACCATTGCGACCTTTGAAGCAAATGCGGTGCAAAGCAAGCGCGAGAGTACAAGGATTACCCCAAAATTTCAGAAAGCCCCAGGTCGGGACTTATGCGGTACGTCGGATCCGGTAACCTTGTCCATGGAGAGTTTCAATCTCAACCCTACTTAAAATAGTGCAGACCTTCATCCGCAATCTTCTTATGTACTGGTCAACTATATTTTGAGCGACATCTGAAGTATCGTGCCAGACACTCTTTAGCAGCATCGATCGCGACAAAATCGTCCCCTCGTGCTGAATCAAGGTTACCAACAAGGAGATCTCACGGGAGGATAGTCGCACCTCGCGATCTGCCACGAAAGCCCTATGGGCTAATTGATCGATTACGACGTTACCAAATCGGATCTCAACACCGGGAGCGATAGAACCCCTCCGCAGTACCGCACGAATTCGAGCGACCAATTCTGCTAATGAAAATGGCTTGGTCAAATAGTCGTCAGCCCCGGCTGAAAAGCCTTTAAGTCGATCTTCAAGCGTTGCAAGTGCGCTGACCACCAAGGTTGGAGTCCAATGGCCGGAAGATCGTATCTCTTCACATAGAGCCAAGCCGTCGCCATCAGGAAGAACGAGGTCCAAAAGAACAACGTCAAAGACACTTCCTCCCAGGTGAGCTCGCGCCTCCTTTGCATTTAGCGCACGAGTTACCTTGAAAGAATTGGCTTCAAGGTAAGCGGCGATCGATTGCCCTAACTCACTATCGTCTTCGATAAGTAGGAGTGAAGTCTCCGTTGGCATACTACCTCTGTCAAAGCCTTATAAAAATTTACTATAGATGTAAGTTAGTTGATAATTAGGAGTAAAAATTGAATTATCGACACTTTCTAAAGAATATCGTATCTCATGCCTGTTTTATTTAAATTCGGACAGGTTTTCTTTTCTAACTCCGCCGAAGATGATCTTTGTAAAGCCATAATAAATATTTAATATTGACAATCCAAAATGCATTCCATGGCAACGAATCTGGACATCACCACCAGCAACATAGCGGCGCTCATTACACGGCGCCTGGCGTTTGGAATTCCACCGACCTCCACCGATCCCCAAAGCCAAGTTCAAGACCTTATTACGGCTTCACAAGGAACTTCTCTCGCAATACAACCACCACAGCTCACAGCGTACTCTCAATTTGCAGCGGCAATGAAGTCGCACAACCGCACAGCTCTAAAGTCGCTCATCGATACTTCATTTCATGAAGAACTTCCAGCGCTTGTTAGTTGGTGGCTTACTACCGCAGTAAATACCCCGGCTAAAGCTCGAGAGAGAATGACCCTACTATGGCATGGACACTTCGCTACTTCGATACAGAAAGTGGTGGTTTCATCACTCATGGCGAACCAAAATCAGTTGCAAAGGCAAAATAGCCTAGAGTCCTTCTCTCAATTAACCCATGGAATTTCTACCGACCCAGCAATGATGATATGGCTCGATACCATTCGTAACACCGCCGGATCTCCAAATGAAAACTTTGGTCGAGAACTGATGGAGTTATTCACATTAGGGGTCGGCAATTACTCACAAAATGACGTGGTGTCTGCAGCTCGATCGTTTACTGGTTGGCGATTTGCGCCGAAGGATCTCTCCTTCTTCATAAATCCATCGCAACACGACTTTGGCACCAAGACCTTCCTGGGGCAAAGTGGCGACTTCAACGGAGATCAGGTTATCGACATCATATTGGGGCAGAAGGCCTCGGCACAATTTGTAGCCTCAAAGGTCTTTTCCCACATTGCATATCCAATATCTCCCAACGATCCAATTGCGATATCCCTTGCGGAGAGGTACTCTCCTACCACAACACCCATATCTCAGCTCTTGACCGACATCGTATCAAGTAGCGCATTTTCCTCTCCACAGACGCTGACCGGCCTTACCAAGCAGCCATTTGAGTACCTAATAGGGGCGTTGACGGCGCTAAAAATCGATCCATCAACGCTTCCTCCAAGGAAAGTAGTCATCGCACTTCGATCCCTGGGTCAGGTACCATTCCTACCTCCAAATGTGGGAGGGTGGCCCGAGAATCGCTACTTCGTCTCAACATCCACTACCTCTTCGCGCCTAGCCCTAATTCAATACCTGCTCCAGAGGGGAGATATAAGTCCAATTGAAGAGGCTTCGCCTTCGACCCGAGTTGAGACCGTTGCCTACCACTTCAACTTGGCTCCGCTTTCTCAGCCAACGTTAGAGCTTCTAAATCAAAGGATAAACAACCCATATGGCCTGGTAGCTGGCGCACTTGCCGCACCCGAGTACATAAATGCATAGCTATTACCTCTAACCACCACCCCTCAACCAATTGAATCATTTCAAAAAAATAATCAAATAAAAGATGGAGCGAAGATGACAACTATTTCAAGGCGAAAGTTTTTAGCATTAGGGGCCTCCACTGGCGCAATTGCAGCTTCGGGATACCTCCTCTTCGATCGAAACCATCAATTGATCACAAAGATAGAAACCTCCACCAACTCAATCACTCCGACAAACCACGACGTCTTGGTGATCTTTACCCTCTACGGCGGTAACGACGGACTAAACACCATAGTTCCATTTACCGAACCCCTGTATGCAAAGTTGCGAGGTTCACTAGCACTAACCCAAAGCGACGTAACTCCCCTTGGGAAAGATGACCTCTATATCAACAACTCTCTGGCAAACCTTACAAAGCTATGGAACCAAGATAAGGTCGCCATAGTTGCGGGGGTATCGTATCCAAACCCGATACTCTCCCACTTCGTCTCGATGGATATTTGGCAATCTGGCTCCACCGACAACAGCATTGAAACCGGCTGGATAGGTCGCTACCTCGATCAACTAAAGTCACCAACTCCAACTACTGCAATTTCAATTGGAACGTCAGTGCCACCGCTGGCAATTGGCGCATCAACTTCGGCGTCGTCACTGGTATCAACAACGCCAAACCCCCTGCCCCGTCTACTCGATGGGCAAGCACTAACGGTACTCGGTAATCAATCCAAGTACCAGGGGATGGACTCCATCTATGCATCTTCAATCTCGGACCTTCTGACCCTCGATAGCGATCTTACCCACCTCTTTGCTGGAGATGCCACTAAAACCCCAACCACTTCATTAGGTACAATCAGTAATCGCGCTGGGGGTGGCGCCAGTTCCTATTCAGCCGGGGCGTCAAAAGATGCGGCGACGATCGCAACTTTAATCAATGCTGGAATCGACACTAGGGTCTTCACGTTTTCAATGAGTGGCTTCGATACCCACGTAAATGAAGCAGCCACCCACAAAGCTGACCTCAAGGCTGCAGATGAAGCAATAGCCTCCCTCTTTTCAAACTTAACTGACACTAATCGAGGCCGAGTTACACTTCTGGTCTACAGTGAATTTGGACGCAGGGCCAACGTGAATGGTGGAGGTGGAACCGACCACGGTACTGCGAGCGTAGCTTTTGTCGTCGGCGATATGGTCAAGGGTGGAATCTACGGGCAATACCCATCCCTCTCATCACTGATCGATGACAACTTGAAGGTGACGACGGACTTTAGGTCGATCTATGCCCCACTTATCGATACCGTACTTCAAGGTGATTCAAAGACAGCACTCTATGGAAGCTATCCCAACCTCACATTCGTTTAGTTGCGGCAAAAACTGCACGATCGCCCACCTACCTAGCGAAATATCTACAAGATTCAATCTTGATACTTCCAGCTCAAACGAGGTGGACATCTTTGAAAGTCAGAATCAAACCTTTAAATCACCGCTGACGTAGTGGTTCAGAGTCACTCTGCTAAGCGAAGGAAGATAGGTCGGGGCAGAGGGGTCTCCACTTCGAATATAGGTGATCGAAGACCTCTTTTCCCTTTCTACCGATCCATCCTCGGGGAAGGAGGCTATCGAAGAGTTCAATATCCTCCATTGCAAAGTGGCGCCACTCATGAACCAAAAGAAGAACTTGCCCGACGTAGCCTTGCTCAAATTCAAAGTCGACAAAGCGATCGATGAATTGGCGGTAGCTCTTTTCAAGCAGATCGATATCGACCATCTCCGCCACCATCTCGGCAAGTCCTGATACGTCGCTTGGATTGGCCTTAGTTATAATTGCCGACGCATCAGGGGCGTGCTCGGCAAATATCTCAAGAACTCGGTCACCAAAGTGATGGTTGGTTCCTACAAATAGGCCGGGATAAGGGCTAATCATCCCGTAAAAGCGCAGTGCAGTTGCAAGACGTCTTCGCGATTGGCGATCGATCGAAAGGTTAGGATGGGCGACGATCAGCCACTTCTCGCCCGATCTTTCCCCTTGAAACGAAAAGATACGCTCGCGACCGACCTCTAGCAGATTTACCGCTCTCTCGGTCAACATGAGTTGAGAGCGACGTCCAACCTTGGTCGAGGTCAAATACCCATCCCCAACTGCCCTAAAGATCGCCTGTCGGCTGCTCTTCTCTTCAATTCCCACCGAAGCCAGTATCTCAATTAGATCCGAGGCGAAGCAGTAGTCGTGCTGTGATGCGACAAATTCGCCAAGCGCAGTTAGTAAAAGTGCACCCGCACTGGCACCTGATGCCGATAAAACTTTGACGCTCTCTTCTTCCACGAGTACCATCTTAGCACTTCAAGATATTTATTCTACAAAATATTGCACAGTGTCATTTTTATGTAGTATGTTGTCTTATATAGAACAAGGGGGGCAAATGGAGACACCATCGGTTACATCTAAACGAGTTGACTTTCAAGTCGACCCGAACTCATACCGTCATCTTCGACTCAAGATCGACGGCGAGGTAGCAACGATCGAAATAGACATCGACGAAGATGGCGGGATTAAAGAAGGTTACGAGCTTAAGATGAACTCGTACGACCTCGGCGTTGATATCGAACTCTACGATATCACCCAACGCCTTCGCTTTTCCTATCCTCAAGTTAAGGTCGTCGTCGTAACCTCCGCGAAGGAAAAGATCTTCTGCGCCGGGGCCAACATCAAGATGCTGGCTCAATCGAGCCATCAATGGAAGGTCAACTTCTGCAAGTTCACCAATGAAACCCGCCTGGGGATTGAGGATGCAACCACCAACTCCTCCCAGGTCTACATAGCCGCACTGAACGGAGTTGCAGCTGGTGGAGGATACGAATTAGCACTAGCATGCGACAAGATCCTCTTGGTTGACGATAGATCAAGCGCAGTATCTTTGCCAGAGATTCCGCTCCTTGGAGTCCTCCCTGGTACTGGAGGGTTGACCCGCGTCGTCGATAAGCGCTTTGTACGCCGAGATCTAGCCGACTACTTCGCCACAAAGCCCGAGGGGGTCGGCGGAAAGAAGGCACTTACGATGAAGTTGATCGACGAATTGATTCCCAAGGCAACCTTCGGTGACGATGTTGCAAAGTACGCATCACAGCTTGCCTCCTCCATTGAAAAGATAGCCCCAAGTAAAGGGGTTGAGTTCTCACCATTAAAGAAGGTCATCGACCAAGATCTCATCTCCTATGACTACGTAAAGATCGTCATCAACCGGGCGCTTAGGTACGCAGAGATCACGATCAATCTTCCAGATGGCATTACCGCCCCAACCTCCATCGAAGTTGCCAAGGGACAGGGCGAGAACTTCTACCTCCTCGCGTTGGTTCGCCAACTCGACGACGCAATCTTAGAGCTTCGAACCAACGAGGCCGAGATTGGCACTTGGGTAATTCGCGGTAAGGGTAATAAGGATGAAATTATCAACTTCGATAACCTCATCCTCGATAATCGAAGCGACTGGTTCGCCAACGAAGTGCTGCACTACCTCAAGCGAACTATCAAAAGATTTGACGTCACCAGTCGATCTCTCATTACCTTGATAGAGAAGGACAACCTCTTATCAGGTTCTTTATTTGAGATTGCACTGTCATCCGATCGGATCTACCACCTCATCGACACCGAAGATGAAACTAGCACGCCCAGCTTCGCACTATCGAAGATGAACCTCGGCCCACTTCCAATGGGAAATGGCTTAACTCGCCTCGAATCTCGATTCTTTGGCGACGTCACATCACTGGAAAAGGTTCAAGAGGCTATTTCAAAAGTGATAGATGGTGATCTAGCCCTAAGCCTTGGATTGGTCACATTCGCCCCAGACGACATCGACTACGAGGATGAAGTTCGCCTCTGCCTCGAGGAGAGGGCGGCCTTCAATCCCGATGCACTTACCGGTATGGAGGCTAATAATCGCTTCGTTGGACCAGAAACCATGGAGACCAAGATCTTTGCCCGCCTCTCAGCTTGGCAAAATTGGATCTTCTATCGCCCTAATGCAAGTGGAGAAGAGGGCGCACTACGCCGCTACGGAAGTGGCATTCGAGGAAATTTCAATAAAGAGAGGATCTAGCTAAAGTGGCAATTGCTAATTACGACGAAAAGATACCCAACAACGTAGACCTCGGTGAGGATCGCCGCCTTAAGCGCGCACTAGAGAGCTGGCAACCCAACTTCATAAACTGGTGGAAGCAGATGGGGCCAACTCTCCCGACTGAAGACGTATATCTTCGCACAGCAGTAAATGTCGGGCGCGACGGATGGGCTCAATTCGGCCACGTGGCCATGGAGGAGTATCGATGGGGAATCTTCCTGGCCGAGAGAGACAGAGATCGCAAGATCGCATTCGGGGCCCACAAGGGCGAAGAGGCCTGGCAGCAGGTACCGGGGGAATATCGTAGCGACCTCCAAAGGTTGATCGTGATCCAAGGGGACACCGAACCCGCCTCTGTCGAGCAACAACGCAACTTAGGACTTACAGCTCCTAGCCTCTACGACCTACGAAACCTCTTCCAGGTAAATGTAGAAGAGGGGCGTCACCTCTGGGCAATGGTCTACCTTCTTCACGCCTACTTTGGAAGAGAAGGTAGAGAAGAGGCAGATGAGTTGTTGCTGCGCAACTCCGGCTCCTCTGACTCGCCTCGAATCCTCGGCGCATTCAACGAAGAGACCCCCGATTGGCTTAGCTTCTTCATGTTCACCTACTTCACCGATCGTGATGGAAAGTATCAGTTAGGAACTTTGAAGGAGAGTGCCTTCGATCCACTCTCTCGCACCTGTGAGTTCATGCTCAAAGAAGAGTCTCACCACATGTTCGTAGGTACCACCGGAATCGATCGTGTTGTTCGCAGGAGCTGCGAGGTTATGGCAGAGCACGACACCTTCGATATCGCACAATACGGCGCAATTCCGCTTGCCATCATTCAAAAGTACCTCAACTTCCACTACAGCGTATCCCTTGACCTCTTTGGAAGTGAGATCTCAACCAACGCAGCCAACTACTTCACCACCGGCCTCAAAGGGCGCTGGGCTGAGGAGGCACAAGGCGATGACCACCTCCTTGGATCGAGTGTGGTCGAGATCGAGCACTTGACAGAGGGTGGACAGATCACCTCAAGGGAAGTTTCGGCTTTGACAGCCCTCAACCACACCCTGCGCAATGAGTACATTGCCGACTGTCAAAATGGTGTCACCCGATGGAACAGGGTCTTAGAGGAGTTCGGGGTTGACTTTAGACTTAGCCTCCCCGCTACTTCGTTCAACCGCAAGGTCGGAATCTTTTCGGCTATCGAGACCACGCCAAATGGTCAGATTATCTCTGCCGAAGCCTTCGAGGCTGCCAAGGAAAACTATCTCCCTAGCGATGGCGACAAAGCCTTTGTGCGCTCTTTGATGCGCCCCGTCTATGAGACTGGCAAGATCGCTTCATGGATCGCACCACCGATAAAGGGGATCAACAGCCAGCCATTTGACTACGAATACGTCCACTTAGCTTAAGCTTTCGCAATTTTTTTGGGGGAAATATGCAAAAGTACTACAATGCGAGTGCGATACTCGTAGATCGTCAGATAGAAGCAGGATTCGGCGAAAAGACCGCGATCATAACCGACGAAGGGTCTCTTACCTACCTCGCTCTTTTGAAGCGGGTCGACTCCTTGGCGCAACGTTTGGTCGACGACGGTCTCCGTCCCGAGCAGCGGCTAATGATGGTGATGGCAGACTCTATAGACTTTGCCGTCACCTACCTAGCAGCGATGAGGGTAGGTGCTATTCCGGTACCTATCTCAACCATGCTCCACGGAGATCAGATAATCGAGTTAGTACTCGATTCACGAGCTAGGGCACTAGCTATATCGCCTCAGTATCGTTCAATGATCCAAGCCGCGCTAGCCACCACCTTACTTCCCGAACTCGAAATAATCTACTGCAGCGGCGGTGAAGAGGTCGACAGCAGGTATCGATTCGGCGATCTAAGCAAGGTCGAGGATTGCGCCTTCTTTGATCGAAAGCTCCGATATACCGGAGTAGATTCACCTTGCTTTTGGCTTTACACCTCGGGTACAACTGGAAGGCCCAAAGGTGCAATGCACCGTCATGGTTCAATAGAGGTAGCAGCTAAAAACTACGGCGTCAACGTCCTTGGGATTCGAGAGGACGACCGAACCCTCTCGGCAGCCAAGGCATTCTTCGCCTACGGTCTAGGAAATTCAATCCTATTTCCGCTCTTTGTAGGCGCTACAACCATCCTGGTCGCAAATCCATCCAAACCAGATCTGATCGCCGATCAAGTCGAACGTCATGGTGCCACCCTCTTTTTTGGAGGACCAACCTTCTTTGCCAATATGATCCACAGCGATGTAGACGCCAAAAAGATGGCGAGTGTACGTTTGAGTGCATCGGCTGGCGAACCTCTTCCGCCATCGCTATACAAAAAATTTACAACACGCTTCGGCTTTGACATCCTCGACGGGATAGGTATGACCGAGATGCTCCACATCTTTCTCTCCAACCGGGAAAATGAGGTAAGACCTGGAACAACCGGCGTCGCAGTCCCTGGATATCAGCTAAAGATTCTCAAAGACGACGGAAGTGAAGCCGCTATCGATGAGGCCGGAACACTATTTGTCAAAGGCGACTCAACAGCGATTGGATACTACAGCCGATACGAGGCGTCGCGCGAAGTATTTCAAGGGGAGTGGCTTCGAACTGGTGATACCTACATCAAAGACAGTGAAGGGTACTACCGCTGTTTAGGTCGCACCTCTGACATGCTCAAAGCCTCTGGTATATGGGTCTCACCCACAGAGGTAGAAGAAGAGTTAGTAAAACACAGAGCAGTAGCCCAAGCGGTGGTGGTAAGTGCCATCGACGAAGATCAACTAGAAAAGCCGGTGGCCTTCGTCATCCTAAATGAAGGTGAATCAGTTACTGAAGAGGAACTGATTGCCCACTGTCGCGAGGGACTTCCATCCTTTGAGCGACCAAGAAAGATCGTCTTCGTCGCCTCTTTTCCAACTACTGCTACCGGTAAAGTACGTCGCGTAGAGCTCCGAGAGCAGGCGAAAGACCTACTTATCTGACCGCCTACATCAAGAACTTGCCTAAAAACCTCGAATTTGTAGAGATCGATATCACACGGGAGAGTCCATCAAAGTGACAGCTGTAATAAGTGACGCGACTGCGAACGACCAAGTCGCAGAGGTATACGATGAGTCAAATGACCAAGCCTTCGACATAGTTATCATTGGAGCAGGTCCAGTTGGCCTCTACGGCGCCTACTACGCCGGCTTTAGAGGTCGAAGGGTGGCTATTATCGACTCGCTCAGCGTGGTAGGTGGTCAAATTTCTGCCCTCTATCCCGAGAAGAAGATCTATGATGTAGCTGGCTTTCCCCAGATACTTGGTAGGGAGTTAGTCGACGGCCTCTACCAACAGGCCCTGCGCTACAAACCCACCTTCTTTCTAGGGGAGTCGGTGGTCGATCGCGATCTTGACCAGGATTCCAAGATTCACACCCTCACCACTGGATCTGGAAGAAGGATCCAAGCACGCGCGGTACTGATATGCGGAGGCGTTGGAACATTTTCGCCAAAACCACTCCCCGCGGCACGCAACTATAGCGGTGAAGGCCTCCTTTACTTCATACCAGATCCAACCGAACTAAATGACCTTGAAGTCGTTGTCGTAGGTGGAGGAGATAGCGCCATAGATTATGCCCTAATGCTAACCGAGGTCGCAAAAAGTGTCACGCTAGTGCATCGACGAAGCGAATTTAGGGGTCATGAGGCAAGCGTCAAGGAGCTACTAGCCTCAGACGTAGAGGTGATAACAGAGGCCGAGGTCACTGCGCTTATTGGTACAGATCGAATCGAAAAGATCGAAATCACAAAGAGCGATGAGGTCTTCTATCGAAGCTGCGACCGCATCGTTGCCGCCCTTGGCTTCAACGCCAACGTTGCATCGATTAAGGCCCTTGGCGTAAATGTCGCAGATAACCGCCACATCGAGGTAAATACCAAGATGGAGACGAATGTGGATGGGCTATACGCAGCCGGAGACATCGCGACCTACGAAGGTAAGGTCAAATTGATCGCGGTAGGTTTTGGCGAGGTTGCAACTGCGGTAAATAATGCGGTAGTCAAGATCGATCCCAAGGAGCATCTTGCCCCTGGTCACTCATCGGACAACAAATAACCAGCGATCTAGCGTCGCCCCATTGCCAAAAGATCAAATCATAAAGTAGTCCAAAAGAACCAAGACACCACTGGGGGAGCGCTTAACGATCGATAAAAATCCCTCGGAAGAAGATGCCGCTTAGATATTCTTCAACTTTGCCTTGACCCTTCGAGGATTTCGATTTGGTGGGGTCCCACCCGGTAGATCAAGTATTAGAAAGTACCACCTAGCACAACCAACGGACGCTTCACCAAAGATTTGGCGTCACTTTGGAGCAGGGAGCGAAGGTCAAAAGAAAAATATAGATTGGAACGTATATGCCATATGTAATTACCAGCCAATGCATTGGAACGATGGATAAGTCGTGCGTTGACGAATGTCCGGTCGACTGTATCTACGAAGGGGAGAAGAAGCTTTACATCAATCCATTCGAGTGTATAGATTGTGGCGCATGCGAACCGGCCTGCCCTACGAACGCTATCTGGCAAGACCGAAAAGTTCCAGAGGGTGAAGAGGCTCACGTTCAAGACAACAAAGACTTCTTCGAATTAGTTCTCCCTGGGAGAGATGGACCAATTGGCAACCCTGGAGGATCACAAATGGTTGGAGCCATCGGTGTCGACACCCAGTTAGTGAAAGGTCTATAAGTGTTAGACGGTTACCGCCTCATTGACACACATCTTCACGCCGCAAAGATCCCAACCCTAAAGCAAGCTTGGAGGAGTTGGGCCGATGAATTTGGAGATAAAGAGGTCGCGAATCGCGTCTATGACAGTCAAGGCACCATAAAACCTCTCGCCTTCGACGAGTACTTGGCGCAAGAGGGCGTCGACGGCGCACTTCTTCTATGCGAGTACTCACCTAAGGCAACAGGCATTCAACCCATCGAAGACCTCCTGCCGATCCGTGAGGCGAACCAAGGGCGGATTGGGATCATAGGTAACGTAAATCCTCACCTGCACTACCCCATCGATGAGGAGTTTGACAGGCAGCTATCCTTTGGAATAACCGCATTGAAACTTCATCCAGTTCACGCTGGGGTCGCACCAAATGACCGTAGCCTCTATCCCGCCTACCAAAGGTGTGTCGAAGAGGAGATACCGCTAGTGGTCCACTGTGGCACATCTACCTTTCCTGGCAGCACCCACTCCTTTGCCGACCCGATCCTATTAGACGACGTCACAAGAGACTTTCCTAGGCTAAAGATCGTCCTGGCCCACGGAGGCCGCGGCTGGTGGTACGATGCCGCAGCCTTTATGGCACTTATCAAAGAAAACGTCTTCATTGAATTATCAGGCCTTCCGCCAAGTCGATTGAAGGAGTACTACAAGAACCATAACTTCAATAGGTTGGCACGAAAGATGATCTTTGGAACCGATTGGCCAGGAGTACCAGGTATCGCAAAGAACGCACGAGCGGTATATGGTCTCATCCAAGACGAGGCGGTGCGGCGGTTGGTACTCTCTGAAAACGCTGAAGCAACATATCGTCTCGGCCCAATTGTCACTCCTTGAAGTGGGTCAACATAGCAGATTCGATTAAAAGAGTAGGTATCGAGATTATCAACCGTAAAGCTCGAGCCATTGCGTAAAGAGATAGGCCTCCAGGGCTTCGTCTATGCGACACCCAAGAAATCTTTAAAATCGCATCCTAAATCTGCGATAGAGTTTCAAACGTGGGTAATAGCCATCGACTTTGCGCCATCAAGCTTCTATAGAGAGTATCTTCGCAACCATCAATGACGCCAAAATAGTGCGCCGACTTGTAGAAACACCATGAGGAAGAGGGCATTGACTGAGACTACAGCTGACCTGGTCAATGCAACTAGAGAAAGTCACGACACCAAAGGAGAGAGAGCCACATTGATTCAAAGAGTAGGTATCGTAGGGGCTGGGGTCATGGGAAGGTCGATCGCCGAGGCGGTGATCTATGGCGGCTTTGAAGTTGTCCTCTACGATGTAAATCTCCCATTTGCCAAGGCTCAACAAGAGCTAACTCTAGGGCAGGTAGCAAAGCGAATCGAGGCAGGTAAGGCTCCGGGGTTATCGATCGAACAGGTTCACCTTTTAGTGGTGGACGCTATCGAAGATATGGCTGACTGCAACCTAATCATCGAGGCAGTAGCTGAAGATCTAGCGCTAAAGCAGTCCCTGTTTGCCAAATTAGAGAAGCACCTCGCATCTGGCGCAATCTTGGCCACAAATACCTCGTCGCTATCGCCAAATGCGATATTCAACGCCCTATCCGATCCAACGAGAACTATCGGCCTCCACTTTTTCAACCCAGCGACCCACATGAAGCTCGTAGAGATAGTTCCAACTCAAACTACCTCGAAGGAGACGATTGAGGCTACCTTTGAATTTGCCAAAAAGATCGGCAAGACCGCGGTTCAAGCCCAAGTCTCTCCAGGATTCATCGTCAATCGAGTCGCCCGACCCTTTTACTCTGGCGGCTGGCGACTCCTCGATGAATCTTCATTGACGCCCAGCGAGATCG
This sequence comes from Actinomycetes bacterium, assembly GCA_021805205.1. Classification (GTDB taxonomy): domain Bacteria; phylum Actinomycetota; class Acidimicrobiia; order Acidimicrobiales; family Acidimicrobiaceae; genus Acidithrix. The sequence goes on along the minus strand of JAJZFV010000032.1, from coordinate 59,114 downwards.
ATCGATTGATGGTTCAATGCGGAGGATTTCGAATGGGGCCCTTCGAATTAATGGACCTAATCGGCCACGACGTAAACCTAGCCGTCACCAACAGCGTCTTCGAGCAACTCTACTTCGACGCCAGATATCGGCCTTCGATTCGCCAGCGTGAGCTGGTAGCTGCGGGCCACTTAGGAAGAAAAAGCGGCAGAGGCATCTATAGCTACGACGACGGTGGCGGGGCAAAGAGGGAGGTTGCAACCGCCTCATCTATCCCGGCGGACTCCTCCAACATAGAACCAAGCGACGAAGATCGAGGCCATGGCTTTACCTTCAATGGCGTTATCGGAGAGGAGCTTGCTCCTCTCCTCAAAAACTCAAATCTCACCTTGGCATTCAACCACGGGCCAGATAGCCACCTGCTCGATGGAACGACCATAACAATCACCGATGGACGATGCGCTAATGAATTAGAGATCGTTCACGGGGGCAAAGGAGCCATCGTCCTCGACTTCTACGTCGATGTCGATAAGACTTCCGCAATAGCATTTGCCAGATCCAAGCAAGTCACAGATCAGCAGGTTGAACAGGTTCGATCTCTCCTAAAGAGCTGCGGAATCGAACTTATCGAAGTAGACGACGTGCCAGGGTTGGTAGTTGCAAGAGCGATATCGCCGATAGTCAATATCGCATGTGAGATCGAAGGGGCAAAGATTGCGAGCGCCGCCGATATCGATATTGCGATGCGCTTAGGTGTCAACTACCCGCTGGGACCCTTTGAATTCGCCTCCAAGATCGGCGCTTCCAAGATACTCGATCTGATGTTGCGCCTATCGCACTTCTACGGCGATAGCTACTTCAGCCCATCGATTCACCTTAGACGATTAGCTGCTAGCTAATGTGAGCAATCACCTAGGTTTCTTCTTGGTGGGAAACTTTCCGAACTAGACGTTAACTCGATTGTTGAAAAGAGTTTTTAGACAAAGATGCAAAGGAGCATTCGATGAAGGCCTACATAGTTGATGGGGTGCGGACCCCAATCGGCCGTTTCAATGGAGCGCTGGCCCACATTCGACCAGACGATCTAGCCGCCTCTGCAATATCTGCACTTGCACATCGCCACAGCGAAATTCCAAGTGACGCCTACGAAGAGGTGGTCCTTGGAGCGGCTAATCAATCTGGCGAGGATAACCGAAATGTGGCGCGCATGGCACTACTTCTATCTGGCCTTGACCAAAAGATACCAGCGGTAACAGTCAACCGCCTCTGCGGTTCTGGGGCAGATGCCATCGCCTATGGAATGCGCTCAATAAAAGCTAGGGATAATGACCTAGTTATCGTGGGTGGTGTTGAATCGATGAGCAGGGCTCCTTATGTCATGGGTAAAGCCGACTCCCCTTTGGCTCGCGATCAACGCCTCTATGATACAACTCTCGGCTGGCGATTTATCAATAAAGCTCTGGAGGCGACATATGGCTGTGAAACAATGGGGGAGACCGCCGAAAACGTAGCAAATGACTATTCGGTGAGCCGCCAAGAACAGGACCTATTTGCCTTGTCATCCCAAGAAAAGGCGGCAAAGGCGATATCTAATGGTCGCTTCAACCTTGAAATTGGAGTCGAAGTCTTGGATAGGTCAGGTAACCCGGTTGAGGTCGACGAACACCCCAGGTCGACGACGCTCGAGAAGCTCGCCTCATTGAAGCCAGCCTTCAAGCAAGGGGGAAGCGTTACTGCTGGTAACTCGTCTGGGATAAACGATGGCGCTGTAGCAATACTACTAGCCTCGGAGGAGGCGGTAGAAAGATATGGCCTTACCCCGCTGGCCGAGGTAGTGAGCTGTGTTACCGTTGGCGTTCCACCCCGTACCATGGGAATCGGCCCCCTCTTTGCTACCCAGCGACTCCTTGAGCGTCAAGGACTTTCTATCTCGCAGATCGATCTAATCGAGATAAACGAGGCCTTTGCCTCCCAGGTGATCGCCTCGCTCAAGGGATTGGGGGTAGACCCTCACTCTGAGATCGTCAATCGAAATGGTGGAGCCATCGCTCTTGGCCATCCCCTGGGGATGAGTGGCGCGCGCCTAGCGCTATCCCTCAGCCACGAGATGGCGATCACCAACTCCACCCTGGGGGTAGCAACAATGTGCATCGGGGTGGGTCAAGGAATCTCCCTCCTTCTGCGCAAGCCATAATGAGATTAATCCCCCAAAGCCACTAGCGGCCTACGGCATTTAGCAAGATCCGAATTACCTTGGCTGGGTTAACTCGAAATTGCGCTTCAAAACCGCGTAGACTTGGACTCAATTGATTACAAAGTACCTTATCACGCCCCTCAAAAGATGCCGATAATGTGCTTAGATGCATTTGCATATGAGCGCTGGAGACTAGATGGCTGATCACCAAGATTCAGATCCTCAAGCCATGATCCTATCGATCTCAGGTTTAGTGGTCGACTTTGGCGCTAACAGGGCGGTTGACGATCTCTCATTTGACGTTGCCGAAGGAGAGATATTCGGCCTGCTTGGGCCAAATGGAGCTGGAAAAACGACGGTACTTAGTGCTATCGAGGGGTTATAGAGACCAACAAGCGGAAGAATTTCCGTGGCAGGGATCGAAGGCGAGGGAAATCGATCCAGGATAAATTCGATCCTAGGCGTAGCTCTACAGTCAACCAGTTTTCAAGCGGAACTGTCCATCTCTCAGTTAGTTAAGCTCTACGGGGGCCTTTACAACCTCGACCTCTCCCCAAAAAATATTGCACTTGCTCTAGAGCGCTCCGGTCTATCCGAAGAGTCAAGGAAGCGCTTTAAGCAGCTATCCGGTGGTCAACAGCAGCGCCTTTCACTACTGATCGCCAATATCGCTCGACCCCTCCTGCTACTACTTGATGAGCCCACCTCCGGCCTAGACCCGCAATCTCGCCGTGGCCTTTGGAGTGAGATCGAGTCGAATCGCCGTGGCGGAGGATCAATACTGCTTACCACTCACTCAATGGAAGAGGCTCAGTCAGTCTGCGATCGGGTCGCAATCATAGATCACGGAAAGATCATTACTGTAGATACTCCCCAAAATCTGATCACTAAGCACGCATCGGATCCCCGGGTTCTCAAGGTTTCACGGGGAAAGGTAACACTCGAAGACGTCTTTATCGGCCTTACTGGAGGAGAGATACGTGGCTGACACATACCAAGGAAGGATCCAGCCAAGAAGTGCTCCGAGCCCAATTAAGGCAATCAAGTCCCTATTTGTGGCTGACTTTCTAGTATTGACAAAGAGCAGCAGAGCTCTAATCGCAGCAATAATGTCACCGGTCTACGTACTTGTGATCTCTCGGAGCTCAAAGGCGCAGGCAAAGCTTGGGGGATCACCCTTTCTTTTGACCCTATCGGTCACTCTCGGACTGCTATCGCTCTCACTGATCTCATATACGTTGATGGTCGCACGCGATCGTGAGCGAGGGGTCTTTCAACGCCTAAGAGTAACACCAGCCCCGACCTGGACCATTATGGCAAGTTGCATCCTAAAGCAGGTTGTAGTAAGTGAGGTGCTGACCGAGATAGTCCTGATAGTTAGCAGCCAACTTCTACACATAAATATAACCTTCGCCGACTATCCAAAGACGATGTTGATCGCCCTTCTCGAAGCGTTCGTATTTCTAGCGATAGCACAGAGTTTGGTAGGCCTCTTGAAGTCGGCAACAACAGTCAGCGCAGTTGGCAGCTTTCTGTTTGCAACGCCTCTTCTGACCGGACTACTAGGAGTAAGCGGGGTTCTGGGAGAGACCTTCCAATCCTTTGCCAAATGGACCCCGGTTGGAACAATCATGGCGATCTTTCAGGCTGCCCTTTCCCAGACGCAATGGGATGAACATACCTCACTTGCACTCCTTGCCTGCTTCGGCTACATCGTGGTCTTTGGCTTCATCGGAGTGCGATACTTCAAGTGGGATGCCCGCTAAGAAAAGACCACCGAGATAGATCCGAAGTCTCATTTCAACAAAGCTGGAGAACAAGTTTTTAAATCGAATTCTCTATGAAGCAACGTTGATGCAGTGCCTCGCGTTGGTGATCATCGGGATTCGACTAATTCGGCTTCATTAAATGCCACAGTAAAGAAGTCGCAGTTGATAACCGTTAGAGATTAATCGGCGTCGATAGAACCCGCAAAAGAATATGAAGCGGACGCGATTAATAACGCTCAAAATTTACACAATCACCACTCAATCTCCCCCACCAAAAGCGTAAATGCGAGTAATGCAAAGGAGGATTTAAAGATCTACATTCATCGATGAGAAGCTTCCTTCTACTCTGGGTACCAAAGTGACCACCTAAGTCAAGGCTTCTTAGTCTGGAAATTTTAAATTTACACCTCGATCAATTGCTCGATCTAGAATCGTCTCCGTGTTTACTTCGCCATCACAACGTGGATTTTTGTCACTTGCCATAGCTTCAATCATCTGGGGCGGGATGTACGTAGCTAGCGACGCTCTAATGCGACAGATACCACCCTTCATGGCCCTAGAGATGCGCGAGGTGATATCTGCGATCGTACTCATCGCAATAGCCAAAAGAAAGAACCTTCTCAAGGTAGAACGCGCCGATTATCTTTCGTTCTTTGGCGTGGGCCTCATCGGATTTACTGTTTCAATTGGCTTTCAATTCCAAGGGACCTATGACGCCGGAGCTGGCCTCGGTTCATTGATAACCGCTTCGTCACCGATCCTGATAGCGATTCTCGGCGCGCTGATCTTCAAGGAAAAGGTTCCTCCACTGAGGTGGGCGGCAATAGCTATAGCTTTTTTAGGCGTGGCTATCGTTCTAGGAAGTCCAACCGGAGGTAAGCAATCGTCCAAGGGGGTTATTCTACTATTAGTGGCGATGGTTGCATGGTCGATCTATACCATTTGGAGTAGGCGACTCCTCGATCGCTACAGCGCAATCACTGTCGTAGCGGTGGCCTGTGCGGTTGGTGCAGTAACTAGTTCCCCACTAGCCATTGTGGCGGCGATTCATTCAAAATCGCCTCTACCAACGACACTTATCGGTTGGGGAGAGGTTGGATATATTTCGATCGTCGGAATGGTTATCGCCTTTTTTCTATGGGTCTCCGGCTTCAAACACGTCGATGCATCAAGGGGCGCGGTAATGCTACTATTTCAGCCTCTCGCCGGAGTTATCCTAGGCTCGCTGATCCTAGGTGAGAAAATTAGCAGAGGATCGCTGATCGGAGGGGTTCTCGTATGCATAGGAGTCGTTGGAGCAGTTCTAGCTACAGATAGACCGAGAGTCGAGGAAGATTTGGTAAGGGGAAAATAGAGTAATCTCGAGGGCCTCTCCAGCCAACAGCCACCGTCGCCAGCTGCATTTTTGACTCTGAACCACACCCGACCATCGAGGAGAAATAGCAAGTCTTACTTCGAAGGTTAAAAGCTCGAAGGAGATCTACTCAGAGCTATCGCTACTACCAAGCAATCTCGAAGATCCGCGATCCTATCAAGTCTGTGAAATGCATTTTCTAGCTCTAAAGCTTTATATCTCTTGGACTTCGTTTTTTTGCCAGCCCAAGTTGAAGGGACGACAGGTATTGAGCAACTTTCTCTAGCCATCGACAATCGCATAACGCGACCGCCTCATGACTAAGTTTAAGGGTAGTGCTATTCGGGCTTTTTAGTCAACATCGCGAGCAACGGCTGCAAGCCAATCCAAAAAACTTCGATTGGCCCTCTTAGTTTCATTTAAATCATCGCCACCACCGTGAATCAAACCATGCCACATCATCGGCTCCGAATCGCCAAAGCCGCTCTCTTTGAGAAATTGAGTAACCGGGCAGTCGCCAACCTCCAAATCGCCACCAGCGCTATCGAATTGGAGATATGACATGTGGTAGGCCAACGCCCCAAGAAATGAGCCGATTCTTCTCCCATCGCCAGGGCTCCATGGATCAGAGGTCGTCCAACTGTAGATATCCTCAAGTGGCATCGGTCGCGCTACCCCATAACCCTGCACGTAGAGTGCCCCAAGTCTTCGTACCGCTTCTATCTCTGCTGCGTCTTCAACGCCCTCCACAATCACGTAACGATCAAAGTCTGCGCCTATTTGAATCATGGTCCTTATCAGAGAAAGGTTCGAGATCGGATCGTATCTCAATGAGCGCACGATAGATTGATCGATCTTTATAACGTCGAACGGCAAACTCGCCAACCTCTTCAGGCTGGAGTAGCCTGACCCTAGGTCATCTATTGCTAAACGAACTCCTATCTTCGAAAGAGACCTAACTGCATCTGCGTGTGTCTCGCCAGAGATATCTTGATCTTCAACCAGCTCTAGGGTGAGACGAAATGGTTCGATCCCAAAGCTCTCTAAGCGTTGCCGAATCCACTGATTACTTTGAGAATTTAGAACCGTTGAAGCAGCGATATTTAGCGATACACTCAATGAAAGTCCTTGGCGATCCCACTCCTGCATCTGCTGTAAGGCTCGATCCAACCCCTGTAGGAACAATGTATCTAAATCTGCTTGATTTAGGCTTGGCATAAAGGCACTCGGGGGCGCTATCGAACCATCAGAAAGAATCATTCGTGCTAGCAACTCGACCTTGACAACTTTGCCACTTGCCACTTCAACGATCGGCTGGCCATACATTTTTAAAGATCCGGAGTACAGTAACTTCCTATATTCAATTCCATTTCCTTCGACCGTAGAGACCAGAGCGCTGTCGTAACTACGAATTATCTGCACCAGACGTTGTCTAAGTTCAGTTAGGAAAGATGAAATCCACTTACTCGAAAATTGATTCGGGAAAGCACCATGGAGCACTAAAACGCCGCTACGTGAACCATGGCTAATCAGTGGAATCGCAACGATTGAGCTAACGCCCCTTGGAACCAAAAGCTTCTGCCACGGAGCAGTTCGGGGGTCAGTTGCAAATGAATTAGAAAAGGCGATCTCCCCAGTCAAGGTAGCAATCGTGACCATACCACTACCGGTATCTGCCCGTGTGTCAAGGCGTGGCGCCGTAGACGATAAGACTATCTGATCGATCGAATCTCGTATTTCGCCCTTATTGATCTCGGGGGAAAATACCCCTTCTAAATTCTGCCTCCAAAGTTGACCACCTAAGATTCCTGGCAGAGAGGCAATCGAATCAATCGCTTCCTCCATCGCCTCATGCCAAGTCGCACAATTCGTCGGAAAGGGATCAGCTAATAGCGCCAAATAGCTGTCGATGGATCGATCCATCGCCTCCAATTGAATTTGGAGATAGAGCTTCAATCGCTCTTCGATAGCTGATTGCACAAGCAAGCGGTCGATCGGTCGAATCGCCATCGTATCGAGTGATGCATCGATGAAATCTCGATAAAGGTTGGCAATCTCGACCAATGCACTACTAGAAGTACCGATGTAGGCGTGGTCGGTGCCAAGTTGAGCCGAAATCTCTTTGAGATGTTCTAAATCTATGGCGCCATCTAACAGGCAGATAAGGGATCGCACCTGTAGATCTTTGACCTTATCAAGGTCCGAAGGTGGTAGGTCAATAAAATTCTTGGAGATAGCACCTTGATGAATCAAGCGGACGTAGGTTTGCGAGACGAACCCGTCGATGTCTATCAAGATATGGCTTTTAAATCCATCCAACAGAGTGTTGACCTCCGAGCCAAAGAGATCGATCGACCACGAAAGATCTTGGCTATCCAACTTTGAATCGGCTATCATCCACCACTGCTTGCGATCTCCCTTGCGCTTCTTTATCGCATACATCGCAGAATCGGCCATCCGAACTAAGGTATCCGGCTCATCGATGCCGCCATTAGAAAAGGAGATTCCCATCGACATCCCAACGGTTACAAGAAAATGTCCCTCGACTTGAAATGAAGTCTCGACGGTATTATGTAGGCGCGAGAGCACACTTTCGAGCTGCGTCTCTATCGTTACTACATCCAACCCCTCTAAGATCACGATGAACTCATCACCACCTAACCTTGAGGCGAAGTCACCCGTACGAAGGGCTAACCTTAGGCGATTGGAGAACTCCTTCAACAACTCATCGCCCGCTGGATGGCCATATGCATCGTTTACTGGCTTGAAGTCGTCGAGGTCGATGACGCAAACTGCAAGGTAATTTCCTTCAGCCCGGGCCCTCGCCAGCCCGTCGACTAAGTACTGATGCAAGGCGCGACGATTTGGCAAGTTGGTTAATGAGTCAAAGTTTGCATGGCGACGCAGCTCGTCGTTGAGTTGATGGCGTTCAGTCACATCGACCGATGTCCAAACAATGACCTGGTTAGCAGAACCGCCATCGGCGAGAAGGCGACCGTGGATATCAAGAAAGATAGTTGATCCATCCTTCTTGACTGCTTGGAGATCTCTTATTCCGCCCTCTCCGTTGGCAAAGATCTCATTAACGAGGGCCAGCATCCTATCGTTTTCAGCTTTGATGGTATAGAGGGTCGATGTATGAAGGCCAATAACCTCTTCAACCGAGTCGTATCCAAACATCGCTGCAAAGGCGAGGTTGGATTCGATGATCTTGCGTTCTGGATATTCAACCAGATCAATACCGGCGACGGTGTTGTTGAGAAGCACATCTCTTAGGTGGCTCAATTCATTGCGCTGACGATCCGCCTCGACCCGATCGGTCACGTCGATCTGGGTCCAAACGATTCTCACGACTCCGTCACCAAGGTCCAGGACTCTGCCGGACATATCTAGAAAGACTGGTTCGCCCGAGAATGTTCGATAGCCGACCGCGTCCATACTTCCGTATCCATTTTCAAGTACAACCTTGGCGAATTCACCAACCCTTTGATACTCCTCTTCAGAGGAGTAGAGTTCTTGTGCTGGGGTAGCCTTGAACTCCCCGAGATCCTTTGCTCCAGCAATCTCTAATATTCTTTCATTGGCGATCTCGATAACCCTCTCGGGATACCTAACCACATTGATTCCAACCCCTAGGCTCCCAAGCAAGGACTCGTTTAGTGCGCTTATCTCGAGGTCACGCTTTATTAGGTCAATGCGATGCGAAGCGCGCATCAAATCATTTCCAAGCTCTACTGTGAGCTCTCTTATCAATTGATTACCCGGAAAGAGCTGGCCCCTGCTTCTTGTCACTAAAACTATTGCGCTTGGACTTCTAAAGTAGAGGTTCAGAGGGAGCACCACGGTAGTGCGTCGATCAAACAACTTACGGATGCGTCCAAAAAAATTCTTAGCTGGATCGATATCAACCCTTAGAAATAAAGTTTCATTCGAATCCAAGGCTTGCAGAACAATGGATTCGATCGACTTTAAAAACTCATCACTACCTTCGGCACTCCTGTAAATGGTAGAGAGATCATCGATAGGATGGTTACCTCCAGCCACCTCTAACGCCGCTGCAAATGAAAACCCCCCTTCGGTGATGGCAAGATCGCAGGCCCTAGTGAGAAGCTCGGATTTGTTTGGAACATCGTTAGAGATCTGATTAAACCGCGCAAGATAGGTGCTGACATTTGCGATCTGCCTTGCAGCGCTTGCGTGAAATCGCTGTCTACGAAGGAGAAGTGCGAGGGCTACCGCGACTACGATCGCCATCAATGTAATGGCACCGCGCCCCGATGAGATGAAGTTTTCGCCCTCAAAGGAAGAAATATAACTTACGATCGTGAAATAGCTGTAGGACGCTACATGGACGTGTTGAACCACCACAGTCAAAAGATCCAGAATTCAATAGAACCGATGCAACAATGGGTTTGCGCCGTGAAAGCTGTAGGTATGAAAGCCACTAACTCTGGAGTTAAATCAGTTTTTGCACCATTCATATTGAAAACAACTTCCATTCGCTCTTCTATTCAATTGTAAAGTAGATCGGTCGTAACCACAAAACATTCGCGCTACGAGCGCTATCGACTTCGCTCACCTTCCACTACGTCCGAAGAAGCTATTTCGATCAAATTTCGAAACGTTTATCATGAAAATCAAATCAATTAAATGCAAATAGCATTTCAATAAAGATAACGGCAAAATCTAGTAATCCCCTTAACAATTAGTACATTTATAGTTTCATTCGTAACCTAAATCTTCGACACAATTCAACGGTGATCTCTTGCAAGGTAGCTTTGACAAAAATGGCTCTCACGGTTTAGATTCGCCAGGGCCTAGATCAATAAACTCATTGCTCTAACTGCAGCCAAGTTGGGGGACAGCGCCTATGAATCTCGCTCCCGATCAAATAAAAGGAATGCAAAGAAATTACAGGCTACTTTTTCCCAACAATAAGCGATCACCAGAGGCAACCCATTACCAATTGAGCCACACAAAGCGTAAACAAAAGCCCAAAGCCATAAATCTCAATTTAGGAGACGTCTAAAACGCGGGTATCGCAAAAAATTAAACTCTCACGCTAGTCAAAGACTAACTTCTTCAACCCAAAGACGCACTATGAGGCGCTCAGATGTCAAAACTAGGTGCAACCGCACCGGAGGCAATGGGGTTGAAAACAGATCTTACCAAGCCGAAATAGCGACCAATTAAAAAAGCGTGGTCCAATCTTTCGATCAGACCACGCAATTTACCTATAGGGGGTGCACAGGTAGTTTTAAAGTCGCTTCTTCAGCTACCCTTAGCCGATCGGCTTCAAGTGCAGTACCACAACTTCATTGGTAGGAGCAGAGGGCTGCCCTGACTCATATGGGTTAGACGGGGTGGGCCATCCCGTGAAGTGTTGAGAGTTGTACTCGTCAAATGCGGCGCCATATACGGTGGGGATTACCGGCAATTGAGTCGCAACATACTGTTCGATCGGAAGCAACGCCGCCTTTTGCGCAGCTGGGGTGGAGGCTGCGGCTAAGGTCGAAAGATCACTCTGGATAGATGGGTTATTCAATCGCTCATAGTCTCCCGAGGCTTGAGAGGTAGCAAGCTTCGAATCCAACCAACCTTCATAAAGCTGGTATGGTGTAATACCCTGACCCGACCAGTGCATAGTTAGCTGGAAGTTGCCACTAGCGACGTCACTCGACCAAGCACTTACCGACAGACCATTGAAGGTCGCATTGATATGGGCCTTTTGTAGATCCTGCGCAACAATTTCATCGTCCGCTGCGTAGTCGGTGTATGCAGCGGGATCCACGATCGAAATGGTAACAGGCTTACCCTGATACTGGTAGTAGCCATCGGACCCGATGGTGTAACCAGCCTTGGTAAGGATCGCATCTGCAGCTTGGGCACTTCCATTTGGATCAATGTTGTATTGGCTCAAAGATGAATTGTTGTAGGCATTGAAGGTCGGAAGTACCAATCCACTCGCATTCAATACGGGTGGTTCTAGCCCCGACTCACCTTGTGTACTGATTGCGTTTCTGTCGATAGCCGCACTAATGGCTTGCCTCACCGCCAGCTGATTCGTTGGCCATTGGTTGAGGTTAGGCATTAGCGAGTTGGTATTTAGGGGTGCAAACCAGGCGTGGTGCGTAGATGGACTTGGAGCAATGTAGATCTTATTGAGGCCAGTTATAAAGTTACCAGCCCACTGCGCTTGGTTATTTTGCAGTGCCTCTAGCGCCGTCGTGTTGGACGAGTACACCGGGAAGCTCAAAGTATTAACTGCCACCGGCTGCCAGTAGCTCGTATTCTTGGTCAGAGTCAAACCTTCTGGGGTGAAGGTCTTGAGTACGTATGGACCAGTTCCTACCGGATTGGCATCTACATACTTTCCTGGATCACCAACGCTCGACCAGATCGCCTTCGGAACTATATAGACATTTGCGATCGACTGCAGATTTGTATACTGAGGCGTTGCAAAGCTAATTGTTACCTGATCACCCGAGGTAGAAACCCCGGTAATGTTGAGGCCACCCGTGTTGATATCAGCGTTATTTTGAACCAACTGGTAGGTAAAGGCCACATCAGCAGGCGTTAGCGGCGTACCATTACTCCACTTTACTCCCTTACGAATGGTAAAGGTAATAGAAGTACCGTTGGCATTCCACTGATAAGAAGTGGCTAGCCAAGGATATTGAATCGTGGGATTGGCCAAGTCGAATTGAATCAGCGGTTCATAGATCATCGAAGTCGCACCGAGGAGCGAAGCGGCCGATGAATTCAAGAACGGATTGAAGCTCTGCGTAATCGGACCAGTTGGAGATGACTCCATCGTAAGCACTTGATTTGCACCTGAATTAGAGGTGGCAGATGAACTTCCGCTAGAGGCAGATGTCGAAGAAGTGCTGCTCGCACCCGAACCACACGCCGCTAGCAGCAACGTCGATAGCGCACTACCGACAAATAAACGTGAAGGTCTAAATTTCATTAGATTCCTACTAACCTTTCAGATAGTTGCATATGACCCACTTGGTGGGCCTCTCAACGAGCTCGCGCCAGAATCTTCAAAACCAACTGGCGCGAGTTCTAACCCCTAAAACTTCCCCCGAACCCCTCCTTCCATTGAAACTGAAGCCTCGTCGCCGCCATCATCAGTAATCGCCCAACAGGCAACCCTTCGGGACGAGGAAATTGAGATCAGCGAAGGATCTTGCGATAGGCAACGATCCATCGCCAATGGACACCGAGGTGCAAAGCGGCAGCCCTGATCTGTTGAACCCTGAGACGCTACATCTCTTGAGCCGCTGCCAGCCGAAGAACGAAGATTACTACCGAGATCATCTGGATCGGGCGAAGAGTCGATCAATAACTTGGTATAGGGGTGCTTCGGCGTCTGCGTTACCTCCTCAGCTCTCCCCCGCTCAACGATAACCCCTTTGTACATAACCAAGATCTCATCTGCAAAGTAACGTGCCGAAGCTATGTCGTGAGTGATGTAGAGCATCGCAAGTGAGAACTTTGAACGAAGCTGATCCAAAAGATTGAGCACTTCAAGGCGGATCGACACGTCGAGCATAGAAACCGGCTCGTCGGCGAGTAGTACACGAGGAGATGCCGCAAGTGCACGAGCAATCGCTGCTCTTTGGCGCTGGCCACCCGATAGTTCATGGGGATACTTCTGAAGAAAGCGTTCGGAGGGAACCAAACGCACCATCTCGCACAACTCATCTAGTGCTCGCTGCTTATCCTTTTCCCTATCATGAATCGCCAGTGGTCGAGATAGGTGATAGCTAATGGTGTGGATTGGATTAAGCGATGCAAAAGGATCTTGAAAGACCATCTGAACCTTTGACTTATAGTCACGATAGTTCTTTGAGCCTCGAAAGTTGGCGACTTTGCCATCGAATAGGATCTCACCGCTACTTGGAAGCTCCTGTCCAGCCAATATCCGTGCAATCGTCGACTTGCCAGAGCCCGACTCTCCCACCAAGGCAACGACTTTACCGACCGATAGCTCAAGTGAGACGCCACGAAGGGCTTCGACTACTGCGCCGGCGCGCCGAGAGGTTCGATAAGACTTGTAGATGTCTCGAGCTACCAGCAGATCGCCAGTGGAAGAGGAGTTAACTTTGACACCCTCCATCGATTGGGCCGCCTTCATCTTCGCATCTGCATTGAACCGAAATTCGCCACTGCTACTCATCCGGACCGCCTTTTATCTTCTCCAACTCGACAAAATCGCCTTGACCAGCCTCGAATGGACAGGTCGATAAGTGAGTTGGATCGACTCTATCTAACTGCTCTAACTTCATCGAAACCTCTGAACAGCTGGGTCGGATAAAGGAACACCTCGGCGCAAAGGGGCAGCCAATGATCTCATCTAGCGGTGATGGAGGTGCCCCTTTGATGCCGCTCAGCTCACGACGGGCCCCACGAATTGACGGAAACGAAGCTAGTAGACCGCGGGTATAGGGGTGAAGTGGGTTGCTTCGAAGTGCCTGTGTCTCGCCAATCTCCACGATCCGTCCGGCATACATTATCGCTAGGCGATCGGTCAGCTCCATCATCAGGGAGAGATCGTGAGTTATAAAGAGGATTGCAAAGCCTAGACGCTCTTTCAGCTCCACTATCTGAGAGAGTATCTCTCGCTGCAGTACGACGTCAAGGGCCGTCGTTGGCTCATCCATTATTATCAACTTTGGATTAGCAACAAGTGCCATAGCGATTATGACGCGCTGGCGCATTCCCCCAGAGAGCTGATGTGGGTAGCTACGAGCTCGGTCCCGAGGAATCCCAACCATATCGAGAACCTCTTCGACTTTGGCCTCGGCCTGGCTCTTCGAAAGATTTAGATGAACATCCATTGCATCTCGTAGTTGTGCACCGATCTTCATGACTGGATTTAGAGAATTCATGGCACTTTGAAAGACGATCGCAATCTCCTTCCATCGCAGCGAAGTTAGCTCATCGTCGTTCATTTTAAATATGTCGCGTGGCGACTTTGAAAATTGCCCTCCGCCGTAGATAGTTGAACCGGCAGTAATCACAGCCGGCGGCCGAAGGAGGCGGCAAGCTGCATATGCCAAAGTTGACTTGCCAGAGCCGGACTCACCGGCTAGACCCACAACCTCTTGGGGAAAGATATCAAGCGATGCCCGATCTACCGCCTTGGCAGAACCTCCTCTACCACGATACTCCACAGTCATATCACGAATCGAGAGGAGGGGGCGACGATTTTCGTCCTGTGTGTTCACCGTCATCTCCTGTGGTCTTTCTAGCGATACCAAGTCGATCGAAGTGGCCATCTATGCACCCCTCCTTTGACTATCTTCAATTTGAGAAGTGGAGGTATCATTCGCGTCGACCAAGGTTGCTATCGAGTTCTCTCGGCCATTACTATCGATAGTGCTCGGAGATTGCAGCGCAGCACCAACTGAAACTTCCCTCGCTGCGATACCCAACTGACGACGATCTCTCCTCTTCGTGGTAGAAGAAGGGACACCAAATTGCGCTGAGCTAACACCGATCTCTACCGGTGTCGGGTCGCTTGGACGAACCCTGCGTCCACCAACCTTGATCGAGGAATTGCTGTCGCGGAGGCGCGGATTTCCAATTTCATCGAGGCCGAAGTTGAGGAGAACCAACCCGGTACCGATAAGGGCGATAATAACACCCGGAATCGCAAACCACCACCAAGCTCCTAATTGAAGCGCATTTCCGTTTTGAGCCCAGTAAAGAATAGTTCCGAGGGACCAAATGGTAGTATTTCCAACCCCAAGGAAGTCAAGGCCAACGGAGGCGCCAATCGCATAGAGCACAGTGCCGACAAAGCTCGCCGCAATCAGCGAAAGTTCATTTGGCAAAAGTTCGAAGATGATGATACGAAAATTTGATTCACCGCTCTCCCGGGCTGCAGTGATAAAGTCGCGGTTCCGAAGCGAAAGGGTCTGGGCTCTAATAACTCTGGCACCCCATGGCCATCCCAGAAACGCAAGGAGCAAGATGGTGGTGATCTCACCTGACTTGGGAAAGGCACCCAAGACCACGATCAAAAATGGTAGCGCTGGGAAGACCAAGAAGATATTTGACAGAAGGGATAAAAGCTCATCGCCTAGTCCCCCGATGTAGGCAGATGTTACTCCAACTAGGACCGAAAGAGTGGTAGCTATGAGCCCAGTCAAGATTCCAAGGAGCAGAGTTGTCCTAGTTCCTACTAGTACTTGCGAGAATATGTCACGACCTAACTGGTCGGTACCAAAGAGGTGGTTCAACGATGGAGCAGCAACCGATGCCCCCTGAGCAGCACTTTGAGCCGAAGGATCATAGGGCGCTAGGAGTGGACCAAATATGGCGACTGCAACAAAGATAAGCGTGAGTACTATCCCAACTTTGACCTTTGTATTTTGAGACGAGAACGACCTTTTCAGTTGGGTCGCCCGTGCAACTACTCGCATTGGACCTCTACTCTCCTTTGCTTCTAGCTCTGGGGTCTGAAACCACATAGATAACGTCAGCTACGATATTTGCAACCAGGACAGTGACCGAAATGACCAAAAATATCGCCTGTGTTAGGGGATAGTCGTTCGAAGTCACCGCGGTGTATAGCTGGGTTCCGATTCCGGGGTAGTTGAAGACGATCTCCATCAAAAGCGTCCCCGAAACCACAAAACCAAGGGCAAGGGCAAATCCTGAAAGCGATGGCAGGATTGCATTCCTAGCTGCATAGGAGAAGATGACACGGCGGTTGGCAAGTCCCTTGGCTTGGGCCGCTAGTACGTAGTCTTCGCCGATGGTGGTAATCATAACGTTGCGCATCTGAAGCATCCAACCAGCCATCGAAGTTACGACGATGGTAAGTGCGGGCAAGATGGCGTGGTCTAGGGCACTTGCAATGAAGGGGCCATTCCATCCGATCGCAAGGCCGTTTGAAAATCCCTGCTGCGAGGGGAATAGGTGGAAGTGGATAGAGAGCACCCACACCAATACCAGCGCCAAGAAGAAGTAAGGTGTCGCTTGTATGAAGCTCAAACCGGGAAGGATCTGATCTAGAAACCCACCTCGGCGCCACGCCGCAAATATCCCAAGCAAGGTTCCCAAGACCCAGGCGATAACCGTGGCCGTCCCTACCAAGACCAAGGTCCAAGGAAGTGCAGCTTTTATGATGCTTATCACAGGGGTTGGAAATTGTAGAGGATCTATCCCCAAGTTTCCAGTTGCAAGCTGATGAAGGTAGGTAAAGTACTGCCCTATCAACGATCCATTATGTCCAACCCCCAAAAGGATCTCGAGGGCATGCTGGGCCTGGGGCTTTAGCGTTGGATACTTCGCCATCAAAGAGTCGACTACGTTTCCCGGCATTAGGCGGGGGATGAAAAAGTTGACCGTTATCGCTACAAAGAGGGCGATCAGATAAAAACCAATGCGACGTAGAAGAAACTTCACTTTGTCAACCCCGTCCTCTCATGAATTTTTCTACGCGAGACTCAGTCACGTCGGTACAGCCACAGCTACTGCGATAGATAACCTTTGTCGGAAGCACCCTCGAACCGGCACCACCTCTAATCTCACCTTGGCAAATCTTTATAAGGACGTCAACAGCAGCTTTACCAAGCTCTTGGAAGGGTTGGCGAACCGTGGTCAATGAAGGTGTTATCCTGCGCGATAGGGATATATCGTCAAATCCTGTGACAGCTACATCTTGAGGTACCTTAAAGCCATGATGCTCAAGGGCGTAGATAACTCCAACTGCACTCTGGTCGTTAGCACAAACAATAGCTTGGGGCATCGCTCGATCGATCTTCAACCGCGCCTCAACTGCCGCAATAGCACCAGAGGTGGTATAACTTGACTCCCAAAGGCGATCAACTTCAACCGCGCCACCGAGGTGGGCTACCTCTTCACGGAAACTATTTTCACGTGCAATCGAGTCCGGAGAGGTCCTTATACCAGCCATGAAGGCAATGTTTTGATACCCATGAACTGAGATAAGGTGATTCGCCAACTGCTTCATCGGCTCTTCATTATCGACTCGAATCGTCGCCGCGGAACGAGACTTTCCATTTCCAGCGAGGAGAACTGTCGGCAACCTCTTAGCGATCGTTGGAACCGAGCGATCAGGTACGGTGCGGTCAAGCAGAATTACCCCGTCACAGTTTGAGTACATACGGTCGAGGGTCTCTGTCAGCCGGGCATTGCCGACTCCACCGAGTAGCAGGGCGTAGCCGTTCTTACTCGCCTCTTCTTCGGCGCCACGGATAACGGCATCGGTAAAGAGGAGCGTATCATCTTCCACCTCTAGTCCAGGGTCTATCGCCTCGGCGTGGAGAAATACCATACCTAGAACCATCTTCGTTCCCGACGAGAGGCCACGAGCCGAATTATTCGGGACAAAGCGTAGATCCCGCATAGCCGCAACTACTAAATCTCTAGTGGTGGGCTTCATCTGGGAATAGCCATTTAACACCCTAGAGACCGTGGCAATTGACACTCCAGCCCGACTTGCAACGTCGTAGATGGTCGCATTCGAGGAGGACGTAGTAAGTTGAGTACTTGAGTGACTCTTCGAAGCTTTAATTGAGTTTGATCTTTCTACTGCAACTTGAGTACTGTCTTCGATAGTCATCTGCACCCCCTCCCACAACTTTGCATTCCCCAATGCGACGCCTCTGACTAAGACCGGTTTTGCTTGAATTTATTTAAAAACAAAACATTTGCTTGTAAGCGCTTTCAGTAAATGTAGCAGAGAGTTAACATAATGTCAATCAAATAGCAAGAAAAACGTAATATTTTCTTGAAAGCGCTTACACGATCCTATATGTTATATGTAAATACTTCTCTGAGATGGATTGGGGCAATATGGCAGATCTCGAGCTTGGTAACTTCGGGCGGGACTTTTTATGGGGTACAGCTACGGCGTCGTACCAGATTGAGGGGGCGGTGACAGAAGGAGGTCGCGGCGTATCGATTTGGGATACCTTCTCTAAATCACCAGGCAAAGTAACCAACGGTGACACCGGTGAAATGGCATGCGATCACTACCATCGCTACGTTCAGGACTTAGACCTCTTAGCAGAACTAGGGGTATCGACCTATCGCTTTTCAATAGCTTGGCCAAGAATCCAACCAGATGGATCCGGGCAACCAAACCAAGAGGGGATCGACTTTTACAGTCGCTTGGTAGATGGACTCCTTGAACGTAACATTACCCCGGTTCCGACCATCTACCACTGGGATCTACCGCAGAGCCTCCAAGATAGAGGCGGGTGGACCGCACGTGATACCTCGTACCGCTTCGCAGATTACGCAGGAATCGTTACTGAGGCGCTTTGCGATAGGGTTTCGCATTGGATAACTCTAAACGAACCCTGGTGTTCGGCTTGGCTAGGATATGCGGTGGGGGTCCATGCGCCAGGTGAGAGAGATCTCAATGCAGCGGTCTCAGCCACCCACCATCTCCTACTTGGCCATGGCTTGGCACTACAAAAGATGCGAACCGTAGCTGATGCTCAGATCGGTATTACCTTAAACCTCTCGGTTGTCAGACCGGCGAGTCAAGACCAAGCTGACGTCGACGTTGCACGAATGGTCGATGGAAATTTGAACCGAATCTTCCTCGATCCCATCTTCAAAAAGAGCTACCCCTCGGACCTAGTCTCCCACTACGGAGGCACAATCGAAGAAGCTACCTCCGACGACCTTGACATAATCGGACAAGAGATCGACTTTCTGGGAGTCAACTTCTATTTTCCTTCTATCGTGACCTCCCGTCAAAATATCGACAAGGCGAGGGCAAATGGCCTTTATGTCGATACCTCGCGTCAACCAAACCTTATCGATGCCGACTTTGACTCTGCCGGAGTTCACCGAATGGGAGTCAAGCGAACTGCAATGGATTGGGAGATAGAAGCTGGTGCACTAACCGAGTTGCTGGTTCGTATTCACGATGAATATTCTGAGCTACCTATCATGATCACCGAGAATGGTTGCGCCTCTCACGATTACGTCAACCCAAGTGGAGAAGTCTTAGACGACGACCGAGTGGAGTACTTGGAGTCCCACATTACTGCCCTTTCTAACGCTATCGACAAGGGAGTAGATGTAGCGGGATACTTCGTCTGGAGCCTCCTCGACAACTTCGAGTGGGCCTATGGCTATTCGAGGCGATTTGGAATAGTTTGGGTTGACTACGAGACTCAGCGACGGATTCCAAAGAAGAGCTTTCACCGTTACAAAGAGATAATCGCAGCCTCCAAGGCAAGATGAGTAAAGCCCCTGGAGTGCGAATATGAGGTAGATCTTTCAGATCTCGGTCGAACAAGATCAATAGAGGGGGCTCCAATTCCGGGCCCCCTCTATCTCTTTATAACTTGGGGCTCGAAATGACCTAAATCATCGAGGTATAGATGAGCCTCGTAAGTTCCTTGCGCACTGGATAGGTCGAGGAGGGTACCACTTGGGTCATAAAGACCATTGCGAACTCCTCTACCGGATCGACCGAGAGAGCAGTTGATGCCATCCCACCCCACCCAAAGGTACCTGTTGACGCCAATGTCTTTCCAGCGGTTGGGTCTTCAACGACCGAGAAACCAAGGCCGAAGCCTACCCCTTCGAAATCAGATTCGGCAAAGATCGGTCGACCAAAGGTGCTAAGGTCGTGACCTTTGGGAAGGTGGCTGGTTACCATGGTATCGAAAGTTCTTGGAGACAAGATTCTCTCGCTTCCAACCTTTCCCCGGTTAAGTAAAAAGCGGGAGAACTTAACGTAGTCATCGGTAGTCGAATAGAGGCCACCACCGCCAGAGTGAAAGCCATTCCTGGATCCACCTTCCAGATCTCCAACTGGCACGATCTTACCCCCGCCAATTGAGAAGTACAGTTGCGAGAGATCACTGCGCTTAGCTGGATCAACTTCGAAGGATGAACTAGTCATTCCAAGGGGTTCAAAGATCTCCTCCTGGAAGAATTCACCCAGCTTCTTACCCGTTGCGACCTCGATCAAACGACCCAAAACATCGGTAGACATCGAATAGTTCCAGATGGTACCGGGATCTGCAACAAGTGGCAAAGCAGCAACGGAGTCAATCAACTCAGATGGGCCTTTGTCCTCGGGCCACGATAGATCAAAGCCGTTGATTCTATAGATCTCATCGGTGGGATGGGCGTGAAGAAAACCATATGTTAGTCCAGACGTGTGCGTCAAAAGATGCCACACCTTTATCTTGGAAGTTGCGGGCCTTACAGCTGGAGCGGTAGCCGCACCCGAAACATATACCGTTGGTGATCCGAAGCTCGGTATGAAAGCATCGATTGGATCGTTCAAATCAAAGTAACCACGCTCGTAGAGGATCATCGCCGCAATCGATGTGATCGGCTTGGTCATTGAGTAGATCCGATAGATCGTATTCTCATCGGTATCTTGCTGTGATTCACGTCGTGAGTAGCCATTCATTGCCCGATAGATCGATCCCGTCGGCGACGTCAACTCAATGTCGTAGCCGGAGATCTTCTCATCGGTGACATAACTATCTAAATGGCTCTTTATTCGATTTAGCTTTGCATCGTCAAAAGACATTAATCCCCTTACCTTCTTGCTTTGCTCTAATTGCTACGTTATCGCAAATTCGACTCAGTTCGTTGGAATTGTGAAAGTTGGATCTCTATATGGACTTCGCACCTCTCCTCTTTTGCCATCAAACTAAATGACGAAGAGCACATCTGGTATAGTTCACCCATATTGCGATCGCCTCACGGACCAAAGGTCCGAGATAAAGATCGCAAGCCAAGGCAGGTGAAGAGCTTATCTGTCTAGTAGTAGGCAGATTGGAAGATGGCCTTTGAGCACAATTAAACGAGCAAAAAGCAGATCAAGCCTCGAAACGTGAGCTCAAATAAAGTCCTCACTCATTCCATCAGACCTATTGAATTTATAAAAAAGTCGAGATAGATACGTCCGAAGCGATTTTCGGAATCGAAGAAACTTTGATCTGCAAGGGGATCTAGGCGGGACAATGACAGAGTACGACTTAATCGTAGTTGGGGGTGGAGCGGCTGGCCTTAGTGCTGCTCGGGCCGGTATAAGAGGAAAAAGAAGGGTACTTTTAGTCTCAGAGGGTCCATTGGGGGGCGACTGTACCTTTTTCGGCTGCGTTCCATCAAAGGCTCTGTTAGAGGGTGCCAAACGGGGTGACAGTTTCTCCGACGCCATCAAACACATGCGGGCTGCAATAGCTGGAATATCCGCCAACGAAGATGAAGAGGTGCTAGTCCGCGAAGGAATCGATGTACTCCGAGATCGTGCAAAATTTATAGATGGCACAAGAATTACCGTTGGCGCCAAGATCTACGGCGCCAAACGTTTCGTAATCGCAACTGGGGCTTACCCAAAGGTACTTCCCATCGAAGGCTTAGATTCGATAGCGTATCTAACAAATGAGACAGTCTTTGATCTTGAAGTCGTACCTAAGCGAACCTTGATAATCGGAGGAGGAGCTATCGGATGCGAATTGGCGACCGCACTTCGCGGTTTCGGCTCCAACGTGACAATAGTTGAATTTGCATCGCGCCTTCTTCCCGTGGAAGAGGAGCGGGCATCGGAGATTGCTAGCTCTCACTTGAGAGCGGCGGGGGTGTCGGTCAAAACCGGCGCTAAAGTCACTAACTTCGAAGCAGAAACTGAACTAGGTTCCGTCGCCCACCTCTCAAATGGCGAGAGCGTCATTTTTGACACGGTGATCATTGCAACTGGCCGTCGGCCACGTAGCACCAACCTCAATTTAGAAGCTGCTGGCGTTACCATCAACCCCAAGGGATCGATCCAAGTCGACGATCGGTTGGTTACCTCCAACAAACGCATAGCCGCGATTGGAGACGTAAATGGCCTGTCTCCATTTACCCACGCCGCAGACGAGCAAGGAAGGATCGCGGTTCAAAACCTCTTCGTTCCACTCGTAAAGCGACACTTCAATCCGGCAAAGATCCCTCACGTTACCTACCTCGAACCCGAGGTCGCCTCTATCGGGATTATCGAGAATGGTGAATCGGTATCAAACCCTGAAAAATTACGAGTCGTGGAGTTCGATCTAACTAAGTCGGATCGTGATATCGTTGCCAAGTCCACCGATGGATATATCAAATTGATCGCAGCGCCAAGGCGATTTACCGGCTTCCTCTTGGGAGGGAGAATCGTAGGTGCAACTGTTGTATCGCCGCGAGCCGGTGAAGTAATTAATCAGATCTCAATGCTGATAGCGCTAAAGACTCCACTTGCGAGGGCGGTCTTTACCGTCTTTGCCTACCCCACCTTCTCTACCCCCCTTAGGAGCGCAATCTCTCGCTTTTTCATAAAGGTCGACGGTGAGGGGTGGAGACCTTTTCAAACGAAGTTTTAGTCAGAAAGATAGTGCAAGGGGAGAAGATGAAGATATCAGCCAGAGCTAATGGATTAGCAAAGAAACTAGTGGGTAAGCTCGACCAGCTAACTCAACCGGTAGACCCCGAAGTCCGCCAATACATGGACCAGAGATGGGAGAGCCTTCCCGAGCACCTCAAAACAGACTCCCAGGTACTGGGGCGCCACGCCGTAGGGTGCGAAGGTACCCACGGCGTCTTTCCAAGATGCAACTTTGCCTGCACCCCGTGCTACCACTCCAAGGACGCAAACTTCGTTCGGGTAGACGGGCAACACACAACGACCGAGATTGAAAGGCAGCTCTCGTTTCTTCGTAAAAATCGTGGACCCAAGGCCCATATCCAACTCATCGGAGGCGAAGTCTCCCTTTTAGAGCCAGATGACCACGCTAAAGCCCTACAGATAATGCGATCCTACGGCCGCGAGCCAATGAGCTTTACCCACGGCGACTTCGACTACGACTACTTAGAGAAGTTGGTACTCGATGCTTCAGGCAAGGTACGCCTGAAGCGGATTTCATTTGCTGGCCACTTTGACACCACCATGAGAGGGCGCAAGGGAATCGTTGTTCCAAAGGATGAAAGGTCACTGGATCCCTACCGAGCCGAGTTTGCCGACAAGTTCAAGCGACTTCGAAAAGAACACGGTATTCGCTACTACTTGGCCCACAACATGACCGTCACTCCCAAGAATGTAGATCGAATTCCGGAGCTGCTAGCGAACAATATCAAGGCTGGCTACAACATGTTCTCATTTCAGCCAGCCGCATTCGTTGGAAACGACAAAAGATGGAAGGAAGATTACTCCAGCCTCGATCCCGACAACATCTGGGCATTGATGGAGAAGGGTGCAGGAGCTAACCTCGACTACAAGATCCTCCAGACTGGCGATGAAAGGTGCAACAGAACTGCATTTGGCTTCTACATCTACGACAAGTGGCTGCCGGTGCTCTCTTCAAAAGACCCAAGAGATATCTTTGCCAGGGATCTCTTCTACAAGTACCTCGGAGGGGTCAACTACAACTCCAAGATCTGGGATCTTCTGCCGCGACTACTTCGAGTTGCAATAACCCATCCCGTAACCGTCAAAGAGGCCGTCGCATGGCTAGGTCGTCAGATCCATAGGTCGGGGGGAACTTGGACTGTAATTCGTGCCGTAGCGACAAAAAATTTCATTCCCATGACCTTCGTCATGCATAGGTTCATGAACGCTGAAGATGTAAAGGTTGCCTGGGATCTAATGGAGCGGGGCATCGACTCCGAAGAACCAACGATAAAAGAGACCCAAGAGCGCCTCCGAGGCTGTTTTTACGCTATGGCCCACCCTGAGGATGGCCGCGTAGTACCGGCATGCGTACAGCATAGCGTCTTAGACCCAGATGAAAATATAGCCCTCTCCCAGCTACTACCTCTTCCACGACGCCTTGAGCGAAGAGATGCCAATGCGGCTAAGTCAGGTGCTACTCATGATTGACAATCGAGCCCGAAAAATTTTGAACCCACTCTTAGAGCGGGCAGTGACTCCTCTATTTCGCATTGGGGTGCCAGCAAATGCGATAACAGCAGTTGGCTTTGGCTTTGGGATTGCATCGATCGTCTCAATTTCAATGCGCCACAATATCTTGGCGCTCGGCCTCTGGCTCGCCAATCGAATCATTGACGGTATCGATGGAGTTCTCGCTCGAAAGAGCACACCGACGGATCTCGGCGGCTTTCTCGACATAGTCTTTGACTTTGCTATCTACGGCGGCCTCCTGATTGGAATCGCAATCGGTTATGCCAACCTACGACTCGAAACAATCATCCTTCTTGGAACCTACTACGTCTCTGGCACTGCCCTTCTAGCCCTCTCGTCTATAACCGAGCGTCGAGCCCGACTGATTCAAGTCACATCGGAGAGGAACTCCAAGGCGATCCGATTCATTGGAGGATTGGCTGAGGGTGGCGAGACAATCATCTTCTATGTCGTAGTTATGGCTTTGCCTCAATACGCTGCGATCACCACCGACGTATTTATTGCAATGGTTGCAATCACAGCCCTTCAACGAATAACAATCGGCGTTCAGCGACTCAGTGCTAAAGCTTCTCCAAAATCTTTTGGAGAAGGCTGCGGTGGCAACGAACGTGACTCAGCAGTAAGCAGAGAGACGACTAGCGAGATGAACTAGATAGCAATGAGCTAGCAGACGTATCCTTATCCCTCTTTCCAGTTGACAACCACGAAAGGAATCAAGTGGCCAAGTCGAAGTTGAGCACCGAAGACCTCGAATCGAGAGTTTTAGGCGAATTACAAGCACAATCGGGGAAAGACTCCCTAGCCGTCGGAACCTTGAAGTACCTACGCACACTCGCAATTTCTGTTGGGATCCAAGGACCCACCGCAGGTGTCATAATTGGTCCGGCCATTATCGCCAGCATTGTGGGTGACCCTGGATCATTATCCCAAGTATTGGCGCTAATTACCATGAGCTTTGTCGCATACGCCTTTGTGATCTTTTCAAAGTCGTTCAATACATCATCGTCGGTTTATGCATATAATGCCGCGGCTATTGGACCGAGGTATGGATTTACCTCAGCGTGGGTACTCCTTGGGGTTTATATCACCTTCGCTGCCGGTGTCTTTGCTTCTACCGCATCGATCGCCCAGACCTTCTTTGCATCGATCGGAGTAGGTGGATACTGGTTTATCTACGCAATCGTCGGTGCTATTCTGGCGATCGCCTTCTCATTTCTTTCAATTGGAATTTCCAATATCGTGATCTTCATTAGTGAAGGAATTTCGGTTGCCATAATCACCGTCGTTGGAATCATTGCACTTGCCAAAGGTGGCTACCACCACCACGGCATATCTTTCCACTCATTCTCACCCTCCGGAGCATCTTTTTCCCTGCTAGCCCTTGGAATCGTTGCCGCCTTTGGCCAATTCTCTGGCTTTGAAGGTGCGGCGACCCTTGGAGAAGAGGCCAAAGACTCATCTAAAGCAATCCCTCGAGCGATCGTTGGGTCCCTTGTCGCATCGGGTCTTATCTATATCTTCTTCACTTGGGTAAGTTACGTAGCGTTAGCTTCCACCAAAGCTCTCGCCAACGATCCGGCGCCCTTGGTTCACATCGCAAATATCTATGTGAACACCTCCGTCGGCAAGATCGTAAACCTAGCAGGAACAATTTCGGCCTTTGGGGCCCAGCTCGCGTGCATCAACGCCGCGGTTCGAATTATCTTTGGAATCGCCCGTGAAGGAAAAGCCAAGAGCAGAGCGCTTAGTTTCCTATCGACCACGACTAAAGCCAAGGCACCCAAGGGAGCCCTGATCTTGGTCTCGGTAATTAGTTTGGCGATAATCACCGCCTTTGCACTTGAACCAACTGCAAATCGTGCCGCGGCGTTGATAATCCAATTTGGTGCATACCTAATCCTTATCGCCTATCTGATGACCCTTATTGGAGCATTGGTCTACGTCGCTAAAAATCGAGATCAAAAAAGTCCAATTGTGATTTTGGGTGTCGGGGTCGTCATAACTCTTTACATCATCTATAAGACCTTTGTGCCATTTCCCACTGCCCCGTTCAGCTACATCGTCTATATAGCAGCAGCCTTTGTCGCCCTAGGGGTAGCGGTCTATTCAATCCCGGTAATTAAAGAATCGCTCGCAAACTCGCAGATCCTAAGGATAACAAGAGAGAGACAGGCCGCGTGAGTTGAAGCTAAGCGGTTGAGCTAAGAGTAGAAAAATCTTCAAAGTTGGTTCACCCAAACGCCGGTCCCCCTGAAAAATTAGGAACCGCTTGCCTTTAAACTTGAGCCATACGATAAGGAGGAGACCCCAGTGAATTGGCAGAGCTTCCTAGATACCTTTCACAACCGACGCTCTGGCATCACCGAAGAGATATTCATTCGTTCCCACGATAAGGAAGGGTTGAACCCCTATCAATGGGTCGAGAAAGCAACCCCAAGTCGCGGTGATCACCTCGACCTTTGCTGCGGCTCGGCGCCACTTTTCAACGATCACGACCAGATGAATGTAGTACGGATCGATCGGTCAAGCGGAGAACTGTTTCGCGCACAAGAACGCGGGGCAGATGGGTTGATAAATGGCGATGCCCTAACCCTACCTCTTCGAAGTAGCGCTTTTACCAGTGTCACCATCTCGATGGCACTGATGCTGATACAGCCGATGCACCAAGTCATCTCGGAAGTCTCACGTGTAATGGCACGCGACGGATATCTCAATGTTATCCTTCCCGGAGGTGGACCTTTTCTCGGAGTCAGCGATCTACGGATCTACCGCCAGATCGCAAAGTACGGCGGGGAAAGAACGCTAACATTCCCAAACGGCCGGGGTGTGCGAACAATTCGTAACGAGACGGCCAAAGTGGGGCTCGCTGAATCGATGGACGACCGGCGCACCTTTTACTTCATCGCCAAATCACGTGACGATGCGCAATTATTCGTAGATTCGCTTTACCTAAAAGAGCTTCCAGGGCTCGAGGGAGATCAGGGGCTCAAAGATAAAATCCTGGCGCAGATCCTAGATAAAGGTTCAATGAAGATCCCCTTGAGAATGCTGGGCTTCCGCAAGGTTATCGACGGGGTTGAAGTAACCGATTGACGGTAGCCATCATGCAAGAATGATCACTCATTCTTGCGCAAAGCGCTTACGCTATCACAACAAAAGTTAGTTAGAGATTGTCACCCGGTTACCCATTGATCGCAATGGAATACTATAACGAAGGCCGACCAAGCTATCTCACAAATAATAACCTCAACGACTTTGAAATCTAGATACCTTGGTTTCGCAGGCTCCATCGGCCGTAGTACAGCTTCGACTTATCGCAGTAACCAATAGAACGATCCAGCAATTCGAATAGCGAGCAACTCGGTGGGTTTCAACTGCATGGCTCTAATCAGCAAACTACTCCTCCAAGAACTGATTCAGAAAATATATGCTCGCTGCGCATCTCCCTTTTTTGAGAGTTAACGAATAAAGATTTGATGGTTAGATCCATCGAAGTATCAAACTGATCTGACGAATATTGCCCTAACCATGGAAGATCCTTCAGTGATAGCCTTGTTGGAAGGCTAGACAAGGAGCGTTAGGTCAAAATTGAAGGATGGCTTTTCAATATCAAAGATCTCGAAGTTGGCTGGAATTGAATCGGATGATCTAAGTGGCTTTTTATCCGAATTGGCAACGAGCACTTCAGCAAAGCGAATCGCTATCGTCGCGCCAGACTACTCTCGCCTTGCATCGCAGAGCGGAATGATTGCAAACCTTCTCATGAGCCACTTCGGTGATCGTATCGCAGCCATTCTGCCGGCTCTTGGCACTCACGTCGCAATGAGTGACGAAGAGAAGCGTGAGATGTTCTCGAGCTTCGCGTCGAACCAATTTATCGACCATGACTTTCAAAATGGGATCCGACACATCGGAACCATACCCAAAGGCGAGGTTGAAGAGGCGACGCAGATCAAAGACCTTTACGAGCTTCCATTCTTTGTCAACTCCCACCTCGTCGACGGCTCATTTGATCTAATAATTTCAGTTGGACAGCTCCTACCTCATGAGGTCATCGGAATCTCAGGCGGGTCTAAAAATATCCTCGTTGGGCTAGGAGGTCGACCAACGATTGAGGTCAGCCACTACATCTCTGCTCTATGGGGAATTGAAAAGACTCTAGGAAATCCTGATACTCCTCTTCGTCGCCTCCTCAATCGAGGTGTCGAGATGCTGCTTCAGTCGAGCCCTGCGATACTATTTCTAAACACCGTGCTGAACCCTAACCACCCCGCAGAAAAACGAATAGTTCACATCGGGGCTTCGCTAGTGACCAAGGAACAACCCTTCGACACAACTTTTGCAGAAGCTGCAGCTGTGGCAGTCGAAACCAACATCTTCAATCTGAAGACCAAATTCGACGAGGTAATTGCATACCTAGAGCCAAAGATCTACCGTTCGACTTGGATCGGCAACAAGGCAATCTATCGCAGTCGACTACTCATCGCCGATAACGGAAAGCTTCGCATAATGGCTCCGGGAATAGACAGATTTGGAGAAGATCCCACTATCGACACCATTCTTCGTCGCTATGGCTACCGTGGCCTTGAATCGATCGAGGAGATGAAGCGCGATGGAACTTTGGATGGCAATCTAGCTGCAGCCGCTCACATTCTCCATAGCTCAACCTTCGACCGCTTCACTGTGGAATATGCTGCACCAAAGTTAGGTCGAAGAGAGGTCGAAGCATCAGGATTTTTATACGACCCAGAGTTGGATCAGCAAGTATCATCACAAGAGTCACTTAGTGAATACGACAGCGACCTTCTCTTCGAAGTTGACGATATCGGGCGACTACACATCTACCATCCTGGAGTTGCGCTTTGGAAGGCAGAATCGAAGTGACGTTACGATCAATCATTGTTATGGGGGTAAGTGGTTCGGGGAAGTCAACGGTTGGTACCGCCATCGCCAAACGACTCGGCTACGACTTTATCGACGGGGACGATCTCCACACCCCCACATCGATTAAGAAAATGTCTGAGGGAATAGCGCTAACCGATGACGACAGAGCTGAGTGGCTTCGTCGAATAAACATTCAGCTTTTAGATGCAAGCCGTAGATCGAGCGCTTTGGTTATAGCTGCATCTCTATTGAAGTCTCAGTACCGAAAGGTCGCAGTGGATGGTGTTGATCCCCGGCCCCTCACAGTTTTGCTCTCGATCCCTCTCGATGAATCCATTCAACGCCTTTCAACCCGCCAAAACCACTTTATGCCACCAGCACTTGCAGCTTCCCAATTTGAGATCTTGGACGACAGCGCTGAAGTCGATATGACCATCGACGGAACTATCCCCATCGATGCGATTATCGATGCCATTGATAATCGTCTCCAAGGATAAATCACCCCTCGAACTTTATTTTGGCCAAAGCTATTAGCTCGAGGGCCATCTATGAAGTAGGGTGGACAATTTCTCTTGGCTTAGCTTCAAAAGAGCATCTAGCGTCCCCATCTGTCTTCCGTAGTTGGGGGCGATCCCGGAAGTCACTCCCCTTGCAATATCCAATAGTGATCATATGGTTCAAACTTTACATAGCCATTTTGATCGGCTTTGAGATACTGAGAAGATAAAGCGTCGTAGGGCCTAGAAATACCATTGTTGAAGATTTCAGAGATCGGGTAGTAGCGAACGCCTTCACTGACATTGGTCAGGATCATCAAAGAACCCTCGTGGTGCCTCCGTATCAACGGAAGTATCGATGGATCGATAATATCGAGGACCTCGGTCTCAACTGCCGCGTCGAGCGCCATTAAACCTTTCCGCACTCCAATTAGATGCATTAATTTATTTAGAATCCTTTGGTTTACCTCGTGAACACCTTTGTCATCGACCAAATTCCAATCCATCTTGGGGCGATGAACCCAGCGATTATCGCCTTGGTGCCCCTCCTCTTCACTCCAGTGATCGTCATTTAAGAGGCCGACTTCATCACCCATCCAAATCACCGGAATACCCCCAAAGGCCATCACCAAAGAGTAAGAGGCTGCGATCCTGCAAATGGCTAGGTCTAGTAATTGTCGATCGTCGCCGGCTCGACTAATTCCCGCAAGGCTCGCTGCACTGCCACTTATCCTTCTATCGCCAGTCAGCGGATTGGCTTGAAACACCAACCCCTCGGCGTAACTACCAATAAACTCACCGCTATAGAAGTCACTCAAAAACTTCCGATGTGCATAACCATCCAACCCTACGCTCGCAGCATCAAGGTCGTCGATCGCCCAACCGATGTCATCGTGGCACCGAAGATAAGTTATCCATGCTGAAGTCGGTGCTTTAGAGGGAATCTTTCCTAAAGCGAAGGCTCCAAGTCTTACGTCGCGCGCTGCAAACATCGACCAAATCTGCACCATTAGAGAATTGTGATAGGCCAGGTCGCACACCTTGCCACGATTATGACCAACCCCCAAATAGGCGATCAAATCAGAGGGGCCGACGATTGCCTCGGCTTTGAAGATGAGTCCAGGTGCAACAATCCGAGCGACGGCTCGCAAAGCCTTTGTTATCTCATGAACTTCGGGTTGATTCTGACAGTCAGTGCCGATCCTCTTCCAAAGAAAGGCGATCGCGTCCAAGCGCAGCACCTCAACACCCCTATTTGCAAGGGACAAAACTATATCAACGAAGGCCAGAAATACCTCGGGATTCGCCCAATTGAGATCCCATTGGAAGCTGTTGAAGGTTGTCCACACCCATCCATCCAACGCTTCATCGAAGGTAAAGTTCCCAGGCGCAAAGTCAGGAAATACCTCTGGCAAAGTCCGCTCATACTGATCCGGGATCTCTCGATCAGGAAAAACAAGAAAAAAGTCACGGTAAAATTCATCACCTTCCCGCGCCTTTTGGGCCCATTGATGCTCCATAGCAACGTGATTTAGGACAAGGTCCATGACTAGAGAGATTCCCCGCCTTCTGAGGGAGGTGGCCAAATCCTCAAGATCTTCCATGGTGCCGAGATCAGCTCTTACCTTGCTATAGTCCTGTACCGCATAACCACCGTCACTATCCCCGGATCTAGGTTGCAAAAGCGGCATCAGATGAAGGTAGGTGACTCCAAGTTCCTCCAGATAGTCGATTCGTTGCTGTAGTCCTTTGAGGGTTCCCGCGAAGCGATCGACATAGGTTGCGTAGCCGACCATCTTTTGACTCTGAAACCAGTTCGGTCGAAGTACCCTCACTTCATCTAGACGCCGGAGGTCTTCTGGCCTTTCGCAGGCGTGTTTTACTATCATCCGAACCAGACGGCTCATATGGTCTTCGGTGAAACGACTCCCGTACACCTCAAGCCCCTCAGAGAGATCTTCCCACCATCGCTCGAAACGTAGGGTGAGAAGATCGAGATATTGGCTCTGGAGCGAACTACCCTCTTGGACCAAGTACTTGCCCACCGTTGTCAAGTCGAACATCTTCCCCCAAATAGATACCACGCCATTGACGTTGAATTAGATCGATTCTACATAAACCATTTCACTCATCAATAGTAAAATATGATGATGGAAGCGCTTCCACAATCCATTTTAGGCTCCGAAAGAACCACAAAAGTTTGACTGCACGCCCCTTTAGTCGATGGATCGATTTGAAATACACTTAGATTGAATTGATGGCTAAACGTAGGCCACCATCTGTCTCTATGTAACTATTTGTTCGTAAGTGAAGGTAAATGAAGACAAGAATTACGCTAGTTCGCCACGGTCTAACCAACGAGAATTTGACTTTCACCATGATCGGAGTTACTGATCCACCCCTTCACGAGCTCGGCTTCGAAGTCCTACAAAAGGTCGGGGAATGCCTTCAGCACCAAAAATTCGATCGTGCTTACGCATCTCCACTAAAGCGGGCGATTCAATCTGCAGACCAGATCATTAGATTCCAAAAAGGTCTAGAACTCGCTATTGAACCTCGCATTGCAGAGATCAATCTTGGTATATGGGAGGGTCGTCTCTCCTCAGACGTATTCGCAAATAAAGAGATCGATCCGGTGGTAAAGGATGCACTCGACGAAGACCTTCCCGACTTTAAGGTTCCAGGAGGAGAAGGAAGGCGGGAGGCCCTGGAACGATTCAAAGCCGGTTTGACCGAGATAGCAATTAAAGACCCAGGCGGTAACGTTTTGGTTGTAACTCACGGTGGACTTCTGGCTCTTTTGCACTGTGAATACAAAGGTGAATCTTTAGGTCGCTTTCGATACCATCACCCCAAACATGGATCGATATCATCGATAGAAGTCACCTTTGACGAGGCTGCAGCGAGGAAAGTCGACGAATCACACCCTTACCAATCCCATCAAGTTGCTGAGATTGGAATCGACTTCACCTCCTTCGACGATCAAACGCACATAGATCACGAGCTTGAGGCGCGAATCAAGACTATCTCCTCGGAGATGCGCCATCGTTAAGGGGGGGCCTTGGCGGTACCACCAATGTGACTATCAACACAGATCAAAGGCGCATATATCTTGCTGCCCCACCATTAGAGGCTGATGAGCAAAGTTGAGTAGAAATAAAGCCAACCCGTTCGCTAATCCACCGAGGTGATCGCCCATCATCAGAAAAGTCTTTATCAAGGTAAGTTATCTCTAGAACTAGCGATTCAACGAGAAGCAGTTGGATGGGATCTCAGATACCAGATCGCCAGCAACTACCATTGCTCGCTCCCGTGTCATGAATCCATCTTCAACTAAGTTGGCAAGGTATTTAGCCTCGCTAGAACGAGCCATCTTATGCCTTACCGCAATCGAAAGTAGGGCCCTTGTGTCATCTATGAAACCGGAGAGCTTATAGAAGCCAACTTGGGGAACGACGGCGTCAAAGAACCTACTCAAACCTTGGGGAGAGTCGATAAACCACCACGGATATCCGATAAAGACCGAAGGATAGAAGCCAGCTAGTGGCGCTAGCTCTCTTGAATAGATCGTCTCATCTACCGTAAATAGCGTCAACTTTAATTTACTCGAGGTTCCGAATCGGTTTAGTACCTCTGAAATAGCGTCAGTAACTAAGACCTGCCTTGGGATATCAGCACCTCTATCGCCACCGTATCGCTGAAAGGTATCGAGGTGATGGTTGCGAATGATACCTGGATGGATGGTGATCGGCAGTGAAAACTCACAAGCTAACTCGATCATGAGATAGGTCATATTTTCCATGAAGGAGACGACTTCACTCTGGTCCAAATCCTCAGCCCCACCCTTGACGCGCCGCGAAAAGATACCGTCAGCTGTTCCGTCGGTTAACCGATGGGCTGCGAAACTCCTTGGCGAAATGTCAATTGAGATTGCCCCATTTGCAATGAAGTAGTCGAGTGAGCGCCTAATTGCCTCCTTCAACTTCGAAAACGAGTCGATCTCTAAATCAGTCGCATTGGCTAACTTTCCAATCTCGCCCACCCATCCAGATTGCGAGATGTCAAAGAGACCCTCGGGTCGAAATGCGGGCTTCACTTTTGCCTTGGTCGCACCCTTCCACGCAATCTCGCTATGTACCGAGAGGTCGCTTCCGTAGCTATCGGTGGTTGCTAACACCGCGACGTTGGCTCTATTCAAAATCTCCGAAGGTCTGAACTTAGACGAGCTGAGAGATTTTGCGATCTGGGAGTAAGAATCTTTAGGTGACGTAACTACCTGTTCGTAACTAAGGTTGAAGTTGTCGCTCAACTGCTCGTCAAGCCAATAGGCAACAGTGGTGCCCGCCATCATAGGAAGAAACCGTGCGAAGTCTAGAAAGATTGCTTCGCCCTGGTTTAAGTCGAGCTCTTTACCAAAATTTAGTCCGTCGTAGTCAAATCCATGAGTATGCATCAATCTAGTTATGTAGTGATCGGGTCTTATCAGGGCACTCGTCGGTTCCCCAAGGGGGCGATCATCGAGCAACAATACTGGATCTACGTGGCCATGCGGTGAAATAATTGGCATTTCACTTACGCTTTCATAGATCTCTTTGGCTAAGCCTGTCATCTTCATACCTACATCAACCCACATTCAAAATGTCAAGCTATATCTATAAAACCGCACCTACATAATAAGGAAAGTGGTGCTTCAGGCAAATAAGGATTGAAAGGATGTTAAAACTTCTTTTTCCCTCGCTGCCGAAAGACCTCCGGCGAGTTTTCATAGGTAGTCTCTTCAATATCGCGACGACCGTTGATAGTTCGGCCAAGCACGAAAAGTAGATCGGAGAGGCGGTTCAGGTACTTCAGGGCGGGCTGGTGGACCTCCTCAACCTGCATAAGTCGAACTACAGAGCGTTCGGTTCTGCGTGCGACCGTACAAGCTAGATGAACCATCGCCGCCCCTCTGTCGCCGCCACGCAGGATGAACTT
The DNA here is from genome assembly GCA_021805205.1 of Actinomycetes bacterium. GTDB lineage: Bacteria > Actinomycetota > Acidimicrobiia > Acidimicrobiales > Acidimicrobiaceae > Acidithrix. Next base: position 24,559 of record JAJZFV010000032.1, on the reverse strand, counting down.
GGTAATTTTTTCAACTTCTGCCTCGTAGCGATCGATGATCGGTTCGAGTTGGAGGGCAGCGTCATCTGGGGTGCGAAAGCTATATTCGGCACCGGGAGTAGCTGCTATGTCGGCACCTACGTCCCAAAGTCTTTGGGCGATCTCCTCCAGGACATCATATACGTCCTCAGAACCCTCCCAACTAAGTTCTGCCATAGATACGCCTATTACCGCTCCAAGTTCATCTACGTTTCCGTAGGCCTCTACTCGAAGATCATCTTTAAAGCGACGCTCACCACCTATCAAAGAGGTCTTTCCCTTATCGCCACCGCGTGTATAAAGTGCCATACAAAACCCAACTAAAGATCAAAAAGAGCACCGCGCTCGATGGTCTCTATTGTAGGAGCTTTAGATCTATAAGTTGGATTCCACACCACTTCCGACATAGCCACGCATCGACAAAGGCGCCTTAGCACCCCATACGTCACCCACCGATAAAAGTACGCTAGAAATTGCAACGACTACAACTCCGGCAAAAAGTACGATCGACTGCGGAGCGATCAAAGTTGCAGCGATTCCTGTAGCAACTTGGCCAACCGGAAATAGGGAAGATGACCCCATCCAGTCATAGGAGGAAACTCGAGACAGGACATCAACCGGAAAAGAGAGTTGCAAAAATGTCTCCCAAACCACTTGAAATTGACCGAAGGCAAAGCCGGTCAAAAGTGCGGCACCAGCGATGATTTCGAGGTTGAAGGTACTGCCAAGGGCAAAGAAAACGGATGAGCCAAGGAAAGAAAGAGCAACGGTGAAACGAAGTGGATGACGAAACCGATATCTCGTAGCAGAGAGCGACCCAACTATCGACCCTAATCCCTGAAGCCCGAGGATAATTCCCCATGACCTAGCACCACCTAAGTGACGCTGCGAGAGGATTGGACCAAGAACGTAGAAGGCCGGAAAGGCAAGTAGGTGCATCAGGGCATATCCAGCAATGATGGTCCAACACCACTTCTTGGCCTTGAGCGCGACAAAGCCGACACGAAGTTGATGGCCAATTCCCTCGTGGAGCTCTTTCGACACCGTAGACTTGTACTTCATTGCAAATAGTGACAAAGTGCAGATAACTAAGAAGAGCTCGATCATAGCTAAGCCTGCCTCGGGTTTGAGAAAGGCTACAACTATACCTACTGCTGCCGGCCCATAAGAGGTCCCAAGCGCCTCAACTACTCCACGCATTCCGTTTGCTTTAGCAAGTTCAGCCCCCCTAGAAACATCGAGTACCATCCCGGTGATGTTTGGCATGAATACACCGTTAGCGAAGGAGACCACAGCAACTGAAACGGCGAAGAGAAAGATACCCTTACCGGAGTGGAGCGAAGTTATCGAGAGCAGAGTTCCAAAGATTCGAATCAGGGATGCCAACTTCACTACTCGACTTCGGCCAAATCGATCCCCCGCAATTCCGCCCACCAACAGAGATAAAACAAAGACCAATGACAGAAGTCCAAGAACCAAACCAATTGTGGCAGAGCTCTTTCCTTCGTGAATTAGAGCGAATGCAACAGCTACAGGTTGTCCGCTCAGCGCAGCAGCCGAGGTAGACAAAGTGATAAGCAAAAGCGAAAATCTACTCTTTAACAATTTGAACATTATTGCTCCGCATAAATCGGCGTAGCAATCAAGTCGTGGGCAAGACGCGGCCCACCTTTACCGATTAGATCGAAAGCCTTGGGGGCCGAACCACCATATATCGAAAGAAACTATCTACTTACAAGTTTCTTGCATGGAAGCTTCGAAATTCACTATCGGCTCCAAGGGCCAAGTATCGACGTATCGAGCGCGAAAAAGATAGAGCAAGAAGCTACGCCTACAATATCTTTGGGTTGAAAAGTCTAGCTTGCCCAAGATCTAGTAGGTGAGCTTTTTCACCAGTAATCCGCTTCGCCCCGGTAACCCCCCGATTACAAAAGAGTCACGAAGTACAAGTTAACGACGGAACGGCTCGCAAAGCAACTTTACCGACAAAGAGGGCTCCGAGGCCTAGATCCAACGAAGTGGTCGATCCTTCTCCTAGAACCATTCCCCGCTTCTAACGCTTTAGGTTCGACTTAGGCAATCTATAGCACTTGATCGACTGCCGTCAATTGCATTAGAGCAAACTAAGTTCTGGCCAAATCCGATGCTAAAAACTACTATCGCCTCGGAAATCGCACCAGCGTCAAACAGATCAATCTTGCATCAATACTCGGGGGGGGTTGGCCATACTTAAAAATCGATCTGGAAAAGAGCGATACGAAAGCGACGGTAGCATTCGCCGCAACATCACGACAACTCGTGGGTCCCAAGCCTCACCTACCAATGAAGCTCATCGATTGTTGGTCTTCTTCTCAAAGTTAACACAGATCCAAATTTCTCGGAAGCAACCGACCGATGCCAAGATCTGCTTGCTTGGTGAATCCAAGATTACTACGGCACCCTAAACATCTGTGAAACCCTATTTAATTCCTTTGTCAACCACAGAGTCAACTAGATCTATCAAATTAGTGCCACTGCACCTACTCAGATCCGACCCCACTTCAATCGAGAGCAATGCTGGAAAAAGCTGCATCAACCGTGAAAGTCGCGTCGTAGGAGTAGGTGCCGATCAATTGACGATCGCTTAGCCGTGGGGCCACCTTCAACTGAAATTCGAGATAACGCTCGGTTGGAGTATCTAAAAAAGATTATTTACTCCACATACCAAGGAGCTAGAAGACGTTATTTCAGGATTGGGTCGACGATTTCAACCAGCAACAACTTCGCATCAGTTGTCAATCTGCGCCTTTTGGGATTTGAATCTGGCGCTACGCAAACCAGCATTGAAAGCTGATCGCCCGAGTCAGATACAGCGACCGCAAATGGACTCTCGTGTCGCCCTAGGTCCAAAACAACTTCAGAGTCGCCACCTATCGTTGAGGCGTGGACTAGACCACCTCTGGGGTCAGCGACGTAGATTAGGTCATCTCCCAGTCCAGCTATCCCGTCCGGAGTCACTTTTAGCTGCTCCATGGTTGAGAAGAAATCCCCAAAAACCACCTCATCACCGTATACAACGCTCCTTTTACCACTCTCTAAAGTTCCGTCACTTCGAATGGCAAAGGTTACGAGATCGTTTCCCAAAGTCTCAGCAACCACCAGAGTGGCTCCGTCATCGATGGTCACGATACCATTGGGAAATTTCAAACCAGAGGCACATACTCTGGCGTTACCGCCTCTATCCACCAAGATCAAGTCGGCCTCACGAGGGTCATCGCGACCGTCAAAGTCAAAACCAAAGTTAGCACAGTACACCAAGTCGTCTTTGGTGACCCAAATATCATTTAGCAACCCCCCGCAGAACAGAGATAGGTCTGCGAAGAGGTAGATCTTCTCCCCATCGAAACAATACAGAGAGTGATCTTTCATTGAAGCAAAGACCATGGTACCGTCGGAGAACCATCCAATTCCAGATGGCTGCCCCTCGATCTCTATAACCACTTCGGCGACACCCTTGTCATCGATTCGAAGGATCTGGCCACTATAAAAGTCCGAAACGTACCAATACCCCTGGTGGTAACGGGGAGACTCAAAAAAGTGGCCCCGAAGTGAAAGTTCCCGCACATGCGTCTTATAGGTCACCGATCGCCCCAAACAGAATCGTTCTTTTAAAGAAGACAAATAAAACGCTAGCCCACAGCCAGATCGAAAGTGGTTCGAAAGAGTCAAATACAGATCGATCCGGTCTTTTGAAGCACAAGGATAGAACCACTTGGCTTGGCCGAGAGGCAAAAGGGGAAGTCATTTACTGACGAATATCGACTTCGGCGACGTTCTAGACGTCAGTGTAAGTACTGACTGCGTGAGATTCGACGTGGTTGAAGATGGATTGGGCAACTGGCGCACGCATCTCATCCGCAATGTGTCCAAGAAGTCCAGCACACCTAGCTAAAAGTACTACTCCGCGCAAAAGGGGCTGTGGAATTCCAAGGTCGGCCAGGGCAGCTCCACAGCACCCTGCCCCATTTAGTGGTAAGTTCTTCCCTAAAATGCCGGGAGCAACGCGTCCCATGGCTTCAAATAGAGATAGGTGCGGCCCAAAGGTTTCAGCCTCTTTAGCTACCGCGAAGAGTTTGGGGATACGGGGGTCTCCCCCCTTGTGGAGGTGGTGACCCAGCCCTGGAATCGTAACTTTCGCCTCCTTCAACTGAATCACCATCTTGGAGGCGACCTCATCCCAACCGACGTCATCAGTAGGGATCTCATCAAGTTCAGACAGAGCTGCCGAAAGAATGCGACCTGTATCTTCACTCACTCCAAGGAATCGGCTACCACCACCGAGAAGGCCGGCAGCGATCGCCCCTTGAATTGCATCAGGAGCACTCAAATAAGTCATACGCGCCGCTATCGCAGTCGGAGTAAAGCCATGGTCGGCTAAAGCAACCAAGACTGCCTCAAAGAGGCGAAGCTCTCCCGGAGACGGTTCACGAAGCATGATCAACCTAAATGCATAGGCACCAAATGAAACCTCTCCTATAAAGTCTCGTGATAGATCGCCGCCAAAGATGGAGATCGACTCCGTAGTCGAGATCGCCATCGCCGTTGGATATTGAACTACCCTTTCCACTTCATTCTCCACTTAGTTTCCTTTCGTCGAAGTATTCCCTCAGGTATGAGGAATAAGAACCGACAGCCATCGTAATTGGGTGATATGTTACGACAATTTTCGACCCCAAGACCACGACAAAGTAACTTCGGTGATTTGAATAAACTTTAAGGTGTAATGTGGCAGCTATAGTCGACTGCGGAGACATCGTTGAGTCTGCAGATAACCGCAGCTGCGCCCACTTCAACAAATAAAGCTCACCCTCGATCCGTGGCTATCTTCCCCATCTTCTACATCGTTGAAAAACCCAGACTCTTTCCCGCTTTAGCTTGAGACCTCAAACCAATGCACTGACCCTTCGTTAAAAAGTTCCTCAACCAAGATCGTTCCAAGCCTTCGTCGCAGGTGTGAGAAGAGATGGCGCTACCCTACCACTCATCTTCGATCAAGATACGAAATTTGCATCACCAAAGTCAACCGGACAAATCGTCGATTAAATTTGCCTAAAAAAATCAAAAGCCAAGCCTTGATTGGTAGCGACACTCATGGAGGCGGCCGTATGTGGAGACTTCCTACCGCCTTCGAAGTGAAACGCCGCAGCGTTTTATGGAAGAGGTTGATCGAAAAGGGACGCAATTGCGCCCGAGAAGAGATCGATCAAAAGTTAGTGCCCTACCTCCGCAACCTCGCTCTAGCCATTTGGCACCCCATCTAAGTCTTTGATAGGGCGCAAGATATTTTGTCAAGGAACAAAATCTCGGCACTAATTTGCTCTCTGCGGTTATCGAGATTGAATGTCACCAACTCCGATCCCTCTTTGACCAACATGTCATAACCTGAAAGTAACGCCCCCTCCCTCGCCAAATCGGCTATCGGAGCAGTAAAGTACTTTCGGATCAGATACGCGAACTGACTCGTGGTCGAGATTGAGCTTAGCCATCCACCGACTTTGAGGTTACGAACAGGAACATCCGCCTCTGTAGCGAACTCAAAGGCAACTTATAGATTTGGAGCATCGGATAGATCAAGGGCAATTGAATACTTACTTCGACTGATCGAAAAATGCTAACTGCTCTCGCATCTACCTCACGTTGAACCCAATTGCGAGTATCGTCATCGAAGTGCAGCTCGACCTTGACTACATTTACCCCGATGGTATCCAAAAGTATTGAGGCGCACCGGCCAGAAAGCTCTCGAGAAAATCTGGCTACCAAACATCCACTTACATTTCCAGCAAGTTTGTTCAAATCCAAATCGCCACAAAGATTGATCGATCTACACGGACACATATCCGACAGTCATTGTGACATCTAAGACCATTTACTGAGAACAAAACCCCGAACGAGACAGCCATCGAGAACCAATTGTTAGCAGAGAACTTCAGATACTAATCAACCTGGGCGATCGGTCTGGATTGCCACGCAACCCAATCTGCACTGACGTCGCTTGCAGCCTTCAAAAGATGCGGAAGGTACTCGTCGATAAGCGTCGAGATCGAAGTCTCTGCGGCATTGACGGTCACGTTCATGGCGGCCCTCACCCTTCCTCGAAGATCTCTCACGGGAACCGCTATCGAACGAACTCCAGGAGCCAACTCTTCATTAGCAAGGGCCCATCCCCGTGAACGGACTAAAGATAACTCCTCCTTTATGAAAGGAGTCTTTTCTCGTTCCCACCCAACAACCTCACATCTACTCTCGATCGAAAGCACCTCTTCGAGCTCATCTGGGGAGAGGTCAGCCAATAGAACCTTTCCTTGGGAGGTAATTGGAGCTGGAAATTTAGTGCCAATATCGACCCTGAGCGAGATTATCTTCGGAACCGCCACTCGGGCGACGTAGACGATATCGACACCATCTAACTGGGCCATCGATGACGACTCATTGGTTCGACCCACGAGTCTCCGTAAGTGAGGATATGCCATCTCCCATAGGCCACTTGAGGCAATTGCAGCCATGCCTAGTGAGACTACTTTTGGCGTTAGGAAAAACCGTCCATCCAACTGATCGACATATCCGAGCTCCTCTAAGGTGACCAGGTTTCGCCTCACCGTTGGACGCGGCAGGCCACAGCGTGCAGCTACCTCACTCAAGGTCAACTGGCGATGGGCTGCATCGAAGGTGCGGATCACATCAAGACCTCGTGCAAGTGTCTCGATGAAGTCGGGGCTCTTTCGTTGCTCATCCATTTGTCCTCCTTTGACCTTGAAATCGACGTATATAGTAGCGATTCGATGCCAGAGAATTAACGGCGCCCTCTCAATCAATTTCCACAATATTTCAAAAATTCGGACAATTGTCCGAATTTTGGCTAGTATGAATTTTTATTCTCATCAACGATGAGTTTCGGTTAGCTTTACGAGTGGGGGGAAATTGGCCAAGATCGTTGCAATATGTGCGACAACTCACCATCCGTTTTACTACAAGACTTCGAAGATGGCGGAGGCCGAGGCTCCTCCATTTGCCAGCACTTGGATAGAAAAGGTATCCAGGTATCGCGAAACACTGACAAGAGCCAACCCAGATGTTTTGGTGATGATCGGATCTGACCACTTTCACCAACTCTGGCTAAGTGCCATGCCTCAGTTTTTGGTCGGAAATGCCCCTTTCTATGACGCCAACTACTACAACGAGGAGCGCGAATTTGGCCTACCTCAGCTGCTACTCCGTGGTGAGGTTGAATTGAGTAACTTCATCCTCACAAGGGGGCTTGAAGTCGGTTTTGACCTTGCTTTTTCAAACGAACTTAGGGTAGACCACTCAATCACTTGCCCAATCTTTACGATTCGCCCCGAAGCCGACCTTCCGATAGTCCCGATCTACACAAATATATTCGCACCGCCCCTTCCGCAACCTAAGCGCTTCGTTGATCTCGGTATTGCAATTAGAGAGATCGTAGATGCATGGCCCTCGGATAAAAGGGTCGCGATCATTGGAACCGGCCATCTATCCCTTGAACTTGGTGGTCCTCGGCAGTTTGGTCCTCACGGACCAGACCCCGAATTTGACGCCAAGGCAGTTGAGTGGATCTCTCAAGGAAAGATCGACGAGGCCCTAGCGGAGGTAACTTTAGAGTCGCTCCACCAACCGGGAAACGCAACCCATGGCTTTATGGACTTCATGTTGATGATGGGTGTTGCAAAAGGGCAGGTCGCCGACTACTCCGACACCTTGGACCTATTCCACACCATGGAGGCATATTTCACCTGGTACCCAGAGGGGAAATGACAGTTGAGTAAGTACTACTTAAACAAATTTCTATTTACAATCGATCGAGATCCAGAGCTAGTCGAGAGGTACCGCAACGACCCCAAAGGGACCGTTGCGTGGTGGCTCACAGAGATTGGGCCGACCAACTTAGGGCTAGCCAGCTTCGAGAGGACGACATGGCTCACCCTAGAGCCAGATGAGAGAGAGGCTCTCGAGATCCACGACAAAGTGGCTCTCTTCGCAATGGGAGCACACCCTTTCCTCACCCTAACGCTGTGGATCGCGCTCTTCGAACGGGACTTCGAAGAGCCCCTTGGAATGCAACTCGACTATGCCAAAGCACTAGAGCACTTCAAACTTCCCTACCCCGACATAACCACATAGAAGTACCCAACAACAACGAAGTCGATCGGTAACCCGAGTATGAAATCGATCAAAATCACCACAGATAAGCAAAAGGAGTCTAAGTGAATAGCGAACAGATAAGAGACATCGCACAGGGTCGCCCTCTTTTAATCAAAGGAGCAACTGTAGTCACCATGGACTCTAAAGGTGTAATTGAGGACGGAGAGGTGCTTGTAATCGGCGATTCGATCGTCGCCGTAGGTAAAGATCTCGAGGCTCCAGAAGGATGTGTCGCTTTTGACGCAACCGGCGGGATTTTGATGCCAGGGATGATCGATACCCACCGCCATATGTGGCAAAGCGCATTGCGAGGATTTGGAGCCGATTGGACCCTCACCCAATACTTCGTCTTTTACTATCTAACTTGGGGAAAGATCTTTCGTCCCCACGATATCGCAGCTGGAAATCTCATCTCAGCATACGAGGCGGTCGACGCCGGGGTGACGACTACCCTCGATTGGTCCCATGGACTATCTACCATTGAACACGGCGAGGCAGCCGCCGATACTCTCAAGAGCGCACCGGGAAGGTACGTCTTGGCCTATGGCAACCTTTTGGGTGCGCCGTGGGAGTGGTCAACTTCTCCCGACTTTCGCCGCTTTATCTCAGAGCTAAAGACGGACGATATGTTCAGCTTTCAACTAGCATTTGATGTAACTGGCGATCCGGCCTTTCCCGAAAAGGGTGCCTTCGAAGCGGCGAGAGACCTCGGTCTACGGGTAACGACGCACGCTGGTGTCTGGGGAGCGACCAATGACGATAGCATTCGTCTGATGTGGGAGGGAGGCTTTATGAACGATGGAGTCACCTACGTTCATGCCACTACCCTATCGGACGACTCCTATCAAAAGATCGCCGCCACCGGTGGCATGGCTTCCGTATCGACTGAATCAGAACAGTCGGCGGGACAGGGTTATCCTCCAACTTGGTACCTTCGAAAGCATTCAATACCAGTCTCACTTTCAATGGACACTTCTGTATGGTGGAGTGGCGATCTCTTCTCTGCAATGAGGGCTACTCTCTCTGCGGACCGATCGCGGGAACATCTCGAGGCCCACAAGAACGGTGATACCGTTGTGGGAAATAAGCTCCGAGCCCAAGACGTAGTTGGCTATGCCACAGTCGGTGGAGCCAATGCCTTAGGCAAGGGATCTTTAATTGGTTCGATCGCAGTCGGAAAAAAGGCTGACTTAGTGCTGATCCGCAACAGCGAATCTCCCGCCCTCACACCGATCGTAAACACCTACGGCACCATCGTCTACCAAGCTCAAAGGGGCGACGTCGAGCTTGTAATTGTGAATGGGAAAGTTGAGAAGGCGAACCACAAGCTGGTAAATGCCAATCTCCAAAAGGCTAAGGAGATGGTCGAGGAGACCGTTGAATATGCCAGATCGACCATGGGTGAGAACGAATGGATAAATGCTATGAACCCTGAGATTCCAACTACCGAGAGGATTCCCAACCCATATACCTATAGCAACTTTGAAGGAGCAGACGCACAACATCGCCCCCAGAACCACGGTTCATAATTTCACATCCATAAAGGTAATTGTCGGAGCCGATTCCGTATCATAAGTTTGGAGTCGGCTCCGAATTATTCGTGAGCACACCTACTAATGGTGCGGCCTAATGGTGTGGCGCTACTTCTTTTAACCTCTCAAGGTAACCTCTCACCATTATCGCCACCGCGGCACCTTCGCCAACAGCAGATGCAATCTGCTTGGTTGATCCATTGCGCACATCACCCGCACTGAATACCCCCTCCATTGAGGTTTCGAGAGTTGGTGAAGAATCTATAAATCCGCGATCGGTAAGGGCGATCTGTCCCTCCAAAAACGCAGTATTTGGAGTAAGTCCAATAAAGATGAAGGTACCTTCACCCTCGATCGACTGTGCCTCTCCGCCGATCTCCACCTCGACGGCGGCGAACCGACCACCTTCATTGGCTACAAAACCCTTTACAGCGACATCGGTCAAAACTGTGAATTTGGAGTCGGCGCTTACCCGATCTTGCAGCAATTTCGAGGCGGTCAAGGTCGGACCATTCTGCAAAATTGTAATATGATCGGCAAATTGGCTTAGGAATAGTCCTTCTTCTACTGCCGAGTTTCCCCCTCCCACAACTATGAGATTCTTGGCGCCTTTATAAAATGGGCCATCACAGGTTGCACAGAAGTGGATTCCGGCACCAATAAGGTCGTCTTCGCCTTTAACTTCAAGTCTGCGGTAGCGCGATCCGGTCGCCAAGACGACAGCATGTGCCTGATAGGTCCGCCCTTGGTCACTCTCAATCTCCACGTGGTGTCCGCTTCGACGAATCTTTTCAATAGAGAGGCCACTAATGAGTTCTACCCCGTAACGTCGCGCGTGCGCAATGTACTTTTCCGCCAACTCAGCTCCGGTAATTCCATCGGGAAACCCGGGGTAATTATCGACTCGTTCTGTGCTTCCTGCTTGGCCACCTAGAGCCCCTCGATCAACCACCAATACTTCAAGCCCCTCGCGGGCACTGTAGATAGATGATGTAAGGCCAGCTGGTCCGCCACCTACGATGATCACATCGTAAAAAGACTTGGTCGCCGAGATCTCTAATCCAAGTAACGCAGCAATCTCAGAGTTTGCAGGCTCAACCAAGATCTGACCATCAGTAAATTCAACAACTGGGATAATGAGCTTGCCATTATTTTTAGCTAAGACCTCTTCGCGGGCCTCCAGGTTTTGCTCGATGTCGATAAATTCATATGGAACTCTCAACTCGGCGAGAAACTGCTTAGCCCTCTTGCAATCGGGACACCAATTTGCACCCAACACCCTCACAACTTGCCCAGCCATAATATCCCTTCTAAAAATCAATAAAAAGTCCAGCCGAAGTTACGATCAACTCAACTTCAAAATAGGGTCAAATTCAGCATGGACTGTGCGAAATATCACAATGTCGGCTCCAAACTTGAACGCATCTCGTAGTTCCAATCAACCCCTAAGATAACACTTCAAAGTAAATGCCATAGAAAAAGTAGCTTCAATTTGAGTTTTTTTCGCTAAAGCGGAAATTTAAAAGCTCGGTGGCAAGGTGTCAAATTCAACGAAACCGCCAAAGGTCTAGGAGTGATGCGGTCAACTAGAGGTCAAGCTCCTTTATCCTCCTTATTAACGTTGGCGGAGCGTTCTCTTATTATTTGACTACTTGTTAGCTAAATTTGAGAGGATAGAACAAATATCCTCTTCATTGCAGCTCTCTTGATCAAAGTCACGAGCATTGGCGATGCGCATTGCAACCTCTAATCGCGCTCGTTGCAACTCCATTATCTGGAGGTCAAGTGAATTTAGTATCTGCTCAAGTGCTGCTATCACATGGGTACATGGAACGATACCATTAGTTCTGAGATCCAAAATCTGACCGATCGCACTTAAGGGAAGGCCTGCCGCACGGCCGTTGCGTATGAACTCCAACTTCGTAAGCACTTCATCACCGTAGTTCCGATATCCATTTGGCTCTCGTTCTACGCATCGAATCAAACCCATCTCTTCGTAGAACCGAATCGTTTTAGTAGAAAACCCGGACAACTGCGCCACTTCACCGATACGCATATTCACCTCGTCAGTTATTCGAAGGCCACAACCACTATCGCTCTAAGGGACCAAATAACTACCCTATTCGATCGATGACGGCAAACGAAGATAAAGGTCTTTAGTCAAAACAACACCTCGCCTAGCTTTCAAGAGGTGTTGTTTTATCCAAATCTCACCCCCACCTCACAGCTAAACGCAGATACTAGCTCCGTCGCTCGGTGGCACGCTACCTTCTAGCTCAACTCGGAGTCCCAAATTAAAAAGCATCTAATTTCATCGATCCGAGGCCAAAGATTCGAGCGACACCAACGACAATTGATAGCCGACTTACCCTGTACGACTTATTTGACGGTGGGATCTAATCAGTGGAAAGCTTTACTTTTAGTAGGAACGAGCCATTCAACCTCTGGAAGCCATCAAAATTCATAATCGTCAGTAACCCAAGACTAGATTACGGATCAACTTTCAAAAAAAACAAGAGCCGCCCGACCGTAGTCGAACAGCTCTTGTGTAACTATTAATCGTCAAAAGTGCTTATATCATCGACTTTGAGGATCGATCAACTACAACCAGATGTAGAGCCGCAGGCACTGCACACGAAGCACGACCCAGCGCGCTGCATTGCATTACCACACGAGTAACAGTAAGGAGCATCCGAAGCCTGTGAAGTCGATGATGCCACCTCAGCCTGAGAGCTTTGAACCTCGACCCGAACCTCTGGAGCATATCCTGCTTCATCGACAGAGTCATCCAAAGTATCTTGACTTTGAGGAGTAAAAAGGGTCGGCTGCATACGCTCATCGGTGGTTAGGACACCAAGATCTGCGCGATCGCTCTCACTCAAGTAGTCGATGGCTAACCTACGGAAGATATAGTCAACCAAGGAGGAGGCGATTCGTAGGTCAGGATCATCGGTCATACCAGCTGGCTCAAAACGCATGTTGGTGTACTTGCGAACAAAGGTCTCAAGAGGAACACCGTGCTGAAGACCGAGGCTAACCGAGATCGAGAAGGCATCCATGATACCCGCAAGGGTGGACCCTTGCTTTGAGACCTTCATGAAGATTTCGCCTGGACGGCCGTCATCGTACTCCCCAACTGTGACATAGCCTTCGCAATCGGCGACCCTAAATGCGAAGGTGGAAGAGCGACGTCGACGAGGGAGTCGCTCCCTAACCGGTCGCTTGACTACAACAGTAGTTTGGCTCTTTAGATCCCTCTCGAGCTCGGCTATTCGTCGATTTGCCTCTTCAACGCTCATCGAATCAAGTGTTGACTCAATGGTGGTTTCGTTGTCTGACTTCTTCGAAGTTGACAGTGGCTGGCCCACCTTGCAGTTGTCACGATAGATCGCAACAGCCTTTACACCCATCTTCCAAGCGTCGATATAGAGGCTCTCGATATCTTCAACCGTCGCCTCTTCGGGCATGTTTACTGTCTTAGAGATAGCGCCGGAGATAAAGGGCTGTACTGCTGCCATCATCTTGACGTGTCCGAGGTAGTGAATGGTATTGTCACCCATTGAACAAGCAAATACTGGGAGATCCTGTGGATCGAGGCCCGGAGCTCCTACGATAGTGCCATTCTCATTGACGTACTTGACGATTTGATCTGCGACTTCATTGCTATATCCAAGTTGGTGGAGAGCACGCGGAACGCTTTGGTTTACGATCGACATCGTTCCACCGCCAACCAACTTCTTCATCTTGACTAGGCCAAGATCTGGCTCTACACCAGTTGTGTCGCAGTCCATGAGTAAACCAATGGTTCCAGTTGGGGCAAGTACCGAGGCTTGAGCGTTTCGAACTCCATAGATTGAAGCTCCCTCGGTGGTCTCGGCCCATACCCCTCTTGCAGCTTCGAGGATATTCGAAGGTACGTGCTCAGAGTCGATCGTCTCAACCGCATCTCTATGCATCGAAAGGACATTTAGCATCGCCTCTCTATCGTCGGCAAAGCCGGCGAAGGGTCCCAGAGCTCGAGCCATACGAACCGAGGTCAAGTACGAGCTACCAGTAAGTAGAGCAGTAATAGCACCTGCATATGCTCTAGCCCCGTCGCTATCGTATGGCAGGCCAAGGTTCATTACAAGCGCACCGATGTTAGCGTACCCAATACCGAGCTGGCGGAAGCGCTTAGAATTCGCCCCGATCTTCTCGGTAGGATAGTCTGCATTTCCCACCAAGATGTCCTGGGCTATAAAGGTCAATGTTGCAACGTGCTGGAATGCATCGACGTCAAAAGAGTTATCGAGTTGCAAGAACTTCATCAGGTTCAAACTTGCAAGGTTGCAGGCTGAGTTATCAACGTGCATGTACTCCGAACATGGATTTGATCCATTGATCTTGCCAAAGTTAGGCGCGGTATGCCACCTATTGATGGTGGAGTCATACTGGACACCTGGGTCTGCGCACTCCCATGCGGCCTTCGAGATCTGACGGAAAAGATCTCGTGCCCTCAAGGTCTTAATAGTCTCGCCCGTGGTTACTGCCTTTAGATCCCAATCGGCGTCGGCAACCACTGCCTCCATGAAATCGTCGGTCACTCGAACTGAGTTATTGGCATTCTGATATTGAATTGAGAAAGAGTCCTTGCCATCCAAGTCCATGTCAAAACCGGCAGCTTTGAGGGCACGCGCTTTATTCTCTTCGATAGCCTTGCACCAGATGAACTCTTCGATATCTGGGTGATCAACGTCGAGCATGACCATCTTTGCAGCTCGTCGAGTCTTGCCACCGGACTTGATCGTTCCCGCTGAAGCATCTGCTCCACGCATGAACGAAACTGGACCAGAGGCTGTTCCTCCACCCTTCAATAACTCCTTGGAAGAGCGGATCCTGCTGAGGTTGATACCTGAGCCAGAGCCGCCCTTGAAGATGATTCCCTCTTCGGTGTACCAATTAAGGATCGAATTCATATCATCGTCGACAGCGAGGATAAAGCAAGCCGAAGCTTGTTGTGGGACGCCCTTTACGCCGATATTGAACCAAACCGGCGAATTGAATGCCACCATTTGGTGTACTAAGGCGAACTTCAATTCATCGCCGAAGGTAGAGGCGGTCTCATCGTCGGTGAAGTATCCGTCTTTACGACCCCATTTGGTAATGGTATCTACAATTCGATCGACGACTTGCTTTAGCGAGGTTTCTCGCTCCGAGGTACCCATGGTTCCACGGAAGTACTTCTGCGCCAAGATATTGGTAGCGTTGACCGACCAAAATGATGGAACTTCAACACCAAGCTGCTCGAAGGCGACTGATCCGTCGCGATAGTTAGTAATTCGTGAGTCTCTCTTTTCCCACTCCACGTAAGAGTAAGGGTCTCGCCCTGCCTCGGTAAAGTTTCTCTTTATGCCTAACTGCAAACTTTGCGGTATCGTCGCCACTTAACAACTACCCTTTCGTCTTTTACTTGCACCTAACCCCTAAAGGCTTGGAACAGGTGATCTCACCTTGGCTATCCATAGCGATTTCTTTGCGCCAAACAAGCCGGCACATCTACAGAGCCCCGTCGATTTGCATCTGATGCAAATATCTTTGCCCCGTCAAACTCCATTGATGCGACTCAAATCGAGAATTGAAGGTCACTTTCACACGCTGAGCAATCAAATTCAAGCGACTACGTCATCGTGAAGGCTTAGATAGCATATGGCAAAAATCGCTCGCTTCAACACCCCATTTTGAAAGTGTCAACCACAACATGTTGTGATTGCGTCCCCATCAGATACTACATCTAGTAGTTCAAGCCATCAACACTTTAAACTAGAAAATAATCACATAGCTGTAATTTTGCCTCTGTACTGCGCTTTAAAGACCCACCTTTGAACGTCGGAGGGTGAGCAAAGAGGAGATCGATTTATTTCATAGATGTTACGAAGCCTCACACTCAATCTTCAACTATCGATGAAAGGATTAAATCGACTACTATGGAGGCTAAACAGTGCCGATGTCTATCGATGAAGGATCAAAACGTCTACTACGAACACCTTGGAACTGCAACAAGGTGGGAAGGCATGCGATCGTCAATTTCCGAGAGCATGCGGATAAGAGTCGTCATAACATGAGCAAGGATACGCAACGCAAAACTATGAGGGTGCCAACGCTTAGAGAGATCTCAACTAATCGCGACGAAATCGAGATGGAACTCCATCGACAATTTCTTCAAATTTTAGCAACCTCTCCTAAAACGCCTTACCTAGTTGTGATACCTGCCTTCAACGAAGCCGAATCCCTACCCTATGTAGCATCGCGCCTTCCCGGTGAGATAAATGGCCACCTTCCCCTCTACCTAGTTATAGACGATGGTTCTTCGGACGGAACTGCCGAAGTCGCGAGGGCCAACGGGCTTGCGGTAATCACTTCACCAGTAAACAGAGGCCAGGGAGCAACCCTCAAAACGGGGTACTTAGAGGCAATATCCTGTGACTTTTCTATCGTTGCCATCGTCGACGCAGATGGGCAATGGGATCCTCAGGATCTCGAATCGGTTATGAAGCCGGTAATCATAGGTCAAGCAACAATCTCACAAGGGTCAAGGGCGCTTGGCGAAAGTCGAGTAGGCGACAAGTTCCGCGACCTTGGAGTGGTATTCTTCGCATCTCTGATTCGCATACTTACATCAACCAGATTGACTGATACCTCAAGTGGCATTAGGGCGATGTCGGTAGAACTGCTATCTAGACTACGTCTCACTCAGCCTCAGTACCAATCATCGGAACTTCTCATCGGTGCGCTTCTAAATGGTGGACGGCTAGCCGAAGTCCCAGTTACGATGGAGGCAAGATACGCCGGAGAGTCGAAGAAGGGAAAAAACGTATCCTATGCGGTTTCGTACTCGAAGGCCGTAGTAGGTACCGCAATTCGTGAACATTACTACAATCGCCCGACACTACTAAAGGGTCGTAGATCGCTCGCATCGAATAATCTTTAGGTGAAACTTCATCTAGATTGAACGGACGAATTGCAACGACTACTCAACCGTAGCTCTAGAGAGACTTGGCGCTTCTTAGCGATAAGTCTTCTGATCTACACCCTCATCAACTTTCTGCCATTCTTTTTAGGCTTCGCTCCGATAGTTGGCGACAACCTCACACAGAATGCTCCCCTTCGCCACCTGGTTGCACAAGCCTACCTAAGTGGTCACTTACCCCTTATGAACCTCTTTGGATGGGCCGGAACTCCACTCCTGGCTGGATTCAACGCCGGGGCATACTATCCCCTAGAAGTCCTCTATCTACTACTTCCAACTCAGGCTGCCACCCTCGCATTCGTAACGTTACTTCAGTTAATCTTTGGGCTCGGGTTGCGCAAGCTCGGCAGATCAATAGGCTTTTCAAATTTTGCAGTCGACCTCATAGCACTTTCGGCACCTTCCGTTTCATACTTTTACGCTCAGACGATTCACTTGGATATGGCATCGGGCATCGCACTAATTCCCTGGGCACTCGTTGCAATCTATCGCCAATCCAAGGCGACGACGAAGAGAGAATCGATCAAGAACGGTATCCTTCTAGGAATCTCCTACGCACTTATAGTTCTCGGTGGTGCCCCTGAAGCAATGCTCTTTGGTGGGGCATTTATTGGCGTCTACCTTGTCGGCTCTTCGATCGCAAATCGGGTAGACCTAAGGCGCTTGGCATTGTTTATAGGAGTTGGATCGCTGATTGCGATAACGGTCGCCGCGCCGCAGCTCTTACCCGGGTACTTTTATATCTCCTCTTCTCAGCGGGCTAACCTTCCCTCAAACTAC
Source organism: Actinomycetes bacterium (assembly GCA_021805205.1). Lineage (GTDB taxonomy): Bacteria > Actinomycetota > Acidimicrobiia > Acidimicrobiales > Acidimicrobiaceae > Acidithrix. Next base: position 7,024 of record JAJZFV010000032.1, on the reverse strand, counting down.
GCCACCGCTGGCCCCTTTTACCCCCAGATGTTCATCTCGCTGATAGCTCCGTTTATCTTCGGCTCTCCCTCTCAGCTTCTCCCAAATTATCAAGGACCCTACACCTTCGAGGAGACATTGGTCTACATCGGAGTTCTGCCTCTGGTGGCGGCGGTAATTGCCGTAGTATCGATATCTCGCAGTTGGCTCTCCCACAAAAGAGGAGTTGCACCGATAGTGCAAGAGTCAAAGAGATTTGACCTCACCCCACTCCTTATCGCCGGGGTGATCTCAGCTTTGCTATCACTTGGCACCTACACTCCGCTCGAATCGGTCATGCTGCACGTTCCGATCTACAATAAGCAACGTCTCCCAAGTCGTAATATCCTTGGGTTGGAAATATCTCTTTTAGTAGCAGCTATGGCAGGTGTAGATGCGATCCTGCTTCACAAGATTCGCAAGGGTTCGATCAGGGCGATAGCGCTAGGCGTGGCTATAATCGCCGTAGCTGCCACAGTTGGAATTTACCTTGGTGGAAATGGTGCTCTATACGCTTTTGATGGAGCCGGCGCCCTCAATCCATTTGGGTTGATCACCGCAGTGACTCTTATTCCTCCCATTCTTATCGTCGCATTTGCACTAATCTATCGCCCAAACATTGGCGCTAAGGCACTGCGCCTAACCCTAGCAATCGTAGTTTTAGTAGACCTTGCCAGCTTTAACTTCTTCTCCTATGCCACAAGTGGCTTTTCCAACTCGGTATCAACGGCTACGGGCGCCCTGGCTACTTCGTTCAGATCGCTCATGAAGAGAGAGGGGGGCCGCTTCGCGATATACGATCCCAACCTTTACTATTACTTCGACGACGTTAAGGTTGGAATGCCAAATCTCAACACCTACAATCAAATTCCATCTATCCAAGGCTACGGTTCACTCTCTCTGGCGAACTACGAGGCGGCTACAGGTAGCCATCAGCAGGCCACGTTTACTCCATCCCTGCCAACAACACCCCTGTTTTCACTTCTTGAGGGTACGACAATTTTGACCGGCGTACTCTACTTCTCGCTTCCAGTGGGCTCTACCTTTGTAACCTACGGATCACCTACCTTGATGGCAACTCCTCAAGGCAGTTTCGCGACGACAGACTCCACCTACCTTGGCGCACCACTTAATGTCACCTCAATTCAGCTCACCTACAGCTACCGCGCCAGCTCAAATTCAAAGGGCAAATTTGGAGGATGGACCAAGTTGGACAAGACTGTAGGGGTTATATCCACAAATGGGAAGAAGGTTATCGCCAAGGAGACGGCCACTAGGGTCGACCCTCGAAGCGGTGCCTTAATCGTAACCTACACACTGCCCAATCCAACTAGCGCCACTGAGGTCTTCGCCGATGAGTTTGTCTCGGCCACCAATAACCCAGATCACGCCATAGCAACTGGTGTGGCAGTCGAGACAACGACGAAGAGCCTTTTCAGCGTCTCAGGTGATTTAGCAAAGACGGTGACACCAAGCACCTTTGAGGCGGGTCCAAGCTACAATGCCCTCACTGCTTATCTGAAGCGGGATATAAACGTCCCTGGGATGGTTCAGATAAGAGCAACTCGAAGCTCTGTTCAGTCAGTCCCCTATATCTTTGCCATGAACGGAGGATCGATCAGTGTCCTCAACGCAAGGACAGATGGACCCAACAGGCTCCGTTATCAAATTGCAACGACAAAAGACACTGCCATCACCATCTCCCTCGCCTACAACAGCGGGTGGCACGGACAACTAACAAATGGAGCAAAAACCATCCCTCTTCCGATAACCGAATGCCACCAAACCCTTACCTGCCTGCAGCTCCCTTCCACCGCAGACGAAACCACAACCCTTACCCTGACGTACGCTCAGAAGGGGGCCTCCACTGGATTAGCAATTGGAGGTGGAGGGGTCGTTTTGACCGCACTCCTATGGTCGATTTCACGAAAGAGGATAAAAGTCCCAAAATAGCCTAACGCCTCTGATCTTTCATAATCCAAGGTACGATTCAATCTAGCAAACTACGATTTGCTCTAAATTAAGCAATGTTCGACGCCCAAAAATGCTTAACCAGTCATTGAAACACCTGCAGTGCGCTCACTTGAAGCCAGCAATAGATATAAATATCGGTCCAATCACAACCACAGCTGCTTGAACAAGCTCTCAACCCAGGACCAAGTCATCAACCTCAATTTATCCACTGTTTCAAACTTGCACCATAACGGTAAAGTTGTGCCACTACTTTTTGAACGGCTTCTTCGATCGGACCACACCGAGAGCGAAAATATTAAAGCTTTTGACGCGCCTGAGCCCTTGACCACCATCTTACCCCGATTTGAACTGGACTTTTCTATTCGTAATCGAAGTAGCTCGAATTTTATATCCGCCCCAGAGGACTAGAGCAAAGATGAGGATAAGAGGGTTTCGATTGGAATATCACCTGCCACTTACCCCGATTTATTTCAAATAAATTTGCCCCATCTCTCCATTTCAATAAATCAAAAGCTATTGAAGGCATTAGATCACTTACGCTATACGACTATTTTTAATAATATAAATTAAACCTTAAATCGCCTACATGGAGTTAGTTTTGAAGAACTACTGGACTCAAGTTCAACTTTATAGACTCAAAATTCCAATTACAGATCTAACTACCGCTTGTACCTTTGATCAGCACAGAGAGATTCCTAGAATAGAAGGAAAGGGCAAAAAACTTTGAACATTTCTATATATTGCCTGAATATGAATAGCGATTATCTAAGGGCTCAGCAATCGACTCACCAATTTATCGATATTACTACCTTCGATACCCGAGGATAGAAAATATCAAAAATCCGTCCGCTTTGAACTAGCACTGCATCAAGCTAAATATACAAATCATCATAAATTACTCCATGTAAACTTTTCTCCAAATAATATGGTCTTTAGAATATTTCTTGCGAACCAACTGAAGTAGCGCCAAATCGAATACCGAGTTCCAGTTGCTGATCCCGATCGGATCAAACCAAATGGGTCGGCTTCGTACACTCGCCTCGGCAGTGAGGTCGCAGATATGAAATGCATGGATGGACTTTAGAATTATCAGGGGACTGGCGTGGACGGCTACGGAGCACAGAGTTCGAAGGGCAGCGATATTGGCTCTCGTGCCTCAGAGGCATATATCCAACTGCGCGATCGCTTAGCTCAATTAATTGAAGAGTCGATCGCGAATGAAGTCGTGGATCCCCTTGCTGAAAACGAAGCTGTGGCCAAGATCCTAAATGGTCTACCCGATAGCACGAGACGCTCCGCGACGAGCGAACTCATTAGGTACTTCAAAGACCTGGTTCTAGACCCCTCGCCGGCCTTGAACAACTTAGAGAAGTTCGCCAAGGTTCACTTCTTCTGCGGTATTGAAGATGCTTGGGTTGATCAAATATTTACCTCATTTCTATATCGGACTCACGAACTGTTGATCGACTTTCGCGAAACTCCAGAGTGCGAAGTCCTAATACGCGACCTCACCGAACAAGTCATCAAATCCATGAAGCGTCACAACGAGATCACCTCTGATTTGATGAGTGAAACCCTCGCCAAGTTTCAGATGGTCATAGACGTCGAGGACGAGCAACCAAACTTTAACGAATACATCGATGAAATTCGAGCTAAGTTCCTTCAGATCGAAGGTATCGACCTCTGTATCTTCGTCTCTCTCTTGGAGGTCTACCCCGTTGAACACGAAACTTCACCTCGCAGAAAGGTGGTAATCGAACACCTAGAGGCTTTAGGGGATCACGATAACATTCACCTCAGCGATCTATATGACCAATCTGGCAACGATCTTCTCGGCTCAATTGCAGTGGTGCCTCTAAATACCATCGACCACGGACCGGTAACTCTGATTTTGACTAGTCCATTCGTTGGATTTTTCGGTAGGGTTATCGAAGAGGTTCACATTCGCTCATTCGCAAGTACCTTCGAACGTAAAAACGACCGCCGAATTGCGATACTCACCCTCGAGCAGGAACGAAAGAGGGCCAAGATAGCCGACCGATCTTTACAAATTCTTCAGGAGTTGATCGAACTTGCATCCATCACTGGACCGATCGAAGATCACTTCAAGGGTCTATCAAAGTCAATTCTCAAGATTGCGAACATATCATCGGTCTTCATTCTGGCCATCGGCGATGCAGAAGGAGAAGTAGAGGTGCTCGCCTCTGCTGGCTTAGGGATGAAATCGATCAAACAGCTATTCAAACGCCAATATAGTGACGACCTCTACGCGATGATCAAGGCAGGTCAGATAAGAGTTGTAGACGACATACCCGAAGGTGCCTTGAGCGAAATATTTGGCTCAGTCGCATCCCAATTCAGGTGGCAAAGTGTCATCGCCACCCCCTTTGTTGCAACCAATGCCAATTCAGTCATGCTATTTGCTGCTTCGAGTGACTCAACTGCAACCTCTGCCACTATTGCTGCCTTATTAGAGTCCGTAAATTCAATCTTCGAAGCCCTCAACTGGTCAAACCAGCTAGAAGCAAAGGTTTCCCAACTTCAACTCAAGTTAGATCGCGTAGACCACTTCAATCCGGTGACGCAACTTCCTAACAGAACGAGGCTCGAGGGATATATCGCAGATCGAATCGCTGCTTCAATCCTGATTGAAGACTTTGAAATGACGATAACGATAATCGATCTGGATAACTTCAAGGTTATAAATGATGCCTTTGGCCGGGGCACCGGAGACATGGTCTTATCTAAGATTGGCGAGAGGCTTTCCACCCTCTCGAGCGATACCATCTTCGTCGCCCACATCGGGGGCGACGAATTCGTCGTGGTCGAAGAGGGGGCTAAGAGTCATCACCAGCGCGATCGATCCTTAGATGCAATGCGCCTTTTGATAAGCGATCCGATCGATTTAGGAGAAGATGAAGAGATCGCGATTACTGCCACCATGGGGGTAACGATCTATCCAGCCGACCAAAGTGACCCCGGGGTACTTCTTCGCCACGCAGATACCGCACTATTTCGAGCAAAGGTGGAGAGAGAAAGTTATGGAATCTTCTATCTCATCTACTCGGACCATTGGCTTAGCCACTTCAAGGCAGCCGAGACCGATGGATCCAACTTTGCTGAACTACTCAAGAGCGAGTTAGAGGTCTACTATCAACCTGTAGTCGATCTTGTCGATAAAAAGATCGTTCGACTAGAGGCTCTAGCACGCCTACGGCGTGACGGTCGTCTGCTCGCACCTGAATCGTTTATACCTCAGCTCACCCACCATCAGCTCACCCACCTATCGATGCTGGTTTGCGAAGCGGCACTGGGCGATCTAGCTGGATGGAGGCGCGAAGGCATCGCAGGGGCCGACGAATTGGTCGTATCTATAAATGTCGTTCCACAGAACTTCATTGATCCCCGTTTTAAGATCGAGATTATAGAAACCCTTGAAAATTACGGTATCGAAGCCAGCTACCTCAACCTCGAGGTCCTCGAAACAGGAGAGTTCCTTTCCCTTTCACAGGCGCGAAATACCATCAGTGAACTTAGGGCCCTAGGTCTCCAGATCTCGCTTGATGATCTAGGAAGCGCATATGCCGGCCTCCTTCGGCTGCGGGAGATCATTGTAGATGAAGTGAAGCTCGATCGAACCTTTGTCCTAAATTTACTCGAAGAACCATCGGACCTACACTTTATTCGTAGTGTGAAAACCCTTTCGGAAGGGCTTGGAATCGACCTAGTTGTGGAAGGCGTCGCCGATGGAGCGATGTTGCACGCACTCTCATTCCTTGGCATTCGCTACGCTCAAGGTTATTACTTTTCGGAACCGGTTTCGTCACTTGAAGCTGGAGACTTACTATCTAACTTCGACTTCGATAAAATCGCTTCAACTTCGGGTGAAGCTTCATACCTCGCCCGGTACGCCGAAAAACTCACTTGGGACGATGAAGTCATTCGATTGATTTCAAAACCATTTCCAATCCAGATGGTCCAAGAGATTCTTGGGGTCGAAAACTGCTTTGTAACCGAGATGCTCAACAAAGATACAACGACGAAGGGGTTACACGAAGAAGAGCATCGGATTATCGATGCCATCTTGTCGCCATATTCACCCCAGGAAAAGGGAGTTTTGATCGCGCGTCTGCAATCGATCTTCGACATAACCCTGCAACGGCTTCGACGACTAGCGATTGATGAGTACCGCTCCAGAGGTGATATGGGGATTCTCGGGGTCCTTAAATCAGCAAAATTACACGAAATCTCATTCGAGATTTAGTAAATCATTAACTTGAAGTCTCATGTTCATCCTAATTTACTATTGAAAAAAATATTAATTTCAAATAACTTTTGTGATCCAAGACCTTTTGATAAGACTTTAATTATCTTTACCTAAGGGCCAAATCCGCCGACAACATATAGGTCAGAAGTAAGGTAGTACGCAGTAAGTAATGGTATGAACTTGAATCAACCAAAGACTAGCGCAGTTTTAAGTCACTACTAACACTTCATTTGGCACCGGTTAAGAGCTATACGGTAGTTTTACGCGTACGGTAGAAGGTTGAGATTATGAACATAAGAGGCTCAATGTCGATTGGGTTTAAGCCTTTACTAAGCAATTTTCCTAGAGTTTTCATGGAAATTTTTCTATCAATATTAATGATTAGCACCCTCGTAGGCTCTACCAACAAGAAGAATCATGCTGCTGGCGCCACTTCCAATCCTTTTCAAAATGTCTTTGCTTACGGCGATGGTCAATTCCTCGGCGACACCTCCAACACAAGTATTAACTTTCCAATCGTTGGGATGGCTTCTACTCCAGATGGTAAGGGTTATTGGTTAGTTGCATCAGATGGTGGAATCTTCTCCTACGGAGATGCGGCCTTCTTTGGCTCGACTGGAGCCATGACTCTAAATAAGCCAATCGTTGGGATGGCTTCTACTCCAGATGGTAAGGGTTATTGGTTAGTTGCATCAGATGGTGGAATCTTCTCCTACGGAGATGCGGCCTTCTTTGGCTCGACTGGAGCCATGACTCTAAATAAGC
>JAJZFV010000027.1 GCA_021805205.1 Actinomycetes bacterium | reverse complement strand
AGAACAGACCAAGTGAAGAATACCAACCGAACCGGTATCGAGAGCTACGGCTGCTTCAGCGTGCCCGAGGACGGCTCAGGGTTTATAAATGCACCCAAATAGCTCGCAACTATTCACAAGTATCAACAAGAGAGATGCCGCCGGCGATCAAACAAGAGTTATACCCAATGGAAATTTGGATGTGTCTCCCCGCTAGAAACGGAAGAGCCGTTTTTCACCTTTTGTCGTTTTCGGGCAATTGGAGTGGAGGTGATGGGGCTCGAACCCACGACCTTTTGACTGCCAGTCAAATGCTCTTCCAGCTGAGCTACACCCCCTCCAGGAAGTGACCCCATCAATACTAGCAAGATACGAGTTGGTATCGGTACGCAATTTATCTTGGAATTGCCCTACTTTCATGGATGGAGGTTCAAAAGTCGGTTAGGCACTTCTCGTAGACAGATCGAGAGGGGATGGCTGTGGTCCAACCATTTAGAATTAACCAAGAACTACGGTTGGAAAAGGTACGTAAGTGGTCTCATACGATATTCAAGAGGTCGAGTTAAGGTGGCAAAAGCGATGGCAAGAGCTTGGGGTCTACAACGTTGAACAGGATGATCTTCGCCCAAAATCTTACGTCCTTTGCATGTATCCTTATCCTTCTGGAGCTGCGCATCAGGGGCATGTCAAGAACTATACCTTCGGTGATCTGAACGTACGTTACCGTACGATGAGGGGCGAGGCTGTACTCTCGCCGATCGGCTTTGACTCCTTTGGCCTTCCAGCTGAAAACGCAGCAATAAAGACGGGAATCCATCCCCGTGAATTTACTGAAGCGCGTATCGATGAGTTGAGAGCCTCGCTCCGCCGTCTCGGATCTGTCTACGATTGGCGCCGCGAGTCGAAGAGTCACTCTCCAAATATGGTCAAGTGGTCACAGGTAATTTTCAAAAGGTTCTTTGAGGCCGGGTTGGCCTATAAGGCTGAGGCGCCAGTGAATTGGTGCCCTGGATGCCAAACGGTTCTTGCAAATGAGCAGGTGCACGCGGACGGGACCTGTGATCGTAGCGGTGACATTGTGGAGAAGAAGAACCTCTCCCAGTGGTTTTTCCGAATTACAAAGTACGCTGACGAACTCCTCGATTCGATCGATGACCTCGATTGGCCCGAACCAGTAAAAGTCATGCAGCGCAACTGGATCGGACGCTCTGTCGGCGCCAAGTTCACTCTTTCTATAAGTGGATTGAATGGTATCGGTGTTGACGTCTATACCACCCGCCCAGATACCGCATTTGGTATGACATATGCGGTTGTGGCACCAGAGCACCCAATAGTTGCCATGGTCATAGATGGAAAGTTCGCAGATGCGGATTTCATTGCTCAACATGGTGGTGCCAACTTTGAATTCGACCCAGCTCACATCAATAGTGTTGCTGCTTTCGTCGAAGAGGTAAAGACATTGAACGACGTTGACCGGGTTTCAACCGCCACCGATCGTCCAAAGCGAGGAGTCTTTACTGGCCTTTCCGTTACCAATCCCTTTACTGGGCAAGAGGTACCCCTTTATAGTGCCGACTATGTGTTGATGACCTATGGGACCGGTGCCATTATGGCGGTTCCTGGCGAAGATCAGCGCGACTACGACTTTGCTAAAGTCTTCTCCCTTCCGATCGTACGAACAGTCAAGCCTCCGGAGGACTTTGATGGGGAGGCCTATACCGGTACCGGCGAGAAGATCAACTCCGATTTTTTAAATGGTCTTTCAATCGAAGATGCTAAGGCCAAGGCAATCGAGTTCTTAACTAACAAGGAGATCGGGGAGTCATCGGTTCAATATCGGCTGCGCGATTGGTTGATTTCGCGGCAGCGATATTGGGGTTGTCCAATCCCGATCGTCTACTGCGACAACTGCGGGACCCAAGCTGAAGCTGAGGAGAATCTTCCAATCCTTGCGCCAGATGACGTAGAGTTCTTGCCAACCGGGGAGTCTCCACTGGCGCGTCACGCAACATTCAAAGATGCGATATGTCCTAAGTGCGGAGGCTATGCCCGTCGTGAGACCGACACCATGGACACCTTCGTCGACTCCTCATGGTACTTCTTGCGATTTGCAGACGCATTCAACGATGATGCCCCCTTTTCAATCGAGGCCCTTAGGGAGTGGATGCCGGTCGATCAATATATCGGTGGCATCGAGCATGCAATTTTGCACTTGCTCTACGCTCGCTTCTTCACCAAGGCCCTCTCTGACTTAGGAATGGTTCCAACTGAGCTTCGCGAACCCTTTTCACGACTCTTTACTCAGGGGATGATCCTGATGAATGGCTCGAAGATGTCGAAGTCCAAGGGAAATCTAATCGCACCGGAGAAGTACTTCAATTCCGTCGGTGCTGATGCCCTGCGCCTCTTCCACCTCTTTGTTGGCCCTCCAGGAGACTCTTTCAACTGGACGGATCAGGCTGATGAGATGATCGAAGGAAGTGCCAGATTTATAAATCGCCTCTATCGAGTTGCAACTGAGCCCTACGAGCCAAAAGGTATCGACACTGAGGCTGGCAGGGTCCTTCGGATCGAACTCAACAAGACCATCAAGAAGGCGACCTTCGACTACGAGAGGTGGTCTTATAACACGGTAGTGGCGGCGACGATGTCACTTGTGAACGCCATCTACAAGGCGATTGCCGCCAATGCTGACGTTGAGTCAGTTCAAGATGCAATCGATGGTGCAATAAAGCTACTAGCACCGATGACCCCGCACGTTTGCGCTGAGATGTGGTCGATTCGCCATGACGACGAGATTTTGCACCGCCAACCTTGGCCATCGGCAGACGAAGAGCTGCTGGCGTCTGTCAAAGAGACCATGATCATTCAGATCGGTGGCAAGGTTCGTGATCGTATAGAGGTCGACGGCGATATTGACGAGGAGAGCGCACTCTCAATTGCGCTCGCTTCTGACAAGGTCTTAGTGCACCTGCCGAACGGCAAGCCATCTCGTGTAGTTGCAAAACTTCCTAAGCTTCTCAACCTGATTCCTTAGATCGGCCAAGCATGTTGTCATTTCTTATCATCAACGGCCCGAATCTAAACCTTTTAGGTACAAGAGAGCCAGCAATCTATGGCTCGAAGGGGCTCGATGATATCGAAGTTGAGCTACAGCAGTGGGCAAAAGAACGACAGCTGAGCATTGCGTTCTTTCAAAGCAATCATGAAGGCGAGCTAGTCGATGCGATTCAGGGTGCTAGGGGTACCTACGATGCAATCGTAATTAATCCCGGCGCCTTGACGCACTATTCGATAGCTATTCGCGATGCCTTGATATCTGTCGAGATGCCATTTGTGGAGGTCCATCTCTCTAACGTCTACGCACGGGAAGAGTTTCGACACAAGTCGGTGATCTCTGACGTTGCATTTGGCAAGATAGTAGGACTCGGAGCGATAGGTTATCGGCTTGCTCTAGAGGCCATTGTGGATCGCCTTGGCAATTAGGGGAAAAGCATTATTTGAGATGGCGCTACTCGGCTGTACCTAGATCTATAAGTCCACTAGGACCCTATCTTGTGAGCTGAATTGGGTCCTAGTGGCTTCTCTATTATTTAGGGAGGCTATTTAGAAGCGTTCGAAGGCCTCTGACGATGCTTCGGCTAGAAGTTGTACCTGCTTGGCATAGTCTCCAACTTCGCTTCTATCTCCGCCCCGAGCTCCTTGGACGTAACGAGAGTAGACCCCTTCGAGGATGCAGGCCAACTTCCAGTAGCCGAAACTGACGTAGTAGTTGATAAGAGATAGGTCAACGCCAGTCTTGCTCGAATACATCTCGGCGATTTCGCTACGGGTTGCAAATCCATCCATTTGGGTCACTGATGCAAGTGGGGGGTGTTGATCGGTCTTTTCAGTCCAGTAGACAAGTAGTAGTCCGATGTCAGCAAGGGGGTCGCCTAAGGTGCAGATCTCCCAGTCGAGTACTGCTGCAACTTGGCCATCATTGGAGATAAGGGTGTTGTCGAGGCGGTAGTCGCCGTGCACTATCGCGCTCTTGGTCTGCTCCGGTACTGCGCCAACTAGGCGCTGATGCATCTCTTCGAGCAGCGGTACACTGTGGTTGATCTCAGAACCGCTGGCCTGATATTGGTTGAACCACCGCTTTAGTTGTCGCTCGATGTAGCCATCTTTGCGCCCTAAGTCACCAAGGCCGATTTCATCGGGATTGAAGCTATGAAGATTGACTAAGGTCTCTACCAAATTTTCTGACATCCTGCGACGATCGCTAGCCTCGGGAAATGTGGAGTCTACGTACTTCTCTTCTTTGAGGATGTGCCCCTCTACCTTTTCCATGATGTAGAAGGGGTAGTCGTTTACTTCGCTATCGAGGCAGAGGGCTATTGGTTTAGGCGAAGGAAAGACCACCTTATCAAGGCCGGTGAGGATCCTATGCTCTCGGGTCATATCGTGAGCGGTAGGAAGGACGTGGCTTATTGGTGGTCGCCTTAGGATGACCCTCTTCCCATCGGCATCTGTCACTTGGAAGGTTAGGTTGGAGCGACCCCCGGCAATCAGTTGAAAGTCATAGGGTGCTCTAAAGTCTGCTACGTTGCGACTTATCCAATTTGATACTTGTGGTTCTTTTATGCCTTCCATCCCATCGATGCTATACCGAATATGGCCTTGATTTGGGTGATTTTTGATCTGTGGGCAAAGCGATAGCAATGGGTTATTTGGCTACTTTGGACTAGAGTTATCTAATGTGCCAGCAATTGATGTAACTGATTCAACGTTTCAAAGTGAAGTTTTAGACAAGTCCCAAGAGGTCCCGGTAATTGTGGATCTTTGGGCCAGTTGGTGTGCTCCGTGTCGCACCTTAGGTCCAATCATCGAGCGGGTCGTCGATGAGTATGAAGGTCAGGTGGTCCTAGCAAAGGTAGACGTAGACGCCAACCCTTCGGTAGCTAACGCCTTTCAAGTTCAGTCGATCCCCGCAGTATATGCGGTCAAGGATGGCAAGGTTGTAGACGGATTCATTGGCGCTCAACCCGAGAGCGCAGTGAGAGCATTTATCGAAAAGCTTGCGGTAAAGGTTCAATCCCCAGCTGACATCCTCTTTGAGCTAGGCGACGAGCGCTCTTTAAGGGATTGTCTAGATATTGATCCCGGCCACGAGGGTGCAATATGTGCATTGGCCGAGATACTTATCGATCGAGGGGACACTACAGAGGCTCTCGATCTTTTGGCTCGAATTCCTGATAACGAAGAGACGATTCGTCTAAAGGCTAAGGCTCGCCTTGGCGAAGAGTCTCGCCTTGGCGACGAGAGCATCGTAGCTGAACTAGATCAACTCCTAGAGGTGGTACGCGACGATGAGGACGCTCGACAAAAGTTCAGGGATCTCCTCGAAGTTCTGGCCGATCGCGATATCGCCAACAAGTACCGGAGATCACTAGCCTCGCGCCTCTTTTGATTAGCCCTTCTTCCATGTCCGCCTTTACTTTCAAACTTGGCGATAGCGAGATGGACCTGCAACATAGGGGAGTTATCGTTGGCATCTTGAATAGAACCGACGACTCCTTCTTCGATAAGGGCTCCTACTTTGCATTTGATGATTTTTTGAAGAAGGCCGAAACCTTAGTTTCGGATGGTGCCGACATTCTTGATGTTGGTGGGGTAAAGGCTGGACCTGGGAGAGAGATTTCGCTAGACGAAGAGGTTGAGAGGGTAGTTCCCGCCGTTGTGGCCCTAAGGGGGCGCTTCGATGTTCCGATCTCAATCGACACTTGGAGTGCAGCTGTCCTTGAAGCATCAGCTAGAGAGGGTGCGATAATGGGAAATGACATCTCCGGCTTTGCAGACCCGCGGTACCTCGAAGTGGCTAGTAAGTATCGACTCTCGCTAGTTGCGACACACATTCGATTGGCTCCTAGGATCGCCGATCCCAACCCCATCTACAGTGACTTGGTGGGCGAGGTATCTGCTTTTCTTCACCAAAGGGTTGAAATCGCACTAGAGGCCGGCGTCGACCCACTGCGGGTGGTTATTGACTGTGGCCTTGACCTCGGTAAGACGCCATCGCAGTCGATCGAGCTACTTAGGGCCAGCTCAAAGGTGGCTAATTTTGCTGGCCGCCCCCTTTACCTCTCGGCTTCAAATAAAGGATTCCTCGGTGAATTCTTTGGTCTAACGGTGGATCGGCGGAGGGAGGCAACCCTGATGGCGACACTATTTGGCTATATGAATGGAGCACGCCTCTTCAGGGTTCATGATGTAAAAGGTACTAGGCGTGCTCTACATAGCGTTGAGAGGATCGCTGGAGCAGCTTCGGTTGCCTCCTAGGTCGTTTGTTTCTTTGAGCCGAGGGTTTCGATGTTGTCGACTCTCGAAACTAGATGTGACCGATTATTCGACGGTTGTTGTTAGTTGAAGAGGATTAGCGATCTCCGACCCTAAGGCAGTATCTACGGTTTGTTTTGTTGATTCTTGAGAGTGAAACATAATGAGTGGTAAGCGAATCTATTTGATTAAGGGTCGCGATGCGCGCCTGATTCAAGATACTGAAGCCCAAATCAGAGGAGATCTCAAAAAGAGTGAAAACTTAGATGAGGTATTCTATGACGGAGCCAACTGTGACATCAACGACGTCATTATGGCCCTCGACCAGAATTATATCTTCTCAGATGGTGCAATCGTTATAGTTCGAAACGTCGCCGAGATGGCGAGCGAATTTCAGGCCCAGCTTGCAACTTACGTTGATAACACCAAAGCCAATTCGGTCTTTGGTAACTACCTTCTTCTTACCTCGGCAACCGGTGCGATCGGTCAAAAACTTACTAAGGCTGCGACAAGCGTAGGAGAGGTGATCGACACTACGATTGGCGATGCAAAGGCGCGAGGTTCATTTGTTACTGATGAGTTAAAGGCCTCCTCGCTAAATTACGCTCCTGACGTGGCGCGTTTTCTAGTGGCACACTATGGAGAAGACGTATCTCGAATTCGTTCATTGATCGAAACTCTTGAGTCGACATATGGGACTAAAAAACGTCTCGAGGTCGACGACGTTGAGCCCTACGTTAATTCCACTGGAGCTCGACCAATCTTCGAAGCGACCAATGCCCTTGAAGACAGAGCACTTAGCCCCGCCGAGGTCGTCACGAAGATGGGGCAATTTATCGACGTTCAAGGAGTGCATCCCCTAGCACTTTTATCTCTGATATCGCGACGAGTCTTGGAGTATGTGGCGGTAGCGGGTCGAATCCGCAGTCAGGATGACCTCAATGTCGCACTGGAGTCGGCTGGCCTGAAGCGTAGAGATGGTTTTCCAGCAAAGAAGTTATTTGAAGTAGCCCGGGGCCTTCGTCAATCGGATGCCCGTTTAATGCTCCGTTACGTTACCGAGGCAGAAGCCTCAATGAAAGGTCGTGGGGGAGTCCAAGACAGATTCGCATTTGAGTTGATGGTGGCACGTATTGCTACAACTTTACGCAGCCGTAGCTAATGTGCCACCATCGTGCGGATCTGTCGTCTTTATCATCCGGTTGGTAACCGTCGTATGAATGTCATCTGAGGGCCACCTGAGCTTAGATTTTGGTTGAGTTGGCAAAACAAGTTGTGGCTTGAAAGCGCCGTTATTTCTTAGTCGGTAACTTGAACTTTGCGACTCGATGGCTCTATAAAGTCGACTTAGGTGTGGGGTAGGCATTCCTACCTTCGAGAAGAGAGCAATCTCCGAGCCGCTAATTCCCCAGAGGGAAATTCTCGGCCCATCAAGAGCGGTGCCCAACGGGGGAAGTTCTTTTCCTAAGTGACAACTCGCACGCTGCCTTTGTCGGTGAGGGGACCTTGGGCTAGTCCCTGTGATGGCCTAACAACATAGATCATGTGAATATTGGGCGATTGTTTCAACCCTTTGGCTGTAGCGCAATGACTCGGCACCTTCGAAGCTCAGCTCTTGCGCAGGAGTCGCCAACTGCGAATATCTAACTGCAGCAAAGTGGGCAAGGGTTAGATATTAGGCGATTTAGTTGGGTAAGAAGAGTTATATTGAATCCGCACCCAAGTTGGTCTTCTTGGCATTCACGATTAAATTGCCGATCGACAGATCAAGTTCCCAACCTTAAAGTGTCGACCTGCGAAATTAGATGATGCTCAATTAATCGGAGGGCTACATTCCTCCGTCGACAGCAATGTCTGCGCCAGTTATCCACTGTGCTCTGGTGGAGGCGAGGAAGGCGACAGCCTCTCCTATATCCATTGGGTCTCCAATCCGCCCAAGCGGGATTTGGGCGCTCATTGCCTCGAGTGGCACCCCAATTCCCTCGGCGAAGGTTCGCATTACCTCAGTGCCCCCAGGAGTCTCAACCGATCCGGGTGTTACAAGGTTTACCCTAATCCCAAGTGGTGTAAGCTCTCGGGCTAGGCCGAGGCTATAGGTTACTAACGCCCCTTTTGCAGCAGCGTAGTGCAGGAGCTGGCTTGGTTTACTGCGAGTAGACGCAGAGCTAATGTTTACGATAGAGGCGCCAGAACCCGATGATCTAAGTGCTGGAAGTGCGGCGTTGGTAAGGCGCACCGCTGCTAGGAAAATTAATTGCAACTGCGTCAATCCACTCTTCGTCGGGGATAGAGGTGGATCCTCCCATGTGTACTCGTGCCGCCCCTGCGTTGTTGATTAATTATCCGGCTAATGGGTACATTAGTGCGCCCGAATCTCCGATTCGAGCCCGGATAATGCCTTGTTAACCTGCTAATCGAGGCAAATTGATTCGAGTGAATGGAGCCTCACGATTAGCCCGTTAACGGTGAGATATCGAGACCTCCAAGATTTGCAACGGTCTGCTCCACCAAGCGATCTGTACCTTCACTGGTACGGAGGTCAGCGGCGATGAATATTGACTTAGTTGGCGTATCTGTACTGCTAGCTCGGGCGGAGGTGACAACCCTTGCGCCAGCCTCGATGAATCGTTGAGCGATGGCGGCGCCAAGGCCACGGGATCCGCCGGTAACTAAAATTCGTCGACAGGTATGGACGTGGGGGTACGCATTGATCCTCTCCTAACTAAATGGATCTACTGATTAGATTATATGTGTGATTCAATCATTGAGTTATTCAACTATTGAAATAATAATCTATTTCATCAGTTGGTAGAGTGAATGGTGTGACAGTAAATAAAAACGTCGATGTCGAAGAGGTTTCGCCGCTTGCACTTCGACTTGGTCTACTTATCGAAGAGTGGTTCGCAGAGATGTGCCATGAGTTCGGTATCACCCTGACTCAGGCGGCAGCGTTGCGCTGCCTCTCGGAAAATGGGTCATGTCGCCAGAGTCAGCTTGCTGACTACCTAAACTGCGACGCATCAAACGTCACTGCAGTTGCTGATCGCCTAGAGAGCCTTGGAGCCATACGGCGGAAGGTCTCTAATACCGATCGGCGAGTCAAGCTTCTTGAGCTTACTCCGGCAGGGGCGAGTCTTGTGGCTAATTTGTGGCAGCGATCCCGCCTTACTAGCCCGGTTGCGGTACTTAGCCCGCAGGAGCGCTCTACTTTGGCATCGCTGGTTTCAAAGATGCTGGAGGCAGCGGGCGCATCGATGGCAATTAGGCACATTGCCGAGAGAGACCCCGGGTTTGTCGCCCTTGATGACACGTCACGATGATGAAACTCGAGGTATGGTTAGGCCGGTAGCAGGGGGATATTGGATTTATTGGACCAACCTGATCTCTACTTTTCCTGTCAATTACTCAACTTTTAGCTCTCGGTCATTGGATTGCTCCGTAGTTAGCAGTTTTTTGATCGCCAGATCCTTGGATCTTTTTTTTGAACAACTGTCGCCGGTGTAGCTCCCGGTGATTTCATAACACCGTCGTACCTATCTTGAGGTCGAAATGGGAGACCATCTACCTCTCAATGTCTTGACGTAATTGCCGATAGTCATGCGTGCGCCGATTGGTAACCAAAAGTTCGGTAAGGAGTTAGATCGTTTTCAACTCTGGTGTAAGGGTTGAAAACGAGGTCCTTTAGAACAACGAATCCCTCAATCAAAAATTTGAGTGTTCCGACCAGACTTCGATACCCATTTTCTTTTCACTCAATTCTTCATCCTTGCCCCGCATTAGTGACCAATTGGATCAAGCCTAAGAAGTTAGGTCGATGATGAAATCTTTGGACCACCATCTACGAAATCTTTGGACCGCCCAACCCTCGATGGTTATAGCCCTAATTGTTCGCTTGGTGAAAGCGTCAAAGAGGGCCAAACTGAGTGACATTTTCTAAGGTGCAACTACCAATGGGAATCGGGGCCTTCCTAGCGATTTGTGCGAGAAGTGGGTAAAGAAGTTTGCGATTTTATGATTGCTTGAAAGTCTCGGCGCTCCGATTACCAAGTATTTTGCATTATTTTCCATCGCGAAGTCAATGATGCAACTAAGGCCTTTGCTCTTTTCAACGTGCCACTGATAGGCAAGGTTGCATTTGGCAAGTTCTTCCGATACCCATGCCGATAACATCTCGACTGTTTTCCCACCCTCTCGCTCCCACTCTGGTGAATCGGGATCTATGGGGTAGTCTCGCAGAAGATTTACATGGATGATTCGAAGCGGCAAGTTGGCCATGGTTGCCAGCCCAACTGCGGTGTCGAGGGTACTTGTCCTCGGTGCGTTTACTCCAAGTGCAACTGCGATCGACTCGCGAAGGAGAGATTTATCTGTCATGCGATCTCAATTCCTAAAATTGCGGCCAACATCGTCAAGACTATGGTTGCCATTAGATTGACCAACGAAAGGTAACGACGGTGACCTTGCGCTAGGCGAATTGTCTCGAAGTTAGCAGTACTAAACGTAGTGTAACCACCGCAAAAGCCGGTGCCAAGTACCACCTTCAACTGAGTCGCAATTATGTGATTTGAAGCCAATCCGGTCAAGAGGCCCAATATGAATGATCCAGTCACGTTGATCAGAAGCGTCCCAATAGGAAATGAGTGCGAAAGGCGATCCTTTATTGTTCCATCGACGAAGAAGCGAACCATCGCTCCAAACGCACCGGCGATAGAGACAAAAAGAGCTGTCAATTTTTACCTCCAGCTCTCCGAAGCTGCATGGTTGCCACCCTGATTCCAACAACTGCGGCGAGGAGCCCGAATGTAGTCGTCAAAACTAGGTAAATGACTGCAACGCCTAGATGGCCGCCCTTGACGAGCAGGTCTGTTTCGGTGGCAAAGGTGCTGAATGTTGTAAGTGATCCACAAAACCCAGTCCCGACCAAGAGGCGGATCCTTCGCCGTAGTCCCATGTCTTTTCCTGAACGCACCAGAAGTTCTAGTAGAGCGCCCAATATGAAGGACCCGACGACGTTAACGATGAAGGTCGCCCATGGTATCGCACCCTTACCCGCCGTAATAATCAGGGAGAGTTCGTAGCGTGCGTATGTTCCTAGTACTCCACCGATAGCTATCCATAAGTAGAGGTTGAATTGTTTGTGGTGTGGCAAATTTTGCTGGCGATCCGCCTTTGTCAAGCGGAGGTGGCTTGCTCTTGCTGGTTGTAAATTCATAGTCGATTAAATCCAAAACTCCACAATAAGTTGTCTTACCAGGAGTCATCAGCTTTTTTTCGAAGCGGTTTTGGCATTTGCCAAGGCAGAACCCATTGCCTCTCGTAAATTATAGGTTCCGATTTGGAAAGTTGATCTCCGTCATTTCGGCGATTTTGAAAATCCGGAGGATGGAAAAATGGTGGCGGAATTCGCAGAATCGAGGCGATCGCTACGTTTTTTTAGTGACGATAACACATTTTCGTAGGTGTGGCGAACCCCTTGGCAACGGGAACGAAGGTTGCTCGACCTACCCTCAAAGAAGAGTTGCTACCTTGGGCTTTGCGTTTCCGCAACCAAAGCCCGATGCTGTCTCCTGAGTAGCCCAGTGGGCTCGCAGCCGAATTCATTTGAGGAGTTTTGAACTTCATATCTAAGTGTTATCTATTGTCGTTTTGATGATCAACCAACCTTCTCAGTCGGTGCCGCAATTTTTCAACTGCCGCAATTTCTTTGGGGGCTATGGTTTGAATGACTTCGCAAGAGATGGATCGGATAGGTTAGTGCCGGAGTAACCGAAGCGACCGACACCTGAACAAGAATGCCTTTGTTGTTTTTAGCGGCTTTTCAAACAGTTATCTCGGAGGTACAGCAGGCAAATTTGCGGACTGTCTTCGAAGGCCCAATTGCAATTCCTAAAGGAAACTCGAACCATGTGGATCAATCTGAACATCCACTTCGTTGCGAGTGAGGAGGGCTATATCATGGTTCATCGCGCCGCTTCTTAGATGTTCGTCAAAGCGCTTTGAAAATTAACTCAATGCAATCGTTAGACAGGCTCAAGTTCGATAATCTGTCATTGTTGATATGGTGATTTGAATCCCCCGTGGGATTCGAACCCCAATGGGTCTGATCCAATGATGGTTAATGCGTGTTTCAGCGCGCCTATTTTTGTGCATAGCGTAGGCGTATAGTTGGCAAAGTAGGGGATTTCAATAAAACTACGGCAAATCGATGATAGAAGTGTATGCGCCATGTAGCCACATTGTTGGTTCAGTTTGGGGCACTGTTGAGCGAATAAGTCGGTAGCATACTTTCACCTGACTACCCGTAGAGCTATCTACTTCCACCGGTAGACGAATCCAAGTCGACGAAATAAGAAGGATTCATCAACGTGAAGCACCGAGTTAGAGGCAATGACCAAGGTGTGATCGATCGCCGACCCCATTTTGCTCCAGTAGCGTAGTACTATGCTCGTGGCAACGCGGTGCGTGAACGTTCAAAGTACTACGAGGTTTCCCCGATAACCCAATTTGCTCTTTGTGGGCCAGCCTTGGTCAGTGGTAACGAGCACATCGGCGCTTCTTTGAATAGCGCTCGCCACGACTAGTGCATCGGGAAGCTTGAGTTTTTGGCCGTGACGAGCCCGAAGTTTTGCTGCCTCGATGGCAATTTCTGAATCAAGTTCAACGATCAAGAGCGGTAAACGTTCAATAAACTCACTCACGGTCGCGACTGAGGATTCACCTTTACGCGCCGGAAAGACGAGCGATTCGGCCAATGCCGAGGCCGGAATGGCAATTTGGTCTCCACGCTGTCGTGCACTTACGAGTTCTTGCTTTGCCACACGATGGTGAACATCGGTCTCATCAAGAAAGGCGATTAGGATGCCAGCGTCGACTAGCGTTAGTCCCATTCGTTGCGCAGTTGATCAAGACCTTTTGGATCGAATACACCCGTCAAAGATCCAGAGAACCATTTCAGAATGTCGTCTTGGCGTTCAAGCACCACCCGTCCCGGGCCCTCAGCCCGTGCTATCAAGCGCTCACCTGCTTCTAAGCCAGCTAAGCGCATCGCATCGATTGGAATAGTTACTTGGTGTTTCGTGCTAATTTTCGTGCTTCGACCCGGATTCTTTACTTTTTCCATACTTGTAAAGAATAACACTTGTTTTCTCCAACGTAAAGGTTCGAAAATAGAAAAGTCAAATTTCACCGAGAGTAATTGGGCATCCGATTATTGTTTTATACAATTTTTCGTGAAATTCACACAACCAAGGTAGGAAATTCTGCTCGCGATAGAGCCGACTAGTCCATCTCAGTTGCGAATGCGCCCTAATGCGCACCCGGACGGATTTGAACCTTAGACGTCGAACCCGAAGTTTTACCTTCGAGGACGTCTACAGAGAATGGTCGAAGATAGGGTCGATTCGAGATCTGTATTTAGCTGCTGTTACCGAAGATAGATGATCTCGTTTTTGATCGGTAATTTTTGCAGACAACGACCGACTTCCGAATAGATATTCATCGAGGTGATTGGTCAAAGGGAGGAGTCCTCGTCGATCCCTTGCCGAATTGCCACGGCAATAATTATGATTGCCGGTGAGGTATAGGGATCTTTCCCGGAGGTGTTTCTATAAAGGCCAAGAGCTGATTGAGTGGGAAAAAGAGGGTTGGTGTTTCTTTAGCTCGGGAAAAGTGCTCCGGTTCGGACAAAGGCGCTAACTACCGGTTTTTCTGGACATTCTCATGTTCTCTTCCGCACCGTGGTACTCACTTCGAGTTCGATGGACAATTGATCAAGAGATCGCCGAGCGCCTCGGTTACGGAGGATTCGACTTATTGAATTGGGGTGAAACTATCTACGACGCATTTACTTACCTTGGTACTCGCGATCTGGTTGGCTTAACTGTGGTCCGAATAAACATTGTTGTCTGTCCCCTCCTGCCTCGATAACGTACCGGCGAGCCATAGGCAAATGGCAGCGGTGGCACGGTAAGGCTGCCAATTGGTGGGCCAGTTGCGACCGGTTATTTCGCTTAGATCGCAACCGCTGATAGAGGCGAATGTTCGGCGCAGCCCGAGATCTGTGGCTGGGAATGCATCGGCCTCACCCATGCGTAGCGCAATGTATTGGGCAGTCCATTGTCCAAGGCCAGGTATCGAAGTGAGGGATTTTATCAGCTGATCTAGCTCTCGGCTACGACTCAGGTCTAGGGTGCCGTCAACTACAGAACTAGAAAATGTGGCTATGGCACGCTGTCGAGAGTTGTTGAGGCCGAGGCCCGCGAGGTCTGAGCGAGCAAGGACTTCGGCCTTTGGAAAGAGATGGCTAAGCCCCAAATCTCCCAACCCTGTCACCGCAGTCCCATGCCTTTTAACAATTCGAGCGATGATAGTATTGGCGGCAGCAACGCTTATCTGTTGTCCCACGATGGCCCTAATCCCTACTTCGTAGGGATCCCATGTCCCAGGTGGGCGGAGACCGGGGTATCGGTCGAGGAGAGGTCCGATGACGTTGTCTTGCTTCAGATGTTGTATAGCGAGACTGGTGTCGACGTCGAGATTGAAGAGTCGGCGTGCCCGCTGTACATAATGAATTAGGCCTTCCCAGTGCGGCAGATGTGCCCTAAGAAGCAAGTGATCGGAACCGCCAGGCGACAGTTCAATAACACCGGGATCACCGTCAATCTCGATGGTGCGACAGTAAGTGTCATCAGATACGGTTTCGACACCGGCAATCGCCCTAGTCCGAAAATATGAAAGTAAGCTATCCCACGGCAGCGGCGGTTCAAAGTAGATTCGAAGCGAGAGTCCGCCATCGGCTACGAGACGGTCAGAGGACCTGCGCTGTGATCTAAGCTCAGACGGATTGGCTCTGAAGATTTCAAGAGTTGCACGGTTGAGTTGCCTAACACTTCCGAACCCAGCGGCGAAAGCCACCTCGGTAACCGTGAGATCGGTGTCGTCGAGGAGTCGGCGTGCGAAATGGGCTCGTCGTGACCGGGCGAGTTGGTCTGGAGTTACCCCCAGGTGTTGATCAAAGAGTCGTCGGAGGTGTCGTGGCGATACGCCCAATCGTGTGCCGAGGTCGGCTTCGGTACCACCATCCAATACCCCGTCGCAGATGAGCTGTACTCCTCGGCATACAAGGTTTGAGCCAGTAACACTTACAGTAGGTTCGTAACGGTAGGGTCGACAACGAAGACACGCTCGAAACCCCGCTACTTCAGCTGCCGCGGCTGTCTGAAAATGCCGAACGTTTTCAGGGTGAGGCCGTCCCGCGCACCCGGGCTTACAATAGATCCCCGTCGTCACCACGGCCGAATAATCGTTCACGAAAGATAAGCATAAGTGCAGGAAGTTGCTCCGGATCGACATATTCGGACACGATGCTATCAGTCCGGATATGTCGCAATAGTACAACCACGGTTACCATAGAGTCGTGGTATGTCTCGCTCTCACCGACTAACAATTGCGACCGGACTGGCAGATGTCCGGCACTGCCTCATTGAGACTCCGCTCGGCCCGTTATTGCTGAGCGGACGAAATGGGATGGTCGAAGGATTAAACTTCACCGACCATGCGGGTTGGGAGAGGAACCTCGAGGAATATGCCTTGGATGAAACTGCTTTCGACGAGGCCCGTCGTCAAATAGAGCTATACTTCGAGGGAAGTAACGCCCGCTTCGATCTACAGCTGACTTTACGGGGAAGTCAATTCGAGTTGGAAGTTTGGAATGCCCTGATGCGGATACCTTACGGAGCTACTGCTAGCTACAAAGAGGTAGCTGAAATGATCGGTCGTCCGCTCGCGGCGCGTGCAGCGGGGGCGACAATTGGTCGCAACCGCATCTCAATCGTCGTCCCTTGCCATAGGGTGATCGGATCCAACGGTAACCTTACCGGTTATGCCTGGGGGCGCGATCGCAAGGAGTGGCTCCTAAATCACGAGAACCTTCATCGATAGCTGTTAATGGCAACCTCACAATTGAGACGACCATGAGCGAGGGGAGCCCACTGGACCGTAGAATTTTTCCAGAATTGGAGCGAGGCGCAAAAGTAAAGGATGAACCATCACCTTTTGCCTGGATGGCGCCGGCGTCAATTCTTCTAGGGACTGGATGGGGAACTAATCGAATCACCCCGATGCTGCTTGCATTGTGACACGTTCTTCGGCTAGATTCCCAGACGTTGGGGGCGATGTTTGACATATATGCACTGGGCTTGATCGCTGACCTGCTTTTAGCGGGACCTTTTCAGATTTCCGCGGGCGTCGGGTAATGGCTATTAGCGCTGTGGTGTCCTGTGGAGAGAAACCATTGAATCCGTTATTGGAACTGGGGGAGCAGTTAGATAACTGAGAGGAATATGACTAAACCCCGCTGAAAGCTGAAGGGCCCGATTATCGCCTCATATTCCATTCCAATGAGGTGTCTGGAGGTGATCTATATGCCGATGGTCGAGGAGAAATTGACCTTAGTAATGCAGCGCTTGCCGCTAACGTTGAGCCTGTGGATTGTGGCCAAGAAACTTACTGATCAAGAAAGATGAAGCGCGCCCGGAGGGATTCGAACCCCCAACCGTCTGATCCGAAGTCAGATGCTCTATCCGTTAAGCTACAGGCGCATCACGTCGCGATTTTTATAACCGTGACGTATAAAGCTAGTCGCAGTTGTGTGATTCCCTGACATGTGGTCACTTTGTCGATCGAAAGTGTTGAAACGTTATGTTAGAATGATGTTTGGAGTGCAAGTACGCTCTCATGGGCAGACGCGCAAAGGGTATCTCGGCATCGATTCGATTGGTAAATCTTAACTGCCGAATTGAGATCTCTAAAATCCCACCTAACCTAGTGAACTGCCAAATTCGAAGTGTTGATGACTTAGGTGCGAGGTTGCGTTACTGAGATGAGTTTCAATTTGTGGCTAAGGGGGCTTTTCGTAGTTTGTCTGTCGCTTCGATAGCGAAGAACTGCAATTGTTCGCGAAATCAACCGTGTTTTGCAGTAAATTGGGCTACCCCTTGGGTTTGTAAGTACCCACCAATCTCGATTTTGATTGACAATCCCACTTACGAAGAGGTCGTTGAAATCTCTCCCCGTTTCATTGACAACATTTTTGTAATCAGTGCCAGTTGGTCGGTTTCGCTCGAACTTTTTATCTAGGGATAAATTATCGAAGTACTCAATCCTTGTTCGCACTTCCTTCAAGAACTGCTTCCATCTACTTGATCCCAATATGTCGTACGTCTTTTGCTTTTTCAACGTCTTCTGAAGGATTCCAAAATCGACGTCGCCGCTAGACCATTGGTGCGAAGCAAGTTGATGATCGCACCAATGCTATAAACATTTGGTTGAAGCTTCGAAGGAGCGTCGTTCGAAATGTTTTCCGCTCGAGCTATCTTGTGCTCAGTTGAGAGTTGCCCCTCCCGCTTCCTAATCTTTGGCCCAATGAGGCTAAGAGTTTATCGAAGCGCTCAATCCCGACCATTCTTATCTGCTCATAGCCCCTGATCATATCGACGGTATCGAAGATCTCCTCTAAATCTTTTACATCCTTGGAGGTTGAGGTGACGAGAGCAACTGCATCAACGAACTTCGATGGAAGGGTTCTTTCGACCTTTCGCATCTTGGTCTTTCCGAAGATGTCGAGAGCACTTCCTCGGAGGGGCTTCAATTTGCATAGAACCCACATCGTAGGCGCGGCACTTCTTCCGAGTCGGATCTTATTTTTCAACCCCATGGCGCGAAGGATAGGAGGATGAAGGAGCATCGAGGCCCCCTTGATCTCGGGGTGCTCCGAAGTCCAAAGGCGATGCAATCGCGCGACTTCGTATTCATCTTTTACTGCTATCAATTTGTGATAGAGGCGAGCATAGGTCCTTATCTTCGACGATGAGAGCTCCATTTGCGCACTTTTAGCAAAAGTTACTACCTGTTCGAGATATTGGTTTGCTACCGAAATCGATTGAAAGCCAATGAGGTCCTCGTAGTAGAATGCGATGTCCTCGATGTCATCTCTTTCCAGTTTGGGTAACTTCGACTGAACCAAAGAAACACTTTCGCTCTTGGCGCTATATCTCTCGCTTTCGCCGGCCATTAGCTTTGCTACCTCGGATGGCGATACTACTGAGAGTCGCCCAAGATAGAACGCCTCTCTATTTTCCTCAAGGTTTGCCTTATTTAATTCAAATGCCTTATCGATCGATGCCAACGATATTGGCACCAATCCAAGTTGCCACGCCGCACCAAGGACGATAACATTTGCCGCAATGACATCGCCGTATCGCCAAAGGGCGATCTTGTGGGCGTCTAGCGTATGGACGCCATCTTTTACGCTGTGTTTCTGGACTAGCTCTAGAGCTGCGGAGAGACTCGATCTTACGTGGGTAACCTCTGTTACTTCGCGACCAGTTGGGACTATCTCTGCCGAGATTACCGCCTTTGAACGACTCGACGACAGGATTGCAATATTCTTTTCGCTTGCGCTACCGAGGAGATCAAAGCCAAGGAGCAGATCCGCACTCTGGTTAGGAAGTGGTGCGGACCCTTGGTTAGGTTCTGTGGATATTGTGATGTCGGATATGACCGGTCCTGCCTTTTGCGATAGCCCAGTCTGGTCCATTCCTCTGGAGTACTTGCCGTCGAGTAGCGTCGCGACTTCGAGGATCGCTGCCAGGGTCACGACTCCAGTTCCCCCTATTCCAACCAGGCGCACATTGTAGCCTCTCTCTGTTATAGAGGTAAGTTGGGGTTGTGGAAGGTCACGCCGTTCTACGAGCTGGCGCGATTTGCTGGGGAGTTGGCCCTTTGTAACTAGGAACGAAGGACAGTCGCCTTTAGTACAGGTGGTGTCGTGAGAGCATGATCCTTGGTTGATTCTTGTCTTTCGACCGAGTTGGGTCATAACTGGTTCAACTGAGAGGCAGTTTGACTTCTCACCGCAGTCGCCACATCCCTCACAGATTCTTTCATTGATGGTTATGCTCTCCTTTGCAGCCTCCATTGCACCACTTCGACGGCGTCTGCGTTTTTCTATGGCGCAGGTCTGGTCGAAGATGATGACGGTGACCCCAGCCTCTTTCGATAGTTGGTGCTGCACCTCTTGTAGGCGAGATCTATCGGATATATTGGCCCTGTCGTCAACTTTGAGGTTGCGATACTTCGTCAGATCTTCGGTCAAGACCTCGACCCTGCTGACCCCTTCGAGGTACAACCACGAGACCATCTCTGGAATCGTAAGTTGTCCTTCGACCTTTTGGCCTCCGGTCATGGCGACTGCATCGTTGTAGAGGATCTTGTAGGTGATGTTGGCACCAGCCGCGACTGCGGCACGAATGGCTAACGATCCAGAGTGGTGAAAGGTGCCATCGCCCATATTTTGGATGAAGTGGTTACCTTCAAGGAAGGGAGCTACTGAAAAGAACTGCGCACCCTCGCCTCCCATCTGGGTGACGCCTGCTACCTTGCCCCGTGAATTTGGATTGAGTAGCACCAGGGTGTGACATCCAATTCCAGCTCCAACCACCGAACCATCTTCTACGCGGGTCGATGAGTTATGAGGACATCCAGAACAGAAAAATGGTGTTCTTTGCTCTAGTAGAACGATCTTTTCGTTGGTGCGAGAGCTCTGCCTTTCGATGTAGGCATTGGCCTCTTCTCCACCGATACGGGGATAGAGAATTCTGTAGAGGTTGGTTGCAATGTTGTCGGCTTCGAAGGCGCCATAGGGGGCGAAGAGGAGATCGCCGTTGGTGTCGGTCTTTCCTATAACTTGCGGCTTTACCGCGCTTCCATAAAGTACATCTTTGATCGATCGCTCGACGAACGACGCCTTTTCTTCGATGACCACGATGGTATCGAGACCTTGGGCAAACTCTTCTATAACGCGATGGTCGATTGGGTTGGTGTAGATCAACTTCATTAGCCTTATCGACTCGTGGTCGCGGTAGCCAAGTAGTTCGAGTGCGGTTAGACAGTCATGGTATGCAGTTCCAACTGCTACGATACCGATTCTTTCACTCGACCGCGGCGCACGATAGAGGCTGTTGAGGCGATTTTGATAGATGTACTCTTTAGCGGTATCGAGACGAATCGTCATCATCGTCTCTTCAAGATGCATCAAATTGGTTCCCAAAAGGTGGGCACTAGGAGAGTGTACGAATGGCAGTCCGTTGTAGGAGAGTTGTGGAATTACCGGATCGAAGTCGCCCAAAGGTCGATATGTCCCTGACGAATCGGCCACCTTTGTAACGACCTTGTTCGCTACCCATAAGCCGCTTAGCTGAGACATGGTGACGTTATGCATCATGATATCTAAGAGGTCTTGACTATTACCGGGAAAGGCTACCGGAAGTCCCATCGCTGCGAGTGTGGCATCCGATGAACCCGGCACCGTCGATGACTTAGCCGCCGGGTCGTCCCCCGCTAACACTATCACACCACCGTGAGGTGAAGTTCCAATGATGTTGCCGTGGCGTATCGCATCTCCAGCGCGATCTACTCCAGGGCTTTTCCCATACCAAAAGGCTGTGATCCCTCTGACCTTGTGGTTGTCGGAGATGGCATCGATGAGTTGACTGCCTCCCATCGACGTCGCAGCCAACTCTTCATTTAGTGCCGGATGGAAGAATAGGTTTTCATTGTTTTTAGTGATACGTGATCGCTCAATCTCAACGTCGACGCCTCCCAGGGGAGAGCCCTGGTAGCCACTGATGTAGGTACCGTGAGGGGCTACCCTGTTGAGTCGGCGATGGCTGTCGACGATCGATCTTACTATTGCTTGAATTCCAGAGAGAGGTAGGTAACCGTCGATCTCTTCGAAACGATCTTGTAATCTCTCGAACTTCTTCATACAGTGCTCCAGTTCGCGTCGCTTGAAGGTGTCCCTATCGAAGGATATTCTGATCCTTCCAGGTACATCTCCCAAATCCGATTAAACGCCTTCGCATATTTGCTACCCTACAACCAAAGCGCCTTTACGTCCAGATAGTCGGGTCAAGCATTTGGTACCCGAAAAGTCATCTGCATGATGATTGACATTCAAATCAATGGGTAACATCCGTCGAAATAGGCTCATAGGTATTAGCCAATGGCAGCCGAATGGTCCACCTTGCTCTTCGATTCTAAGTGCCATCGGCGAGTTAGTTCTATTTATGACCCCGAAATAGTCGAAGAAGTTACACATATGTTATTCAGATGAGGGTTGAACATCTGAATTTGCAAGTGTTGCTCTCCCACGAAGTTTTTTAATTTTCGAGGGCGCCAATTGGGGTTAACTGTACTGATTCAACGCTTGCAGGGTGATTTTTAGATGCTGATCGCTTTTTTAGACCAAGTGCCAGCAGATATAAAAGACCTAGGGTTGCAGCGGCTATGAATTGATGACTTCGAAAAAGGTAGATAAGGCCGATAAAGCTTACAGTTATTGCAATTGCCTCTTTTATTAGATGGGAAGAGACTTTTCCCTTTATCTTTTCCCCACCAATACAACCGAGGAGACCTCCTGCGGCGATTATTACCATGACGGCAGCGTCGCCCCTTCCGGTCGATATGACCTCGATTGAAGCCAAAATCGAGAGCATCAATCCAGCAGTTGCATCTATCGCAATTACTGATTTGGTGTCCAACTTTGGAAAGGCAAGTGCAACTGCGATGTAGGTTATTACTCCACCTCCTACCGAGGTGAAGGCTACCGCAAGTCCAGAGATGGACCCTCCCAAAAATAAAAGTGCGTACGACGTGAGCTTGCGTAACGATCGCTCACCCTTTGTCTTTATGAACTCCTTCAGGGCGAGGCTGCATCCAATCAATGAAAGTGTGAAGCCAAGGACAATATCGGTAGTCGAATTCGAAAGGTGGATATTCGCCAAGAAAAT
>JAJZFV010000016.1:65573-93927 GCA_021805205.1 Actinomycetes bacterium | reverse complement strand
GGCAAAACCAGGACAACTGAGAACCTCGGCCACCTTTTAGTCGGCGACATTACTCAAAATCAAAGATCTTGAATAGCATAGGCCCGAAATCGCACTGTGAGCGTGGATTGCTTAGCAGACTCCTAGAGACTGAGGCCGTTTCGCTGTACGTCACGCGAAGCGCTGACGATTTTGCCATTCGGAGTTGGTAAAGATCGATTGTCATCTGTCAGAGATAGCCTGGAGACGAGGCAGGTTCTTTGCGACGGTCAGGGTCGCCCCCATCGGCTCGGGCCACACCGCGTTCCACACTAGGTTTTCCTGGTGTCAGTTGGCCGACTTTCTCTTCCACTACCTCTGCTGAGGACGTCTAATCGGAACTGAAGGACAGCTTCTGGCTCGCCAGTTGCAGAGCACCGACTACAGTACCCGATGTACTGTCGCTGACTCGAATCGGCCCCGGGCGCTCTGCTCGAAGAGAGCATCCCGGCAACCCAGCGCCAGGACGTGTTCCCGGAGGGGTTCATGAGTTCCTTTGGAGAAACATTCCTCGTTCATGCGTCGCCCATTGTCTCCAGAAACGTCCTGGGCGTCATCACCACAAGCCCTAGACGCAGCACCGTGGTGAGATCCGGGTCTCCCGATACCAGCACGTCGGCACCCGCCACCTCAGCGAGGAGGACGAGAAAGTCGTCATCGGAATCGCTGGTAATGGGGTCATCTTCTTCCGGAGGATCGTCCACGTGGACCGCCAACTCTCGGATCGCATTCACGAACAGGTGCGCGTCCTCGATGCTCAGATACCGCCTGAACTTCGGACAGCAAAGCACGTCCGCCAGCTCGTCGAGTAGCAACGGCGAGGCAACGAGCTGAAACTGTCCAGCCAATGCTCCAAGGAGCAGGCGGGCGGATACGCCCTCTCGCGACGTGACGGCCGCCACGAAGACATTCATGTCAAGGACAATCCGGGGGCAGCTCACCCACCGCTCACCGTTCGTGCCCGTCGCTCTCGACGGACCGCGCGCACCTCGGTCACCGCCTGAGCAAGTGCTGCATCCTCGTCAAGGTCACGCGTATGGCCGACCCGCTCAAGCAACTCTCTCAGTTCATCCCACGCCGAATCCGCGTGACCGCTTCGAAGATACGACCGCAGCGCGTCCTCGATGACTGCACTCTCGGACCGGTTGGAGGTTAGCGCAGCAGCCTTCGTCGCTATTAGGACGTCGGAATCAAGGTAGATGGTCGTCTTCTTCTTTGCCCTGTCTTAATTCTATCACTACACCGTCATGACGTCATAACGTTAGCATAACGTCCAGTCTCAGTAGTGTTGGGTCGAGCGCGTCCCAGGACCGCGGAGCCGAACAGCTTCAAGGCGCTGCGTCGGGTACTTGCGGAGGACTCCTGTTCTTTCCTAACTCCGCGCCTTGCGTGCGCCCAAGAACCAAGATGGAAGAGGATCGCCGTCATGATCTACGCCGTCTCAAGCATCGACACCATAACTGGCTGCTCACCTCCTCATCGTACCCGCTCAACTCCGACGAGACACTCTGCTTTTCTCACAGCGAAGCCTTTATGAACTCTCTTCATCCATGCCACTTAGCGGTCCTTCATTGACACTCGAGGCTGTCTCGAGACGTATTCGTCCATCTTTTACCGATCAGTACAGTGCCTCTTGGGAAATAGGTAGCTCACTCGCTACTTCTGGAACTAACGTGGCGGAATTTTAACTCGATGAGTGATCTTCTCATATTGAATTCAAACGTTAATTTACGCCTTAAGCTCGCCAGCTCGACTCTCGGGCCTGTGCTCTCGGGCGTACCGAACAGGATCTCGTCAACGATCTACTCGAGTCGGCGCTGGTCCTTGGCGAGGCTTCAACAGTTGAGGACGGACTAAATGATATTCCTGATGAAGTGCTCACCCTCACCGAGCTAGCTGGTCTACTCAAACTTGACCACGATGCCGTCTTGACCCGTGTCCACTCTGGAGAACTGCCCGGACGACGCTTCGGTAAAGAGTGGCGCTTCTCGCGTCGCGCAGTTTTCGCCTGGCTCGACGGCCATGACGCTCCAGAGCGTAGACCGCCGGGCTTCGCCGGGTCATCCCCGCTCATCATCAGACACCGCGATGAAGATATCTAGATTGGTGGCACTTCACCTCCAGACACATGGGAGTGGGGACGACCCGCTCGTAGTGTTGCCCTCTTTCGGTTTTGATCACACCTCGATGGCTGCTGCGATCGGGCCTGCTTTCGCCGAAGTATCCGGCTGGAGTCGCCTCTAAGTCGATCTACCTAGAACCGGTGACTCGCCGGCGCAAAACCAACCCCCGATCCGACGCCGTCCTCGATGCAATCATCGCTACCATCAAAGCTGAGCTCCACTACAGGCGCTTCGCTGTGCTCGGATGGTCCTACGGGGGCTATAACACGTTGACTCCCCGACCAGGTATGTGGCCTCATGCAAGTCTGCGCGGGTTTTATGTTCCGACCCCAGGGCGGCAATCTCTCAGGTGTACTTGCATCGAACCCCCAGCCGGGATGGTTGGATCACGTACCCTTCTCATCTCCGCGAACATTTCAGCCATGCGGTTAGCCTACAGATTGGCGCGGTTGCCAGTAGGGTGTTGCCGCACTAGACATTAATGCGCCCAACAACAGGTCCTATCTCGCACCCCTACTAGCGGGTGGCTTCGATCTCTTTGCTGAGGGCGCAGTTACTGTGTGCAACTCCTCGGTCTGTTTCGTAGCCGACAGACGAGACCGCGTCTTCGGCCACGCCAGCCTCTTCGATGCTTTGGGCAACTACTACTACGTCAGCTACACATAAAGCAAAAGTGCTGTTCATTATCTCCCCTTCGAACGACCTGACGTATTTGCAACAATCACCAGAGTCTGGCCCGAACAGTGCAAGAAAATTCTCAACCCCTTCTGCGAGTGATCTTTGGTGCTCTCGTTTATTAACCCCATCGGATGCTATTGCACTCTTCTACGATAAAGTAAGCCATTCGATCCAGTCGCCGTGAGCGGCACTTCGTGCAATGAGTTCCGTGCCATCCGCCACAAGAACAAAACTCCGGGATGGACTAGAAGGTGCCGCATCGCCGACGGCCCCCGGAGCCTTGTTGGCGATCCATATCTGTCCCAACGAACGAGTGAGAGCCGCACATGCACACCGTCTCTCCTCATCAACATAGATAAGCACGGCGGAGCGGTAGATGACGATGGTGAGTCCGGCAGGTACCTTGGCAGCTAAAGCTGCTCCGTCATCCCGAACGGTACCGCGATAGATCTTTACCGATGGCGCCGGACAATAGCAGTGGCTGCACTTAGCCTCTCGGACCGTCCTTCCTCCTCCGGCCATATTAGGCATGACAACCACTCCATGTCGGCTGAATTACTTGGATCAAGCGGGATAAGACCGAGCCGTGCGTGCCACCCAACTCCCGACATACCTTCGGAGATAAGAACGGGTCCCCTTGATTAACGCATCAGTACGAGTGCATCCGTGTCAAGACTGTTCAGTATATGGCCGTCATAATAGTAGTCATAGGAGTCGTCGCAGAGGGTGAGCCCGGCCGCGGCGCCGACCTCGGTCAGCGCGAACGGGCCAAGAATAAGAGCAAGTGCGGGCAACACTTTAGCGCAACGGGGGGCTTCGTTGGTCTGCTTACGGCGCTACGCTATTTCCGAACTCAAATCGTCACCGTTTTCATCGAAGAGTTAAGCAAGAGTGTCCGAATTGGTTGGCCCTCCCAGTATGTGGCGTGCTACAGCAAAGAAAAGGTTCGGTTGACGCTCTGCTGGAGCTAATTGTCGAAGGAATTTAAGGATCGTTGTCTCCTCGACGACAAACTCGGCAAACTCTTGGTAGCCCGCGGAGTTACAGGTAGCTTCGAGATGAGCAAGGCGCCAATGGTTCTAGCCAGTACTCAGGGAGCACTCGTGCACAATCATGTCACCCATCGTGACCTTCACGTAAATGGTCGGGCTGAGAAGATTTGAACTTCCGACCTCTTGACCCCCAGTCAAGCGCGCTAACCAAGCTGCGCCACAGCCCGTAAATTTCTAACCTTTACATAGTAGTACTGAGAGGTGAGATTCCTTGCGCTTAAAAGCATCAGCGGAAGCCAAGTTCTTTATGTTCAAAACTCAAACATGCAAAACTACGCTGCGATCAAGCCACTTTCCTACCTTGAAGTCGCATCAACTCACAATACGCTACCGCACCATCAGAGCTGACCGCGTGAACCTCAGCGGACATCTCCTGTAACTTCTTGACTGCCAAACGATGTTGTTCTCCGCCTAATCATCAGAGCTGCCGATACGCCCACCATCAATAGCTGCACACCTAGTGCCGGCGAGAGGAGTTCAACCACAAATCCAATAGATAAAAACCCAACAAACATTACCTTCGAGATATCAATGCCAACCAACAACCTATCTCGGGTGGTACTCATTATCTTCGAAATGTAGCAAGGCAACACAATGAGAGTTATCGCTAAAAATTGAAGCGCAATGAGTAAAGTTCCAGCTCTATCGGGTGTCACCATCACTGAAGCTGCATATGACAACGCCGCCATTATCGCAAAGTTGTCGACCAACAAAAGTAACGGTATGAACAATACCGGGAGGTAGCTACTCCAAAGAATGGGAGTGGCCGTTAGTGTAGATGCGATCGAGATGATAAAGGCTAGATCAACTCGCTCCGCAAGACTTGAACTCCGCCACCACAAAGCTAAGATCGTCGCCATCCCAAGTGCCAGAATTACGTATGCTCCGACCTTGCTAACATAGACTGAGTGCAGGGCATTGATGAATGAGAATCCCTGCCTTGACTCGTGCCTTGCAAGTTGACTCAACAGATGGAAGTATCCAATCGGACCGAGGGGCGAAGTTGAGAAGTTCAGGACCAAGCCAACGAAGCCGAACAAAAGCGTTCCAACGACAGCGGCAAATCGGCGACAGAGAATAAAGAATAGCCCTAGAACTACTAGGTAAACTTTAGTAAAGGTGAGCACCACCACTAATAGTGAGCTGATAGTAGCACTATCTCGATGCTTCCACATCAGCGCTAACCCTGCAAGAATAAGGGGGGTTAGAGTGCCCATCTGCAAACTTATCAACGTTGGCGAGGCAAGTAGGACGACTGCAAAGATTGAAATTTTCATAACCACCGTATCCGATACTCTCGATCTCAACGATAACGAAAATGTATAGATGGCATAGAAAAGTGCTGCAAGTGAAATTATTTCAAATACGAAAGGACCCCAATAGGTTCCCAAAAGAGACAGTGGGGCAAATGCAACTGCCACGAGATAGGGATAGACAAATGAGTTCCCGGCGTAAACCGAAGTGGTGCCTAATTTCGGATATGGACTTTGTCCCTCAACAACACTCCTGCCGGCACGTATAAAGACTTGCAGGTCGGCCTGATTTACCGATGAAATCAGGTGCAATACGACAAAAGTGCCAATTGTGAGACCAGCTACTTCGAGATAGTTAGATCGTAGATAATCAAAAAGCTTCTTCATCGTTTGACCATCAATGATAGGCGATGCAGGGCGCCACACGAATTCGTGCACGTCTCTATCGACCTAACGAATCGACGGCGGGAGGCAGAAGCCATTCGATTAAACGAAACGCGGCGATCTACGAGACAAGCGAGAGGGGCACTTGTCAACGGATCGCCGCGAAGTCTGTTTGGAACTACCTAGTGGATATTCGAACTATCTAAATGAACGGTCTTCGTTACCGCGATATCCAAATCTGTCCGCCGCCGATGGTGACTTGTCAGTCGATGATGAGAGGATATGAGAGAGGTTTCGACTGATATCTGACGATGCTACGCTCTGCTCTTCAGCTGCAGCTGCGATCTGAGAAACCATATCGCCTACACTCGTAACGTCATCGAGAATCCTCAGAAGAGCTTCGTCTGCTCGGGCCGATGAAATTTCAGATTCACTAACTTTGTGAGTGAAGGAGTCTATTGAGCTGACAGCAGCTTGAGTACCAGATCGGATGAGGCGAATCTTTTCGGTGATTTCAGTTGCCGCAGTTCGCGACCTCTCCGCCAATTGCCGAACTTCATCGGCAACAACTGCAAAGCCCTTACCAGCACTTCCAGCTCGAGCGGCTTCAATCGCTGCGTTTAACGCCAACAGGTTGGTCTGCTCCGCAATCGACTTGATCGAGGCGACGATAGAGTCGATCTCTTCACTCTGTGTGCCAAGATCTTGAATGATCCCGGCCGTCTCTTTAACTTTGTAGGCAACCTCGCGCATTGATTCACTAGCACTTTGGATATAGCCCTTAGATTCGCTAGTGGTAGACGATGCTTTTATGGACGAGTCCGATGCCACCTGAGAGCTTCGTGCAATCTCTGCTACCGTGGCACTCATCTCTTCTAGAGCTGCTGCAATTGCCGATACTCTATCGTTGATGGTTCCCTTGCGCTCTTGTTCGAGCGCAGCTTGAGCTCGCTCTAGCTTCTTTTCAGTTGAAATATCGCTCCAGCAGGCCATGTATGCGAGGAGTTCACCCTTTTTCTCAGGGTGCCAAATTGGGTATGTTTTTGTCTGAAAGTAGATATCTTCGGTCATCGGAATATCCGCTACGTGGTCCTTATCGGTTCCACTTTGCATACCGCCAAGAATGCGTCTAACTCGATCCGGATCCTTGTGGAACTGATGGATCGAATTACCCATCGCATGCAGGATATCGGCACCAGGCCGGGCTGCTGCGAGTTGAGTATGATAATTTTCCAGGGTGGCCTTGGCCGCCGCATTCATGTAGAAGATCTTGTTATCCTTTGTGGTGTCACAGAGCATAACGATGTTATCTACGCGATCGAGAACCGAATACAGCTTCTCGACTTCTTGTGAGGTATCGCTTTTTCCAAACATACCAACTCTTTCGGCACTCATAGTGGTTTAGTTGAAGCAAATTTCACAAAAAAATTAAGCCAAAAAACCATCCATCGAGGGGATTTTATAACGCTAATATATGACTAAATAAAATATAAGAAATTCACTTCATCAAAGTTCATTATTTCTGGGATGCTAAAGCCAGAAGGGTCTCGCAACCAAGCCTCTGCAGGATATCCCGAAATTTACTGGCATCGAAACCCTTGACCCATCCCCAAGGAGATCGGTTCTATTCGGAGGTCATTGTTAGCACTGAAGAGATATCTAGCAACCTAATTATTTGCTATCAAATGATCTAATTGAACTTCCAACCGATCAAAAGGTCGGTCACAAGAAAATTAATTTATAAAAATCGATAAATTGCAATTCTCCAGAGCCGAAAGATTCGTCGCCCTCAGTACAAAAATCGTGCTCAAAGCTCAGTTGCAAAATGAAACTTTACATAGATACGTGCAAAAAATCAAGCCAACTATTTAATTCACACCGCTGAAGTAGCTACTAAAAGTGGTGATAAATGTAAACACTCAATTGGACTATGCGATAGACAAGATAGATCGCAGTAGCCACTACAAGCAACTTAAAGTGCCACGGGGCCTTCTTTGGCTTTACGATTGGGGAATCGCAGACCGGACAGTGCCCATTGCGAGGAATTTGATCGTCGTCTTGAAATTTTGCGCACGTCTCACACCAAGCCAAAGCTGACCTCTACCTCTACCATCTACAGCTACATTCTACCCTTACGGGTTGATTTAACGTAAAACCAGCTCTTCAGTAGAGCCAAATCGACTAAACCGGGTGTACACCGTGGTGCTTAGGATCCTCCACCCGAGGCTTGTTAGCTGCCATCTTGAATCGGCGTATTATCTCTACACGTAGGTCTCGAATTGAAATCACATCATCAACGACCAACTCAGAGGCCAACTTCATCAAATCAACGTCTTCCACGTACTCACGTCGCTTCTCATCGATGAAAGCCTCACGTGCCACAGGATCCTCGATTGCAGCTATGTAGTTGGCATAGACAGCGTTCACCGCAGCCTCTGGCCCCATCACTGCGATCTCAGCACCGTCGAGCGCTACCGTAGCCTCAGGTGAAAATGCGGGTCCAGCCATTGCGTAGAGGCCAGCACCGTATGCTTTTCGCACAATCACCGTTAACTTTGGAACTTTCGTCTCGGATACGGCGGAGATCATCTTGGCACCGTGACGAATAATTCCCTGGCGCTCTACGGCACTTCCGATCATAAACCCAGGAACGTCAGCAAGAAAGAGTAGTGGGATGTTAAATGCATCGCAGAGCCATATGAAGCGGGCGGCCTTGTCGGCAGAGTCGACGAAGAGGACTCCTCCGCGACTCGATGGATTATTTGCTACAATTCCTACAATCTTGCCATCGATTCGGCTTAGGCCAACCACGATTTCAGGTGCAAAAAGTGGCTTTATCTCAAAGAAAGATCCCTCGTCAACTAAGCCATCGATGACTTTGTAGATAGAATACCCCATTTGAGCCGATGAGGGAAGAATACTTTCATCAAGTTCGACCGTTGGAGACGAAGCGCGATAAGTCGGGGCATAGTCTCTAAAGTTGGTCGGAAAGTACGAGAGATACTCCCGAATCGCCTCTATAACCTCTTCGTCACTCTGGTATAGATTGTCGCCACATCCAGAGATCGAGGCGTGCATCCGAGCCCCACCCATCTCGTCGAGGGTAACCTTCTCGCCTATGACGACTTCAGCCATACGAGGAGAGCCGAGATACATCGAAGCATTTCCATCGACCATAAAAACGACATCGCAGAATGCCGGGATATAAGCGCCACCGGCAGCCGACGGACCAAAAAGTCCACAGACTTGAGGCACCCTACCGGATAGAGCTACCTGGTTGTAAAAGATTCTTCCGGCGCCTCTCCTACCTGGGAAGAGTTGAACCTGATCTGTAATTCTGGCGCCGGCGGAGTCGACTAAAAATACCAACGGAATCTCTAGGGACATGGCCATCTCAGTAACTCGGATGATCTTTTCAACCGTGCGAGCTCCCCACGAACCAGCCTTTACCGAGGTATCGTTAGCCATGGCACAGACCGGACGCCCATCGACTTCACCTACGCCGATTACTACCCCATCGGCGTAGTATCCCTTGTTCTGAGAGTTGGCAAAGAGGCCATCTTCTACGAAAGTACCCTCATCGAAAAGGAGGTCAATGCGCTCTCTAACCCCGAGCTTGCCCTTGACGTGTAACTTATCTAGAGCCTCCTGACCACCACCTTGAACTAGCGATGCGCGGAGGCGTTGAATTGATTCTTCAGCCACTTCAAATCCATCTAACTTGGCGAAATGCCTTTACAAGAGACTCTACTTTAAATCGCAGATGATCTCTAGTTATTAGCCATCAGAGCGGCGACGTACCCTCATCTTGATAGGTGTAGGACCCAAGGCAAAGCGCTCCCTCAGCTTTCGCTCTAGGTAACGCATGTACGAGTTGTCAATTGGGCGTGACGAAAAGAGGGTAAAGGTCGGAGGATCAGTTGCACCTTGAACCGCATAAAGAATCTTGGTCCCCTTGGGAGGATGGATGCTCTGAAATTCAGCGATCGCAACGTTCAATTCTCTTGTAGGAATTCTTTGGCGATAGGCAACTATGGCGTTTTGAACCGCGGGAAGGATTCGGTGGGTAGCAAGGCCAGTTTTAGCACTGATCCTAATAAATGGAGCATATGTAAGGAAGGCAAGCTTCTCTTCGGCTTCGGCGCCACGGACCACCTTCTCCTCGGCGGATAGCTCTTCCCACTTATTTAGGACCACTACCACCGGCGAGCCAGCAGCGTCGATTCGCTCAGCTAACCTCTGGTCCTGGTGGGTGACCCCCTCTTGGCCATCGACTACGAGGATGGCAACGTCAGCTCGATCGATCGACTTGAGGGCTCTTACCATCGAGTAGTACTCGGTGCCACTCGATTGATTGGCCCGACGCCTCATACCTGCAGTGTCTACAAAGCGAAGGGTTCCGATCTCGGTCTCAACGATGGTGTCGACTGAGTCGGTAGTGGTACCAGGCATATCGTGAACTACCGATAGATCGTCGCCTACCAAACGATTGAAGAGGGTCGACTTACCAACGTTTGGCCGTCCGATGATAGCAACTGCAAAGATGTCGCTCTCTTTTGTGGTGTTTTTACCTTCTTCGCCGTCGATATCGTCGAAGTGGCCAAGCTTATCGACGACGAGGTCTAACAGGTCGCCGGTCATTGTACCGTGCAGTGCCGAGACGGGCTGGAGATCGTCAAAGCCAAGTGCCGCGAACTCCCAAGCTGCAAATTGGCGCGCCTCAGATTCGGCTTTGTTTGCAACAACGATGATGGGTATCTTGGTGCGCCTTAGCACCTTTGCAACGTCAGAGTCCTCATTGGTAAGGCCAACTGCCGCATCTACAACCAAAAGGGCTACGTCGCACTCTCCCATAGCAGATAGCGACTTTTGGGAGATCTTCTCTTCGAGTTCGTCACCTTCGGCTAAAAAACCCCCGGTGTCAACGATCTCAAAGGTAACTCCACGCCACGAAGCTACGTAGGACTTTTTGTCACGAGTGACGCCAGCCTTCTCCTCGACGATCGCTTCCTGTCGTCCAACTATACGATTTACAAGGGTCGACTTACCAACGTTTGGCCGTCCGACTATCGCAACCTTCTTCATTAAAATCTCCACACCAACAAATCATCACGGTCACATATTTTGCAGACCAAAGGGGTACGAGTTAGGCACTTCGATATAGCGCCTCTAACTCTTTCCTAAGTGAAAGTCCATCACTTGCTACTACCCGAAGTGGAAACGTAAGGTCACTCAAACGGACACCATCTAAAAAGACGTCTTCTGATAGCGCAACATCAGGCAGAAGGTAAAGATCATAGTCGGGATTTTCGGCGACACTTCTCGTGATGTCTTCGCCCACCATCAACCCTGCAACGGCGATGTTACCTCCAAAGTATTCATTTTTAACTTCCACAAAGTCAACTTCTGGAAAGAGGGGGGAGACGATGGGAGGAAGTGTCTTGGCTCCATAAGTTGAGGTCAAAATGGCTACCTTGTTGGGGCGCTTTCGGCTACGAATCCGCGATATCACGACCTCCTCGCCTCCATCGAAGTGGCGAACAGCACGATAGCCCTCCTTTGGAGCACCCTCTACCCACGAGAAGAAGCCAGATTTTACGCCAAAGGCGTACTCTTCATCGCCGGCGAAGGATGACTCGAAGGCACGAGTTATACCGATTCCATTTTCGTGCTGCGAAAAGTCAAGATAGGTACCTAAACGTGGCATCTCTTTTTCAGCTAAGACGTAGTACTCATCCGAGGCGTAGGCGAATGGGCGGCCTATAAGTTTCATCGCAAGAGCTGAAACCCTATCGACTGCGTCTACCACTGCAAGCGCCTCTTCTCTGCTGTGTACCCTCATCCTCTCTTCATGGGAGTACTTAGAGATTCCAAGGGGTACCACCGCTACGTCGGCCAACTTATCGTATCTCATCAAAAGAGTCATTAACGTCTCTTCGACGTGGCTACCGTCGTTAATCGAAGGACAGACTACAACTTGTCCATGGACCTCAATCCCGCCATCGAGAAGGTACTCCAGCCACCTTAGCGAGGTACCACCCCTTCGATTTCGAAGTAGCTCGGTACGCAGAAGTGGATGGGTTGAGTGAATCGAAACAAAGAGTGGCGAGAGGCGTTCAGTTAGAACCCTCTCTAGGTCTGCCTCAGTAAATCGAGTCAGAGTCGTAAAGTTACCGTATAGGAAGGAGAGGCGGTAGTCATCGTCCTTCATATAAAGGGTCTTTCGAAGGCCCGGGGGGAGTTGGTAGATGAAGCAGAATTCACAGTGATTGTCGCAAGTTCTCACTTGGTCGAATATGGCTGCTGAAATTTCAATTCCCAGCTGCTCTCCTGCCATCTTTTCAATATCAAAGTCAAACGTTATGCCACCGCGCTCGACTTCTAAGGTCAGCTCCGGCTCTTCTACCAGTATGTGGTAGTTGATAACGTCAGTGGGAACCTGTCCATTTATGGAGAGAATGATGTCACCCTCGACTAGGCCTACCTTGGCCGCAGGGGAATTTGGAGCAACGCTCACGATTGTTGGACTACTCAAGATCGAAATACCTTCGAAACGATGATTATGCTCAATTGTATGGCTGTTAATAAAGTTCTACTAGCAAAGCCTAGAGGCTTTTGCGCCGGTGTCGAGATGGCAATAAAGGCCCTCTCTTGGATGGTACGCGTATTTGAACCTCCTGTCTACTGTTATCACGAGATAGTTCACAACAAGATCGTTGTCGATCGCTTCTCGAAATTGGGTGTCATATTCGTCGACGACCCGGTAGAGGTCCCTTCGGGGTCGCCAGTAATGCTCAGCGCTCACGGCTCAGCACCATCGGTCGTTGCCAAGTCGAAAGAGGTAGCGAGCATCTCCATCAACGCTGTTTGCCCACTTGTCACCAAAGTTCATCACGAGGTAAAGACTCGATCATCCAAGGGATTTGAGATCATCTACGTCGGCCATCACGGCCACGACGAGGCGATTGGCACCACAGCGGTGGCGCCCAACTCAGTAAAGCTAATCGAATCTATCGATGAATTAGAGGCGCTAGATATACAAGGGCCAGATATCGCTCTGATAACTCAGACCACGCTCGCAACCGATGAGTGGAAAGAGATTGCGGATAGGGCCAAGGAGATATACCCTGAGATCTGGTCTCCCGGAAAGAGCGACCTCTGCTTTGCAACAACCAATCGCCAAGCAGCAGTTCGGGAGCTTGCTCCGCTGGCCGATGCCACGGTAATCATTGGATCTGCAAACTCATCTAATACCATTGCGCTAGCGAAGGTAGCAGCTAGAGTGTCAAATCGACCTGTATATCGGGTCAATACCGCTGCGGAACTGCCAGATAATTTAAGTGGAGTTATTGCAGTTACAGCAGGGGCCTCTGCGCCAGATGAACTGGTCGACGAAGTCATCGCCAAGTTGGCACCGACCGATGGAGTCGAAGAGGTCCACGTAGTTGATGAAGATGAA
The DNA here is from genome assembly GCA_021805205.1 of Actinomycetes bacterium. GTDB lineage: Bacteria > Actinomycetota > Acidimicrobiia > Acidimicrobiales > Acidimicrobiaceae > Acidithrix. The sequence goes on along the minus strand of JAJZFV010000016.1, from coordinate 80,960 downwards.
TACTTTCCTCCCCCACGGGAACTCCGAGACTTTATGCGCAAATTAACTACAGCTCTTACAGTAATTCTTGACGTCGATCATGAGTCAACCTCGCCCTTAGAGCAAGATGCCCGGGTCACAGCCTCCGATACCCTCTATCAGCTGCGATAAAACCGCCTTCAAGAGCTTGATAGTCGAGGCCAAATTACATCTGTGTCCAACTCAAGTACCGCGCCGAAGTTTTGCCATCGTATAAGCCAAGTCGAACTTACCGTAGCCACGAGATACATAAGGTGTCGAAGGCAAACCTGGAATAGTTAGTGTGCGGGAGATGAAGTTCTTGGTTGCAACCCGTCGCTATGGTGCATCGCCTTTTAAATCATTACCACCAGATTTATGACATATGATCGAATAGTAACTTCTTACCAACTGGGGGGTAGCGTGGAGACGTTTTATGCCATGGATCAATCGACTAAAGATCAGTGGATGGTAATTGGAGCCCAAGTATCAGCTGGACAAAGTCGGGTATCAGAGTCAGTCCTCGATATGTTGCGATCATTATCCAATATGGTGGACGGCTTTGCGGTAGACCAACTCACCCACTGTCTTCAAACCGCGACTCGTGCACGCCTAGATGGAGCTTCCACGGAACTTGTTATCGCCTCATTGTGCCACGACGTTGGCAAGGCTATTTCAGTACCTAACCATGCACAGATCGCATCGGAGATACTAAAGCCATACGTTTCGCCGGAGACATACGCAGTTATTCGAAACCATCAGGACTTTCAAGGGCGCCACTACTATCACTACTTTGGGGGCGACCCAAATATGCGCGAAAACTTTAGGAATGAGAGCTGGTTCGCCGAAGCGGAACGATTTGCAGACGAATGGGATCAAAAGTCATTCGATCCAACTTTTGAGACACAACCATTGGAGGCTTTTGAGGACGAGCTCCGTTTTGTCTTCGCTCGCTCAAGGCATTAACGATGAAAGGTGAACCAAGTCTAAGTAGGTTCACCTTTCAATAATCACTAAAGGGTGCTTTATTCGGTTTGTAGCTATAACTGATTAAAAAATTCTGGGTTACCACATGACAGGTATCATGGTTATAGACGAAACTTTGCCTCGTCGTAGGCCTCTTGCAGCGCCCTCGTAAGTGAATCAGTGACTTCATTTACTTTTGAACGGGGAACTTTAGAGCCAACCTGACCATCGATGAGAGTGCTGATTGGTGGCTTGATAACGACAACACATCGCTTTGGTAGTGGAAACTTAACGCCTTTGCCCATTGCGCGGTCGCTACCTGCAATACCAATTGGAACAATGGGAACTCCGGTCTTTAGGCCAATATAGGCGGCACCGTCCAAAATATCTTCTACTTTGTCACCCTCGCGGCGCATTCCCTCTGGAAATAGTACGAGTGGTTGACCAGCTTTTAGTACCGCGACGCAGGCGTTCAAAGCCTCTCTATCGGCAGTACCGCGAGCTACAGGGAATCCACCAAGCGCTGCAAGGACTTCACCTGCAAACTTCTTCTTCCAAAGAGAATCTTTTCCCATGTAGCGTAGACGTCGCCTATAGACCGATCCCATCATTAAGGTATCTAAGTTTGAACGATGCGTCGGCGCAAGGATAAAGGGCGCGGATGGGATATTCTCCTTCCCTACCACTCTTACCTGGAAGTACGACCGATTGATAAAGTCAACCACTCCACGGGCAAAACCGTAGAAGTACCGATCGACTATCGAAGGCGTAAGCCTAATCTCGTACTCGCCGACCTTTATATGCTCCATGTGATCCTCGACGTCATAGTTGAAACAAACTACCCATCATGTTAGTAAGAATTGACCCTTCAGTACTTTGAATTCTCCTCGTCGTAGAGGCGAGCTAGAAGCAAGACCGACTCTTCAATCGAAGACTTTGAAGTATCGATAATGACCGCACCCTCTGCGACCCTTAAAGGATCAATGCTCCGAGTGGAGTCGCGTAGATCGCGTTCAGTGATATCTTCTAGCGAAAGATCGTTACGACGAGATGCACGAACTACTGGATCAGCGTCTAAAAACACCTTCAACCTGGCACCCTTTAGAACAACGGTGCCACAATCACGCCCGTCACCAACGACTCCGCCTTCTGCCTCTGCGTAGCTTCTTTGCCAACTCACCATGGCAGCTCGAACTGATCCGATTGTTGCGATCTTAGAGGTGAAGGAAGATACTTCCGGTGTTCGAATCTCGCCCGACACATCCCGTTCGTCGACGAAGATACACCCATCGACTATCTTCAAATTCTGGTTCACTGCCAAGTCGGTCAGGGCGTCGCTATCCTGTTCGCCAATACCTAGTTCCCGAGCTTGAAAGGCGAGTGCACGGTATGTAGCACCAGTATCGAGATAGGTTATTCCTATCTCACGTGCTAGAGCACGTCCTATCGTAGATTTACCAGCTCCAGCCACCCCATCGATAGCAACTGACAACTCTTCCCAATCACCGCGATATCCCACTTATACGAAGATACTTCGATTGGAGGCCCAGTAGGTCAAAATGACGATTTACCCACTTTTCGATTAAGAACTTCGTTGCCCCAGGGGAGTATCCGCTACCGATAAGGTATCAGCCTTGCGTAACTAAGTCAGTTGTTCCAAATGTATCGCACTTAGTTGCCTTCTTTGTCAACGGTCCAAAAGTGTGACCAGATTCCTAAATAGTAACAATTCATGCAGTTAACCGCCACTAATTACAAAAGGTAAAAGACCACCACCTCGCAACAGAGGCCAGTAAATGAAACATCTAGTTCGATGAGTTGGTGCCACTCATCTCTACTCTCGGAGCTAAAGAGTAGGTGCCTTCCTGCATCGCTGTCATTCCTGAGGGTGAAAACTGCTGTTGGCTCATCATGTATTCACCATCACTCATAGTTCTACGTGGCTCACTTCCATTCATCATCTGTCCATAGGGCTTCGGCTTCATCTGACTAATTGAAGGACGCGACGTCGTGTTGGAAGACGCCGCAGATATCCAAAGGTCGGCCACAATTGCAACTCCAAGTAGACCAAGGCCTATCTTTTCATTTCTCTTCAAACCCCTCATTGCAATCCTCCTGGTCAAACTTTTATCATATCTCGCGCCGCAACTATTCACCTTGAATCGGCAAAATCGGGCATTTTGATGATTGAAGATCTATTCGCGATCGACTTTGCCAAGAAATGGATCAGGAACTCCAACTACGCCATACGTCGCTGGTCATTTATTCAGCGGCCTTTAAGGTTTGACCGTAACAAATTTTAGATTTGGGTGTAGATATATAGGTATGGCAAAAACTAGATTTCCAAAGGACAGGGGCCTCACGGCACGAATGGGATTGACGATATTCTTTATCGGCCTTCTCTATGCTGCAGTCGTCGGTGCGCTTCTAGCGTTTCGCTTTTCGATCGCATTCGTAGGTGTAATCGCTGGCGGTCTTCTTTTCATTCAATATTTCTTCTCCGATAAGATCGCTCTAGCTGCAATGCGGGCCCAAGTTGTAACCCCTACCGAAGCGCCACAACTTCACGCTCTAGTAGATCGCCTCTGTGCCCTAGCCGACATGCCAAAGCCGAAGGTTGCAATCGCCAACAATGACATTCCTAACGCCTTTGCAACCGGTAGAAATCCATCGAATGCCGTCGTGTGTGCTACCACCGGACTTCTCCGTCGCTTAAATGAAGAGGAGCTTGAGGCGGTAATTTCACACGAGCTATCCCACGTAGCCCATCGTGACGTTGCAGTTATGACCATTGCTTCATTCCTTGGAATGGTAGCCGGCTTCCTAACCCGAATCGAGCTTTGGAGTGGAGCTGCCTTTGGTGGTGGCGACCGCAGAAATAACAACCAATCCGAGGGGTTTGGGGTAGTCGTATTTCTCGCTACCATCGTCGTCTACGCCATCAGCTTCTTGCTAACCCGAACCCTGTCGCGATATCGAGAACTAGCTGCCGACCGCTCGGGAGCAATTCTTACCGGCCGACCCTCGAATCTAAAGTCAGCCCTAATCAAGATCACCGGCGAAATGGGCAGAATTCCAACAAAGGACCTACGAAACGCCTCCGCCTTCAATGCCTTCTACTTCGCACCTGCGCTAACTAAGGACTCAATCGGAGGACTCTTTTCGACCCACCCATCTCTCGAGAAGCGCATTGCGCAACTTGATAAGATCGAGCGCGAGCTCTCAAAGTAGATCAGGCATCTACAAGACGATTGCTTAGAATCGACAGGGACCGTTCTCGTCGACTAGAAGTGTGAGATAATTTGGGAAAATTTAGAGATATAGTCTTTGGCCGCAGTCAAGTCGCTAAGGCCAACCTCGATAACCTCTTTGCTATGCCATCTGCCGCAATATCGCTTGAGGTTGCAGCTAATCTAGCATCAACACATAGTGCCGCCGTCTGCTTCAGGGCACCATCTGGTGCTGCATTTCAATCAGCATCCATCGACTTTAAAGCAACAATTGCTCAAGAAAGTGTCGCAGTTGTAGAGAGCACAGATGCCCTTGGTTATTCATGGGTGACGGTTACCGCAGACGATCTGGAGACTCTAACTACTGCCATACACGGTATCAATTCAACTCTCGAAGATAACGGCTTCGGCCCATCGCTACTCTGCTCCGTCTTCGCCTTTACCAACTCCACCAATGGCAAGAAGGAGTACTTGGTATACCTCTACAAGAGAGGAACCTTCTACCCATTTGTCCCAAACGGCAAGGACACGCGCGATAACGCCAGGGAGTTAGCTTTGCAGGCGTTACTAAAAGACGACTTAATCTTTGAATCGGACCTAGAGCGCTGGTTCGCCTTGTGGGGGCTTCCGCTTTAATTTGTATAAACCCATCTAATCGACTCTGAATCGGTTTTGGCTCTATAACTTTCAAACCCTCACTAATTCAAGTTGGCGTTCAAGGTCGAAGAGATCAAGCCCGAGCCACAATGCGTCACGATTATCTTTTAGATGGGTTTTACTTTCTATCTTAACCGAAGCTGATGGGAGCATTTAATTAAAGTTAGGGAACGTCTACAACTCTGATGGATCAAACTCAACACTTCCTCCGACCGACCGTAAAAGATCGACGAAGGTCGGAAATGAAGTCGCTACAGAGTCGAATCCGCTTATCTCAGTAGATCCTCCCAAGGCCATGGTGAGTATCGAGGCCGACATGGCTATTCGATGATCAAAGTGGGCATCGACAACCCTTAGTCGACTCTGTTGGATATGAGAATTTCCGACGACAAAGAGACCATCTTCGTGTTCACCACACTCCACGCCAAATGACCGCAACATCGCAAGGGTGGTCTTTATACGGTCGCTCTCCTTATGGCGAAGTTCCTCTAAACCTCGAAATTCGCTGATTCCATCACAGATGGCCGCAACCGTGGCGATGATTGGGACTTCATCGATGTATGAGGCTGCGTCGTGACCGTCAGTTGCGACGGAATGTAACCTCGAGGGGCCAGTGGTGACATCAAAGCTCCCTTTGCCGTCAGCCACGATCTCTATTTTTGCACCCATCTCTTTTAAGATGTCGATGAAGCCATCCCTTTGAGGCCCAAGGTAGATCCCGTCCACCCCGACTTGGCAATTGGTCATCAAGCCAAGCGCGATAAAGAAAGCAGCCGACGATGGATCGCCGGGTACGTGTATATCACTTCCCCTAAGTTGAGAAGGTGCAACAGATATCCTAACTGCATCAGCTGATCGCTCTATAGAAAGGTCGGCGCCAAATGCCAAAAGCATCTCTTCGGTGTGGCTTCTAGTCGGCTCGATCTCCTCGACAACAGTTGTGCCGTCGGCGCCTAGTCCACCAAATATCACCGCTGACTTGACCTGTGCCGATGCAACCGGTAGTCGGTATTCGATCGCCTTCAGACGCTTGCCAACGATTGCAAGCGGCGCAAGGTTACCAGAATCTCGTCCATAGATCTCGGCACCCATAAGCCGCAAGGGTTGTGTTACTCGAGCCATTGGGCGACGTCGAATCGATGCATCACCATTCAGAAAGAAGGTTGCTCCATCCATATGGGCTAGGATTCCGCTGGCTAAACGAATAAGAGTTCCTGAGTTCCCCACATCGAGTACGTCTTTGGGTTCGATCACCTTTTCTGAAGCTGGAGTCAGCGATATAGAAGAGCTGCTCCCAGAGGCTATCTCGACACCGAGCGCCTCCACTAGGCGGTAGGTAGCCATCACATCGTCGGCTCGTGATAATCCAAATACTCGATATTGCCCCTCCGATAGCAACCCTAGTAGTAGCGCGCGATGGGAGATTGACTTATCTCCAGGTACAGACAACCTCTGTCCAGTTACCTTTCCTGCGGTAACTACTGCTTTCAATTGGAGAACCTCCTCATCAACCACCTAGTTAGATACCCTTAGGAAGGGAGATCATCCCTCAAACCTTTAGCGCCATGGAGGTAGACGTGGCGTAGCTCCGAACGCTTCTTCTGCGTATCGATAAGGGCGAGAATCCGAACGCAGAGCGGAGTTGAATCAACAATCTCTAACTCTTGGGCACAGATAAGCGGAACGTCACCAAAGCCCATTTCACGAGCTGCTGCCGCCGGAAACGCACCATGAACGTCACTAGTTGCAGTAAAGATAATGGTCACGAGATCGTCCTTATGGATCTCGTTACGTTCGATCATGGCAACTAAAAGCTCCTTGGTCTTGGCGATGATCTCATCGCGAGAATCTTCCTTTAGAGTCGTTGCCCCTCTTAAACCTTTTGTCGACATTCGAAAGATCTTAGTCCACGGTCTCGACCGCGCTCCACAACTCACGAAGTTCTGATTCAGCTAAATTTCGAAAACTCCCCACCTTCAAGGTTGAGTCAGAGATAGGTCCTATCCGAGTTCTTACTAGGCGCGTCACTTCACTTCCAACCGCCTCCACCATCCGCCTAATCTGGCGATTTCGTCCCTCTCGAATCTCGAACTTATAAAGAGACTTAGATAGCTCTGAAACCTTTGCTGGAAGAGTGATTCCGTCTTCGAGTTCGATACCGCTTCTAAGTTGATGAATATTCTGCTTACTCAAAGACTTGGAGGTACTTACGAGGTACTCTTTCGACAACTTGTACTTTGGATGGGTCAGTCGATTGGTAAGAGTTCCGTCGTTTGTAAGGATGATCAACCCCTCCGAGTCGTAGTCGAGGCGGCCGACAGGGTAGATTCTGTCGTCGATGTCAACGATATCTAGAACCGTCTTTCTGCCCTGGGGATCACTTGCTGAACTAATTACATTCTTCGGCTTATTTAAAAGGTAGTAAAGATGCTCTGGCGTACCCATAATTGGAATTGAATCGACCTCAATTAGGTCCTCACCCAGAATCCCCCTATCGCCTAACGTCGCAACTTCGCCATTTAGGCGCACTCTGCCTTCGGCGATCAACTCCTCACTACGTCTACGAGAGGCGATGCCAGCCTGGGCGATTATCTTTTGCAGCCGGTCTCCTCTGTCGTCGTCAATTAAACCCTTGAAGATATCTAACATGATCAGGCCTCATCTCTCAATGTATTTTCGAGAGCTTCTGCCATCTCGATCGGTGGTGCAAATTCGATTAGACGAGGAAGGTCTTCCAGTGAATTCAACCCCATTACCTCAAGAAAGTACTTTGTGGTACCAAATAGCTGAGCGCTATTTGGTCCTCTCTCCTTACCCAAGGGAGCAATATATCCCTTTACAGACAAAAGTCTCATTACCGCATCAGAGTTAACTCCTCTAATCGTCGCCACGCGACTACGGGAGATGGGTTGCTGGTAGGCGACGATAGCCAGAGTTTCGAGAGCCGCACCCGATAACCTAGAATTGGACGCATCTTCGGCCAAGCGCCGAAGATATGGCTCGTATTCGGCTTTCGTGTAAAGTCGAAATCCACCAGCAATTTTGAGTAGCTCTATTCCTCGCTCTTGGCTCGTAAGCGACTTCGAGATCTCATCTAATTCAACTTCAACTTCATCCTTTGAGGCATCTAAGTAGGTGACCAGGTCGTCGATGGTTATTGGGTCGGTTGACACAAAGAGAAGTGCCTCGATCGCCCCTCGTAGCGGTGCATTAGTCAAGTTTTGGCTCCTCTAAAAGATTAATCTTCTACCTCTCAATCGCTTGGCTCAATTGATCAAGGTCACCCTTTACCTCGATCGAAATGGTTCCGGATTCACTTTGAACCGCATCGATCATCCCCAATTTATAGAGCTCCAACAGCCCTAGAAAGTAAAGAACTACCTCTATCTTCGAAGTCGCCAAAGTGTTTACCACCTCGAAGGAGTTATTGTTAGACTTCAAAAGTCGATCGAGGAGTATCTCTCTAGCCTCTAGGACCGACATCCTCGGAAGTGGAGTTACGTGATGGATAGACAACGACTCGGGTGTCGTAGCGCGCATCGCCCTTTCATATGCTAAAGCCAGGTCGTTTGCTCTAACATTTGACAGTGGGTCAGGCACTAGGTGGGATAGTTCACTTCCGAAGCCAACCTCCCTGCGAAAACGGGCCTGACCTAAATCTATAAGCGTTCCAAAGACGTTGGAAACGTCTCGATATGTCTTAGCTTCCAAGAGGCGCGCAAGTAGTAGATCGCGCTCTTCAAAGAAGGCTAGCTCCTCATCGTCGTCCAGCAACGAAGTAGATGGAAAGAGTTTACGACACTTTATTTCGATCAAAGTTGCCGCCACAAGAAGAAACTCAGTGGCAACCTCGAGATCTAAGCGCTTGCGCAATTCAATCTCTGCCATGAAGTCATTTACCAAGTCAGTGATTGAAAGTTGATATATGTCGATATCTGCTCCCTGAATTAGGGTAAGGAGAACTCCAATCGGTCCCTCGTAGAGATCAAGCTTTACCGTATACGACATCTACAACACTTCAACTAACCTTCGAAAACCTTACCCTAGGCCAATCGTCAACACGTGATTGTGGGTCGTCTTAGCAACGGTCACTAGGGTCTTTGAATATCCTAACTCAATCAAGTATCGAGAACGAAAGGTCCGCAGTTGTCTCAGGCATCGATGCTTTACCTTCTACGCCACGCAAAAGCTGGCGAAAGGCTCGACGACACAGGTGCCGACCGCGATCGTCCACTTAGCAAGAAGGGGCTAGAGCAGGCACAAGCCATAGCTCAGTACCTCTCCAACAAAGAGGTCGTGACGATCCTCTCATCTCCATTTCAACGATGCATCGAGACGGTTCAACCGCTATCTATTCTCAGTGAGGTTGAGATCATAAAAGATCCAGTTCTAGGTGAAGATGCCTCCATCGAGGGCCTTAGGGGGATAATCTCAAGATACGTCTCAAAGACCACGAGTGAGATAGCTAGATCTTCCATCGTCATCTGCACCCATGGCAATGTTGTTCCGGCGATAATAGAGATAATCGGCCTCTACTCCAACGATACAATCCGATGCGCCAAGGGATCTCTCTACGAAATCGACCTATCGACTCGAAAAATCAGCTATCTGGAATTTTAATCGAAGGTAGAAGTAACCAGAATATAGGCACCCGCCTCACACCAATGGAAGATATCGAGAGCGCCAATAGGCACCAATGTGGCATGTCCGCTCCCTCTAGAACTGCAAACTAAGGTAGATTGCTGATCATCGAGATCGGTTAAACAGCAAAGATTGACAAGGCACGATATGAATAGTGGAAGCTTCCTGACGAGTTGGTCATTTGATCCTTACATCGCGGTCCTAGTTGGAATTGCAACTATCGCATTCTTCGTTGGCAAAGAGCAATTCAACTCCGTAGGGACGATGAACCAAAGCGCCGGGGAGGCAGATCCTACCAATACAGCGCTCTTCGTGGTTGGAGTAGTTATCTTGATCGTGGCGACGATGTCACCCATCAACCACTTCTCGCACATCTATCTTTGGACCAGAATCCTACAGACCTTACTCATTATTGCCTATGCACCAGCGATGATAGTTATGTCTGCACCGTGGAGTTACCTACGGATTGGCTTTTCGAAGCTGAGTAGAAGGCAAAGCTCTACGATCACCGATAACACTGGAAGCAAAAGTCCTGTTTGGCGTCTTCTTTCCACGCCACTCGTCGCCTTTCTGATCTACAACGTGGCGATGATACTCTGGATTATTCCATCCTCCATATCGTTTGTCGAGCGGTATGCCATTGCCAACGAAGTAATGCACATTACGCAAATCACTGCTGGTTTGCTCCTTTGGATCCACCTTGTAGATTCTCCTCCATTCCAACCTAGAGTGACACCACTTATCAAGCGCGTGGTCCCCACCTACTTCACAGTCGTTATCGCGTGGGTGTTTGCAATGGTATTAGGGTTTGCGAATGCACCCTTCTACCACGTCTACATAACCTCAAAGAACTCACTTTCCCCAATGGCAGACCAAGAGTTGGCGTCAGCGATTCTATTCACAATCATCGCCGGACCATTTGCCTATGCTGGAGTGAACAATACCCGGCGATGGATGGCCTCGGAGAATGAGTACCGCAAAAAGCCAGAGCAGAACGAAGGAACCAAACCAAGTGGTATCGCCACCTCAAATGGAGCTAAGAAGAAGCGAAAGATTCCAGGGTTGACATGATTTCGAGAAAGAGCCAGCCTTTCGAAAGAATTCAAAGTCAGTCTATTGCCCACTTGCTGCTACAGGTATATTCACGGCAGATCAAACTTGTAACAGAAACTTCCCACGTTGAGGCTGTCAGCCTGGGTTTCCGAGTGAAGATATAAAGCGCTCGATTAATCTAGATCCCTCTCGTAAGAGATAGTGAGAGACGTCATTTATAGTGAAAGTATCATCGGCAAAGTCAGAGATTACTCTGACAACCGAGAATGGGACTTCGCTCGAGTCACAGATCTGCCCAACGGCAGCGCTCTCCATCTCAACACAGATAGCTTTAGGAAAGTTAGTAACGATCGACCCTTTCAAATCTCGGTCGGAGACGATCCGATCACCGGTTGCCACTGATCCAACCACGACCTTTCTCCCAATGGAACCATCTGAGCGACATAGATCATTTGCTACATTGACCCAGCGGTCGGTGGCACATGGGTCACACTCCAAATATGGACCGGCCCGACCGGGGAGCTGTCCTAGTTGACGCTCTAGGGGTCTTAGATCAAAGTCATATTGAACCACCTGATCTGCAATCACGATGTCACCGACCCTAAGATCGTCATTCAATGCTCCGGCTAGGCCTATTACAACCACCTCTTCAGGGCGAAATTCAGCGATTAACCTTGCTGTTGCCGCTGCGGCATTTGCCTTTCCGATACCGCTTACCACTACTCCAATTTCGATAACTTCCGAAGAAAATCGATATGGTATCTGCTCAGTAATCTCTTCGCTTCCCCCAAATAGTTCTTCCATAATCGCCTGCGCCTCTGAGGCCATCGCGACCACAACTCCTACCCTCGATCTCACCTGAAATCCTCCAATCGCGAACTTTGATAGTAGCCAAGGTTTAGAAGTAGATATCGTCCAAACTAGGATCAATTGATTATGCGCGTACTATCTGGAATCCAACCAACGGGAATGGCCCACATCGGCAACTACTACGGAGCCATCGTCAACTGGGTGCGCGAACAGGAGACCGCCGAGAGCTTCTACTGTGTTGTCGACCTCCACGCTCTAACGATTGAAGTCGATCCCAAGGAGCTGGAGAGCGGGACTCTCGATACATTTGCGACGCTTATCGCATGTGGCATAGACCCAAATAAATCCACCCTCTTTGTGCAAAGTCACGTAGCTGCACATCCAATGCTTGGCTGGATTATGGAGTGCACCGCCTCAATGGGTGAATTGAATCGCATGACTCAATTCAAGGACAAGGGTCGCGGCAGTGACAGTGTCAAAGCAGGACTCTTTACCTACCCCGCCCTCATGGCGGCCGACATCCTAGCCTATCAAGCAGATCGCGTCCCGGTCGGCGACGACCAAAAGCAACACTTGGAGTTAGCGCGTGACCTTGCAACTCGGTTCAATCGCCTTTATGGTGAAACCTTTAAGGTTCCTGAACCCCAAATACCTTCAGTCGGAGCACGAGTGATGGATTTGACTGACCCAACTAAAAAGATGTCAAAGTCCTCAAAGGTAATGAACTCGAAGATTTACATAACCGACAGCGACAAAGAGATCCAAAAGAAGATCTCAAGGGCTGTCACCGATACCTTTGAAGGTGTTGCCTACGATCCGCAGAATCGACCCGGGGTCGCAAATCTCCTTGAGATTTTCTCTGTTATAACCCTCCAAAAACCCCAAGATATAGCCGAGAAGTACTCCACCTATGGTCCACTCAAGAAAGACCTCAGTGATGCTCTAATCGAGCAGATCAGCCCAGTGCGAGAGCGATTTATCGAGCTACAAAACGATAAGGGTGAGCTCTTTGCGCTAATGCAAAAGGGAGCAAGCCGAGCAATTGAGGTAGCAGAAGAGACCTCCCGAAGAGCAAGGCGCGCAATGGGGCTAGTCGTTATCTAGCTTTCCAATCCGTTCACCACAGCCCCGAAAAGTGCTAAACAATATTTCAAAATAAAAGCTCAACTGAGTAGAGCACGTAGGTTCCGGTGTTCGCTTGATAGCCCTCTTGGGGTGAACATGAAATTGTCATTGAAGCAATTTACTTTCGTATCGCAACAAGACACATTCAAGCAGATCCTGTAGTTGACTCCCAAAAATCTCCGTTACTTCAAATTCCTACGTAAAACTAACCGTGGCTACACGCATCGAAATTCGCCTAGATTGCGACTTAATCAATAAAAAGGATTCGCGACTCAGCGCTTCGATTTAGATACCTATTCATAAAAAGTGACTCGAATCTTAACTTGTATTCACGAACTTTGATATTTTAGTTTTCGGCTAAGTTCGGAGGTCGAAGAGTGAAACGCAACAAGTGCAACTTCAGTTCGCTAGTTCTAGGGCTATCAGCTCTAATTTCAACAGGTTTTGTAGTTACCGCTGATTCTGGTCCTTCGGGTGCCCTTTCCGTGCCGACAATCCCTGTAAACGGAGGATCTCTCTTCGTAGGCAACATTTACAATGGATCAGTCGCACAATATTCAGCGATGCCAAATGGCAACGGGGCGACGGCTCCAACGGACACCCTCTCATCGATTGGACCTGAAAACTCCCAAAACAACGATCCAAGCTCAATTGCGGTGGACGCACAGGGAAATATTTGGGTCTCCAATCGAGCAGCAAACCAAATTCAGGAGTACACCCCCGCCCAGTTTTATCTGAACGAGCAACCTCAAAATACTCTCTCCGTTAGTCAAATTTCCTGCACGAACAGCTGCGGAAACACGGCCTCTTTGAACAATCCGGTCGCTATTGCCTTTGACTCAAGCGGAAACCTTTGGGTCGCAAACCAGGGAAACAATATCGTCGATGAATATTCACAAACGCAACTGAGCAATCTTTCGACCACCGGAGCCCCTGTGCCAATTAGAGACATACAAATTTCGGGTGGAAAAGTTACCGGGATAACTTTTCACAGCTACCCGGGTTCAGGAGCTTCTAATTCGAGCGAATACATGTTCGTAACCCAAGAGGCCAATTCCGCCACTTCATCGGCGTCTGGCATAATTGGCATAGACACCTCAACGATAACGACATCAACGGGTTCGTTTGACAGCTATTTGATTGGGGTCACTATCTCAGGAACAACTTCGTCAATTGATCTTCCAACCTCGCCTACATTTGACTCTCAAGGAAATCTTTGGGTAGCTAACGGCGGGGGTGGATCTTCGGGCAACACACTACTTGAATTCACCGATTCTCAATTAGCTGACGCCTACTACGCTGCAATAACTCCAATTACAGACCCAACTCCGGCACTAACAATCGAATCAACCACTACGAGGAACATTGCAAGCATTTATAATCCCACCTCTTTAGCCTTTGATAAGACTGGAAACTTGTACTTAGCAAATTCTGATACTGGTACAGGTGGTTCATATGGATCGGTAGTGGAGTTCTCGAGTACCCAGATAAGCAATCAGGTTCAGGGAAGTAAAATCTCTCCAACTCCGACAAACCAGTACGCTAACGCTGCAATTGGTTTCCCAACTTCAATTGCATTTTTGAAGAGCGGGGAGCTAGCAGTAAGCAACATTGGGAATACACCATACAACATTGGAAACAGCACATTTGGTGGCTCCATCCAGTTGCTCAATTTGCCGTTGAGGCCAAATGCAATATATTCGGAACCTTACGCCATAACTTCTGACTCCGCTGGGGACGTGTGGATTGCGGACTACGTACTAAACACGATCGATGAATACACGCCAAAGGACATTGCAACAAACTCTCCGCCGAGCGTTATCCTGTCTTCACAAAGCGTTACCTTCCCAAACTCAAATGAAACCATCGCTAGTCTCAACGGCCCGGATGGCCTTGCCTTCGACGCTTCTGGTAATCTTTGGGTTTCAAACTTCACGGGCAATAATATCGTTGAATTTGCGAAGAACTCCCTTGGTACTTCAAACCCTAAACCGATAGCAATCTACACCGACGATACCAACACGCCAAATGCCGCTGCTCAAAATACATACCTCTACCATCCCGACACGATATCGGTTGAAAGCCTCAGTGGAGTACCATACCTATGGATCGATAACGCACCAACTACCAACGCCTCAGTTGCGGCCTATCCTCTAACATCGCTTTCCGGAATAGGTCTACAACAAATCCCGACTCCCTCGGTATTGATAACTGGAATTAAAACAGGATTCAGTGATCCTTACGGCTTGGCATTTGATCCAAGTGGTAATCTTTGGATTTCAAATTACTCTAACAACGACGTTTCAGAGTACACCAATAGCCAGCTAGCAAGCTTCGTGGGCAATGGACCTCAAAACAAATCACCTTTCGCCACTATCTCCCAATACAACTCCCAGCCATCAAACATCGCAAGCCCTGCCCAGATAGCCTTCGATGCAGCTGGCAATCTCTATGTCTCTAACTTAGTTGACGGTAGCACCTCGGGAGGGGTAGGAGAAATATCGGAGTTTAGTGCAAGTCAGCTATCGGCACTCAAAGGAGGCAGTGCCCAACTGAATCCGATTTCAATCAACTATGGAGAGGGCTCGCTATTGTCGGGGCCACAGGGCCTAGCCTTTGTCCCAACGCCTGCCGCATCCACTACTCCAATAACTACACCTCCGACAACCACCCCGACCACGCCCTCGACAACCACCCCGACCACGCCCTCGACAACCATCACACCGTCGACAACCAGCCCGCAGGCTCCATCTATTGCAATAACGGCCCTCGGATACCATTTGGTTGGTGCCGATGGTGGAGTCTTTGCCTTCGGTGATGCCAACTACTACGGCTCGATGGCGGGATCGCCTCTAAACAAGCCAATCGTTGGGATTGCCACTACAGCAGATGGCAAAGGGTATTGGCT
>JAJZFV010000016.1:0-65563 GCA_021805205.1 Actinomycetes bacterium | reverse complement strand
TGGTTGGTGCCGATGGTGGAGTCTTTGCCTTCGGTGATGCCAACTACTACGGCTCGATGGCGGGATCGCCTCTAAACAAGCCAATCGTTGGGATTGCCACTACAGCAGATGGCAAAGGGTATTGGCTGGTTGGTGCCGATGGTGGAGTCTTTGCCTTCGGTGATGCCAACTACTACGGCTCGATGGCGGGATCGCCTCTAAACAAGCCAATCGTTGGGATTGCCACTACAGCAGATGGCAAAGGGTATTGGCTGGTTGGTGCCGATGGTGGAGTCTTTGCCTTCGGTGATGCCAACTACTACGGCTCGATGGCGGGATCGCCTCTAAACAAGCCAATCGTTGGGATTGCGATGTAGCACTACCCTCGTCGGTCAAACTAAGAAGTTCTATGCCCAGGTGCATGAGGCGAATAAATTCGGACCTCATGCACCTGGGCCAAATTTTTATGAAATATTAACCAAAAAAAATTTACGGCTTGCGGTGCTTTCTAAATTACTTCTAAAGGTGCGCGAAGCAACCTAAGCGCATCTTGAGCGTCAAGGATGACTTTGAAACCTATCAAAGACCTCGCGATCGAGACTGTGACATTCTTCTCATTTGATCCTTTTTATCCCGAGTGGTGATATGTCAAAGAAATTAGGGGCTAAGTTTCAGGTGTGACAAAGACCGTTAAAGGGCAAAATCTCCAAGTTGAGAGCACCGAAGTTAAAGCAAAGCCAAAGCTTCGCGGAGTTATTCACCAGTGGTCGTTCTTTGCTTTTATCGCCGGTGGGGTCCTGCTGCAATTCATCGCTACTGGCGCTACCCAACACATCGTCGCAGCGATCTACTCAATTTGCATCTGCCTTATGCTCGGAGTTAGTGCTCTTTTTCATCGGATAACTTGGACCCCAGAGCGCCGCCTAATGGTTAGACGGCTCGATCATTCAATGATCTTCTTAGCGGTAGCTGGCACATATACCCCAGTCGCAGTACTGGCGTTAACTCCGTTTACTCGCAACGTAGTCCTTGGTCTCGTGTGGGTAGGTGCGATCGGCGGGATTGTAACCAAGTTGATCTGGATTGGCCTACCTAAACCGATATCGGCTTTGATTTATGTCGTTCTGGGCTGGGTCGCGGTTGGAGTGATGCCACAACTCTATAGCCACTCAGGAGTTCTTGCCTTTTGGCTCCTAGTCGCCGGCGGAATCCTCTACACCTTGGGTGCGGTAGTTTACGCCTTTAAAAAGCCCGATCCTTGGCCCAAAACCTTTGGCTATCACGAAATCTTTCACTCATTTGTTACTTTGGCCGCAGTAAGTCACTTTTTAGTGATTCTGATACTTCTGAGCAGATAAATCGCATCGAACTGCCAGCTGCGGCGAGAACCATCTAGCTCCCACCGCTTGAATCGCTTGGCTATTACATTTAGTAACGGCTGTCGAAATCGAAGAGACTATTTTCGAGACGATAGGGCCGACGAGGGGAAGAGACCTGCCCTAGAGAGCTGCGCCGGTGCAGATATCTCGAGCCGATCGGTCACAAAAAGACTTGCCTCTACCAGCTTCTCAAAGTCAATTCCAAGTTCGACTCCGCTTCTTGCAAGGAGGTAGTAAAGATCCTCAGTTCCAATATTTCCAGTAGCGTTGGGCGCAAAGGGGCACCCTCCAATTCCGCCTGCAGCCGAGTCAAGGGCATCGACTCCCATTTCGTATCCGGTAATTGCATTTGCATATCCCGTGTTGCGAGTGTTGTGAAGATGGAGACGTAACTTCTTGTCAGTAATCGACCGTGAAGCTTCGACCAAGCGACGAACATCAGATGGCGTACCTACCCCGATGGTGTCACCTAATGCGATCTCATCCACGTTCAAACGATGAGCAGCTTCTACAACGCGCATGACCTGTTCGGTCGTTACCTCGCCTTCAAATGGGCACCCAAATGAAGCGGCAATAGTTACGGTCGTCTTCAATCCTGCCTCCTGAGCTCTCGCCACCATCGGAGCTAGTTGGACAAGGGCCTCATCAACTGATGCACCTTGATTTCGCTGAGAAAATGTGTCAGTGGTAACTATGACAAAGTTGGCCTCGTCAACTCCGGTTGCGATAGCTCGGGTAAGCCCCCGGTCATTCATAACCAGACCGATATACGAGATACCTTCCTCGCGCGGAACCGCCTCCATTACCCCTTCGGCATCTGCCATCTGGGGAACTTTGTCAGCTCTGGCAAACGAAACAGCCTCAATGCGCTTGAGCCCTGCGCGAATTAAAAGTTCGATGTAAGCGACCTTTTCAGAGGTTGAAAGAACCTTCTTCTCATTCTGTAAACCATCTCTTGGACCTACTTCAACAATTTCCATCTCATCTTCCTCTATCGTCTATTCGTCATCGCAGAACACTCGTGAGAGACAATCTTAAGCGAATCACCCACTTAGAGTTACTTACGAAAGCTCTCTCTTAGATAGCGAGGCTGAGGAGCTAGCAAAGCTCATCGAACAAATGGCCTCGCATGCCGTAAACGTCGTATTGTCTCGAAGATAGCAAAAAAATCATCTTCTTTCATAGCTTCATTATTCGTCGAGATGCTGGACAGATATGAACCCCTGCATCGCGGACCATCCAGACCGCAGGTGTGACCGCATAACCGCCTCGGCCCACTTAGCATCTCGTGCTTCGAAGGCGTCAACCATCTCTCTGTGGTGGTTCATCGAACGCAGCAACTCCGCACGTGTATAGCGCGCAAAGGTGAGTCGTACCAATGGCACTTGAACGATCGAGGCAAGGATCGTAGCCAACTTGGAATTGCCAGAAAATGTCAAGATTGCGTGATGAAAGGTGTTATTCAGGTCGGTTAGGTGCGCATATTGAGGCGAATCACTCTCTGCAATGTTTGTCATCTCATCGGCAAGTTTTCGAAGAAGCACTACGTCAGTCTCGGGATTTGTAGCAGCCATTGAAGCACCGTAAGACTCTAGGAGAAGTCGAAGATCGTAGATCTCATTGAAGTCACCGATGGTCCACTCCCCTACCCTCACACCCCTGTTTGGTTCATGAAATGCGAGGCCGTCAGCGACCAATCTTCCGAGGGCCTCTCTTACTGGCGTTCGACTTACGCCCAACTGCACTGCTAACTCAGCTTCCCGTAACCACTCACCACCCTTAATCTCTCCCGACAGGATCTTGCCACGTATCGCTTGATAGGCCACGTCGGTGGTGAGACTGGCCATACTCTCCTGCCTTGCACTCATCCGACTGCCTCCAAAAATCTCATATGAAGATCGTAGCGATATTGATATTGTATGTAATTTTCATTCTATTCACAATATTTAATTGATTTTTGTTGCCTCTGAGCGATTAATCTGATAGAAAATTATCAACCTCAAAAATTATTGTATACCAAATAGGAGATGTTGGATGGTCGAAACAAATAACCTTCCCCTTGGCGATCTTCGAGTGATCGAACTTGGATCTCTTTTGGCGGGTCCATTCTGCGGACAACTCCTAGGTGACTTCGGAGCTGAAGTTATCAAACTCGAAGACCCGGGGGTAGGTGATCCAATGCGTCAATGGGGGCGAGAAAAAGCACATGGAATGTCCCTTTGGTGGCCGATTATCGCCCGCAATAAAAAGTCAGTTACGACCAACTTGCGTTCAGAGGGCGGAAAAAAGATTCTCCGAGATCTAGTTTCCAAAGCCGATATCCTCTTAGAAAACTTCCGACCTGGAACCCTCGAAAAGTGGGGGTTTTCGCCACAGGAACTGTGGGAGATAAATCCAAGGCTCATCATCACACGTGTAACTGGTTACGGCCAAACCGGACCATACTCCTCGCGTGCAGGATTCGGATCGATAGGTGAAGCGATGGGAGGCATTCGCTATGTGATAGGCGATGCCGATCGCGCACCTTCAAGGGCAGGGATTTCATTAGGCGACTCATTGGCTGCAATCTTCGCCACACTGGGTACCCTCGTCGCAGTTCACAATCGCAGCAACACAGGCAGAGGTCAAATTGTAGATTCTGCCATCTACGAAGCAGTATTGGCCATGATGGAGTCATTGATTCCAGAGTGGGTTTTAGCCGGATACCAGAGGGAGCGAAGCGGATCGGTACTTCCCAATGTCTCACCGAGCAACGTATATCCAACTGCCGAAGGAGACATGGTCCTAATTGCGGCTAACCAAGACAACGTCTTCAAAAGATTAGCAAGCGCCATGGGACAGCCCGAGTTATCGAGCGACGACCGCTTCAAGGGTCACGCCGAGAGAGGACACAATATGGAGGTCCTTGACGGGATAATCGCGGAGTGGACTGCGGGAATTGAATCCGAGAAGCTACTCGAGTTACTGAATGAGGCGGGAGTTCCAGCGGGAAGAATCTACAAGGCACAAGATATGTTAGAAGATCCCCACTTTGTAGCTCGTGAGGCAATCGTGAAACTACTCCATCCGAACTTAGGTGAGTTTCCGATGCACTCGGTATTTCCAAAGCTGTCCGCTACCCCGGGTGCTGTAAGAAGCGTTGGTCCTGAGCTAGGACAACATAATCAAGAGGTGTTTGGCGACCTCCTTGGTTACGACCAAAGAGAGATCGCCGAGCTAGAAGCAAACGGATCGATCTAAAAGATCCATTATCAAAACAAAATATCCGAGAAAAGGAGGGGGCATGAGCTATCGGCTCGGAGTAGACGTAGGTGGAACATTCACTGACGTACTACTCGCCAATGAGGTAACAGGGGAGACCTTTAGGGCTAAGACATCGTCTACGCCAACCGATCAGTCGGTGGGAGTACTAAGGGGGATGGAACAGGTCTGTCAACAAGCGGGAATATCCCTAGCGGAGGTCGCTGAAGTCCTTCACGGTACTACCGTTGCAACGAATGCAATACTTGAAGGAAAAGGCGCAAAGGTTGGTCTAGTGACCACCCAAGGCTTTCGGCAAGTTCTTCAAATCGCACGTTCTTTCGTTCCCGGTGGCTTGGCTGCTTGGATCATCTGGCCCAAGCCCGAGCCATTAGCGGCACTTGAAAACACCGTCGAGGTAAAAGAGAGAATTGGCGCCAAGGGAGAGGTAGTGACTGACTTGGACGAACAAGACGTTCGTGACAAACTCCGCTACCTAAAGAGCCAAGGTATCGAGGCACTAAGTGTTTCGCTGATCAACTCGTACGCCAACACAACTCACGAGCAGCGAATTGGCCAAATTGCCCGAGAGGAACTCGGCAACATTCCGATATCTCTATCTTCAGAGGTTCTACCTGAGATCAGAGAGTACGAAAGAGCAATAACTACCGTTGCAAACGCCTACGTCCAGCCGCAAGTCGCCCTCTACATGGACAACCTCGAGTCAAAGGTCAAAGTTCCAGGTTCAGATACCAAGCTTTACATCTTGAAATCCGATGGAGGTTTGATATCAGCAAAGACTGCAGCAGAAAGCCCAGTGTCGGTAATGATGTCAGGTCCAGCTGGTGGCGTCGTCGGAGCAGTCTACTTTGCTGAACAGGCCGGCTTTAGCGACTTTCTCACCATTGACATGGGTGGTACGTCAACCGACGTTGCCCTAGTCCAGGGCTTGACTCCTCGAGTTGGGCGAGAAACAACGGTCGGCGATCTAACGGTGAGGGCCACCTCAGTCGATGTACGTACCGTCGGCGCTGGCGGCGGTTCTATCGCACACGTTCCGCCACTCACCCGTGCGCTTCGAGTAGGTCCTCAAAGTGCTGGCGCTTCCCCTGGACCCGCGGCATACGGAAACGGGGGAGCTGAGCCTACGGTGACAGATGCAAACGTAGTTCTAGGTTATCTCCCGAGCGATCTAGCAGGTGGCGAGATATCGCTGCAGAGGGATAAGGCGTCAGCCGCAGTGGCGACGATCATGGAGGCAACCGGTCTAGCCTCAGTTGAAGCCGCAGCCTCTGGTATCGTCGACATAGTCAATGAGAACATGTTTGGAGCCCTTCGACTGGTTTCGGTTCAGCAAGGATTCGACCCACGCGACTTCGCCCTCGTGGCCTTTGGAGGAGCCGGGCCGCTTCACGCCAATGCTTTGGGAAAGCTAACTGGCTCGTGGCCGGTAATCGTTCCACCATCGCCAGGAGTACTATGCGCCTACGGTGATGCAACCACATCGGTAAAGGGCGAAGCAGTTCGTACCCTAGTCCGCCGCTTCAGCGAACTTTCAGATGACTCGCTCAAGGCGGAGCTCCATGAACGGGCAGAACTAGCGCGGGCTAGCCTTAGAAGTGACGGCATCGCCGACGAGCTCCATCGAATCGAGTATCAAGTCGACCTTCGGTACCACGGCCAGGGGTTCGAAATTCCGATTTCGGTCGATATCGATAAGTTTGATGGTAACGGTGGGGGACTCGACTCGCTACGCAAAGCATTCGACGCTGAACATCAGAGGCTCTTCTCATTCTTATTGGAGCGCAACGAACACGAAATCGTATCTGTTCGGGCAAGTGTCAGCGGACCGCGCCCCAATGTTGCTACAACTTCGATAGCAACTGGAACCAAAGATCCCTCTGCAGCCCACACCGGCTCTACACAGATCTACGTTGACGGAGGGTACGTCGATGCCAACGTCTACGATCGATCCAAACTCCTTGCTAACAATGAGATCCTAGGACCCGCCATCGTAACTGAGATGGACTCCACAACTTTGATTCTCCCAGGCCACTCTGCAAGCGTTCATGCCAGCGGAAGCCTACTCATTCGACCACTTCAAGGCAACTAATCGGGGGTAAAAGCCAAATGGCAAGATTGATTGAAACGGCGACGACGCCGGTAAATCCAGTCGAGGTAGATGTAGTCACACTCGACATAATTGAAAATGCGCTTCGCCACGCTCGTTACGAGATGGACGAAGTCTTATTTCGTACCGCGCTTTCTCCAGGTATCCGGGAACAGCACGACGAATTCCCACTCATTGGGGACCCAGAAGGGAAGATGGTAGTTGGACAATTTGGTTTGTCGATTCCAGACTTTCTAGCCAACTTCGAGGGCGATATTAGGGAAGGCGATGTACTTCTTACCTCAGATCCCTACTCTTGTGGGGCTGCTATCAGCCACGCCAACGACTGGCTCATAGTTATGCCAATCTACTTTGACGGAAGGATCGTTGGTTGGTCCTCTATGTTTGGTCACATGAGCGACGTCGGCGGAAAGACACCGGCCTCTATGCCTACCGATGCCAAGACCATCTTTGAAGAGGGTGTTGTGATACCGCCGTTCAAGCTATACAACCAAGGAGTCCTTGCCGAAGACTCTTTACGGATCATCTTGAATCAAGTTCGCACTCCGGATTGGAACAGAGCCGACCTAAACGGCCTAGTGGCGGCGTGCCGCACAGCGTCACGTAGAATTCAAGAGCTATGCCAGCGCTTTGGGGTTGACACTTACACCTCGGCGCTGAACGCTCTACTCGATCGCAACTACCGGGCAATGAAGACCCTCCTCGAGATCGTCTTCAAAGAGGGCGAGACCTTGGCCTTCGAGGATTACATCTGTGACGATGGCGTTGGTTACGGTCCTTACAAGCTCAAGCTCAGCCTTACCCGCGTTGGAGAGAAGGTCACCCTCGACTTCTCTGGATCGAGCCCCCAAGCCAAGGGGCCGATCAACTACTTCATCAACGAAAACTTGGTCCGTATGTTCTTTGGCATCTACATGATCACAGTCGCTGATCCGCAGATCCTCTGGAACGACGGCTTCTATCCACTGGTGGATGTTATTATCCCCGACGATTCCTTCTGGAAGCCTGCCTATCCAGCAGCTCTAAATGCCAGAAACCATGGAATCGGAAGGGTCTTCGACCTATTTGGAGGACTCCTTGGTCAGACAAATCCCGATCTTCTAAATGCAGCTGGTTTCTCTTCTTCGCCACACTTTATGTATTCCGGAAACTACACCTCCGGTGATCGAAAGGGGGAATGGTTTCAACTTTACTCAATCGGCTTTGGCGGAATCCCAGGAAGGCCGATCGGGGATGGACCTGATGGCCACTCGCTTTGGCCCTCATTTGTGAATATCCCCTGTGAGTACTTAGAGAGTTACTACCCGCTACGGATTGAGAGGTGGGAGACCATCGCCGACACCGGTGGTGCAGGTCTACACCGTGGTGGAAACGGTGTAGACGTGGCCTACAGATTCTTAGAACCTGGAACCATTGCAATTCACGACGATCGATGGCTCACATATCCTTGGGGAGTAAACGGCGGCGAGCCGGGTGCTCGAGGAAGAAAGTGGATCGAACGAGTAGACGGTACTGTTGAGGTAATAGCTAGCAAGGTTATCGACGTTGAAGTGGCACCTGGGGATCTACTTCACTTTGCGACTTGGGGTGGAGGCGGATGGGGTGACCCTCTAAAGCGCGACCCAAATCTGGTTGGCCTCGAAGTAAAACGCGGGCTAGTAACCGCTAGAGGGGCTCGACACTACGGCGTGGTGTGTAGTGACGACGGAACTGTTGATCACCGTGCAACTGAGATTCTTAGGGATGAGATCAGCCAAGGAAGGCCGAATCTCCTTCCAACGTTCAACATGGGTCCACCGCTCAATGAGATCCTTGCAAACTGCGAAGTAGAGACTGGCTTACCGGCTCCCAAGCCTCCAGTAGCAGCAGTATAAGTATCGATCACGAGAACAATGAGGTTGGAGAGTAAATTATGTCATTTGCCGATGGTTTTGCTGGAGCCCTAAAACCCGGGAACAAGCCAGCCCTTCTGGTTATAGACATGATGAAGGCGTACTTCATGGATGGCAGCCCATTCCAGCTGCCATCGCAGGAGTGCGTCTACTCCACCTCTCGCCTCATAGTTGAAGCTCGAAAGAGCGATCTACCTATCGTCTTCACCCGAGTTATCTACCGAGAAGATGGCAAAGACGGCGGAGTATTCACCTTGAAGGTACCGGCACTTCGGATCCTAACTGAAGGAAGTCAATACATCGAACTCCACCAAGCATTAGAAGTAACCAACGAGGACTTCGTTGTTACTAAGCAGTATGCCAGTGCTTTCTTTGGTACCTCGTTATCGGCAACACTTCGAACACTTGGTGTTGACACCCTTCTGATAGCCGGCGTCTCCACCAGCGGATGCGTTAGGGCTTCGGCGTTGGATGCAATGCAGAATGGATTTATTCCCTTTGTGGTATCGGATGCCGTCGGAGACCGCGACGAAGTGGTCCATAGTTCCAATCTCTACGACATTGAGGCAAAATACGCCCAGGTAGTAAATGAGGCGACCGCAATTTCGATCATCGGCAAATATCGAAAGTAAGCAAGGACCTTTTCGGAAACTGTAAAAGCCCATCGACTTAACAGGTAGACGAACCTGGGACCTTAGCAACCGATAAGTGGCAGACCGAACGCCTTGGAGCAATAGAAGGCACAGATCCAAGGAGTCATATGTCCTCTCTGCGAAGATTGCGAGCGATCACCCAAATCAATACAAAGTAGCATCCAATGCAAAGGTGAGATAAATGCTCCCGTGATCACCTCGAGTGAGCCGTCAAACGACCATCCCCGATTCCGATCGATTTACAAGACCGGCGCAGTGAACTTTTATAGCCAGTAGCAACACAGCTACTAAAAGCAATGGCCGAAGGGGCCCTTCGTTGCCAACAAACGTTTCAGTTTGATTCCGATGTACGTGAAACGGTTTCGTGCACGAAAATCTCAGCCACTTTAATGCAATTGGCGAATCGGTCGCCAAGATTGGTTAGATCGATATCACACTAATTACATACCACTGGTAAAAATGCTTCGTTGGGATCTAGCAAACTACGACGTCGCACGGATTTTGGCCTTTGGAAAACTGTTGCCAACCCCTCTTTTTCAGGTTTTATAAAGAAATTTCAATTCTTAGTGAACCGAAAGGCGGATTCATGCGTAGTACATTACATGCAACAGATCAAAAAACTTAGACATCTTCAACTTGTGAAATACCTAGGGATGGCGTCGACCCTTTCATTAGTCGCAGCCGCATGTGGCGCAAATGCAAGTAGTTCTACTGCGAGCACTGTAAGTTCATCAAGCGCTTCTACCACGGTCAGTGTCTCGGAAAATACTACACTTGGTCAAAAAATCCTCGTGGATTCGAGTGGAGAGACTCTGTACCTTTTCGGGAAAGATGCCGGGGGCGCCTCTCAATGCACCGGCGCGTGCGCAACGGCTTGGCCTCCTCTCTTGGCCAACGGTAAGGTCCAGGCCGGAGCGGGCATATCTGCTTCATTACTCGGAACTATTAAACGCGGCAATGGTGATATGCAGGTTACATACAACGGCCACCCCCTGTACACCTTCTCAGGTGACAGCAGCTCTGGCCAAGTTAATGGTGAAGGCTCGACCGCATTTGGAGCTCCGTGGTACGCTGTGTCAACTCAGGGTAGCGCCGTTGTTGCAAAGGCGAGTGCGCCCGCCGCTAGTAGTGCCTACAGCTACACCGCTTCTCCATCCACAACAGCTACTTCAGGTATTCCACAGGGTAACGGTGGGGATCAAGATATTGATAACAATGGTGGCGCGAGTGACGGCGACGGCAACGTTTGAGGCCTTCAGTATTCAAAATTGGTTACGAAAATTAAGTTGATGTCGACTTTCAATTCACATTAGAGCTCAAAGTTATTGGACCAGCTTACGAGGTTCTTTGGTGTAACTCTTCGTGGCTGACGTGGTGCAATTAGCTAAGATAGAGGGCCACAGGGTAAATCGATATTTAATTTGTTAGCGTCGTCTTTCTCGTCGATTTAATTAGGGCGTACGCCATGGCAGTCGTCTTTACGGACACAGTCCTATTTATACCGCTACGTCCTTTGCCCTTCCTCGGCGCGCCCTTACTCCTTGGAAAAACGCTCAAAGTCTCTTTGGGCGGGGGTCTTCCGCTGCTGGAGTCTTATATGGCTACACTTGTGGCAATCTCGAATGTGATTGAAACTTTGGCGATGCTTATACCGCTGCATTAGCGGTCAATATAGCTATCTAGGGACTGAGGTAGCTACCCCTGCGCTACCTACAACTTTTATACCGCTGCCATTAAACAGAGATTGCTACAGCAACCGAGATTGCCAACTCTGGAGTAGAACACTTGTCAACCACAGCATCTAAGTTTCATTCAGAACCGGAGACACTGGGATAAATTAGACGAATGCTATATCGGATAGGTTGAAACTGTGCCAGGAGTGCGTTCGTTGCAGCTACGTTTGGGCAACTTCAATCGTTGCATCGAATCCGTGGAGATCTTAGTTTTGTCCCCCACCGTAGTGAATAGCACAGATCAACCTTTTGACCTACCTTAGGAGCACCCGAAAAAAGGTGGCCGGGCTAAATAAGTGGTTTCAACTTCGATTTGGTAAACATTCGCGAGATATTCGCGTTTTCGTTGACGAGGTGGCGCGGATACTGCTCAGAAACTTCAACCTTGGACTAGGTGAATGTGAAATTAACAATCATGTGACTAAAGCTGACAAGTCCAACTTCCAAGTAGCTCTCCTCGTTACTTTAACAAAGTTTCAAAAGTGGTCATACCCCTACTGTTAGATGAGTTCGGTTCTCAAGCATCGTCAAGATAATTCGAACAGTCTGAAAGATTCGCACCGAAAGGCACACTTTCAGCACTACCTGAACTTGCTCTATTTTCGCCCTCCAAAACAACACCTCGAAGTAGCTAGGCTTTGATCGCAGGATTAGGGGTAATGTCAGATTCTTTTATAAATCAAATATTCAACCAGGATTGCATCATTGGACTAAAGATGATTCCGAGTGAGTCGATCGACCTTTGCATCACCGATCCCCCTTACAACTACGAATTCATCGGTCACAGATGGGACGCGAATGAAGTACGGAGAAGGCTGGATAGGGTCACAGGTTCCACTAGCACCCTGGTAAAGAACGTACCCTACGGCAGTGGCTTAGCTGGAGGGAAGAGGGATGCAAGGTGGTACGAAAGGTATCGCAAAAATCTAGCTGAATATCAACTGTGGAGCACCGAGTGGGCGCTTGAAGTGATAAGGGTACTGAAGCCCGGGGCTTTCATTTGCGCCTTCAGTAGCAATCGAACTGTAGCACATATTCAAGTTGCCCTTGAAGAGGCGGGGTTTTATGCTAGAGATGTCATAGTTTGGCAAAAAAATTCAGGAATTCCAAAGGGTTTGAACTACTCTAAAAAACTTGCCAAAGAGGGTAAGGACTCTTCGGAATGGCAAGGATGGCATAGCGCTCTCAGAAATGAGTGGGAGGCGATAGCCGTTCTACAGAAGCCTCTTATCGATAACTACTCTAAAACAATCGATCAATATGGAGTCGGGCTCTTCAAAGCCGAGACCGAAGGTGGATTTGCCTCTAACATCATTCGAAGGATAGAGGCTGAGTCGAAAGAAAAGTTCAACGTTCACTGCACTGTAAAACCGGTGAGCTTGATCAAGTACCTCATCGAATTGACGCTTCCAATTGATCGCAATCGAATAGTTCTCGATCCTTTTATGGGCTCAGGGACGACGGCCGTCGCCGCTCTGCAACTTGGAGTGAACTTTCTCGGTTTCGAAATATTTGAAGAGTACGTCGAAGTCGCCTCGAAGCGCATTGAGCGCTTTAACGAAGGCAATAAAACGAGCGTCGAATAGAAAACCGTCCTGACCTCTAAGGTAGTTTGCCTTAGGTTTCACCGCCATCAAATAGCGTTAGGCTTTACTTCGAGGTGCTTTATTCCGTTTATAAAGTTAGAAAAGAGATACGACGGCTCTCCAACTACTTCGTAGTTTGGCATCACTTGTGAAACCTCAGAAAAGATCGCATGCAACTCACGCCTTGCCAAGTGCGCTCCAAGACATTGATGAGGTCCATAACCTCCAAAGCCGAGGTGGCGACTCTCTTTCCTGGTGACGATGAAGCTGTCGGGATCAGTAAATTTCTCTTCATCACGATTTGCTGAGCCATAGAGCAATAGTAACTTATCACCCTCTGCCAGCTCCACTCCCCTAATTGAAGTTGCGGTCGTGGCAGTTCTCCTCATGAAGATCACCGGAGACGACCATCGCACTATCTCGTCAACGCCAGTTGCGCTAATGGCTTCAAAGTCGCTGAACCACAAATCTCGCTGATCTCTAAATCGGTCGAGGCAATGCATACCCCAGGCGATCGCATTTCGCGTCGTTTCGTTACCCGCAACCACCAATAGGATAAAGAACGACGCTAGTTCCGAGGCACTAAGAGCTTCACCGTCTACTGAGGCAGTCACAAGGGAAGTTGTAATGTCATCCTTTGGATTTGCGATTCGATCTTTTCCAATCTCTTCCATCAAAGCCGTCAATTCAACCGCTGCGACAATCAGAGACTCTTCGACTGTCTTTCCAGCAGGTAGGAACTCTTCATCCAAAGCACCCAAAATGATATTCGATCGATCAAGAACGTACTTTTCGTAATCAGCGGGAACGCCCATCATCTCGCAGATGATCTTGAGGGGAAGTATCGATGCTGCCTCAGCTACAAAGTCCACCGACTCCCTCTGCGAAACGTCGGAGATCAAAGTCTTAGCCAACTGCTCAATTCGCTGATCCAGAAGTTCTATGCGACGCGGGGTAAAGGCGCGTAGAACAACTTTTCTCAGATGGCTATGGCGAGGATCGTCGGTGTTGATCATCGAACCGAAGAACTCTAAGAACTGCGGTGGTAAGTCAGGAATCGAAACCGCTCCCCTTCCGGAGCAGAACAGGGTTGGATTTCTGGATATAGAAAAGACGTCGTCGTACTTAGTAACTGCATAATATCCCCTTCCGTCCGAGGTAAACATCCAATCAGGCTCATCAAAATAGGCGATTGGACGCTTCTGTCGCAATTGTGCGAAAGCATGGTCACGACTCTCTTTTGGAAGTGACCAAAACCCCAGCGACGAAAGATTAATCTCCGTTTCATCGACTCCTGAATTGTACTGCCCCATGGCTACCCCCGAAAAAGAAAACACAGACCCGTCAAGAATCCTTTAGTTCGACCAATTGACCGCAATGGCTCTGAGGTATCAATCAGAAGATCCCATTCAACAAGTGGGACTACTATTGCTCGGTATTCATTGACGGCCCAATAGTTCTTGATTATTACACATCTTTTGACGATTTCATCTCCAAAGCAAAGATACAAATTGGTTTCTGCAAAGCCGCCGCCGCCTTGGCCAAACTCCGATTCTAAATTTTTGAGAAGACGAAACGTGGTGCACCGCAATCATAGAATCCTTGTTCGGCCAGATTTCAACCTTTGCTCACTCGATATTCGAGACTCCACCAGTTTGCGATCGTTCCACTGATAAAAACTTGGCCTCGAGAAACCTTTCGAATTCTCGAAAGGCGGTAGCTGTTAGAAAACTCCTGTAAAGGCCGAAAATCTCGAGTGAAGAAAAACATCTACCTCACTCAACGACGAATTGGAGGCAATAATCGCATTAGATCGAAACCCGTGTTAGCTTTGAAGTGCTACGGGGATCTTCCACACGCGTTAGGTTGGGCCAATTGAACATATTTTTGACCGGTAGTTCTGGGTACGTTGGAGGACGACTAGCACCGCTACTGATTAGCAAGGGCCATCACTTGCGGTGCCTTCTAAGGACTCCAGCAAAGGTTCAATCCGCCGAATGGGCTGGTGAAGCGGAGATCGTAAAGGGCAACCTTGACCAGGATTTAACCGAAGCCCTACGGGGTATCGAAGTCGCTATCTACCTAGTTCACAGCATCGGTAACGGCGACGACTGGGAGAATCGAGAGCGAGAGCTTGCACGAAACTTTGCAAAAAGCTCTCAAAAAGCGGGAGTCAAACGAATCGTTTACCTTGGAGGATTGGGAGACGATTCAACCAAGCTGAGTCGACACCTCAAATCCCGTCACGACGTGGGCAAGGAGTTAGCTGCTCTTGGCACCGAAGTCGTTGAGCTTAGGGCTGCGGTCATCATCGGATCAGGATCAGCAAGCTTCGAGATGCTCCGATACCTCACCGAAGTTCTTCCGGTCATGGTCACCCCAAAATGGGTACGCACGATCTGTCAACCAATCTCCATACGAGACGTCCTAACCTACCTTACCAATGCAATCGAATCTAGTGATCCAATAGGGGGGATCTACGAGATTGGCGGACCAGATCAAGTGACGTATGCCGAGATGATGAATATCTACGCTGGTGAGGCTGGATTGATTAAGCGGCGAATCGTTACCCTTCCGCTTCTCTCGCTCGGCCTCTCGTCGCTTTGGGTTGGATTTGTAACCCCTGTCCCTTCATCAATTGCCAAGCCGTTGGTTGAATCACTCGCGAATCAGGTTCTAGTAAACGATGCAAACTCGCTTATACTGGGGGATTTTCCCAAAACGCCGTTACGCGTAGCGATCCAAAGAGCACTTGGCGCCGAGGTCAGGAGTGAAATACCAACCCGATTCGACGACGCAGACCTAGATTTTTCATCGGCCATCCCAACGGATCCCCCTTGGAGCGGGGGCACCAAGCTGTCGGACGTTCGAAGCGTAGTGGTAAAGGCATCCCGGGAGAGTATATGGAAGAGCATCACTGCGATCGGTGGAGACAACGGCTGGTATGGGGGCGAGTTCTTATGGGAAGTTAGGGGAATTCTTGATCAGGTAGTAGGGGGACCGGGACTTCGCAGAGGAAGAAGAAACCCCGATACTCTCGCCGTAGGCGAACCTCTCGACTTCTGGAGAGTAAGCGAGGTCGTGCAAGAGAAGTTGCTAATCCTAAATGCCGAGATGCGCCTTCCCGGAAAAGCGACCCTCGAATGGGAGATAGAAGAGGCTTCGACCGA
This sequence comes from Actinomycetes bacterium, assembly GCA_021805205.1. Taxonomy (GTDB): domain Bacteria; phylum Actinomycetota; class Acidimicrobiia; order Acidimicrobiales; family Acidimicrobiaceae; genus Acidithrix. The sequence continues at coordinate 49,800 of JAJZFV010000016.1, read as the reverse complement.
TGGTTTTCGAGTTACTCAAACTGCACGCTTCACACCCAAGGGCCTTCTTGGCAGGCTCTACTGGTACTCAGTCGCACCGTTTCACACTTTTGTCTTTCCAGGGATGCTCGATGGAATCGCCGATGATGCGGTTACCCGCGACCTCCGACGACAATAGGAGAAGGAGGTAAAAAAGTACCTATTATGGTTAGCCCACATACATTTTCCAAAGTAAACAGGTGTTGACCCTCACCATTCTTTGTTAACCCGAAAAAACGCACCAGATTAGTGAACGAAGAAAATCACCGACAAACGATAGAACCGTTCCGACGGGAAAGACCGTCCCAACTCCTCGGTTGCAACGCAATAAAATCTAGCATTGGAGCCGATTAGAAGTCTTTGAGGACTGTGGCCGTTGCAGATTGGACTTCGGCGTCCAAGAGCACGCTACGGTCTTTCAAAACCTGTTATCGGCATCTTCGATCTCCGAGACATACAACAACTATCTTCGTCGGCAAAAACACAACTAGGCTGCAAATGCACAACATCTATCGCGGGGCCGATTCCGATAAGACTTTTTAAAGTGCGCTCGACACGTAGTAGCTTAAACTCTTTGCCCTTTATGGTTATCGCATCCAGTTCAGACTCCCAGAGAATAAGACACGCTTTCGAAGAGGCTCAACGGTGTATTCGACACAGAGTTGGAATATCGATATTTCAAAGTCAAACACGAGCGGCAAAAAATCTTAATTCCCTGGTTTTAATCGCCACATAAATTAAACTTACAATATAAGAGCAATGCGCAGAACTTAGTCTCAATGAGTTGAAAGTGCGAGAGGTCGAAATCGCCAGCAGGGCTAGCGCGTAGGACTTCGGCTAAATTGGCCGAGAAAGAAATGGGTCCGCCAGCGTGAAGGCTCGACCAACGTACCGTCAACGGCATCAAAGCGGCTCGTCTGGTATTCAGTTTCTCGAATAAAGGCCGTAATCAAAACTCCGATGAGTGTCTACGACATCCCAACAAGTGTCATAAAAGATGAGGATGTATCTGTCAGATTGAGAGACGGAGTGAAGCTTCATCTCTAAATCTCTCTTGCCCAACTGGCTCTGGCCCATTTCCAGTACTCATCTCCGCTCACCCTTATGGCAAAGACGAAATCCCAAAGTACCAGAGGGGCAAATGATCTATAAGACCCCAATTTTTAGATCACAAATCAACCCGAACCACTTCGCCTTTCCAACCAAACCGGTTGAAAGGTGCCTGACCCAGCGTGGTGGGTCGAGCAAGGATACGCAATATTCAACCTTGATGTTCGCGGTGGAGGAAAATCAGAGGGGCACGGACTCATCTTGTCAGACCAGAGGCCGTTGACATAGCTCAAGTGATCGAATCGACCGCCTCCCAACCTTGGTCAGATGGCAGAGTCAAAAGGCTGAGCGTCTCGTATCTGGCTATGTCTCAGTACCAAGTTGCCACCCTAAATCCACCTGCTCTAAAGGCAATATGACCGTGGGAGGGGTTCGCCGATGCCTACAGGGACTTCTTTAAACCCGGAGGGGCAGAAGAGACCGGGTTCTCGAGGATTTGGCTCCTCCCAACCTCGCGCGTAGCACGCCTCGAGAGGAACGTTTCTAGAGAACGTAACAAACATCCATTGAGGGACCAATTGTGGGAGTCACTTGCTACAAACCTCTCGAAGATAACCATTCCAATGCTGGTTTACACCTGCTCTTCGGACAGTAACTACCACAGCGGCGGGTCGATGTGGCCATTTCAACGGGTTGGTTCCGCAAATCGCTATGCATACGTCTACCGCGGCCCAAAATGGGCGGTCTTCTACGGAGAAAAGGTCGAGGGTACCAACTTTCCTTCTGCGATAAATACTTGCGAGGTATAAATCAAACAGCAATATCGCCACTTCGCCTAGACATTCGTGAAAGCAGGGGCATAATCCGTGAATTTCGAGGTGAAAATGAATGGTCTTTGGCAAGGACCAAGTGGTAAATACTAGGCACTCGGGCGCTCAACAGTCATCTAAGGAGTTTCGCGACGAAGGTAAAATCACACTCAACCTTCGTCGAGATGCAGTCGCCTTCGTCCACCGATTCAATGAAGACACAGAGCTGAGCAGACCGATGAATCTGACCTTCGAAGTAAGTACCAAAAACTGCCGCGACCCCTTCATCTTCGTCGGTGTCTAAAAGTGGTCGAACGCCTTGTTCGTTTGATTAGAAGACTCATAAGGATACCGGGGAGACTCGATCATCCAGGGGCACCATTGGGTCACACTTCAAGAGTTAGAAAGAATAAATAGCTGCCCTAGCCAACCAGAGCTAGCTCTGACCCGACTTCAACAACTTACAGCCAGTCAGCGAGGACCGCCTTTACAATTCCGATGAATTCGTCGTCCACGTTCTTCTATGCTGGGGAGGTACTTCCCCTGTTCATCTAGGGCCGCCGCCAACAGCCAATTAACCTTCTCTTTGGCCACCTTCCTTCCCGTTATGCACGCTCAAAAGGAGGAGAAGTAACTCCGACTCGGTCGCAACTTTGCCAATCCGCACTTGAAATACAAAAAATTCCTCAACGACAGCGGCGCAGTTATCTGCTAAACGCTTCTACGACAACGTAGGTACCTCTCAGTTCAAGCCAGCTAAGGAGCCATACGCAAGGTAAAACAACTAACAAATTGGTGCTAGACGTCAGCTGAAAGTAGATCCCGTATCGATCCACGGGAGGAGAGGTAGATCAAATAGAACTATACGACGTCGAACAACTTGCGGTGAAATGTTGTCGCCTTTAAGGCCACCGATTCCAACCTTGCCTTGCCAATGAATCTGCTGTCGCATTGATAGCTGGACTACCATCGGTCGTTTGCAAGCACCATACCCTATCATTTTGGGATAATTACCGTACCTTAAGATGGATGCTGTTACCAATGATCACGGATCGCAATAAAAACAGGGAACCCGTTCGACCATCCAGGCCTCGGGGTTACTTGAGGAAAGCTTTTGGAGGCCCTTTCGTCTCCTGACTCAATAAAATCTGAGGTCACGGGTTTGAGTAAGGCACTAATGGTGGGCACTAAGGGACTCGAACCCCCGACCTCAGCCGTGTGAAGGCTGCGCTCTAACCAGCTGAGCTAAGTGCCCTGAGACATCTCATAATCATAACTTGCGCGAGTGAAAAGTAGGCCATTACGGTCTTTCAATCGACACCTACCAGAAAGTAAATGAATGCTCACATTTATCAAATCATTTTCGATTTGTTGTCACTAAAAGTACCAAAATACTCCTTCACCTCGCATCTGCTCGTTATAATTGACCACAAAGAGTAATTAGATCGACTGCTGGGGTCTAATCCGCCACAGGGAGGTGAAAGCGGGCATGGGTGTTGACTATTCGCTAACGATTGACGAAACAGTCGGAATCGTTGCATCTGAGATCCTTGAAGGATCAGAGGCAAAGTACGCCTTCATCGCCGATCTTTCACTCCCCGATCGCATTCGAGTGGTCTTAGAAAGAGCAAAGAATCCTATCGAGACAGTACTCGTCGAAGAATCTCGCTATTACTTCTCACCTGCTCTCTTTGGAAAGTTAAGTGGATCCGTCGTATCTCGTAAAAGTCGATCGTTCGTACTTGACCACGAGGTAAAGACCGAATTATCACGCATTAGCCCAATTTCTGTCGAAAAAGGTGAAGCCGTAGTCGTTGTTCCATCTTTGACCCGCAGCTTTGTCATCGTTGCAATAGGCGCTAAAGGCTGGAGCGGTCGCCCCTTGAACGAAATCACCTATCACCTGGAGACCACCTCTCTGAGATTTCTAGGAACTTCGAATCAAAGCCAAATGGCGCTTGAAAAACTCACCCCCAGACTCTCAGAGATAGTCGCTACGAACGAATCATGGGAAGAAATTGCCCATCAAATTTGCCGAATTCTCGCGAGACACTTTGGCTTTCGTTCTTCCACCTTCGTGGCAGGTGACGGAGATCGACTGATTCCGCTGGTCGGCTGCGATGACGTCGAAAGCGGACCAATTAGCGTTCATCATCTAGAAGGACCTTACGAGGAGATCCAATCGATTGCTACCGACGCCCTTTGGCAACACCAGGTTAAGGTGCTGACGAATAGCTTCGAAGACGCCATACTTGCAGCGTCACAAAAAAGCGATGACATCATCTACGACGGCCTTATCATCCCATTGAACCGAGGAGATCAGCACGTCGGTGTCTTAGTCATGCGTAATCCTTATGACGCAAACTGGCTAGGAATTGAAGACCTGCTTCGCGTCGACCAATTAGTGGCTCACCTCTCGATACTGTTCTCTCAGGTTCTGGACTTTTACGAGAGAGAACTGCGCCTACAGGCCTCTGACGCACTGGCTATGATGCTCGACGCAGCCACCTCGATACTTTCTCAGGACGGGATCCGAGAATTTATACCTCGTTCACTAGCTACTTCCCTTGGATCGGGAGGAGCAATTTACATGGAGCTAGATTCAAACAAAAGGATCACCGACGTATCCTGCGCCGGCGACAATATGGAGTCTCTAAAGTCAATTCGAAATGTGTTGCTAGGGCTGAATATTGCTGATGTTGCCGTGCCAGGCTTCTCCGACGAGCGTAACCATCCATTTTTCGTAGAGCCCCACAATATTGAGCTATACACTCCGCTTGTCGAGTCGATTACCAATTCAATGCCCTATGTTGCAATTCCGATTCATACCTCTCAAGGGCTAGTGGGAATCGCGGCCGCAACTCTTAGCAATGAACGCTCCTTTTGGAGCTCATTAGAGCGTCACCTCACAAACGAGTGGGCAATTAACGCGACCTTAGTGACTGAAAACTATCAATTGCGTCGTCAAGAGAAACTAAACCTTGAACGCTTTAGAGAGATGGCGTTTCGAGATTCACTTACAACCCTTCCCAACAGGGATGTGTTTCAAGATCGACTCAATGTAGCAGCGAGTAAGGCTGATCGAAGTGGGGCACGCACCGCTGTGATCTTCATTGACATCGATCACTTCAAGGCGATAAACGACACCTATGGACATAGGTTCGGTGACGATGTCCTAAAAGAGATTTCAAACCGCCTATCGAGAGTATTCCGCGAAAGCGATACCGTCGCTCGAATATCCGGCGACGAGTTCACCGTTCTTATAGAGGATTCTCCCGATTTGACCAGTTTGATTGAGATTGCCCGACGAGCCTTTGATCGCCTCAACGAACCCTACGTGATCGACTCTACTAAGATTTCGGTCTCAATCTCTATGGGAATGACCAGTGCTGTAGGTCAATTCAACGGAGACGAACTGCTAGATCGAGCCGACAACTTGATGTATCACTCGAAGAAAAAGGGGAGAAGCAGGCTAACTTACAGCGAAGGGTTCGGTCCTGGAACTATCATTGCCACCTCTGAACGGGCAAGCGAAGGGAGTTTAGATGGCTCCGGTGGGCGTACACTAGCAAGAAATGGTACTAGCAGCCCTGCGATAATAAAAGGTGATGAAGTCGATCGGGAACTAATAGTCGACATCACCAAAGTCGAACACACATCGCCGGAGCAAGCTAGCGGAGAAGATTCGAAAGAAACCCTTATCCAAGAGGCTCAAGTCACATATCTTCCCTACTACCGCTTTAGCCTCGACTACATTGACATTGCCAAGATTAGGGTTGCGCTCTCAGAGTTAACAAATGAAATTGGAGATAGTAGGTCGTTCGAGGGTCCAAGAGGGTTCATAAACTCAGCGGCAAATCGCGAAATGTATCTCCACAACGACAGCGATGCAAGGCTCGAGCTAATTCAAATATCACTTCAAGTACGCGAGGACGGCGCAATCGACCTTCCACTCATCGAAGAGTTGGCCTCAAGCAGCGCAACTACCATTTCAAAGTGCGGAGAAAACAGAGGCGCAAAATTTCTAATTCCAGTAGATGATGTCTCGGTTCATGCGAAGGAGCGAATCTCTGGCGCCCTCGACAAGATCATCGCCAGGTATCAGCTAGATAAGAGGATCGTTTTGTCGGTCTCAGCAAAGAGGCTTGCAAGCGAAGAAGAACTTATGGTGTCGCTGATTGCACTGGCCATAAGGTATCGCATTGAGGTAATGATAACTGGGGTTGAAGATCGACAGACCCGCTTTTACGACCTTTGCTCACCAGTCGTCACCTACTTTGCAATTGAAGCCGCTGAAGCCATTGGCGACTCAAATCGACCCGCTCCAACAAAACTTTCAACTCTATTGGCGATCGCCAAGGAGAGGGGAGTTCGGATTGTCGCCACTAAGGTCACCGATCCGTCTATGGTAGACCCGCTTCTATCCGCTGGTGTATCGGTTATTGATTCGTCGAATATCGACGTAGTTGACTTGATGACTCAACCACGAGAAGGTTACTCCACCATCCGTTAAATAAATTTCGGCCATTCAAATTAAAAACTGACCGACCACCTCCTGTTGCCGATAAATAGATATGACGGGGCCGTGAAACCCACCTCAAAATCTTCTTACCGTCGAAATCTGATACTTTCGTAATTGACGCTTGAGTCTCTTCGTAGTCAAATGTCGTCAAGATTCGATTTGATAGCCAAAGTAAAGGATAGGTCGAAATAAACTACTTACCCGTGCGCCCAATTCTTACAAAAAAAGAGAAGTACCTCGGCTTTGCCATCGCCGTTTACGGTGCTGCTGTCTATCTCATCCTTTGGCTACCTCACATCCATGAGAAGGTCGCTGGGGTAAATCCTGCTCAATATGCCATCGAAGGTACAGCACTGGCTGTTATCTTTGCGATTTTCGTAGGCATCGGCAAGCGAACTTGGATCGGCTTTGTAGGCTTAGCGATGGCTCTTGGACCTCTCAGTCGATATGTAGTTTTAATGATGCCGGCAGTCATTTTTGCTGCATTTTCGGGCTTTAGGTATCTCATGACACCAAAGAACCAGCGTCAAAACGAAGATGGAACTCCAGTTGTCGCGGCAACCCCTGCAAAATCGAAGGCCAAAACAAAGGGGGAGACTCGTCCCACTAGCAGCTTTTCTTCGAACCGCATCACCCCGTCTAAGGCTCGCAAAAAGAAGGGTCCTCAAAAGCCATCAATCTACGGAACACTGGGAAAACTTGGACCACAGGGACAAGCTGGAACAACCAACGACGACAAAAAATAGTGACTCAAACGAACCGAATAGTTAGATTTAGACTTTGGTGGCTTAGTGATAAGTGAAAAATTAAAGGGCAAGACGTTCTTCATAACTGGATCGACTGGCTTCCTTGGAACTGCTCTAGCGGAGCGGATTTTGTCAAACTTTGACGGCGCCAAGTTAGTTTTGTTGATACGCGCCGGCAGAAGGTCATCACCTTGGGATCGCGCAAAGCGCGAAATCATAAAGAACGATGCCTTTGATCCGCTGCGCCAGCGTCTCGGTTCCACCTTCGACGAGTACATTGAATCACACGTTAGGGCCGTGGGAGGCGACGTTTCTAGTCGTAACCTTGGCTTGGATGAAGATAGCCTGCGTCTACTCGCAAATTGTGATTACGTGATTCACTCTGCAGCGACCGTCAGCTTCGACTCGCCGCTGACTCAAGCCGTAGCGGTAAACCTCCTTGGTCCAACCAACGTAGGAGACGCCATCAAGACCGCTGCGGAATTGGTCGGCAAAGATCCTTCTTCGACCCACTTTATCGCCGTATCCACAAGCTATGTCGCTGGTTACCGTCGAGGTCTAGCACCAGAGAGAATCCTAAGGCACACCGCATTCTCACCGATGCCATCGTTCGAAAGCGAGATCGACTTTACCAACCGCTTGAAGGCGGACGTCGAGTTGAGGAGTCGTTCAATAGAGGCTCTCCAGGACTTTGAAAAGAAGGCACGGAAAGAACTTGGAGCCGTTGGCGGCCCTCTCCTAGCACAAAAGCTTGAGAAATTACGCCTCGATTGGGTAGAAGAGCAGCTAATCGACCTTGGAATCGCTCGGGCAAAGTCACTAGGTTGGCCTGATGCTTACACATTCACAAAGTCACTTGGAGAAGAGGCGCTGGTCGAAAACCACGGCCAAGACCTGTCCATTTCAATCGTTCGACCCTCCATTATTGAATCGTCAAAGGCATATCCCTATCCCGGTTGGATCAAAGGCTTTAGAATGGCCGAGCCGATCATCATCTCTTATGCCAGGGGTCTGCTAAAGGAGTTTCCCGGAGTTCCAGAGGGAATCGTAGACGTAATCCCCGTAGATCAAGTAACTGGAGCTATCATTGCGGTTGCCGCAAACGCGAAACCGGTTCCAAGTGACGATCCCCCGGTCTATCAAGTTGCATCGGGTTCTGTAAATCCCTTGCGTTACAAGGTTCTCGTTGATCTCGTTCGAGAGTGGTTCCTTCAAAATCCCCTCTATGACTCCGAGGGACAGCCGATTGCAGTTCCTGAATGGAACTTTCCAGGACGTGGAAGGGTCCAAAAACAGCTATCGAGGCTCTCTAGCAACCTGGAATTTATCGACGGCGTTTTGTCTCTGGTTCCTCTCAGGGGGAAGAGGGCGGAGTTGGTTACAGATCTCGAAGAAAAGAAGGAGGCTGTTGACCGAGCGCTATCTTACGTTGAACTCTACGGAAGCTACGCCGAGACCGAAGCGATCTTCGACGTTTCTAACTTGATTGCGCTCTATGAGTCACTCAACGACAAGGACCAGCGCCTCCTCGACTTTGATCCTAGGACGATCGATTGGCCATCCTTCGTAACCGATGTCCACCTTCCGTCGGTCGTAAAACACGCTCGCGTCAAAACCACATCTGAAAAGAAGACTACGTCGAACCGTAGCGAAAAGACGACATCGCAGATACTCAGCGAAAGGTTTCGAGTTGCCGCATTCGATCTCGAAAACACAATTATCGCATCAAACGTCGTCGACGCTTACGCCTGGTTCGCCACCAAAGATTTACCATTCTCCAAAAAAGCGCTATTCGCCCTTGCTCTAGCTGCCGAAGGTCCGTCACTTGTTTCGCTAGACAAACGTGATAGAGGTGACTTCTTGAGAAGCTTCTACCGTAGGTATTCAAAGGCGGATCTAAATCACCTGACCGACCAGAGCTACGAACTCTTTAACGCATATCTCCTCAAAAAAGCTTTTCCAAAGGCGATTGAGCGAGTTAGGCGCCACCGTCAACTGGGACATAAAACGGTACTGATTACCGGTGCCCTTGATTTTGTGATCGAACCAATTGCACCTCTTTTTGACGAGATAGTCGCTTGCACCATGACAACCGACGAAAGGGGACGCTTGACCGGCAACCTGTCGAGCACGCCACCAACCGGAGAGGCGAGGGCTCTTTTGATTGCAGAGTTCGCCAATAAATACAATGTCGATGTCACAGAGTGCGTCGCCTACGCTGACTCATCCTCTGATCTGCCAATGTTGGAAATAGTAGGCTACCCTGTGGCGGTCAATCCAGAGCCACGGCTGCTTCAGATCGCCAAACGCAGGGGTTGGGTCGTTGAAAATTGGGAGCGACAAGCCGGCCACTCTAAGTTAATGCTACCGATCGGGAGGGAACGATGAAGGCACTTCAATTCGAACGCTCGGTAACCAGATACATAACGACCAAGGCGCTCTCAACGGTATCAAGGCGTTACAGGGCAACTGCTTCTCCTCTTTCATTCAAAGATGGGGTCACCCTCGATCGCCCTGATAGTGACTTTGTTCAAACCAACGTTATGCTCTCTGGAATCTGCGGAAGCGACCTTGGAATGCTGACCGCCGCTTCGTCGCGGTACTTCGAGGACTTCATAACTTTTCCATTCATCCCGGGTCATGAGATAGTCGGCAGAGCCGAAGTAGATGGAATTTCGCAACGTGTAGTAGTTGAGCCGGTTCTCAACTGCATTGCGCGCAAGATACCCAACCCTTGTCGATTCTGCCTAATCGGGGAAAAAGATAAGTGTGTCAACCTTGTAGTGGGATGTCTTGAGCCAGGTGTCCAAAGTGGCTACTGTGAATCAACGGGGGGTGGATGGTCCGAGTTCCTCTATTGCCATCCATCGCAACTTCACGTTATACCAGAGGCTTTAACCGATGAAGAAGCACTTATGGTAGAGCCTCTCGCCTGCGCAATTCACATTGTGAAGGCAGGCAATATTGGCGACGTAACTCGCGTAGCGATAATCGGAAGTGGAACAGTCGGTCTTTTGGTTGCCGCTGCCCTCTCTCGCTTTCGTCCCGATGTAGAAGTTACTTCGCTTGCTCGCTATGGCCATCAGCAAAATATCGCGCGAGGCTATGGAAGCTCGATCGTAAGGAGCAATGATGAACTACGTCGCCTTGCCCGTGGAAAGACCAGAGGTGTCCTAGCAAACGGACGCGTCACCGACGGCTTCGATCTAACGATCGACGCAGTTGGATCCAAGGAGTCTGTAGAACTCGCTCTTGAGGTGACCGCCCCCGGTGGCCGAGTACTCATGGCAGCGATCCCGAAACCTACCTCGCTCGATCTAACCGCCCTGTGGCATAAATCAATATCGATGGAGGGGCGTTACGCCTACGGAGTCGAAAGCGTCGATGGTGTCAACCGATCGACCTTTGAATTAGCCCTAGAAGTTGCGCCATCACTCTCACTCGATGACCTTGTCACCAAAATTTATCCCCTAGAAGACTACGAAGATGCGATCAATCACGCTATCGAGGCTGGTAGCCGTGGAGCGATAAAAATCGCCTTCGACCCTAGTACACGTCACTCACGAACTCCCCGAAAGGTATCTTAATTGGCACCTAGACCAGGTTTTATATTAAATGTCGATAAGAGCTACCCCGGTACCCTCTTTTGGCACGGTGAAGGTTTTCGCCTTGAAAAGCTGCCTGAAGGTTCTCGAGTCATATATCCACCAGAGCCAATCGATGGAATAGCAGACCCAATCTCTGAGATCGCAGATGCTCTCGATAACCCTATCGGAGACTCAAAGCCCCTAGACGCCCTACTCTTTAGCGGAATGAAGCTCACCATCGCCTTTGACGATGTCTCGCTTCCCCTTCCCCAAATGCAGTCGCCAGATATTCGCTCCCTAATCATCGAAGAGGTACTCGAAAGGGCTGCCAGAGCGGGGGTAACCGATGTAGAGCTGATCGCAGCTTTAGCGCTTCATAGGCGGATGACAGAGGCCGAACTTCGTCATGCCGTGGGCGATAGGGTCTACAACGCCTTCTATCCTCGAGGACTCCTAAAACAACACGACGCCGAAGACCGAAGCAACCTTGAATTCATCGGTACTACTGAAAGTGGCGAAGAGGTAGAGATATCGAAGCGTGCCGCCACTAGCGACCTGATAATCTACGTCAATATCAACTTGGTATCTATGGATGGCGGCCATAAGAGCGTCGCAACTGGATTATCGTCTTACCGCTCCCTCCGCCACCACCACAACGTCAAGACAATGGTCCACTCCCGATCGTTCATGGATCGCCACAACTCCGAACTTCACTCGTCCAACTGGAGGATGGGCAAGGTAATAAAGGACGCCGATATCAAGATCTTTCAGATCGAGACCACCCTCAACAACAATACCTTTCCCGATCAATTCGGATTCTTGCAGAAGCGAGAGTGGGAGTGGAGCTTTAAAGATCGTGCTACATTCATGGCAGCTTCAAAGTCCCTAAAGGCAACCCCACCGTGGCTTGCACGAAATATCTTCCACTCAGTTCGCTCGCCGTATGGTCTGACGTCAATTCAAGCGGGAGAGGTTGAAGCGGTTCACGAAAAGACCTTGGCCAACGTCTATAAGCAGCAGCTGATACACGTCAAGGGTCAGACCGACATCTTGACCATGGGGCTTCCATTCGTGGGTCCATACAACGTCAACTCGATCATGAATCCGATCTTGGTCTACTGCCTTGGCCTTGGCTACTTCTTCAATATGTACAAGAACAAGCCATTGGTTCGCAAAGGCGGAGTACTTATCATGAGCCACCCAGCGCGAAACGAATTCGACCCAGTATTTCACCCCTCTTACATCGACTTCTACGAGAATGTTCTCTCTGAAAGTACCGATCCCAAGGTGATTGAGGCCAAGTTTGAAGAACAGTACGCCACCGATCCTTGGTACATCCACCTCTACCGAACTGGTAACGCCTACCATGGCGTCCACCCGTTCTATATGTGGTACTGGGGAGCCCACGCCCTAGATCACCTTGGAGCGGTTATCATCCTCGGTGGAGACCCGAAGGTGGCAAAACGACTCGGCTTCATGGCAGCTTCAACGATGAATGACGCACTTGCGATGGCGAGTCACTACGTAGGGACCTCTCCGACATTAACTCACCTGCACACCCCTCCACTTTTTATGTCTGAGGTGGAGTAGGCGACCGATGAAGTTTTCACTTAAACGTAGCAAACTACCATTTCCTTTAGGAGCACCTAACTGGCCAATCAATGTAGAGAAGCCGACCCCAAAGAGCAAAATCGGCGCAAACTTTGAGACCGATTGGAGCCGGACCTACCTTTCACGCGCAATCCGTTCCCTGATAACTGACTACATAACTCGTCCTGCCATAGAGGTGGTTGCCTCACCAACTATCTTCGGATTAGACAACATCTCAAACGTCAACGGCCCAATCATCTTTGCTGCAAACCATGCGAGCCATCTAGACACTCCGCTCCTTCTTAGCTCGCTCCCTGAGAGGTTTCGCCACAAGACTGCAGTAGGAGCCGGTGCCGACTACTTCTTTGACAAAAGATACAAGGCAATTACCTGGTCGTTCCTACTTGCAGCTATTCCAATCGAACGCAATAAGGTTTCAAGGCGATCTCATGACTTAGCTTTGAAGGTTGTCGAGGATGGATGGAACCTGATCCTGTTCCCAGAGGGAGGTCGAACTCCGGATGGCTTCGGGCAAGAGTTCAAGGGTGGGTTAGCCCAGATCGCCCTGAAGGGTGGAGCTAAAATCGTACCGGTTCACATCGCTGGAACCTATGAGATTTTGGGCAAAGGTCGCTCCTTCAAGCGTGGAGAGACTGCAATATACTTCGACCGACCGATTGATCCGAAGGGGCGAACCACTAAAGATATCATCGCAGAGGTGGAGGCTAGGGTCGATCGGCTAGCAGATGAAATCGCAAGCGACTTTTGGAGTGCTGCTCTAAATCAAGGAGCTGGGGCTACTCCCAAGAGAAACGCCGATCAGAAAGATTGGATCGCCGATTGGAATCGACCTCGGTACAAATCCGATGCCAAGAAGCGATCTAAAAAATGGCCCCGACTTCCGATCATAGACAAGCCGATCTAGATATCTACTTTAGTCACAGTCTCGCAAAAGGTTATTAACCATGGCCCCAGCATCCATTGGATGATGAGGGCCATTTAGTTGGACTCTTAGATTGCAAGAAGTTGTAAAGAAGGATCAGAGGTGTCGGGGCAAGCGAAATACGGCGCTTTGAGGTATCGCTACTGAACCAATCTCAATCCAGATGGAGCAATCGACTCCGGCTCTGAAGTTAATTCGGTTACGAATTCGGTTTTATGCCCTGGAAATATGCTCTCGGAGTAGATAATCGGCTTTCCATCCTCGTCGTAGGTGATACGTTCACACCAAAGTGCTGGCGAATCCTTAGGTACACCTAGCAACTTTGCATCGAGGCCGTCGATCGCAACTGCGGCGATCGATTGAATAGCCCGCCTCAATGGCTTTGAAAGAGAGCCCCGCTCCCCTATCAATTCATAGAGCGATGCACCTTCAAGTTCGGGGATGGAAAACTGCGATCCAATTTGGGAGGGCACCCAAACAGTAACCCTGGCAAAAGGGGCACCGTCAGCGAGGTTGATCCTTGTTATCACTAGCAGCTCACCATCTCCAAGGACCTCTCGTGGTCGACCTTTTGACTGTTCAAGGTTGGCTGAAATTATCTTGCGCCCAGGAACTACTCCCTTTTCGGACATCTGTGCCTCGATAGTTGTGAATCGACCGAGTGATTGACGCAAGGGGTTAGCAGTTGCAACCCATCCAAATCCCTGTCGTGACTCCACTAATCCTTCGCTGCGAAGTACGTCGAGAGCCTTTCTTACCGTAATCCTGCTGGCACGGTGCATCCTCGATAGCGCAGCTTCGCTTGGCAAAACTGAACCACGATTTATCGGTCCGGAGGTAATTTGACTCCGAAGCGACTCTGCAATCTCTAAATATCTAGGTGTCTTTTTAGTTTCTATAGTGTAAAAACTATCAAATTCTTTACTGAATTACCAAAACCGTATCTTCAGCGCAGCCCTAAGCGTCTTGAGATGCTAACACTCTTGTTGGAAAGGATCTCACTCCGCAACGCATCTACCTCACGATCGACCGCCAAGGGTGTAAAGGCATTTGGCATCACAGGAGCTACCCGACGAATTAAAAGGTCCGCCAAGAGAGGATTTCGAGCTAACAGCGGTCCGTGCATGTAAGTTGCAACTATCCGATCATCAATATATCCATCGACCTTAGAGGCGTAACTGTTTCCGGTGCCGCGGACGACACGCCCAAGTGGTACTCCTGATAGTAGGCGACTCTCGCCACCATGATTTTCATAACCAGTAAGGACAGGGAGATCCAAAGTAGGGTCCGCCTCAGCCACCATTTCACCTACGATTCGCTTATGATTCGCGATACGCTCAGTGACGATCGGAATCAAGCCAAGGCCGGGTGAAGATGGAGCACCAGAGGTAACGAAGCTTTCACCAAGGATTTGCAGGCCGGCGCAGACCGCCAAAATTTGATGACTGGTTGACGATAGATCACCCAAAAAGCCATCCTTGTGAAGAGCATCACGAGCCAATTGCATCGGCCCGTCTTCGCCACCTCCGATTACGAAGAGGCTTCCATCCCTCGGGATAGGGTCACCGTAGAAGACCCTTTGATAAGTCGCATTTATCCCTCGCGCAACTGCGCGACGATAAAGAATCTCGCCGTTTCCGGAGTCACCATAGGTTCCAAGAAGGTCAGGGTATAGAAGTACTATCTTCACTGCGCTAACTCCCCGCTGTCGCGAAGGAATCGCATCATTTTTGTAAACTCCGTATAGTTTCCGACGTAGCTTATCGCCTCTCCCTCATCGAAGGTCGTTATCGCCTCGGTATAGGTCGAGCAAATGCGGTGAACCACACCTCCGTAGGAGAGGCGCACCGCTATGTCAAAACGCCTCTCACCGACCACCACCACGTCCCTATCGCCAAAGGGAGAAAAGTCTATGTCATAGAGCCATGAGGTGTCTTTACCGTCGGCTACGTTGGCATTTATACCAACTATGAGCGGATGTGCAGACTCAGCCAGCATTGCGATAATCTGTTGCCATCCAGCAGGATTCTTGGCCATAAATGCGGTGACCGAACGACCTAAAACCTTGAAGGTCGAATATCTACCACCGACTCCGCCCAGCGAAGCCAATGCGGATCTAATAGCTTCGAGGGGCACATCTCTTTCGTATCCAACTATTGTCGCCACCGCCGCATTCATAAGATTGAATTGCCCTGGGAGTGAGGTCTTGACAGTGGTTAGAAGCTTGCCCCTACGATAGAGCTCATCTCCCATGAAGACGTAGTCGCTCTTTGGCTTTTTAAAGTCACAGTTGACGCAGCGATAGTCACCGATATCATCGTTGAAGTCAACTTTTGAGTCACATACAGGACAAACCGTTGCATCCATATTCCACTTCGAACCGACTTCAAACGCTACAACATTGCTATGGCCACGCACTACATAGGCTATGTGGGGATCAGAGACGTTGGCAAAGACGGAGATATCCCTATTTGCTTCGAGAATTCTCTTCCACTTTTCGGCGATACTTCTGACCTCGCTTACCCTGTCTAGTTGATCTCGGGATAGGTTCATTAAAACCATCGAGGTCGGCGGCGCCTTGCTTGCAACGATCGGAAGGTGAGACTCATCGACCTCCAAAACCCCTACTTTGCGTCCCCCAGCTTTACTCAAGGCCAGAGTGACACCAGCGGTCATATTGTTTCCTGCCTCGTTGGTAACTACCACTGAGCGTCCTCCTAAGACTGCAGTGATCATTGCAGTGGTGGTAGTCTTTCCATTGGTCGCACTGACGTAGATGAGGTCCTTTTCTTCAGAAGATCGACTTAGAGCTCCCCCGTCCAATTGCGAGAGAACCAATCCCGAGAGAGCCTCACCGCTCCCCCGGTTAGTGGCTTTAGATAAACTCCCAATACCATCGGCTAACTTCAACACCAGGCGTTCATACCTAGGTCTACCAATTAGATTCGCTATCTTTTCGGTAGCCCTGTCGATCGACCCTAAATTTTTATTCATCCTCTTCAAGCATACTTAGGGCTCTCGCCTCATTGGCTTGCGCCTTTCGCTGGGTTGGGAGCAGATAAAGCCCGATACGAGGTGGGCGTTAAAGGAACGAAGGCTAGCGGGGGGAGCTAGCCTTCGTATTTGAATCGCAAGTTTGGAGGGGGGATCCGTCTCTTGCTATTAACCAATATAGTCACTTTGAAGTTATCTTACATTCAAATACAAAAGATAATTAGAATCATAAATTATGATCGAACTCCGCCAACTACGCGCCCTTCTAGCTCTGGAAGACTTTAAGAGCTTCTCTCTAGCTGCAAATTCACTCAATACGGTTCAGTCAAATATCTCAGCTCATCTTGCACGTCTTGAAGAGACGGTAGGGTCAACGCTGGTTGACCGACGCACCGGAGAACTAACCGATGAGGGAAAGGCAGTTTCCCTGCGGGCGAGACGTCTACTTGCGGAGTTGGAGGCCATCGACTCTGACATTTCAGCACTTCGCGACGATGTAAGAGGACGGGTTAGGGTGGGAATGATTGGAACTGTAGCTCGATGGTTCATTCCCCCGCTTATAAACGAGATAAACACTAGGCACCCAAATCTCAAGGTCGAGGTAGCAGAGGGGACCACAACCACCTTGGAAAATCGAGTCTTATCCAATGCATTTGAATTTGCAATAATGACAAGACCGAATAACTCCGATGAGCTCTCTTTCAACGCCGCCTTTGAAGAGGAGCTCGTACTTATATGCACCAAAGACAACCCTTTAGCATCCAAACCAATAGTTTCGTTGGCTGATCTTGACTCAATCCCACTTCTGCTTCCACCCAAGGGTACCCAATTTCGAGATCAGATTGAGCTAATCGCAACTCAAGGCGGGGTGAACATCGTTCCAAAGGCAGAGATTGACGGCGTTAGGCTCCTCGCTTCGATGGCCTTCGATGGATTTGCTCCGACGATTGCTCCTTCAACAGCAATCCCCGACTTTATGCTTTCACGCCTTGGAATCTGCAAGGTAGTTGGTATTCCAAGGCGACGAGTAGGAATTGCAAGGCGAAAGAGAGCCGCGCACTCAGCGGCAGCAAAAACACTCCTTGAGCTGATAGAAGAGTTCTTTACAAGTGAAGAACTCGCCTCAAAATATTCGCTCCCTGATGGCGTCCTTCCCTTGCGACAGTGAAACTTAGCCTCTGCAATTCATCTAACACTTACTAGATACATCATTTGGATGTGCGGCAAGATCTCTTTAGAAGTACTCTAAGTTAGGTAAATCTGTTTTTATTACCCATTGGTAATATTTTGAATAAGGAAGGTATAGACACAATGGCACGACTTTGTGAAGGTCGCATCGTCATAGTAACTGGAGCGGGACGTGGAATTGGCAAGGCGCACGCCCTGGAATTTGCACGCCACGGCGCAAAAGTTGTTGTAAACGACATCGGTGCGAACGTAGACGGCTCTGGATCGTCGGATGGACCCGCGGGCGAAGTTGTAGATGAGATTCGAGCCATGGGTGGCGAGGCAGTAGTAAACGGCGATGACGTCAGCGACTGGGAGGGTGCACAACGCCTAATCAACACAGCAGTCGATACTTTTGGCGGCCTCGATGTGCTCGTCAATAATGCGGGGATCCTTCGCGATCGCATGTTGGTAAATATGACAGACGCGGAGTGGGATGCAGTCATTCAGGTACACCTGCGTGGAACCTTTGCACCTACAAGGTGGGCGGCGAACTATTGGAGAGAGCGATCCAAAGAGGGGCTGGCAAACAATGCTCGCATCATCAACACTTCATCGGCCAGCGGTATCTATGGAAACGTTGGACAGGCAAACTACGGAGCCGCAAAGGCGGGGATCGCATCGTTTAGCATCATCCTTAGCCAAGAGTTGGCTAGGTATGGCGTTACAGTAAACGCTATTGCGCCGGCCGCCCTCACGCGAATGACCGAAAATCTAGGATTCGCTCCCCAAGATAACGATCCGGCAAAGTTTGACTCCTTCGCTCCAGAAAATATATCTCCGTTAGTGGTCTACCTGGGAAGCGAGCAATCGGCAGGAATTAACGGAAGAGTATTTGACATCGTTGGTGGCCATATTGACGTGGCAGAAGGATGGCACGCTGGCCCATCTATCAACAAAGACGACCGATGGACCGTCGAAGAGCTCGCCGGCTTAATCCCAGACCTTGTTGAAAAAGCGGCCAAGAACGCCGACATGTCTGGGCGAATCCCGAAGTAAAACCTTGAAACAACACATCTTGAGCGATTGATTACTCAAGATACAGTTGCAATAGGTCTAAAAAGTGCGACCCGGTCGCACCATAACCAAGGGTCCCTCCCTTGGGGTGGCAACAACTACCTCGAGAGAGGCACCCTTTATTTTACCTAAATCGTAAATACTCCTCAAATACGACTAACTTCGTAAACTATTGGAAGAAGTCAAAGCCCTCTGTTGTTGAAGCTCCTATAAATCTAAACTAAGGGGTTATTCAATGGACAGTGTTGAGTTTTTCTTCGATCCAATCTGCCCGTGGGCGTGGGTCACTTCGCGATGGATTAAAGAGGTTGAAAAAGAGGGAGCGGTGGAAGTCAACTGGAATTTCATCTCGCTCCGCGAGGTAAATTCATCGAGAAACTACGCCGACTTTCCCGCCGGCTACAGCGATATCCACGGTCTTGGACACAACCTACTTCGAGTTGCTGCGGCGATCGCCGAAAAGTACTCCAACAAAGAGGTTGACGCCTTCTACACCGAAGTAGGAACGGAGCTTCACAACAATGGAAAGCGCGATCAGTTTATAGCTAAAGCTCCAATAGAAGAGATTTTGACCAAACTTGGCCTCGATAGCTCACTAGCGAGTGCATTTACCGATGAGTCTTGGGATGCAAAGCTCAAAGAGACTACCGAAGAGGCTCTATCTAGAACTGGAAGAGACGTCGGAACACCGATCATTACATTTGGAGCAGGTGGCCCATCGTTGTTCGGGCCAGTCATGAGCACCGTCCCCAAGGGCAAGGAGGCTATTGAGATCTTTAATGCATACAAGACTCTTGCATCGCGCGAAGACTTCTACGAACTCAAGCGAGCGGTGCGAAAGGCACCGACCTTCGCCTAACAAAAGAGGCGACTCCTCAGTAAAGCACTAATAAAACAATTTATCCGAAAACTGGAGGACCGAGGTGAATAACTCCCTCGGTCGTCCAGTTAGTCACTGGTAGTACTCCACAGGCCAATCGAACTATAATCTTGGACCCAGTATTTCACGCTTCAAATGTGGCGGGAGAAGTTGAAAAGACGTTCAAGCTTTCGTATTTTCAACTCAATTTCTCGTAGATTCTCCTAAGCTTTAAGGTCGAGTTCTCAACCTTTTGCCGATTGCACCCGCTGAAAAGCATGGTGAGGCAAATTTGAGTTGTTAAGTATCAGTGCCAGCACGTAAACGCGGGGATGTTTTGACGTCAGAAGATGGAAATCAATACCAAGATAATCTGAAGCGTCTCTTTGACACCGACGAATTCGAGGCGATTGAAACGCTTGTCATCCAATTGTTCGGTCTAGTCGGTGGCCACTTAGGCGGAGCGACCGAGGCTCTTTTAGCCAACGACGCAACCATCGCACACGACTTGATAGCTCGCGACTCTATGGTTGACGAGCTGTACCATAAGATTCAACGCTTTGCTTACCAAGTGTTGCTGACGCACGTGCCCGGAGAAGCATCGATGAGATATCTGATATCTATACTTCGCATAATTCCTGAGCTAGAGAGATCTGGCGATCTAGCTGAACACATTGCTTCAAGAGCCTTGAGGGGAATTACTCCTGAACTAACTCCAAGGATTCGTGGGATAATCGCTCAAATGGGGCAGATCGGCGTGAAGATGTGGCGGCTAACCGCGGATGACTTTGCGGACCATTTAACCACCCACCTCGATACAGTTGAATCTCTCGACGATGAGCTTGATGATCTGCAGGTCGCCCTCATAGCCGAGTTGGCCTCTGGTGCAGTTTCAATTCCTGTAACGATTGAATTAGCGCTGATAGCCAGATTCTATGAACGCTTCGGCGACCATGCTGTAAACCTAGGACGGGTTCTGAGTGGACTCTGGGGAAGAGAGTAACAAGCCGACTCCAACTGGCGCAACTTACTTAGAAGATCTACCTTGCTTGGGATCAAAAATCAAGGTCGAAGAGCGATCTTTCCCCAAGCTTACCGAATGACCAAAAGCCACTCTTCGACCTGAGATCAAGTCAGGGTGAATAACAAATGAACCTTTCCTAGGGTAAGGTGACGTCTCGTCAGACTCCAGAGAAGCGTCATTTACCGAAGTAGCGACTCCAATAACAAGGACGGACCATCCCCAACCCTCGGTGTCGTGAAGATCGTCAACTTCAAAGGCAACTACCGACTGCATTAGGTTCTGCGCTATACGAGCAGAGCCCCACCCTTCGATAACAATTACGCCTTCAACAATATGGTATACCACCGGAAGAATTGCTGGAAGCGCATTGATTGATAGGCCGATACGACCTAATGAATGGCACTTTAAAAGTGCAATACACTCTTCGTCGCTCAGAAGTTCACCGGCAGCTCGTGGACTTTCATTCATCGCATTGGCCCTTCGACGGAAGATCTATCTGAAAATGACAGATAAGAGAAGGGCCAAGACCCTTTTGTTTTGGATCTTGGCCCCTTTACTCTTTAGAATTTCATCTAGACGTCACTTGTCACTTCGAAGATCTACTTGTTCTTCTTCGCGGTAGTAGTCCCTCCAGATGAAGCGGTACACCTTTACAAGCCTTGGGATCTCCCTCAATCCTGGGATGAAGGGCAATGCTATCATGGCTCCAGATAGAAGGATGATCAAACCCCACACCAGTACGTCGGCGTTACCAGAGCTAGAGAATGGTGATACCTGATACCAGAAGGTATAGAGCCAGAGCCAAGCTTGACCTGGATAATTACCAGTCTCATTCATCATTCCCCATTGGTTACCAGCCAAGTGCTGGTTTTGAGCGAGACCAGCCATATAACTGCTGTCGGCCAAGAAAAGAAGGGGTTTGGTGTAGTTGGTACCGTAGAAATTGCCACCTGCTACGAGATTAGAATCCAAGCCTCCCGATTGCGCCAACCTCAAAAGGTCACCCATCATATATGGAACGGGTCCGTAGTTTCCTGATGCAACTTGTACCTGTCCGTTTACATACGTTGCCTTTGCGAGGGCCTTGGTATAGTTATCGAGCCACTTTGACTGAGTTGAGCTGCTCGCGCTCTTATATGTCGCAAGGTCACTGGTCAGCGTTGCATCATTAGCGATGGTACCAAGTGGCTTTAGAACGAAGTCCTGAGCCGGATCAACCGGAATTGTTACTCCGAAGATCGATGGTAGAGAGATCGGTCCAATCTTTTGCCCAGAACCTGGAACGTTGTTGTATGGATAACCGTATCCCGCAGAGGCAGACGTTCCGGCAAGCTCACTCGAAGCAGTAGTCACAAAGTCAACCGGCGCAGCCTTAGCCCAGCTTTGAAGAGTGATCGGCTTTTCGTCAGGAGAAGAGAAGACGATCGAGAAGACGAGGGTCAAGATTACGACGACTACCATCGCAATCGTACCTTCTTTGAGGATGTCGTAGCGACGGTACTTCCCTGTCCACGGCATCTCGTCGGAAGGATAAGACTTAGCGTTCTTTGGTGGGAAAGGATGTACTACACCGCGGAGTCTAACCATCACCACGTGAATTGCCACGATCAAAATAACGATCAACGGAAGGAGAACGATGTGCCACATCAGCATCTGTCCGAAGTTCAAGACATTGAAGATGGCGCCAACGCCAGCGGCATTCAATCCATCTTTTCCTTGCGTGGAGATCCATTGCGAGTCAAAGTTTTGCTGTGAAACGTAACCGGTAAAGGCAGTTCCAACAGAAGCCAAGAAGGTGACCATACCTGTCATCCAAGTAAGTGCCCTCTTGCCACGCCACGAGGCCATGAAGAACTTTCCCCAAAGGTGTATAACCATAAAGAAAAAAAACAGTTCAACTGACCATAGGTGCAAGGAGTTGACGAAGTGGCCAACCGAAGAGTTGTGCCACCAAGATGGCCCTTTGATAGCCAATATAAACCCCGAACCCACCACGACAGCGAGTGCGGAGACCGTCAAGATTCCAAAGACATATATCCATGAAGATACGTACGAGGGTTGGCGGTCTGGAAGTAACTTCTCTGGTGGAAGCTTACCGTAAAACTTTCTACGGAGTTTGTTGGTCCACATGTCCTGGTCTTCTGGAAGACCAGCTACTAACTTTTCACGATCTCGATCATCTAACGTGGTACTCATGACTCATGCTTCTTTCCAGGAAATGGAATGAATATCGCCGCAACGAATACCGTGATCATCAATACGATCACGACGAAGTTGGCGACGGATATGGAGATAACCCCGAAGTTGATATAATGGCCAGGTGAATCTAGATTCACCAAGCTGGCAAGGATCGGAATTAATGCGCTCAGTGCCAGTTTCATTTCACCACCCTCTTACTTGCTCAAAGTCTCTAATACTTCGACTATTTACATTCTCACAGAATTTTCCAAGGATACATCGGGGAATAAGTCCCTAATTGCGGTGCGGCAAGTCCCATGAAAGTCCCTATTGGCCTCTATTTTTTCATTCGAGGTACAACTAGGACGGGGCGACCTAGGTGTTCAATCAATTGATGAGAGGTGGAACCTAATAGCGAATCATCTATAGAATGACCTCGCGAGCCAACCACGACAAGATCGATATTTTCATCATCGACTAGAAGTTTTACACCCTCCACCGGAGAGGAGTCGAGTGTTCTCAACTCGATGGATAGGTCCCCCAAATTGAGGCCCAACATTCGACACATTTTGGTTACAGAATCCTCAATTGCACCGATATCACCACTCGAATCCCGACTTGCGACCTCCAAAAGCCCCACTGAATGTATGACAGTTAGCGGTATTGCGAGTCGATGTGACAGATCAATTGCGATAAAAAGCGCATCATGTGCCTCGTCACTTTGATCAAATGCCACTGCCATCGAACGGATCATGGAACCCCTCACCCTTGAATCATCTACTCCTATTGAATAGTTGCACAAAAAATGCGCCTACCACAACTCAAATTCCACGATTCAAAGGGCTAGTGTATAGAGATGTGACGATACGAGTATTTCTGGTAGACGACCATGAGGTCGTAAGACGCGGTTTAGCGAGTTTAATCGACCTAGAAGAAGACCTAGAGGTGGTAGGCGAGGCAGCGAATGTCAACGACGCCTTGAGCAGAATTCCAGCGACACACCCCGACGTGGCCATATTAGATGTGCGCCTACCCGATGGAGATGGAATCGAACTCTGTAGAGACATTCGAGCTCAAAGTTCGAGCATTGGCTGTCTAATGCTAACTTCATACGACGATGACGAGGCTCTCTTCTCGGCGATTCTCGCCGGCGCATCGGGCTATCTACTAAAACAGATTCGTTCTAGCGACCTAATCGATGGGATTCGGAGAGTGGCCAAAGGTGAGTCCCTACTTGATCCAGCCGTGACGGCCAAGGTGCTAGCTCGCCTTCGATCACCCGAACCAGAGGATGAGCTCATATCTCGGCTCTCTGCCCAAGAGCGCAAGATCCTAAATTACATTTCCGAAGGTATGACAAATCGTCAGATTGCAAGCGAAATGTTCTTAGCCGAAAAAACGGTAAAAAACTACGTTTCGAATCTACTTTCGAAGCTCGAGATGGGGCATCGAAGCGAAGCAGCAGCCTATGCGGCTCGTTTATCAGAGCGTAAGAGGATGCGAGACAAGGACTAAGTCTGAAGGTCACATCCGGTCAAAAAACTAACCAAATTACACGGGGCTAGGGTTAGCCTCCCACGCGAAACCATGGTCATAATGTCATTGATAGGGCGAAGTGAACTACTTCGATTACGGGAATAGGCACCTAAGTGCACTTGAAAGAACTGCTACGATTGATTTTGGCGCTTCATCTGAGTCACATTGTTTCATCCAAAAACGCCACGTATTCGCCTAGCGAGACATCGCGAGCTATAGCCTCGAAACTCCTGATGCTACTTTTGCATCAGGACGGCTCAAGTGCGCCCCGCGTCTAACGAATAGCGCACCCTTCAAACACCAGCCAACTTTTTAAAAGCAATGGCGCCGTGGCGGCAATTGGAATGACCCGCAAACACGGGCTAAAAGCCAAGTTAATCCAGAATTATGTCTTCTAGCGGTTTACCACAACTTTACTTTTAAAGGTATTCACACAGTTAATTTATTTCCATAAATGTCAAATATCTCCTAGCATCCGCTTTACATCTAGTGTAGATTCAACCTAAGAGCTTCAAAGGACAAGCACTTAAGCCTCTGGACAAGAGGGCAAAGTTGCATTCAAGGAGAAATTGTGCTCATAACTACGGCGAACGATCTACCCGGATACCAGATCGAAGAAGTTCTTGGAGAAGTCTTTGGTTTGACTGTCCGGATACGTAATATCGGATCACAAATGGGTGCAAGTTTGAAGGCTATAGTTGGCGGTGAACTCAGGGGGCTAACAAAAAACCTCATCGAGAGTCGAAATGAGGCGACATCACGAATGATCGAAGAAGCCATTTCAAAAGGCGGGAATGCGATTGTCGCATTTCGCTTCGACACCAGCGAGATGGCACAGATGGGAACTGAAATTTGTGCCTACGGTACCGCGGTTAGAGTCGTCAAACTTTGAAGATCACGGTAAAAAAGTATTAGTTGATTTGCTAGGGACTAATTACCCCCAAAAATGGGAAGTTCGCTTCTAGGAAGCAGAGCACCAGAAAAAGCAAGATGGATATATCAGAGAAATTAGGGAGATGATTAAATGACCTCCGCAGAAAGAGCAAACAGAATTATTGTTGGAGTCGATGGATCGGAGGCATCCACTGCTGCAGTAGCATTCGCAGCCGAGGAGGCAAAACTAAGAGGAGCCGAACTTGCGATCCTTCATGTTTGGGGTATCCCAAAGGCCGCCTACTCCGGATATGTAAGTCAACTCGACGATTACGAGCGCGATGCTCAGGTTCTACTCGATGGAATTGTAAAAGAGGCCAAAGCAAACTACCCAGAAATCGAGATCAACGCCAAGCTTGGAGAAGGCTCCCCTGCCAACTTCATCATCGAAGAGGCTAAGAACGCGAAGTTGGTAGTCGTAGGTTCGAGAGGTCACGGCGGATTTACCGGACTTCTTCTTGGATCGGTCTCGCAGCAGCTTGTCCACCATGCAAAGACACCTGTCGTAGTCATCCATCCTGAGAGACATACTGAAAAATAACTCACACCAGACCTAAACACTAACCCCCAAACCCGGTAAAGAAGCGCTCGCTCCCCACGAGCGCTTCTTTATTTAATCTTTCACTTGCGAATCAAACCATTTGAGCCGTAATCCGAACTGCCACCGTTGCACTGTGATATTTCCTAGTTAAGTGTGACTTTTACCACTTCTTGTGACTTTATACCTCTCGATA
Source organism: Actinomycetes bacterium (assembly GCA_021805205.1). Lineage (GTDB taxonomy): Bacteria > Actinomycetota > Acidimicrobiia > Acidimicrobiales > Acidimicrobiaceae > Acidithrix. The sequence continues at coordinate 24,033 of JAJZFV010000016.1, read as the reverse complement.
GAGGCCAACCACAGAGTATTTTTCACTAATCGCGCTTCAATTTCTCAAGATAACCACTTTCTGTGTCGTTTTTATATTTAGAAGTTGGTTTAGGGAAAGGATTCCGATGACGACACGCGACCAAAGCAGGTTAGCTCTCGTAAACGGCAAAGGGTCGATAGTCCGAAGAGGAACTGGCGTTGCTCTATCCGCCGCACTCGCATTGATGGCATTTAACACCATCTCCATCAGCAATAATGTACAAAATACGGCAACCGGCCATACGGTTCGAAGTGTAACGGACGCCGTTTCAGCACCAGTTTCACCATCGCTCCTAACAAGTCCGATTCCAAACCTGAATCGTCCAATAGTAGGTACAGCCGCTACTCCTGGTGGCAATGGATACTGGCTTGTGGCCTCCGATGGTGGTATATTCAGTTACGGAGGGGCACAGTTCTATGGATCGACCGGTGGAATGACCCTCAACAAGCCAATCGTTGGCATGGCATCCACCCCCGATGGAAAAGGTTATTGGTTAGTCGCCTCTGATGGCGGCATCTTCTCGTTCGGTGATGCCACCTTCTATGGATCGACTGGTGGAATGACCCTCAACAAGCCAATCGTTGGCATGGCACCCACCCCCGATGGAAAAGGTTATTGGTTAGTCGCCTCCGATGGCGGCATCTTCTCGTTCGGTGATGCCGCCTTCTATGGATCGACTGGTGGAATGGCCCTCAACAAGCCAATCGTTGGCATGGCACCCACCCCCGATGGAAAAGGTTATTGGTTAGTCGCCTCCGATGGCGGCATCTTCTCCTTTGGAGATGCTAAATTCTATGGATCGACTGGTGGAATGACTTTAACGAGCCCAATCGTTGGCATAGCAAGTACCGGCACTGGTGCAGGATACTGGTTAGTCGCCTCCGATGGCGGCATCTTCTCCTTTGGAGATGCCAAATTCTATGGATCGACCGGTGGCCAGGGGATCTATAACATCGTTGGAATCGAAGCCACAAATAGCGGTTACGACATTGCTGGCTCCGATGGCGCAACTTACCAGTTCAACGCATCAACGCCCTACAGTCCACCGGCTACCACCAATCAGTCCTCTTCGACAGCGGGATCTTTAGTTCCATCAACTGGGGTAACTTGGAATAGTTTGGGAGCACAGAATATGAGCACCATGAGCTTTAGTGGATCGCCATGGGCTCCTAGTGCCACTCCGAACGCTCCCTACTCCTTTCTAGAGTATCAAAACTCCTCTTCCCCTTATCCTGTTCGATGGAACCCGTGCCAGACGATTCACTACGTCGTAAACATCACGAACGCTCCGTCATACGGGATGCAACTCGTACAGAATGTATTTGCCGAACTATCCCAGGCCACTGGGATGACGTTCCAATACGATGGGACAACCTCAGAACTACCAACTCAAGGAAGATCTGCCTATACCTCTAGCGGACAGCCAAACCCGATACTTATTGCCTGGGAGTCAAACGGCCAAACCGACTATCTCCCGACGGGCAACGATGTTGGAATGGGCGGACAAGACATCACGTACAACAGTACCTACCACCAGTATCAAGCAGTAAGCGGGCAGGCCGCCATCACTACCTCCTACCCGCTTTCGCAGGCACAAGAGGTAGATCTAGTCCTCCACGAACTCGGCCATGTAATCGGACTGGGCCACAGTTCAAGTAGGTCCGAAATAATGTACCCCTACGTACAAGGATCGCTAAACACCTACCAGTCGGGCGACCTTACCGGACTTGCTCAACTAGGCAGAGCAGCTGGATGCCTTAACTAAAAGCTTCGCAGAAGCTTTCCATCAATAGAGGCTTGCACTCTATCTAGCTAGAGTTATCTGATATGGATCTACATCTAACTGGAAAGCGTGCATTGATTACCGGCGGCAGTAGTGGGCTCGGCTTCGCTACTGCCGCTGCGCTAGTTGAAGAGGGGGTAGAAGTAGCTCTCGTCTCGAGGAGTACTCAAAAGCTCAAATCGGCAAAGGAAAGACTTGGTGGCCTTACTCAAACCTTTGAGGCTGACATTTCGAACGTAGATTCGACAAAGGAAGTCCTAGGGCGCGTACATAAAGAATTTGGACCGGTCGACATCGTAGTTGCCAACAGTGGCGGCCCTAACCCAGGAACCGCATCGTCGAAGACTACGGAAGAGTACCGAGGAGCCCTTGAGGCCAACTTGTTGTCTCAAATTGAAATCGCCTCTTACTTCATCGATTACATGAAGGCTAATAATTTCGGTCGAATCATTGCAATCACCTCGCTTTATGTCAAAGCGCCAGCTAAGAATATGGCGCTATCGAATACAGCGAGAGCGGGTTTTACCGGATACTTGAAGAGCCTTGCTAATGAGCTTGCTCCATTTGGAATAACCGTAAATTCACTTCTACCTGGACTTCACTTAACTGACCGCCTTATCACTCTCGCAGGTGGAGACCCGTCTCACCGAAGCAAGGAGACGCCAACGGAAAAACTTGGAGATCCTGAAAGTTTTGGCAAAGTTGCCGCATTTCTCTCCTCAAAGTGGAGTTGGTACATAACAGGTCAGGCAATTACAATCGATGGCGGATCTACTCCCAACCTCTTGTAACATCCCTTAAGTGAAAGAGCTCCCAACGTTGGTTGCTACTAAAAGGTAGTTGAAATGATAAGACACATTGCACTCTTCAAGATATCGTCCGACAACAAAGAGGCGGTTATAAAGTCCTTTGACGAAGAATTCTATAAATTTCTAAGTGTCGGCTTTACCGACCACAAAGGTTACGAATTTGGGGTTGATCTTGGGATAAGAGAAGGCAACTTCGACTACGGCGTCACAGTAGTATTTGACGACGAAGATGGTTACAAAAGATACAACACGTCGGATGCGCATCAAGAGTTGCTGCGAAACGTAGTTGTACCAAATATATCCGACCGAGCGTCTCTGCAATTTAGAGTTTGAGCAATACCGACAAAGTCGAACGGACCCACATCGTATATGGCAGGTCGAAATAGCCGCCAAAGATCAACTGCCATTGCATCTTTATCAGAACGAGATACTTCTCAGTTCCAGCTTTAGGCCATAGTTTGTTCTTGATTCGGCGTATCATCGACCTCCGATCATGGCGAGGTCTATGATAGTCGGCAACTAACGCTTCGAGAAGAGTATTCTACCTAATCTGATTGAATATATTACCAAGAGCAAATCACCGATCAGTATCTGTATTTCATATCGCTTTCCCCAAGATATGTGAAGGCTTATCGATATCAAAACGATTGCCGCAAAGGCAACTACCATCAAAATCACAATGCCTAGCAAAATCAGGTTGTCTACCTTGCGTAGACGAAATGGATCTTGATGGTGGCCCTGAAACTCTGGCTGTACTGTCGAAAAGTGCTTCTTAGCCTTCGAAACAAGAGTCGAATTCGATTGATAATAAAACCTTGCCCAAAATGGAGCCCCCACAAAGGGAGAAAAGGATGCGATAAGCATCAGAACAAGGTTAATCTTCTCTCGTAACGTCGAGTTACGATACCAACGATACTGCACTCCAGCGAGTTTTAGTAGTTCCAAGAACCACTTTGGAATCTGTCGAATTGACTCCCATATTTTCACCTTTTCATCGCGAACTTCGCGCAGTTGAACGACTGCCCTACTCGCTTCATCGAGACTTGGATAGACATCTGTAACGACTAGGTAGTGCAGGGTGAGAATATTTGAATCTAGGTGCTCGTGAGAGTCTATGGCTATCAATGAAAACTCATATAACTTTGTCACTATTGCAGAGACCAAGGCTGCTGGTACAGCGCCATAAAACGAAGTACCTGTTATGGCCCCATCGACCAGAGAGCGTACCTTACCCCTTTTTATCACCACCTTTAGATCGTCGCGCCGCGTACGCAATGCCCTTAGATGAGCCAAGGGAAGGAGATAAAGTACCACTATCTCTTCGAACCTCGATGGATATCGTACCAAAAGGGTCCAGACCGAAATTTGCCTACTCTTCTTAGGACTATTCAATTCAACTCCAGGGCCCTAGAGATATAGAGTAAAGAGGATCATCCTCCCACAAAGAGACTAAATCGCAAGCTTCACCGTGATGGCAACCATATCAAAAATTAAAATAGCGAGTTAACTCACTTCGTCACTAAGGTGCAGCAGCGAGAGCATCAAATCACCGTTGGGGGCGATCTCTATATCGTCAACCATATATGGCGCAGATATGAGGTCGTCGATGAGAGTCGAAATCGCCTGTAACGAAGCTTCACTTCGTCGCGTCGTCGCCTCGTAGGAGATTCTGCTTTGGGCTGGAGCATAGTCATCCAACAGAGCCACCAGCTGGCTTTCATCACCCGACTCCAAAATTGTCATCATTGATTCAATACGTGCGGTAGCACTTCGCAACGTAGATTTGAGGATCTCACGATTTGAGAAAAGGAAGCTGGCCACCATAGCGGGGTCGCTACGAGCCACACGGATCACATCCCGCAAAGAGTTGCCAGTAAACATCTCGAGTGCCACCTGATCCTTGACCTCCTTAGCAAAAGACGATGCTACATAGGCAAATACGTGAGGGATCTGTATGGTGAAGTTGATCAGGCGGTCGTGTGTTGCGGGATTTGCAAAGACTATTCGACACTTTGCGGTGTCGATTAACAGCTTGGCGAGAGATATTGCATCTATGAGGTCGGTTGAAGCCCCAACTGCAACCACCATAACCCGCCCCTCAAAGAGTCCTTTCACTGCTCCGTAGTACGATCTTTTTTCGCTTCCAGCTAGGGGGTGAAGACCAACGTAACTCAACTTTGACCTATCGAGAGATGCTTCTGTAAAAACTTTTTCAACATCTAATTTCGTAGAGCACAGATCTGCAATTATGACCCTCCGGTCAAAGCTCACCCCCGATATGTGGGCGATAGCGCTTTTCATTTGTCCAGCCGGAATAGCGTAAAAGATCAAGTCTGCGACGTCGAAGATCTCTTCGACCTTTTCAACGACCTTAACTCCGTGTTGAAGCGCAAAGTCCAGAGCTGGAGGATTCTTGTCAAAGCCAAATACCTCAATCCCTCTAGAAATCAGATCGAACGATAGCGACATTCCTATCTGCCCCAACCCAATGACACCAGCGATTGGCGTACGCTCGAAGTTGAGTACTCCAAAAGAACCCATCTCCATCGTCTATCACTTTGCAATTGGAGGTCTAGTGAGCATTGTAAGTGATCTTTCCAAATTCAGATCTACGCTGCCCTTGGGTAAATTTGGTGAGGGAGTACAGACCTCCACGCCTCTCCATCGAGGATATGATCCAAGTAACTTTACCGATGCATCAAGGGTTACGAGGTCAGCCATGAGCGCCTGAACCTTTAAATCCGTGATGTGGCCCTCGAATACGATATGCATCGAGTAGTTACCGACCTTGGCCGCTAGCGGTCGTGAGAGTATATGGTTCATGTTCACATCATTTTCGGCGAACTTTGCTGCAACCGCCGAGAGAAATCCTACGTGATCGTTGTTAGGGGTGATAACCACTGAGGTTCGATCATCTCCGGTGGGCTGAGCCACCTCGCGTCCGATCATAACGTACCTCGTCCGAATGTCCGGTACATTCATAACCGAGTTGGCAACCAGTTCTAAATCAAATGCATCGCCCACCACAGGAGGGGCTAGGGCAATCAACGTGGGGTCGTGCTCATCTAAAACAATCTGAGCTGCCTCGGTAGTAGATAAGCAGTGACGTACCGTTAATGAATGTTGTTTTATATAGTTTGAACAAAGATCAAGAATTAGCGGATGCGAGACCACCGTAACGGGAGGGATAGAAGGATCAAGGCAGTAGGCATTTATGCTCTCTGCCAAGACAACTTCTTCACGAATTAAAACATTCTCCGCCTCAAAGATCAACTTATCCAAATTAGTCGTCATCTCACCGTCAGTTGAATTCTCCAGTGGAATGATACCGAGTAGCTGCGGAGTGAAGTTAACCGTCTCAACCACATCCGATATCGACGTCATTGGAAGTGGTTCAAGGTCACTAACGCTCCGCAAAAGCGAAATAGCCCTATGATCCGAAGTCCCCTCTGGGCCCAAATAGGCGATTATCACTCGCTATCCTCTCAAAACATTGACCGACAGAAATAGGTTATTAGCAATTCATCACCCAGTCGCTATCGAATCACACCGCAGTTGTTTCATAAATGGGGGCGAGAAAGTAATTTGGTTATGCTATGTGCGCCTGATGCTAAGAAAGGAGAGCCGTCGATCTACGAAGTAGGAGCAATTTGGATGGAGCGAATGGGCTACAGATCGGGACGGGTGCCCGTAACCAAGTAACTTTCCAGGGGTCACTCAAAGAGAGTGGGCCGTAGAGGACTCGAACCTCTGACCCCTTGCGTGTCATGCAAGTGCGCTAACCAACTGCGCCAACGGCCCTGATAATTTGCCTTAATAAAGATAGTTGCTCATTCAGCAACGTCCGCCACAAATGAAGCGTAAATCGAAAAAGGGGCAACCTCAACTTCGAACTTTGAGTCTGCAGTAACAGCAACTTCTTCAACGGAACCCCTGTGCGAGTCCACTACTACCAATCGCCAACCTGAATCGTCGCAGTCTTGCGCCAGCCACACACGCTTCGGGGAATCACTACAATTCCAAATGACAGTGGCAACTGCCTTACAATCTCGGATATACCGATACGTTATTATGCGATCTTCGTCCAAGTTTTCTTCAATTACCGAATCGGAGCTCGAAATCGTCGCACTTCTTAGTTTTACAAGCGAGCTAACAAAGCTCACAAAGTTATCGTCGTAGGCTGACCAGCCGATTCCAAAGTCTTTGCGATCCTGATTGTAAGCGTTATTATTGCCTCCTTGGCTCCTACCGAACTCATCGCCACCCAGAATCATCGGAATCCCAGGAGAAAGAATTAGGTGGGCCATGAGCCCTCTTCGTGCACGATCACGTTCTTGTCGAATTGGCGATGCCGCATGAAGGCCCTCAAAGCCGAAATTGGCCGAAAAGTTACTATCGCTTCCATCACGATTATCTTCACCATTTGATTCGTTATGTTTGGAGGAGAAGGAGACTAGATCCATCATGGTGAAACCATCGTGACACGTAACAAAATTGATCGATCTCGTGATATCAAGGCGTCCCGAGGAGATCTTGGAGATTGAAGACTTTAGTCCACCATAGCCTTCTTGATCACGCTGAACAAAAACCCTGCGGGCGCTATCCCTAAAGGTATCATTCCACTCTACAAATGGCTCTCCAAAACTACCAACCTGATAGCCGTCGTAGCCTAAATCCCAAGGCTCAGCGATCAACTTGACACTGGAGAGCTTTGGATCACACCGAAGTACTGATAGCAATCCAGAAGCCCTAGAAAAAGAAAATCCTCCCTGTCGACCGCTACTTCTACCCAAAGTCGTTGCTAGATCAAACCTAAATCCATCAATCTTGAAGTCATCCACAAGTGATCTCATCGAATCAACTACGAGAGATGTCGTGATCGGAGAGGCAAAATTCAAAGTATTTCCAGTACCGGTAAGATCAACCTGATAACCTCCACCAGCCTCCAAGATGTAGTACTCATTCGCCGAAAGGCCCCTCAAGGAGGTCGTAGGCCCCGAGATATTTCCTTCTCCGGTGTGGTTATAGACTATGTCACAGACCACTTCTATTCCAGATTGATGCAGCCCTTCAACCATCTCGGCAAATTCGTCACGAGCCCTCGCAAAGTCGTACTCCGTAGCATATCGAGGTTCAATGGCGAAGTAGGAGAGGGGGGAGTAGCCCCAATAATTAGTCAAACCATTGTGAAGAAGGACTTCAGAGTCGGCAAAATGAAGCGTTGGAAGTAGCTCAACGGTAGTAACACCCAAGGAGAGCAGATGGTCAACGAATGGTTTTGAAGCGACACCCAAGTAGGTCCCCCTAATTGAGGGGGGGACTCTATGATTCGATACAGTCGCCCCCTTAACGTGAACCTCGTAGACCACACTCTCGCGCCAAGGGCGCCTTGGCCCATCGCTAATTTGATAGGTCGAAGATAAGGCCTTGAAGTCGACGACCCCAAGGGGAACGTTTCCAAGTGAATCGATTTCGGATGGTGCACTGTAGTCAAAGGGCGAATGAACTCTCGTTATGTCGCCGTAGGTCAATGTTCCGTCGAGTACCTTAGCATACGGGTCGAAGAGTACCTTATTGGGGTTGAAAAAGAAACCACCCGCAGGATCGTATCTTCCGTGCACCCTAAAACCATACCGAATCCGATCCTCGGCCCGACATTCACCGACCCACCAGCCACCAACAACCTCCCTTAGATCAAGGCGTTGGATCAGATGGTGTTCACGTGTAAAAAGACATAGCTCAACCCGCTCGGCGCCGCCAGCGAATATCTTCACTGCCATCCGTCCGTCAGGAAGAAGAGTTACACCCGGCGACATATTGGTGACATCGTCATAAATTGAAAAAACCGTGGCTTACTCCCCCACTTCAACGGCTTCGCACACCCCGCGATTATTTTAAGCCCTTAACAGTAGTTGGAATTGATTTTAGGTATGCGGTAGTCGGAAATATTGCATGAGTCTTTACGATTCAATCAAAAAGAACTGCAACCTAATAAACTCGAACGTTTCCTAAAGCTTTTAGAGGCGGCGAGCGGAATCGAACCGCTGTGCAAGGCTTTGCAGGCCCTTGCCTAAACCACTCGGCCACGCCGCCCTATAGGTACATAGAATTTAGCGGGAAGCTGTCAAAGACTACGCCATTGCTCTGAAAAATTACAGATTTGTCACACAACACCGCATTATCAAGGGAAAGCTCTGGATTCAGAAATGGGTGATACACCATCGAATGCCAATGAACGGTAGATTTAATCATGTAAGCAGATCTGGGAGAACTGATGGCGGTAAGCGACAGATCGGAAAACTTCGATCAGGCAGGTCAAGAAAGTTCGCTGACTCAATCTCTTGGCCATAACCAGAAGAAACCTCGGCTATCAAAGAAAGCTAGATGGTGGATACTTGGCACTCTCCTTGTTATTTTCACTCTTTCGACCCTCGCTGGAATTCCGTTAGGAACTAAAGCCCAGCCAGATGTCGCTATTACGCAACCGTACGTTTCAATCCGAACTCAGATGCTCAAAGAAGACCCGGAGCGGGTGGTACCAAGCAATATCTACAACGCCGCCGTTGTGCCTTCAACTTCTACCCTCTATCAGTTGGAAAACTTGGACCAAGGAAACGGTCCATTTGATCGATCCGTCTCCTACCTTTCGCCACTGACCACGAGCCAACTGGACCTATTTGCCTCTTCGTTCGCAGCACACTTTGGCTGGAGGTTGATGACATTTACCAAAAATGGATCGACCCACTCTTACTACCTCCAAAAAGCTGGACAGGACGGAAAGGTTTGGGAGATGTTATTTCAAATCGCACCGCCACCGGCAAACTTGACGACGTTGAATTCAAATGTCAGTAGTGTAATTACAGAGAGGCTTCTCATCACTTCGTTTCAGTGAGAGATGGCAAGCCAACCCATTTCAGTCCAATCAATTGATCAACCGGAGCGTTAGATGGACCACTTTGACGTCGCAATAGTCGGATCAGGGCCAGCCGGTTCTACTGCCGCTGGTACCCTAGCTTCGATGGGGGTCTCTGTTGCGCTCATCGACAAAAGTCGATTCCCTCGAGACAAGGCTTGTGGGGATCTCATTGGACCCCGAGCCATCGCGCTTTTACACCAACTTGGAATTGAACTTCCCCACGACGCGGCGCGGGTCGGCGACATGTACCTTGACTCCCCCAAGGGAAGGCGCCTTACAATGGAAGCTTCGGCTGGTATAACCTATCCGGGTCACGGAGTACTTATCCAGCGTTCAAAGTTCGATGCACTCCTCCACAATGCCGCACTCACAAGTGGGGCGTCGCCGATCTACGAACGGGTAGAGGGCGTATCGTCACAAAATTCAGGCTATCAAATCACAACGACCGAGCGAAAGATAACGGCTGACATCGTAATTGGTGCAGATGGAGCTAATTCTCAAGTTGCCAGATCATTCAACTTGATCGACGACAAGTCGGCTCTATTCGGCTTTGCACTTCGTGGCTACATTGAATCAGATAACGACAAGGCGATTATTTCACTTATCGACCAATATGCCATAGATGGCTCTTCGCGGGGTATCTTTCCTGGCTATGGATGGATCTTTCCATCATCAAATGGAGTTTGCAACTTTGGAATTGGGGTTGGCGTTGGATCCGAGAAAAAGGCTGCATCGACCGTTACAAAGGCCCTCGACTACTATAAGAAATTTCTCCAAGAAAAAGGGGTAATTGCACGAGATCTCGGACAAGAGGGGCGTCGACTAGGTGGCTGGCTACGAATGGGGGCCAGCGGCTCCAGTTTGGGAAGCTCTAAGGTTTTGTTGGTCGGAGATGCTGCAGGACTTGTAAATCCACTTCAAGGCGAAGGAATCTTCGCCGCGATTGACTCTGGATATAGGGCTGCACTGGCCATCGTCGACCGCCCTAGTAGCCCCCTCTTTCCATATGCCCTGGAGATGAAGGAGAGGCACCTTTCCTACCTAGAAGCAACTGCTACCCTTCAGAGATTAGCTCTCCATTATCCCTCACTATTTTCAAAGGCCTCTGAGCTCCTATGTTCTCCTTGGCTCCCAAAGGTAATTGGAAGTAGCTGGGGCCTCTTCTACAATGACCTCATCGACGGAGCTCAGAACGACTCGTCAAAGGTAGTAGCTAGTATTTTGCGATCGACCGTGAAAGCTCTTCGGATCGCAGAAGAGGTAGCTGCGTAGTTCTGCACTCAATATCGTCTACTGATTCAAGTCCTTGGTAAAGATCTCATGAGTAGACGACCGAGATAAAAATCAGATGGAGTATCCAGGAAGACCATCGATGGAACTTCTGTTATTTCGATCTCTGTAATTAGCCAAACCCTCTTCTCCCTTGCGATCCAACCACTGATCGAGGTCTGATCTTTCGGAAAAGGAATTAGCCACGGGTACGCCAAAGCCACATGAGAGATTTGCATGTGAGATGCTTACGACTATTATCCCTCTAGCTCCGTGGTGATCTCCAAACCGACCCCTCAACAGTTCAAACTCCAAGGATCCAGCCTCATGAACTACGCCGGTTCCATAAATTCGCAATATATTCGGTGCCTTAGGATCGTAGCTCATCCACATCAACGTTATCCGTCCATTCTCCTTGAGGTGGGAGGCAGTTTCGGCACCTGAACCAGTTAGGTCAAGATAGGCGATGCGGTGGTCATCCAAAATCGTAAATGTATCAGAGAGACCTTTTGGTGATAGATTTACCCTCCCAGTGGCTGCAAGCGGAGCCGTTGCTACGAAGAAGACCGGGCTCAAAGCTATTAGCTCTCTCATCTCATCGTTTAGGTGGTTGTTGTTACCCATATCGACCATCACGCCTCCTGGTCCTCACTTACAAAGCAGTCGCTAATCTATAGTTTTGTAGAAGTTTTCGATTAAATCGCCACTGGCATAAGTCCACTCTAAGAGCCACCTAGCCGTCCAAAAGTCGCGACCAATGGGTAGATTTGCGACAAATTAAGATATGGCTGAGATACCGTCCCATACGTAGCACCAATACTACGACTCCGAAAAAAGCGAAAGCCCTTGATGGCTTCCATAGGTCGCGAAATCACAAAAATCACACTGCTACGGAATAAGGTACAACAAAAAATAGTTGTACCCGCAAGTAAATCTTTTAGTCAGAGAAAGAGCAATTTAGTGAGTGAATACAATTTTGAAGGACAAAGGCAATTCCGAGTGCTTGGGCTTTCTGGCTCTGCATCCAAGAATAGCTACAACACCGATCTACTCAAAGCAATCGGTAAAATGCTACCCTCCAACATCACCTTCGAATTGTTTGAGGGGCTAGCAAATCTTCCTTTCTACACACCTGAGATCGACAACGACCAAGACCGTCCCGTCATAGCACAGGCGCTGCGTGACGCCATTCGCAATGCAGACGCGATTATCATCGCAACGCCAGAGTACAACTACTCAGTAACGGCAGTCATCAAGAACGCAATCGACTGGGCTTCCCGACCATACGGCGCTCACTCGCTAGTGCGCAAGGCGATTCTTCCAGTCTCTGCTTCAATGTCGATCCTCGGAGGGGTGCGGGCACAACTTCACCTTCGCGACATCCTTCATTCGACTGAGAGCAACGTCATCACTCGACCAGAAGTATTCGTATCAACGGCTCATACCAAGTTCAACGAGGATCACGAACTAATCGACCAAGAGACGATCAACATTCTTAAGCTCGCCGTGGATAGCTTCGTTGCCCACGCAGAGTTACTGGCATAGCAAATAGATTCCAAAATCATCTGGAGATGAGCAGCACTTCTCCGAGTAAAAAGGCCCGAATTGTAAATAACTCGGGCCTTTTTCCCTCTCCGAAAAATAACAATTTCCGCTGATTACCCCAATGTCACAGTGCTGTTGAAGCCTTTGCTGGCACCGGTGAATCTCGCAAATTGAATTTCTCGTATACCGAACCACAAGGATAAACTTAGGCTGCTTCGAGTTCAACATGCTCGAATCATTCACCTGACTATGAAGACTAGAGGTATCTCTTTCGTGAAAACATCTTTGAAGGGGCTGCGATCCTGTCGAGAAATGTAAAGCCGAGAAGGTGGTCGCACTCATGTTGTATCGCTTGGGCCTCGAAACCATCGGTAACCACTTCAAATTCGGAACCGTTGGCATCAAAGGCTGTCATCGTAAGTGATTGATACCGCGGAACGGCCCCAGTGAAATCTGGAACGCTCATGCACCCTTCGCGAAGTTCAGCCAGACCATCGAGCTCAACCAAAGTTGGATTTACCGCAACTATCAATCCAGAGTAAGTCTTTACCCGTCGGGCATTTGCTACGTCTATCACAAAGACGCGTCTACCGTCACCGATTTGATTGGCTGCAAGGCCCACGCAACCGGGAGAGACTCTCATGGTGTCGATCAAATCATCGACAAGTTGCTTCAGGCTATCGTCGAACGATTCAACGTCAACCGCCCGCCTTGATAACCGACGATCTTCAAGGCCAATTACCTTACAGATCGCCAAGATTAAGTACCAATTCAGTCGGATTACAGCGCTTCAGCTTCAACCTCTTCCACATTAACGTGTACGTCTAACTCTTCGGCGCGCAATTGAACCGCCCTCTTGAAGCTGGAAAAGTCGAGATCGACTGCGAATGCTGCCAAAATCACCATTACGTAGGTTCCGCCACTAGCCTGGTTCGATTGGTAGGACTTTAACTCGACGACGTTTCCGTTCCACTCGAAGATAATTTTGGTTACACCGGCGACTATTCCAGGCCTGTCGCCACCATAGACCCTAAGTGCAACCAAATACTCTTCTTTTGCAGCGGTAGTTATGTAGGGCGTAATCTCTCTCAAAGATAGGGTCAACGAGAGATCTTCGAGATCATCTTGGAGCTCACCCAAAATTACGTCGGTCTCTCGATGGTCACTAATGTCGAAGGCTACAACGACTACGAAGTACCCTTCGAGGTCAGCCATCGTAGAGTTAGCCAAGTTGGCACCCATTTTGGCTAGCGCAGACGTGAGTCGATAGACGATGCCGGGGCGGTCTTCACCTATTGCCGCAAGGATGTAGCGATTCACGTTCTAGAAGCCTACTTATCTTCGAAAAATACACCTCCCATCGTAGAATCAAATCAATCAACACCTGTCACACTTGCGGATAGGAGCTGTAAGCAAACGCCAAAGCGCTATTCTTCGTAATTTGGGGATAGAAAATAGGTAATGAATATGGCAAATCCATTTATTTCGATCGAAAGAGCACTGGAGCTAGCGACTGAAGGCACAGCTATTTTGCTGGACTGTAGATGGTTCTTGGATGGACGCGATGCACATGCCATTTACCTAAATGGTCATATTCCCGGAGCTCACTTCCTCGACATGGAGAAGATTGCGGCAGATCTCTCTATCGAGGGAGCGGGGCGCCACCCGCTGCCTTCGATTGAAAAATACACGAAGACCGTGGGGGACCTTGGCATTGCGAATGATTCAGTGGTTGTCCTCTACGACAGCGACGCCGGTAGTATCGCCGCTCGTATCTGGTGGATGAATCGCCAGCTCGGCATCGATAGCTACATAATCTCAGGTGGCATCGAGAGCTATCGCGGAGAGCTGGAGGTGGGAGAAGTCATAGCTCGGGCAGTGACCCTCAGAACCACAAAGGAGAGGTGGGAAAACGCTCTAAACACCGAGGAGTTGATTGACCTAATTGCCAAAGATCCAAAGACCGTGATACTCGATGCTAGAAATCACGACCGCTACACCGGAGAGTTCGAACCGGTTGACCCCCGGGCTGGCCACATTCCTGGAGCCTATAACCTGCCTACTCGATCACTCATGATCGACGGCACCGTCCCTGCCACTAAAGATCAAATACAGCAACGTTTGATAGAGGTTATTGGTGAAGATAACTTCGCATCACTTCTTAGTCACGACCAAGAGGTGGTGGTCTCCTGTGGCTCCGGAATAACCGCATGCCACCTCGCTATCTTCGTCGAAGAAGCTCTGGGACGCCAACCACTTCTCTACAACGGTTCATTTTCCGCCTGGTCAAAGCGCACCGATCTTCCAGTACTGGCAGGCAACGAACGAGGCACATTCCCTCGCCGATAGAATGTGAGTGATTAGTTACTTATTATTGGAATAAAGTGTGTTGGTCGACGTTTGGACCTTTGGTACGGTCATAAAAGACTGCAACGTAAGATCTCAACCTAAGTGAGGCGTCACCTCGCTGTAAGTGTACAAACAACATAGCTTTTTTATTGCGTGAGAGAAGATTAGAGGAATGACTAAAAATACGAGCGAAAACCAATTTTCAGCTCCAGTTGGGCTGGCAATAGCGCTAATCGCCGGAGCGCAATTGATGATAGTCCTTGATGCGACCATCGTTAACGTTGCGCTACCATCAATTCAAAGAGCGCTTCACTTTTCAACAACTGGTCTATCTTGGGTCCTAAACGCCTACACCCTAACCTTCGGGGGCCTCCTGCTCTTGGGAGGGCGCTCTGGAGATCTTTTTGGACGACGCCGAATGTTTCAAGTCGGCATTTTGATCTTCGCTGCCGCCAGCCTCATCGGAGGCTTCGCAACTAGCGAAGCTTGGCTACTTACCATGCGCGCTATTCAAGGTATCGGCGGCGCAATCGCATCTCCCACTGCTCTTAGCCTGATTACAACCAACTTTGCAGAGGGTAAGCAACGCAACGAAGCGCTAGGTGTCTACTCTGGCGTCTCCGCAGCGGGTGCAGCACTCGGGCTTCTACTTGGTGGAATTCTAACCCAATACGCCTCTTGGAGGTGGGTCTTCTTCGTAAACGCTCCTATCGCACTGATAATCGCCTTTGCAGCACCGAAGATCTTGCACGAATCCGAGAAGGAGAAGATCGACCTTGACCTATCTGGTTCAATCCTTTCAATAGCTGGCGTCGGACTCCTGGTCTATGGTCTAATTCACGCCTCGCAGTCGGGATGGTCAACCTCAATTACCATTGGCTCCTTCGCAATCGCCGCTATAAGTTTGATCGCATTCGTTGTTAGAGAGATGACCGCTAGACAACCTTTGATGAAGCTTGCGATATTCTCAGATCGCACCAGAACTTCCACCTATATCGTCATGCTCCTACTGTCAGCTGCCCTCTTTGCAATCTTCTTTTTCCTAACCATCTACGTTCAAGAGATCCATGGCTACTCCCCATTGAAAGCAGGCTTTGCCTTCTTGCCGGTAAGCTTCGGAATCATGGTCTTTGCTGGCCTAGGATCTGTACTCTTACAGAGGGTTGGCGCACTGCCACTTATCGTCTCAGGCCTCACTGCTGTCGCCATCGGCTTAGCATGGCTCAGTCGCCTCGGTGTCAATTCAAGTTATGCGACTTCGATCCTTCCACCGATGCTAATTATGGCTGCTGGTCTTGGATTTGCCTTCATCTCGCTCTTCCCAACCGCATTGGCGAAGATTCCATCTGATATGGCAGGGCTGGGTTCGGCGATGGTAAACGTAATGCAACAAGTAGGAGGATCTTTAGGCCTTTCGATCTTGGTAACAGTATCGGCTACAGCCACGACCTCTAGGTTCAAGTCCCTTGTCGTATCCGCAGGACAGGCAGCTAAGTCGCCAGCACTGCAACAGAAGTTAGGTGCGCTTGCTGCGATTCACGGATGGGACGTAGGCTTTCTTGTAGGTTCTGGATTCGCCATCGGCGGCCTCGTGATCGCACTTCTTGCAATCAGACCTCCAAAGGCATCCGAACTTGCCGCTGAAGCAAGCATTGCTCCGGTAATCTGATCGGATACTTAAGGGATCAACGTCACTAACCATGGACGTCCCATAAAAAATGCCCGCTTGGAATTAGATATCCAAGCGGGCATTTTTACTTTAAAGCTCGGCGGTGTCTAAAAATTGCCAGGTCACTAACTTGCGCCGCCGACAGTAGAGTCGCTTATTTGTTCTTGGACTCATAGATCGATCGAAATTCCTCAAGAACAGTTGGATTGGCCATTGAATCTGTTGAGACCACAAGTTTTCCATCGGTAAAGAGACGCCTTATTGGCACTTCAATCTTCTTTCCATTCAATGTTCGGGGAACTTCGCCTACAAAAAAGATTTCATCGGGAACGTGGCGAGGTGAAAGGTTTGCTCGAACTTCACCCTTTATCTTCTCCGCGAGCTTTTGCCGCGACTCCTCTTCAACTGAAGTAACAACGAAAAGGATTAGTTCACCTTCCCGCTCAACCATCGATGTGTCGATAATGAGAGCATCCTCCACTCCGTC
Organism: Actinomycetes bacterium; assembly: GCA_021805205.1. Lineage (GTDB taxonomy): Bacteria > Actinomycetota > Acidimicrobiia > Acidimicrobiales > Acidimicrobiaceae > Acidithrix. Next base: position 7,185 of record JAJZFV010000016.1, on the reverse strand, counting down.
GATTCCCTCGATAAGGTTGTAGAAGTCACTAGTGCCCATACGGACTCCGCCGCGATTTAGAGTTGAGTCACTTCGCCCGAAGATTACGAACCCGCCATCACTACGCTCTTTTACAAAGTCACCGTGGCGCCACTTTCCCTCGAAAAAGTTAAAGTAAGCGTCACGCAACTTGGAGCCATCGCTATCGCCGACGAAGTAGATGGGCATCGAAGGCATCGGCGTCGCAATTACTAGCTCTCCAACCTCATCAAAGATGCGCTCACCCTCTAAATTGAGCGATTCAACCTCGATACCCAACCCAGCCGCATTCAACAGGCCAGCACGAGTATCGTGAAATGGAGACGAAGTTAAAAATGCGCTGCACACGTCGGTTCCACCGCTGGCCGATGCGAGATCGATATTGCCTCCAAATTGATCAACGATATAGCTAAAACCTGCGATCGATAGAGGCGCTCCCGTAGAACCAACCGTTCGAATCGTAGATATCTTGTTCTTGGGGATTTTGAAGTCCGCCTTCATCATTGCTGTTATGAACGGGGCAGAAGTACCAAATACCGTAATACCTTCGCGATCAGCGATCTCAAAGAGGCGCCCAAAATCAGGGTAAGAGGGCGAACCATCAACCAAGACAATTCGAGCAGATAAGCCAAGACCCGATACTAGGAAGTTCCACATCATCCACCCAGTCGTCGAAAACCAAAAGTAGACGTCCTTCGAGGATATATCAAGGTGAAGCGCCAGCGACTTTAAGTGCTCGAGGTAGATGCCTCCATGACTATGCACGATGCCCTTGGGCATTCCGGTCGTCCCTGATGAATAAAGCACCCAGAGAGGATGATTGAAAGGGAGTTCTTCGATGATTGGATCGATCTTGGACGGTAGTGATGCAAAAAACTCGGTAAAGGTGATGGCATTGGGATAGGACTCTACTGATTCAAATCCCAGTGCAGCACCAATCAGAGTTTCACCGAGGCCACCTAAGATCTCCTCGATCTCGGTCGTCCTATCGTAGTATTTACCGTTATAACCGTAGCCACCCTGGGCAATTAGAAAAGTTGGTCGCAGTTGTCTGAAACGATCGAGAACCGCCTTGACTCCAAAGTCCAGCGAACACGAAGACCACACCGCTCCCATTCCGGCACACGCCAGAAATGATGCTACGGCTTCAATTGAATTCGATATGTAGGCCACTACGTGGTCACCCGACTTCACGCCGAAACTCATTAGGCGATCTTGGATCGAAGCGACTAGTTGAACTAAATCAGCAAAAGAAAGTTCTCGTCGTCCCGATTCGTCATAGGCCGCGATCGCAATCCGATCACTTCGGTCACGTAGTGCAAAGTCGAGATAGTTGAAAGTTGTATCATCAAAGAAGCGCATCCTAGATATGTGATCGCCCTTTAGAACGCTCTCTAACGCTGAACTTTCTCCACGAGTTATAGCATCAAAGAGGCTACTCTCTCGGAACTTGGCAGAATCAAAGGCGTAGACCGCGCTCCAGAAGTTCTCTAAATTACTACAGCTCCATCGATGAAGATCGTTATAGCCCTCAAGGCTCAAATGAAAGCGATCATTTACAAAATTGATAAAACCAGCCAATTGCGACCTAGCCGCTACTTCTGGATCACGCTTAGCTAGGAGATCACCCTCGTTAACCAACTTCGACAACCGCCCCTCATCTAAACAAAAGGTACTTGCAACAACTGATTCAACGTACCACACTTTGGCCTAGCTCTCTTGCGTAAATTCCGCTAGTCGCTGGGCATCGCTCTTTGCCTTTTGAAGCGCCCGCACCACCTTTGCCATCTCGCGCTCGATCTTTAATGCGGCGACGATCTCATCCTCACCTACACCGACGAGGTAGTTATATGCAAAGTCTTCCGCATAGTTGATGGTCGAGTCGATTTGATCGATCAAATCTCCAAGCTGTTCCAAATTGAACATCAAAATCTCCTAAAGATCTAAACCGACAATTCAAGCTACATCTCGATGATCCTCAATTGTGGCCGTTTCAAGTTGGCATCGATACAAATTTGCGATTCGTAAAACGGCGGGCGCTTGAGGGAACCACTTTTTTAGGATTCCCAATTTCACAATTACTGCGACAGCTTCGATCGGTAGAATAATAGGTCCATACGCCCCGAAGGAGCCCCATTGAAGAAGATCGCACTTGTAACTGGAGGAACTTCAGGCATCGGCCTTGCCACAGTTGAGGCGCTGCATCGCAAGGGGTACATAGTCATCTTTACTTCATCAAAGTCAGCGGCTGCGGGTGAACAAATAGCGAGCCAAGACCGAGAGTCGCTTCGTTACCTTACGTGCGACGTAACCAATAAAGAGCAGATAGCAAATGTAAAAGAGACCCTTGTTGAACACTACGGACGCCTCGACCTACTCGTCAACAACGCTGGATACACCGAAGTAGTCCCCCACTCCGACTTTGAAGGTGCTACAGATGAACTTTGGATGAAGATATTCTCGACAAACGTCATGGGTACTTGGTGGACGTCGACCAACTTTTACGAATTACTAAGGGCACAATCTGGAGCGATAGTCAATATCACTTCGATCGCCGGTTTAAGGCCGATGGGGTCATCGATCCCCTACTCAGTCTCCAAAGCCGCCCTAAACCAAATGACTCGCCTTCTCGCGGCTTCGATGGAGAGCGTTCGTGTTAACGCAGTGGCACCTGGCTTGATTGACACGCCCTGGACGGAGAGCTGGGATCAACTTAGGGAGAACGTGCGAAAGGTAGCACCACTACGTAGATCTGGGACGCCGGAAGATATCGCGCAAGTAGTCGTAAGTGTTGCAGAGGCCTCGTACCTTACCGGCGAAGTAATTGCAGTCGACGGTGGGTTGACTCTAAAAGTTTAATCTCATAAAACATATGATTAATTGAATCTCAACATCCAACGAAGTCGAGCAAGCCAAAAATAAGATTGATCCATGAACAACAAGAGAATTCTCTTTATAACCCTTGACCAATGGAGAGGTGACTGCTTCTCAGCACTTGGACATCCGATCGTAAAGACGCCGAATATCGACCGAATCGCAAAGTTGGGAACGATCTTCAAGAACCACTTCGCGAACGCCGCTCCATGCGGCCCCTCTAGGGCCTGTCTCTACACCGGAACCTATCTCCACAAAAATCGATCGGTCGCTAACGGCACACCACTCTCCGATGAATTTACCAACTTTGCAAAGATAGCGAGGGCCGAAGGTTACGATCCAGTTTTATTTGGATACACCGATACATCAGTCGACCCAACCAATCTTCCCAAAGACGACAGTCGCCTCTTTAGCTATGAAGGGGTACTTCCCGGACTTAAACCAGTTGTTCACGATCCATTCGAGGCGGGATCCTTAGAGTGGGGGAAGTGGCTTTCTGCAAGTGGAGTAGACGTTCCGTCATTTCCACGAGATTTATACCAACCCGATCCGACCTTCAAATCAGCAAAGACACGTCCAGATACATATGCGCCAACTCAATTTGCCATAGAGCAATCAGAGAGTGCGTTCTTAGTCGAGAAGATTATTGAATATATCTCCCAAAGAGACAACGAAGACTTCTTTATCCACGCCTCATTCATTCGTCCACATCCACCACGTCGTAACCCTTATGGATTTCACGACTTTGTCGAGATGGAAGATGTGGATCCATTTCTTGGCGCTACAACCCCACAGCAAGAGGCAAAGGTGCACCCCCTGACGGAGCTCGCCTTGGGAGTCGACTTTTTAACTCCAAAAGACGAGGCAGATCGACTTCAAAAAAGAGCCACCTACTACGGTTCTATCGCTGAGGTGGATCTACACATCGGAACCCTTATCGACTTCCTTGAAAGCCAAGGGCTCCTTGAAGAGACCTACATCATCCTCACCGCCGACCACGGTGATCAAAACGGGGATCACCACCTATTTGAAAAACTAGGTTTTTACGACGAATCGTTCCACATACCGTTGATTGTTGCCGGACCAGGATTCCAAAGAGACAAAACTCGCAAAGAGTTTACGGAAGCTGTAGATGTTCTACCAACGATCTGCGAAATTATCGAAGCGCCAATTCCAACGCAGTGCGATGGAAATAGCCTTATGCCTTACCTAAAAGGCGAGCAATTTCCAAGTTGGTGGCGCAAGAGCGCACATTATGAGTGGGATTTCCGAAGTTTTAGGCGAAGACTGGGAGGATCACTACTTGACATCCCAGCTTCCTACTTTACGCTTACAGTTTCGCGGGGCGACAGATATAAGCTAGTTACCTTCTCGGCGCCAGCTGAATTTCTCCCTCCCCTGCTGTTCGACGTTGAACAAGATCCAGATCAAATCCATAATCTGCTGTTGGATGGCGACCAACACAGATCGATAGCGGGTGGAATCGCGATGGAGCTAGTAGCGTGGAGGATGCGCACCGATGATCGGAGGCATGCCAATCAACTTCTTACGCACGACCAAGGCTTAATCGAAGAAGAGGTCTTCGGCAATCCCTAACACGCAAAATAATTCGCAAATTAGGAATCACAGAAGTAAATTTAGGGCAAATTTACCCTATTTAATGGCATAGAAGATGCCGTTAAATGGAATAGTAACGATTGTTTCAGAGACACAAGGAATAGGCATGAGTGACCCACTCCTACATAGCGAATTAGTCAACGCCTCCAAGCGATACACATCAATGCTTACCCCAGGGCACGTAGCGGTCGAGCCAAGACGCCAACTTGCCATAGTCTCTTGCATGGATTCGCGCATTGACTTATTCGGGTTACTCGGTCTTGAAATCGGTGATGCTCACGTAATTAGGAATGCAGGAGGCGTGGTCACGGACGACGTAATCCGATCTCTTTCAATCTCTCAAAGACTTCTAAACACTGAGGCGATTCTCCTAATCCACCACACTGATTGTGGCCTTCAGAAGGTGACAGACGATAGCTTCAAAGACCTCTTAGAGGAGGCTAGCGGAGTACGTCCGCCGTGGTCGGTAGAGGCCTTTCGGGATCCATTTTCAGATGTACGCCAATCTATGGGACGAATCAAAAATTCACCCTTCATAGCAATGAAGGACGCGGTCTGGGGTTACGTCTACGACGTTGATACCCACCAACTCGTGCCGGTGATATAGATAACTCGGTTCCATTTCTGGCGGTTCCAAATCCACTAGAGCTTTATGTTTGCTACGGTGGCGATGGTGACAACAGCCCAGAGCGACGCTCCAAACAAGATCATCGAAATCTTTGCGCCACGTACCTTGGCAACCGACAATCCAATACCGGCCAATGCTATTTCCATTGTGTATGTTGAGATTGCAGATGTGACATTAGCGCCTAAGTGGGAGGTAATGTTTCCCAAAATTGTTGCAGCTATAAATAGCACTATGAACTTTGGTATGGTTCGAAGGAGCACCTTCCAGATTGACTCTCCATTACTTTCATTTCGATGGAGGCTTTCATAGATTGAGATCGCTAGCACAATCGGGATTATTGCCAAGCTTCGAGTTAATTTCACTACGATTGCAGTCGACTCAGCTACATGTCCATAAATATGGCTCGTAGCAACCACGCTCGAGAGGTCATTGACCGCCCCACCTGCCATCACACCGAATTGACTCTGTGAAAGGTGCATTAGATGCCCTAGAACCGGGAAGATGAACAGTGCGGCGAGATTGAAGGTAAATATAGTGGAAGTCGCTATTTTGCGCTGATCATCATCCGCATCTAGGGGATCACTAACCGCAGCAATTGCAGAAGCACCGCAAATCGCTGTTCCGACTGAAATCAGCGACGCCACCTTTCTCTCTAGACCCCACCACCTTGCCAATAGGTATCCAACGATTAACGCCACCGAAATCGAGGTTAAAATCGCCAAAAATGAGCTCTTCGCTGTGCTAGTTATCTGAGAAAAGTTGATAGAAAATCCACTAAGCACCACACTTAGCTGCAACATGTACTTGGACGAAAAGTCGATACCCTTCGTGAAAGTATTAGTTTTAGAAATAAACGGCGCCACCAGCGCACCCGTAAGTATCGACATCGCCGCCAATCCGATCAAGGGAAAGAAATGCAACGGCAATGTCGCCAAAACGACGATTCCTACTGTCAGAAGGAAGCCAGGAACAATACGAGCTATCTTGGAGTCCGATTTGATGCGAAGTTTGGTTGACTCAATCATACTGATGCATGCTACGAAGCGAGATTAGAAGCTAACGTCAAGCTACAACGAGACAATCATAACCATTCTTTATAATGGCATCTCAAATGCGCTAAACTGAATGATAAAAGACCAATCTTTTCCAAGAGGACTGATTGGGTAGCTGACTTAGTTGAACTGCCCGACCTACTTTGCGAAACCCAGGGAACCCGTGGTAGTCGAGTCGTCGCAGTTATCAGGATCAGAATTGCAAGGGTAAGACTGCAATACTGATCGAGAAAGAAGTTTTATGGCGAATGTCGAGAAGATGAAGGTAGATCCCTTTTCAATTGCCATCTTTCTCTCAGTTGTCGAAGAGGGGTCGATTACTAAGGCGGCGATACGCCATGGGATTTCACAGCCTGCGGCCTCTCTACGAATACGCGAACTTGAAGAGACGCTAGCCCTTCACCTTCTGGACCGTAACGGCCCAACCGTTGCACCGACAAAAGAAGCTTCACTGATCATCGACCAGATGCGAAAAGTCATTGCGACAAACGATGAACTACTAAGTCTTTCAAACCGGATTAAGTCGCAAAGAGGAAGTGGCTTTACTCTTGCCGTCTCTATGACCATTGCTGAATACCTTCTACCGATTTGGCTATCTGAGGTGTCGGGACGCACAGACATAAAAATTGAAAACGTAGAAATAGGAAATTCGACATTCGTCATCGACCGAGTAGATCGCGGAGTGAGTGACATTGGTTTGATCGAAGGCGCAACTTCACCTCCGCATCTAGGATCCACAGAAATTTATCATGACCAATTAGTTCTCGTGGCTACTTCCAAGCACCTAACAGCAAAGGGGTTGAGCCAAAATCTTCATTCAGATGAAATTCCCAATTGCGACTTTATTCTCCGCGAAAACGGTTCTGGAACAAGAGACGTCTTCGAAATCGAAATTGCAAAGCTATCCCAATCCCATCACTTACTTCTTTCTTTACCGTCCACTACTGCCATCAAAGGAGCGGTAGCTCGATCAATGGGAATAGGGGTCATTTCGCG
>JAJZFV010000014.1 GCA_021805205.1 Actinomycetes bacterium | reverse complement strand
TGGCAAAACCAGGACAACTAAGAGCCTCGGCCACCTTTTAGTCGGCGACATTACCCAAAATCAAAGACCTTGAATAGCATAGGCCCGATATCGCACTGTGAGCGTGGATTGCTTAGCAGACTCCTAGCCACGATAAGAAAGACAGCTTATAGTTCGGCCGAACCCCAACAATCTATCCCACATGGCAAATCAAATGGCGAGTAATTCGGACAGATCCAATCCATCGCCATTAGCCCAACGTCTTGAAACGGCAAATGCCCAACTCACACTACCGCTTTTACTTTGGGCCTTGGGATCGATGTGCGCGAATGCGGTCAATCTGCTCTAAAAAGCTCTGATGACTAATTGGATCTGGCTCAAAGGTCGCCACTTCAAAGGAGTCGGCGATGACCGAACGAACAACTTTCAAATCCCTAGGAAGATCTCCAAGGGCGATGAGTTGCATTAGGCCGTTGCCGAGAGCCGCGGCCTCAACCGGGCCAGCAACCACTACTTTCCCGGTTGCATCGGCGGTGAGCTGAGATAGAAGGCGATTTTGAGAACCCCCACCTACAACGTGGATCACATCTATTGGCCGCTTGGTCAAGTCTTCTAACTCGGCTATCGACTCAGCGTACGATATCGCAAGTGAATCAAAGATGCAACGAGCGTACTCTTGGGGAGCAACTGGAGGTGAAAAGCCCATCCGCCTTGCCGATTCGAAGATGCGCCTTGCCATCTTGCCAACTCCAAGAAACTCCTCGGAGGTGGCATCGACCAGGGAGGAAAATGGCTTGACCCAGCTTGCTTGTTGAATCAATTCGCCCAATTCATCGCCTGATGGCCCGATTCCTAGGTCACGTAGGGTCTCGGTTAGAAGCCAGAGACCCATTACATTCTTCAAAAATCTATATCGACCAAATGCACCTAGTTCATTGGTATAACCACCTTCGAAGGCCTCTTTGGAGAGAATTGGATTATCAAGCTCGACTCCTACCAACGACCAAGTTCCAGAGGAGATATAGGCAGATATTGGTTCCGAAGCTAGCTTTTGACTGCTCATCTCTGCGGTGAAGTGCGGCGAAAAGGGTACGGCAAGTACAGCAGAAGCTGTGTCGTGCGATGCGACGGTATGTACCGGAAGCGGATCAACACTAAGTTCGCTAGAGAGTTGGCTTGTTAGATAACCTCTCAAGGTCGCCTCGCCTACTATCTCGCCGAAAAGATCCTTACCTGCTCCTATCTCGCCGAGGAGGACTTCATCGATCTTGCCCGAGGCCATCATCAACTGGGTTGTGGAAAAATTCGTTGCCTCAGTTGCGATCTCATTGGTCATAAAGTAGTTGAGAAGATCTGGGATCAATAACGCTCTGAGAGACGACAGTTCAAAGAGGGATCTATCCTCTGCCATCAATTGGAATAGGGTATTAAAGCGATGCAGAGCTATCCCAGAGCGCCTATAAAGGTCAAGGGGATTCCACCGCTGGAGAAAGATCGACTGTGTCGCAATTGTGCGATCGTCTCGATGATGATGAGGAAGGCTAAGTAGCGGACCATTAGGAAGGATGAATCCGTAGTCGACAGCCCAAGAGTCCACTCCAACTGACGAGAGACTAGAAGAGGCGTCGACAGCTATTTGATTGGCGCTTGCAACTCCAGCCTTTACTCCACTGTATAGGCGACCAAGATCCCAGTACAGGTTATTCCCAATTGATATAGCGCCATTACTAAAGCGATTTGCAAGTTCAAAGCTAACTCTCTCACCGTCAAAACTAATGCTTGAGACTCTTCCACTGGATGCACCGAGGTCGACTGCGGCAATGTACCTTCTCACCTTCACCTGCTATCTCCTCGAACAATTTCATAAAAAAAACGGGGGGGTAGCCCTCCGTGTTGTGGGTGCAAAACGGAGGGCTTTGGGGGGAAATTAGGGGAGCTCAATAGAGTGCTTGCCGTAAGAAATCGACCTTGTCTCGCTAGAGCAACTACCTCGATCGAAGCAGCTAAAAGGCCCCGATATCGTGGTCTTTGACCAACATCGGATGTATCTTTGACTTCCAACTATCGGGCAACTTGCAATTAGGCCAACTTGTAGTTACTACCGCAGAAAAGCGCTCGCAACGCCAGAATCAACTGGTATGTGAACTCCGGTCGTCTGATCTAAGTCACCCCCTACGAGCACGAATATCGCAGCCGCAATGCTCTCGGGAACGACTTCGGTCCCGAGAAGGGTCCTCGATGCGTAGTACTTTCCGAGTTCAGCCTCATCGACGCCATAGACCTTAGCTCGTTGAGCACCCCAGCCACTCGAGAAGATCTTTGATCCGCGCACAACGCCATCGGGATTGACTCCATTTACGCGAATCCCAAATTGTCCAAGTTCTGCGGCTAGAAGCCTCACCTGATGAGATTGATTTGCCTTAGTCGCTCCATAGGCGACGTTGTTAGGCCCAGCAAAGACGGCGTTCTTAGAGACCACGTAGACAATGTCACCACCTATTCCTTGATCAACCATGACTTTGGCTACCGCCTTTGACATGAGGAACGATCCCTTAGCCATAACGTCACTCTGTCGATCCCAATCATCTTCGGTCGTCTCAAATAGCGACTTAGAGATTGAGAGGCCCGCATTATTTACCAAGATATCGAAGCCGAGATAGCAGAGGGTCGCCTCTACCATCGCTGCATCGATACTGGAGCTCTCGGCCACGTTCATTCCAACTCCAATGGCACTATCGCTACTGCCGATCGAAGAGGCAACTTCCAGCGCGCTATTCGGATCTAGATCACTCACAACTACGTGTGCACCTTCGGCGGCTAGCCGCCTTCCGGTAGCCGCTCCAATGCCAGAACCTCCCCCGGTCACTAGTGCAACCTTGCCACTCAAAGGCTTGGCCTTCGGCATCCGCTTGAGCTTATCTTCTTCTAGCTGCCAATATTCGATCCTGAACTTTTCAGCCTCATCGATTGGGCTATAGGTAGAGATCGCCTCGGCCCCGGTCATGACGTTAATGGCATTTATATAGAACTCTCCAGCCACCCTTGCGGTCTGACTGTCCTTCCCAAACGAGAACATTCCTATACCAGGGACCAAAAAGATCGTGGGGTCGGCGCCACGCATCGCAGGAGAATCCTCAGTTGCATAACGGCTGTAGTAGGCACTGTACTCTGCGCGATACTCTTGGTGCAGCTCCTTCAAGCGCGCTACGACAACCTCTAGAAGGGCATCGGCTGGCGTATCTAGAATTAAAGGGCGTACCTTGGTTCGAAGAAAGTGATCTGGACAGCTAGTACCACGCATCGCTACCGAATGGTGCCCCTCGCGGGAGAGAAAGTCCAAGACTACGTCGTCGTCCTTATAATGGCCCACAACCTTATTGTCCGTAGATGCTAGTCCCCTAATGATCGGAGCTAGGGTGGCTGCTCGAAGCCGCCTCGAAGATGAATCGAGAGGGGCAAACTTCGGGTCTACCTTGCCAAATACATCGACTCGAGAGTTCTCTCGAATATATTGCGCCGCCGCCTCGATGATCTCGAGGCTATTTTGCTCGCACTCCTTTGAAGTTGCACCCCAAGCAGTTATTCCGTGGCCTCCCAAGATCACACCGATTGCGTTGGGATTCTCCTTTGCAACCCTTGCTATCTCTCGCCCTAATTCAAAGCCAGGGCGGCGCCACTCGACAAACTTTACCCGATCACCAAAGATCTTTTCAGTAAGCTCTCGCCCATTTGCTGCCGTCGCGATTGCTATTCCTGAGTCAGGGTGGAGGTGATCGACGTGGGAGGCCTCCACTAAACCATGCATAGCTGTATCGATAGATGGTGCAGCCCCTCCTTGCCCAAAAGCACAAAAGTCGAAGGCAGCCACCATCTCATCTTCATATTCGACGCCGCGATAGACTCCCTGCAAAGCGCGTAGTTGCTCTACCTTGAGAGCTGCGAGACCACCGAACTTTAGGGTCCCTAAGTCGCCTCCGGAACCCTTGACCCACATCACTTCAACCTCTTGGCCATTCGATGGATCTACCACAAGTGCCTTGGCAGATGCATTGCCGCCGGCGTAGTTAGTATTTTTGGGATCACTTCCGAGGCGATTAGCCCTCTCGAGAAGTTCATTGACCGCCTTCGGCGGAGTATACGAAAAAGATGTTGCCACCTTATGCACCCCACCCTGCTTGAGTTCCACCGATACGCCCTTCTTCGATCTTCTTCTGATAACCCGAAGCCTTGTAGGCAGCGATTGGATCTGGATCTAGCCCCATCTCGACACGTACGTCACCGAGTAACCCTCGCACGTCGGTATTGAAGGCCTCTTGGAAGATTGCATTTGCTTCAAGTACCTCACCGGCAAGTTGGGCCTTTGCCAACTCCTCACGATCAACTAGCAGGGCCTTGGCCGTAGCCTCTTGCACATTCATAACCGATCGAATCTCGGCTTGGACCTTTGGTTCGATGTTGTGACACTGATCAAGCATGAAAGCAACGCCACCCTCTGGAGTCACTGCGTCAGCATCAACGATCTCAAACATTATTCGAAATAACTGATAAGGATCGGCACTACCAACCATTAGGTCGTCATCACCGTAGAAGCGTGAGTTAAAGTGAAAGCCGCCTAGTCGTTGAACCCTAATTAACGAAGAGACTAGAAATTCGATATTGGTAGCAAGGGCGTGGTGACCTGTATCGACCAGCACCTTTGCCTGCTCGCCCAGGGCCATGCAGTGAATGAGTGACGTCCCCCAATCGGGAAGGTCCATGGTATAGAAGGAGGGTTCATAGAGCTTATACTCAATCAGCATCGTCAGCTCTTTACTCATGTGGCTATAGGTGGTAGCCAAAGCCTCAGCCAGGCGTTCTTGACGCCCCCTAATCGAATCTTGACCGGGATAGTTTGTACCATCGGCAAACCAGAGCGAAAGCGCAAACGAATTGGTTTCATGTGCGATGTCTACGCATTCAAGAAGATGATCGATCGCCTTGCGTCTAACTTTTGGGTCCGGGTTGCATACCGAACCAAGTCGATAGTCGACGTCTTGAAAGACGTTGGGGTTGATTGCACCGATCTTGATACCAAGCTCGCTGGCGTGTTTGGCGAGCTTGGAGTAGTCGTCGGTCTTATCCCAAGGGATGTGAAGAGCCACCGAAGGCGCAACACCTGTAAAGCGGTGCACCGTCGCCGCATCTTCAACCTTTTCAAACGGGTCACGCGCAACTCCCATTTGCGGAAATACTTTAAATCGAGTACCGGAGTTGCCATAGGCCCAAGAGGGGGTCTCGATTTGTTGCCTCTTTAGCGTTGCCTTTACCGCACTTAGATCGATCATTTACTCTCTCACTTTCAAAAATTTTCCACCAAAGTTCATTCAATCGAGGTGAAATACCTCTTCCACTGCCACCATCGCACCGTCTGGAGCACCATCGATCTCGAGGAAGTACGGGGCCATCATCTCCTGCCACTTAGTATTTACCTCCGTCGATGCCATCTCAGCTAAACAGCTAGCAAAGTCTTCACACTCGAGATATCCCGTGAGGAGGCCGTCGTCGGTTAGAAATAGTGAGTAGTTGCGCCACCCTGCCTTAGACAGGGCATCACGCATCTCGGGCCAAACCTCTCGGTGGTGCGCCTTATACTCGTCGATCTTTTTAGGATTGATTCTCAGATGGAATAGAACTCGTTGCAAAACGACCTCCGTCGCCTGGGGTGGCGGGGCGCTATTTAAGGGGTGGCGCCCCGTCACTCGATGGGGAATTTAGAAGTTGAAGTTGTTGATATTGCTCTTGTCGAAGACGTAAGGGGCACCCAACAAGATCGAATGGTCCGAGGCGATGGTGTACTTGCCCAACTTGCCAGCTGTAAATGTCTGACCAGGTGCATTCGTAATCGCCTTGCTTGCCAATTCAGCTGCTGCATATCCGGCTAAGTAGCCTAAGTTAGCTGGATTCCACAACTCAAAGGAGGTCACAGTGCCATCAGCAACGTACTTCTTCATCTCGTTTGGGGTAGCAAGACCCGTTAGAGCAATCTTGCCACGGTATTGAGGAGTATCAAGTAGCGCTGCAGCTGCTGCTATTCCAACTGTTGTTGGAGAGATGATTCCCTTTAGGTTCGGGTACTGCTGAAGAAGGCCCTGAGTAACCGCAGTTGCAGTCGCTGGGTCGTCGTTACCGTAGACGATTGAGACTAGATGCATATTTGGATACTTAGTTAGCTCCTGCTTCATGTAACCGATCCACGCATTCTGATTTGTCGCCGATGCAGTAGCCGAGACGATTGCGATGTCACCGGTCGCGTTAATCTGCTTTGCCAAAAGATCGACTTCGCTCGTTCCAATCTGTGCTGTACTAGCTTGGTTGACAAAGAGGTCACGACAGGTTGGTGCATCGCTATCGTAGGTTACGACCGTGATCCCCTTTGCCATAGCCTGATTCAGCGTGGGGCAGAGGGCGGTTGGATCTGTCGCCGAGATAACAAGGGCGTTCGCACCCTGAGTGATTGCGCTCTGAATAACAGGAAGCTGCGACGACGGCGTAGAGGCAGTTCCGCTGGTCTCAGTGCCAACTTCGCCAAGCGACTGTAGCGCTGCTAATGCACCACCAGATTGAACCGAATCGGCGGTTGTGAAATAGGAGTTACCGAGGACCTTCGGTATTACAAATACCTTCAATCCGGTCTTAATAGCTCCGCCGGAAGTTGCGGCCTGGGTCGTCGCCGTCGATGCTGCGGTCGTAGTCGTCGAAGACGAAACGGTAGTGCCACAGGCAACTAATGCAACCGATGAGGCGCCCAAAAGTAGCGCCGTAGTTGTCTTTCTCTTTGAGAACATTGATTTTCCTTGCATAATATCTTCCCCCATCACATGAGGAAATCACCAAAATTTCCCAATGTCACACACCTACTGGGCTGTGACTAAAACTTCTCTCTTCCCCCTTCACCTCCTACTTTTTTAGAGGGTGGCCTCTTCCGCCTAGCATGGCAGCCCCGCCGCTAGTTGAAGCGGCCACCCTCACTCAAATCATCTAGCCCTGCTTTGAATTGGGCTAAAAACCTTCGCTATCCACCTTGGAAGCAGTACCCATAGCGCGCTTCGCAAGTTGTGGCGACCAACTTTGCTAACCTCTATGACTTCCAACAAGGCGGCCCTTACTCAATTGGCCCTTGAAACGCAAGGCAAGTTCGCGCGCATTTGGAACAAAGACGCTTATCAGCAGGAGGCCGCCAAAGATCAGCCCCATCGCCTGCTGTGGAAAGTTTGCGAGAAGAAGAGCATTTCCAATAGCACCAACCGTGGCTGCGGCAAGGACTACTCCTAAAATCGTACCCCGGCCGCCAAAGATCGAAACTCCGGCCAACAAGACGATAGAGACCGCATTTAGCTCCAGACCAGTGGCATTGTCGTACTCTGCAGTTGCCAGTCGAAAGGTAAAGAGGATTCCCGCCAGTGAGCAGATGACTCCGGAGAGAATGTACAGGCGCATCTTTATCTGCTTGACCTTGATGCCAGAGTAGGCAGCGGCCTCAGCATTTGAGCCAATCGCAAAGATGGAGCGGCCAAGGGGCGTAAAGTGGGCGACCACTCCGAATATAAGGGCCAAGACTAAGAAGATCCCAACCGACCAAGGAAGAGGGGTCCCAGGTATCGGCGTCACCCCAATAGTTGTATAGCTCGCCGGAAAATTGGAGACGATATTGGAACCTAGCAATATCAACGCAATCCCACGATAGAGCGTGAGCGTTCCGATGGTTACCGCTAGGGACGGCAGCCCCAATTTTGTTACCAAAAAGCCGTTTATAAATCCGAGAAGCGCCCCCACCACAAGGACAACCGGAAGAATCAATTGAATCGGCCATCCATGGATCCAGAGGTATCCAAGAAGCGAGGAGGAGAGTCCGAGGGTTGACGCCACTGAGAGGTCAATCTCACCTGAAATTACGATCAGCGTAAGTGGCAGCGCCATAATCGCGATGTCGCCAACTGAAAGGCCAATGTTAAAGAAGTTAGCCGAGGAAAGAAATTGTGACGAGGCAAGGGTTCCAATCACGAGCGAGGCGACAAGGACAATCCCGAGTCCACTCTCCCACCGCAGGAAACTTCGGATGTCGAGGTGATTCTTGCCAGATTCGGGGTGAAGGTCATCCTTTAGTTCAAACGTTTCAGCTTGCAACACGAGAACTCCTCTTGCGTAAAGACTTGGCTACATAAAGGCCAAGTCCGCGATCCAATGCAATTGCCAAGATAAGAAGCAGGCCACTTATCGCCTGATCCCAAAAGGCCGAGACTCCCAGGACATATAGCGAAGAGTTGATGGTGTTTAGTAGAAGTGCCCCAATTGCAGCACCTATGGCACTTCCACTACCGCCGACGATGGCTACCCCTCCAACCACTACAGCGGTAACCACCGTAAATTCATATCCAGTACCAGCAGTCGAATCGATAGTTCCGTAGTAGGAGGCCCAGATAACACCAGCTAATCCCGCGATGGCACCCGAGATTGCAAAGGCGGTAAAGATCCTTTTGGCAATTGGAATACCGACCAAGGCTGCTGCCTGCTCACTTGAGCCAATCGCATATAGGTCCCGCCCCGATCGATAGTTCTTGAGATAATAGGCCCCTCCAACGACGATGATCGCGACGACGATCGAGATCACCGGAATTGCCCCAAAGGATGCTGAGGTGACCGATATGAAGTTCGAAGGGAGCGACGAGGCAACTACCTGGCGTCCACCTACAATAAGGACGTCAAGGCCTCTGATTATATAAAGCGATGCCAATGTCACAACGAGGCTAGGGACCCTCCCGAATGCGATAAGCACTCCATTTACTACCCCTAAAGCTAGGCCAATTCCGATTCCGACCCCAAAGACGATCACTATTGAGATGTGGTGAAATTGCTGATAGAGGTTGGATGAGACGAAGGCCGAGATACCAAGGATCGACCCAATCGAAAGATCGACGTTCTTAGAGATGACTACCATCGTCTCACCTAGGGCTAAGAGCGCAAAGATGGTGGTGTCGATGAGGATGAACTTAATATTTTGCGCTGCCAAGAACCGCGGCTTTACCGCCGTCGTCAGAAGTACAAAGACGATAAGTATCCCGAAGATACCAAATTCTCGCGCCCTAAAGACAAGTGAGGTAAATTTAGATGCACCACCAGGTACACCGGTGGGAGATGATCCAGTCCTTGCAGAGTTGTTTTGAGAGTTTTGCTCCAACAGCGTCATGCCGCCTTTACCTCCTTCGAGAGGGTCGCGGCCGCGATGATCGCCTCTTCTGTCGCCTCGCTATGGTCAAACTCCCCAACGAGACGCCCTTCGCGCATAACCAGAATACGATCGGCCAAGTTGAGCACCTCAGGAAGTTCAGATGAGATGACCAATACCGCTACCCCGCTCTTTGCCAACTCCAAGATCAATCTGTGAACCTCAGCCTTGGTTCCAATATCGATTCCCCGAGTCGGTTCATCGACGATCAAGACCTTGGGTGAGCGCGACATCCACTTAGCCAGGACCACCTTTTGCTGGTTGCCTCCGGAAAGGGTCGAAACCGAGTTGGCTAAGTTGCCGTACTTGATTTGCAGCTTCACCGACCAATCTGCAGCAAAGCGAGTCTCGGTGATCGATCTGATCAGCCCTTTGCGCCTTAGGCTCTTAAACGAACCCATGGCAATATTGCGGGCGATCGACTGCTCCATTACAAGCCCCTGAAGACGACGATCCTCTGGAACTAGGCCGATACCAGCCGCCATTGCAGCCGAGGGCGACCCACGCTTAATTGGCTTGCCACCGACCTTTACCTTTCCATAGTCGTAGCGCCTTACTCCAAATATTGCAGTAGCAACTTCACTTCTGCCTGCGCCAACCAGCCCCGACAGAGCAACTACTTCACCTGCTGCCACGGAAAACGATATATCTGCGAAGAGGCCCTCCAATGTGAGGTGCTCTACCTCTAGAAGTGGCTTTAGATCGACACCTCGAACTTGATCCGATCGTCTCTCGACGTCCCTTCCAACCATCGCCCTAACCAAAGAGTCCTCATCGGTCTCGGTGGTAAAGGCAGCCTGCACAAAGCGACCATCTCGCATAACGGTCACCCTTTCACAAAGAGTAAAGACCTCATCGAGGCGATGAGAGATAAAGAGAATCGCAACTCCAGAGCTCTTTAGTGTCTGTGCCACCCTAAAGAGACGATCTACCTCGACCGAAGAGAGGGCGGCCGTTGGCTCATCCATCACGATAACTCGAGCTTCAAGGGAGAGGGATTTTGCAATCTCTACGATCTGTTGTTCTGCAATCGAAAGTCCGAGAGCCAATCGGGTTGGATCGAGGTCTACCTCAAGGCGAGCAAAGATGGCGCGTGCCGCTTGATTCATGCCGCGGTAGTCGATCCTATGAAAACTCCTTTGAGGTTGGCGATCCATAAAGATATTCTCTGCCACAGTGAGATCAGGAAAGAGCGTTGGTTCTTGATAGATGACAGCGACTCCAGATTGGATTGCGTCGCGAGGTGAATTGAAGACCACCTCTTTGCCCTCGATACATAGGCGTCCAGCATCTGGGCGATGTAGGCCAGCAAAGATCTTTACCAACGTCGACTTACCGGCGCCATTCTCTCCGACTAGCGCATGAGCCTCGCCGGCGTATAAGTCAATTCGTCCATCTTCAAGGGCATGTACCGCACCGAAGTACTTTTTTGCTCCCGAAAGAGATACGACAGGATCAGTTTCACTACTCAAAGAATTTCCCCCGAAGATTTCCAAGTAATTTGAGGGCCATGCCCTCACCCCCCAACCCAGAGATTGAGTTATTGAGTTATTGAAACGTTTCAAAAACTTATCGATAGTGTAACGGGAATATTAACGCGAATCAAGCCAATCGCTAAATAAATGTAAAATAATCGAGGCCCACAGACATCAAAACTTCGGTGACACCTGCTTTAAAATTCATTTATTTTGGATATAAGTCCACTTCAGAGGCGAATATGCGCATTAAGATACCAACCACGAAGAAAAAAGTGAAGGACTCCAAACTTCACGCCTCCATTCGTTGCTATCGTACTTAGTAGGCAGAATAATAAAAACGTTTCAACTCATGGAGGGAAGATGGCTGGAGATAGTGGCGCCGACGGAGACAACTCCGGCACCGGCACTCATCCAACCAAAGATGGCAAGAAGGCCACCATTCGCGACGTAGCCAAAAAAGCGAAGGTATCCCTTGGCACAGTCTCGAATGTGTTAAACGACCCGGAAAGGGTCGCTCCAGCCACCCGAAATAGAGTCCTCAAAGCAATAGAGGTGACGGGGTTTGTTCGCAACATCGCTGCTCGTCAACTACGCGGTGGCGGGTCAAAGGCGGTAGGAATTGTCATCTTAGATTCCTCAAACCCCTTCTTCACTGAAATGATTCGGGGCGCCGAAGATGCACTTCGTCAAGAGGGATATCTTCTAATTGCCTGCTCTACCGATGGCAGCAGCGATCGCGAAGCAATGTACCTACGCCACCTCGAAGAACACCAGGTAGAAGGAGTTTTGATTACCCCGAGTAACGATGATTTAGACCAGATAATCGACTTTCACGATCGCGGTACCCCAGTTGTACTGGTAGATCGTGAGGCTAACTCGGGAGAACTGTGTTCGGTAACGGTTGATGACGTCAAGGGTGGATCGATAGCTATATCACACCTCGTAGAGGATGGCCACAGAAAGATTCTCTTCGTCAATGGTCCAATGTCAATTCGCCAATGTCGTGACCGGCGGGCAGGGGTCGACGTAGCTCTAAAGGGGCAAAGATCGCCTCACGCTACAGATTGGATCGAGGTGATCGATCTAGAAGTTCCTTCGCTTTCGATAGCCGCTGGCGAAGAGATCTCACTTGAACTACTCAACATAGATCCATCGATTAGCGCCATCATGTGTGCCAATGATCTACTAGCAATTGGTGTAATGCGGGGACTTGCAAGCAGTGGCTCCGATCTTTTATCTCGGGTAGCACTCGTAGGCTACGACGACATAACATTTTCGTCGCTAGTGTCACCAGCACTTACCTCTGTCCACCAACCGCAGTACGATCTAGGCTATGCCGCGGCCCGGCTACTCCTCGAAGAGCTGAGCGATTCAGGCCACAGACACCACGAGATTCGCTTTACACCAGACCTAGTGGTCAGAGAGTCAAGTATCAAAAAATCATCTCCTGCCTGAGCAGAGACGACTTATTTATACGGCAGAGCTGACACCAAGAAAATTTTAGCTAGCTAAGCGCAAAGTCGATAAGTCCATCGATACAGCGCTCAATCACCCTCAATGTCTCGTCGTAGAAGGCGTCATCCTTATAGTAGGGGTCGGCGACATCGAATTTGTTCGAAGGCTCTTTGGGTAGCTGCGACAACTCAGGGTCAAAGTACCTTAACATCGTCAATTGCTCGGGGTGCTCCAAGAGAGAGCTAAAGCGGGATAGATCGCGATAGTTGGAGTAATCCAGAGCAACGTATAGCACTCCATCAACCACTACGCGGTCTGTAATTTGACGGGCGTTGTGACCTCTATGGCTATATCCAGCTCGATTGAGGGCTCGCAGCGCTTGGGGATCAGCGTCTCCACCAACGTGCCATGAGCCGGTACCGAAGCTCTCTACCTCAAGTGCCACCCCACGCTCGGCCAAGCGCCGACGAGTAATCGCCTCAGCCGTTGGCGAACGACAGATATTACCCAGACAAACAAATGCGATCTTTTTGAACATTGACAAACCTCAACTTATCCGTTCGCCACTTCGGATGGACCACAAGATCCGTAGAAGTTACAAACCGAGGATCAAACCTCAACCTTCGAAGACTACCAATGCAATATAAATGAAACTCTAAGAAGCTAGTGCCACACGACCATCTTGTCCTACATTGCCCTAGCCAATCAGTCCCTGCAATTTACCGATTTCGTGGCCACAAATATAGGCGGGCAGATCAAGTAACCGCGGTATCGACTCTCATAGGTATCGGACTTATACCTGGCGTTCATTAAAAAACAATTTGCCCACTTCAAGATCGAGCAGCTCTCTGGCGGATCAGCGCCTCTAAAGCTACGTCTCATAAGGCCCGTTTACAATAATCGTCGCTATTTTACGACGAATATGTCGGATTTGTTAGAGGCTTTTTCTACCTAGTACTTTTCTGACTCGTCGCTCCAAAGCTTAGATATGGCGGACTGACTCCCGAGGGATCAACTTCGTCTCCACAAATACCCTTCCAGGGGCGATGGTGGTCCCGTCGACGAGATCTAACAATGCCTTAGCCCCGCGGGAGGCTACCTCGCCTATCGATCTTCTTACCGTAGTAAGAGAAGGAGTAAAATAAGCGGAGAACCGACTGTCGTCAAAGCCGACGATCGAGAAGTCCTCTGGAATGCTAAAGCCCGATGAGGCGATCGCCGCCATGGCACCGATCGCCATCTCGTCGTTCATCGCAAATACCGAAGAGGGCGGAGTAGTAACTTCTAGAAGCTTCAGCATTGCACGTCGGCCGCTCTCCATGGTAAAGTCGCCATCTTCCATGAGGGAGCCCCTGATCGAAATACCATTCTCCATCAATGCTTCAAAGTAACCTTCACGGCGTTCTGAGGTCGCCTGGAACCCCGGAACTCCGCCGATGAGAGCCACCTCTTTATGCCCATTTTCGATCAGGTAGTTGACTGCAGCCTTCGCCCCTCCCCTATCGTCGGAGAGGATGTTTACGAGCGACTCAAGTGCTATCTTTCGGTTGAGCACCACGAGCGGAATCTTTCGCTCTTGCATGTAGTAGACGAACTGATCGTCGCGTTCGCTCTGAGAAACCAAAATAACTCCATCAAAACGGCGACTATCAACCCAATCAAAGTCGTCAAATTGATCAAGACCATTTACGACGAGGTTGTAGCACTGATCTATGACGCCAGCTACCCCATGGACCGTCTCGTAGAAGAAGTCAGCAGAGGTAGAACCTCCGAGGGTGGCAAAGAAGAGGCCAATGTTATAGGAGCGATTCTGAACCAAACTACGAGCCGAATAGTTCGGAACGTAGTTGAGCATCTTTGCGGTATCGACGATCCTCTTCTTTGTCGCTTCGCTTATGAGGGGGCTATCGTTCAATGCCCGAGAAACAGTTGTGTGCGAGACATCTAGTAGTCGCGCAATATCTTTTATCGTGACGCTAATTTTTACACCTAACCTTCTAACCCGAAAAACGAGTTCCTCGCTAGCGACTTTAGAACTGAATGTGGCGGGGAAAGTTCTATGCAACGTGTGCAAAGACTATCAAATATTTTTGTTAGCCTACCATTTTACAAGGACAAACTTGATATTTAGATACCATATTCGCAGTGTGATCGATAACTTTACGACGTTAGCGAGAACCGTATCGACCACGTCTCATCAGATTGAACCGCAGCTAAACCCCAAGCGAAGCATCGCTAACTGATTGCATCAGAGTTGAAAATAGACAAGAAAGGGGGCGATAAGTAAGACATACTCAGCACCCCCTTCTTATTTTTTCTTTTATTTTCTCAAACCCCCGGCAAGGCGAAGCTGGCTAGGGGCAAGGTACAACTTCAATCTGGGAAGTGCAGCAAATACTAGATCGCCTTCTTCGGTGACTTTTCGTAACCAAAGATCAAGGTCAGGGCGAAGGTACCAACCAGTGCCACCGCCATACCGATGATGTAAGGGACCATTGGGGCAAAGAGGGGAATCGAAAGGAAGCTAGGGAAAGCTAGGGAGACCATCTTTACTCCAGCTGCACCTGCTATGGCGCCACCTGCAGCGCCCGAAAGTGCAACGTAGAGGAAGGTCCTCTTGTAGAAGGGGAGAAAGAGGCCATAGAGGATCGGTCGGGTCTCGCCAGAGAGGACACCTGGGACTATGCTCGCACCAGCGAGAGACCTAAGCTCGCTATTTCTAGCGCGGACCAACATTCCCAATGCAAATCCGATCTGGGCAAAGACGCCCGCAGATGCAGTCGCGAGAAGTGGATCGCCACCTTTAGCTAGGTCAACTATCACGATCGGAATCAAGGCAATGTGCAGTCCTACGATGGTGAGGAAGGTCCATGCGGCTCCCAAAACACCACCGGCAATTAGGCCATTTGCGCGGAAGAGCGCAGATATTACATCGCTAACTAGCTTTCCTGCATAGGTTCCGAATGGTCCAACCACGATCGCTGCAAGAGGTACGAAGATCATCAGCGAGATCATCGGTACCAAGAACAGCTTTAGATCCTTCGGGACAAAGCGATTCAACTGCCGCTCAACTAAGGCAAAGAGTGGAATCGCAAAGAAGATCGGGAGGATTGTAGAGGAGTAATTGGCCAGGATAACTGGAATTCCAATAAAGCTTGTCCTCGAACCGTGAAGCAGCAGCGAGGTAAAGTTAGGCTCAAGAAGGGATGCTCCAATCGCAGCACCGATAAAGGTGTTGGCATTTAGCGCCTTTGCCGCGGTAAAACCTAGAAAGATCGGCAGGAAGTAGAAGATGGCATTCCCCGCCGCCGCCAAAATTAAATACGTTCCACCCTTAGGGTCGATGGCGTGAAACTTTAGCAGGATCGCAAGGAGGGCCTTAATTGTGGCAGAACCCGCAAAGAGCGGAATCAAGGGGCCAAATGAGTCGGTTGTGAACTTGAAGATTCGCTGGACAACTCCAGTTGTCCCTTCTTTATCTTGGGGAGCATCGCTCACTTGTTGAGAGGTAACTACCTCGGTACCCGCACTCGAATCATGTTGTATTGTCATCGTAAACCCCCACAGTTTGATAATTTTCCTTTTTTGGTCTTTACCCGAGGCCCATCTCAGTGAACTTCTGAGGTGGCTTTTCGAGGTTGACATTTTGAAGAAGTTGGAATTTGAATATTAAAGATTGCTTTAGTCGAAGTATCTATTCGACCAAAGGGGAGATGGTGGACCAATCGTCGTTGGAACCAAGGAGGTGCGCCTATCCGCCTCGCACCTTTTTTGTTATCACTTCCAAATTGGATAGAGAATAAAGGTGGCGCACGTTTGTTGCGGAAATAACTAAGCGATACCGATCACTTATAGAAGTAATTAGGGAGGGTCTGCCAACGAGCACGCAACTCGTGAGCGGCCGCCTTCGGCTTTCTATCTCTGGTGAACACCCCCTTCTTATTGCCCTGTACTCGCAGCACTCCCTGAGAGGTGTTGAAGTCGGCAAAGTTCCAAACCTGCTCGCCCACTACCGATGAGCACTTATCAAATACCTGATGATAGGTGCGCAAGAAGAGTCTCTGAAACTCCTCGGTGAACATCACTGGATCGACGTCGTGTAGCCCAGCTACGGTATCTGCACCGTATTCGGTGATGATGATCGGCTTTTGCGGATATAGCTCTTGCCACTTAGACAACTCTTCAAAGAGGTGTTCTCCCGCAGTTTCAAGGTCACCGCTATCTACGTACCATCCGTAGTAACGATTTAGCGCGATGACGTCGATTAATTCCGAGACTTCACATATTCCTGGGGTCGCCCACTGATGTGTCACGATCGTTACCGGGCGATGTTGAGGATCTAGATCTTTTGCTAGTTGCACCAAGGGAGCAAAGTAGTCGTGCGCACCCTTCTCCTCTGATGCTGGTTCATTTGCGATAGACCACATTACGACCGAGGGATGATTCTTATCACGGTCGATCAACTCTTCAATTACCCTCTTGTGGTTATCAAAGGTTCGTATGTGTTCCCAGGTATTTCGGTGTTCTTTAGCCCCAAAGAGGGCTGCTGCGAAGTTGAGGTGCAGACCTACTGCTGGAGTCTCATCGATTACCACGACCCCTTCACGGTCCGCTAGCATCATCAGCTCTTCAGAGTAGGGGTAGTGGGCGGTTCTAAATGAGTTGGCGCCCAACCACTTCATTAGATTGAAGTCGAGGAGGTTTAATGCCTCGTCGAAACCACGGCCGTGTACGGCTGAATCTTCGTGCTTACCAAAGCCTTTGAAGTAAAACGGCTTTCCGCTTATTAGAAACTTGGCATCCCTAACTTCGATCGTGCGAACGCCAAAGTCCATCGCATATTGGTCAACACATGTACCGTCATTCGCTAATTCAACTTCGAGTCGGTAGAGGTAGGCAGCCTTTGGCTCCCAAAGCTGAACATTAGGTATCGTCAACATAACGTGATCATCGCTCGAACAACATTCTGCAACAAGCTGGCCACTCTGGTCCAAAATACGACAGGTAGTCTCTATCGAAGAAGACGATGATTCAGTTGCGAGTCTGAACCTCAAATCGACGATACCGTTGCTCTTGGAGACGCTAGTTACAACTTCGATATCTGAGATATAGCTTTTTGGGGTGGTATAGATCTTTACCGGTCGATGTATCCCCGCGTAGTTGAAAAAGTCAAAGTTGGGGCTATTCTTTGCGATCTTTTTTTCCGCTGGCACCTTGGGTCACATTGAGCGTTCCCACTGGAAGGGTCGAGTCGTCAACCACGTTGTTTACGACCACCGTCAACCGGTTCTGTCCGCGATGGATAAATTGATTGATCTCGAACTCAAATCGGGTAAAGCCACCTACGTGCTCGCCCACAAAAGACCCATTTATGTAGATCTTGCCGTAGTGGGTAACAGAACCAAAACGTAGAACAACGCGGTCATCTACTAGGGCCGATGGAACGACAAAGTTGGTTTCATAGCGAACCCACCCCACGTGGCCTCTGATCGACTCAACGACTCCGAGGTCGTTATACGACGCTGGAACCGCCATAAGGTTTCCTCCGCTTAGAGGTACTTGCAAAAGCTCTTGGTCGTACTCCTCAAAGGAGCCAAGCTCAAAGTTCCAGACACCGCCCAAATCTAGTAACGCTCTCGTCTCGGAATTTACAGGATAAAGCAACCTACTACCCCTTTCTTCATAGGTCACACACCGCTCGTTTTACCCCGCGATGCAACGACATATCCATTGACCCAGTCAAATTCATCCACTCAACAAGATCATCACTGTTGATTGTAGGTCAAAGTTCATGCACACGTAAACATTCTTTCAATAAAATTTAAAATACACTCTGTAGCAGGACTTATATCCGCTGGACAGGTATTACCCCGCCAGATCCTGCAACTGCGATGCACGCCTCATCATCCAGCTTTCACCAGGAGAGGTTTGAGATGAATATTATAAAATTCCTTTTGAGGTAGCATTTTTCAAGCTTTCCAAACCGTACGACAACTCAGCAAGATGTTTATCTTGCCTTAACCCTTTCTTTACACACTCTTCGCACATTTTGTTATCGTGTGCATATAATGGAACCAAGTTCGCTTTTATCAAATTAGATAGACGATCTCGCACATTTCAGGGGGTCTGATGGGACAATTCATAAGTGATGGGAGCCAGCTAGAGGAAACCATCACTCAAGCTGTAAAAAATACTGCGATCACAGACGTCCATACTCATCTTTACCCCCCAGCTTTCGGCCAACTCATGTCCTCGGGGGTAGACGACCTACTCAACTACCACTACCTAATCGCCGAGGCATTCCTCAAAAATCGAGTAGAAAAGGAGAAGTTTTGGGGTCTTGAAAGTGCCGAACAGGCGCAATTCATTTGGCAGCGCCTCTTCGTCGACCAACGTCCTTTGAGCGAAGCGACTCGCGGAGTCGTCACCACCCTAAAGCAATTAGGCCTCAACACCAAGAACGGAAAGCTTTCGGACTTTCGTGAATTCTTCGAAGGCAAGTCGAAAACTGAGATGGTCGATCTTTCCTTTGGCCTTTCAAAAGTAACCGATGTCGTAATGACCAACGACCCCATCGATGAGATCGAGGCTGCCAAGTGGATCGATGATAGCAGCGGTTCGCTGACCAGCGACCGCCGATTTCATAGTGCTCTTCGCCTCGATCCCATCTTGAACGACTGTCCAAATACAGCTAGCAAGCTCCGAGCAAGGGGGTATGAGGTCGATAGCGATATCACCTGCGAAAAAAGTCGGGGCGAGACCGTAACTGAACTCTCCCGATTTATAACAGCTTGGATAAAGCGAATCGATCCTGTATACCTAGCTGCCTCGCTCCCGAGTAGCTTTTCATACCCAAACCAAGAATCCAGAACAATAATCTTGGACGAAGTAATTCTTCCTATCGCCCGTAAATTCAACCTCACGGTTGCGATTATGGCGGGTACCAAGCGTCAAATAAACCCCGATCTGAGACTCGCCGGTGACTCAGTGGCAAGCACCGACATCAGCGCGATAGAGGCGATCTGCAGAAGGAACCCTAATAATCGCTTTCTAGTCACACTTCTATCGCGGGAAGATCAGCACCGTTTGACTGTAGTCGCTAGGAAATTTTCAAATCTTATGATATTTGGCTGTTGGTGGTTTCTAAATACCCCATCTCTCATAGAAGAGATAACTACGATCCGATTTGAACTCCTAGGTACCAGTTTTATCCCCCAACACTCCGACGCTAGGGTCCTTGAGCAGTTGATCTATAAGTGGAGCCACTCACGACAAATCATCGCTAAAGTTCTCACGGCTCAGTACCTCAAGTTATTCGAAAATGATTGGGCCATCACGGCAGACGACGTCGAGGCAGACGTAGCCGATCTACTAGCTAATAACTTCTGGAATTTCATTCAGCGAAAGCCGAGATAACGTCCCCAACGAAAATTGCTAGGGCGATATCTTCGAAGTTCCACGAAGCCTCCGATGATTATCAAAAACGATGAGATTGCCACTCATCAAATAAGGACTTTGAAGGTGTCGTGATTTTACCACGAATGCTGCGCTAAGAACTTTAGCAAACCGCGATAGCAAGTTCTTAGTTTAGATTTAGTTAGACCAGACAAAAAGCCCCACGCACATCAACAGCCGAACAAAACTCGAAGGGATAAAAATTGATACCGATCTTTGAAAACCTGCGCGGTCGAAGCGCAGCGATAACAGGTGGAAGCGGAGTTCTTTCAAGTGCCATGGCAAGGGAGCTTGGGCGTCAAGGCGTAAAAGTTGCGATATTGAATAGGACTAAGGAATCTGGCGAAAAGGTTGCTCAAGACATTATCGACGCCGGTGGAATAGCAATTGCCCTACCCTGTGATGTTACAGAGACAGAAAGTATCGTCAATGCTCAAGGGACGATAGTAGATCGCTTTGGCGCGTGTGAGATTCTGATAAATGGTGCAGGTGGGAACCTTGCCAATGCAATCACCACCGATGAAGTCTTTGATTTAGCACAAGATCAAGTCGAAAGGTCATTCTTCGACCTCGACATGGCTGCATTCAGTAGTGTTTTAGAGCTGAATCTAGCTGGAACGATTGGCGCCTCGCAGATATTTGCAAAGGGAATGATTGGCCACCCAGGAGCTACGATCATAAATATCTCTTCGATGAGTGCCTTTTCACCACTCACCAAGGTTCCGGCTTACTCAGCTTCTAAGGCCGGTATCAATAACTTCACCTCTTGGCTCGCGGTCTACCTCGCCAAGACAAACATTCGAGTAAACGCAATTGCACCGGGGTTCTTTCTAACCACTCAAAATCGTCACCTTCTAACTAAAGAAGACGGATCACTTACCGAGCGATCAAATAAGATCATTGCAAAGACGCCAATGGCCCGTTTTGGAGATCCAAATGAACTCCTCGGTACTTTGCTGTGGCTCCTCGACGAAGAATTATCTGGCTTTATTACAGGCATAACGATCCCTGTCGATGGTGGCTTCATGGCATATAGCGGGGTCTAGAAGCCCAATATTGGGATGTGCATTAGGGAATTTGCAATCGTTTCTAACAAACGCAACAATTGGACAACGAACTTATGGTTCCAACCAAAAGGCCACTCCAATGAAGCACTATTTTGCGACCTTTAGAGTGTCATGGTGTTTGAGAGGCTCTAGCGCAATTTGCCATTGAGGCAAATTTATCTCTGCTATCCTGATACCGCCACAGGTGCAACTGAGTCAATGGTTTAAACGAGTTTGAGGTTGTTCCCAGATTCTAGGTAGAGCGCATCACCGGAGGAGAAAACTCCTTTATCGAATCCGACTAGCGGGTAGCCTTTGGCGTCCGGTGCAGCTGCAATCGCTTAATCTTGGACCGTTGAGATTCATGAGGCGAGCGTGGTCATTCTCTCAAACGCGCTGGCGAAAATTGAGTCAAGCGTTTCCGTTATCTCTTCATCAGGGCTCGTATCCACATCTTTTCGGGGTTTGTTTTAAAACAGTTCAGCTTAATCAAGTCAGGTTCTTTTGGTGCGATTAATTTCATCCATGTGAGACTGTGACAAAAAAACTAAAAGTCGAACCATATGGCGTTAGCAATGAAAGCAACAAGGCCGATAGCTGCCCTCTATCTGACAACTATCGGCCTTGCTTTGACCATCTCTCTGTGTTGGATGCTGGCCTAAACCAAGGTCAGCTTCTTCATCTCTTCTTGAACCATCGCTTCGTGAGCAAGCTCATCACTCTTGGCCTTAGAGGGGCTCCATCTACCTCTCATCATTGGAACGCTGAGGATAAAGAGGAGACAGGCTCCTACGCATATCCAATACCAAGTCTGCCATTGCGATGGTGACTCTTTGGAGGCTTGAATCACTGCGCCAGCGTGAGCTTGTAGAAATGCAAGCTCAGGGGCCACCTTTTGCAGCGATGCCAACTGAGGAGCATCCGCCTGCAGTTGTGCGAAGTATTGAGAATTTGCAGAGATCTGAGATAGCTGTGTTGCATACGGTGCAAGTGATGTTAGCTCTGGGGCTACTGCGATAACAGAGGAAATAGCACTTTGATTCTCTGCAATAGTTGCCAATATCGCCTGGCCGGTGGCGCCCCCTCCAGCGGCTTGAACCGCTTGGGCAAGCAGTGCTGGTGGAATCGCCGATGTGGAAGGATACGAGGCAAGTTGCGTAAATAACGCCGGATTTGCTTCAATAACCTTCAGCTCCGCCGCAAACTTTTGGGCATCTCCAAGTTGGGTTGCGTACTTTGTGGCTGTGGCAATAACTTGGGGATGGGTCTCGGCAAACTTAATAAGCGCTCCGTGAGTTGTTGCAAAGTTTATTAGTGGTCCATTGGCCTTGGCAAAGGCCAACTGAGTAGCATCCTGAGTTGCATATTTTTGAACGGTTGCACCATAGCTAACCAGAGGATTAGCAGAGTTGACTACCTGTGGCAAAACCATAAAAGCAATGAAGACGATGATCCGCAAGATCCATCCCCAAATCGCCAATCCAGTTGCCGTAAGTGCCGGATTATGAGCCTCGACAGTCTCGGTAAAGCTCGCCATCCACGGGGCATATGCGACTGCAAGAAAGAGCGAGACCAGCGCTAGGAGCAGAGCGACTTCGTAGTAGCTTGTGTGGTGGCCGAGACGTCCTAGAAATACGACGGTTACTATTGCGCCACCTAGGGCTCCCAAAACCATGAAGGGCTTACGGACTCGGACCTTATCCGAGATGATGCCGACCAAAATTAAGCCAATGGCGTTGGCTCCCCACTGCCAGTTACCAATTCCATTAGCGTCCTTCAAAGAAAAACCAAAGACCGTGGTTAGAAGAACCGTTCCAAATCCAACTGCGGTGTAGTAGATAAGAAGCATGATCGAAACAGCGATCGCCGAGATGATGATGTCTGCCTTCATCATCTGCTTCCAAGGATTGCGCAGGCTAGCCGCGATATCGATGCCTTTGGCCCGCGCCTCAATTAGAACTCGATCCTTCAATGAGACCATCAATTGGTCCCGCAAGCTTGGAGACAACTCCCGTAGCCCAAACAGAGCTACCACAAAGATGACTAGACCTACGACACCGCAGATGCGATACTCGGTCTGCCACTGGGTATTGGCATTTATAGTTGCAGATCCCACCATCGACACAACGAGGCTACCAAGGACAGGCCCTGTTGTCCAAAGTCCCATCGCGGTAGCTCTACCGGTCTGGGGAGAGAAGTCACGAATCAACGCAGGAGTTGCAACCAGGGCAATTCCCTCGACTATCCCAACTAAGAACGTGGTAATGATAAAGGGCCACTTCGAAGTCATCTGCGGGATTACAAAGAGGGTCGCCAGCCCTGTTACCAAAAGACCAGCCACCACTAAATTCGCTCGGCCTAGACGATCCGAAAGCCCTGCCAAAAGAGAGCCAAATGCGCCAAGGAGATTGCCGACCGCTAT
>JAJZFV010000045.1 GCA_021805205.1 Actinomycetes bacterium | reverse complement strand
ACGAGGATCTTCAAAGTGCAGAGAATTTTACGCAACTAGCCACTTTCGGAAAAAGGCCGCAATGGCGACAAGCATATAAGATCGACGATGTCGACTCACGTAGGGGGTGGATCACCAATAGGGGGCCGTGCACTCGATCTAAAAACCACGGAACACGATCCTAAATCTATCGCTCAAAACGTGATCGTAAACGCGTGGGTGCCAAAGGTCTAGGTCTATCTAACCGTGCACTCTAATGGAGAACACAGCAAATTCTTTTTGTTTCACTTCTGAAATCCGCTGGCCAAGTCGGCCCACCCTCGAGGCGACGCCCGTGGAAACGATAACCCATCCACCCTTTTCGGCGATGCAACATCACACCGGAGTTACCGATTCGCCGAACCCTTGCGCGTTTAAAAACAACTTTGTAAATCACAACTGCTGGTGGACCATCAAAACTAAAGATCGAACAGCAAACGTAAACTTTCGTCCACGCGTGTCATGTTGGAACGGTCCAACATACCTAAACATTTCACCAGTCTCGATCGATCAATAACCAGGGTTTGAGTTACGTTGATCACCGAGTCTCGGTCAAGCCCTGTAGTGGCAGAATCTACAAGGAAGCTACCAGGAGCGGCCGCTAACCTTAGATTGCTTGTAATCGCAGCTACTACTACCATCGCAATACGTGAACGGTTAAAGCGATCGGAGGACACGATAACGACTGGCCGTCGATATCCAGGCTCTGAACCTATAGGCTCACCGAAATCGACCCACCATAGTTCTCCTCTGGCTACCATTCCCATGCGCCAGAATCTATAAGGCGACTGGCAATTAAATGTGATGGTAGCGATCCTGCTCCGTTGATGACATCGGCCATTTCATTTAATTTGGAGGTAACTGGATCATCGTCTGGATCCCCTTCGGCAGCTAGGTATGAAGCCAGAGCACGGGAATAGAGTCCGGATCGACTCAGTCCTTCTCGTTTGGCTGCAGCCTCAGCCCTTTGAAACAACTCATCTGGAATTGAGACGGCTATCTTCATAGAAATTAGTATAACCAGTAATACCAGTTATCGAAAACCCAAACTAATGGGTCCTCACTACCCTTACGGATGGAGCAGTTGGCCCCACCGGAGACCTTACCTCGCTTCCATGGCGCCACCTTGGCCACTCACCTAGCATTGGCGCTATTAGAAGATATTTGGGCGGTTTCAAGTAGACACCGTAAAGTCAACCTGGAGTGTTGGCAGAAAGAATGTCACGCTTGTTGAACTCAAGGCGTAAATTTACCTTGAGTTCAGGATTCGAGGTTCACTCATCGAGTTATCAATCTCGAGGGCCTAATCCAATGAGCGTAAAGTCACAAACCATCGATTCCGTCGCACTGGTCCAAAGATTGTGGAATCATGGTCCAAAGATTTCGGCGAGGCGGTCCATAGATTACGGAAGAGTGAGATTGCATCAATGTCACGAGCGGATCCCGCCAAAGAAGTTGTCACTTCCCTACAATCTAAGGCACCTTCTTTCGGGTCCCTTCTAATACATTTCCAACCGAACTATTCGTATGAATAGTTGGTACCTTTGATACTGATTCGAAAGTCTCTGCACCTACCCGCAATCCACCTTCGTAGTTTGGAATTGTGCTGTTACCGCCTACAGTTTTAGGCCGTTTGGCTCGTAACTCGATTTGTCCAACGTTGTGGGCCTGTTGGGGAGTTTCAAACCATTACGAAGGGGCGTCTCAACTGCACAATTTAACCCTCACTTGGGCACGAATCTCAACCCCCATCACACCCAAAGAGCTAGGGACCTCGTGTACCGCACATCGTGATTAAACTTCAATCTAAATTTCAAATACTCCGAAACTGTCTGCGACGACTACTGCGATAGCACGACTAGCTATGGGTCCAATGCAGCCAGAGCAATTACTGCCACCCCATCCTGCCTCATGTAGCTATAGCCTCCGGGCTTGATCACTTCTAGCATGGTCGGTTCACATGTTTTATCGATATCAGTCTTTACCACAAACCTCAATATAGAAACTGCAGCTTCATCGATGCGCCGAGCGCCAAGCTTTACTTCGAATACAGCCCAACGCCCATCAGGCAACTGCGTAATTGCGTCGACTTCTTGCGCAGAGATTAGATCGGAGAGATCGGAGAGGTCGTCCATCAGGCAACTGCATAATTGCGTCGACTTCTTGCCCCCTTGTCCCAGAAATGAAATACCTCGCTATCTAGGGGCTGCGAGAATACGCGCAAGTCACGGACGACTGAAGACTCAAACAACAATCCGAGCAACTCTAAATCCCGAACTAATCTCTCGGAAGTAGCTCCCAATGTCGCCACCGCAAGTGATGGGTCAACGATTTGACGCTTAGGCGAATTACTAAGCACCGTACGCGAACAAAGATGTGGCTTACCACGCTGGCTGATTTTCGATCACCACTAGGCGTTCAAGAGCATCAAGGTAAGAGACGAGCGTTTTTTGGGCCAATGGTCCAGACTCCCCTGTCGCCTCCAACTCTCGGGCGACTTTACCAAATAATGATCGCCGTGATTGACACTTGGGCGACGATGATTGGAAGGTACTAACTCACCCGTGATACAGACTCAATTGTCAGCGACCAGTGAAGACGTCAATTGTTTGGCCGATGGTAACGGCGTAGCCGTCGTAACTGGCCCACTCCTCAATAAGGTGGATGTAGATTGAAGCGAGTGACACATCCTCCCCATGCACTTTGATGCAGTGGTCGAGTGGCAGATTTGCGGCTTAGCTACTTTAGACAACGAATTCACTTAGGCCTTTTGAATGTAGTAAGCGAATGCACATTGCGACAAAACCCCGTAGAAGAGCCTTCGAACCATCATGCGCACCCGCTTATCACGAGTCATACCATTAACCCGGCTTCGGACAGGTCCGGCCGCACCTTCGGGATATGGGACCGATACCTTTTCCAATCACCGCTGCGTCGCTGGATCTGACCAAAGATAAGACTTGGGTGAAGGCCAAGGGATTCAGCGGAACGGCGTATTGCCTTCAACGAGCTCAGTTCAAAGTCAAACCCACTCGGAAACAGCCACTTCATTGCCTGGGAATCGGCCGCTTGTTCGATAGGATCCGAGTTATCCCCAATCACGTCGATATCAACGATCGACTGACTGTCTGGATTGATGTGTAGCAATGTTAGATGAGCTATTTCGTGTAAAAGCGTAAAAATAAGGCTATCGAAACGATCTCCAAGCGTGGTCAGGGCGATAATTGGTCGCCCGTTTGCAAGGAAGGTGACCGCACCGGCGAGTCTACCTCCGGTTAGCCCCTCGGAGAAGACCACGATTACACCACACTCGGCGAACCATTTAGGAAGTTGATGAAGCGATGTCGGACCAATCGATGTACGCCTCGGTAGTTCAGACGCAAGAGTACTCAATGCCGCGATATCGAAAAGGAAAGCAGATTCGGTAGTACTGGCGACGAACCGGACGTGCGCAAGCCAAGCGACCTGCTCTGGTATTATCGCTTCATTCGAGTTAGAGCGTCGGGCGGCGATGGCGAACTTTGGCTTTTCTTCTAGGCTCCTCAGCTCGAGCGATTGGCACTTAGCTATCTCGAGATGATCAATGTCGACGGCATCCCCCAACCAGCCTCTCGCCTTCGCTTTCGAGACTGGAATTAAACCATTTAGGCGGGCCCGACGCTCCACAAGGCGGATCTATTCCTTCTTGGAATTTCGCACCTTGTGAATCTTAACGTTATTCTGCAGGTTCAACCAGAGCTCGGGGGTTGTACCAAATACAGCAGCTATAGAATTCGCCGTATCGACTGTAATCTCCTTCTTCCCGTTCAGGATCTCCGATACAGTCTGGATTGTTCGACAGATAATCTCTGCGAACTCGCTGATCGTCCAGCCGCGCTCCTCCAGCTCGTCACGCAGGTACTCGCCCACCTCAAAAATCTCGGCGGGGATACGTAATGCGCTCATCGTTACGTCCTCCATTAATTCACTAATTGTTATTCAGTGGTAATCGACGACTCCATGGATGACGATGAACCTCTCGTTGTCTTCGGTCTCCAACCGTAATAGAAGTCTCCATTGATCATTGATTCGTATCGAATGGAATCCTTCCAGAGAACCGATCAACTTCTCTAAATGGAGCGATTTCTCGAAGTGGAACGACTTCAACATCCGGAGGTCGTTTTCGTTCGAAGCCGCCACAATTAGCAAGACTCTCCATCGGAAAGCCTTGACAAGATCGGCTCCAAAGCGACGTAGACGGAAATCCGGCTCCTCGCACAACCTCTTTAGGTCATCTTCTTCGAACCATATTTTTATAAAACATGCTTTCACCGTTTAGGTGAATTCTAATTATGACCATAGTAGGAACACTTGCGAGTACCATCGATAAATTCAGCAAATCGAGATAGTAATCCTCCGCTCTTTTAGAGCTGGTGAACGTCACCAACTCGAAGCCTGATGCCCTGATTTCGACAAGACAATGGGCGCTTCAATATGGGGAGGGCCAATCTTGATTGTTGAAGGCAACTCAGAGTGCCAGGATGGATAATTGCTTTGCCTCCTATTAGGTTATTGACCAATTGTGTCCCGTGTAAGCCCCAAGACCGATTAAGTTCAACCGTCTTGCGTAAATGCATGCCTGATCTCAGTTCGGTCGCAAAAAAACACCGTCCGGCTGAATTGTTCAGCGGAACTCTATTACCCTTGTCTCCGCCACAATTCTAAGGTTCTTTTGTTAATGGACGTTTATAAACGGCCGAGTTTAAAGATTGACCATCAAGATCCGATCGATCATTGCTTGATGTTATCGACTTCATTCTGCTGAGGCAATCCTAGCGTTTGTGATACTTTCTTGTGGACCAATTGATCTCAAACTTCCCTATGAGAGGGCGAGTTCACCCACATGAAAGTCAATTGGGCCATTAAAATCTTCATAAAAATTGCCCGTAAGACCAATCAAACATCATTATAAATTGCTAAAGATCAGCAACTTTATACTTCGCAACTGCTCGTAGACCAGCAAAGTTAGAGATCTAACAGCAGACGTAAACCTTCGTCCACACGCGTCACGGTGGAACGGTCCAACATACCTAAACATTTCACCAGTCTCGATCGATCAATAACCAGGGTTTGAGTTACGTTGATCACCGAGTCTCGGTCAAGCCCTGTAGTGAAAGAATCTACAAGGAGGTTACCAGGAGCGTCCGCCAAACTTAAATTGCTTGTAATCGCAGATACTACTACCGTCGCAATGCGTGCACGGTTAAAGCGATCGGAGGACACGACAACGACTGGCCGTCGATATCCAGGCTCTGAACCTATAGGCTCACCGAAATCGACCCACCATAGTTCTCCTCTGGCTACCATTCCCAGGCGCCAGAATCTATAAGGCGACTGGCAATTAAATGTGATGGTAGTGATCCTGCTCCGTTGATGACAGATGAGTAATTCCAATTCCAGTATTACCCGCCGTAATGGAATCTGCAAACGGCAATCTCGATGCCATCAGCTCCGATGCGGTAAACCAGACGATGCTCCTGCGTTATTCGGCGAGACCACCACCCTGCCCACTCGTGTAGTAATGGCTCGGGCTTTCCGATTCCGCTATTCTCGTTTCGCGAAATATCTTCGATGAGTTGGTTTATTCGCAAGAGGATCTTTCGGTCTTGGGACTGCCAATATAGGTAATCATCCCAGCCGTCATCGGAGAAGATGACCTTCATACCGCGTCAGGGTCAAGGAGATCATGCATTTGGCCATTTTTGTCGTTCAGCTGTTCTATCGAACGCGAAATCCGTTGGCGGTTCGCCGGAGTGGCCATTAGATAGAGGGTCTCCTTCATGGATTCGTACTCCCGCTGAGGAAGTAACACAACATTCTCGCCTCCCGGCCGAGTGATGACTACCTCTTCTTGATCATTAATTACCGAATCCAAGGTTGCCGCGTAGTTGGCTCTGGACTCCGACATCGACATAATTTTCATATCACACCTCCGCGTGTACATTATAGTGTACATGTGGA
>JAJZFV010000039.1 GCA_021805205.1 Actinomycetes bacterium | reverse complement strand
CGTTTAACAATCTGTCACCCTCGGCAAGCTTTTGAATGACTTGTTCAGGTGTGTGCTTCTTACCCTTCATGAAAAATCCTCCCATTTATATTTTGGTCAGTATTCTCACATTAAGGGTGGATCATCCAGGATTCACCATGGCAAGTGTAAATTCGTATTACAGCGCGACTGCCTAATGAGGTAATTCAACAGTTAAGCGGTGGGCATTTGTCTACAAATTAGAAAAGTACATTTGTTAGAATCAACTTGATCAGTAAAATTCGATCCTTGAATTTGCAAATATATCTAAATGAGGATATTGACCGATAAAAATCGTATGATTTAGAGGCTGATAACAAAGGATGAATTACTGGACCTAGATCGACTTAGGAATATTTTTCGTAGTACAAGGTCGGGCTAACCAGTTGATGCCATATGAATTATCATGACAATTATTTAATAGAGTCACAGATATAGTTAGAGGGATCGCTGATATCCCATTGAAAAGATGGGCCAGGGTATCCCGCTCTTCAATAAAGTCACTTTCTCCCCTACTAAATCCCAGCAAAATCGTCTTAGATGGGATATGAGTCGTTGGTTTCAGCGTTAGACATTCGTATCCATATAGAGAGGGCGTTCGATGACGCAGTTAGAAGATAGCCAAACAAACGAAGCACCTCAAATCATCTACCCCAGTAAGTGGGAGACCGACACCATCCTCTCCGACGGCCACACAGTTGCAATCAGGCCCATCAAGCCCTCAGATGCACCTAGAATCGAAGCGCTCCACTCGCGACTGTCACCCGAGACTATCTACTTTCGCTTCTTTACCCCCCTTCCAAGGCTCTCGCCTCCGATGCTCTCTCGTTTCGTAAACGTAGACTACGACGACCGAATGGCCCTCGTAGCTCTACTGGGCGACGACATCATCGCGGTGGCTCGTTACGATCGCCTACCTGGAAGTTCGAGCGCTGAAGTCGCATTCTTGGTGGACGACGCTCATCAAGGTCGGGGGATTGCCACGATAATGCTCGAATTTTTGGTAGAAGCTGCTCGAGAGGCTGGAATTTCAACCTTCATTGCAGATACTTTGCCCGAAAATATGAGGATGCTGCGGGTATTTCGCGACGCCGGATTTGAAGACTCCCGATCATTTCAAGATGGGGTTATACGAGTTCGCTTTGACATAAACCCCACCATTGAGTCTATAAATCGTATGCACGCCCGTGAGCAGAGGGCAGTTGCTCGATCGATGCGGAGGATCTTGGCGCCAAAGTCGATCGCTGTAGTCGGTGCATCGAGGGATCCACAATCTGTTGGAAATGTGATTTTTCGTAACCTCCTCGAATCCTCCTTTGCTGGTCCGGTCTACCCCGTCAACTCCCACACCAACTACGTGTCTGCGGTGCGCTCCTATAAGTCGATCACCGAGATCGACGACGAGATCGACCTCGCCATAGTAGCAATACCAGCACCAGACATTAAGGCCTTTATCTCAGAGGCCGCCGAGATGGGTGTGGGCGGGATCGTAATCATCTCATCAGGATTCTCAGATGCATCAAATCCAGGTGCATACCATGAACGAGAGATAGTTCGTCTAGCACGTCGTAACGGAATGAGGGTAGTTGGGCCATCTTCGATGGGGGTCGCCAACACCCATCCCCTAGTAAGTATGAATGCAACCGTGGCACCGTTTGGGATTAGTCAAGGTAGAGCCGCCCTGGTCGCACACTCTGGTGCATTGGGACTTGCAATAGTGGAAGAGGCTCGTCGACGAGGTCTCGGGCTATCGAGCTTCGTCTCAACTGGAAACCGTGCCGACGTATCGGCTAACGACCTCCTTCAATACTGGGAGAACGATGACACCACAGATGTAGTTCTACTCTATCTGGAGACCTTCGGAAATCCGCGCTCATTTGCCCGAATTGCCCGCAAAGTGGCTGCTACTAAGCCGATAGTGGCGGTAAAGGCGAGACGCTATGGCCATACCGGCGCAATGGTTGCCCGCAGCCTTCCTAAGGTCGATGAGATCGAGGTCGAGCTCCCATCGCAAAAGGGACGCCACCCTCAGATAGTTGAAGATGAAATTGCGGTAGATGCCCTCCTTGAGCACACCGGCGTAATAAGGGTCGACTCCCTAGAACAACTCTTCGAAGTAGGAAGGGGCCTGGTTAGCCAACCCTTGCCCAAAGGTCGTTCCGTCGCCATTCTTTCAAATAGCGGTGGCCCTGCCCCACTAGCGCAAGACGCCTGCGTTGCAAATGGCCTTCGGATGGCTAAGTTATCGCCCCAGACCCAGGCGCTAATAGAAGAGAGGTCATCGACCTCTCGACTATCCAATCCAATCGAATTTGGGGCCGAAGTACCGCCAGAGGTATATGGCGAAGCCCTCGAAATTCTCTTGAAGGATGAGGACGTCGACGCAGTAATAGTGGTCTATGTTCCAACTGTTACCCAAAGATATAGCGAAGAGCAGTCCCTCAATCGTCCCGAGGAAGATCCCCCAGCTATAGCTGTAGCTAAGGCGGTGGCCCGTTCCATCTCTACTACTGCTGCAAAGTTTGTCGGCGAAGATAAAAAGACGGCACTGGCTAACTTTCTAGCTATTCCTGGCCTCAAGTTCGAATTAACTGCCAATGGGGTCGAAGTTCCCAACTACAACTTTCCCGAGATGGCAGCGACGGTTTTAGCCAGAATGGCAGAGCACTACGAGTGGAAGAATGACCTCAAGACTAAAGCTATTACTGTCACCGACGTCGACAATGAAAGGGTCAATCGCCTCG
This sequence comes from Actinomycetes bacterium, assembly GCA_021805205.1. GTDB lineage: Bacteria > Actinomycetota > Acidimicrobiia > Acidimicrobiales > Acidimicrobiaceae > Acidithrix. The sequence continues at coordinate 24,160 of JAJZFV010000039.1, read as the reverse complement.
TCAGAGGAGCACTGGAGGCGTTGGCCGCCCCTCCCGAAGGTTCGGTAAAGGCGACTTGGCTATCTGCGAGCGATACCACTGCGATATTGAATAGCTACAAAATCGAGACTCGTGCTCACGAGGAGACGACTGGGTACCTAAGCTACGAATTAGCTGTGCCATTTGACCTAAAGGTGGTACACGACCGCCTCTTCGGTCCAGTGATGTCGATGGCGGTACAAGGTGAGATATCGGCCTACCTCGACTCGTCCAACCACATCACCCTCCCCTTCTATGAAGGAGAAGTTGAAAAGTTCATCGACGACATACCTGCCATCGGCCTTATCATGGGCGACTTTGAGAGAACCATTCACGACGTTCCATCACTAGTTAACCTCTTAGCGCGAGTAAGCCAATTGATCGAAGACAACTTTGAGATCGTGAACCTGTGCGCCACCGTTATCTCTACCCCGAATGGATCCTACCTATCAGAGTGCGAGATCCTATTAAATGACTGGTCGCCGATGGCTAGCGCGATAACAAGGTCTCTACGCTAACCGATCGACGACTAAAGACATCGCCACTACTAGGTCTTTTAGCTCCTAGTAGATGGCCAATTCGGTATTTACATCAAAGAAGTGCATTACAGCTGGATTTGGACGTAATCCAATCACATCTCCGGCCTTCACTCCTGCCCGTGGTTCGATTCGAGCTACACCGGCACCGCTAGCTTCTAGGATTGTCTCCTCTTCGTCCTTGGCACCTTCTACTACAACCGCCTTGGCGTCGGTATTGAAGTGAACCAAGAGCTCAGAGCCGAGGGCTTCAACTAGCTCAACTGTGGCGGTGATCGAGTTCTGTGTCCCCTTATCTACCAATTCAAAGTCCTCAGGGCGAATACCAACCGTTATGCGACTGTCGGCATATGACGCCAAATTCGGATGTGCGATGTGGACTACATCTGTTATTTCGACGTACTCACCGCCAATACGAATCGTCTTTGCCCCCTCTGACAACTGAGCAGAGTACATATTTATCGACGGGGAGCCGATGAACGAGGCTACGAATTGATCGACTGGATGATCGTATAGGTTCTGCGGAGTGTCGCACTGCAAGATGTTCCCCTTGCTCAGAACTGCCACCCGATCGCCCATCGTCATCGCTTCGGTCTGGTCGTGGGTGACATAGACCGTCGCCACCCCGAGCTTCCTCTGTATCTTTAGGATCTCAGAGCGCATCTTTACCCTCAACTTAGCGTCGAGGTTTGAAAGGGGTTCGTCCATCAAGAAGACCGATGGTTCGCGGACTATCGCTCGACCCATTGCTACGCGCTGCCTTTGGCCACCAGAGAGTTGCCGTGGCTTAGTGTCAAGGTATGGGGTTAACCCAAGGAGCTCTGCTGCCTCCTCAACCTTTCGCTTGATCTCGCCTGGTTCGCTCTTTCGAAGCTTCAATGCGAAGCCTATATTATCCCGTACCGACATATGTGGGTATAGGGCGTAGTTCTGAAAGACCATTGCTATGTCGCGATCTTTGGGGCTCACCTCATTTACCCTGCGGTCACCTATCTTGAGGTCGCCACCGGTAATGTCTTCAAGGCCAGCGATCATTCTAAGAAGTGTCGTCTTACCGCATCCAGATGGGCCGACGAGAACCATAAACTCTCCATCTGCGATTGAGAGTGATACGTCGTGGATTACGTCAGCGCCGTTTGGATAGCGCTTCTTGATGTTGGCCATTTCAATTGTTGCCACAATTCCCCCTAATTATAAATTGCGCGAAGGCAAAGGACATGAAGGTGTTGGCAGTGGTTCATTACCGCCAGACACACCCAACCCTTACCCCCGAACTTTTAGTGAGATGCCATCGGAAAAGATGAGCGCCTCGCTTGGTTGTAGGTAGAACGTCTCCCCACCCGAGACGTCAACTGTATCGCCAGATAGAGAGGAGACCAGGTATCCAGCCCCCTCCAAATCGGCGACGATTTCACTATCGCCGAAGTTGAAGAGCGAGTAGCACTCTCCGCTTCGCAATAGGAGATGATTCGAGTCGACCGAGGCTACGGAGAAGTCACTTCCGGAATAGGAGTGAGATGACCTTCGCACTTCGATCAACTTACGCATTAACAAAAGGTTAGATGATTTATCACCACTTTGTGTCTCAACGTCAAATCCGTTCCCTTCGTAGAGTGGAAGCCAAGGATCGACATCCTCTTTGGTAAAGCCCGCCCCTACATTAGAATTCCACGGCATCGGTATACGAGCCCTATCGCGCTGAAATCTAGCGCCAACCACCTTGGCGGTCATCTCGTCACGCATCTTTGCTACCTCAAGCTCTCCATCTAATAGACCGAGCTCATCTCCGTAGTAGATGACCGTGGTACCAGGAAGCACCATCAGTAGCGCCATAGCCATGCGGACCCTCTTTGGATCTCCCTTGCACCATCGAATTGGGAAGCGGGAGATGTCATGGTTCGAACCAGTCCAAGCCACCCCTTGCCCCTTAGGCAACATCGCAATAGTTTCATTGATCACATCGGCAATGGCCAAAGGCGAAAAGTCGCAGTAGGTAAAACGAAAGTTAAAGGGGAGGTGTAACTCAAAACCTTCATCGCCATTGCCGTAGAACTTCCTCAACCTCTCAAACGAAGAGACCCACGTCTCGCCCAGAAGTAGCCGCTCGTCGTCGTATGATTGAGCGATCTTTCGCCATCGGCGATAGATGGCGTGGACCTCAGGTTGATTCTTGTTATAGCGTTGCTCAAATCCAAAGCCCAAGCCGAACTTCTCATTTGAAGGATCTAGCGGAGGATTATCGCGTAACTCCTTATCCTTATATAGGCCGTGAGCCACATCGATACGAAATCCTGCAACACCGCGGTCGAACCAGAACTTTAAGATCTCCTCAAACTCTCGGTGCACCTCCTCGTTCCACCAATTTAGATCTGGCTGTGAAGCAAGGTAGTTATGCATAAAGTAATCGTCGCTTCCTTCGACTTCACTCCAAGCGCTCATACCGGTGTTATCGAGCCAGTTATTAGGGGGGAGCCCTCCTTGCCTTCCCTTGGCAAATAGGTAGTAGTCACGATACTTAGAGGTTGGATCTGCTAGTGCCTCCTTGAACCAGCGATGCTGATCGCTGGTGTGGTTGGGCACAAGATCTAAAAGGACTTTTATATCAAGGCGAGAGGCCTCTTCTAAAAACGCAACCATCGCCTCCATGCCACCGAGGTTGGATGAGGTATCTAGATAATCCGAGACGTCATAGCCCCAATCACGATTTGGAGATGGCATGGAAGGGGAGAGCCAAACCCCATCGATCCCTAAATCTTTGAGGTACTGCAACTTCTCTTTAGCTCCAATGAGATCACCCAGGCCATCGCCATCGCCATCAGCAAAGGAGAAGAGGTAGATGTGGTAGATTACCCCACCGCTCCACCACGGTTTGCCTCTAGAGATCATCTCTGTATCAGCCATTTGGTTATCCTTTTACCGAACCGGCAGTTAGGCCAGAGACGACGGACTTTCTAAATACAAAGACCAAGATTCCAATCGGAATAACCGCAACCACCGAGGCGGCAAAGATGGTTCCATAAGGAATGTTGAATGGTGTTCCAAATAGGGCAATGCCTACTGGTATGGTGCGGTAGCTGTTTGAGTTGTTAAAGGTAAGCGCCATAAGGAATTCAGTCCAAGCCGCAGTAAAGGTAAAGACACCCGCGGTAAATAGGCCGGGAAGTGCTTGGGGCAAGACGATAGACCAGTAGATCCTCCAGGGAGAAGCCCCATCGATACGACCAGTCTCCTCCATCTCTTTTGGAATTCCTTGGAAGTAGTTCCGCAGGATCCAAATTGCAAATGGCAAATTAAAGGCGGTATAAGGAACTATCAAGGCCTGATAGCTATTTAGGATCCCAATCGTACGCTCCAGAAGGTAGAGGGGTGGGACAACAGCAATACCGGGAAAGAGCGAGATGATCAACAAGGTGATCAAGATCGCACTTTTGCCCCTCATTGGGAGTCGACCTAGGCCATATCCCGCCAATGAACCGAAGAAGAGAACCAATATCGTGGTAGCAATAGTTACGACTACCGAGTTTCTGAAGTAGACCCCAAATCCATAGGTTGAGAATGCATCTCTATAGTTTGCAAATGAGAGTGGATTTGGGAAGAACTGCGGCGGCGTAGCGCCGAGTGCCGCCGGCTGTTTCAAGGAAGAGATCACCAACCAATAGATCGGTAGCATCACAAAGAGGATCACCACAACGACGCCGAAGTTGACGCCATTTAGGTATCTCCTCCAACCAACACGAGTCACTTTCATAGATCTCCCCCATTTACCTGGGAACGAAATGCCCTGAGGAAGAGCAGACAGCCGATTAGAACTAGGAGGGTTGCGCTAACCGCAACCGCAGAACCGGGACCAAATTGAAGGTTGTTAAACATGACCTTGTAGCCGAGGATTGCGAGGGATGTAGTCGAGGTTCCAGGGCCACCACTTGTAAGAACGAATGGAAGGTCGAAGACGCCAAATGCTTGAAGGATCCTAAAGAGGACCGCAATCGAAAGTGTCGGACGAAGAAGTGGGAAGGTTATCTTCCAGAAGGACTGCCAAGGGGAACAGCCATCGACCGATGCCGCCTCGAAGACGTCACCGGGAAGCATTACCAGCCCTGCGAGGACGATTACAGATACGAAGGGGGTGGTCTTCCAGATATCAGCCGCCATCATGGCGATGATGGCCGGAGTCGGAGTACCGAGGATGACTGGCTTACCGAAGCCAGCCGCATTTATCAAGTATTGAAGGACTCCATAGGTACCCTGATAGACGTATTGCCAAAGTTCAGCCGAGATTACCGTAATGATCGACCACGGAAGTAGCAATAGGGCCATCATCGGCCCTCTACCCCTCGACAACTTCTCCATTAGGACCGCAAATGCAGTTCCAAGAACAACCTCAATAAAGACCGTAACAAAGGTGTAAAAGACTGTAAATCCGAGAGAGTAGCGCCACTCGGATGAGTGAATCAAGAGGGAGTAGTTGCTGAAGGTAAAACCTTGCAACTGAAAGCCATTTCCAGTTATGTTGACATTGGATAGGCTAAGTACGATCGAAAATACGACCGGAAAGATAGTAATCGCACCGACAATAACCAAGGCAGGCGTGGTAAAGCGCCACCCCAACCTCGCGAGCATAATTTGATTTCGATCCCGAAACTGTTTATTTGCCTTTGGCTTTTGCTTAGCTAAAGGGTCAACCTTTGGCTCATCAGCCACTTCAACTACTGCCATTGAACCACCAATTCATTAGAGAGATACGACGCATAAGGTGGGGACGATTTAGCGTCCTTCCAAACCTGGGGTGAAGGCCTCCGCGATACTAGATCGCGGATCGGAAGGACGCTATAGGGGTCTTTAGAGGCCGCCGCCAAGTGCAGAGTTCATCTGGCTAGCTGCCGAAGATAGCGCTGCTGAGACAGACGATGAACCAGTTAGCGCCGAGTTGACGTTGGTATAGATCGCCTGAGAGACCGCGGCGTAGTTGGGCGAACCCGACGGCCTTGGAATCAAATTCTCCTTAGCAGCGATCTGCAACGGAGGCGGAGCGGTAGTAGAAGCAGCAAATTGCTGACGCACCGACTGCAAGGTTGGGATGAAGGAGTGATCCGCGAGCATCGTCTGGGCCGTGGTGCCAGCCATCCACTTGATAAAGGTGAGATCGGCATTTAGGTGAGTGGAGTGAGGATTGACATATAGATTCCAACCACCGATGTTGGCATAACCAGTACCACTTTGACCGGCGAAGGTCGGAAGAGTTGTAACCCCAACCTTACCGACTACCGCAGAGCCAGCAGAGGTCTGAGAGTCAGACCAGGCATAAGACCAGTTGCGGAGGAATGCTGCATTACCGGCAACGAAGGTCGACTCAGCCTGAGGCTCCTGCATCGTGGTGACAGATGCTGGACTAGCTCCCGATGTAATCAAGGATCGCATAAAGCTAAGTGCCTTTTGACCGGCAGCGGAGTTGATAGTTGACTGAGTGTAAGCCGAGTTGACAACGTTTCCACCAGCTGAACCGAGGTACTCCATGAAGTTACAGGTCAGACCCTCGTAGGAGTTGCCTTCCCATACAAAACCATTTTGGACCTTGCCCGCCTTGACCAGTTGTACTGCCTCTTGCTCCAATTGCTGCCATGTGGTTGGAACCGGAAGATTTGCCGCCTGTAGAAGGTCCTTGCGGTAGAAGAGGAAGCCTTGGTCTTCAAACATGGGAGATCCATAGACCTGGCCCTTGTAGGTGGCACCTTGTACCAAACCTGGTGCAAATTGTGACCAATAGCTAGATGGAAGGTACTTCGATAGTGGCAGCGCCAAACCGTGGGCGCCAAATTGTGCTGGCCAAATAACGTCACCCATGAAGACGTCTGGTGAGGTCGAACCACCCGAGATCTGAGTCGTCAATTGGGCTCGGTTGGTGTCAGTATTGGTTGGAGCGGAAACCAGGTTTACCTTAATGTTGGGGTAAACCTTCTCAAAGGCCGAGATCAAATTAGATCTAATATCGGCGGCACCTGCCCCTAGTGGGCTAGACCACCAAGTGATCGTCTGTGTACTACTCGATGCCGAGGTAGTCGCCGACGATGACGACGAGCTTGAAGCCGACGAGCCGCAAGCTGCGAGAATGAAAGATGAGGTAGCCAACGCAACAGCGTACTTACCACTGCGGCGGCGCCATGTCCGAGCCTTTGGCTCTACCCTATCACTATTCATCTAAACTCCTTATTATGCAATTTGCATCTATGTGTGAATCGCTGCGAACGAGTCTTCCTGTCTTTAGGATCCCAAACCACAATTACCGGAAGGCTTTTTCGTGCAGTTATTTATTTTTACTTTGTTCAAAAACGATCAATCAACTACTTCGAACCAAGTACTACCCCCACTTTCCCCATCGTGCTCGCCCGAGCCACAAGCTCAAGATCTAACTTGAGACCCTTTGGTTCAGGGCTTTTACCCTCCAAAAGATCGCACAGCCGCTCGGCACCTACAGTGCCAGAAGTTACCAGTGGCTGACGAACCGTTGAAAGATCCAATAGACGAGCTACCTCGAGATCGTCAAAACCAACAACAGCACAATCATCTGGCGCCGAAAGACCTAGGCCTTCAAGTGCCGCAAGAATTCCAATCGCGTGAGTGTCTGAGGTGGCAAAGAGAGCGGTCGGCGGAGCCTTGCGGACTAACAACTCCTCAGCCATTCTCCGACCTTCGATCGGAGAGTGCTTTCCGATGCGAATCAGTGAAGAGTCGAGGGAGATACCCTCTTCAAGTAGCCTCTTAGTAAAACCGTATATTCGCTCCTGAGAGGAGCGAAACTTATGAAAGTTGTTGTCGATATCCCCAACGATGCCGATCCTGCGATGGCCCACTTTAATCAGGTGATCTGCTGCCAACCATCCACCTCGAACGTTGTCGATATGGACATTTACCACACCACTGGCGTAGGAGTCAACCAACGAAAGCTCAACTCCAGACTTTCGAAACCCAAGCAGCTGAGGCTCTGTCAAGGGAAGTGATATAACCAAAACTCCCAGGGATTCATGGCGATCCATCAAACGCTCGACGTACTCCGAAGCTTGAGCTGGAGTTCCAGCCGAATAAAGAACGGTCTGATAGCCCCTCTTATCGAATACCTCCAGGGCACCATCGACTCGAGCTACCACACTTGGACGAGTGAGATACGGAGCAATGATCGCAACGTTAGCGACCCGACCTTTTGAGAGTCCACTAGCTATTCGAGATGGACGAAAGTCAAGTAGCTCGATCGCCAACTGCACTCTGGCTCGTGTCGAGTCAGAGACCTTCGAAGATCCATTTAGGACCCGAGATACGGTAGAAGGGGCAACTCCTGCCTGATTCGCAACGTCAAAGATGTTGACGCGTTGGTTAACTGCCATATGCACCCCCTCGTATCTTTGCAACCTCTATAGAGAGATTTACTTTAAGTGCGCCTCACAAGTTGTAGGTTCGACGTTCCCCCATCTGAACCAATAACCCTGGAGTGATTACTCCGTGGAAGCGCTTCCACAAGTTACACTCTATTTCGGGACTAAATCCAATTCAAGCCACTTCCGCCACTTTTTTTCAAAAACTTCAAAGAATACCTAATCAATGGGGGATAACTATAGCGAGATTATGGGCATCTAAGTGACTACGGGAATCGCTAAATCGGAAAATACCAACTAGGCGCGCCACTAATCACTTAGCTATAACTAGCATTTCAATCACCCAAAACAGTGTTAGATTGATCCAATCTCGGCTAGAAAGTAGATATATTTACTAATCCTCCTGGCCGTCAAGACACCACTAACAACCAAAAAAATAGAGTGGTCAAAGCAAATTCACATAGCAGCCAGATAACAAATACAGAACGCTTCTTCGCCGATTACGGCAAGAGTCACGCGATGACTCTGAGTATCTTCGCTCCCAAATCCTCCAAAATTAGGACAGGACGATCCAACTTATTCGACGTTCCCCACACTACCACCGCAGCTCATGGACCAATTTTCCTCAAAAATCAGGCGAGTTCATAGGCTAACCGACCGATACCGTCGACGAAGAAGCAACCGCTGATCGACTCCCAGATTCTATTCTTGGCACTGGCAAATTGCTTTGAAAGGTGCCCTGTGAAGAAGGATCAATCTAGACCGTCTTTTGGCGATATATAAAATTTCACGCATAAATAATTCAAATAATTTCACCCACATTATAAAATACATCTACGTTTAAATAATCAACAAATACAGCTAAACCTTGAATAGATACGATAAATTTGAAATTTCATAAACCATAGTGTTTTCAAGCCATCCTATCCATCACCAAAGGTTTCGCAATTAAACCATCGAAGTATCTTTGCGAACAATTTTGTACCTCGGGCGTAAAATCGCTCTCCGATCTACCGGAGCAGCAGTAGCGGGCGTATCAGATGGGGTGATCATTATTTACCAGCGGAAAAAATCTTCTTCCAAAGGAATAAGTAACGGCAGCTGGCTCTACCTCAAGTCATTCTTTTGGATTCAAAGTTGGCTTAAACCATCCTCCAATAAAACCGATACCACTAAATCATCGGTGAATTTAAGACCCTTATATAGCTATCGGGTCTTTTGAAAAGTACGAAAATAACTTTCAGTTCAAGCTCTTTGAAACTAGCCGTGTAGGTGCTTGGCAACTAACTTTATGAGGCCGACTTTAAATTAGCGCAAAACCAAACAGAAGATAGAGATTCGAAAGTATACGCCAGGGCACTGACGCCGGCGTTAGAGACTTAAAGTCAAAAAAGGAACGAAAATACAGTTAGCCGAACCCTTTGAATTATACTGAATCCACATTGCGTTGGGCTTGTTATACCGAGCCCAACGCAAATTTACATTGGTGACCAGCGCAACACTGCATCGTCAACCGGGTCACACCAATTCAACTTAGGCCCTGTGGTTTATCGCGATGTACTTGAGGTCTAGGTACTCCTCAATACCCTCGAAGCCACCCTCACGGCCGAACCCCGAGTCCTTCACGCCACCAAATGGAGCGGCGGCGTTAGAAACTAAACCTTGATTGAGCCCCACCATTCCGGTCTTGAGTGACTCTATAACCCTTAGGCCGCGAGATAGATTATTGGTAAAGACGTAAGCCACAAGGCCATACTCGGTCCCATTAGCAAGTTCAATCGCCTCTGCCTCTTCATTGAAGGTTACGATCGAGGCGACTGGGCCAAATATTTCGTTCTTCGAGATGGCGCTATTGGAAGATGTACCAACGATGACGGTTGGTTCAAAGAAGTAGCCAATTTCAAGGTTGGCACGACCACCGGTTAGGATCGCAGCACCATTTGCGACCGCATCTGAGACCAAGGAAGAGACCTTGTCGATCGCCGCTTGATCGATAAGGGGACCGACGTTGGTCTCGGCTTCGGTACCTCTGCCTACGTTGAGGTGGGCCATTCTATCGGCGAGCTTTTCAGAGAACTCTTTTGCCACCTTTGAGTCGACCAAAAACCGATTAGCCGAGGTACAGGCCTCACCCATATTGCGCATCTTTGCGATCATCGCTTGGCCTACCGCGAGATCGATATCTGCGTCGTCAAAGACGATAAATGGAGCGTTACCACCGAGTTCCATCGATACCCTAAGTAGCCTCTTTCCTGCTCGTTCAGCTAGGATCTTACCGACCTCTGTGGATCCAGTGAAGGATACCTTGCGCAGACGATCATCGTTCATTAGAGCCTCAGATACGCCTGCGGGGTCACTGGTGGTGATAACGTTTACCACTCCAGCCGGGAGGCCAGCCTCTTCCAGGATCGAAGCAAGAGCCAGCGAACAAAGTGGGGTCTGCTCTGCAGGCTTCAGGACGACGGTGGCACCAGCAGCTAGGGCCGGGCCCATCTTTCTAGTCGCCATCGCCAGAGGAAAGTTCCAAGGAGTTATCATGTAGGCCACTCCAACAGGCTGCTTCATCGTCAATACCCTTGAGTTGCCGTCCGGGGCTATGTAAAAGCGGCCATCGATTCGCACCGCCTCCTCGGCGAACCATCGGAAAAAGTCAGCCGCGTATGCCACTTCACCGCGAGCCTCTGCTAAGGGCTTTCCCATCTCCAAGGTCATGATCAAAGCCAGTTCATCGCTCCGAGTCATGATGATCTCGTATGCGCGTCGAATAATCTCAGCCCGATATCGAGGAGGTGTCGCTGCCCAAGCCTCAAAGGCTCCGTGAGCAGCATCGAGGGCGGCCATTGCATCGTCGATCGAAGCGTCGGCAACTTCGCAGAGCGGACTCCTCGTAGAGGGATCTTCCACCGCAAAGGTCTTGCCACCGGTAGCCTCTACCCACTTACCGCCGATGAATAGCCCCTTTCCTACTTTAGAAACTACTTCAACTTCACCTAGGGCCATAATTACCTCCACAGACAACTTCCCATACCAATTTAACGAAGAAAGCGCAGGTCAATCAATGTTGCCTTAGTTTGATGGCAACTCTAAATTAGTTAAAGCTTACAATAAAAAAACGATCTCCGTAATGAAAGGACAATCGCGGTCGAAAGTGACGTCTGCCACCTCGACCGGGTTTAGCTGCCACAAGCTTATGCGTAGGTGCAATAGCCCTCTATTGCGTTAGCTCGTAATGTCCTTTGTTGAGAGGCGAGCCCAGGAGACCAGGTAGGTAACCGCCATCCACCCCAGCTGTTCGTAGAGATCTTTTACAACATTGGAGTAGGCGATGGGGCTACGAAAGATATCGTTGCTGGCCGAGAAATAGTTGGAGAGCATCAGCGGCGCGAAGTGAACCAGTTGCGGAATATTATTCAAAATCTCCAAGATAACTACGATTCCAAATGATATCGACGCAGCACCGATCGCAGAGTCGGTCAGGGTCGACGCCATAACGCCAAGCCCAACTATCGACATCACCGACAGCACTTCAACAAGTGCCACACCATATAGGCGGACGACTCCATCGAGGTAGGAGACCGTCGAACCAGAGAGAGTGGTTACGTTTCCCACCGGAAAGAGGATCGCTCCGACGATGAGTCCAACGGTTGCCATGAAGATAATTGCGATAAAGGCGTAGGTGGAGAGCGCTAGGGCTTTGACGACAAGTAGTCGAAGCCTAGAGATAGGGGAGATCAAGAGGTACCTCAAGGTGCCATAGGCCGCCTCTTGGGCGAAAGCCTCTCCAGCTGCGACACATATCACCAACGGAATTATTACGATCTGCGCGGTCGTAATCGCAGAGACCCCGAGGAAGACGCCATTGTGAGAGATCTGATTCAAGAAGGGGTTGCCACCACCGCCACGACCATTGCCATTACCAAATGTTGCAACGACTACACCTAATAAGACAGATATAGCCCCAAGAACGAAGAGGCTAATTGCGGTCCTTCGGCGAAATAATATAAAACGAAGTTCCTCAATATACATCGCTGCGAGCTCCTGTGAGTGAGACGAACGCTTCTTCCAAAGTTGGGCGTTCTTGGTGAAGCTCATATAGTTCAAAGCCGGCGCCAACGACTGCCTTGGCTAGCACTTCGGGCGCGATTTGATTGGGATCAACCTCAATTATGCCCGCCTCCTGGCCGACGCGATCAGTTGAAACAATAGCGCCAAATTGCTCGCTCAGTAACAATGCCACCCGTTCATTATCAGAGGTCTTGACGCTGATTCGAGTTGGCATCTGGGCTCGGAGCGAGTCAAGCTCTCCCTGAAAGAGGAGGTTACCATGTTGCACAACCGCTACGTGGCTACATAGTTGCTCGATCTCAAAGAGAATGTGCGAGGAGATGAAGATTGTCGATCCCTCACTAGCAAGCTCAGTGATCAAGTCACGCATCTCGACTATCCCCTGAGGATCCATACCATTAGTTGGTTCATCGAGGATTAGAAGCTGGCGAGGAAAGAGGAGAGCATTCGCAAGTGACAACCTCTGCTTCATACCAAGCGATAAAGCCTTTGATCGGCGATCTGCCACTTTATCCAAGCCAACTCTGGCTAAGGCGGCCGAGATATCGGGGGACCGCTGATCTTTTGGACGAGAGTAGCGAGAGTGGTTAGCCATTCGCTCGAGGTATCGCCGGGGCGACAGAGAAGGGTAAAGTCCTGGACCTTCAACCACAGCGCCGACCTTAGGTAATACCGACTCGAGCTTTTTTGGAATCTCCTCTCCAAAGACTCGAATCTCGCCGGCAGAAGGAGCAATCAGGCCGAGAATCATTCGAATCGTCGTCGTCTTACCCGATCCATTTGGTCCGAGAAATCCAAAGACGGATCCCTCCGGAACCTCAAGGTCGATTCCATTTACGACATTATTTCCGCCGTAGCTCTTTGTGAGGCCTCGGCACTCTATCAGGTTCAACTCTTCGCCACCATTCAAACAGCTCAAAAGTAAGGCGAGCCCACCAAGGTGTGAGCTCGCATTTGCAAAATAGTTATTCAGTTCACAGCCGCGAGGCTAATCGAACATTAGAAAACTCTGTCGTTTAGGCGATCGCACTTAGGAGGGTCGAAGGAGCCACAGCACCCACAGCATAAGAACCGTTACTTGCGATAAAGATAGAGCCAAATGAGAGGCTTAACACATACCCTTGCCCAAGCGAGGTCGTTGCCGCTGTCCCGAACTTACCGAGCATCGAAAGCTCCTTCTGTACCTGAGCTGATGGGGCTGAAGTGGCAGTATGGACTGTGATCGTTGAAAAGCCCTGACCAATGTGAGTCACCGATGATGAGCCAGCTTGCGTGGAGGTGGAGGTTGTAGCCATAGACGAAGAGTAGGTAGAAGAGGTACCCGAAAGCGCGATCACCTTTTGAGTCATCGACGAGTTTGGAGTAAACGAGAAGACCGACTCCGATGGCTTCGTGAACGATAGTTGGCTGTAACTGATCGAGAGAGCTTGACCCGAGGAGGTGTTGATCGCTGCTCCAAGTGGGTCGAAGTTATTACCATCCACCGAAACCGTTATAGACGTTATTAGTGACTTTGGATCATTTGGAGATATAACGAGGGTGTAGGTGGGCTCTCCCGCGATATAGGCGTTGGTAGCTACCGATACCGTAGTACCCGCTGGCAGCTTGTCCAGAAAGGTAGAGACTAAAGTTGCCGGGGTAACACTCGGCGACTTAGTGTAGCTATCCGTGCGGGTGGATCCGGACGAAGTTGAAGAGGTCGGTGATTGCACCTTTGTAGCTACATTTGTGGTCGAATCGTATAACCAAGAGCTAGTTGGAGAAGCATAGAGGTCTAGCTCTCCATTAGAGAGAGGAACCTGGACTCTGGCATTTGAAGCTCCATCGACCCAGTAGTTGTATGAGGTAGTTCCAGTAAGAGCATTGATAGCCAGGGTCGACAGCGAACTCGAAGAGTTAGGAATCGCCGCCGAGAGAGCAGCCGACGGAATACCGGTATTTGACACTAACTGAATCGTCCCAGAGTAGATCGGTGCATTGGCGCCTAGAACTTTCGTGAGCAGCGTCGAAGCTGATATCGACGGCAAATTGGGAACCTGCGCTGATGCTAGCGACGGATACAACGACGCAGTGACTAAGGATCCACCGACAAGTACCATCGGAAGAGCCATTCTCTTCATATACGAACTCTTCATAACTAACCTCATTTACCTAACTAATGAGCGGGTCGGAACAACTAAATCCACTCAAAGAACTACTCACGAAAGTTCATCTGTCACAACTGTCTCTGAATCTAAAACGGGGATATCCGCACCCGTCAGAGAGGCATGATCAAAGGATGATCTATATCGCGACTCTCGTGATATACCACTACAACATCTAAAACTTGAATCTACTCCTTATCGGAGTCTTATCTTCGTCGCTTCATAGACTCCTATGAACTTCACAGCTCACCTTTATCTTGGTGATGGAGTCGCCGACGCCACAAACTTCGACTCAGTAACCATTGGAACTAAAGATCTAACTCGAAGAGCTTCAACTAACTGTCGAAGTTGACATACCCGGCTAGATTACTAGTGTAACCGCGATCAATAACTAGGTAGAAAATCCCCATCCACAAGGGATAAACTGTCGGGAGTATCTGAGCGAAGCGCATTACAATCGAGTCCTAAGTGTCGGAAAAGCTACCTCTGCCGAAGGAAAGATCGATAATTTCAAAGTGTCATATTGACTTTTACTTGCAATTTCCGACTTTACCTGCCACAATATAAGCCAAGCGAAATAGAAGGTGTTCCGGCACGCAAGACCCACCTCAACTCCGCAGGCGTTGAAGATTTGAGGTTCTGGCGTTTTTGGAGATTGAGAACTCGTCGCAGTTCGCTTTGAATTTGGAAGTTTGGAATTCTCGCAGAGAGTAAGCGCACGTAAGGAGAGGACACCTAACCGGATAACCGATAACAGAAGTGACTTAACCGTTACTTGGGACTAGCAGCAGATATGAACAAAGGAGCGACACCTTGGCTTTAACTTCAAAAGCTAGTCCCGGCTTTGAGATGCTAGATCAGCAGATGAGAAAAGGATCCCCACATCTAAGTGCGGAGACTCAACTCGTTAGCGGAGATTGAAACGTCTCGTCGCTCGAGTAACAAAATAAGGTCCAACCATGCGCACTTTCCAAATTTTTTGTGGATTTCGGATCAAAAGTCCGTTTGAAGTAGTATATTATATAGGTTCATTTAACACTTGTAGGGTAAAGCCAAATGACGAAGAGTACCGTAACGGCAAGAAAAAAAGTAGAAAAGACCAAGGTCGAACCGGCGAAGGCTCCTCGCAAGCGTAGAAGCAAATCCGACGCGGCAACCGTCGAGGCGATCTTTAACATTTCAGGGCAAGGCGCCGATGCAGTGCGTCTATTCCTAGACGACTTGGCTCGCCATCCTTTGCCATCCCCCGCTGAACAGGTAGAGCTGGCTAAGAGGGTTCGCGCAGGTGATGAGAGCGCGAAGTCTGAGATGGTAGCTGCCAACTTGAGGCTGGTTGTTCACTGGGCACGACGATATCAAGATCGTGGTGTTGAACTCTCCGACCTCATTCAAGAGGGGACCTTCGGACTGATCCGAGCAGTGGAGAAGTTTGACTGGCGTCGTGGATTCAAATTCTCAACCTATGCCACATGGTGGGTACGGCAGAGCCTTCAGCGCGCTGTTCACAACCACGGACAAGCTATTCGCTTACCAATGGAGGCAGCCGAGCGGTCAAGGCGGGTCGACAACGTAACGCGTGAGCTTCAAAACGAGAATCAGAGAAACCCAACGGAGTCAGAGATTGCAAAGAGTGCAAATCTATCTCTAGCTCAACTTGCCGACGTTCGACATGCTGCTCGCGTAGTAGCGAGCCTCGACCAAGCAGTAGGTCCTGAAGGTGAGACGAGCCTCGGAGATCTAGTGGTTGGGAGCGAGAATACCTTCGAAGACGAAGTCGATGAAGCTCTGACCCGAGATCAACTGCGTAAAGCTCTGGAGGAGTTAGATCCACTAGAGCGTGCGGTGGTTATCTTGCGCTTCGGCCTCGATGGAAATCGGCCGGCCTCACTTGAAGCAACTGCCAAGCAACTAGGTATTGGCCCGCGCAGAGCGCGTCGCCTCGAAGCAGCGGCTCTCGATCGCCTTGCAGATCATCCAGGGTTGAAGGCTCCTGCCGCATAGGGGCTCTCGGAGAAGCCTCCTGGAGCGACAATCAAATCTACAAAGAGGTGACCCAATCATGGGTCGCCTCTTTACATTTAACGAACCTCTGAGCAACTTATTATCCGACCTTCCACCGAAACGCAAAATGAAGATGTCTCAAACTCTCATCTCATTGCGAGCCAAAAAATCTAATTTCTAAGAGATTATCCATTGCAAAAGGGCTAACGCGGCAGATCAATAAATACGCCTTCGACAAAGAAAAAATAAAGAATACCTGCTAGATGTATTTGTTGACCCACTCGCACCTGTCGTTAATAAAGAGAGACTACGATCCCATACGGAGATGATTAGGTCCATGTGTAAATGGCTTATTCATGAATTTGAAGTGAGAGAGGATTTGTATTGAAGGCAAAAAGGCAACGGATAGCCCCCAATTCCACTCCTAAATTTGACCTACTCACTATGCTTGGGATCCGAAAAGTCACAGTTACCTTATTCGTTGCCCTTTTGACGCTGGTTCAGCTAGGTCAAGCGCCAAACCAACACCCTCGCCCGATCGCAATACGATACAAAAACACCGCCTATAGCCACGCCCTTTTGACCGGATTTGGTGATGCACCCTCGATCAACCTCCCTCCAACTGAGGTGCCTCACTCGATCATCGTTGCGGCCCAACCTACCAAAGGCGGCGGTTATTACTTCGTTACCGCTCAAGGTCAACTTCTAACCTATGGCAATGCAATCAACTACGGCGACACCTACTCTCTCGGCCTTTACGCCCCAATAGTTGCCATGGCCCTCACTCCCGATCAAAAGGGTTACTACTTCGTTGCAGCTGACGGCGGCGTCTTCGCCTTTGGCGATGCCACCTTCTACGGTTCGATGGGCGGGATCAAACTCAATAATCCCGTGGTCTCGATAAAAACAACAAGTGACGGGAAGGGTTACTATCTCGTGGCATCCGACGGTGGAATCTTCGCCTTTGGCGATGCCACCTTCTACGGTTCGATGGGCGGAGAGCACCTGAATGGTGCGATAGTTGACATGGCTACCACCTCCGACGGTAAGGGCTATTGGCTAGTTGGAGCTGATGGCGGCATCTTTTCCTTTGGCGATGCCACTTTCTATGGCTCTCTCGGAAATATCTCGCTCAATGCATCGATCGCGGGCATGGCGGCTACACCAGACCATAGGGGGTACTGGATCGTTGGAAACGACGGTGGAGTATTTACCTTTGGCGATGCCACTTTCTATGGCTCTGTAGGTGGAGAAATACCTAATACTCCAATATCTCAGGTCGTTCCATCTAGCGACGGTCTTGGCTATCAACTGCTATCGCCCGACTCTATCGCAGTTATTCCGACTCTAAATCAAACAGAACGAACTACCCAATACTCTCAGGCGATCATCGACTCTGCCCAGAGTCAAGTAGGTCCTGCTACCCAACCAAACTTCTGCAACCCCTATGGACCCTGTGAAGAATGGTGCGCCCTCTTCACCGCCTGGACTTGGAACCAAAATGGGGTCCCACTGACCAGCGATGGGTTCACTGGTGACCTCTACAACGAGATAGAAAACAATTACAGCGTTCTCCCTGAGTCAGATCAACCCGCCGCTGGCGATGTTGTATTTTACGGCACTGGCCCTCAAAATACCTCGACCTCGGTGCACGCAGGGATTGTAATACAGGTGTGGCCCGATGGTGCCCTAACTACCGTCGAAGGTGACTCGGGGCCCGGACCTGCCGGGTGGCTTGGCGTAACCATGAATGGACCTTACATCAAGGACTATTCCGCCGAAATAAACGGGGCACCGATCTACGGCTTTGGAGAGGCATAGAAGTGCTAGCTGTCGGTGACAGCTAGTTAGCTCTAGTGAAACTGCTTTAGCAAATCGACCAATCCCTGATCCATCTCGTCTTCGAGCGCTCTAAGGTCGGGCGGTAGCGGAGCTCGAAACTCGACACGATCGCCGGTTACTGGGTGGTCGAGAGTAAGTGCAAATGCATGCAAAAATACCCTATCTCCAAGGTCAAAGTTAGAGCCATAGGAGTGATCTCCGACGATGGGGTATCCGTAGTTTGAGATGTGGACTCGGATCTGATGGGTTCTTCCGGTCTCTAGCTCAAAAGAGGCGATAGATACGAGCTCAGAGCGGAAATACCCCTCGCCAAGCTTTTGATACTTTGTCCTCGAGGGTTTTCCGCTCGGCGCGATACGCATCAATCCAATTTGGCGCAGAGATTTAGCTATCGGTCCATCGATGACTGCACTATCTGGGGTAAGCGAGCCCGCCACTAGGGCTATGTAACGCCTCCTAGAAGAATGTTGCGCCATCTGAGCCGAGAGCGACTCGTATGCGACTTCGCTTCGCGCCACCACGATAAGCCCCGAAGTTCCCTTGTCGATGCGGTGGACCACACCTGGTCGGAGTGGATTTCCAACTTCGGCAATCTCTGGATATCGTCCAATGATTCCATTTATCAGGGTGCCGCTAGCGTTTTTTACTCCGGGATGTACCACTAGATCGGCTGGCTTATCGATGACCAAGATATCGTGGTCCTCAAAGACGACACCAAAGGCAATGTCATCTTCGCCATGTACTTCGTGGGAGATCGCCTCGACTAAAAGCTCTCTCTTTACAGAGATAAGATCACCTTCGCTAACACGCTGCGACTTCTGATGTACGACCTTGCCATTTAGAGATACCTCACCTCGATCTATAGCATGCTCCACAATCGAACGCGAAGATGAGGTGTAGGTAGAGACGATACGATCGAGTCTGATTTGATCCATAGAGTTCGGGACCTCAATCACGATCTCTTCGGAGGGTTCTATATCTGTTTCATCGTCAAAGAGAATAACTTCCTCGCCGTCACCATCTAGATACGATGTGTCGTCACTTGACATGGCGGTACCTCTTCCAAGATTAAAAGTTAGGTATCCACCCTAGAGGCTGTGGAAATAAAGGTGTTACTTGGACGACTCTTCTGCTTGGCTAGTAGATTCTTGGCCGCTACTTCGAGGGCGCCGGATGATGAAAAGGATCATTAAAAGACCTACTACAACTCCGATATCAGCCACATTAAAGGTCGGCCAGAATCCAGTGTAGAAAAAGTCGATCACTCCCCCATGGTTGTGGCGGAAAAAACGATCAAAGATATTTCCGAAAGCTCCACCTAGGATCAACCCGTAGGCGATCGCCATCGGTAGGTCTTTAGTTCTTGCAAGGGAGTAGGCTACGAAGGCTGAGATCGCAACTTCGAGCACCGTGACCACAATCGTCTTTCCAGAGGCCAGAGAGAATGCAAAGCCGTAGTTATAGATCAGGGCAAATCCAATGTGCCCGAAGAGAAAGTGCGGACCATTTGCGAGGGTCGATTGCGCAATTGACTTTGAAATCTGGTCGATCGTAGTCCAGACTATCGCGACAATAAGCCCAACTAGTTGAGGCTTGTACCTTCTTGGTGTCATATCGACCCTCGTTCAGTATTTGCAGGCCTTAACGCCTGGTGACAGAGCCGCTCTTGCAGTGGACGCATAGTTTTGCATATGGAAGGGCACGCATCCTAATGCGAGGGATCACACTCTTACAGTTCTCGCAGATTCCGTAGGATCCCTTTTCGATCTTTTCAATCGACTCTTCGATCTCTGCTACCGTCGCCAAATGCGACGCAAGAAGCGCTAGATCTCTCTCGCGTTCCATGGTAGAGTTTCCGCCTTCACCCGACTCCTCGTCGAATTGGACGTCCCCAGGCTCCGATTCGCGAGCCAAGGTAGCAGCCTCTTCCTTAAACATCTCGGCTTGGGTAAGGTAGGTATCTCGTTCGCTGTTCAGCAAAATAACCTGAGACGCGAGGTACTCCTCTTCGCTCAAGGCATCATACTCTTCATCAGAGAGAATCTCGATCTCTTCCTTGCTGTAGGTCTTCACATAGCCTCCAATGTGAGAAGATTGCTTCTCACATACAATAAGTGACAGACGCCTATCATCGCCATCGATGACCTGTGTCATCTCAAGGCGTCGATAGTTGTCGTACCAACGCGCCAACACCTCGGTCCCAGAAGCAACACTCTGGCACCTTGGTTGAGCACTCCAGAGAAATCTGTGAGCTCGCATTTGGTGCTGGCCACTACTAAACACCGGATAAGGGCGCAATAATTCCGAAAAGTATACACGTCGAAGGTTTAACATCGGCAAACAGGGTCCGCCCTACTACGACTTCCATAGCTTCGCAATAGCTTCGTAGCGATTAACTTAGATGTATGGGATTTTTAGAGAATGAAGATGAGAGTAGCCAGCCGTACAGATCTGAAAAGAGCTCGATCCGTCTGCCCAAGATAGAAGAGGAGATCTTAGAGTTCTGGGAGAAGGATCAGACCTTCCAAGCCTCCGTCGACATCCGCGAAAAGGGTAGCCAAGAGTTCGTCTTTTACGATGGACCTCCATTTGCCAACGGCCTCCCTCACTACGGCCACCTACTCACCGGCTTCGTCAAAGATGCAATACCCCGTTATCAAACCATGCGTGGCAAAAGAGTTGAAAGGCGCTTTGGCTGGGACTGCCATGGTTTACCAGCTGAAATGGCGACTGAGAAGGAGCTCGGAGTTACTGGGCGCCTTGAAGTAATCGACTTTGGAATCGACAAGTTCAACGACCATTGTCGAAATTTGGTACAAAGGACTACCGACGAGTGGTATCGCTACGTCACTAGGCAGGCTCGATGGGTCGACTTCGACGACGACTACAAGACGATGGACCTCGACTTCATGGAGTCGGTGATGTGGGCCTTTGCCCGCCTGCATGAAAAAGGGTTGGTCTACGAAGGTTTTAGGGTCCTGCCATACTGCTGGGAGTGCGAAACCCCTCTGTCTAACTTCGAGACTCGCCAGGACGACTCCTACCGACCTCGCGTCGACCCTGCAGTTACTGTGGCGTTCCAAATAGATGCCGACCCCAACCACGTAGTAGAGGCCCTTAGAGAAGACTTCGAGGTTTGGGCCTGGACAACGACCCCTTGGACCCTCCCCTCTAACCTCGCCCTCGCAGTTGGACCCGATATTACCTACAACCTCTATCGCTCTCCTAAGCGAAAGCGACCATTCGTAATCGCGGCAGCCGCAACCGTCAAGTACGCCTCATTCGTCGAAGAGGCAGCCCTCATCGCCTCGTTCTCTGGCAGTGTTCTCGAAGGACTGACCTTCACCCCTATCTTCAACTACTTCCAAGGATGGGCGAACGCCTTCAAGGTACTGCTTGGCGACTTTGTAGCTATTGACGAAGGTACGGGAACCGTACAGATGGCGCCAGGTTTTGGCGAAGACGACCAAAAGCTGTGCGAATCGTATTCGATAGCCACAGTTGCCCCAGTCGACGATCGAGCTCGCTTTGTGGCACCCGTCGTCGACTACGAAGGGCTGCAAGTATTCGAAGCTAATCCAGCAATTACACAGTACCTCAAGGAAAAGGACCTCCTCATAGAGGCTGAGAGGTACGAGCACTCTTATCCTCACTGCTGGAGAACTGATACTCCCCTGATATACAAAGCGGTCTCATCTTGGTTCGTTGCGGTCTCGACCATGAGAGAACGTCTTCTCGAAGAGAACGCCAAGATCAACTGGACTCCTAGTCACGTAAAAGATGGCTCATTCGGAAAGTGGTTAGAGGGAGCCAGAGACTGGACTTTGACCAGAAACCGCTTCTGGGGCGCCCCGATACCGGTCTGGAAGAGCGATGATCCAAACTACCCGCGGGTAGATGTCTATGGGTCGCTGGATCAGATCGAAGCCGACTTCGGGGTACGGCCAAAGGATCTCCACCGACCTTACATCGACGAATTAACTCGACCCAACCCAGATGACCCCACTGGCAAGTCAAAGATGGTTAGGGTTCCCGACGTCTTAGATTGTTGGTTCGAGTCGGGCTCGATGCCCTATGCACAGCTCCACTACCCATTCGAGCGAAAGAGCGACTTCGAAGAGAACTTTCCAGCTGACTTTATCGTTGAGTACATCGGTCAGACTCGTGGTTGGTTCTATACCCTTCACGTCCTTGGGGTAGCCCTCTTCGATAAGCCGCCCTTCAAGAACTGCATGGCGCACGGAATCTTGCTCGGCCAAGACGGTAGAAAACTCTCAAAGAGGCTGAAGAACTACCCTGACCCTTGGGACGTCTTTGAAGAGATCGGTGCCGATGCGATGCGATGGTTTCTCCTTTCATCGCCAGTTCTAAGAGGTCAAGATGCAATAGTCGACCGCGACAGCATCGTCGATGCCCTGAAGCGAGTTATAAACCCCATTTGGAACGCCTACTACTTCTTGACCCTCTACGGAAACGCTGACAAGATAAAGGGCGAGTACGTAACAACGAGCGAAAATATCCTCGATCAATATATCCTCGCCAAGACTGCTCGTCTGATCGCAAATTGCCAGCGGGCATACGACAGCTACGACCTATTCCAAGTGTCAAACGAGGTAGAGGAGTTTCTAGAGGCTCTTACTAACTGGTACATACGCCGCTCCCGCGATCGCTTCTGGAGAGAGACTCCATTTAGCAAGGAGAACGACCTCGATAAGGTAGCGGCCTATAACGTCCTCCACAGCGTGCTGTTGCTACTTACACAAGTTACGGCACCGATGCTGCCGATGCTGACTGAGTACATCTATAAGGGGCTTACAGGAGGACGTAGCGTTCACTTGACCGACTGGCCCACACTCGATCTGCCACAAGCTAACGACGACCTTGTCGATGCGATGGACCTCGTGCGCGAGGCGTGCTCCCAGGCGCACTCGATACGAAAGGCTCGGGGGCTGCGTGCACGACTACCACTTGCGTCGCTAACAATTGCTACCGAAAATTCCGAACGCCTTCGTCCCTTTATCAACTTGATAATGCAAGAGACCAACGTAAAAGCGGTAGAACTTGTAGACGATCCAACCGCGCTAGCACGCGAGACTATAACCCTGGTACCGCGCCTACTAGGTCCTCGTCTTGGAGGATCGACCCAGTCGATCATCAATGCGGCAAAGGCCGGGGACTTCGCCAGGGACGAAGAGGGACAGATGGTTGTCGGGGGAACCAAACTCCTCGAAGGAGAGTACATTGCAACGGTCGACGTCTCCTCTCCTGAGGCCTCTAGAAGTCTCTTCAACAACTCGGCCGTAGTTGTATTGGATATTGAGCCAAC
This sequence comes from Actinomycetes bacterium, assembly GCA_021805205.1. Taxonomy (GTDB): domain Bacteria; phylum Actinomycetota; class Acidimicrobiia; order Acidimicrobiales; family Acidimicrobiaceae; genus Acidithrix. Next base: position 864 of record JAJZFV010000039.1, on the reverse strand, counting down.
GCCCCAACTAATCGCCGAGGGGACTGCTAGAGACTTCATAAGGTCGATACAGTCGATGCGAAAGGACGAGAACTTCAACATCACCGATCGAATCACTGTCGAGGCGGTCATAACTTTGGCTAGCGAGAGGCATGCTATCGAGGAACACCTCGAGATGATCAAGGCACAAACATTGGCTGATGAGATAAAGCTCATGGTCGACGAGACCTCATCGGAGTGGAAGATTTCGGTCACCAGAAAATAGCTAACGATAAGGTCCCTTATTGCCGCTTTAGCTCTCGCTAAATGTTAACGTAGGGACCTTATCTCATTTAAAGATTCCGATAACTTCTTGTGATAATCCGACCAAGCCACACTAATTAACCCCCGCGGAGGATCTAAGAGATCCCCTGTTAGAGCGACTAAGCCTGCGAAACAATCGACCACTGACTTCTAGGAGGCCGATACGCATACTATTTTCGCAGGGCGTCGTCGGACACACTTTGCTTGATATGTTTGGCTTTAGTTAGGGTAAGAAATTACAAGGTGTGCAGTCTAAGGAGAGAACTAAGACTTTCGATACCGAACCAATTATGACCGGTCAATGATTCGTCATACAACTTACGTCGAGTTATTCCCCAAATCGACGCCATATTCGAGGGCTAAACAAACTCAAACATAGGGCGGAGGGCTCTTGAGCAGATTGGATACGGCGGCTTGGCATTTTTAAGTTAAACCTGTTCACCACTTGGTTGTCGCAAATGATCGATTCACTTTGGCTCTGGCTGTTATAAATTGGGTCAATTAGCCACCGAACCCGACGACTGGTTTGTTGAGTAACCCAGGCGGACGTGAACCATAGAAGTTGGCATCGCCGAAGGCAAA
>JAJZFV010000043.1 GCA_021805205.1 Actinomycetes bacterium | reverse complement strand
TGGCAAAACCAGGAAAACTTAGAACATCGGCCACCTTTTAGTCGGCGACATTACCCAAAATCAAAGACCTTGAATAGCATAGGCCCGATATCGCACTGTGAGCGTGGATTGCTTAGCAGACTCCTAGAAAAACTTGTTTGTATTCAAAACGTTACGAAAGATTTTTTGTCGACTGAGTATGGCTCGGTTCTCTGTTGGCGACAACTAACGGTGATAGCGATCTGTTCTGCGCAATCATACCTATCAGATGTTCAAGTGGCAAGTGAATGAGCTTCCAACCCAATGTTACGATTGCGGCTCCGATAATAAGCCCGGCTGTGACGTCGCCTGGGTAATGGGCTCCAACGTACACTCGAGAAAATGAAATAACTAAAGCAAGAGCTAGCGAAATGAAAGCGATGACTCTATTTTTACGGCTTCCCAATACGGAGACGATAAAAAGGCCTGCGGTTACTGCACCTGCTGTCGTTGCGTGATCAGAGGGGAATGAAAAGTCATGAGCCTTTGCTACGAGTAGATTGACATGCTTGATTGAATAGTAAGGCCGCAATCTCCCTACTCCATGAGCGATTAGTTGGTTCAGGGCCACGGTAATCAAAGTGCCAAATGCAGTCCAAATAGCCGCTGCCACAGCTTGTACTGGTCTCGTTGCACGCCTTGCGAACCACCAGCTCAAAAGGGTCAATGGTCCAAACAAGAACACTGCATAGACGGCAAAGAATTTGAATATCGGATTTGCCCACGAGATTGTCACTGCTAGTGAATTTATTTCTTTGAATAATGAAGTGTCCAAATCGTCTCCAAATTAATGTCCCAGGTTGAAGAGCTTAACTTGGCTGTTTACTGATTGTTTACTTTAAGGTTATGAGCACCATATTGTCACGAATTTAAAATGAAAATTCGAGAGGAGGATCTTCTCCAACTCGACCGTCGATCATTTCGCGAATGAGATCAAGTTGGCCGTTGTGGCGAGCGTACTCCTCTATAAGGTCGAAGAGGAATCTTCGAACAGAGGGAGTGCGGCCATCTTGGTAGCTCCACTTGGCTAGTGACTCAACTCCTCCCTTTTTGCAGACCTCAGAAAGGATTTCGCGGCTCTCCTTGACTGCATCGTGCCAAATTTCTAGCAGTTCATTAGCGCTGTTGTTTGCGGCGCTATGCCACTCCCATGTCGGATTAAGTTCAAAATCGATAGAAGACCATGGCTCCCTAGGAGGTTTTCCGGCAATTCGAACTCGAAAATATTCGTGTTCGACCAATGCAAGGTGTTTGATAAGGCCCCCAATAGTGATAGACGATGATTCGATCCCCATCCTTAATTGTGCAGAAGTGAGGTCGCTCGACTTCCAAGCAAAGATGCGCCTCTGCCTATCGAGGCTCCCGACGAGGCTGTCCTCTTCGCTGCCCGAAATTGGTGGCTCTGGAATTGAAAATTGACTCATTTTGGTAAGCTATCACATGTTTTGAAGAAAGCGATACTTTGGAGACCCTCATCAATATCGGATAGGAGTAAAGGGCCTTTGACTAGAGCACCAAAGTGCGACGCTGCGGATCTCTAGACTACGAATCGACGTTCATACATATAAAAATTGTTGCGATGTGTTCGCATATTTTTATGTCTTGATTAATTTTTCAAAATCCTCCATTTCTTGATGCTTTCAACGTAATCAAGTCAAATGAGTCGGTGACGTATCATTAGAAATGTCAGAGACTCTCCGAGAACTATGTATCCAAATTGATAAATTCGTCGTGCGCAACCCTGAATATTCACCTTGAGGTGCGGTAATCCCGTCGCTTTTCGGTAGCCGAATGACTTGCAACTCGCCTGCAGACTTGTTGGACTGCCACTACATTGCCAGCTGAGGGCGGTCGCTTCGAGGCAACTCGATCTCTTGGATTGCCCGACGGTGCTTTGGAATATCAAATACCACTGCTTGGTTCTATAGGGTATTGCAAACAGTTTGCAGAATTAGCTACAATTGAGAAGATGCAGTGGCGGCGGATTACGTTGCACATGAAAGGCTTTTAAATGGCAGGGTCGCTGAAGCAAGACCTATCCGTGAAAGATTTAGTGGCACTTTCAGTGTCGAGCGTTGGCCCTCTTTTTTCGATAGCTGCTACCGGTGGAGTCATGGCTGCAAACTCCGGGATTTATACCATCCTAGCTATTGTGCTAATCGCAATTCCGTTTGTGATTGCATCATTTGTATTTAGATTGCTAAATCGACACTTCCCTCACGCTGGGGCATCTTATCACTGGTCGGCTCGAGTAATAGGAATTAGGGCCAGTCGCTTCCAAGCGTGGATACTTATTCTTGCTTACTTCGCATCCATCCCACCGATAATTATCCCGGCGGCAAACTACACCCTCACGCTTCTGTTTCCAAGTCTTCGCCCAAACTCCCTTGAAGAGGTAGGTGCCAGCCTGTTTTGGGTTCTGTTTGCCCTCTTTCCTCTGTTGAAGGGTGCTCGGCCTACAGCAAGATTGACTCAGGTCTTCCTTGTTATTGAACTAGTGGCTGTCGCTGTTATAGTTGGTCTCGCTATTTCTAGATGGAATGCAATACACGTACCGGTTCACTTTGGCCCACTTCCTATCGGAGGAATGATCGTTACAGCTGTAGTTGCTGCGACGATACTAGACGGCTGGGAGATTGACAGCTACGCCTCCGAAGAGGCAGAACGCCCTAAGAGTGATCCTGGGATCGGAGGCATTATCGGTGCCTTTATTGCGCTTGGATTTTACGCGCTCATCTACCCCCTTATGTTCGGGGAGACGCCACTTCACCTTCTTTCGGGAGCTGCAAATCCAATGGCTACCTGGGGAGCGAGACTTGTTCCGGGTAAGCCTTGGCTGGTCCTTATCCCTGTTCTGGCATCTACTGCTGGTGGACTTTGGCTAACCTCATTTATATTGATCCGCGCACTTTACGCTATGGGTAGAGAAAAGCTGCTCCCAACCGCACTTTCGAAGGTGAACCGGAGCGGTGCACCTAACGTCGCTACCTATGTGACTCTTGGTGCAGCGACTTTGGTCGTAATGCTCCAAGTCTTCTTCCACTCTCTTTCGTCCTTCTTTGCCCTTGTCCTCTCAAGTGCGGGGTTCTTCCTTGTGGTTGAGTTCTTCCTTGATTCGGTAACCGCAACTATATTTCTGAGACGGGCACATCGAACTACAATCGAAGAAGGAAAGCCTCACGCCCACAGGGTACTTTACCTCTTCTCAGCGATCGCGTCACTGCTCTTCGGAGCCTTCATGGTGAGCTTTGTGTTCGTGGCGCCAAAGGCAATATCGGCTAGCGTCGACTACATCATCGCGGTACTTATCGTGGCAGGCTTTGCCTTCTCCCGTTACTCGAAGCGCCACGATACCATATTTAACTTTCATGGCAAAGATAGAGCTGAGACTGACTCTCTCATAGAGACTATTTGACCTGTTTTTTAGGCACGAAGGCGACTTCGAGATCAGCTTTGTTGCCTCTTGATCCTCGAAAGGTAAAGCTGTCTGGAAGCTAATTAGGAACTTTAGAGTTCCCACCAGCTTTTACAATCCATTCAATCTATAACGTCTCCTCTGGTGCTTGCTAAATCTAACAAAAGCAGCTGCTGTGATATGCGAGGAGCAGGCTGGAGTCGCTCTAGCACCTCAGACGGCCTCACTTTTCACCTAAGGTATTTCGGTATCATCCTTTGGGATGAGTTTTGAATCATCCAAGCGATCTATAAAAACCACGATGTGGCGCCGTATCTTGTAGACATGGCAAGTGATTATGCAGTAAAAACGGTAGGACTCACCAAAAGGTACGGCGATAAAGTCGCCGTGGATGGTGTAGATCTCGTGATTCCACGGGGAGTAGCATTCGGGTACTTGGGACCTAATGGTGCTGGCAAGACGACATTAATAAGAATGCTCTTAGGTCTTACTCGTGCCACTGAGGGCGAGATGTATCTCCTTGGTGAAAAAGTACCTGATCATTCGGCAAAGGCGTTGTCGAAGGTAGGTGCCATCATCGAGGAGCCAAGGTTTCATGGGTACATGACTGCGTTCGAAAACCTCAAAATAGCGGCTGCTGTTCGAGGTCCCGAGGCTGAAGCGAGGATCCCTTCATCGCTTGAGCGAGTTGGATTGATTGATCGGTCAAACAGCAAGGTCTCTTCTTATTCATTGGGCATGCGTCAAAGGCTCGGAATCGCTAGGTGCCTCCTTAACGATCCGGAGCTATTAGTCCTTGACGAGCCGATGAACGGCCTCGATCCGGCGGGAATTATGGAGTTCCGTTACCTAATCCGCTCCTTTGTTGATGAAGGGCGAACGGTCGTTATCTCTTCCCACCTTCTCGATGAGATTGAAAAGACTTGCGATGCAATTTCCATCGTTGACCGAGGTCGAATTGTAAAGCAAGGAATGTTGGAAGATTTATCAGGTGGATTTTCTGGAAGCGTAGAGGTCGAGGTCGACGATGAAGCTCTAGCTCTTGAAGTTCTTTCACGCATGGCCGAGGTCGGATCTGTTGAAGTGATAGCACCCAAAGCCCTGAAGTTCGAATTGGTAAGTGGAGCCAAAGCTAGTCAAGCTAACGCTGAGTTGATCAGATCCGGAGTCATGGTGGAGCGTCTTTCACCTTTGAAGAAGTCTCTTGAGGAAGAGTTTTTGTCCATAACAAGCAACCTTGGTATTAGGTAGGAAAGGTTAATTCAAATGTTTTGGTACACCAAAAAGATGATCGGGGCAGAGATTTTAAAGCTCCGCAAAAATAAAGGTCAAGTAATAACGGCATCCCTACTGACAGTAGGTGTAGTAGTAATTTACTTTGCCGTACTCGAGATATTGCATTTGACCAATCCTGCGAGCCACGGCCCTGCGGGGGGATCTTCGAACTTTAAAAATGCAATTTCGCTTCTTCTTTTCATCGGCTCTGCTGCCTCGATCATCATCGGTGCACGGGCCGGTACTATCGATGAGAGTTCTGGGGTCTTTCGCGATTTAGTTTCGTCTGGACGAAGCAGGATGGTGATCTACGGGGCACGTATTGCGGGAGCAGCCCTTTTCTTCTTGCCATTCGTATTACTCGCTCTTTTGGTCGCTTGGTTTGCAACCTCCGTTCTCCATGGAACGCTACCTACCCCAACCGCCTCGGGATACTTGAACAACTTTGCGGTCACCATCGGCGTTACGGTCTTCAACTTGATTATGGCTCTTGGAATAGCAAGCTTGACGCTGAGTAGATCCATTACGGTTGGTATCTTGCTTGTTTGGATTCTTTTCGCGCAGAGGTTGATCGTATCAATTACGTACTTGGGTGGTGCGAGGAAGGCATTTCCCCTGGTAGCAGAGCACTCCCTTAACCTTTCGGGACGAGGTCCGCTGAATGCACCGATCACGGAAGGGACCTTAGCTGCAGTAGCGGTTCTTGTGATTTGGTCAGTGGTTTCGCTTGGAGCAGGTGCGCTGCGTACAATAAAGATGGATGCATAGTTCGATATTCAATAGCGCAAAGAGGGTTTGCAGATGACGGATCAATCGGACTACGTCAATGATGGTTCGAGAGGGATCGTCTTAAATGGAATTTCTCAACGCGGGGAGGGAAGGCTGGCGCGTGGCCTTGTCCTCCTCGCAATCGTTCTGTCTGTTTTTGTGTCGATAAGGTTCGTTTCGCTATCGCCGTATAGTTCACTGGCTCTCAGGTTGGCTGGGGCAACTTTCATGATCATCGGAACGGTATCTCTTCTTCTATCTCGACGGTGGAGCTACTTCGTTCTCGGCATAAATATATTTTCTATATCACTTGAGCGTGTGGCATTCCACAACAGCTTTTTCGTAATACCTTTCCTATTCGCCTTCGTCGCATTCGCAATTAAGGCACCCCAACGAGATATCTTCCTGGCTGCTGGCGCATCATTTTTAGTATTTACAGCCACGGCGTTTTTCGTAGCAAATTTTCACCTAGCGCCATTTGGTTTAGGTGCCCTGCTAGGTGAAATACCTATCGTTTTGCCAATTGCAGCATTATCACTTTGGATTGGTACAAACACCAAGTATTTAGCTGAGTTGAAGGCACGTTCGGAGATCTCCGAACGTGAAAGTGAACTTCTAGCTCAGCGAGCGGTTGCCGAAGAACGAGTTCGTATCGCACGAGATCTTCACGACATTGTGGCCCATCACGTTTCGTTGATGGTGGTTCAAATTGGCGGTGTTTCGGCCTCGATAAGGGCCAGAGAGGCAGCAGCTGCGGGCCAGCTCGATCAAGTGGGTAATCTTGGCCGCGAAGCAATGGGCGAGATGCGAAGGCTGCTCAGTCTGCTGAGGCAGGAAAGTGACGTAGTAGTTCCGGTTACTCCGTCGCCAACCATATCAGACCTTGCATCTTTGGTAAGTCGAACCAATGAAGCAGGGGCAGAGATTGGACTTAGTATCTTAGGACAGCGTATCGACCTACCTGAGGCCCTGGAAACAACCATCTTTAGGATCTGCCAGGAATCGGTCACAAATATCATCAAACACGGCTCTTCAGCGAAGGGAACATTGAAGATCGAATATGGCTCTGAAGGAGTGAAGATCTCGGCCTTGAATGACTTTAACCCTGATGTCCAGGTTGGAAGCAATGGTAGGGGGCTGCAGGGAGTCCGAGAAAGAGCGATGCTCTTTGGAGGAGTAGTGGAATCTGACGACCGTTTTGGTCGATTTACATTGACGGTTGAGTTGCCGTACAAGGCTGAGGTTAAGCGATGATACGAGTGGTTATCTGCGATGACCAACCTCTAATTCGCTCGGGATTTCGAATGATCTTGGAGGCCGACGGTGAGATCGAAGTCGTCGGCGAGGCGAGTGATGGTTTCAGTGCGATCGAGATGGTTAAGGTTCAAAAGCCAGATGTGGTGTTGATGGATATTCGAATGCCACACCGTGACGGCATCTCTGCGACGAGGGATATCATTGACTCTAAAGTGATAATTCTTACTACCTTCTCATTGGATGAATACGTAGTTGACGCCCTTCGCGCGGGAGCAAGTGGGTTTCTCTTAAAAGACACGACTCCGGAGGAGTTAATACGGTCGATAAAGTTGGTCCACGCCGGCGATGCAGTACTATCTCCGGAGGTGACACGTACCGTAGTAGAGATGGCCTCGGGTAGGTTAGGAAAATATCACGAAAAAAGAAGTGACATTGAACTAAGTGCTAGAGAGATAGACGTCTTAAAGCTCATCGCCGCCGGACTGTCTAATTCAGAGATCGCAAGTGAACTATACCTCTCGGAGGCGACGATTAAGAGCCACGTCTCACATCTGTTATCGAAGTTAGGAGTTAGAGATCGCGTTCAAGCCGTCATCTACGCTTATGATAATGGCATCGTTGGATCTTAGGCTGAGATAGCTTTTGCTCGAGTTAGAGTTTTGATGGCGCAAAGCGCCCCTATTCGCTCGTTGCGTTGAGTAGGGAATTTGCGGTAGCTTCGCCCCAATTGATGGCTTCGATATATATCTGCTGAAGCTCCGCCGCCATGATGGCTTTTAGAGTTCGACTGTCGGCTCCAACGTCAGAGGGTCCAATGCCAAGTTGCAAAAACTCGGCTTCGGCTAATACGTGGCCCAAAGTTCCTTCAAGGCGCAGTATTGCGTCCTTTATCTCTTGGTCGATTGGAAGATCTTTGATAACGTCCTCTATTGCGATGTTAAGGAGCAGGTCGAGGCTAGAGAGGAGTCCAGTCGTATAAGCGGAATCTTTTAGCTCGGGGTCGATCTTGGCCGCTATGAGTTCGCATAGCCGTGCTCTAATCAATGCGGTCTTTATCTTGAAATCCGGTGTCGATGTGGGCTCCACGATTAACATTAATGTGACCCACGCTTGGAGTCTTCGCCACCCGAGAAGCACTAAGGCTTCGTTTAGTGATCGTACGGTTCTCTTCATTCCGTAAAAGGTACCTTCACTTGCACTTTGAAGAACTCGATAGCCTAATCCGGGGTCACGCTGTACGATCTCGACCAACATGTCGATTGTTGCACTCGGGTTGCTCAGAGCTGCTGCAAGATTTAAATTCGTCAAATGCGCAGGAGAAAGGGTTCTTCCTTCGATTATTTGTGGTCGTGATAAGACGTATCCTTGAAATAGGTCAAAGCCAGCATCTCCACAAAAGTCGAGCTGTTCCCAAGTTTCAACTTTAAGTGCAACTGTATTGACGTGGTACTGGCGAAGAACTCCTATTCGCCTGGTTATCTCCTTTTCATCGTACTTTGAGACGTCGATCTTGACGAAGTCAACGTAGCGCAAGATTTCGTCGTCACGTTCGGTAGGGCCGTCTTCAAGTGCAATTGCGAAGCCCATCTGGGATAACTTTTTAACGTTATCGATTGCCGTCGGACTGAAATAGAGAGTAGATGGGAGTTCTAGGACCGTCTTTTCTGGTGGGAAGACCACCGGTACTTCACTCGAAATAATCTTTTGATCGATATTGAGAAAAAGCAGATTGTCGCCCGATAGTTGACTTATCCCGAGGACAAATGCGTCCACCATCAGCTGGGCAGTCATGAGGTCGCCCTGCTCATTTTCGTGTATGTATCTACGATCCAGAACGCCTCGGAAAAAAAGCTCGTAGCCGACAACCTGTAGTAAACGGTCGAAGATCGGTTGACGGGCAAGTAGCGGCGAGTGTTGGTTCACGACCGACTCCGACTGCTGTGTTCTTGCCATCTTCGGTACTCCATTAATTTCCCTGTCATCGGATTACACAAAAGCGTGCCATTATTTCTATCGGCAGGGTTGCTTAAAAAGCTTTAAGAAGAAATTGGCTATCTTGTGGGCTATGCCCTTCGCCGTCTAACTGCAAAGAAAGAGATGGCACCTACTGCCGCAATGACAATTAAGATTCCGAAGAGGGTCGTGATTACCCGTACAATACTGATTATGCCAATAATCGCGAAGATTCCAAGGACTAAATATCCGAGAATCGTTAGTTTTTTCATCGCTATGCCTCACTTGGTTCTGTGTTTAAGAGTCTACGGGTCTAGTTGTGAAAGAGCCTAAATTATCTTGAGAGGCATTCTCTGGATTTGCACCGCCGTTTTTGGAAGTCAACTCCGTTAGTACGCGACTAACTGATGTCCCAACGAAGGTTCCCACGAGTGCGAGCGAGATCGAGGTAGCCAAAGTTGCTACAAAAGATATTGCACTGGGCCCAATTCCAGCAAGTGCTGAGGTCAATCTTGCGACACCAAGCACGTTACCTCCTCCTATAGCGTTGATTAGTAGGGTCAAAAGTGTCGCGGCAATAGTGGCGAGAATGACTTTTATGGTCGGAGATCTTTTTATTAAAATTGCGGTGACGACTCCAACCAGTGAAATAAGGTACCAGGGAGCAAAGACGTTCGAGATGCATATGACGATGGTGACTGCGCCTATCTCTAATGCGCCATAGTTTCCTCGCCCCATATTCGTTACTTTTACCACGTTGTCGTAGTTCATTTCAATCCCTCGAATATCGTTTTTTTGTGTGGATTTTTAGGATTTCCCGGTGGCTTAGCTGCTTAGCGTCCAAATAGCATTGGGGCTACCTTCAGATGTCATATTCAGGTATTGGTTTGACCTCCATAGCGCAGATTGGCTGGTGTAATTACTGGAGAGTTCATCTCCATTTTGGCCTCCTGGAATTATCCCTTGGTAGTTCTTTCCCGGTTGAGCCACCATTCGCCACGATGGTCCACCCTTTGTGAGTAGCGATCCTTCGGCAGCATTTACGGTCCAAGGATCTCCACTGGCGCTAAACGGACCATATGAAAGTGAGTCAATATTGGTAATGGATACAAATTCGTCTTTGTGTATCGATCCCCACGTCCTATCGTAAAACCTTGAGCCATAATCATTCTCCAAAGACCGAACTGCACCCTGGAATGCTTCAAACATCAATCTGTTGAGCTGCGATTGATTCGATACGTCGATTCCAATGCGCGGTCCAATCTTTGGATTTAGGGTGAGTGCTTCGGCATCTTCTAGTAGTGATGTGTTATTGATTGAGATCTTGAGGTTTGAGTCCACGGAAGTTGGCACTTTGTGGGCACTCCAAATTGGGTTGTATAGGTTATCTAAAAATTGATTGATGAAGTACCACCAAAATGGGGCAGCTTTGGAGTCGGTCTTCATCTGGTAGTTCCAACTATTCATTAGGTTTAGGGCCCGTTGCAACGGTGTAGTAAGCGTAAATGCGCTACTTGGTATCGAGGCGTGGATCGCCGAAATCAGACGCGGAGTCATCTCTCGGGCAAGTAAATCGCCATAGGAGGTCTGGAGTTGACTCATTTGAACTGGTGTAATTTTTTTATGGGAGCTCAAGAAGTCGAAGATAGTCCTAGAGCGATATCCCGGGTCGAATGCGTTACTCGAATCTCCGATGAAATAGGGGTAGTTACTCGAAACTGGTCTTTGATTTGCTGAAAATATAAACCCGCTCTTGGGATCGTAGGATTGAGGAACTTGGGAGAAGGCAATCGTCCCAACAACGTCGCTTTTACCGGTGCCGTCGAGAAGGAACCTAGGGTCGCCCGATCGGACCTGAGCGTATATCCCGGGAGCGATAATTCCGATATTTCCCTTGTCGTCTGCGAACGCAAAGTTTTGTGTGGGCGATAACCACCCAGCTAAGGCTGCCTTGAATTGTGAGAAGTTTGTAGATTTATAGATTCTGTAGAGACTTTGAATATCGTCAGATGGGATGGCGCCGAACCAATAGGCGCTGGCCGTGATTCCCGATGTTGTCATTACGGGTCCATGCACTGTAACGCGGACTTGATAGTCGATAGTGGCACCCCCTTTCTGTGCGATTTGATAAGAATATGTGGTGTAGCTACGCCACTTGCCATCCCAAAAGTATTGATTCGGATGAGCCGGTGAGGTCTTTTCGCGATAGTAGAAGACTGACTGGTTTTGAGTGTCAGTGAGCGACCAAGCGATACTTCGATTATGTCCAATCAATATTCCGGGGAGGCCTGGGACAGATACCCCTGAAAACGAGATCGTAGGTGAATTCGCAGTCAACTGGTACCAGATCGAAGGTAACTGAAATGCCAGGTGTGGATCTCCAGCCAGGATTGCTCCACCAGTTGAAGACTTTTTCCCCGAGATGGCAAAGTTATTAGATTCGCTACCACTGCGGCGAAGAATTGGATCGATGCTCTGGTACCAGTTGGTGATTTGGGCTAGACCGTTTTCAATCTGGTAGGTAGTTGACCTAGTTGAATGGCTCGTTGTTTGGGAGCCTTCCACTTTGGCCATCATGGATTTTGCCTTAGCGCTTGATGTTTTTAGGGACGTACCAGGAATGGCACGAGTGATCTTGGTTAGGGGTACTTTTGCAAATGGGCCGTTATCGTAGGGTACTTGGGGGTTGGTTGCAAAGGTGGGAAATAACTTATTCGTCAGATCGGTACCAAGCGAAGTGGCGTACAAGGTTCTATCTACGGGGTTTGAGGTAAAGTCGAGAAGTTCAGTGAGGTCTCCCTGGATTACGAGTGTGTCCACCAGAGTCCACGGCGCGGGCTTGTAGTTGAGGAGTCGGAATTCGGCAGGAAGTGAGTTCGTCTTTTCCATCTGTTTGATCTCATAGTTGACGCCATCTACGTAAGCCTTCATGAGGGCGTAGGTTGAAGGTTCGTGGGCGATATTCATCGCTTCAACTTCTGCGGTGCGTTTGAGCCCGAGGGTTAGCTGAAATTCATCGGTGGAGAGTTCTGAGTGGCCAATTACTGCCGCGAGTGTCCCCTCGCCTGCTCTTCGGAGTAGGTCCATCTCAAAGAGGCGAAATCGAGCTTGGAGTATTCCGATTGTCTCGAAGAGATCATGTTCGTTTGCTGCATTTATCGTGGGTCGTTCGTAACTGTCGAAAGCGACCGTGACGACTTGGGAGAGCGACGGTATCCGAATGGTCTGTGATGTAAGTGAGTTGCCCAATTTAGAGGTGGCCCAGACGCCGCTAAAGGGGCTGAATGTCGGTCCGATCGGTGGAATCGATCCATAGGGGTGCGAAAGCGCAAAGATGGTTCCAAGCATGAGCAACGTGGATGCCATAAGGCGTATTGACGTTCGGGTAGATAATTGATATTTCACTTCGAAATCTCCACGTCAGGTTAGTGCATATGTAAAGGTAGCACTTTCCAAGAGGTGAGGTGTTTGACAAGCGACTTGCTCTTCTAGACCAGAGCAAAGGAATGGGCAAACTTTACCGGAAGATAGTGGGTGTTGTGTATCGCTATCACCTTGCTCTTGGATAAGTCAAAAAATACGAGGCGAAAGTTGCCTATGATTCGGTCGACGTCCTTGGTGATTGTTATCTTTCCACTCTTGGGGTTTGGAAATTCAAATGCAACAAGACAGATTCGATCGCCGTTTTTAAAGTTGAAGACCTTTTCTAGTCGTGCGGTGTTCTTGGGGGAAAGAAGGCGCACTCCAATCATCCTACCTCCGGTCCCCGCAGCTTTAAAAGCAGGCGGAAGGGCCGAAAAGCACGGAGACGAAGAGGTGCCAAGGCCAGCAGATGCACCTCCGCAGCTACTTAGGATACTAGCAGTGGTAAGGGCGAAGATAGTGGCGGCGATCGCCATAAATCGGCCGTGTCGTTTGGAGCTAACTCTCATGATGAAGTGCACTCCCTTCGAATTGCTGCGTCGGTATGCGCCTAACTTTAAAGGTACCGGTCGTAATAAAGTATGAGATAAATCCAAGCGGCATAGTCATCCAATAGCTAATTAGTCTGTAGATGAGAACGGCCGCCACCGCGCTACTCTGAGCTCCACCATAAGCCACCAGTGCGATCGAAAGAGAACCCTCCACCACACCAAGTCCTCCTGGAGTCACTGGTAGGTTCGCGGCTAATTGCCCGGCACCATAGGCAAGTAATAGGCCACTCCAAGGGATTGGCTTTCCGATAGCTTCGTAGGCAAGTACAAGCACTAATGCGTCAAAGATCCAGTTGAAGGTTGCGATGGCGGTTGCTGCAAGAAGGTCTTTTAGTTTTGGATGATGGTCGGCAAAGGCGTTACATATCTCTTGGATCGCGATGGCGCCCCCTTTGGGGTATTTGATCAGTCGATAGGAGAGCTTTAAGGTAGGTCGAGCCATCGCGACTAGAAACCTTGGATTTGCTAAAAGATACGAAACCAGAAGGAGAGCTACTACGGTTCCTGGAACGACCAGGATCAAGTCGAGCCCCTGTGAGGTTTTGAAGGACAGGGCCACTCCGGCCGCCGCAAGTATCGCCAAGCTCGCCCCACTTAGGACATTTATTGTTATCACTGCCCAGGACGCAAATAGGGGCGTGGCACCGTATCTACGGTATTGACGGAATGAATATATTGAAGCAAATGCGGTGCCGCCCGGAATTGAGTTATTTATGGTTGTGTTTGCCGTTGCAGTTTCGATCGAAGTAAGTGGTGAGATAGTCGAACCCCCACGCAAGATAACGTAGTTGAAGAGGCCAAAAGAGGCTACCGATCCGATCTCCGAGAGAGCAGCGATGGCAATTATTGCGATATTTGCAGCCTCTATCTGCGAAAGGGCGCTTTTTAGCTCGGAAAACTGAGTTGAAACGACATAAGCAGTAGCGACGATAAATGCCAAAGAGAGCGCCAAGCTTGCTACTCTCTTCGTTCGCTTATCGCTGAATATATTTGCCAATGAAGTTCTCGCGGATCTTGCCCTTTAAACACATATTCGGCACCTTAGTGCGTTGCACGTAGTGAGTATCATCATCGCACAGTGAACAGCCCGATCATCGGGTGAGTGCATCTCTAATGGTTATACCTTACTCCAAGAATGCTTGGAAATTATTAATGCCCCACTTGGTTATCTTGCTCCAATTATCCGACGCTGCCAATTCGTTTATAGGATTATTCCCACCGCTGTTTACAGACAAGATCAGCTGGAGGTTCATCGAAATTGGCGAGTCGAGGAAAAGTCACAATAATTGGAGCTGGACTGGCGGGGCTTTCAGCCGCACTATACCTAGATCGCGCCGGCTTTGAGGTTACTGTTTATGAAAAGAGTGATCGCATCGGAGGGGTGGTGGCGACCGACTTCGTCGATGGGTTCTTTTTGGACGTTGGTTTTCAAGTAATTCTCGACTCATACCCCGAGTTGCGGAGAATATTTGGGACCGATGGGATCGACTTTAGGTACTTCGACCGAGGCGTAACTTACGTAGGCGCCAATGGTGATCAAAACTCAGTCGTCGCTCCGTCTGGTATCGGTGACATCAAGAGCTTGGTTCCGTTGCTTGGTGAGTTTTCGCTCTTTGAAAAGCTCTCCTTGGCGCACATATCCTTCGACGCCTTTTCAAGTCGCATGGGAGCCAAGGTGGCTTTTTCTTCAACTAGCTTCCGTGATTATCTGCGACGCAATAGGAGATTGAGCGAGCGAGCAATCGATAACTACATAGCGCCATTTATGCGGGGAGTCACCTTGTCCCCAACGCTCGATGTAACAGCTGACTTCGCTCTCTTTGTTTTGGGAAATTTCATAACAGGTAAGGCTGCTGTGCCTGATACTGGGATGGCCGAGTTGCCCGCTGGAATAGCTTCGAAGATGCGAAGAGACGCTATCGTTCTATCAAAATGTGCGATTTCGGTCTCGGATAATTCGGTTCGCTTTGAAGATGGTGACGAGGTGGAGCATGACTACTTGGTTCTCGCAGTTAAGGCTGACGAGGCGCAACAGATCCTAAGTGGCGATGTAACTGCAGAGTATCGAGGAGTGCGAAACTTCTACTTCGCAACTGAACGGGAGATAATAAATGGTGCAATGCTCAAGGTTTCGGTTGACCCCAAAGACCCCGTTACCACGTCGGTAGTTATCTCTCAGGTTTCTAAGAGCTACGCCCCCAATGGGGTAAATCTTATATCTGTCTCATCCCTCGACTTTGAAAAGTCGCACCTCGAAGTGGCAGATGCTACGGCTGCGATCTATGGATTAGAGTCAAAGGACCTATCGATAGTCCGTAGTTACTTCGTAGATAGGGCCCTTCCGACTAAGTATGGATCGAACTCCTCGTATGGCCTCAAACAGCAACTTTCTAAGAGAATTCGTCTAGCGGGAGACTACATGGCCACTCCATCTATCGATGGAGCGCTACAGGCCGGGCGTGAGGTTGCATTCAAAATAATTGGGTAGTCCTGAGTCGAATAATGGCCGTCAACTAGGATGTAATTTCCGGCAACAAAGGGATTTTTGTAGATGGTACTGTCGAGAAGTGAGTCAGCCCGAGGCAAACTCGGTGTCGTAATGAATAGCCGGGTACCCGGTAGTACCTCGACAGGGATCGAACGTGTTGGACAGCGACAGGTGATGCTGATTAGTTCGACTTCGCCATTGCACCGCGGAGCCCTTCTTGGAACCGACGGAAGGCGTATTGCAGCGGCAGTAAAGTCTGCCATCAAGTTTGAGATCCCTATCGTTATGCTGCTCTCTACCTCAGGTGCATCGATCCATGAGGGTATTGAGGCCCTGCATGGATGGGGACTTGCTGCTCGTGAGTTGGCAAACGCCTCCGGAATAGTGCCGATAATCTGTGGTCTCTTTGGTCCTGCGGTCAGCGGCCCTGCGCTACTACTTGGTTTGTCAGATATCGTCGTGACCACTCCTGAGGCTTACGCCTTTGTGACAGGTCCGGATATGGTCCGCGATTTTACGGGAATGTCGGTCACTACCAACGAACTTGGCGGCACCTACTCATTGGCAGTAAAGAACGGTACCTCTCACTTGGAGGCTGCCGACTACGACGATATGTTGGAGCAGGTTGAGGAAGTTCTCGAGTTCTTGCCCTCTTCGACGAATGAACTACCGCCATTTATGGCAACGAATGATCCGATTTCGCGATACAGTACAAAGCTGGATTCGGTCATTCCCGCCTCACCGACAGGGTCGTATGACGTTCGCGAAATCATATCTGAGATTGTAGATGACGACTACTTCTTTGAGCTGCGTAGCCGGTTCGCTCCTCAGCTGGTCATTGGTCTGGGGAGAATCGGCGGAAATCCGGTAGGCGTTTTGGCCAATCAACCAAGGGTCCTTGCCGGTACCCTTGATATCCCTGCCTCGCAAAAGGGGGCTAGATTCGTAAGATTCTGTGACGCTTTAAATCTTCCATTAATTACCCTTGAAGACACTCCTGGATTTCTCCCCGGAAAGGACGTTGAATGGAGGGGAATGATACGCCATGGAGCAGAGCTGGCATTCGCATACGCCTCCTGTGGTGTTCCCCGGATGTGCGTAATTTTACGCAAGGCATATGGCGGCGCCTATATCGTCATGGACTCTAAAGGAATGGGTTCAGATGTAGTCTTCGCATGGCCGTCGGCTGAGATTGCGGTAATGGGAGCCCAAGGTGCTGCGCAAATTTTGATGCGTCGAGCGACCGATGAAGAGCGTCTCGAGTACCAAAAGACTTATGAGGCGAATTACCTTACTCCGTATGTAGCTGCCGAAAGAGGCTTCGTTGATGAGGTGATTGAACCAGGTGCAACGCGAATTGCCCTTGCATCAGCCCTCGAGCTGGTTATGGCTAAAAAAGAACGAATTCGAAAGGCAAAGCACGCTAACTCGCCGATGTAGATCGATGATCATCTTTGGGCTATTTTGAGTACGGTGCATTTTGAACGCTGCGCCAAACCCGTGCTTTAAGATATGGATCGAGAAGCTCGGCCACTTTTTGCCTTTGTTGTAGGTTTTGGGGTCGCTTGATCTCGAGCAGTGAATCAAATTTCGCCATCGAAACTGCAAGGTCAAAGAGTTCTATCGCCTCTGACCCCTTTGGAGCAGGCATTACAACAGGTCCAAAGATGGCCCTACTCTCGTTGAAGACTATCGTCGGTACACCAAAACCACCATATTTATCTATAGCAAAGAAGTGGTCGGCCATGACTAGCTTTGTTAGCTCTTCGTTTCCAATGGTAGCGTCTGCTATCTGGGGGTCTCCGCCTATCGCTGCGAGCGCTTCTCGAGCATCTTCAATGGTGTGAATCTTTTGTCCACGATGATGGATTCGATCGCCTATGAAGGCGTAGAAGTCTTCAGCACTCTTGGTGTCCGAGGCCTTTAATAGTGCTGCGCACTTTAGAAGGGAAAATCCATAAGCCCAGTCGCGCTCGAATGCGTGCTTTTTTCCGTCTTCCCTATTGATCTCCTCTAGTGAGAAGAATCGAAAGTCGACTTCGAATCCATAGTGCTCTCGAGCATCTTTGACCCAGAGTGAAGTCTCGTAGGCAAAGGGGCACATGGGGTCGTAGAAGAACTCCACCTTTACGACCTCTTTAGGCGTAATTGCGGTCATCAGATTATGAATCCTAGGTGTTCGTAGATGAGGCGACCTAGGATCAGGTTTCCTTCGAAGGAAACTTCGCCGCTCTCGAGGTAGTTGAAGGCATTAGTCCTTCCTGCAGTGGCAAAGACGAAGGCATCGATTGGCATTTTTATGATTGTCGTATCTTTGGAGTGGTCGACGTCTCTTACTACAGTTGCTCGACCACCCTCCACGTGTAGTGTGGTCGAGCTCACATTATTAGGGGACAAAGCTATCTCAAATGTAACTTGACTTCCATCTGGAGCCTTTAGTTTCTTTCCTATGACGAAACCTAGGCCGGAAGTTAGCTTGTCGAGTGAGATCGCCCCTGACCTGTCGTGATAGATGAATTCGCTTCCAGTAGTTACGCGAATGTCTTGCTCGTGAACAAAGCAATCCATCACGCGAATTTCCATGAAGTCCCGATATGTTCCCTGACCAAGTGGTGTCCAACTCGGTGCGTTGAACCCATCCTCATCGAGGCTGTTTAAGTGCTTTAGCCTCATCTCGATAACATTTTCGAATCGATCTATAAGTTTCGAGATTGGCTCAGCCCGAAGGTACGTAACCCAACGTTCGTTCATTTTGCCGACGTCATTCTTCACATGCTCCCCGAATAAATCGGGTTCATCTGGACTTGCCTCTCCAAGCAGTGACAGCTCGGTTCCAATTATGTGTGCGAGTACGTCTCGTACTGACCAGTTTGGACAGTTTGATGGCAAGCCCCACTGCTCTTCAGCGATCGAAGAAGAGTACCCTAAGAGTGAATTCCACGTCTCGGATAGGGCTGATACTACGAAAGAGGTCGAATACTTCACGTGGCCATCCTTGTTACCCGGTACAACACCGACGATCTCTAACTTTAAACCATCTTATTCAGTTAGGTTAAGTATTTGTCAGAAAGTTGTGACATCTGGCTCAAGGGAAAATCTTGGACCATCAAAGGCGTCCACTGTTGTAAAGTCACTAACGCTCTTTCGTTTGAGACGTTGCGGCCGCTTTTTGGGGACTCCTAGTGCCATCAAAGCCGCCATCGCATAGTTGGTGGGGAGATTCACCAACCGTCTTACCTCGCTCTCTTTACGAGCTAACACGGTCGTTATAACGCCACCGAGACCCATGGATCGTGCCGCAAGGAGTATGTTGTGGCAGAATGGGTAGATGGATGCTCCTCCGACGATGCTTTGACGCCCTATGTTTCCGTCGGTGACCGCAAGTTGATTTAGGTCGACGAATACCCCAAGTAGAACGGGATGGCTATCTAAGTTATCGGCGAATGGAAGTGGGTAGTGCACCTTCATCGCCTCTTGCAATTTGACATCCCCTTCGGCCTCACGAAGAAATGGAACCTCCCCAAGTGAGACGTAACCCATATACTCTGACCAGGCAGAGACGTAAAGGTCTTTGAGATGCGAGCGAACTTCTTTATCCTTGAATAAAACGACGTGCCAACCTTGTCGGTTGCCGCCACTTGGAGCGAATCGAGCTATGTCGAGAATCTCAAATACCGTAGTGTCGGGGACATCTATCTCTTGGAAGTCTCGGCTTGTTGCGGCAGATGTTATTACCTCTTTGAAATCCATGGTAAAAGACTCTATCTAATGGAAGTGAATTCGGTTCTCTATTGTTGAACTGACGGCGAGCCTGTTGGGTCTTTGTCTGAGGCAAAGATAGTAAAGATATGGAAATACTGTTATCCTCATAATTGTTTAGTTCTTGAAAGTATTCATTCTCTGAGATTATGGAGACGGTGATTTTGGAGTCTCAAGAGGCTGTATTTGCCCTTCTGTCAAGGCTTGCTCGAATTGTTAGGGTTTTGAGAGAGTCGAATATCAAAGATCTGATCTCCGAGGTGTCAGATCCATCTCCTCGCCATATGATCGCTATCGCACACATCGCGACTGCAGATGGTATTTCAGTCTCAGATATTTCAGCACGTATGAGTATTTCGTTAGCTGCTGCATCGCAGCTCGTAAGTCAGATGGCGAATGCTGGATTGATCGATAGGTATGAAGATCCAAGTGACCATCGAAGGACTCTTCTGAAACTTTCGGAGGATAGGGGCGTAGAGATCAAGGCGCAGATCGCGCAGCGTACCGCGCCGATTGCCTCAGCTATTGAGACCCTGAGCGAGCAGCGCTTTGAAGTTCTTTTATCGACTTTGGATCAGATTGTTGGGGCAATCGAGCATCCAACTTCCGTTGCTAGTGACCAAAAGACGGAGGTGGGAGACTCGTAGATTTCGCTCCCAAATAGAAAACAGTCGTTACAGATTTCAAATAAAGGAGTTTTGTGTCTAAATTTTTCCAACAGCTGGGTAAATGGGTAGTCAAACTCAGGTGGTTGGTGGTCCTGATTTGGATTATCGGAACCTTCGCCTCAATTAAGTTTCTGCCCTCTCTGGGAAGTGTTGTAACCAACGATAACCGTGCATTTCTTGGCAATAACGCACCATCTATAGCCGCAGCAAATCTTGCGTCAAAGTTTGGTAATACCAATGACTCAACGGTCATTGTCGTGGCTCAGACTTCGGCGCCTACTCTGACCGCAACCGATAAGGCGGCATTTGCATCGCTGCTCACTTCGATCACTCACGATCCAACAGTTATCTCAGCTAAGGTCGCTGGGGTCTCTCCGGATCAAAGGGCGATTCAAGCTCAGATTATCTCCTCGACTAGCCCGTTTGGTGATACGGGCCTGAATACCTTGGTTGCCGATGTGCGCTCGACGATAAAGTCCGCTTCACTACCGAGCAACCTCTCGGTGCATACAGCTGGTCAGACTGCTATAACGGTGGATTCGAATAAGGGAAATGCGGGCGGCCCTGGAAAGGCTCAAAATTACTCGATAATTTTGATCCTCGTTATACTCCTCGTTGTCTTTAGGGCTCTCCTTGCCCCATTCATCACGCTCCTGCCGGCTGTGTTCGTTGTGCTAGCCGGGGGTCCATTGGTCGCAGAAGCCTCAAAGTTGGGGTTTACTGTTTCTTTCGTAACCCAGCTCCTGTTCATCATTTTGATCATCGGTGCTGGTACCGACTACGGCCTTTTCCTCGTATTCAGGGTACGTGAAGAGCTTCGACGCGGACTCGATCCCAAAAGTGCAGTGGCTCGAGCTTTAGAGAAGGTCGGTGAATCAATTACCTTCTCGTCGCTGACGGTGATAGCGGCTCTTCTTTCATTGGTGACGGCTTCGTTCGGCTTTTACAAGGGCCTTGGTTGGCCCCTTGCTATAGGTGTGGGATTGATGCTCCTTGCTGGACTAACCCTACTACCAGCTATCCTTGCGATTTTAGGCCGAGCGGTCTTTTGGCCAACTTCCACCCGAGAGGGTACCGGCAAAGTTGGACTCTGGGGGCGTATCGCAGCAAGAGTAGTCAATAAGCCATATGCAACTTTGATTCTAGGTGTAGTCATATTTGGTTCCTTGGCGGTCGCATCGTTTGGCAATAGCCCCTCTGGCTTTGCCAGCACTTCGAGTGCTCCGGCGGGCTCCGACTCTTACTACGGTGGCCAAATCCTCAGCAAAGAGTTCCCATCCGCTAGCTTCAACCCGACTCAGGTTGTAATGCAATTCAACTCACCGGTATGGTCTAATCTTTCAGAGATACAAAGCATTCAGAGCGCTCTAACTGCGGAGAACTCCTTCAAAAAGGTCTTCGGTCCATTCAACGTCGGCTCTCAGCACCTAACGGCTGCAGAGCTAACTAATCTCTATCAAAAACTTGGAGCTCCAAGTGCACTCTCTCCAATTGAACCACTTGGAACTGGTGTCACTCCGGTTTTATACCAAGCGTATCGAAGTGAGTTCCAATTTATCTCATCGGATGGGAGTACGGTTGTATTCGAGACGTTGCTAAATGCGGGCGATGCGGCTAGCACTAAAGCATTGCAGGCGATTCCAACGGTTCGATCTCAAGTAACTCAGGTAGCGACGAAGTTTGGCGTTCCGCGATATGGCGTGACCGGACAGGCAGCTGCGGCCTACGATATTAGCCACTTCTCCAACTCCGATCTAAAGAAGATCGTACCAGTTGTGGTCTTGATCATTGGGCTGTTACTCGCCTTAGTTCTTAGGTCGATAGTGGCCCCACTCTATTTGATGGTTTCGGTAGTGCTCTCCTACCTTGCTGCTCTTGGAGCAGACGTAATCGTCTTCATCTTCTTCAAAGGAGACTCGGGGTTGAATTTTGTTCTTCCCTTCTTGCTCTTCTTGTTCCTCTTAGCGCTCGGGGAGGACTATAACATCCTCGTGATGACGAGGATTCGAGAAGAAGCACATCACCGTGGCCTCAAGTCGGCAGTAAAGACCGCGCTCAACGCAACTGGATCAACGGTTACATCCGCTGGCCTAGTTCTAGCAGCATCTTTCGCAGTACTTGCGCTGGCACAGCTCGGCAATGCGCAAGTTGAGGAGATCGGATTCGGTCTAGCACTTGGCATCTTGATGGACACCTTCCTGGTTCGAACTTTGCTGGTCCCTAGTGCTGTAGTCATATTGCAAAAGTGGAACTGGTGGCCTTCCAAGCTCTTCAAAGAGGTCCATACTGACGACGAAAGTGCGGCATGGGAGAAAGAGCAAGAGTTGGTGGGACGCGCGTAGTTCCTATAATCCTGATCTGATTTAATAGATCTGATACTGTGTATGGGTTGAACCGGTAAGGCGTGCGGTTCAACCCATATATTTTTGGAGGAGATTTGGCAGGTTCTGTGGATATCACGATTGACGATTCAATCGCATCGGTGCTGTTGAATAACCCGGCGAGGCGAAATGCCATGACCAGATCGATGTGGAAAGAGTTGGCAGATGCATTCACTTACCTGCGTGACGTCAGAGATATCAGGGCTGCGATAATCTCCGGCGTCGAAGGAAACTTTGCTGCTGGTGCTGATATCAGCGAATTTAAAGAGGTAAGGCAGAGCGGTCAAAGCGCTATCGAATACGATGAAAATACCGAAGCGGCTTTAGCCGCTATCGAGTCGGTCCCTTTCGCAACCATTGCGTCGATCGACGGATTTTGTATCGGTGGTGGAATTTCGATTGCCTCTGCCTGCGATATTCGTGTCTCTTCTGAGTCGGCTAAATTCAGACTTCCGCCTGCGCGCTTGGCAATCTCATATCCATTTGATTCGTTAGTACGCATGGTAAGGATCATTGGGGTTGCAAATTGCAAGAGGATGCTTTTAACAGCCGATGTACTAAGTGCGCAATCGATGGGGCAGCTTGGATTCGTTGAAGTTGTAATTGAAGACGTCGCCGCCGCAGCGCTCGGCATGGCAAAGCGAATTGCGGATAACGCTCCATTGTCAATCCATGCCACGAAGGACATTCTCTCTGCCATCGAGGGCGAGGCTTCAAATTCGGCTCGCGTAGCGTCAAACCGCCAAAGGGAAGTTACATTATCTTCGCATGACTACGCAGAGGCCCTAGCCGCATTTATCGAAAAGCGTGAACCCAGATTCAGGGGAAACTAGTTTTGGAAGTTTTGTCGGATTTGACTATAGAGTATCTTGCCAAGATTGTTTCTTGGAAGTGCCTCAACGATGGTGATCTCCTTAGGGACCTTGTACGTTGACAGCCTTTGCTTTAGAAATTCGCGAAGGTCGACCACGTCTATCTCCTCGTCGCATTCAATGAATGCGACGACCTCCTCCCCCCAAAGTTCCGATGGCCTTCCGACTACAGCTGACTCGCGAATTCCTCGATAAGATCGCAACTCGGCTTCGACCTCCTTGGGATAGACGTTGAAACCTCCGCTGATAATCAGGTCCTTTTTGCGCCCCTTTATCTCAAGATAACCATCATCGTCGATTTCACCCTGATCGCCGGTCTTAAAGTATCCATCTACTGTGAATGCCTCTTGGTTTGCCGATGGTCGACCGAGGTAACCGTTCATTACATTTTCACCTTTTACGAGAACCTCACCGTCCGCTGCGATCTTAATTGAAACGCCATCAAGAGGTCGCCCAACTTTGCCCGCCTTCCGCACCCCGATGAATGGGTTGGATGTATTCATTACGGTCTCGGTCATGCCGTAACGCTCTACAGGACCGTCCCCCAATACCTCTTTCAAGCGGGCAAATAAGTCCGCAGGTAAAGGCGCTGAGCCTGACAC
Source organism: Actinomycetes bacterium (assembly GCA_021805205.1). Taxonomy (GTDB): domain Bacteria; phylum Actinomycetota; class Acidimicrobiia; order Acidimicrobiales; family Acidimicrobiaceae; genus Acidithrix. The sequence continues at coordinate 276,417 of JAJZFV010000043.1, read as the reverse complement.
CATAATTCGTAGTTTGCGCAACTCTGGTAGTCGAAGATCGCGTGCAATGCGTTCGTATATGGTTGGAACACCAAAGATCATCGAAATATCCTCCTCAGCTACGCTTTCGAAGAGAAGATCTTCGGCGAAACGTGGTAAAAACGTAATCTTCGATCCCGCTGCCAACGATCCAAAGAGGCCGACACCGAGGCCGTGCATGTGATAAAGGGGGAGAAAGTGAAGAAGGTGGTCGTCTCTGGTCCAGCTCCATTCTTTGATTAGGCCTTTGGCGGATGCGTAAAGGTTCCCCAATGATAAAAGTGCACCTTTGGGTTTGCCGGTGGTACCCGAGGTGTACCCAATGAGAGATGGGGCATCGATTTTGGAGGTGTAGGTTATGGTACTTGAAATTGGTAACTTCTCGATCGAAAGAATTTCCGGAGTTAGCAAGGTGCAACCAGCCGGTACTTTCAAATCGTTCCCCACACCCTGGTATTCCTTTTGTTCATAGCGAAGTTCTTTTGCTACCGCCTTGAAGATCGCACCTGACCCAAAGGCGAACTTAGGTGTTGCGTCGCCAAAGACGTAGTCGATCTCGGGTTGTGTTGCATTTGGGTTTATTGGTACAACTATGGCACCAGCGGCGAGGCTGGCAATCACGGTGACTACGTAGGTCGAGTAGGGGCCTGACTCAAGGGCTATCCTATCTCCAAATTCGAGCCCAGCTAGTCGCAGCTTTTTGGAGGCCTGTTCGACTGAAGATAAAAATTCGGTGCCTGTTAGGGCTGACTCTGCCCCAAATCGCAGTACTACTTCGTCTCGATTTTTATAGTTTTCAATGACGCTATCAAAGAATGCGTTAGGCACCTGCAGCTTCTCCTTTTGTACTTTGGTTAAGGTTACAGGAGACTAACGCATTCGTAGGTGATTTTAAAGTAGCGCTGCCGCTTCAGAGACGACTGTTCTCAAGATGTCAATGATGTCGTCGATCTCGCTTCTGCCAATTGTAAGCGGTGGCGAGAGCTGGATCACCGGATCTCCTCGGTCGTCAGCTCTGCAGATTAGTCCCGCTTCAAAGAGGTGCGGAGTGAGAAGGCCACGTAATAGTCGCTCCGACTCTTCGTCATTAAAGGTCTCTTTTGTGTCACGATCTTTGACGAGTTCTAGGCCGTAGAAGTAGCCAGTTCCTCTCACATCTCCGATAATTGCTATGTCTCTCAGCTCTTCAAGCTTGGCGCGGAAGTAGTCCTGATTCGCTTGAACGTTACCGATAATGTCCTCTTTTTCGAAAATATCCAAGTTGGCAAGGGCAACCGCAGACGAGACCGGATGTCCTGCAAAGGTGAAGCCGTGGAGAAAGGTGTTGCTCTCCTTCAAATATGGTTCAATGATGCGATCAGAGACGATTAGGGCACCTATCGGCGCATAACCGGAGGACATTCCCTTGGCAACGGTCATCATGTCCGGAACAAAGTTATATTTGATCGATCCAAAGTACTCACCAAGTCGACCGAAGCCACAGATAACCTCGTCGGCTATGAGTAGAACGTCGTACTTGTCGCAGATCTCACGTACCCTTTGGAAGTATCCATCAGGGGGAGTAAAGCACCCTCCAGCATTTTGAACCGGCTCTAGAAATACCGCAGCTACGGTATCAGGTCCTTCGTATTGAATCATTCGTTCGATGTCGTCGGCGCAGTGGAGGTTGCAGGAATTAAAGCCTGCGCAGTCTACGCAACGGTATCTATTGGTATTTGCTACCTTGAAAGTTCCAGGGATTAAGGGTTCAAAGTCCGCCTTTATGCCCGCTAATCCAGTCACCGATAGTGCGCCCATCGTGGTTCCATGGTACGAGATATTTCTCGAAATGAATTTGGTCTTCTTTGGCTTGCCAGTGAGCTTGAAGAACTGACGGGCAAGTTTCATGGCGGTTTCGTTCGCTTCGCCACCACCAGTGGTGAAGAAGACTCGATTTAGGTCGCCCGGAGTAAGATCAGCTATTCGCTCCGCCAGTTCGATTGCCGGCACGTGCGCATAGCTCCAAAGTGGAAAGTATGCGAGTTCACTTGATTGTCTAGCGGCAGCCTCAGCTAATTCTGTGCGGCCGTGGCCGGCTTGAACTACAAAGAGTCCCGCTAGACCATCGATGTATCGCTTCCCACGTGAGTCCCAAACGTAGCCGCCCTCACCGCGGACCATAACTGGGACTTCTGCGTTGTCATACGCGGACATTCGCGTGAAGTGCATCCAGAGATGGCGTTTCGCCTTCTCTGAAAGCTGCTCTGTATTGTAATTCTGTGTCATCTTGCACCCCATTGATAGCTTTGTTTTTCTAATCGAAGGTATAGGAACGCTTCGATTTCAGCTACTCCCGTAACTTTTCTAAGGCTGTCATTTAAGATTTCCATCAGGTGGGCGTCGTCTTCGCATACGACTTCAGCCAGTAAGTCAAAGCGACCGGCACAGACGACCACGTAGTCCACCTCCTTGATGCTTGCTATTTCTTCTGCTACTTCTCTTAAATCGCCGTTTGCTTTTATCCCCACCATGGCTTGACGACTGAATCCAACTGAAAGGGGATCAGTTACGGCGACGATCTGCATCACCTTTTGATCAATTAACCTCTGAACGCGCTGTCTGACTGCTGCTTCACTTAGTCCTACCTCTTTTGCTAGGTACGCATATGATGCTCTCCCATCGCGTTGAAGTAGAGCTATGAGCTCTTTTGACTTTGCGTCTAGACTTATCGCCCCCTGGCTTTCCTTTCGGGATGCGTTTAGGCTTTGGCGAAATGCCGCCCCACCTCCGCCACCTCGAACTGGTCGCAATGCTCGCTCGACCATGACTTCCTCTCAAACTCGTCCCTTCGAAGTCGCCTTTTGCGAATCGGAGGGTGTAAATGAGTGATTCTTAAAGTTTTACCATGCAAAGATTATCGATTCCGAACTTTTTACAAATATTTCATACGTTTTCCTTCATTAGACCTAGGGCGATTCACTAATATTCCTTTGGAGTTACTGTTTTTCGACTAATTACATAGGGGGAATTTGTGCGGGTACTAATAGTGGGAGCGGGTGGCGTCGGTGAAGCGTTTGCCAAGATTGCAGCTGAAAGTACCGCATTTTCTGCGCTCGTGGTTACAGACGTCAACCTTGCAAGAGCCGAGCACGTTGCAAAGCTTGCGGCATCCTTTTCTAACGGAGCCGAAATTATCGCCGATTGTATTGACGCCTCCGATTCGAACGCGATCGTCGAAATTGGACGTAAATATCAGGTGGATGCGGTGATGAACTGCTGTGACCCCCGATTCGTCATGGGAATCTTTGATGCCGCCTACCAACTTGGCGCTACGTATGTTGATATGGCTATGTCACTTTCTGTGCCACATCCGGATCATCCATACGAGAAGGTTGGAAAGATGCTTGGGGATGAGCAATTTGCTAAGGCGTCTTTGTGGGAGGATAAAGGTCTACTTGCTCTGGTCGGTATGGGCGTAGAGCCGGGTCTCTCAGATGTTTTTGCAGCCTATGCGGCCAAAAATATCTTCTCTGAGATAGATGAAGTTGGGGTTCGTGACGGTGCCAACTTAGCGGTTGAGGGGTATGAATTTGCTCCCACCTTTTCGATTTGGACCACGATTGAGGAGTGTTTAAATCCGCCCTTGATATATGCGGAGGAAAGGGGTTGGTATACGACTCCTCCATTTTCCGAAGGGGAGATCTTTGAATTTCCTGAAGGGATTGGGAAAGTCGAGTGTGTAAACGTAGAGCATGAAGAGGTGGTATTGGTACCTCGATGGATCAAGGCAAAGAAGGTGACCTTTAAGTATGGTCTCGGAGATGAGTTCATCAGCGTCCTAAAGACTCTTCACAAATTGGGTCTCGATTCAACTAAGCCAATCTCGGTTCGTGGAGTTGAGGTCTCACCTCGTGACGTCGTCGCGGCGACCTTGCCCAACCCAATCGAACTTGGCCCTATCATGAAGGGCAAGACTTGTGCCGGCACCTTTGTTTCGGGCCTTGATAAAGGTGGCGAACCAAAGAAGGTCTACCTTTACCATGTCGTCGACAACGAAGTGACTATGAATCGATGGGGTTGTCAGGCTGTAGTTTGGCAGACGGCAATCTTCCCCGTTGTCGCACTTGAGTTGATTGCGGAGGGAACCTGGACGGGTAGAGGTGTACTTGGCCCTGAGGCCTTTGACCCAGATCCGTTCCTGGAGAAGCTCCTCGTTCATAACTCGCCTTGGGGAGTGCGCGACGACACCACTAAAGCGTAATTTTTTGTTCTTATCACCAAAGTCCCCCTGATTTCCTCCTGCCTATAATCGCAAATTAGATACGTATTCTTCGAAAGGAAGTTACATCACATGTCTTCGGATAAACAGCATATTTTGAACTTTATCGGTGGAAAAGAAAGGCCAGCCAATTCAGGCGCCACCTCTGACATAATTGATCCTTCAACTGGAGAGGTTTACGGAACCGCACCGCTTTCAGACGCATCCGACGTCAATGATGCAGCAAAAGCGGCTAAGGCGGCTTTTGCTACCTGGCGAGATGCCACGCCATCGGAGCGATCTTTGGCAATGTTTCGAATCGCCGATGCTATTGAAGCGCGAGCTGAAGAGATCGTGGCCGTGGAGTCTCGAAATACGGGAAAGCCAGTCGCGCTTACCCTCTCTGAAGAGATTCCACCGATGGTAGATCAGATTCGCTTCTTTGCCGCCGCAGCTAGGAATCTAGAGGGACGTAGCGCAGCGGAGTATATGAAGAACCACACTTCGATGATAAGGCGTGAGCCAATCGGTGTCTGTGCTGCAGTTACTCCATGGAACTACCCAATGATGATGGCGGTTTGGAAGTGGGCCCCTGCAATTGCGGCCGGTAATACCATGGTTCTGAAGCCATCGGATACCACGCCAATGTCGACCGTTTATATCGCCAAGATCATGGCTGAATTCTTGCCAGAGGGCGTCTTCAACGTGGTCTGCGGAGAGCGTGACACAGGTCGAGCCCTCGTTGAGAATCCAATTCCGCAGATGGTCTCAATTACAGGTTCTGTACGTGCTGGAAAGGAAGTGGCAAAGAGCGCCGCTGAAGACCTAAAGAAGGTTCACCTTGAACTCGGTGGGAATGCCCCAGTAATCGTCTTCAAGGATGCAGATATCGAAAAGGCCGCCGCAGGTATCGCAATCGCCGGGTACTTCAACGCCGGACAAGATTGCACGGCGGCGGCGAGAGTCCTGGTCGCTGATGAGATTCACGATGAGTTTGTGGCAGCGTTACGCGCAGCAGCTGCGGGTACTACAACCGGAGCTCCGTCGCAGAATTGCGATTTTGGACCGTTGAATAACGTCAACCAGATTGCTAGGGTACAGGGTTTGCTGGAACGTCTTCCGGATCATGCAAAGATTGAAACTGGAGGACACAAGGTCGGAGATGCGGGCTACTTCTTGGAGCCAACTGTCGTATCGGGGTTGTTGCAGACCGACGAAATCATCCAATCTGAGATCTTTGGCCCCGTGATAACGGTGCAGAGGTTCAAAGACGAGCAACAGGCCTTGACGATGGCAAATGACGTGGAGTATGGCTTAGCATCTTCGGTTTGGAGTCGTGATCATGCTACAGCCATGAGAATGGCACGTTCACTCGACTTTGGCGCAGTGTGGATCAATACCCACATTCCGATCGTGGCCGAAATGCCTCACGGCGGCTTTAAGCACTCGGGATACGGCAAAGACCTTTCTATGTATGGCTTCGAAGACTACACCCGTATCAAGCACGTAATGAGCTATATCGGAGAGTAGCTCTGTTGCTACAGGGTCTCGCGAGCTGTAAAAGTTGCACTTTGAAATCCAAGATGCTCTATGCGAATAAAGTGTTGCGTATTTTAGATTTATGGGCTCAGTGCGGCTGCCTCGTTGGGGCGTTAGTCAGGACTTATTTGATCATCTAGCGCCCCAATTTTTTAGCAAACCACCACTTCGATTCAGTTCTGAATTTAAGTGGTGGGCAAAGAAGAAAGATGCCCCTAGCATTTCGGTGATTGCTAGGGGCATCTTTGTTTGTGTGGTTCTCTATTACTTTTAGTCGCGACGACTACGTCGCCGTTATTTATGATGTCAAACCAAACTTACTAATCTTCGAAAGGTCCGCGTCCTACTTCTCCGTTGCTTTAAGCGCTGCCTCAAATGCCGCAAGACCTTGGGCTATCTGGGATTCAGTTACGATCAGCGGTGGCATCCAACGAATAATGTTGTTATACGTTCCTGCATTGAGGAGGATTACTTTCCCGTTCTCTCTGGTATGTGTAAGCATCGCATTTACTCGTGCAGCATCTGGCTCTCCGGTGCCCGGATCTACGATTGCACATCCGATCATCATTCCTAGCCCGCGGACATCTCCGATCGCGGGGTATGCCTTAGCAAGTTCCTCTAGGCCAGATCGGAGCTGGTCTCCGCGAGCGGCAACATTTTCGATAAATCCTTCGCCGGTGAGAATATCTATTGTGGCAAGCGCAGCAGCCGCACCTATTGGGTTTCCACCATAGGTGCCACCGTGGCTACCAACAGGCCACTTTTCCATCAACTCGTAGGATGACCCGATTGCAGAGAATGGAAAACCTGATGCGATTCCTTTTGCCATGACCATGATGTCAGGTTCGATACCGTAGTGTTCGACCGCGAAGAGTTTTCCAGTGCGGCCAAACCCCGATTGAACTTCATCAGCAACAAATAGGATTCCCTTGTCTTTGCATCTTTCGTAGAGTCCTTCTACGAAAGCTTTTGAAGCTGCTCGGTAGCCGCCTTCGCCCTGAACCAACTCAATCACAACTGCCGCGGTTTCAGTTGGTGCGGTTTGAGTTGCAAGTACTTGATCGAAGCTCTTGAGTGCGAGTTTAGTTGTAGCATCTTCATCGAGTCCGGTAACGAAAGGGTCTGGAAAGTCAGAGGTGTATATTCCGGCGGGGAATGGAGCATAGCCAGCCTTGTACCCCGTCTTTGCCATGGTCATCGCCATTGTTTGAGCGGTGCGACCGTGGAATGATCCCTGGAAGACGATGATGTGGGGCTTCTTTGAGGCGGCTTTAGCTAGCTTGACTGAACCCTCTGTCGCCTCGGCGCCAGAGTTCGAGAAGAAGAATGTATCGATAGATGGTGGAGTTATTTCGTTCAACTTGGCGGCGAGTGGTTCGAGTAGGTCGTGAATGTAGATATTCACTTGGGCGTGGATGAAACGAGCAGCTTGCCTCTGAATCGCTTCAACTACCTTTGGATGGCTATGGCCAGTTGATGTAACTGCGATTCCAGAGGTAAAGTCGAGATACTCTTCACCATCGACTGTAGTTACAATTGCACCCGAACCCGAAGCGACTTTTAAACCCGTCAATTGGGACCAAACTGGAGCTAAATGGTTTTTTTCGGTCATGACTTTTTCCTTTCGATGTTTTAGTTTTTCATTAGAGAGTCAGCGATCCTGGTAAAGAAGTCACCACTTTTGCCCTGTTTCTCCAGGATGTCTTTTCGCATCGTTCCTTGAATGCCAAGATTGACCCCGATAGCCCTAAGAGGCTCTACTTCCCAATTTCGAGACTTGGGATTTACGATAGGCAAGGTGGTCAAAGCGGATTGTCGCCCGGTAATTAGATCGGCAAGTGTCCGAGCGGATAGGTTGCTTGTTGTGACTCCGTCGCCGACGTATCCCCCGAGGCGGGCGTAGTTAGTTCCGTCGAATTCGACGAATGAAAGAAAGTCTCGCGGTACGCCGAGAGCGCCGCCCCATCGATATTCGATATCGATTCCACGCAACGATGGAATTAGGTCGTATAGGGTCTCTTTCAAAAGTGAAAAGATCGCCTCTTCGTCGTCGAAATTGGGGTGGACCTTGGAACCAAAGTGATATGGGGCTCCGCGGCCACCAAATACGATTCGATCGTCGCTACTGCGTTGACCATATATGACCAAGTGGCGCTCGTCAGCGAAGGTTTCGTAGTCACTTAGCCCAACACTTTGGATCTCTGAATTAGTGAGTCGACGCGTTGCGATCATCAGGGAGTAGATCGGAATTGTTCTCCTCTTTGAGCCTTTGATCCTACTACGATAACCCTCGGTAGCCTCAACGATCACCTCTGCTTCGATTCGATTTCCGTTTACCTTGAGCTGATTCCTCGCTATATCTGTCGCGAAGCTCTGCTCGAAGATCTCGACTCCGAGCCCCTCAATTACCTCGGCGAGACCACGAACCAGTTTTGCCGGTTGAATACGTGCGCACTCTGCGGTATAGATACCTCCGACTGCACTTGGAACCGAGATTCTATCCTGGACTTTTCCCTGATCGAGGAGGCTGTAGGTGTCAAAGCCAAATCTTTTATATTCGTTGATTGTCTCTTTTGCCCTCGTTAGCTGTTGAAAATTGCGGGCGACGGTAATGGTCCCACCCTTATGAAAGTCTGCGTTTATATCGTTTGCTCTTGTTACCTTTTCGATCTCTACTAGAGAGTTGTGCAATTCGTTGTAGAGATTTACGGCGTCGAGTGGCGAGAAGCGGTCGGCCAGAGACTGAAGAGACGAGGAAAAGAGAGTGGAGGCCCAACCTCCATTTCTTCCGGAAGCGCCAAATCCGGCGAACTTGGCGTCAAAGACCGCGATCTTTAGGGAGGGTTCGATTGTTTTTAGGTAATAGGCAGTCCAGAGGCCACTATAGCCACCGCCTACTATCGCGACATCAAAGCTCATGTCGCGTGAAGCGGACTTACGTGGTTTAACCTTTTCTATTTGAGAAAGCCAGAGGCTCTCTGGACTCTTCCAACTGATCAATGTTGGCTTATGCCTTTCGTGTTATTGGTGGACCCGGTTAGAAGCCGAGGGAGTCAGCTACCGCTTTGTAGACGATCTTTCCACCGGATACATTAAGTGAACCGCGAAGACGATCTGACGCTGGATCCTTGCCCAAGTCGATAAGCCTTGGAACTACCGCGGCGCTCAGTGCTCGAGCAGACGTTCTCGGGTACTGTCCCGGTACGTTGGTCACGCAGTAGTGGACTACCTCCGATTCAACAAATACAGGGTGGCTAAGGGAGGTTGGCTTTGAGGTCTCGATGCATCCACCTTGGTCTATGGCTAGGTCGACGACGACAGAGCCGGGCTTCATCGCTTCAATATGTTCGCGCGTTACCAGTTTCGGTGCCTTCGCCCCAGGTACTAGGGCGGCGCCGATCACTAGGTCAGCATCTGCAACTGCCTCTCCTATTGCCATCTCGGAGGAGGCAAGTGAGGCGGTAATAGTTCCATTTTGAGTTAACTCAAAGAGCCTGTGAAGGTCAATATCAACTCCTGTAACTTCAGCGTCCATTCCGCGAGCACCCCTAGCAGCCATAGTGCCCGCTACACCCATTCCGATTACAACGACCTTTGCTGGCGGAACACCAGCTGATCCACCAAGAAGAGTTCCGGAACCTGATGCCAAATAGTATGCACCCATGATTGCGGCGGCTCGACCGGCGACTTCGCTCATCGGAGCCAAAAGAGGTAGACCAGCAGGGTAGCTCAGTGTCTCGAAGGCGAAGGCCTCAACGCCAGAGGCCATAAGTGCTCGAGCTAGATCTGGTTCGGCAGCGAGGTGCAGGTACGCAAAGAGGTGTAGCCCCTCACGGAAGTACTGCCACTCCGAGGGCTGAGGTTCTTTTACCTTGCAGACGAGGTCGCTAAGCCAAACCTCCTCGGCGGTATCAACCACCTTTGCACCAACGCGTTGGTAAATTTCGTCGCTAAAGCCAGCTCCACCACCAGCACCCTTTTGAAGATTTACCTCAAATCCGGCGCTGACTGCCGCTTTGACGGCAGATGGATCAAGTACGACACGGCGTTCACCGTCTTTTGTTTCCGCAGGAATTCCGATGCTTCGGATCATTCTCATCCCCTTAGCGATGTCCTAAATCTATTTATAAATTGGACAATTAACTATTCTGATATGGGCATCTCTCGGCGCAGAGAGCCTATTTCAGGTTACATCCTGAAGGCGTGCGCAAAGGGGTAGCTATCAGCCGCACTTTCTCATAGTGGCGTTACAAAAGGACAAAAATGCAAGCTTATTTTGTTCGCATCTATAGAAAGATGCATAAGGCCTTGAGTGCCTTGCTTTAGAAATTATCCGTTTATCGGTCCGTCTGAGGTGCGAAGGCTTGCTGGATTTCGGCCAGAACGGTGAGCAAGAAATTCAGCGGCTATTGCAACGGCAGTTTCAGCTGGGGTCTTTGATCCTAGGTTTAGTCCAACTGGACCGTAGATGGTGTCGACCTCGGATGGGCTGAATCCAAGGGCAAGGAGTTGGTCTCGCCTCACTTGTTGTGTGTGTCGAGAGCCTAAAGCTCCGATGTAGATGCCCTTGATGCGAAGTGCGACATCGCACGCTGGAACTCCGATCGCATGATCGTGACTCAAGATGATTAGAGCGTCGTTGGTAGATAGGGAGCGGACTGCACTGATGGTATCTTCAAGTGCATCTACAACGTTTAGGTCAGCTCCGATTAGGCGAAATTGCGCAACGATTGCGTCTGCAAGCTTTGATGAACCAATTATTACTCCCCTTGACCTGGGCGCAAAGACTTCGAAGGCAATTTCGACTCCGTCGACGGACTCTACCGTTGAGGCGGTAGTCCGTTTGCTCAGAAGTTGCGATAGTCTATCAACGATCGCACCTTCTGCGGAGGGGGATAGCTTTACTCCACCCGCTCTTCTAAGAGGTTCTCCGAATTCATTTACGAAGATAAGCTTTCCGCTCTCCCAGTGGGTGGCGGCTGCTACTACTCTTCGATTTGCGATCGCATCGAGAAGAACCTGAACATCGTCGCTAACAAATTGAGTTATTACTTTTGCGCTTCCACCGCAGGCGAGACCCTTAGCCACCGCATCTTGGTCACCGAGTGCGACCTCCAATGAAAAATGTGGATCAACGCCAGTGGCGCTTCGAACCTCTTCGTCGATTGAGCCAAAGAGCAGCCCTCCGAAGCTTCCATTGGCATTAAATCCGAGCAAATCCCCGGTACTGCGCCCGCCGAAGCCGTCTAGCTTCACGATGCGGGATAAGAAAGTGTCTTCATTATGGGATTGTTCTAGAATTTCAGCAGCTAAGGACTCGGTTGCCACTTTAATTTCCTTTCGTCCTCACTATGGGTTGAGGTTATCTTTAATCAATTCTTTGAAGCGCCGTGATATTTCAGTTGAGACCGGCCCTGGTTCAGTCGCAACAGTTACCCCATTTACCGCTTCTATGTATTGCGTTTCGCGCAAACTCGAGGAGAGGAAGGCCTCTTGGAAGCGGTGTTCGGTCAACGATTCAATTGGTGTATCGACTTCTTTCGCTCCAAGGTATTCGACGATCAGGTCCCGCGTTACGCCAGCTAGGCAGCCAGAGGATAGAGTTGGGGTAATTAGTTCGCCATCCATTAGAAGGAAGACGTTTGAACCTGATCCTTCGCACAAGTTCCCAGCGATATTTTTGAAGATTACTTCGGTTGAGCCCTGCGATATAGCCCAATCCAACCCGACCACGTTCTCGGCGTATGAATTGGTCTTAATTCCTGCGAGCACACCTTGCTCGTTTCGTGGCCAAGGAGCTACGTGTACCCTAGCAGACGGAGCAAGTGGTGCCAGGGGGGAGCATGCGACAACGGTTAGTGGCTCTGAGTCGAGGCGATCTGAGCCAAGAGGGCCATCGCCGGTAGTGAAAGTTATGCGAACTTTGCCGAAAGAGATCTTGTTGGCTGCTACTACGTCAAAGATTGAACTGCGTATCGCCTCTCGATCGGGGAGGGTCTTCATTCTCATCCCGCGAGCTGATCTCTCAAGGCGCAAAAGATGGCGGTCTATTGCGAATGGAGTTCCGTCATAGACGGCTAGCGCTTCGAAGACTCCATCTCCTGCGACAAAGCCATGATCTACCGCAGAGATCTTGGCATCGTTTGAATCCAATAGTTTGCCGTTTATGGAGATGGTAGCCATGGTTCCCCCAAAAGTCGATGAGTAACCCAAAGTCTAGTTAGGTGCGCAAGAGAGCGTAATGGGAATTTTTAAATTGGAAAGACAGCCAAGATTTTGGCAGCCCCAACGGGGTTCGAACCCGTGTCTTCACCGTGAGAGGGTGATGTCCTAGACCGCTAGACGATGGGGCCAAGCGTTAGAGCTAACAGTTTATACGCCTAGATATCTAGCGATATCGCTAGTGCTACAAAAAATTTCAGAAGCAACAGTGAAAGATTTGAGTTGAAGCAGGATTCTTGTCTGAGGAAGGCACTTTAGGAGTCGAAGCTCGGGGGGGAGGACTCGAACCCCCAATGGCAGGGCCAGAACCTGCTGTGTTGCCGATTACACCACCCCCGAAGGACTGTTTTAATTTAGTCTCTATTGACCCGAACCGTGCTCAAGTAGGCTCAGGAATTTATAGCCGACTATTTGAGCTCCGCTTATGGCCACATCTTCGCGCAGATAGTAAGTGATCGTCGTATATATTCCAAGCGGAGTTACATCGGGCGAAGAAAAGTCGGTCATTCCTAATTGTGTAGCAATCTCTGATACGCGAAGGGCATGAAACGGGTCGGTCACAAAGATGGCACGCTGGGTTCCCATGCCTGCGACTACGTTCTTTACCGCCACTAGAGATTGGTAAGTGTCTGCTCCAGTGGCGGCCTCGACAATGCTTCCACTTGGCACTCCCGAGCTTATCAAGTAGGCCCGTGCCACGCTAGCCTCGGTGGGGCCGCCTGTTACCTCTGGTCCGCCAGTGGTAACGATGATGTTGCAGTAGTGGTTTTTATAGAGATAAGCCGTGTGGTCGAGTCGAGCCTTAAAGTCGGACGATGGGGTGGCGCCGCTTATCGATGACCCCAGTACAACCGCGACCGGAGTGTAGGTGAGGGTCGAGGTTCTGCCGAATGTGTAGATGCGGTAGAGGTTCGCAGCGAAGATTATCAGGGCGCTGAATACGACAAACACGATCATGTACTTGACGAATTTCAGGCCCAATCCAATCATTTGCTACCCCGAGACCCTATTTGGACGCATCTTGGACGGATGCCAAGAGGCGATCAATCACCGTAGCTTTGCCAGTTTGCTCCCAGAGTTCGAATAGTGGTAACCCCGCTTTTGCACCTGTCGTTGCTACGCGTATCGGCGACTGTAGCTTTCTAAGTGGAATTTCTGAGGTTGCAGATAGATCACGAAGCATAGCCTCGATTGAAGGTGCGTCAAATTGGTCAAGGTTTGCGCAAAGGGTCGCTACCTGAGAGATGAGGCTGGCATGAGGTGCGACCTCTTTTTCGAAGAGCGCCTCATCTATGGTGATCTCTGGGGCGAATACAGGTAGTAGGAGATCAGTTGCTTGCCCTAGCAGCGAGACACGCTCTTTTGTTATGGGAGCAAGGGCAAGAAGCTTTGCCGTGTTCCCGTCGCCACCCTGCCACCAAGTGGTCTTCTCGAGAAATGGAAGGAGCAGACCTACGAAGTCAGAGTCAGAAAGTGCTCTGATATAGACCCCATTGAAGTGTTCCATCTTTTTCTCGTCGAAAAATGAAGGGGAGTGGCCAACATCCTCGATAGCAAATTCGGCAGTCATCTCATCGAGAGTCATAAACTCTCGATTATCCTTGGGACTCCAACCAAGTAGGGCCAAGTAGTTGATCATCGCCTCCGGTAGGAAGCCCTTGTCCTTGAAGTCTTCAACTGCGACTCGATCTCTTCGCTTTGATAGTTTTTGGCGTTTTTCATTCACCAAGACAGGTACGTGCGCGAAGAGGGGTGCCTCTTTGCCAAATGAATTGAAGAGGAGAACTGCCTTAGGTGTATTTGGAAGATGCTCTTCGGCGCGAAGGACATGGCTAATTTCCATATCTATGTCGTCCACAACATTTGCCAGAACGAACAGCGGCGACTCATTGGCCTTAAGTAGAACGAAGTCGTCGATGTTCTCATTGGCTACAACGACTTCACCACGAACTAAGTCGTGCACCGTCGTGGAACCATCTGCAGGAACTTTGTATCGAAGAACCGTCGTTGGAGACTTTTCTAACTTTCGATCTCTGCAGTATCCATCGTAACCTTGCTTTGTCCTTTCGGATGCCTTATTTCGCTCCTCGACATCCTCGCGGCGGCAGTCGCAGTAATAAGCGTCGCCCTTTTCCAATAGGGATAGTGCCATCTCGATGTGGCGCTTCGTGCGACTACTCTGCCGAATCGGTCCTTCATCCCAGGTGATCCCAAGCCAGGACATGGCATTGCAGATCCCATCGACCCACTCTTCCTTATTTCTCTCGGCGTCGGTATCTTCTATTCGAAGCACGAATTTTCCACCGCTCTGCTTTGCTAGCATCCAGTTGTATAGGGCGGTGCGTGCTCCTCCTACGTGGAAGTAACCCGTGGGTGATGGTGCAAATCGGACCCTTATCACTGATCTCTCCTGCTGTGGCTTTTCAACTCGACCTTTGGTAAGAACGGCCATTCTATCTTTAGATGTTATTTGACAATTGCAACAATCATTTGCTTCGGTCAAAAGTTGACGAGGTTGCTTGGTAAAATAATTGGAATAAGTTTTGAAATTAATTTTGAGGAGTTTTGTTGGTTGGGTCAATTTTAGGTACGAGGGTTAGGCGCATAGAAGATCCAAATCTTCTTCAAGGGAAAGCGACGTACGTCGATAACATTGCGCCTTCAGATGCCCTCCACTGTTACTTCCTTCGATCGAATGTAGCCTCAGGTCGTATCGTCAATATCGATACACAAGCTGCAAGGGAGGCAGATGACGTGATAGCCGTATTCACGGCTGAAGACTTTGATATTGCGCCGTTCGTCCAATTCTTTCCTCTCTCAGAAAAGCTCCTGCGACCAGTACTAGCCACAGGTATTGTCAAATACGTAGGTGATCCGCTCGCCATGATCGTTGCAACTTCGCGAGCTGCGGCGGTCGATGCGTCGGAGCTGATCGAGGTGGACATAGATCCATTCGACGCAGTTGTTGAGATGGAGCACGCCTTTGACGAGGGTGCGCATCAGATCGATGAAAACGTGCCTCGTAACCTTATCGTTGGCGCTGCATCTGGGAATACTGAAGACCCCCTTGCAGGAAGCGATGTCATAGCTCGGGTTCGAATTGAGAACCAACGAATGGCTGTAGCTCCGATGGAGCCCAATTCGTTTGCGGTCGTGCCAAACGAGACCCTTGATGGTGTAACAGCTTACGTTTCGACTCAAATGCCTCACGGAGTAAAGGGGAGGCTAGCCTCAGTACTTAATCTCGACAAGGAAAAGGTTCGAGTAATTGCCCCTAACGTCGGTGGTGGATTCGGTGGTAAGGCTGGCCTTATCCAAGAGTTCGTAGCGGTGACCGCAGCCTCACTTAAATTGAATAAGCCTCTACGTTGGCTTGAAGAGCGTGGCGAAAACATCCTCACTATGCAGGGTAGAGGTCAAACCCAATTTGTTGAACTAGGAATGAAGAACGATGGAACGATCGTAGGTCTTAGGGCTCGTATGATCGGTGATGCAGGTGCATATGGCGGCTTCGGGGGCGGACTCGTTGCAGGAAGTACCAAGTCAATGTCCCAGGGCGTGTATCACATACCAAATATCCTCTTCAAGGCGGCGGTAGCCTCTACCAACACGGCGCCAACTGGAGCACTTCGGGGAGCTGGACGACCAGAGGCGACTGCGTTTTTGGAGCGCTTGATCGACCTCGGTGCGGCAACATTGGGAATGGATCCGATCGAATTTCGCTCCAAAAACCTGATTGGAGATAGTGAATTTCCATATCAGAGCATTATGGGGCCAAAATACGACTCTGGTGACTATCAAATGGTTCTAGAAAGGGTCGCAAAACTCGCTAACTATCAGGCGTGGCGTGATGAGCAACGTAAGCGGATTGAAGAGGGTCAAAAGAAGGTCATCGGAATCGGCGTTAGCGTCTATGTTGAAGTTACCGCAGGTGGTGGCGGAGAATTTGGATCAGTCACCATCCTTGAAGATGGTGGCGCGGAGATCAAAGTAGGAACCTCTGCCCACGGCCAAGGCCACGCTACTACCTTCTCAATGCTGGTCGCTGACAAGCTCGGAATTGAGATGGATAAGATTAGATTCATCCAATCTGACACCGAATTAGTACCCCGTGGGAGTGGAACTGGTGGGTCGAGGTCTCTCCAGCTAGGAGGATCGGCAGTTAACCAAGCCGCCGAGAAGGTCCTCGAAATAGCTAAGACCTTAGCTTCAAATCACCTAGAAGCCTCGGTCGAGGATGTGGTGGTCGCTCCTGGTGGAATTATGGTTGCAGGATCTCCAGCATCTATGATCCCTTGGGCGGAACTCTACTCGATAGCCAAGGACGCTGAACAGCCCCTAGAGTTCAGCGGAGACTTCTCACAAAATGGCTCAACCTTCCCATTTGGGGCTCACATTTCAGTAGTTGAAGTAGATATAGAAACTGGCGAGGCTAGACCGCTAGTCCATTATGCGGTAGATGATTGTGGTCAGATAGTAAATCCAATGGTAGTCGAGGGGCAGCAGCACGGAGGAATAGCCCAAGGTGTTGGTCAAGCATTCTATGAGAAGATACACTATGACGAATATGGAAATCCGACCAACAGCTCACTAGCTGAATATTTGGTGCCATCAGCCGCCGAGATGCCCGACTTTGTCGTTGAGAATACGGAAACTCCATCGCCCCTAAATCCGATTGGAGCAAAGGGTATTGGAGAGTCAGCAACGGTTGGATCTACCCCTGCACTGCAAAATGCCGTTGTGGATGCTCTGTCTTTCTTGGGAGTTCGCCACGTCGATATGCCAATGACGCCTGAGAGGGTGTGGCGAGCCATCAGCCAAGGTAGCGCACAGGTGATTTGGCATGAGCCACCAGCCATCTTCGATACCATTTCGTTGAACTCCGGGACTCAAGTCGACGAAGTTGAAATTTAAAGTGTTGCGAACGATTTGCTGATTGGTTTTAATACAGCCTTGAAACGGGTCATTTTGAAGTTATGAGACAGGAAAGGAGCGGTGGATAGAGTTTCACCGCTCCTTCCCTATCTTCTATTCCGTGTACGCTTTTTTATTCGCGTTGACTGGCTCTAACCTTTCCTACTTGGCATAGTTGTAGAATCCGCGACCCGACTTGCGCCCCAAAAGGCCAGCCTCTACCATCCTTAAAAGCAAGGAAGGTGGAGCGTACAGCTGCTCTTTGAACTCCTCGTAAAGCGAGTTGGCCACTGCCATTGTGGTATCGAGGCCGATGAGGTCGCAAAGGGCAAGAGGTCCCATCGGATGAGCGCACCCCTCTACCATTCCAGTGTCAATGTCCGTAGCGGTTGCAAAACCGGATTCGAGCATGCGGATTGCGGAGAGAATGTATGGAATCAGGAGTGCATTGACAATAAATCCGGCGCGATCCTTAGAGTGAACTACCTTCTTCGAAAGTGAGTTTGCTGCAAATGCTTCCGCTCTGGCTACGGTCTCAGGCGAGGTCAAAAGCGAGGATACCAATTCGACTAGTGGGAGGACCGGCACTGGGTTGAAAAAGTGAATACCGATCACGTTTGCGGGCCGAGAAGTTGCAACCCCTAGTTTCATTATCGGTATAGACGAAGTATTGGAGGCGAGAATAGCAGATTCAGAGACCACGATCTTGTCGAGGCGCTCGAATATCTCAACTTTGGCGGCTTCATCCTCGACGATAGCCTCGATTACCAAGTCTCGATCGGCTAAGTCATCTAGGGAAGTTGTGAATTTGATGCTCTCGAAGGTGCGGTCAGCGACCTCCCTTTCGAGCTTTCCAGCCCTAACTGCCCTGCCCAATGAAGTTTCGATGCGACTACGACCGCGATCGAGAGCACCTTGATCGAACTCTACAACGGCTACCTCTAAGTCCTTGCGGGCACAGACTTCAGCGATGCCCGAGCCCATAAGACCGCATCCAACTACGCCAATGCGTTCCATAACTTCCTCTCTCTTGAATGCTCCCTCTTCAAGGGACCCTTATACCGTTTCGGTTATTACTTTTTTGGCGACCACAACTCTCTGGATCTGGTTGGTTCCCTCATATATTTGAGTTATCTTCGCATCGCGCATGAATCGTTCAAGCGGGAAGTCGCAGGTGTAGCCGTATCCACCGAGTAACTGAAGTGCGTCAATGGTTACGGACATCGCGGTATCGCTGGCAAACATCTTTGCCATCGCTCCGATCTTAGAGAGCTCTTTTTTTGGATCATCGTCGATCAACGAGCATGCTCGGTAAACGAGGCCCCGAGACGCCTCTATTTTTGTAGCCATGTCTGCAACCATGAATTGAAGACCCTGAAATTCACTTACCGGATGCCCAAATTGCTTGCGCTCTTTGATGTACTTGACTGCGTAGTCGAGAGCTCCCTGTGCAATTCCGACAGCTTGGGCGCCGATTGTTGGCCTTGATCGATCCAAGGTTCCCATGGCGATGTAAAATCCCATCCCCTCTTCTCCAATGAGATTCTCGGCGGGAACTTCTACGTCGTCGAAGATCAGCTCTCCAGTTGGCGACCCACGCATTCCGAGCTTCTTTTCTAACTTTGCTACTTGCACGCCATGCTCTTTTTCGACTAAAAAGGCCGAAATCCCGCGATGGCCGGCTGCGGGATTGGTCTTGGCAAAGACGGTATAGGTGTCGGCGACACCTGAATTTGAGATCCAGTACTTCGATCCATTTATGCGGTATATGTCCCCATCACGTACTGCTGTCGTCTTCATGGAGGCTACGTCTGAACCGGCATCGGCTTCGGAGAGTGCATAGGCTGCCTGTATCTCACCTTTGGCGATCCTAGGGAGGTACTTCTTCTTGAGTGAATCGGAACCCCAATAGATTACGGGAATCATTCCTAACTTCGTAACCAACATTGCAAGCGAAGTTGATCCACAGACTCGAGCTAGCTCCTCTGCCATTATGGCTTGAAATACATGGTCGGCACCCGCTCCTCCGTATTCGCTTGGAATGCCAAGTGCCGCGAGCTCCATTTCAAAGCAGGCTTGGACCGATTTCCAAGGGAAAACCGCATCCTTATCGACTTCTTCTGCATGAGGAGCAACTTTTTCTTCTGCGAACTGTCGCATAACCTCTTGGAATTGACGGTGTTCTTCGTCGAGTTGAAACATGGTTCCTCCGATAGTCTCTTTTTTGTCCGCTTGAATTTAGAAGCGAGCAACGAACCTTAAACAAAATCCCCTACCATCCATTGTTAGTTTGATTCGAAACGATTTTGCAAATCGATTGAGTGTAACATTTGCTTAGGAACCACATCGTGGTCGTTTTTGACATTTGGAAATCCAGGAGAATACAAGTGGCCGAAGTGCAGAGTGTTGAGCGTAATGAACAGCACGTTAAAGACGTGAATAGCCGTATAGATCAGCTACTAGACGAGTTTCCACCTGCTAGCACAGCGCCCGAGAAGTTTTGGGGTGCGCAGTATGACCTAGGTCTTGCATGGGTTCACTTCCCAGAGGGACTTGGTGGGCTTGGTTACTCGCCGTCCCTGAACGAGATCGTTGCAATGCGCTTGCGTGGCGCCGGCGCTCCAAATAGCTTTGTGCGAAACCCCATTGGAATTGGCATGGGTGCTCCAACGCTGCTAACACACGCCTCACGAGAACTTGCGGCCAAATTACTTCGCCCAATGTTCACTTGTGAAGATATTTGGTGTCAGCTCTTCTCTGAGCCCAACGCAGGAAGCGACGTAGCGTCGTTGGCGACAAAGGCTGAGCGTGATGGTGATGAGTGGATTATCAACGGTCAGAAGGTGTGGACCACCCTCGCTCACGTGTCGAATTGGGGAATGCTCGTAGCCAGAACTGACCCAAGCGTTCCAAAGCACGGTGGAATGACCTACTTCGTCGTCGATATGCGATCACCCGGTGTGGATGTAAGACCGCTTCGTCAGATGACCGGTGAGGCCGAATTCAACGAAGTCTACTTCGATAACGTTCGTATCCCAGATTCGCAAAGATTAGGTGAAGTTGGTAGAGGATGGAACGTCGCTATCACTACCCTCATGAACGAGCGCGTATCTATAGGTGGAAACGTTGTATCGCGTGGATCGGGGGCAATCTCGGAGGCCATCAAGGTTTGGAATAGCCGCGAAAAGCATTCAGCTGGAGAGCGCGATGAGCTTATTCGCCTGTGGGTGGAGGCGGAGGTTAATCGACTCACGAATATCCGTGCTGCACAGATGCGAAAAGCTGGAAACCCGGGGCCAGAGGGTTCAGTTGCCAAGCTTGCTTACGCCGAACTGAACCAGAGAATTTTGTCCTTTACAATGAACCTACTCGGAGCGAATGGACTTGGCTATAGCTCTTATGAGATGGTCAGACCTGAGTTCTCAGGCGTCAATGTTCGTAGCGAGCGAGATCTACCCAAGATGTTCCTTCGGTCGAGGGCAAATTCAATCGAAGGTGGAACTAGCGAGATTATGCGTAACATCCTTGCAGAGCGAGTTCTAGGGCTACCCGGTGAGCCCCGTGGCGATAAGGATATCCCATGGAGCGAAGTTCCTAAGAACTGAAAAACTTAGCTTTTAGAGAAGCAATATTGTAAGTAAAATGAAGGGGAGTGCATCTTGCACTCCCCTTCATTTTGAGCATTTTTAGTTCGTCTCTGCTCGAGTCGGAGCGGGAAACCTTAGTTAGTTTCTTGCCTTGCTCGCAGATCGCAGCCTCGAGCGATCCTGAATCGAAAGAGCGACCTTTCGAAGTCGAACGTTCTTTGGCGTAACCTCGATGCACTCGTCTTCGGTAATAAATTCGAGGGCCGACTCGAGTGTGAGTGGACGCGGAGGAGTGAGTCTTACGAGCTCTTCTGCGGTTGAAGATCTCATGTTGGTCAACTTCTTTTCTTTGGTTGGGTTGACGTCCATATCCTCTTGACGGGCATTCTCGCCTACGATCATTCCCTCATAGACCTCTTCGGTAGGTGACACGAATAGAGAGCCTCGCTCTTGAAGGTTGAGTAGGGCATAGCTAGTTGCCACACCAGTTCGGTCTGCAACCATCGAGCCACTAAGGCGACTTCGAATCTCGCCAAACCACGGCTCGTAAGCGTCAAAGGCGTGGTGAATTTGAGCAGTGCCCTTGGTTTGAGTGAGAATTTCGGTACGAATACCTATGAGGCCTCTAGATGGAATTCTGTAGACCAATCGAATCCAACCCGTACCGTGATTGATCATCTCGGCTAGATTCGCCTTGCGAGTCGCAAGTATCTGGGTTAAAGCTCCGAGGTGCTCTTCAGGAGCATCAATTTCAAGGACTTCAACGGGCTCAGTTACCTTGCCATCTACAACGCGGGTGATAACTTGAGGCTTGCCAACGGTAAGCTCGAAGCCTTCACGTCGCATCATTTCAATGAGAATTGCGAGTGCCAGTTCTCCACGCCCTTGGACCTCCCAAGTATCGGGTCGGTCGGTATTTAGAACTCGGAGGGAGACGTTACCGATTAGCTCTTGGTCGAGCCGGTTCTTGATAAGGCGAGCAGTGACCTTGTTGCCTTCCTTGCCCGATAGGGGTGAGGTGTTGACGCCGATCGTCATAGAGATGCTCGGCTCGTCGACTGTGAGAAGTGGAAGGGCTACTGGATTATCTAGCTCAGCTAGAGTTTCGCCGATCGTGATGTCAGCAATTCCGGCGATAGATACAATCTCTCCTGGTCCAGCACTGTCAGCAGAAGTGCGCTCTAGGGCATTTGTGATAAAGAGCTCGCTGATCTTAACTTTGTTCATTGAGCCGTCGCGGCGACACCAAGTCACGTTCGCACCTTTGCGAATGGTGCCGTTGATGATTCGACATATGGCGAGGCGACCAAGGTAGGGCGAAGCGTCGATGTTGGTGACTAGCGCCTGGAGGTTCTCTTCGTCATCGTAAGTCGGAGGGGTTACCTCTTTGACAATGGTCTCAAATAGTGGAGTTAGGTTCTCGCCGATTACCCCATCTTCGGTTGAGGCCCAGCCGTTTTTGCCCGATGCATAAAGTACCGGAAATTCGATCTGCTCTTCGTCTGCATCGAGGTCGAGAAAGAGCTCGTATACCTCGTTGAGAACCTCTTTTACCCGTGCGTCGGGTCGGTCAACTTTGTTCAGAACCACGATCATTGGGAGGCGCTTAGCCAAGGCCTTACGAAGTACGAATCGAGTCTGGGGTAGGGGTCCCTCGGCTGCATCCACTAGCAGTAGGGCGCCGTCGACCATCGCCAATGCACGTTCAACCTCGCCACCAAAGTCAGCGTGGCCAGGGGTGTCGACGATATTAATCTTGGTCGTCTTGTAAGTAATTGCGGTCTGCTTGGCGAGGATGGTGATGCCCTTTTCGCGCTCAAGATCCATTGAGTCCATGACTCGGTCGGTGAGTTCCTCGCGTTCGCTAAAGGCGCCGCTCTGTCGTAGCATAACGTCTACGAGCGTTGTTTTTCCGTGGTCGACGTGGGCTATAATTGCAATATTGCGCAGGTCATCTCTTGTAGGCAATCCAAACTCCAAAAAAGTGCCGAAATAGGTCAGGTACTAGTCGACTTGTGAACTACTAAAGCCTAGTCGTAGCCTTGGTGCTAACCTCTAGCGACCGTATTCGCCACGCTCTATCTCGCGTTCAATATCGTGCCAAGTCGAGTCGGCGACATTAGAGAATTCATCGTCGGTGTCATTGGCTTTGGCCAAAATATAACCTCCCATCGACCAGAAGATGGCGATCGAAATAACCTTCACTACTCCACCTGCCGCCAGCTGATCTGAAACAGGATTGATTCCGATGATGTGAGCTCCAGCTGCAAAGTGGGGATAGATCGAGTGGCGAGTAAAGATCAAGATGAGGGCGGGAAAAGTTGGGATTAGCGACTGGGCAAAGAGATACGCCACCCGCCCAAGGGGTGAGAGCCCTCGGGTTCCGGGAAGCAGATTTAGAGCCGTAACCCACATCGTTAGAGCTGCAAGTAGTAGAATTATTTGCTCAATTACGAAGGTTATCTCGGATGCCGTAGCTATGTCAACCACCGTTGGAACCATAGAAGCTATGAAGACTGCGGAAAATATTGCACTCGAAACAATTGGTTTAGTAAGTGCCATCAATGTTCGATCGATGTGTCGATGACGCGTCAAAACATTTATAAGCCACTTAGGAAGCGATATCAAGAGCAGCGGTAGGGCAACAATTGCCAGTAGAGAGTTGCTGATTAGATAGGCAAACAGTGAGTAACGAATAGCTAGGTCCCCGATGGGCCATGCAAATGTTAGATACCCTAAAACAATTGCGGCTCGAAACTGTATCGCTTGCCTTCGAGTCATGACTCGAGCGAAGGCGTCGCTCAATAACTCCGGACTTGCTAGTAGAGAAGACGCCTCTTTGAGATCTAAACTTCGACCTATACGCCTGATAAATAATGGACCAAGTGAAATGGCTGCAAGCGCCAATATTGCAGATATCGGATGTGGGGCGAAGGATATGCCATTTATCATCACTTCGCTCCTTTGTCTTTCGAACGATAGGGAAAGGTCAGCAGCCGAAAGTTTCCTCGACTACCCGATCATATCTCATTTCACATGAAAATTAGTACAGCCTTTAGCGCCGCGCAATCAAGTGATACGCAACGGTTCATAGAACTTTGGCGCCTCCTAGTGGTCGCCGTCGAGTTAGCATCAATTACGTATGGCATCACAAGATTCATTTGTTCGTCTAGTCAATGTTTACCTGCGTCTTTTGAATGCCCGTTCACCGATAACGATCGATTCGATCCTCAACGATGTCGACGGCTTTACTGGCAACAACGAAGCCAATCGCCAGGCATTTGAACGCACCAAGCGAGAGCTTCGAAATATTGGTGTCGAAATCGAGACCGTCAAGGACAGCGAGGGGCATGAAGGGTACGTAATAAGTGACAGAAACTCAGCGAAGATCACCCTTGACCTAACCTTCGAGGAAGGAATTGCCCTCTCACTTGCTATGGCAACCGTTCAATTCGGTTCGTTTGCGGGATCAGATGCAGTTAAAAAGCTTGGACTCTTCGGTCAAGGCAGAGAGGTCTTTTTCACGACGCTTCCATCGGATGCCAATATCGTCGAGATCGCTGAAGCTACTTGGAATGACGTCACCATTACGGGAGAGTACAACGGCCGAATGCGCGAGATAGAGCCCTATCGACTCCTATTTAGGTTCGGGGCTTGGTTCGTAGCGGGTCGGGAGGTAGGCCATGACTTATTCAAAACATTTCGAACTGACCTATTTGATGGAGGGGTGGCGCGTACCCAGCGTCACTTTAGCCGTTCGATGGAGTTTGACCCCGAGACCGTACTGCCTGAGAGTCCATCTCAGATT
This sequence comes from Actinomycetes bacterium, assembly GCA_021805205.1. Classification (GTDB taxonomy): domain Bacteria; phylum Actinomycetota; class Acidimicrobiia; order Acidimicrobiales; family Acidimicrobiaceae; genus Acidithrix. The sequence goes on along the minus strand of JAJZFV010000043.1, from coordinate 252,092 downwards.
AAGTTCGATGATGCGTTTGAAGTCCATCTCGAAGTACCTCAGTCCATGCTTGGCCTAGTTATCGAACGCTTACCTCAATTGGAGGTTTTGAGTGGGAACGATGAGACTGTCAAAGCTAAAGCGACCATCTCGTCGCGATACTTCTTTAGAACCTTTTACATGGAGTTTGGCGAACTAATCGCTATTCATGAAGAAGAAAATAGGCGATACATTGTCGAGTCGCTTAATCGGTCTCTCGACTTTCAACGGACGATTCCTTCAATTGCTCAAGAGGTCGAGTCGATGCGGGAAATCGAGGTACGGGAAGTTGCTGCGGAGGAGGATTCATCGAGAAAGCGTACCTCGGGGGCGGAACAATTTCAGCGTGCTGCAACCTTGCTCCCGTGGCTGTATCGAAACGGCAGAACTGATATTCATGAGATAGCCAAACTTTTGAATATAACTCCCAAGCAGGTTATTCCTTTCATCCAGACCTTAGCCTGCTGCGGGTTGCCCCCTTATACACCCGATGAGATGATCGAAATCTTCCTTGAAAAAGACGAAGTGATTGCCTATATCAATGAGAAGTTCGTCTCAAATCTGAAGTTTTCTATCGCGGAGGTCCTAGTTGCGATAATTTCAGCTCAAATCACAATTTCTTCAGTTGGGGGAGCCGTGGTTGAACCACTGCGGCGTGCACTTGACAAAGTTGTCCGAGCAGCCAAACTTGACCTCGCTGACGTTGAGTTGGTCTCGATCGACTTCAACGGAGCAAATAAGGTCGAGCCAGTACGAATGGCCATAGCAGAGCGTAGAGGGATATCGTTCTACTACCTTTCGGTCTCTAGCAAGTCGTACGCTATGCGTAGAGTGGCTCCTGTGATTCTCAAAGCGAGTGGAGAAGCTTGGTATCTCGACGCCTTTTGTTTTGACGCAAACGCCATGAGGACCTTTCGTCTCGACCGAATGGGACAAGTCGAAGAGTTTGAGGTTGAGGCTTGGCCGTCTCCGGAGTTGGTCGAAAAGGTGCGTGGTTACGACTTTGACTTTACCGACTCAAGCGGTGTGGTCGAGGTAACAATATTGGTTCATAGTGACAGCCTGTGGCAGCTTCGAGCAGCGAGCTATCGAGTCGTCGGAAGTTACAGAGAGTGGAAGATAGTAGACCTTGATGTCGCCTCTCCAAATTGGCTCTATAACCTAATTGGAGCAAGTGACGGCAACATCGCTGTAGTAACCCCAATCTATCTGCAGGCCGGTGCGGTAAGCGTTCTGGAAGACCATCTAAAAGCAGATGGATCGAAAGATTGAGCCGAATAAGCGAAAGTTTCTTCTAGTTTTGAATTGTAAATAAGTAATTGAGTTTCGAAAGGTGAGTCTGTGAAGGATCTCGATATCAAAGGCGGAACGGTCTCCTTTAAGGGGGCAAATGGTGATGAGATTGAAGGGTATCTAGCTACTCCAGCAGCTGAAGGATCACGAGGAAATGTGGTTGTTATTCACCACATGCCAGGATACGATCGAGCAACAAAAGAGATCGCTCTTCGATTCGCTTCCATGGGGTACAACGCGCTCTGTCCAAACTTGCACTACCGTGATGCGCCTAATGCTGATAGCGACGACGCCGCGGCGGCGTCGAGGGCGAACGGTGGAGTGCCAGATGATCGCTTAATCGGCGATGTCAATGGGGCAAAAGAGTATTTAGCTAACCTCCCTTCGTCAAACGGTAAGTTCGGCGTGATAGGTTATTGCTCCGGAGGACGACAGACATTTTTAGCTGCGTGTAACATCGAATTTGATGCAGCCGTCGACTGCTACGGCGCATTCGTCGTCAATCCACCTGCCCCTGAGTTTCCAGTTCGGATGAACCCAATTGCGAACCAGGCACCAAATCTATCGGCCAAACTGCTTGGACTATTTGGAATTGAAGATCAATATCCATCTCCCGAAGAGGTAAATCGTCTCGACGAGATCTTGACTGAACTTGGCAAAGAGCATGATTTCCATATTATGGATAATGCCGGCCATGGCTTCTTTGCTACTGATCGCCCATCGTATCGAGTAGAGGCAGCAAATAAGGGCTGGGAGCTAATTCGCGACTTCTTCGGCGCAAACCTTTAGAGGATAGATATGTGCACTTACATCGTTGAAAAGGTTGAGATTTCCGGATCGGCAAAAGGTCGTAACGGATGGTTCTCATCGGATGAGGTGGTGGTCTCTTTTGATCACCCGGTTCACGCGATGGATGACCACACTCTCAATATCGACTTTCTAAAGAGTGACGGTTCGCCTACGGACAGGGTTGCTCTTGAAATTCGACCATCAGATGCACTAAAGTTCGCTATGACGATCCTTGCAGTCCTCGAAGAGGCGCCTGAAGCACTGAAGTAATCGGTCCCTATGTATTAGTAACCAAAAGCCGTCGGACACTCCCTTCTAACACTAAATCGGGGAGGTCCGATGGCTTTTTTGGTTTCAAAGCGCAAGAGCGTCTTGCTTTCGTACTACCAAGAAGAGGAGCAAGCACTCTTTGGTCAAGTTAGACCTAGTGACTGGTACCGAGGCTACCTCTCAGTTGATGAGATTGCTAGAAGGGGCAAAGCCATAAACGTTGGGTTTCACCCTCCGATCTGCGACCGACGCACCTACAAAGTTATAGAGACGGTGGTCGCAGCGCCAAAAGAAGTTTCGCTCCTCTTTGCCTTTGGGGATCGAATCTGTCGCGAGGCAACTTTGGCAGCGCACATGGAAGCAACCGACGAGACCCTGCGACTTATTGAGGCTGAGTTCAGCTACGCAAGTATTTCTCGTGGGGGAGTGAACACTAGGAAGAGTGGGGTTGTTGAACCACTGGCTTTTACACACGTTCTATCAAGATCCAAAGATCCACACCTCCATAGCCATATTCTCATTCCCAATTCAGTTTTGCTAGCGGAGGGTGCGCGTAGCCTCTCCTTCGACCTTCTCTCCTATGGCTCCAAGTACGCAGATATTGTCTACCTTTCGACTCTAAAGAGTCAACTGGGGCGACCAGAACTGGCAAAAGCCGTCGCTGACGCAGCTAAATTTGCGCTGCTACCAACGTTACATGAGCAATTTTCAAAGCGAAGCAGAGAGGTGAATCTATTCGATGCCTTTAATACCTCTCGGTCTAGAGCCATAGCACAGCGCCTGAGTCGCGAAACCAAAGGAGAACTCGGTGATTTGGCTCAAGTCTTTGAAGGCTGGAAGTCGATAGATCAACCCACTTCAACTGCGGCGACCGAATGTAGTATCAATCGAATTTTAGATAAAGCGATTATGAACGCTTTTCGAGACCTCGAAGAGCGAGCTTTGGTTAGCGGAGTGGATTACTTCTTTCTTCGAGCGAGGGATCGGGTACGGCAAACTCTTACGAACGTCGAGTTCTGTGAGAGCCCGATCGTCTCAAGGCTCACTGTTGGAAGTACTAATGATCTTGGTTCCGATCCGGTCTCAAGGTTGCGGGTGCTGCAAGAGGAGACGCTAGCGATCAAACTCGATGGTCTTGATGCCAAAGGATGGAAAATTTCTAGAGTACGCTCGAACCGAACCGAAGAGTTAGTCGCTCTAGATGGACTTATTAGAAGTTCTTCGGTAAGTGGGGCGGAGGTTTTCTCAGCGGATGAAGATCGTGTGGTATCGATAGGGGATACCTTGAATTCGACCGCGATCGAGTTCGATCAATTGAAGTCAATGAATCTGAAAGACCGTAAAATTGTAATGGTTACCTCGGCGACTGCGTTGCCAGCACTTCTAAATTCGGTTGCACTAGATAGGGCCGCCCACGTTGAACTCGTAGTCGTAGATCAAGGTCGATATAAAGGGGATCAGGCAATTGGCAGAGGGGCATCTATTCGAAACGATACCCTTGCTGTATTAGCAGGAGTTGATGAATGCCTTGAAGTTGATGACCTTCCAGCCCTCACAATTGATCTAGTAGTGCCCGCCGCAGAGAATCTAGGTTGCTCGACGACGATGCCCAAACAGCAAATTGAATATCATGGTTCTGCAAAGTCTTTGGTGAAGAGGGTCGTTGATGAGCAGCTAAAGTCAGTGGAGTGCGGCGGACTTATCTTTCCTGAACAGCTTCAACGTCCGAGATTAGTTGTTGGGGACGATGACCTACGGTCTCTGATCTCGAGGAACATCTCAGATCGATTGCGTTCCGAGGATGAAGCCGCGCTGACACTACAATCGTCGCAATTTCGAAACGAAAATAGCCAGGCAATGAAGGAAAAGTATCTCTCCTTTTGCGAGGTGCACCCACTGCGAAAAGAGGTAACGATAAACCAGTGCGAAGAGCGGGTTGGCTTTAATGCCTTTGGCGTCATGTCAAAGAGGGAGTTCGATCGGACCTTAGGGGGTGGTTCGATAAAAAGCGATTTGGAATCAAAGATCCCCGGCGAAATCTGTAGCTTCATTGGGTTAGATCGTGAGACGGAAGTTCGTTTAGAGCCACTTCCACTTCAACATCGATCACTGCGCCGGGCAACCTTTGGCGAAAGGGCAATTTCATTACTTGATATAAACATCGAAGTAGAAAGTGCTGCTTTCACTGTGGATATCCAAAACGATCAATGGAACGAAGATAGAGATATGATCGATGCAATTGATCATCTTGCACGCCATAACGCTCCGACACCAATAATGCGCAACTTGGCCGAAGGTTCGATTAATCGCAGGATCGCTCGGATCGTAGATCTCGACTACGTAGGTAACGGCAACGACGGGACGGATCATGGCCGAATCGTTGCCAACGTAAGAGTCCTCGCTGGTTTGGTGAACGAGCGACGACGGCAGCTCGGTTTACCGTTAGGAATGAAAGCCGAAAAGGTCTCCCGCTTTATAGAGGTGGGTTTGTCGTATCTCGATAAGGAAGAACTGCTAGACCTAAATCGAGGTTCTTCTTCGAGGCAAAACGCACCACGAGAACTGTCATTGGAGCGCGAGCTCAGTATTTCCCTATAAAGGATCGAATGGTAATCTATGTTGCCCTTGAATCAGCATCTGATGGTTTGAAATTATTATTGTTTAGAAGTAATCTTTATCAATCTCGGCTCTGGTCGATGGCTTTTGGTATAGGTCTTAAGTTGGTTCCTAGCCACTAAACCAACTGAGTTAAAAGGGGAAATAGGTTGCGCATCGAATTGAATGTACTTGATTACCTTGAGCGAGCCGCTCTCGTCTACCCGGATCGAGTTGCAATCGTAGATGAACCTGGGGTCACTGGGTCATTGGGCGATGTGACCAACATTTCGCTTTATCGTCGAGCCAGAAACATGGCAAAGGCACTCGAGGATATGGGAGTTGAACAGGGAGAGCGTGTCGCTATCTTTACTCCAAATTCGGCCAAGATGCTGGTGGCACTTTATGGAGTTTCAGGCTTCGGGCGTACAATAGTTCCGATAAACTTCCGTCTCACGCCAGAAGAAGTTACCTACATCATCGAACACTCTGGTTCATCTGTACTACTTGTTGACCCAGACTACGAAGAGCACCTCGCCTCTATCACGGTTAAGTCAAAGATCATCATGGATGGCGTTCAAGATGCGCACCTCTTCGCCGAGCTTGCCGATGATGCCGTAGGACCTAAGCCCTGGGCCCCAGATGAGTCTTTTACCTGTTCAATCAACTATACCTCCGGCACGACCGCTAGACCTAAAGGCGTTCAGATCACGCACCGCAATATGTGGCTAAACGCAGCTATCTTCGGATGGCATGCAGGAGTTACCGATGAAGATGTCTACCTCCACACTCTCCCTCTCTTCCATGTGAATGGTTGGGGAATGCCCTATGCCATAACGGGCATGGGAGGAAGGAATGTTATCCTTCGCAAGGTAGACGGTGAAGAGATATTACGGCGAATCGAAGTTGAAGGCGTCAACTTCATGTGTGGCGCCCCTGCGGTTTGGGCTGCTGTATTACAGGCCGCCGAGAAGCGCCGCGCTGCCGGATTGGAGATTCCCGGTCGAGACCTGGTTCGAATAGTCGCCGCAGGTGCTCCACCTCCGTCAAAGACCATCGAGCGAATTGAGAGGGAGCTCGGATGGCGTTTTATGCAGATCTATGGTTTGACCGAAACTTCCCCAGTGCTCACGTTTAACAAGCATCGTCGAGAGTGGGACGGCCTTGAGCTTGAGGAGAGAGCCAAGCTGCTTTCGAGGGCTGGCGCCCCAGTAATCGGTACTCGTATTCACGTTGACTCCAACGGCGAAGTGTTGGTTAAAGGCAATCAAGTTTTCGAGGGTTACTGGGATAATCCTACCGCTACCGCTGATGCGCTTGAGGGTGGATGGTTCCACACTGGTGATGGTGGTTTTATTGAGAATGGGTATCTAACCATCTCTGATAGGAAGAAGGACGTCATTATCACCGGTGGCGAAAACGTCTCCTCCATTGAGGTCGAAGATGTAATCTTCCAGCATCCACAGGTGTTAGAGGTCGCTGTTATCGGTGTTCCAGATGAAAAATGGGGTGAGACTATCAAGGCATTGGTCGTCCTTCGCCCTGACGCGTCGGTCTCTGAGGCTGACATCATCAACTTCTGCCGAGATAGACTAGCTCACTTCAAGTGTCCAACCACGATTGAGTTCCGCGATGAGCTTGCAAGAACGGCGACTGGAAAGTTGCAAAAGTTCAAGTTGCGAGCGCCTTACTGGGAAGGGCGAACGCGCCTAGTTAACTAGGTCATGACCCAACAGTTTCAAAGGTAATTTCAAGTACATATATAAGGGGGCCCATCGCCTATGGCGGGGCCCCTTTTATACGTCGTCGATTAGGTGAAACGGTTCTCCTAAGGAGCAGCCAAATTCTTGGCCGATCCTACGCGCGAAGGCACGGGTCATTCCAAATAAGTCATTGCTACCTGAACGATCTTCCATCGATGTTTGGTGCTGGCTTCGATGTGACAGGAGAGCCGATACCTTTACTTCAATGTCGACCTCGTCAACCTCCTCGACGTAATTGATTTGGTCAGGCTCAAAGAGGAGAATCGAGTTCGGACGGTGGTGAGGGCCGAGCTCTTTGTAAAAGTGTGGATCACGAGCGGCTACTACGGCATCGATTGCGATCTGGCCACAATTTCTATGATCGGGATGTAGGCGGTACCTCTTCCATGGATCGTGGCTGACCACTACATCTGGTTTGAAGCCTCTGATCTCTGCCGCTACCTGAGCAATCGTTCGTTGTGAATGGACAAGCTCTCCGTCGATCCAATTCAACCACTTCACCGCGACGTCGTTACCGATTACCTTGGCAGAGGCGAGCTGCTCTTCCTTTCGGATTAGTGCTAACGCATGCCCATCTTGGTTTTCGTCCCAGGTTCCTTTCGATCCGTCGGTCATCACCAATATCTCGATCTTTGTTCCTGCCTTAGACCACTTTGAAAGGGTCGCTCCGCTTCCGAATTCGACGTCGTCGAAGTGGGCTCCGATGGCCAAAACACGATTTGGACGCGGTAGCGAAGGGCGCACTTTGTAAACATCCCCGTAGTAGTTAGAGGTCAATCTTTGCTCCATTAGTGGTCAATTCGATCATCGTCTCGATCCTTTTCCGCTCCGCTTGGGAGAGGTTGCTATCTTTTTGCAAGGCTAAAAGATCCTCGATGCTATCGATGTCGATCGTATTCTTGTTCGCCTGGGAGACTTTAGTAAATGAAAAGTGTCGCATTATTTCTTTTATATGCGACTTGAATGAGTCCTCTCCGAACTTGAAGTCGATCACCTTTTCAGACGGAATTGTTACGATCGAAGTTCCCGCTCTAAGACGATCACACGTTACCAAAGGCGTCCTCGATGAGACGGCTTGAGCGAGGGATGGTCTCGAAGCTAATGCTATGTCACCCATAACAACTCCATATCCTCCGGAGGCTCCAAACTCCTCGAGAGCTTCCCTTAGTGCTTGATTTAGGGGACTCGAGGTAACGATTGTTAGGCAGCCAAGATTTTGGCCCCATTTAGCGACTTCGTCGGTGGTGGTAACAACCACTCTTCTTGCAATCTCTTCCAGGCCAGTTATCACTCCCTCGGCGAGATTAGCCAACAGTCGACGCCGATTAGTGGCTGAGATTTCACCAAGGCGACTCTTGCCCACTTCAAAGCTACGTACGGGTATGAGGATTAACCTCTTGTCGGTAGCGAAGGCGGTGTCAATTGATAATCGGTCATTTGGCATAGGTAACACTTAGAGCATAAAAGTCATGGAATCTATTCGTTTGAATCTATCTAGTCGCTATCTTAGGTAGTAAAGGGGGTGGGGTTTTGGAGGAGCACGTTGTGCCTCAGCGATTGCTCGATTTATTGCGTGAACGCGGATTTCACGACGACGAAATCTATGCGGCGGCCGCAGACGGTTCCTTGCACTTTTTGGCGATCGATCAGCTTCTAGGTTCGTCCAAGCTCCGCTATACCGCCGTTGAGATCGCCGAAAAAGTGGGCCTCGATCTCTCGATTATTAGGCGTTTGTGGCGCGCCCTTGGCTTTCGTGACTTTCGTGATGATGAAGCTATCTTTACCGAAGTTGACCTAGATGCTGCCTATTCGTTGAAGGCGATAGTTGCTGAAGGAAACATCTCCACCTCGTCAGCACTTCAGTTGGCACGGGTAATGGGTTCGTCCATGGCGCGTTTCGCAGAGGCCGAAATCGTAGCCTCTTCTGCCTTCAAGGACATTTCGGACGATGAGGTCTCATCAGACCCTATAACGCTTGCAGATCGCTTCACCAGGTACTCTTCTTCAACCGTTCCTACTATTCCACAGCTGCTCGTTTATACGTGGCTTAGGCACCTTCACGCGGCATCTACTAGAGCTCTCATAGCGATTGATAGCGGTGCCAAAGATGTGAGCCTTAGAACTTTAGCGGTTGGATTCTTGGATTTAGTTGGATTTACTGTGATATCGCAGCAGCTTTCGATCGATGAACTTTCCCATGTAGTGGGCAAGTTCGAGGAGGTTAGCTTTGAGGTTGTTTCCCGCCATAATGGCAGGGTCGTGAAGATGATCGGCGATGAGGTAATGTTTGTGGTCGAGTCACCAGTAAAAGCTTGCGCGATAGCACTCGAACTAGCTGAGTACTACTCCAGAGACGCACAAATAAGTAATGTGCGAGGCGGTCTATCCTATGGTGAGGTTTTGGTGCAGGACGGTGATTACTACGGATCGGTTGTCAACACTGCATCGCGCATTGTAAATATCGCAGCGCCCGGTACCACACTCGCTACCCGCATAGTCGGTGATATGGCCCTTGAAAGCGGCCTCTTCACCGCCAAATCACTCAAACCCCGAGAACTGAAGGATATAGGCGTGGTCGATCTAAGTGTGATCCGTAGACTGCCCCCTGCGATAATCGAAAATACCAAGTAGGTTCAAGATTTGATTGATGATACTTCAAGGGATTTTATGAGCGTCCTGTCGTCTTCAGATTGGATAGTTGGAATCGATGAGGTTGGTCGTGGCTCGTGGGCCGGCCCTTTAGTAGTTGGTGCTGCCGCAATTCGAGTCGATAACTTGGTTAGATTCTTAGATGAGAAAATTGAGCTTTATGTTGACGACTCCAAGAGGCTCAGCCGAAGGAGACGCGAGTCAGCGGTAGAGATAATCGGTGGCTACTTTGAAGTTGGGATAGGTTCAGTTTCAAATTTAGAGATCGACGACGTTGGTCTCGCTAAAGCTTTGACTGAAGGGGCAAAACGGGCGATCGCTGCGATCGAGATGCCACGTCTGCCGGCGCTCTTGCTCCTCGATGGTAAGCACGACTACCTAAATAGGAGCGATTCGGCGGTTGTAACTATCGTTGGTGGTGACCGTAGAAATGCCGTGATTGCATCGGCGAGCATTGTAGCAAAGGTGCATCGGGATCGAGTTATGGCTGATTTAGATGATGACTACCCGTTCTGGAACTTTAGTTCGAACGTTGGTTATCCTTCGAGCCGCCATCGCGCCTCAATCGATATTTATGGCCTCTCAGCTATCCATCGAAGAAGCTGGTCGTTTGCTCGACCCTTTATCGATTGTGCTGAGGACCAATCCTTGGGGAGTATTGAAGATGGCCAGATGATACTTTTTGAGCAAAAAGATCAATAAGGCGAGGCGGTTTTGCCAATCGTATAGTTTTCAACATAAAGTATGAGTTGAAAGTAGAGGTCACTTTGACCGAAATGGATCAAGTGACGATTTGGTTTCATGATGTGTAGAGAGTGCGGAGGTGATTCCGACGGCGAAAAATTATGACGTCGTTATTGTCGGCGGTGGTCCAGGTGGTTATGCAGCGGCCTTATATGGTGCTAGTGCTGGACTGAGTGTCTGCGTTGTGGAAAAGGAGAAGGTCGGTGGCACCTGCCTTCATAGAGGTTGCATTCCGGCTAAAGAGTTTCTAGAGAGCGCCGCGACTTACAGAAGCGTCGTTGGCGCTAAAGAATTTGGTATCTTCTCGTCCGAGCCAACTATCGACTTTTCGATCACACAAGACCGAAAGCAAAAGGTAGTCGATCAGCTTTGGAAGGGTCTTTCCGGCCTCATGAAGGGACGAAAGATCGAGATCATCGAGGGAACTGGAACCTATCTAGGTGATGGCCTCGTCTCGGTTAGCAACGGCGAAGAGGTCGTTGGCGACTCGGTAATTTTGGCTTCGGGCTCGGTACCTAGAACCATACCTGGATTTGATATCGACGGTGAGACGATTATAACCTCGGATGAAGTCCTCTCAATGCGGGAACTTCCAAAGAGCGTTGCTATCATCGGTGGCGGCGCTATCGGATGTGAGTTTGCATCGCTTATGAGCGACCTAGGTGTTGCAGTTACCATTATCGAGGCCCTACCCTCCCTTTTGGCAGGCTGTGACAAAGACGTCGCTGACGTCGTCATACGATCTTTTCGCAAGCGTGGAATCGCGATGCACACTGGTGTTTCAGTGACCGGCCACGTGCTAACTGAGACTGGCGCCAATGTATTTTTCGGTGACGGCAATAGCGTCCACGTTGAAAAAGTGATCATGTCGATTGGTCGTCGCCCCTATAGCGATAACCTACTTGGCGGGAACGCTGCGGTGAAGGTGGACCAAAGAGGATTTGTTGAAGTCGACTCTTTGATGCAAACCAGTGAAGCTGGTGTTTATGCAATCGGAGACCTAGTGGCAACCGCTCAATTAGCCCACGTCGGCTTCGCAGAGGCAATCGTGGCAATCAAGACGATACTTGGAGAAAAAACTCTTCCAGTTGACTATCAAAACGTACCGTGGTGTATCTATACCCACCCCGAAGTAGCCTTTGCCGGTCTCACTGAAGAAGGAGCTAAGGCTGCTGGATACGACGTAGTCGTTAAGAAGGATCCTTTTGGAGGAAACTCTCGAGCTCGAATCATCGGTGAGACCGAGGGTCTCGTAAAGATCGTTGCAGAACGAAATCCCGATGGAAGTGGTGGACGGATCTTAGGGGTTCATATGGCCGGACCTTGGGTAACCGAACAGCTCGGAATGGGATATCTCGCAGTTAACTGGGAGGCAAACGTAGACGAGGTCGCTGCATTCATTCAACCGCACCCAACGCTCTCCGAAACATTTGGCGAGACAGTTATTGCACTTACAGGAAGGGGTCTTCACGTTGGCTGAAATTACTATGCCACAACTCGGTGAAACAGTAACCGAGGGAACAATCACAAAATGGCTAAAGAAGGTAGGTGACTTTGTCGCGATCGACGAAGTTCTCTTTGAGGTGTCTACCGATAAGGTTGACTCAGAGGTTCCCTCTAGTGCCTCTGGATATCTGACGAAGATCTTGGCAGAAGAGGGCGATACCGTATCAGTTGGTACGGTGCTTGCTGTCGTATCAGAGAGTGCAGATGCCTCACCAGCCCCTGCACCAGCCCCTGCCCCAGAGCAAGTGGTCGAGGCTCAAGTTGTAGAGCAAGCCCCCACGCCAGCACCAGCCCCGGTAGCTCCACAAGTGGTTACTACGCCACCGCCGCCAGCCCCAGCTCCGGTAGCTCCACAAGTGGTTACGCCACCGCCGCCAGCGTTTCAAGCTCCTGCCTCAGCTCCTTTGGCGGAGAGCCGCGCAGATCTCGAAGGAATCGTTCTGTCGCCAGTAGTCCGAAGGCTTATCGATGAAAACAATCTAGATGTAACGAGGATCGTTGGAACCGGTGCCGGTGGTCGAATAACTCGGTCGGATGTATTGAATTATCTCGACACAGTTGCGCAGACAACCCCGCAACAGCCTCGTGTTGTGGCTGAAGCTGCCCCGCAAGTTGTGCAAGCTGTTCAACCTGCCCCAGCCCCAGTTCCTACCTCTCAGGCAGTAGCACCTCGGCCACTTCCAGCAGAGGCTCCGACTTCAAGGCCAGCGGCATATGCCCCTATCTCGGCTTCCAGCCGGGACGAAGTCGTTCCCTTCAATAACATTCGACGTCGGACGGCCGAGCATATGGTGCGCTCGAAGGCAACTTCAGCCCATACCCTGGTCTCGATCGAGGTCGATTACGAAAATGTAGAGAAGGTTCGTAATTTGCTTCGTGATTCGTTCAAGCAGGAAGAGGGATTCACTCTTACCTACTTGCCATTTTTGGCTCGAGCGACTGTCGAAGCACTTCGAACTTACAAGAACTTGAATGCCTCAGTTGGTGAAGATGAGCTCATTATCCATCGTGACTTGAACCTTTCGATCGCAGTTGATCTGGAGCTTGAGGGACTTATCGCCCCCGTAATCCATAACGCGGATCAAAAGCGACTCAAAGGATTGGCAAGAGAGATTCGCGATCTTGCGACTCGAGCCAGAACCAAGCGACTAAACGCCGACGAGCTCTCCGGTGGTACATTTACGATCACCAATCCAGGCCCGTTTGGTACATTCATCACCTATCCAATTATCAATCAACCTCAGGTTGCGATCCTCTCGACCGATGGTGTAAAGCGTAAGCCGGTTGTTGTGGCTCTACCTGATGGCTCGGAGAGTATCGCGATTCACTCGGTCGGAATCCTGGCGATTGCATTCGACCATCGAGTTATCGACGGGGCTTATGCCGCTGCGTTCTTGGCTCGAATGAAAGAGATCATCGAAACTTGGAACTGGGCACAAGAGTTCTAGTCCCGTAGTGATTTTGCGCTATGGAATTTGGCCCCCCTGCTCGGGTAGGCTATCTTCCATAGCGCTTTTTCGTTTAATAATGCGAAATTTTTCCCGCTAAATTTTTACAAATTGACCAAGGAGGACCCATGCTCGAAGTCAGATGGCTTTCAAAGGTGACTTACCCCGAGGCGCTTGACCTCCAACATCGGTTGATGGATCACTCTTCCAACAACTATCTGCTATTGCTGGAACACCCACACGTTTACACCATGGGAGTGCGTGCCAAGCGAGAAAATATTCTGGTGGATCCCGCGTCGGTCGGGGCAACGGTAGTTGACGTTGATCGCGGTGGTGACGTAACGTATCACGGTCCGGGTCAGCTAGTGGGATACTTTATCGTTGATGTCGCCTCGAACACCAATGCCGTTCCTCGTTTTGTAAATCGTATCGAAGAGACGATCATTCGAACCCTAGCTGCATTTGGGATAACCGCATTTAGAAATGAAGGATATCCAGGTGTTTGGGTTAATTCGATCCACGGAGATCTCCGCAAGATAGCAGCCATTGGAGTTAGGGTTACGCGAGGACGCTCAATGCATGGCTTTGCTCTGAATGTCTCAACCGATATGGATATGTTTGGCCACATAATCCCTTGTGGAATCTCTGAGTACCAGGTCACCTCCATGGAGCAAGAGGGAATTAAGGTTGAGATCGAAGACGTGGTGGCTAAGGTTGCCTCAATCGCCCCTGATGTCTTTGAATTTGATGCCTCTACCTTTTATGGCGCATCGTCGCGTGAGGGTTACTACGAGGTGGCAATCGAAGAGGACTCTCGAGCACAAGTAAAAAGGGCCGCTCCTCTGGAAGTTACAGGTGGTCGTTCGATGGATCGTCGTTTGGCTAGCGCCGGCGTCGATGCAACGACTGCGGTTACCCTTCGCTCGAGAAAGCCAGATTGGTTAAGGATGAACGCCAAGATGGGTGAAGACTTCAACGACGTACGATCAACCATGCGGTCGCTCTCGCTGGTTACAGTATGCGAAGAGGCGGGATGTCCAAATATCTTCGAATGCTGGAGCGAAGGTACTGCGACATTTATGATTAACGGCGAAGATTGCACCAGGTCTTGCTCTTTCTGCCTAGTAAAGACCGATAAGCCACAGCCTATTGATCCAGAAGAGGCGACGCGAGTCGCCCTAGCGGTCGACGAGATGAACCTTGACTTTGCAGTGGTTACTGCGGTAGCGCGTGACGATCTCGAAGATGGCGGTGCCACCGCCTTTGCCAATACTATCTTGGCTATCAAGGAACAGCGAAGTGGGTGTCAGGTCGAGGTGTTGATCCCAGATTGCAAGGGAGACTTTGACTCGCAAAAGATTATCTTCGATGCATGGCCCGAGGTATTGAACCACAACATCGAGACTGTGCTAAGACTTCAAAGAGCCGTTCGCCCTCAGGCGAGTTATGCCCGTTCTTTGACTGTCCTAGCTAGAGCTGCAAACCATGGACTGGTTACCAAGTCCGGCATTATCGTTGGCTTAGGCGAGACGATGGAAGAGATCAAGGCCACGATGCGCGACCTCAGGAGCGTTGGAGTGTCGATCTTGACCGTGGGTCAATACCTTCGTCCGACCAAAAAGCACGCAGCTGTTGCACGTTGGTATCTTCCTCGAGAGTTTGCTGAGATCCGCGACTACGGCTACGAACTTGGCTTTAGCCACGTTGAATCATCACCAAATACAAGAAGTTCCTATCACGCCAAGAGCGCAAGTGACTCCTCCCGTTTGACATCAGTCGACTAGCTGCCGATGCTGTGACATCTGACCTCCACAATTTTGTTATTCTTGAGCGTATAATTTGGTTCTATAAGCAGTTTTGAAGTTATTTAGAAGGAATTAGAGATGGCAGAGAAGATCTATCAAGTTGAAGGAATGACCTGTGGCCACTGTGTCAATGCCGTTACCGAAGAGGTCGAGAAGGTACAAGGCGTTAGTGAAGTATCGGTGTCGCTAGATGAGAAGACCCTCAAAGTTGTCGGTGATGGATATAGCGACGCAGAGATCGTTGCAGCGGTTGAAGAAGCGGGCTACGAAGTCGTAGTCGCCTGATTGGCGAAGCTATGAAAGCAGTTGGAGACGAGATCGTTCATATCGATCTTGGCATTAAAGGTATGACCTGTGCCTCGTGCGCAGCGCGTATCGAGAAAAAGCTAAACAAGATAGATGGTGCAACTGCGAGTGTCAACTTTGCTACGGAGAGGGCACTGGTTGAGGTCAAAAAAGGAAGCGTCGATCAACTCGATCTAATAGAGGCGATCCGTTCGATAGGGTACGACGCAAATTCAATTGGAGACGAGAACGACTTTGGCAGCGTTGTTGGGACCGACTCTGAGGTTAAGAAACTACGAGTAAATCTGGCGGCGTCTGCCATATTGTCGATCGTGGTGGTAGCGGTCTCAATGTTTACGACATTGGAATTTAGCTACTGGCAGTATGTAGTCTTTGCCATGAGTGCGATAATCGTCTTTTACTTCGGGCGAGCATTTCACAAAAGTGCTTGGCTAAATCTGCGCCATAGGAACGCAACTATGGACACTTTGGTCTCTGTGGGGACCTTATCTGCCTTCCTCTTCTCTACCTATGAGCTATTTTGGGCGGGATACGGCGGTTCAAAGTATCGTGCCATGGCTGGCTTCGGTGAGATCTTTCGTACCGGTGGTGGCGGCCTCTACTTTGATTCAGCCGCTGTCATTATCACCGTAATCTTGCTGGGTCGTTACATCGAGGCAAGAGGAAAGCGACGGAGCCGTTTGGCCCTAAGTGACCTTGTCAACTTCGACGACGATATAGTTGAGATCGAAGTTGACGGCGAGGTCTCGACCATCGAGGCGCGAACCATCTCTAAGGGGATGATTTTTAGGCTCCGTGAGGGAAGTCGAATTCCTGTAGATGGTCTTATCACCGATGGAAGTGCTTTGATTTCATCTCCATCGATAACTGGTGAAGTAGAGCCAAAGGTGGCAAGTGTCGGCGAGAGCGTTATTGCCGGTGCCGTAGTGGTTGAAGGCCATTTGACCGTAAAGGCTCAAAAGGTTGGAAAAGAAACCTTCGTAGCTCGGATAGCAGCACGGGTTGAGCAGGCTCAGGGTAAAAAGGCCGAGATTCAGCACTTGGCGGATCGAATCTCTTTGGTATTTGTACCAACCGTGGTATCGATTGCGATCCTTGAGTTGGCGATTCGGATGGCTCTTGGTGACTCTTTTTCAAAGAGCGTGGTCTACTCAGTTGCAACCCTCGTAATCGCTTGTCCTTGCGCTCTAGGTTTAGCTACTCCGATGGCAACTATGGTAGGGCTAACCCGTGCTGCCAAGTCGGGGATATTGATCCGGGGCCCAGAGGTCTTGGAGCGAGCGGGAAAGATCGACACTGCCGTAGTCGACAAGACCGGGACTTTGACAAATGGTGTCTTCGACGTCGTCACCTATCGAGTCGCAGAGGGCGAAGATCGAGAGAGGCTATTAGGCGTCATTGCATCTATCGAGGAGGGTTCGAGTCACCCAGTTGCAAACTCGATTCGCCGCTTTAGAGGAAACTACGAAAGGTTAGTAGTAGAGCAGTTCCAGAGTACTCTCGGTGCCGGCCTTGAGGCCGTAGTCGACGGAGATAGTTACAGAGTCGGTAACGCTCGATTTGTATTTGGCGAGGTTGCCAAACCACAACGGGGCGAGAGCCTGACAATTGCCGATGGCGATGGTGGAACCACGATATACGTAAGCCGCAATGGAGCTTTTGTCGCTTACCTCGTAGTCGACGACTCGATTCGATCCAAAACCAAGGAGGCTTTAGAACGCCTATCTGCCATGGGAATTGAAGTTGTAATCGCGTCGGGTGATACGCAATCTGCAGTAGAAAGATTGGCGAAGCGTCTAGGTATCAGCACCTTCTTTGGCGCAATCTTGCCTGAGGGCAAGCGCGAAGTGGTCGCCAAATTGCAGGGTAACGGAAAACGAGTCGCAATGGTCGGCGACGGCATTAACGATGCCCTCGCCCTTGGTAGTTCTGACCTTGGCGTCGCGATGGGAAATGGAAGTGCATTTGCCAAAGAGGCCGGAGATGTGGTTGTGCTGTCGCCATCTCTAGCCGGGGTAGCTGACGCGATATTTATAGCGCGAAAGACCCACAGTGTTTTGCGAGGCAATCTATTCTGGGCTTTCATTTACAATATTATTGCGATCCCGTTAGCGGTCTTTGGTGTAGTTTCACCGATGTTGGCGGGGTTGGCCATGGCGTTTTCATCGGTTTTCGTCGTGCTCAATAGCCTCAGGCTGCTTTCGATTGACAGTGTGGGTAGGTAGTAGGAAGGTTTAAGAAGAGACAATTATGAGCTTCGACTTCGATAGTCTTGTAGACGAAGGCGCCGTTAAGGCTGCCCTTGCAAAATATAACGACGACGCCTTTTTGTCGATTCGCCAAAATCGTCTCGAATCTGTCATTGCGGAGATGGAAAAGCGCGCAGTTGACGTATTGATCCTTTCGCTAGGAGCTGACCTTCCTTGGTTGTGCGGATACGAGGCCATGCCCTTGGAGCGATTGACTGCTCTGGTGGTCACCAGAGATGCTCAAATGACCTTAGTAGTCCCTGAACTTGAGGCGCCGAGGGTTCGGGAGATGCCCGAGCTCTTTGATCTACTTCCTTGGAAAGAAGGGGTAAACCCCTTCGCCATCGTCTCTGGTCTCGTCGGATCAGCCCAAAGCTTGGCTGTATCGGATCGGATGTGGGCTAGTGCACTTCTCTCCCTTCAGGCCGAGATTCCATCGGCTAAGAGTTATGTGGCATCGTCTGAAGTGATATCGCCGCTTAGATCGCAAAAGGATGAGGTTGAACTTCTCTTACTTGCTAGAGCAGCTCACATCACAGATCACGTCGCAGAGTCGATCTTCGCTGGCGAGATTGGATTTTTAGGCAAGAGCGAGAAGGAGATCTCGGATGAGATCTCGCGGCGCCTGATCGCTGAAGGACTCAGCAAAGTCAACTTCGCAATCGTTGGATCGGGCCCCAATTCAGCGAGCCCCCATCATGAGCCATCGAGCCGAAAGATAGAGTTTGGAGATTCGGTGGTTCTCGACTTCGGTGGCCTATATAACTTGGGCGATGAAGTTGGGTACTGTTCAGATGCCACCCGTACAGTTGTTGTCGGTGAAGCCCCAACGGGATTCGGCGAACTCTATTCGGTTCTAGAGGCGGCTCAAGAGAAGGCTCGAACTTCTGTCAACTCCGAGATGAGCGGGGCACAAAGCGACGCTCTAGCTCGAGAGGTGATAGCTGAAGCTGGTTTCGGGGAGTACTTCATCCACAGAACAGGCCACGGAATCGGAATCGAAGAGCACGAGGAACCCTACCTAGTCGTTACAAACAAAGAACCCCTTGGGCCATTTGCGGCCTTCTCAATCGAACCTGGAATCTATATTCCTTCTAAGTATGGCGCTCGGATAGAAGACATATGCGTAGTTGGCGAGCATCGAGGAGCTTCTCTGAATCGAAGCGACCGATCTCTACACGTGGTCGAGTAACTAGGTAGCTATGTCTAATCCCGGTAGAACCTCTCGCAACTAGGAGATGTCTCATCTATGAAGCTGATTGGCAGTTGCTCTGTAGCTACGGCAAAGAGTCAGTGCTTGAAAAGATTCAATTTGTAAAGACGTAAGCCCTCAGTTAGCTCTAGGTCTGTCTGGGTCTTGCTATATTCATAAGTAAAAAACTATGTTTGAGTGGAAATAACTTAAGTTTTTACTGAAGTAAATTCCCTCTCGGTCTCTTAGCCTCGACTCTATCGAATCTGTTGACCTCGGTTGATAGATGAAGTGCCGAAAGGGTTTTTCGTGGATAAAGTTGTCGATCAGAGTCAAGTAAACGAACGTTATCGCTCCGGGGTCATACCTTATAAGAAGATGGGATATTGGGAACCGGACTATATCCCGAAAGATACCGACGTTCTAGCACTCTTTCGCATAACCCCCCAGCCCGGAGTAGATCCGGAAGAGGCCGCTGCGGCAGTTGCTGGGGAGTCATCTACGGCGACTTGGACCGTAGTCTGGACTGACCGCCTCACCGCAGCTGACCTCTATCGCGCCAAGGCTTACCGAGTAGATCAGGTCCCAAACACCGGTGAGGGAACTGCCAACGAGGCTCAATACTTCGCCTATATCGCCTATGACCTTGACCTCTTTGAAGAGGGCTCAATTGCCAACCTTACCGCCTCGATTATCGGTAACGTCTTTGGCTTCAAGGCAGTAAAGGCGCTTCGTCTCGAAGATATGCGTATTCCTGTTGCTTATCTCAAGACCTTCCAGGGTCCTGCTACTGGAATAGTGGTTGAGAGAGAGCGCCTCGATAAGTTTGGTAGACCCTTACTAGGTGCTACAACAAAGCCGAAGCTAGGACTATCTGGTCGAAATTATGGTCGTGTCGTCTACGAAGCACTAAAGGGTGGCCTCGACTTTGTAAAGGACGATGAAAATATCAACTCCCAGCCGTTTATGCACTGGAGAGATCGCTTCCTCTACGTTATGGACGCCGTAAATAAGGCCGAGGCGGCTACTGGAGAGGTAAAGGGTCACTACCTGAACGTTACCGCTGGAACGATGGAGCAGATGTACGAGAGAGCGGAGTTCGCCAAGTCACTTGGATCCGTTATTATTATGATCGACCTAGTAATTGGATATACCGCGATCCAATCGATGGCGAAGTGGGCTAGGGCTAACGATATGATCCTGCACCTTCACCGTGCTGGAAACTCTACCTACTCGCGCCAGAAGAACCACGGAATGAACTTCAGGGTCATCTGCAAGTGGATGCGTATGGCGGGAGTCGACCACATCCACGCCGGTACTGTTGTGGGCAAATTGGAGGGTGACCCGTTGATGATCAAGGGATTCTACGATACCCTTCGAGACACCAAGACCAATATGTCGCTTGAAAACGGACTCTTCTTTGACCAAGATTGGGCCTCTCTAAATCGGGTAATGCCGGTTGCATCGGGTGGAATTCACGCTGGCCAAATGCATCAACTCATCCACTACCTCGGAGAAGACGTGGTGCTTCAATTTGGTGGTGGCACAATTGGTCACCCGATGGGGATCCAAGCCGGTGCTACTGCAAACAGGGTTGCGCTCGAAGCGATGATCATGGCTCGAAATGAAGGTAAGGACTATCTAGCCGAGGGCCCTCAAATCCTTGCTGAAGCCGCTAAGAGTTGTAAGCCTCTCGAGGCTGCCCTAGAGACGTGGAAGGACATCACCTTCAACTACGAATCTACGGATACCGCAGACTTTGTCCCGACCCCAACAGCATCGTTCTAAGGAGCCTTTACTAAATGATGACTAACTACGGAAACCGCCTTACCCAGGGACAATTCTCGTACCTGCCTGACCTTACCGACGATCAGATCAAAGCGCAACTTCGATGGGCGATAAGCCACGGCTGGGCGGTAAGCGTGGAGTACACCGACGATCCTCACCCACGAAACACCTATTGGGATATGTTTGGCCTCCCAATGTTTGATCTCAAGGATCCGGCTGGGATGATGATGGAGATCGACGAGTGTCGTAAGACGTTCCCAAACCACTACGTCAGGGTTATGGCCTTTTCATCTGAGCGAGGTGTAGAAAGTCCAACTATGTCCTTCATCGTCAATAGGCCGGCTAATGAACCTGGCTTCAAATTGACGAGAATTGAAGGTCCGGGAAGAACTCAGAGCTATAGCATTACTGCATACGCCATTGATTCGCCCGAAGGGGAGCGTTATTAATCAAGATCTCGCCGCCTTCTATGGTATCGATTGAAGGCGGCAATAGCGCTTTGGAAGGTGTTGGTAACTATGGAAGATTTTGCCGAAGATGAAAAGGTCGACCTTGATACAATCTATCGCGATGCCAACGTCGAAGAGATCCTGGAGCGTCTAGATCGAGAGTTGATTGGCCTAGTTCCAGTGAAGACCAGGATTCGAGAGGTCGCCGCCCTCTTAGTTGTGGATAGGTTACGCAAGAGCCTAGATCTAGCCACTTCGACGCCTTCAATGCACATGAGTTTTACCGGAAATCCTGGAACTGGAAAGACTACGGTCGCCCTAAGGATGGCCGAGATCCTACACCGCCTTGAATATGTGAGAAGTGGACACCTCGTCTCAGTCACACGCGACGATCTTGTTGGTCAATACATTGGTCACACCGCGCCAAAGACCAAAGAGGTCCTAAAAAAGGCGATGGGCGGTGTCCTTTTTATCGACGAGGCCTATTACCTCTACAAGCCTGAAAATGAGAGAGACTACGGAGCAGAAGCTATCGAGATCCTCCTCCAGGCTATGGAGAATCAACGCGACGACTTAGTGGTTATTCTCGCCGGATACAAAGACCGGATGGATCAATTCTTCTCCTCAAATCCGGGCATGAATAGCCGAATTGCTCACCACATTGACTTTCCAGACTATGGCGATGAAGAGTTGCTCGCGATTGCTAAGTTGATGTTGGCATCGATGAACTATAGATTCAGTGAAGAGGCGGCCGAAACCTTCAGGCGTTACATCGAGCTGCGGCGGCTGCAACCCTACTTCGCGAACGCCAGATCGATCAGAAATGCACTAGATAGAGCTCGTCTGCGACAGGCGAATCGAATCTTTGATCGCCGCGGCGAAGGTTTGACTCGTAAAGATCTAATTACGATTGAAGCCGAGGATCTTCTTGCTTCACGAATCTTCTCGGTTCGATCGGAGTAACGTTTTAGCCCTTCTGAGCAAAGGCAATTTCAATCTAAGGATCTCCGTAGGGTCATTGGGTTCGCACTTGCCGAGGAAACGTTAGGGCAAAGCTTTCACTTCTGCGTAGATCCTGTAGTACCTCGTAAAGATGCCCTAGGAGTAGCGAGATCGCGATCCAAAGACGAAGCAAGAATCTTCTCGTTAGTGAACCTCCGTTACACACCGGTCTTGGTGGGGAACGTTTGCGAGGTATTACCGCTATTTGTTTGGATTACGTAAAGTGTTCGCAAGTTGAAAGGTACGACTTAGTTTTTTTGCGCATTTGTGGTCAGGTGGGTTCTGGTATTTGCGACTAACAGACCGCCTGTTAGCTGCCCGCGTCGTGTCTGATCAAACTCTTGAAACAGGCGGTATTACGTAGCGATAGCCAATCCCACTTACAATTGGTCGTCCTATTGCCCATCTCTGTATATCGTTTGGCATTGTCGGTCCGTAGAGCTTGAATTTCAAGCGACAACAATATCGGTCGATTATGCGGGAGCTGAAGAATTAGATATCGAAGTAGTAACGCCCCCTGACCAAGGTCGGTCGTGCTCGCAGAGCCAAGGATGCCTCGCTTCCTAACAGGGACCTCCTTCCTCGCTGCAAAGGTAGAGGTATTCGCGTTGAGGCGAAGTGGGACTCGGAATCATTAAGCTCCAGTACCCTCTGGATGAGACGAAGTTACTCAAACGTTGGGCAGCCATATTGCCGTCTTGCGAATAGTGACTTTACGCTCAATGCGATCTTTACTGCGACCTCTTTGTTAGAGGCGGTACTCGAAGTTGAGCAGCAATTCTCGCTGAAATGGCCTTTGCCCGATCGAAAATTCCCTATATGTCCTGTGGTGAAGTAAAAGTTCACCACGATAAACCATACCTGTATGTCGTATTTGGAAAGTTTTAGTTAGTGCAGCGCCTATAAATGCAATAGCTTTTGTTAATACCTATTTTGCTAACTCAGTGAGAGTGCCAATAACCCTAGGAGTTCAAGTGGAGCAGTTGTCGGTTGACGTAGTAGCGGACCGCTACCTCAAGAACCTTGTGGACCTTGACCCGATAGAGTCAACCTATTTGGGTCTTCAAGGCGCCAACGATCGGTTCGGAGATTACTCCCCAGATGGAGCTGCAGCGTTACTTGATCTAGCTAAAACAACGCTGTCCCAACTAGCCAACGTTTCAATAGGATCCGACAAAGACCGCATCGGCAAAGAGTCGATGGTTGAGCGGCTCCAGTTGATGGTCGACCGTTATGACTCTGGAGAGCATTTAAGGGACCTGAACGTGATAGCGAGTCCGCCGCAGTCCATTCGGCAAACCTTTGACCTTATGAACAAGGAAGACGACGCTGCTTATCGAGATATCGCAAGTCGCCTCAACAGACTGCCAGCTGCCCTTAGTAGTTACAAGGAAAGCCTCGAAGAGGGTCTTCGACGTGGCATAGCTGCGGCACCACGGCAAGCAATTGCGGTCGCAAAGCAAGCACTTGCATATGGAGGTAGCGGGGGTCAGAACTTCTTTAAGTCCCTCATCGATGGATACAAAGGTTGCGATTCGCACCTTGAGGGCGACCTTGCGAGAGGAGCCGAGGCCGCGTCTCAGGCCTATATCGAATTGTCTCAGTATCTCAATACATATGCCCAAAGGTCAAGCGCCCGAGATGAAATTGGATCCGAAAGGTGGTCTCAAGAGTGCAGGCGTTTTAACGGAATCGAAGTAGATCCAAGAGAAACCTACGAATGGGGTTGGAGCGAGGTCAATCGAATCGATGAAGAGATGGTTTCTATTGCACGCCAGCTCTATCCGAACGCCACCTTTGAAGAGGCACTATCTGCCCTCGATGAACGATCGGGCTATGTGATAGAGGGTGAGGATAATTTTCGACGATGGAATCAGGAGCTGATAGATCAGACAATCGCCGATCTACATGGTCTCCACTTCAATATTCCGACACCGATTCAGCGGGTAGAGGCGATGATTGCGCCGCCTGGAGGTGCCGCAGCAATGTACTACACCGGACCGAGCTCCGACCTCTCTCGCCCCGGTCGCACTTGGTACCCGACTCTAGGTCGTAACCGCTTTCCTCTGTGGACCGAAGTTTCCACCGCCTATCACGAGGGCGTCCCCGGTCATCACCTACAGATCGGCTACATCACCTTTATGGGAGAAGGGCTCAACTCCTTCAGCAGGCTGCTCGGGTCCATCTCTGGCCACATCGAGGGGTGGGCACTTTATGCCGAAAGATTGATGGATGAGTTGGGCTATCTTGGTGATCCTGTCTATCGACTCGGAATGCTAAGTGCCCAAGCAATGAGGGCCGCTCGAATTGTGATAGATATCGGCCTTCATCATGAATTTACCATTCCAACTGGCCATCGTTTTCTAAAGGCTGGTCCATGGACGATCGAGGATGCAATAAATCTGCTGCACTCTACGAGCGGCAGAGAGCGTGCGTTTGCTGAAAGCGAGATCGATCGCTATCTTGGATGGCCGGCTCAAGCTACGAGCTATAAGATTGGCGAGCGAGTTTGGCTAGAGACCCGCGAGATGGCTAAGAGGGCACAAGGTAGTGACTTTTCGCTACCAAAGTTTCACCAAAGGGGCTTTGAGCTTGGATTTATCGGACTTGACCAGTTGAGGCGAGAGTTAGGGAAGTAGATCCTTCTTATGTGAATACTTGGTGTTCATTTCATCGCTTTGAGTCTTGCAATGTTTGAACTGCGGAACTCTTATAGCCGGGGCTAAAAAGTCGTTATCTACGGCCCCGGTAGCTACTTGCTTACTTGATTATCCCTGGCACTATAAATCCGGTACTGAAGTAGTCGGGGCACTTGTTGCGGACTTCGCTATTTCATTTGAGCTCGGTTAACATCACAATATCTCGAGCTCGCTCAAACGTACCTTTCGGCGCTCTGGCCCTTGACATACCCCTCCCGCAGGTAATGTCAACTCCCTGTGGAACCTTTGCAAATTCAAAATAATCTTTGCATCGCCTTCGAAAAACTTTCAAACTGATTCACCTTGATCGTATCGGCACGATTATTGAACAACCCGGATCAAAGTCGTACTTTACTGCAAACTACCTTTTAGTTGTATCGATGATTACTCAATTGAAAGGTAGTTATGATGACTGAAAGTCAACTTGAAGCTAATAAAGAGGTAGTACGCAGATTCAATAGCGAATTGATCACCAATGGAAACCGTGAAGCTTTTGCCGAGATAGTGGCCTCCGACTTTGTTGACCATTCTGCGCCACCAGAAGGTGCAGGTGCGGATGCGCTAGAATTTTTTGTCTTCGATCTCCTGCGAAAGGCTATTCCTGATATCAGCGTGGAGATTCAAGATCAGATTGCTGAGGGCGAAAGGGTGACTACTCGCAAGGTATTTCACGGTACCTTTGCCAATGACCTATTGGGAATCCCCGCTACAAATAAGCCGATTGCGATTCAAGTTATTGATATTTTGACGGTGAAAGAAGGAAAACTCTCTGAGCACTGGGGTTTGAACAACTTTGCCCTCGTAGCACAGAGTTAAACCCTCAAATTAACTCTTTTATGAGCTGGTTTACCGCAATTGCGGTTGGCTAATTGAAGGTTCGCAATCGACCAATTGGAATAACCACTCTTTCCAAATGGTAATTTCAACGAAGTTATTTTGAACGAGGACGGTATTCGACTGTCCTCGTTCTTTCTTTGAGTCGATCTAAGTCGCACCTTAGCCGCTTTGTCGGCTCTGTGGTCCACATGAATTCTAGAGAAGTGATGCCCCACCGCGCTTTTCAGATTTAGTGATCTTTGCCCTTTGCCCTTATCGCAGATGGAGCGAGTGCAAAGCGCTGTTTGAATCGCGCGGTAAAGCGAGAGGGTGAGTCATATCCAACGTCAAGGGCGATCACTCCCACCGATAGATCGGTCGTTTGTAGCAGCGCGAGTGCGCGCGTCATCCTGACATCTATCAGGAGCTGCTGAAAGGATATCCCCTGATCCCGGAGGCGACGCCTAAGAGTCGCCTCGCTCATTGAAACCATTTCAGCTACTTCGGTCGCCTTCCAGTCTCGCCCTAGATCCTGTAGAACGATCCTTCTTAGTTTTTGAGCTAGGTCCAGTTTTCCATCTCCGCTGAATCTAAAACCTTTGTGAGCGAGCCAGACAAGTACCTCTTGTTCGCGATTTTCAACTACTCCTTTTGGTAGGTGGTTAGGGTCTGTTACCGCTTCAAAGGCGCGATCGAAGGCTTGAAGTAGCTCTGGTTCGACAAAGCGTATAGGAGTGGCGCTTCTTACCTCTTGGGCTTCTGGAAATTGAGTTGCGACCTCATCGATAATCCGGGGCGAGGGAACTAGCATCGTGGCGACGAATCGCCCGTCGATTGGAGTATCTACAAGGTCGAATGCCTGTCCAGAAGGTACCATTACGGCTTGTCCTGCTTCGATGCTAAGGCGCATATTGTCGCGCGCTACCCGTTTTATCCCCTGACGCACAACGACGATCGTTGGAAATTCCGAAACGATATCCTTGAAAGATAATTCTCCGTAATGAACAGCAGTTGCTCCAAGGCCGAGGTGGGCGTCGATCGTAGCTCCTTGCTGGAGTTGTGAAGTTTCTATTTGGAAAACTCCTGTATCTTCAAAGACTAACTGTGTATATGAGCGATGCTAGCACACACTTAGTGTCTCGCTTTGATCGATATTCTTGGGAAGAGCAGCGAGTTAGAGGTTTATCGATCGCCATCAGTTGACCGCTGTCAAGCCCTTCGATCGTTACTAAGCCTAAGGAACTCTAGGAGGTGAATGACCCGGTCGGCGCAAGCCTTCGATTAGATCGGTGATGAAATCGGAACTTTAAGGGTTATGCGGGTTCCGTGGTTCTTCCGTGAATAGATCTCGAAGGATGCGTCAATTAGTTCGGCCCGCTCTCGCATCCCATCGAGACCAAAGCCCTTAGTGATCTCGTCCTCATCAAATCCGGTGCCATCATCGGTGATAGTTACGACGATCTCGATTGGATCGCTTGAGATCGATAGATTTAAAGTTGCAAATTGAGAGTTTGAGTGGCGCTGAACATTGGAAAGCGCCTCTTGTGCAATGCGGTAGATCGATGTCTCTACGGTCGAAGGTAGTTCTATCTCGTAGCTGGTTGGAAGGTTGACATCTATGTGCGGCGAGATAATCGAAGCCGCTAGCGATTTCAATGCGGCGATCAATCCAAGATCGTCGAGGACCTCTGGTCGAAGTCGACGAATTGTATTTTTGGTCTCGACTATTGCCGCCTCAACGAGCGCCTTTGCTTGGTCGAGCTCTACCAAGCTCTCACTCATATCTTTTGAATAACGCGCAGCATCGAGACGATAGAGCGTTGAGTGAAGCAACTGGCCAACGCCGTCGTGGATATCGTTTGCGATTCGCTTTCGTTCAGCCTCGATTCCGTCGATAGTAACGGCTGCGAAGCGCTCAAGTTGTGCCTCTCTTTGTTTCAAGCGATCCAAGATGGCTGCACTCTCGAGCCGCGGAGCGATGATATTGGCTACGTATACAAGGTCTTCGAGGACTTGGTCGACGTTGCTAGGATCATTTGTCCAGTGAACGTTTAGGACTCCAATAACGCTTGCATCGCGACTTAGCATCGGCACCGAGATCAAAAACTTGTAATTCTCTCCGCCTAGCTCTGGAAGGTAGCGATACCTCGAGTCCTCCCACTTATTTGGTACAACGAGTGGAACTTTAGCTTGTGCAACCCAACCGCTTATTCCGTCGCCTAGGGCTAGTTTTACCCTTCCACGCTCAGAAGAGTAGGGCTTTGTCGCCCCAATCAATTCGATGTAGCGCCCCTCCTCCCTTAACAGGTGGACGAAGCAGACGTCCGCTTCAACAGAGGCTATTACGACTTCGGCGACCCTATCGGCGAGGGCTGCAATGTCAGCTTCGTTACTGATAGCGTCAATGACGTGGCGAAGTATGTCTACCTCGTGAAACTCTTTTTCCATTGCCTGCCTTTTCATGAATAGATCGCTCTAACGGAAGATGGCTTCTCGCATAGCGAGGGCAACTGCTGAAGTGCGATCGCGAACTCCTAATTTGCGATAGATCGAACTCAGGTGAGTCTTTACCGTCTCTTCCCCTAAGTAGAGCTTTGCAGCTATCGCCTTATTGGAGTGGCCTTTGGTGACGAGGTCTAGTACCTCCGACTCTCTTTGAGTGAGTCCTAAGTGTGCTCCTGGCCAAAATTCCCCCGAGTGTAATCGAGCTGCAGAGAGAGCAACTCTTCCCGCAAGGTGGGGATCGACTACAATATCACCGTCGCGGACCCTCATCAGCTGTTCAACCAATTCAGCGGCCCCGATCTGTTTCAGAAGAAATCCCTTAGCTCCAGATCGTAGAGCTTGATAGAGGTACTGTTCGTCGTCGTATACCGTGAGCATTACTACCGCGGTAGCAGGATACCTTGTGGTTACGTCGCGGCAGAGATCTATGCCGCTACCATTTCTTAGGCGAATATCGCTCAATACAATATCGATAGTGTTGTCCTCGAGAAACTCGAGGGCCGCCTCCGCATCTTTGGCGCGGCCACTTATTTGGACCTGTCCCTCAAACCGACGGAGCATCGACGTAAGGCCGTCGAGGATGATCTCTTGGTCGTCGACGAGTAGGAGGCGGATCGCTAGAGTCTCGCCATCAATCGCCATCTCGACCTCCTCGCTTGATAGTACCTTGAGGCGCATTTGAACCGTTATCTGCTTGGCCGCCTGAACCTCTGATGAAACGATATTACAGCCATGACCTTGCCACTTCCCTCGAAAGGGTGAATATGGTGTGGCAACCCTTAGCCTAAAAAGAGGCTAAGAAGGATGGATGAATCCCTCTAAAGAGGGATTGGTCGAAAATCGTCGCTGAAATAATGTGGAAAGCAACAATGATCAATAAAAACTACACCAGTTGAACTTCGCGATCTTAGTATCGAAGAGGCGAAGCATACGATTTTTTTGCGAAAAAAGTGGTGTACTAAAAGGTACGAAGGGTTTGGTGAGCAGTCAGATGGCAGCCATCGACGATATTTCAATTATTCCATCAGTCCTTCCGGCAGACTTTGCAAATCTTGGGAGTGCAGTTAGGGACCTCGAGCTAGCTGGTGTCGATCGAATTCAGTGGGATGTTATGGATGGTGTATTCGTCCCCAATCTAACCTTTGGCCCCGATGTGATCAAGGCGACCAGGCGCTACAGCGATCTACCCTACGAGGCTCACTTGATGATCGAAGCCCCGGATCAGTACTTAGCTGACTATGTAAATGCTGGATGCAATCAACTAATCATCCACGCCGAGAGTACAAAGCATCTTCACCGTACACTGGGAAGGGTCAAGTCTCTTGGGGCAAAGGCTGCGGTCGCTCTAAATCCGTCTACCCCCATTGAGATGATCGAGAACGTCATCGACTTGGTAGACATGATCTTGATAATGACCGTAAACCCCGGTTTCGGGGGACAGGCCTACATTTCGACGATGGCGAACAAGATTGCAGGTGCTAGGGATTTGGCGCAAAGCGCTGATCATCTAGTTGAGGTGGAAGTCGATGGAGGCATCTCCCCTTTGACCGTGGTTCATGCGGTAAAGGCTGGAGCTCGTGCACTGGTGGCAGGTTCGAGCCTCTTTCGCCATCCAGAGGGTTTGAAGAGCGCGGTGAGCGAACTTCGATCGCTGGCGCTAGAAAATATTTAGAAGTTGTATTTGGTCAATGAAGGGACACTGTGAATGAGTCAGAGTATCGATAGTCAAGTCGTAAGTGCTATCAGAGTTTTATCTATCGATCAGGTTGAGTCGGCTAATGCAGGCCATCCTGGCTTGCCGATGGGGTTGGCACCAGCGGCCTACGTACTCTTCTCTAAGATCATGCGCCATGCTCCCTCCAAGCCTCATTGGATCAACCGAGATCGTTTTATCCTCTCGGCCGGTCACGGCTCAGCCCTTATCTACTCGCTACTTCATCTCTATGGTTATGGCCTCGAGATTGAAGAGCTAAAGCGCTTTAGACAACTTGGATCGAAGACCCCGGGCCACCCCGAATTTGGCCATACAACCGGGGTTGAGATGACGACTGGTCCATTGGGTCAAGGCATATCGACTTCTGTCGGAATGGCACTAGCTGAGGCCATGATGGCGGCGAGGGTTGATCAGGCGGGCGCCAACGGTCTGATCGATCACCATACCTACGTCTTCGCTTCAGATGGCGACCTGATGGAGGGTATCAGCCACGAAGCTGCATCGCTCGCAGGCCATCTAAAGCTCCATAAGTTGATTGTGCTATTTGACTCCAATAACATCACAATCACCGGTGACTCTCATCTTTCATGCACCGACGACGTGAGAAAGCGCTTCGAAGCATACGGCTGGAACTACTTACTCGTCGAAGACCACGAGGATTTGAACGCTATCGAGCGCGCCTTCAATCAGGCTAAAGCCAACACTAACGCCCCTACCATCATCGAATACAAGAGCGTCATTGGCTACGGTGCTCCGAATAAAGCAGGAAAGTCCTCGGTCCATGGCTCTCCCCTGGGTGCGGCCGAAGCAAGTGCCGCTCGTGAGTTCTACGGTTGGAATCACGGACCATTTGAGATTCCGGAAGAGATCTATCAGGCCTGCAAGGCTTCTGTGGCCGCAGGTGAAGAGGCCGCGATTGCGTGGCAAAAGAACTATGACTCCCAGTCGGAGATAATTAAGGGAATAGTCGATCCGACAGTGTTCACCGCAGATGAATACTATGACGCGATCGCAGACTTCGATCCAGCTAAAGCCGTTGCTAGTAGGGTTTCGTCTAAGGAGACCTTAAAGCAGCTCTCTCTTGTTCACCCTGAACTCGTCGGGGGATCGGCTGACCTGGCCGAGTCGACTGGGACCAATTTGGGCTTCGACTTCGTTGATCCATCTAACTATCTTGGGCGCGAGATCAACTTCGGAATCCGTGAGCACGCCATGGGTGCCTGCTTGAATGGAATGGCGCTACATGGTGGTTTCAAGGTCTACGGCTCGACCTTCTTGGTCTTCTCTGACTATGTAAGGCCAGCAGTGCGCCTCTCGGCGATCATGAACCTAGGCGTAAATTACGTCTTTACTCACGACTCGATCGCTGTCGGTGAAGATGGACCAACTCACCAGCCGATTGAACACCTAGCCGCCCTCCGCGTAATGCCGAACGTAAGGGTTATGAGGCCCGCTGATGCGAATGAAGTCGCTGCAGCATGGTCGGTTGCTTTGGCGGAGCGACACTTCCCATCGGCCCTTATCTTTTCTCGACAGAATCTTCCTTTGATTACTCCAAAGGACGGAACCGAGTGGGTAAATCGCGATGGTTGTCACGTCGTATACGGCGCCGATAGCGCCGACATCGTAATCTTTTCGACCGGCTCCGAAGTGGCTATGTGTGTTGACGCTGCTAAGTCCCTTGAGGGAGAGGGCATCTCGGTCAAAGTGATATCAGTCCTTTGGAGGGAGAGATTCTTGGATCGATATCGTTCCAACCTCGATGAACTTACCAATGGCGCTGCAACGATGGTCGTTGAAGCCGGTGTTCCAAGCGGATGGGAGGCCGTCGCCTCCGACGAAAATATCATCGCGATGCGAAGCTTTGGTGCTTCGGGCAAGGGACCAGAGGTTCAAGCCCACTTCGGATTCAGTAGTGAAAATATAGCAATGCGAGTCAAGAAAACCCTAGGAAAAGCTTAGGCAAAGGTGGTCTCTCCGCAATTAACTGAAACTTTGAACGATGCGGTGGTTGCCGCTGCTCGTTCAAGTTTTTCAGCCCGAGGAAGGGGAGAGCGAAAATGGGCCGACCAGCTTGCGGTTAGCGCGATGCGCAAAGTGCTCGACGCCTCCTCTTTCGGCTTCGAGGTTGTGGTCGGTGAAGGCGAAAAAGACGAAGCACCAATGCTCTATGTTGGAGAGATCCTAGGAAACTTCGACCTCTCTTTCGATTTGGCCATAGATCCACTAGAAGGTACCAACTACGTCGCAAAGGGACAATTGGGTGCGGTGAGCGTTGTAGCGTGTGCCAGGCGCGGAGGAATGCGGAGACTCCCTGGATATTACATGAATAAGTGTGTTGTTTCCCAAAAAGCTAAGGGATCGATCACTCTTTTTGACGCTCCCGATGTTATGATTGCAAAACTATCCGAGACTCTAGCAAAAGATCGCAATGAGATAACTGTTGCCATCTTGGATAAGCCTCGCCATCGTGAGTTGATCGAAATGGTTCGCGCAACTGGCGCGCGGGTAGCGGAAGTTCCAGATGGTGATGTCGTAGCTACATTCGAGGTCTTAGCTGGAGCATATGACCTTCTCCTTGGTGTAGGTGGTGCGCCTGAGGGGGTGATTATGGCCGCTATGGCAAATGCCCTTGGAGGTGAGTTTCAAGGTCGCATAAACCCTCTTAGCAACCGCGAAAGGGAGATTGTGCTAGACCTCGATCCAAGTTGCCTTGAAGTTACATTCACCGCAGCTGATCTATGCAGAACGGACGTGGTTGTGGCTATGGCGTCAGTCACTGGAACGTCCTTCTTGGCGCCACCGCGACTAACCGATGGTGCTCTAGTGGTTGAAAGCTTGATTATCTCTGATGGTGAGGCGAAAGTTAGAACCAACGGCTAGATCCTACGCAGTCCTTTTCAAGCTTTTAATAATTTCACCCTTTTGGGTGAGATTTGAGTGGCTCATTCGAAATTGAATGGTAACTGGAAAAGGGGTTGTAGATGCCACATCGTATCGCAATGATTGAGAGAGCCTCTCGCAATAGTGCTCGCAGACACGTTCCAATGCTGGCGATCGCTGGCGATTCAGCTGTGGGCAAAACTACTTTGACCAAAGGATTAGTGCAAGCACTTGGTAGTGAGAACATCTCCTCCTTTTGCACCGATGACTACCATCGCTACGATCGAGTCGAAAGAAAGACACTTCCATTTACGCCACTGCATCCAGAGTGCAACTACTTGAACATCATGGAGCAGCATCTTCAACTTCTAGCCACTGGTCAACCGATCCTAAAGCCGATCTACAACCATCATCACGGAACCCTCGAGCGGCCAGTCTTATTTGAGCCCAAGGACTTCGTGGTTGTCGAGGGGCTATTCCCGCTATGGTCCAAGCTCTCTAGGGCTTGCTTTGACGTGACGGTCTTTCTTGATCCTCCTGAAGATATTCGTCGGAAGTGGAAGGTCCAGCGCGATGTAGCACAACGTGGATATACCGAGGAGCAGGTGATCGCCGACTTGGAAAAGCGTGAGCCGGAGTCAAGTGCATATATTCGCCCTCAAAGAGCGAATGCCGATATTGTGATGAGTTTCGCAAAAGCACACCCCAACGAAGGAGACGACGTTCCTCTTTCGGTATCGATACTCTTGCGACCCACAATCGACCACCCGGCAATCTCAGATCTTCTATCGACCGATACTCGCGAAGCAATCCATATGAAGTTGATGCGCGACGATGACAATAAGCCGGTCGATGTTTTGCACATTCATGGCCATGCTCCCTCTTCGGTAGCGAGTGAGATCAAAGAGGCGATTTGGAGCAAGCTCGGTATCGACCAACCATTGCCAGCCTCATTGGGTCGAATAAGCGAAGAGAAGCGCAGCGAGCCGTTAGCTATCGCACAGCTCTATCTCCTTTACCATTTGATTCAGGCCTCTAAGTCGTAACAAAAGCACCCCACTTTAGCTCTTTGGATAAAGTGGGGTGCTTTTGTTTTTATTGCGACATAATTGTTTTAGGCTACGAAGTACTTTGCTTTCGGGTGATGGCAGATAATTGCCGTAGTTGATTGCTCTGGATGGAGCTGGAACCCCTCAGAGACAGATACACCTATGCGCTCGGTCTGTAAGATGTCAGCTAGCTTCTGATTGTCTTCAAGGCTAGGACATGCAGGATACCCAAAGGAGTAGCGCCCACCTCGGTACTTTTGCCTAAACAGACCGAGGACAGAGTTGTCGTCTTCGTCTGCAAAGCCCAATTCTTCGCGAATTCGAAGGTGCCACATCTCAGCCAGAGCTTCAGTCATCTCAACTCCCAGACCGTGAAGGCGTAGATACTCGTTGTAACGATTTTCGTTGAAGAGCGTCTGAGCGAACTCGCTCACCGCGCCTCCCATGGTTACGGCGTGCATAGCTATGTAGTCGACCTCATCTGAGTCGATGTCCCTGAAAAAGTCTGAGATACAGAGGTAGGGTTCAACTTTTTGGCGAGGAAAGTCAAATGTGGTCAAAAGCTCGCTCTTGTTTGTGTCAGCGAAGATGTGAAGCTTATTTCCCTCAGATGCAGCTACGTAGTAGCCATATGCTACTTGGGGCATGAGGTATCCCTCGGCCTTTGCCTTGTTCAGCTCTTCTCGAAAGATCGATCTAATGCGTACCCTAAAGTCAGGGTCACCTTCGCCCTTTTCGGGTCGAAAGCCCCATTGGTTGCGAAAGAGGGCAGTTTCGTTTATGAAGCCTGAGATCTCGTCGATCGAAATGCCTTTCGCAATTCTGCTACCAAGAAATGGTGGTACAAAGATGGGGTTGTCAGCCTCGACGAAGGAGGATCTTACCGCAGGAGCCTCTTGCAGAAGTGCCATCTCTTCTGACCTTCTGGTCCCTCTCTTCTTTTCTGGCTCCTTGCGCCCAAATTCGTCGTCTTCTAGTTCTCCGCGCCTGATCGCACTAAGACGATCCATCACCTCTAGACCCTCAAATGCGTCTTTACCGTAGAAGACTCGCCCTTTGTAGACCTTGCGTAGATCCTGTTCGACGTAGCTTCTGGTGAGTGCCGCTCCACCGAGGATGATCGGGATCTTGTCGAGGCCACGACTATTTAGCTCTTCGAGGTTCTCGCGCATTATAAGGGTTGACTTTACCAAAAGGCCGCTCATGCCGATTGCATCTGCCTCGACCTCTAGAGCCTTTGAAATCATCTCACTAATTGAGACTTTGATTCCGAGGTTGTGTACCTCGTATCCATTGTTAGTGAAGATAATGTCAACTAGGTTCTTGCCAATGTCGTGAACGTCGCCTTTGACGGTTGCTAGGACGATGCGCCCCTTGGTCGATGACGATCCCTTTTCCATATGAGGTTCTAGATGAGCGATTGCCCTCTTCATCGTCTCTGCCGAAGAGAGGACGAAGGGGAGCTGCATTTGGCCAGAGCCGAAGAGTTCACCGACCGTCTTCATGCCTTCGAGAAGATGGTTGTTTATGAGATCCAGGGCGCTATACCCATCGCCAAGAGCCTCTTCGAGGTCGTCGATGATGTTGTTTTTGTCGCCGTCGATAATCCTGCGCGCGAGGCGTTCACCAACAGGAAGTAGAGAAAGGTCTTCTTTTACCGCCTTGGAGTCGCTCACCCCTTCGAAGAGTTCGATCAACGCTGACAATGGATCGTACTCTTCAGTCCTGCGGTCGTAGATTAGATCTAGACAAACATCAACTTGCTCTTGCGGAATCTTGGCAAGTGGAATGATCTTAGACGGGTGGACGATGGCTGCATCGAGACCTGCCCTCACGCATTCAGCGAGAAACACGCTGTTCAAAACGGTGCGGGCTGCAGGTTTTAGTCCGAAGGAAACGTTAGAAAGTCCCACCACTGTGAACGATCCCGGAAGCTCGGCTTTTATTCGCTTGATTCCTTCGATCGTCTCAATTCCGTCGCGACGTGACTCTTCCATGCCGGTCGTGATCGGTAGTACTAAAGGATCAAATATTATGTCACCCGGCCTAAGACCATAGTTTTGCTGGGCGATTTCGCTGATTCTTCTTGCCGCTCGAACCTTCCACTCAGCGGTTCGCGCCTGCCCCTCTTCGTCGATGCAAGTTGCAACAACGGCCGCACCGAATTTCTTGGCTAGGAGGCAGAAGCGGTCAAAGCGAGTTCCCTCTTCGTAGCCGTCTTCGAGATTGATGGAGTTGAGGAGGGCACGGCCACCGATGAATTTGAGGCCGGTCTCTATAACGTTGGCTTCAGTTGAGTCGAGTACGATTGGCAGAGTCGAGGCCGATGCCAGACGACTGGCGAGCTCGCGCATATCGGCTACCCCATCAGCTCCGGTGTAGTCAACGCAGAGGTCGATGGAGTCCGCTCCCTCCTTTACCTGATCTTTGGCCATCTCGACGCAGGTGTCGAAGTCGCCTTGAAGCATCGCCTCACGGAAGCGCTTCGAACCGTTGGCGTTAGTTCGCTCACCGATCGAGAAGTACGAAAGCTCTTGTTCGATGGTTGTAAACGAGTACAAGGAGGAGAGCGATGGCGACAAGTCAAAGGTTCGCTTTGCCACCTGGAGAGACTTGGTGGCTTCTACTACCGCCGCCAAGTGCTCTGGGGTGGTTCCGCAACATCCTCCAACGATTCCAACCCCGAGGTCTTTTACAAAGCGGTGTTGGTGAGAGGCAAGTTGATCTGGGCCAAGGTCGTAGTGCATCTTGCCATCTACGACGGAAGGTAGCCCGGCGTTTGGTTGGGCTGAAACTGGTATCGAGCTATTTTGGGTTAGAAATCTGAGGTGCTCGCCCATCTCTTCTGGACCCGTTGCACAATTCATTCCAATGACGTCGATGCCCAGGGGTCTAAGTGCAACGAGAGCCGCTCCGATCTCGGTTCCAGGGAGCATACGGCCGGTTAGTTCGACTGTAACTTGTAGTTGAATTGGAAGGTGCCTTCCTCGTTCGACCATAGCCCTCTTTGCGCCTACGATTGCAGCTTTGGCTCCGAGGATGTCATAGACCGTCTCTACGATGAAAAGATCTACCCCTCCGTCTATTAGTCCTAGAGCTTGGCTGTAGTAACCTTCCTCAAGAGTATCAAAGTCGATTTGACCAAGAGAGGGAAGCTTGGTACCTGGCCCCATCGAGCCAGCTACAAAGCGTGGCTTTGAAATGGTTGAGTAGCTATCGGCCACCTCTCTAGCAATCCTTGCGGCTGTGACATTGAGGTCGTAGGTCAACTCGGAAACGTTGTATTCGGCTAGAACTATTGGAAACGAACCAAATGTATTCGTCTCGACTACGTCGGAGCCAACCTCGAAGAAAGATGCGTGAAGATCTCGGATGACCTGTGGTTTTGATAGAACAAGATATTCATTTAGACCTTCAAGGTGAGGTCCGCCAAAGTCATCGGCCCCCAGATTTAGAAGCTGCAGATTCGTTCCGGTAGCGCCGTCGAAGACGAGCACTCTCTTATTTATTTCTTCAAGATAACGGCTCATATAATCTCCCAATGACAATTTAGTCATTCTTTGTTTCAACTAGGTGGTTAGGTGCGTTGGCCGCTAAGTGCTGATGCATGCCCAAGTTGCCCAATGAAGGCCGATTTCATTTGTTGGTTCCATGCACCTTGTGACAAATTTGTCAGATTTGGACTCGCTGCGGTACGGAATCGTTTTGCTAAAAGCCGTTTTTTTATAACGTAGAGGGCGTCTCGCAGGGTGCTTTCATATTTGCCACGTAGGGGGTTGCTTCAGATCGAATCTTTGTCATCTTATTTTATAAGAAGCGATTTTGAAAGTGCACTTACGTCGCGCCACGGTAGTTAATGTATGGCAAACACGATTTGGAGTCAAAAAAGCGTCCCTAGTTCGACTTTATTTCAATGGGAGCGACGAGAGAATTGTGGTACCAGTATGAAAGATCCTCAAAATTCGCTACCGCGCTTTTGGGCTATGGAAGTGAGGAGTGTCTACTCCCGATCGGAATCGGCTCGCTTGGTTATGTTGATCGTCGCAATTGGTTATTAAGCGACCGCTGTTTCAGTCTCTAAATTCAGCTACTTCCACCCAATGGCATAGGTCGCCACCGTGTTTGCTGTTCGCGCAGTTGCAACAACCTTTGCCTCAAAGGCAATTGCAATTTAGTACCCGCCAGTCGCTATCGAGGATTTGATCTTTGAAATGCGATTGGTCGATTTTGACGAAATCGACCAATCGCCAAAATGATTTATCGTTTGCGAGATATTGACAGTCCATCTGTTATGTGTAGGCAGGTAGGACTTACATCAAAAGTGGGCGTGATCGACTAGAGGTTGGTTGAAGTGCGTGCCGAGAACCAAGTTGACGGACAGTTTGGGTTTTGCTTGGGAATTTGGGATTGCATACTTCGCTTCGACTTTCCGTAACCCCTACAGCATCTAAACGTCAAAAAGTCCTATCGCGCTTCGGCGACATTCAAAGGCGTAGTTATAAAGGGAGCAAATTAGGGTAAATTGCATATTCGTTGAAGTAGGGAAGTAAGCATTGTGAGGAGATTTATAAATTGATGACTCCTGTAGTTTCGTATACGCGAGATCATAAGGTTTCTGCGGACCTTAGGGTTGTTGTAGTCGACGATAAGTTCGTCGAAGGTAGAGGTATCGAGGAGCTCGGAGATCGGGCGGCAGCCTCCTTTTTCTCCAAAGTTAGTAAGTTCAAAGCCGGAGAGGTGAATTCTGTCCTTATTCACCATCCGGATGAGGCACCGCTGCTTCTAGTTACCATCCCCGATGGAAGAAGTGTTGCAAAGTTACGCGAGGCGGGTGCCTTGATCGGCAATCTAAAGAGCGCATCGAAAGTCTCTGTGGCGCAAGTAACTGATGCAGCCAGCGCCGCAGATTTTGAGGTGTTGGTAACTGCTATCTCTCTAAGTAGCTATGAATTCAATGCATACCGTCACGATGTCGAGGAAGAAGTTGCCAAAGAGATAATCTTTGTGATTGACAATTCTTTGAATCAGGTAGAAATCGAGACAGCGGTCAAAAGGGGTCTTAACTCAGCTTGGGCGACTTGCTTTGCGCGCGATCTTGTCAATGAGCCACCCTCTCGAATGACTCCAAGTGTCTTCGCAGAGAGGATAAAAGGTGAAGCCGAGGGCGTCAACGGACTCTCGATCGAGGTTTGGGACCTTGCGAAGATCGAACAAGAGCGACTAGGGGGTCTACTTGGTGTTGCAGCGGGTTCCGTACAGGAGCCACGTGTCGTGAAGTTGTCCTACTGCGGAGATAGTCCAACTCAAAAAGTTGCTCTTGTCGGTAAAGGAATCACTTTTGACTCTGGCGGTCTCAATATCAAGACCTATGAGGGAATGAAGACTATGAAGACCGATATGGCCGGAGCGGCCGCTGTAATGGCGGCGACCATTGCTTTGGCTCGAGTTGAAGCACAGGTCGAAGTGGTTGCATTTGCGATGTTGACTGAAAATATGCCTAGTGGCTCGGCGACCAAGCCTGGTGACGTTCTTGTAACTCGTTCTGGCCAAACCATCGAAGTGTTGAACACCGACGCAGAAGGACGCTTGGTACTTAGTGACGGCCTCACCTTGGCTAAGGAGGAGAATCCTGAATTCATTCTTGATTTAGCGACATTGACGGGTGCGTGTGTTGTGGCCCTAGGCGACGAGATCGCTGGAATTTTAGGGAACAACGACGAGGTTATCTCGGAGGTCATCCAAGCTGGTGCCAAAGTTGATGAAGAGCTTTGGCATCTGCCAATTCCCAATCGCTATCGATCTCATATTAAGTCTGAGATCGCCGATATGCGAAATGTAGGCGAAGCCGGTCAGGCTGGTGCAACTGCCGGAGCCCTCTTGCTCGAGCGCTTTGTGGGTGATGTTCCTTGGGCTCACCTTGACATAGCTGGACCTTCTAGGTCGTCTTCAAACAAAGGGGTTCGCAAGGTTGGGGGAACCGGTTTTGGTGCCGCGCTTCTTATAGAGCTTTTGAGCTAGTAGATCCTTTCTCCGAAAGTAATTAGAAGAAGGTCAGCGGGGTAATCACCCCGCTGACCTTCTTCTTTTCGTGCAATCTTCTACTCTGGACGGGGAAAGAGATACTCGAGAACCGCTGTACCTAGGTCGTTTGCGACCCTCCATCGAACCAGGTTGTTGATGACCTCATCTTCACTCGCTGCTCCCTCTACCATCGAAAGCAACAGTAAGAAAGCGCGGTCATAGAGAGGGGTGTCAAATCTCTCAAATCCGTCGACCATTAGCGCGCTATGCAAACGTGCAACATGCTCCGGTAGGCGAAGTTGCTGCTTGTAGTTAAGTGGGGGAAGGTGTGTTCGAACCGCTACCGTATTCCCTCCTACTACTTTCCCCATATCAAATTGGATTAGCCGATTGATCGTTCGCGTTATCGACATTCCGTATCCGTTTGGGGAACCAAGTCCCACTTCCGCTGAAAGTTCTTTGAGCATTACTGGCGTTAGAAGAGCGCCTTCCCGTGCCAGGCGATCGAGGCGACGCATCAAAATTATGCAGCTTGGCCCAAGGATCGGTAGCCAAAAGTGTTCAACGTAATGAGAGCCGGCGTTGAAGCCGAACGTTTCTATTAGCTGGTCTTGCCAGTGGCTTACGGAAACCTCACCTTCAAAGAGCTCTTGTAATTCACTGCCGAACATGAGTGCATACTGTGGACCGCTGATTGGATTCGAATTTTGGGTGTTGGTTATAGACACGTTACAACCTCTCTGTCGAAGGTACGGAAAGGCACTAGGCGATATTTAGATCATATCAGTATGCAATGAAATATGTTGAAAATTGATGGAATTATTTTGTTTAAGGAAGATCTAGTGAACTTTTCCACCGATTGAGATTTGATCCGGTGACAATTTTTTACGATGGATGGCCGATCCGCTAGCTACGTCTATTGATCGCCCAATTGCTAAAACTCCAATTACTCTCAGCTTTTTGGATATCTCGAACTCATCAAAAAGCCGATCGAGGCCTTGATGTAACCCGAAGAA
The DNA here is from genome assembly GCA_021805205.1 of Actinomycetes bacterium. GTDB lineage: Bacteria > Actinomycetota > Acidimicrobiia > Acidimicrobiales > Acidimicrobiaceae > Acidithrix. The sequence continues at coordinate 211,523 of JAJZFV010000043.1, read as the reverse complement.
TAAGTAGTCGAGTCCCTCCTCGACCGCGCTTAGCTGTCCAATCATTGCCATGAAAGCCGCATCTATGGTCCAGTAGGGTGCAACAAATTGTCCTTTATTGCGTTTGAGAACGCCCTCTTTATCCTGTTGTTGGTACCTATCGATATACGCATCTTGGTTCTCAAAAAATACGATGATCAGCGAGGCGAATCTGAGAGATGGTGGTTGGCGGGATGGCCATTCTTCACTCTCGCAGCAACTCCAAAATCGATCTCGGGAGTGACTGCTGTGTAGGACAAGAATTCGGTTGCCTTGTGTGTGACCTGCGGAAGGTGCTTTACTGATGGCCCAAACAATGCGTCTTACTACATCAGTTGATATTTCAGTGTCGACAAAGTGGCGGCGCATTCTACGCTTTTTAACGACTTCATAAAAGTTCACTTTGCAAATGTAGCCCATATGAGTGGTTCCGTGCGCGTACGAAATTTCATTGCCACTTTGTATTGTTGACTATTGAAGTAGAGATTTTGGTAACTGTTTTTTGACTGGAGCGACATTGGCAAGTTTTCGTGACCTTCTCGGTAATGTGAAGGGTCAAATTAAAGAGGTTACGACCGATCAAGCTGAGTCTTTGATTGCTGAGGGTTGGCTGCCTCTCGACGTTCGAGAGGCAGACGAATTCGAGCAGGGGGCCCTAGAAGAAGCACTTTTCATACCCCGCGGAAATTTGGAACTTCAAATCGAGAGTAGAGTTACAGATAAAAAGAGACCGATTGTGGTCTATTGTGCCGGTGGTGTTAGATCTGCCCTTGCGGCTCATGCTTTAGTACAGATCGGATACGAGAACGTAGTATCTATGATCGGTGGCTTTAATCGCTGGAAGGACGAAGGTCGCGATTGGTCGACTCCAAAGGTTCTGACTCCCGATCAACGCAATCGCTACCAACGCCATCTTCTCTTGCCTGAAGTAGGACAAAAGGGTCAATTGCGACTATTGAACTCCAAGGTTCTACTATTGGGCGCCGGTGGACTTGGATCGCCGGCGGGCCTTTATTTGGCAGCGGCCGGCGTTGGCACAATTGGCATAATCGACATGGACGTAGTCGACTCTTCAAATCTTCAGCGACAGATCTTGCACAACGTCGATCGGATAGGTGAGCGCAAGGTAGATTCTGCCAAAAAGACTTTAACGTTGCTCAACCCTGATGTAAACGTTGTGACCTATGACGTTCGCCTTGGGGCCGATAATATCCTTGATATCATCGATGGTTATGACGTGATTGTCGACGGAACTGACAATTTCCCAACTCGGTATCTGGTGAACGATGCGTCGCTCATTAAGAAGATCCCAGTTGTCCATGGATCCATCTTTAGATTCGAGGGGCAAGCTACAGTATTTCACCCCTACGTCGGTCCTTGCTACCGGTGCTTCGTTCCTGAACCACCTCCCGCAGAACTCGCTCCGAGCTGTGCCGAGGCCGGAGTACTTGGTGTTCTTCCTGGTATCGTTGGCTCTATTCAAGCGATGGAGGCGATCAAGATCCTTCTTGATCTCGGAGACAGCCTTGCAGGAAGAATACTTTCGTACGATGCCCTTGAAGAGTCCTTTAGAACCTTCAAGATTAGGCGAGATCCAAATTGTCCAGCATGTTCGATCGATCCGAAACTGATTCAGATTGCCGAATACGACGATCTTTGCATGCCGCATCCACTAGAGGCGCCAAAGCCATAGAAAAAATTGACCGATGCTACTCGCTCTACTCTGTAACCTCTGGTAGGCGTGCTGAATAGATCGAGTAGCCATCGAGCTTTCTCGAGATTGAAGTGGCGATAAACGTTATCAGTATTATCGGCACTGTTATTTGAAGGCCGGTATGTGTCAATTCGAGAATCAAAACAAGGCCAGTGAGGGGCGCTTGGAGGCCAGCACCTAGCGCTGCACTTGCCCCAAGCATTGCATAAGCTTCGATCGATCCGCTGTGAAAAAAATGAATCCAGACTCCTCCCAGAAAGCCCCCTAGTAGCGCACCGCTCGCAAAGAGGGGCGTGAGCAGCCCTCCTGATAGTCCTGACTCTAAAACCATCGCTGTCAATATCGGTTTTAGTAGGAAGAGTACCGCTAGGAGAGATAGGGATGTAATCTCACCACCAAAAAGGTTTTGCGCCATGTCTTTGCCGTTGCCGAAGAGTTGGTAGAACCAAATCCCGATAACCCCTTGCACTGCCATGGCGACTAGGGGTGTAAAGATAACCATCTTTCCTTTGACCTTGTGGTGCGAAACTAAACCAACTAGTCGCACGAAGAGAGTTGCGAAAATCGCAAAGATTGGCGCCGTTACTAGAGCAAAGACGATCTCTGAGCCATGTAGGTGAAAGCTTCTGACGTTGGGGTATGCCGGCTGAGTCGGAAGAAAGATATAAGAAGTTAGTGTTGCGATCACGGTCGATGCGAGTGCTGGAAGGGCGACTGAAATGTTGATCTCGGCTAGGAGTACCTCGACTATGAATATCGCACCAGCTAGTGGAACGTTATAGACGCTGGCTAACCCCGCGCCTGCGCCGCACGCTATCAGAAGCCATCGTTGTTCTTCCGTTACGTTGAAGGTCCGGGAAAGGTAATCGCCGGCGACTGCTCCCATGAGTTTTGGTGCCGCTTCGCGACCTATCGAAGCCCCTAAGCCGATAACGATCTCCTGGAGTATCGATGAGGCTGTGGATTTGGTTGTGGATAGCTGGCCCCTTTTTCTCCAAATCAAGTCGTCAGTGTCTGTCGTCCCCCCCTTTAGTTTCTTCCTGATCAGGTAGAATCCAGGTCCTCCAATTGCACCTGCGATTAGAAGTGCAAAGATTCGATGGGTTGGCGAGGTGAGTTTGAGATAAGAGTTTAAATTGCCGCCCTTGTATCCATAGGCGAGGTACATTATGAAAAATAGAAGCTTCATAAGCAAGCTCCCTAGGGTACCGGCGATTATCGAAGTCAATGAGAGGATGAGCCAAAATCTTGGAGTCAGTCGGGCGTCGTGGATTCCGGTGGCGTTAGGTTGTTCCGTCGCCCCTCGCCCGTGTGGCAACCTACTTTTGATCACCGGTGAAGGCTTGCGAGCCCTCTCTCGCCAGCCTTGATTTGACATCTTCTCCTCTTTGGACGATCGTGTCTTCCAACTCTTGAAATGTTAGGCTATCCGTGGTGCACTCAATGTCGATTTGAGAGATTACCTTCGGACTCCTTTGCCATCTTTACGCTAATATCGTTTAAATGACAAAAAGTGATCACGTAACCGACTCCGGTATCCCTATCAAGCCACTCTATGGCGCCGCTGACGTTGCAAACCTTACCCAAGAGCGACTCGGTGATCCTGGTCAATTTCCTTACACCCGTGGTGTTTACAAGAATATGTACCGCGGCAAGCTGTGGACCATGCGTCAATACGCTGGTTTTGGAACTGCCAAGGCTACCAATGAGAGATTCAAATTTCTGCTAGAGGCGGGTCAAACCGGCCTCTCATGTGCCTTCGATCTTCCAACCCAAATGGGTTATGACTCCGACCACCCAAGGGCCATGGGTGAAGTAGGTAAAGTTGGTGTAGCAATTGACTCTTTGGTTGACATGCGAGAGCTGTTAGATGGACTACCGCTCGATCGTGTGACAACTTCAATGACGATCAACTCAACTGCTTCAATCCTTCTACTTCTCTATCAGTTGGTTGCAGAAGAGCAGGGTATTGCCTCTGAAAAGCTCGGCGGAACCATCCAAAACGACATTTTGAAGGAATATGTTGCAAGGGGTACGTATATCTTCCCCCCTAAGCCTTCGATGCGGATAATAACCGACATATTTGAATACTGTAACCGCAACATGCCGTCGTGGAACACGATCTCAATCTCTGGATATCACATTCGAGAAGCCGGTTCAACGGCAGTACAGGAGATCGCATTTACCATTGCGAATGCCATTGCCTACGTTGAGGCAGCTATTGCGGCCGGCCTAGACGTAGACGACTTTGCGCCACGGTTGTCATTCTTCTGGAACTCCCACAACAATCTCTTTGAGGAGGTTGCTAAGTTCAGAGCTTCGCGTCGTATCTGGGCCAACATAATGAGAAATCGTTTCAACGCTAAGGATAAAAAGAGTGAACTGTTGCGTTTTCATACTCAAACTGGAGGATCTACTCTAGCTGCGCAGCAGCCCGAGGTAAACCTTATCCGAGTTACCATCCAAGCACTAGCCGCTGTCTTAGGGGGCACACAATCGCTACATACCAATGGCTTTGATGAAGCCCTTGGACTTCCAACTCAACGAGCTGCAAAGTTGGCGCTTCGTACCCAACAGGTAGTAGGTTACGAGTCGGGAGTCGCTGATACTCCAGATCCTTTAGCTGGTAGCTACTTTGTCGAAACGCTAACTGACGAAGTCGAAGAGTTAGTCCTAGATTACCTTGCCAAGATTGATGAGATGGGTGGGGCTATCGAGGCTATTGAAGCGGGGTTCATGCAGGATGAAATTGAAAATGCAGCCTATGAATACACCAAGGCAATCGATAACAAAGACAAAATAATCGTGGGCGTAAACGAGTTTATCGATGAGACTGAGGAAAAGAACGAGGTCTTCCCCATAGATCCGGCTCTAGAGAGGGAGCAGGTGGCCAGGGTTGCGCAACTCAAAGCCAATCGCGACAACAATGAGGTAAAGCGCCAACTAGGTGAGGTAGAGAGAGTAGCCCGAGAAGGAGGAAACCTTCTCTATCCAATGAAAGAAGCACTTAGAAATTACGCTACTTTAGGCGAGGTTTCAGATACGCTGAGGGGCGTATTTGGCACTTATACGCCGAGAGGCTAACCTTGGTGGCGTGCATTTTGTAATAATTGGTGGAGGCCCTGCGGGCGTTGAAGCGGCAACTCACGCCGCCCGTCTGGGAGCCGAAGTAACTCTCATTGAGAGAGATATCGTTGGTGGTGCCGCGAATCTATGGGACTGTATCCCTTCGAAGGCGATGATAGCGACGGGAGGCCTCCTCGCAGCTACGCGCCGCGCTGAAAGAATGGGCCTACTTCCGATAAGTGCTGAAATTGACCTTGATTCTCTAAGGGAGCGCGTTCAAGGAATTACTCAAAAGCTTGCCACCTCAAAGCTCACGTTACTTGAGAGCCAAGGGGTAAAAGTTATAGAGGGTAGTGGTCGGTTTATCTCGTCCAATGAAGTGGTTGCGGTAACAAAATCGGGTGAGATTGAGATGACTGCGGATGCAGTTCTACTATCTACTGGTTCGAGACCCAGAACTCCGGATTGGGCAACTATTGACAGGCGCCGAGTGTTAACCACCCGCGACGCCTATCCGCCCCCCGAAATTCCTGAGCATTTGATCGTCGTGGGATCTGGAGTGACTGGTGTTGAGTTCGTCCACATGTTTAGATCTTTTGGCGCCAAGGTCTCGCTGATCGTTTCACGACAACAGGTTTTACCCGCCAAGGATCCAGAGGTTGCGGCCGCCTTAGAGGTTGACTTTTTGGAATCGGGAGTAAAGCTTTATAAGGGGGCCCGTGCAATTGGAGTAGAGGTAAGCGATGATCAGGTTACCGTGGTTTGCGATGACCAAAGGCGTATAACTGGTAGCCACGTACTCTTCGCAATTGGTTCAATTCCCAACTCCGACGGAATCGGTTTGAAAGAGGCGGGAGTCTACGTCGATAGGAACGGGTACGTTCCAGTAGATCACCACTGTGTGACCAATCTTCGCCACGTCTACGCCGCAGGTGATATTTCAGGTAAGTTACCCTTGGCGTCGGTAGCGTCGATGCAAGGTCGTAAGGTGGCCGAGCACGCCTTGGGACTCGATTCGCGTACACATCGCCATCTCGACTATGAGAAGGCTGCCTCTGCGATCTTTACCGAGCCGGAGATAGCCGACGTTGGCCTTGCGGAAGCCGAAGCCTTTGCGCTTGGAAGAAAGATACGCGTGACTAAGGTTCCCTTTGCGGCTAACGCTAGAGCCCTAATAGATGGTGACTCTAGGGGTTTTGTAAAGATCGTCTCTGATCCCGCTACTGGAGTGGTTTTAGGAGGATCGATTGTGGGTCAAAACGCTTCGGAGCTGATCTCGGTGATTGCTCTAGCCGTTACGAGTCACCTCAAAGTAAACGACATTGTTGAGTCAGTCTTGGTTCACCCAGCCCTTGCAGAGGCGCTAGCGGACGCAGCTGAATAACCAAATTGATGAGATCAGCCGCCTCAGAAGTTGAGGCGGCTGATCTCATTTAACCGTAGATCTTAGATAGGTGCTCCCGCAACTCTCTGCGCCTCTTTCCGCCCTCGTATGCACTTCGCAGAGTTGGATCGGTCGCCACTTTGATGCACGTAAGCGCCATTGAAAGCGCACCTTCGACTACTGCTCGATCGGCATCGGCTGAGATGGCTGCAGCTGTAAATTCAGGTTGATGATTAACTGCTGGTAGAGAGTTAATTCCAATTATCGGATGAATTGATGGAATGCGCAGGGAGACGTTCCCCATATCGGTTGATGCACGCATCGACGATGGCACTGAATCTGGTATGTCCCGACCAGCAACCCTAGCCATTTCGCGGTAGACAGATGCGAGATCTTCATCGACCACGAACTCAGAATATGGAGGAAATCGCTCTTCAAAGGTGAGTTTTGCTCCCGTTGCCACCGCTCCGCCTTCGAAACACGCTCGTACACGAGGAGTTAAGGATTCCATCTCTTTGAGGGAATTTGCCCTTATTACGTAGTCAGCGCTTGTATGGGCTGGGATGATGTTAGGTGCCTTGCCACCGTTGGTAACAAAGCCGTGCACCATCTCTCCTGGGTAAAAGGATTGTCGCAGAAGTCCGATCGCAACTTGCGCAATCGTCATTGCATCCATAGCGTTTATTCCAACTTGAGGGAAGGCTGCTGCATGGGCTTCCTTTCCTTGGTAGTTGACCTCGATATGGCTTGCCGCTGCACAAGGCATGCGGTCGCCCTCAACAGGAGCCGGATGGATCATCATTGCCAAATCTTCTTCTTCGAAGAGGCCCTTATCCATCATGATGATCTTTCCACCGCCACCCTCTTCTGCAGGTGTTCCCATGAGTGATAGGGTGATTCCGAGTTCGTCAACGAATGGCGATAGAAGTAGAGAGGCGCCGAGTGCAGAGGCTGCAATGATGTTGTGGCCACATGCGTGGCCTACTCCCGGCAGTGCGTCGTACTCGGCGCAGATCGAAATGTGGAGCGGGCCATTTCCTCGCTTGGCTACGAATGCAGTTTCGAGGCCAGCTACTCCTAAGTCGACTGTGTCGAAGGCCTTTTCACTCTTAGCGGCGAGAAGCTTACTTGATTCAAATTCCTCAAAGGCCAACTCGGAAAGGCGATGCACCTGATGAGATACCTTTACAAGGTCGTCGCTAAGCGATGAGACGCTCTTTTGAACTCTCTCTGAAATTGTCATGCGTACATCACCTTTCTGCGGTTGCTGAGTACTTTTATGTCAAGTCTTGGTTTTTAGTGCTACGAGATGACTACGACTATGTCGCCTGTTCCTACGGTATCGCCGGGCTTGACCTTCACCTCGGAGACTGTACCAGCTTTGTCCGCGAGGATCGCATTCTCCATCTTCATGGCCTCAAGGATACAGACGGTGTCTCCCGCTGCGACGGTTGCCCCGACCTCTACATTAACCTTTACGATAGTTCCCTGCATTGGAACGGCGACTTTTCCTGAACCAGAAGATGCGGCGCCGCCTCCGTGACCCTTGCTTTTTCCTTGAGCCTTTTTACTCGGGGCAGCGGGAAGGGTGGAGCCTCCGATCTGTGACTCTGGTATGAAGAGAGTGACCCTGACCTGCTTGCCGTTAACCTCGGCAGTTACATCACGCTTTACCAATGGATCATCGATACTATCGCTAGGTTGAATAGCCGTAGTTATGTCTTTGATCGCCGGTACTTGCTCCACCCATTTGGTGGAGTGGGTGCCCTCAATAAACTCTGGCTCCTTGAGGAGAGCTATCTGCGCAGGAATTGTTGTGGCGACGCCTTCGATCTCGGTTTCGCCGAGGGCCCGTAACATCTTGCGACGCGCAGATTCGCGATCGGGACCCCACACGATTAACTTTCCTATCAAGTTGTCGTAGTACTGCGAGACTGTGTCGCCCGAAAGGTAGCCAGCATCTAGTCTCGTACCAAATCCGTCGGGAGCGATAAATTTAGTGATCTTGCCGGGTGATGGGAGAAATTTACCGCCAGCGGGATCTTCGGCATTGATGCGGATTTCGATGGCATGTCCATGACGCTTGATCTCATCTTGAGTAAACGGAAGTGGTTCACCGGCTGCGATCTTGATCTGCAGCTCAACTAAGTCGAGCGAGGTTACCATTTCGGTTACTGGATGTTCGACCTGAAGACGAGTATTCATCTCTAAAAAGTAGAAGTCTCCATCTTGAAATAGGAACTCAACTGTGCCGGCGTTACGGTACCCGCAAGCTTTAGCTACCTTTACCGCGGCCTCACCCATAGCTTGCCTAACTTCATCCGGGAAGTTAGGGGCCGGTGACTCTTCGATTAGCTTTTGGTGGCGTCTTTGACAGGAGCAGTCCCTTTCACCTAGCCAAACCGCATTCCCGTAGTTATCGGCGAATACCTGCATCTCAACGTGGCGAGGCCAGGTTAGATAGCGCTCCATGTAGCTCTCTGATCTGCCGAAGGCCTTCTCCGCTTCGCGTTGAGCTGACTCGAGGGCATCTTTTGCTTCAGCAGCGCTGTTCACTACACGCATGCCCCTACCGCCGCCGCCGTAGGCAGCTTTAATAGCCACTGGCCATCCGTACTCTTCGCCAAAGGCAATTACCTCTTCGTGGGACTTGATGACCTCTACCGTGCCGGGAACACCATTTACCCCAGCCTTCTCGGCTGCGATTCGAGAGGAGATCTTGTCGCCCATTACTTCAATGGCTTCGGGTGGCGGGCCGATAAATGTTACGCCGATTTCAGCTATGGCGCGGGCAAAGTCGGTGTTTTCTGAGTAGAAGCCGTAACCTGGATGTAGTGCATCTGCGCCACTTAGCTTGAGGGCATTTAATATTGCCTCTGTGTTGAGGTAGCTTTCAGCGGCCGTCTCTCCCCCGAGTGAGTACGCCTCGTCGGCTAGACGTACGTGGAGTGCCTCTCGATCGAGGTCAGAGTAGACGGCTACGGTTGCGATCCCCATCTCCTTGGCAGTTCGTATCACCCTGACGGCGATTTCGCCACGGTTGGCGATAAGTATCTTTTTAAACAACCGACGTCCTTTCTATCAATAGATCACCTTATTTTAGGTCTAGTTTCGCATGTATGGATTATTTGCGACAACTTGAATTGAATGATGGGTGGAAGATTTTCTATAGTGAGATATCCACCTCAACCAATAGTGAACTTTTGGCATATGCAAAAGAAGGCGGATTAGAGGGAAGTGTTCTAGTAACCGACCATCAATCGAGTGGGAAGGGGCGACTCGGCCGTACTTGGAGCGATGAGCCAGGCACGTCGTTGCTGATGTCAATTCTGCTCAGACCAAAGGTTGCAATTGATGCTTACTTCTTCATTTCGATGACCCTTGGAATCTCAATCGTTGAAACCCTACAGGACCATGGGATAGAGGCCAAACTTAAGTGGCCCAACGACCTTTTAGTTGGAGAGAAGAAGTTAGCCGGCGTGCTCGCTGAGGTAGAAACGGGTGAAGAAAATATTCTCGTAATTGGCGTAGGGGTAAATCTTAATCAAAGTAGTGAACAACTCGCAGAACTGCAGCGACCAGCGACTTCGGTAGCGGTTGAAACTAGTCGCACTTTCGATTCGACCCAACGATTGAACTTTGCTAAGGCTGTCGTTGAAAGATTTAGAGAAAAGTATCAGCTCTTGCAGGTCTCGAAGAATAGAACTGAATTGGTCTCGTTTTATCGTCGCCATTCAGCAACTATCGGCAAATTTGTGCGAGTTGACTTTGTTGATGGAGAGACTCTAACTGGAAATTGCCTAGATATAACCGAACGAGGGGAGTTGATGGTGGAGGTTGAATCGTGCATCCGAATGGTTGACTCTGCAGACGTTCATCACCTCCATACCATGCAATAGGGAGGTAATTTCAGCTACCTTAAAGGTAGTTGGTAACCATTTGTTTCGTAGATTGAAGGCGCACCCATGAACTTTGACTTTACAGATGAGCAAGAGTCGTTTCGCCAAGTTATCGCTGACTTTGCAAAGCAAGAGATAGCCCCCAATATCGCTAAATGGGATCAGGATCATTACTTTCCGGTAGATGCCGTGAGAAAACTAGGGGATCTCGGCGCCTTTGGAGTCTCTTTCCCGGAGGCATATGGAGGTGGCGGGGGTGACTTTACCACCTTGTGCCTCGCAATTGAAGAGCTGGCCAAAGTTGATTCATCGATCGCTATCACCCTCTCGGCAGGGGTTGGGTTGGGAGCAAATCCTATCTTTAAATTTGGATCTGACCAACAAAAGATGACTTGGCTCCCCGACCTCTGCGCAGGAAAGGCGCTCGGCGCCTTTGGATTAACTGAGCCTGATGGAGGGTCAGATGCCGGGGCGACTCGATCTAGTTACGTATTTGACGATCGAAGAATGGGTTACGTCATAAATGGATCAAAGGCCTACATTACAAACTCGGGAACCCCAATTACATCGATCATCACGGTGACAGCTAGAGGCAAAGATGGCATCAGCGCATTTCTCGTCCCAAGCGGAACTGAGGGATTGACAGTTGAGCCTCCATATCGAAAATTGGGGTGGCATTCGTCTGATACCCATGGCCTGTCACTCTCAGATGTCTTTGTGGAAAAGGAGAACCTTTTGGGACGAGCTGGACGAGGTTTCGCTCAATTTCTGTCAATTCTCGACGACGGAAGAGTTGCCATCGCAGCGCTTGCCTGTGGATTGATAAGTGCGTGCCTTGACATCGCAGTTGACCACGCCAACAATCGCAACGCATTTGGAGGACCTATCTCACGGTTCCAGGGGGTCTCTTTCATGTGTTCAGAGATTGCAATAAAGCTCGAAGTAGCGCGAACTATGGTCTATAGAGCAGCCTGGTTAAAAGATATGGAGCGCCCCTTCAAAAAAGAGGCGGCCGTCGCCAAGGCATACTCCTCCGAGGCCGCAATCGATGCGACTCGACTTGCGCTGCAGGTAACTGGTGGTGCAGGCTTTATCGAAGACTCTCCCATCGCCCGCCACTATCGAGATGCAAAGATCTTGGAGATTGGAGAGGGAACCAGCGAGATCCAAAGGTTGGTCATAGCACGCGAACTTGGCCTCAGGCTTTAGAAAAATGGGTACTAGGAGGTATTGGTAGCCACTTCCTACAACGTCGGAGGAAGTGGGTGGCTAGTATCTATAGCGCTATGAGCACATTAAAAGGTCTTATTCTTGCGGGCGGAACCGGAAGTCGCTTGCGGCCAATTACTCACACGTCGGCGAAGCAATTGGTTCCTATTGCTAACCGTCCTATCCTCTTTTATGCCCTTGACTCCTTGGTGGATGCCGGCGTAAAGGACGTAGGTATCATCGTTGGCGATACGAGGGCTGAGGTTATGGCCGCCATAGGAGACGGTTCGAGCTTTGGTCTCAATGTTACGTATATCCCGCAGGACCAGCCCCTTGGTTTGGCACATTGTGTCAAAATTGCACGAGAATTCCTTGGTGACGATCCCTTCGTTATGTACTTGGGTGACAACCTAATTAAAGATGGCATCGTTGAGTTTGCAGATTCTTTCCGGAATCGCGACAGCGATACCGTTGCCGAAATTCTCCTGGCTCGGGTGGCAGATCCGCATCGTTTCGGAGTCGCGGTACTCGATGAGAGCGGTCACGTCATCGATTTGGTTGAAAAGCCTAAAGTCCCACCTAGTGACCTTGCCCTAGTGGGAGTTTACTTCTTTGATAAGACGATTCACGAAGCAGTGGACGCTATAAAACCTAGTGCCCGTGGAGAGTTAGAGATAACCGATGCCATCGCCTATTTGATCACTAACGGCAAAAAGGTGAGTTCTCGTGAAACCCTCGGTTATTGGAAGGACCTTGGTCAGCCCGAGGCTTTGCTCGAAGGCAACCGTCTAATGCTAGAGAACATAGTCACGACGATTCGAGGAAGCGTTGACGCCGAATCAATAATTGAGGGAAGGGTAGTCATAGAGGAGGGTGCAGCAGTTGTAAACTCCAAATTGCGTGGCCCACTAGTTGTTGGAAGTAACGCTAAGGTCATTGATTCCTATATCGGTCCTTTTACTGCAGTCGGGGCAAATTGTTCGGTCATTTCAACTGAGGTTTCAAATTCAATACTTCTCGAAGGCTCTCTTATCGAGGGCATTGATCGAGTCGAGGGTTCGATCGTAGGGAAAAATGCGCAGTTGAAGCGGAGGCAGAGCCTTCCTAAGTCCACTCGGGTTGTTGTCGGTGATAACTCAACAGTGGAGATCTATTAGACCTTTTGAATAGGGAATTTGTGGGGTTAATTTGAATATTTTTGTAACGGGCGCTGCTGGTTTTATTGGATCGAATTTTGTACGATATTGGGTCGAAAAGTACCCCAACGACAATGTCGTAGCCTATGATCTTCTCACTTATGCCGGAAATCGTGAAACGCTTGACGATGTCAAGGGCAACATGGAGTTCGTGCAAGGAGATATCGGAGATACCGAAAAGGTTGCCAAGCTTCTAAATGATCATCACATCAACTACGTGGTCAACTTCGCGGCAGAGTCCCATAACTCTTTAGCTATTCTCGATCCCGGTCGCTTCTTTCAGACCAATGTTATGGGCACTCAAGGTTTGATGGAAGCGATGCGTCAATCGAACATCGAGAGGTTTCATCACGTTTCAACCTGCGAAGTCTACGGCGACATGGACTTGGATGATCCCAACGGCTTTACAGAAAACTCGCCATATCTTCCGAGGACCCCTTACAATGCCTCAAAGGCTGGAGGAGATCACGTAGTTCGCTCGTACCATCTCACCTACGGCGTCCCTATATCGATTACAAATTGCGCAAATAATTACGGGCGTTATCAATTTCCTGAAAAGGTAATTCCACTGTTTGTGACCAACGCATTAGACGGCAAGAAATTACCTCTCTATGCATCAACTCAAAACCGACGTGAATGGATCCACGCCCTCGATCATGCTAGGGCGATTGACTTAGTCCTGAAGCGAGGTAGAAGCGGCGAAACCTACCACGTAGGTACCTCGGTTGAAAAGAGCATTATGGATATCGCAGACTTGGTAATAGCCCGCCTTGGCCTAGACGACTCTATCAAGGAGATAGTTCCGGATCGTCCGAGCCATGATCGCAGGTATCTTCTTGACGCATCGAAGATAAAGAGTGAACTTGGTTGGGAACCAGAGATATCTTTTGAGAACGGAATTGCTGATACCATCGACTGGTATGTGGAGAATCGGCAGTGGTGGGAGCCACTCAAAGAACGAGCACCCGTGGTCGAGGGCTCTACATCCTGGATAAAAGACTCTGGTACGAAATGAAGATCCTATTAACTGGCGGTAAGGGTCAAGTCGGATCTGAGTTTACGGAATACGTTGAGCAGAATCCAGAACTTGGGGTTGAGTTACTAATTACCGATTTGCATAATTTAGACATCTCAAACAGGGATCAGGTTCGGGCTACTGTGGCAGAGTTTGAACCTCAATGGATCGTTCATCTCGCTGCACTAACTGCTGTAGATCTCTGCGAAGACCAGGTCGATCTAGCCTTTTCTGTAAATGCAATTGGCACTCGGAATCTAGTCCAAGCAGCAGATGCCGTTGGGGCCAAAGTATGTTACATCTCGACCGACTATGTCTTTGATGGTGAAAGCAGTACGCCTTACAGGGAGTGGGATACCCCAAATCCAAAGAGCGTGTACGGAAAAAGTAAGTTAGCCGGGGAACTGGAAGTGAGACCCACGGATTTAATTATTCGCACCTCTTGGGTAATGGGCAAATACGGTTCAAATATATTGAAAACCATGATTCGTCTTGCACGAGGTGAGGGGGAAGTGAAGTTCGTCGGAGATCAAATCGGATCGCCAACGGTTGTTTCAGATTTGATTAGAACCATCGTCGATTTAATAACAAGAGATCAAAGTGGCCTCTTCCATGCCTGCAACGAGGGATCACTATCTTGGTTTGAGCTTTGTAGATTCGTCTTTCAAGAAGTTGGAGCCGACCCAAATCGAGTGGTTGAGATTTCGTCAGATCAGCTCGACTCATCGAGAAAGGCTCCGCGCCCCAAATACTCGGTATTAGATAATATGGCAATCAGACTTACCAAGTCGAAACCGCTTCCTAACTACCGTGATTCGGTCGCAGCTCTAGTGAGGACACTTCTCGAAGGTTGAATCACTTTGAAGCTGCCTCAATGGATTCAGTAGGTGTCGTCGTCGTAAACTTTAACGGCGACGGTGTGGTCGAACGCTGCCTTAGATCGCTACTTTTGAGTACTTCGGTTTCCGAGGTCGTCGTCGTTGATAACAACAGTACCGACGGCTCGGTTGAGACCTTAAAGGGTTTTGTAGCGGCGAACAAAATAGATGCTCGTATTGAGATTGTTGAAGCTAATGCTAATTTGGGGTACGGTCGTGCGTGTAATCTAGGAGCTCGCAGGCTAAGCAGTAGATATATTTTGATCTCGAATCCCGATATTGTATATGAAGCTGGTGCCATAGATAGGCTGGTTGAAGCTCAGGTTAGATGGGACCTGGGCGGCGTGGGACCATACATTATCAATCCTGATAATTCGCGTTATCCATCTGTTAGGCCATTTCCCTCCCTTGTGAATGCAGCAATGCACTCACTTCTTGGCGAGATCTGGCCTACTAACCCTTTTACTAAAAGGTATCGGGTTGACTTCGCAAAAGTTAACTTCAAAGACCGATGGATCTCGGGTGCTTCGATTTTAATGCCCCTTGAACTATACAGAGGAGTTGGGGGATTTGATCATCGATACTTCATGTATATGGAAGACGTGGATCTCTGTCGCCGTATCCTAGATAAAGGCTTTGAGCTTGGCTATTGCGAAGAGGCAGTTGCAACTCACTATCAGGGGTACTCTTCTCGTCAGAGGCCATATTTTTCAGCTTACGCCCATCACCGATCACTTGCGATCTATGCGATCAGTGATCTCAAAGGCGCGAGGCGACTTTTACTTCCAGTGGTGCTCCTGGGTGTTACGGTGCGATTTTCAATTCGAATGGCCAGTATTTTGATGCAAAAACTATCGAAGTAGGCGCTGGCACTTTTCTCAAGCTTTGCCTAGGTGCAATTGCAAGGTCAATACTTTGACGTTTTGCGTCTAAAGTAATAGAGGTTAAATTATGTTGAGTGGGTTCCGGAGATAATGGCTAAACAGTCAATAGGAAAAAGGGTTGCAAGAGCAGCTGCTACAGGTGGTTCTAGGACACGGAGAGGTGAAGCTCCTGTATTTTTTTACACCGCGGTTGCTCTGGTCGTTATATTCGGCGCATTTGCTATCGGATACTCTCGGTATGAAAGGTTAAATCCGACGGGAAGCGCAGCATCTGCCCCAACGGTGGGCCAAACTTGGCACGTTGCATTTGGCGTCTATGACTGCAATAGCTTTCTTCCAAATCTAAAAGCACAAACCAATACATCGAAGCTGTCGTTCTATACCACCGGTGATGGACTGATAGTGGTATCACCAAAGACCAAACTCTTCGAAGGTTCAAATGCCAACCTAGGCAATTTCGCTCTCGACTACCCTGGACTCTATATATCGGGATCGAAGGTTACCTATCCGGGTCACGCTGCCCTTACAAACGGCCTTACCTGTAATGGCAAGCCGGCAACCATCAAGGTCGAAACCTGGTCCTCGTTAGTTGCAAAGGGAACTGTAGTTACTGGAAATCCCGGAGCGATTAGGTTTTCGGATCAACAGTTGATAACAGTGGGACTCGTACCTGCCGGGGTAAATCTGCCGCAACCATCGTCTAGGACTGCGCTTGTCAACTTGCCGACTTCTCAGGCACTGGCGACATCTACCACACTCGCGGGAACGGCTTCAACCGCAGCTCCCGCCACTACGGCCGCGGCGGGTTAAACATTCGGTATTGGATAATTCGGACCTTTGATGTAGGATGTAAGGATCGAAAAGGTGGGCTCTTGGCGTTTTGCCACATGATTCGCAAGGAGGTGCCCTTATGAAGGCAGTTGTACTTGTAGGAGGCTTTGGCACACGCTTGAGGCCCTTGACTCACCAAATTCCAAAGCAGATGCTCTCTGTGGCCGGTGATACGATGCTTGAACGAGTAGTGCGTAGATTGAAGAGCTTTGGTGTAACAGAGGTTGTTTTGTCCCTTGGCTATCGGCCAGATGTTTTTCTTGCTGCTTTCCCTAATGGCAAAGTTGCTGGAGTTCCGGTAAGTTACGCAGTTGAAAATGAACCCTTGGATACGGCGGGTGCGATTAAGTTTGCCGCTGCGGAGGGTGGGATTGATTCGACTTTTCTAGTTGTAAATGGCGATGTTATTTGCGATTTTGATATCCGGCAACTCCTCGACTCACACTCGCGAAATAGAGGAAAGGCAACCATTGCTCTAGTGTCGGTCGACGACCCATCTGCATTTGGCGTGGTGCCGACCGATGAAGAGGGGCGGGTATTGGCGTTTATAGAAAAGCCCAAGCGAGAAGAGGCTCCAACTAACTACATCAATGCTGGAATCTATGTACTGGAGCCGGAAGCTCTCGATTCGGTGACCGTAGGCCAAAAGGTCTCCATCGAACGCATAGTTTTCCCGACACTAGTGGAGGCTGGGGAGCTCTTCGCTGAACATTTTGATGGGTATTGGGTAGACGCCGGAACTATCGAAAACTTCTTTAGGGTCTCTCAAGACTTTCGTTTTCGCATGGTCAGTGAATTTTTTGTACAAGATGACTTGGTTGGAAGGATTCCCCAAAACTATCAGGTAATTGGCGACTCATTGATTTCGACGAGTGCGCGTGTTGCTCCAGATGCGATCGTCAATCGTTCCGTTATTGGAGCGAATGTAGTCGTCGAACGTGGTGCGCATATTGAGCACTCGATAATTATGGACGAGGCTATTATCGCTAAATTCGCGCGAGTTTCGGAGTCCATTATTGGTTGCGAAGTAGAGGTACCTAGCGAGGCTATAGTTGAGGATCGTTCTGTCCTTGCCTCAGGGTGCGATTTGAGTAGTGGTGAGCGACTATCGGGGCAGAAGATTCCCAATTGAGCGATCCCCGTGTAATGGTAACAGGAGGTGCGGGATTTATCGGATCCCACCTCGTTGATCGACTACTTGAGCTCGGGTATATCGTCGATGTGATTGATGATCTGAGTAGTGGATCGCTATTGAACTTGACTAATGCTCGCCAAAATTATCTGGGACGAATCTTTATACATCAACTCGACATTAGGTCGCCTGCACTTTTGGAGTTGGCTCGACGTCGGCGCCCTTCGACTATCTTTCATCTCGCAGCTAGAACCGATGTAACTGCTTCTATATCGAATCCATCTGATGACCTATCTGTAAATGTGGCTGGTTCAATACGAGTACTGGAAGCCGCTCTGGCCGGCGAGGCCACGAAGGTAATCTACGCTACGAGTGCGGCTATATATGGGAACCCAACATTCGACCTTCTTCCCATCGACGAAGGAAACCAACTTAAGCCGATCTCACCCTACGGTGCTTCCAAGAGGGCCGTAATCGACTACCTAGAGATCTTTCGGAGCATCTATGACCTAGAGTACACGGCGCTGGTTTTCGCAAATGTATACGGTCCTCGCCAGGGATTTCATGGCGAAGCCGGTGTAGTGGCTACCTTTACTGAACGGCTGTTAGCCGGAAGGCCTTGCCAAGTCTTTGGTGATGGCACTTCGACCCGTGACTATGTATATGTCTCCGATGTAGTTGATGCGATGATCAGATCGATGGATAGCGCCGGTGGTCTTTTAGTCAACGTCGGTACTGCCGTTGAAACTCAGATAAACGTCTTATTCGAGCTCGTTGCCAGGGCGACCGGATCAACTTTAGGGCCAAGAGTAATGCCACTTCGCGTAGGAGAGATCCAGCGGAGTGCACTCTCTATAGAACGCGCCAAGGCTCAGTTAGGCTGGAAGCCTATGATAGATATTCGGGACGGAATTTCGATTTTAGTCGACTGGTACAATAGTCGACCTGTTGAATTCGTGAATAGACGGCTGCGGAGTAGGTAGATACCGTTGCGTAAGTTACCGAAATAGGTCTTCGATGGGAACTCTAACTAACTCAGATGAGACTGTGGACTCTCTAAAGTACGAGTCTTCAACTCCCCTCACTACCACCACCGCGACTCTAGAAGCTTTGCCCTTTACGAGTTCTGCTGCCGATGCAATTTCGTCGGCAATTGCAACTTCGGTTACCTTTAGTTCGCGTTGGTTCGCATCTAAAGACCCCCGAAGATCTACGATTGCTGCTATTCCAGCTACGCCAAGAGCAACGTCTGTGACGCCCCGGCGCCAACTTCTTCCAAAGGTGTCGCTTACGATCACCCCGACCTTCACCCCGGATTTCGCATAGATCTGATCCCTGATTCTTCGGGCTGACCGATCGGAATCCTTTGGAAGGAGCGCAATGTAGCCCTCGGGTACATTCGATTGATCGATGCCTGCATTGGCGCAGATAAAGCCGTGGTGGGTCTCCACTATCATCATGTCGCCCCGTTGCCGTAAGACCCTGCGTGACTCGGACAATACATGTTTTTCGAAGTCGCTCCTGGACGGTGCCACTACCAATCTCCCCTCCGCCTTAGATACGACTTTGGAGGTGACAACAACCACGTCGTTGTGGAGTAGTTGAAAGTTTTTTACAATCTCTTCCCCGATGTTCATTCCTTTTTGGAATTCGGGAAGTTCGTAGACGGGAGTTATCGATATCAAGAGTGCGCCTTCATTTCGCTGAGAACACGCTTGGCTAGATCTATTTTTGCCTCTAATCCGTCCATGATCGTGTTCGTCACCACCACCCGAAGTCCACTGTCTTCAAGGCCTTTAGCTAAGTCAAAATCCACTGAATCGATTACCATCGTTGAAATGTAGGGCGCCAACACCTTTGCCGCCCCCTCGGGGGAGATAGGATAGCCTAGTGATTCTAGAATTCGATCTGCAGGGCCCTTAATCGCTCTTCCGCCTACGATTGGTGAAATTGCTACCGTCTTACCCCTCTCTTTTTCCAGAGCATCTCTGATTTGAGAGATTGAAAGTATCGGCGCTATCGATAAAAGTGGATTAGATGGCGCAATGATGACCACTCTCGAGGCTTCGATCGCTTCTACTACTCCGGGGGCGGGCTTAGCCTTTTCCGATCCGGTGAAGAAGATCCCCTTTACGGTTGGCTGGTGTCGCCGTTCGACGAAGTAGCGCTGAAAAGTGAGCAGTTCATCGGGGTCACCCTCGGCCAGTATCATGGTTCTAAGTCTTTGATTGGTTGACGGAAGGATCTCAATGGGGAGATTGTGTCTCTCGGTTAATTGAGCGGTGACTTCGCTTAAAGTGTGACCGGAGTCCAAAAGATGCCGTCTAAATAGGTGCAACCCGATGTCGCGGTCGCCGAGGGTAAACCATGTCGGCGCCCCTAGCTCCTTAAGGCGATCGAGGCTTTGGTAACTTTCACCTTTAATGCCCCAGCCTCTTTCGCGATCGACCAAATCTGCGAGGGTATAGATAATTGTGTCAATGTCGGGAGATATGTGAAGGCCATACATCTCTTCGTCGTCACCAACGTTTACGACAGCGACGATCTCCTCGTCGACGTTGGCGTGGGTTAGGCCTTCAAGAAATTTGGCCGCTCCAACACCTCCGCATAGTACGGTTATCAATTTTTAATTTCCTAACTGAATATGACGCGCGGCCAACTCTCTTGACTTACCTGGTTAGTTGATTAGATCCTTGAGGCGGTCTTTGGCCGATCGAAATTCAACTTCAAACTTTGAGATAAGGTTAGCAACTGTAGTGACATTGTCGATTGCCCCAACGCCTTGCCCCGCGCCCCATATGTCCTTCCATGCCTTTGCTTCGCCTGATCCCTCCCCAAAGTTCATCGAATTGGGATCGCGTTCTTCAAGCTGAAGCGGATCGAGACCGTTTGATTCGATTGACCCTTTGAGATAGTTGCCTTTTACACCTGTGAAGAAAGAGGTGTAAACAATATCGGATGCACTCGAAGAGACGATCATCTCTTTGTAGCGATCGTCGGCGTTCGCTTCGTGGGTTGCGATGAATGGTGAGCCAACGTATCCCATGTCGGCTCCTGCTGCAAGTGCACCGAGCAAGGAGGATCCAGTTGAAATGGATCCAGAGAGGAGGATTGGCCCATCGAAAAAGCGTCTTACTTCACTTAGAAGGGCGAATGGATTTAGCGATCCAGCGTGGCCCCCCGCTCCTGCACTTACCAAAATTAGGCCGTCTGCTCCTTTGTCAAGTGCCTTTCGAGCAAACGTCGCGTCAATAACGTCATGAAGTGCGACACCGCCATATGAGTGGACGGCATCAAAGACATCTTCTCGGGCGCCAAGGGACGTAATGACGATCGGTACTTTGTGTGCAACCATAACTTCGAGGTCGTGCTCTAACCTGCTGTTGGATCGATGAACTATTTGATTTAAGGCGAAGTATCGAGTCGAGTAAGGCATCGGATTGCCAGCTAAACCCTCTTCGATCTCGTATAGCCACTCATCTAACTGACTAGCAGGTCGCGCATTTAGCGCTGGGAAGGCTCCCACGATTCCAGAGTGCCCTTGGGCTATGACCAGTTTTGGGTTTGAAACTATGAACAACGGAGAGCCAATCATGGGTAGGCGCAAGGAATCTCGAATTTCGAAAAAACGATTGCACATCTTGCTTTCCATTATCTACCTCTTTGTCATCAAAATTTAAGAACTAATCTGCAAAGTTAGCCGATAAATGCTCTTTCGTATTGGCAAATTGCCGTTGCTCCGCTTTAGGTTTTTTAGGGCTTTGACCTAGTATTGAAGGTGTCTTTTTGAGCGAGGGGGATGAGTGGTTAGAGTCGCCTATGAGGCAACGGCCCTTTTGGGTCAAAGGACTGGCGTAGGTGAGTTTTGTCTCAATTTAGCACTCGCCCTAAATGAACGTTCAGATGTGGATTTGATCCCATTTGCGATCAGCTGGAGAGGAAGAAATAGATTATCTGAGTTCATGGGTGGGATAAAGGTTCCATCTTCAAGGGCTATGCCTGCACGCCCATTGCATCGTCTTTGGTCTATGTCGAACTTTCCGGCTCTAGATAACTTCACGGAGTCGTTCGAGGTAGTGCATGGAACTAACTTTGTAGTTCCACCAAGTAGAGCAGGCGCACGGGTAGTAACAGTTCATGATCTGACCCCTTTGAAGTACCCGGAAATAGCTGCTCCTGCAACTTTAGAGTTCCCTAGGTTGATCCAAAAAGCTATAAATAGTGGGGCATTTGTTCATACACCATCTCAATTCGTCGCCGATGAAGTAGTTGAAAACTTTCGAGTATCAAAAGACCGTGTCGTGGCAATTCACCATGGCTCTCTTGAAATTCCAGAGAACTTACTCGCTGCAACACAGGATTTAGAGAATGATTTGACCTTGAGAATCGGAGGAAGACCCTTCGTCCTTGGACTTGGTACCATTGAACCTCGAAAAGACTTTCTCACCCTTCTACGTGGATACGAACAAATCGCAGCGGAGTATCCTGATCTGCTATTGGTAATTGCTGGTGGAGACGGTTGGGGTAGCGATGGCTTTAGAAGGGCAGTCGATTCGTCGCTCTTTAGAGATCGCGTTATTTTGAGTGGTTATGTACAGGACGCCACTCGTTACTACCTCCTTAGTCATGCTCAAGTCTTCGTCTATTCATCGTTATATGAAGGTTTTGGTCTTCCACCTGTTGAAGCAATGTCCCTAGAAACGCCAGTAATTTCGACTCGTGCCGGATCTCTTCCAGAAGTTTTGGGAGAAGGGGCGCTCTACTTCGAGGTTGGTGATGCCGATGGGCTAGCAAAGCAGATCAATAGGGTCTTTGAGGATGTAAATCGTTTGCCTGAATTGCTACTCCAAGGAAAAGCTCAGGCCTCCAACTACACTTGGGAAAAAAGTGCTGCATCGATGCTCGACCTTTACAAGAGGGCAATTCGAAGTAGACCAAAACAGAGGTAGATCGATTTGATTACTGCCAAGCTGACTATCGTGCCGGAGCAACTCCACGCAGTAGTTCCTGGGGGGATTGGCGTCTACACACGCGAGATCCTAAGGGCCTCCATGGGAACGATTCTCTCGTCTATCCCGGTAGTTGAGATCTACGGATCGACTTGGACTGGTGTAGGTGAAGACCCCTTTCTGGACTTCGGAGCCCCAATAAGGTACGCAAAAGGGAATAGTCGCATCGCAACAAGGTGGTGGGATATTGCTCCATCGTTTGCCAAGGTCGAAGGGGGAACCCTCCTTTCATTGTCAATGGCAGGTCCACTATCTCGGGGAGCTAATCGTTCGATTTTTGCAATCTACGATTTAGCGTTTCGCCAGGTACCTGAGGTTTTTACCCCTCGGGGGCGACGGTGGCACGAGAGGCGCCTTGAAATTATTCTAAATAGTGAGGCTGAAGTCATAACTCTGTCTGAAGAGTCAGCAAAAGACCTAGAAGCTGCTGGGTTTTCGACAGATCGAATTCATGTTGTACTTCCTGGGTCAGACCATCTTCCGTATCCTGACTTCGAAAGAGCCGAGCAACTGCTTTTAGACTTTGGAATTAGCTCGCCTTTTCTATTGGTAGTTGGAACGCTTGAACCGCGAAAAAACCTACCAAGGATATTTGATGCAATAGACCAAGCCCGACCTTTACTTGGCGGTGAGTATCCCGTGGTGGTAATTGGCCCTGATGGATGGGGAAGCGAGGGAGGGGAGCGTCGAGGCGTAAACTTTGCGGGCAAGGTCACCGATAGGGTTTTGAGTGCACTCTATCAGCGAGCTGCCCTATTGATTTACGCGCCCCTATTTGAAGGTTTCGGACTCCCCCCTCTTGAAGCGATGGCCGCCGCACTTCCTGTTGTCGCATCTAAATTGCCCTCTACCGATGAGCAAGTTGCCACGATTGTAGATCCATTGAGCGTGGAATCGATCGCAGATGGAATTGTGAAATTGCTAACTAGTGAATCGACAAGGTCACGTCAGGTTCGTGAAGGCCTCCTTCGGTCAAATGAATTGACTTGGAAAGAGGCCGGACAACGCTTGGCTGAAATAGTGGCTGGTTCAAACGAGTGATCCAGGCTATCTCTATCGACCTCTCTTCCGTTCCACGCCGTATAACCGGAGCTGGAAGGTATGGTGTTGAATTTGCTAAGGCAGCTCAGAGACGTGCCGAAGAGTTTGGCATCGACTTGACAGCCATCGTTGCTAAAGGTGAAGCTAGGCGAATTGGCGAACTTACGGGTACAAGGACTAGGGAGTTGGTGCCAAGTAATCGAGTATCGCGGTTGCTTTATGAAAAGGCTGTCCTTGGAAGAGTTTTGAGTCGGAGCCGATTCAAGCTGCATCATGGTATTCACTACACCATGCCAAGGGGGTTCTCTGGAAAGATCGTCGTCACCGTCCACGACACAACTTTGATCGACCACCCGGAATGGCACGAGAGGTCTAAAGTGGCCTTCTTCTCAAGGGAGATCGCTCATGCCGCAAAGTTTGCCGACGGGATAATTTTTCCGTCTCACTTCGTGGCCGAGAGATTTAGGGCTCTTTTTGGACAAAGCCAGCCTCATCAAGTGATACCTCATGGTGTAAGGACCGTGACTCCTCCCGACGGTTTTGATATCGCCTCTGTCGTAGGGAAGGAGGCTGCTGAGGCAGGATACCTTCTCTTCTGTGGGACAATCGAGCCTCGCAAAAACCTTGAGCGAATAGTCGAGGCTTACGTTAAAGCCAGATCACAGCGCTATCTAGTTTTGGTTGGCCTCAAAGGTTGGAACATGGATAATTTCGCGAACCTGATCTCCTCTGCCGTGAATAGCGAACGAATCAAAGTTCTCGGCTTCGTCGACGATGCTACACTCGCCTCTCTCTACCAACATGCATTTTGTACTCTGTACCCCTCTCTTGAAGAAGGGTTTGGCCTACCTGGGCTCGAAGCCCTCGCTTATGGCTCTCCTTTGATCACCTCAAAAGACTCAGCTATGGCCGAGTACGCATTCGACGGCGTCAAGTTGGTTGATCCAAATAGTGTCGATGAAATTGCTGATGCAATTGCTGGCGTCAGCGATGAAAAAATGGAGAGGCTAAGGCTGTCAAAGTTGGGGAGAGAGCGTTCACTCGCATACAACTGGGAGAATAGCGGGTTGGCTCACCTAGATTTTTATAGACGGATTTTAGAGAGTTAGGTTGAGGTATGCGAGCATTAGTGACCGGTGCGTCGGGCTTCGTGGGGCCTTATTTGCTCAAAGAACTAGTTGAGAATGGAGTCTCGGCTACGACTATAGATCCGACAGTTGACGTCTCAAGTTTCGACCAGCTGCTATCGGCTGTGAGTGAATTTGCGGATGGTACTTCTGAGTCAAAGGTAATCTTCCATCTCGCTGCGCTGAGCCACGTTGGTGCTAGTTGGAAGGATCCAATGTCGTATCTCAACGTCAACGTTGGGGGTACTCTGAACCTACTTCGTGCTATCGAGGCGACTGATCCTAACGTTAAGTTGGTCTACGTCTCGTCTTCGGAGGTCTACGGAAACCAGTCGCATCTCGATGCCATTGATGAAGCGACTCCTCTTCGACCACTTTCACCATATGCGTCTTCAAAGGCGGCTGCTGAAACCTACGTTTTGCAGTACGGACGAGCCTTCGGAATAAAAACAGTTGTAGCTCGACCTTTCAACCATATAGGCCCCAATCAATCGTCCAACTTCCTGGTTTCAGCGATAGCTAAAAGGATTTGTGATGCGCGAATTTCGGGAGAGAGCGAAATCGCGGTTGGAAATTTGGGCGCTACACGAGACTTTTTGGACGTCCGAGATGTTGTCCGAGCGTATCGACTTTTGGCGGTCTCTGATACCTCTTTCGATACCTACAACATCTCCTCGGGAGTCGGAAGAAAGATAGAGGAGGTTGTCCAAATGTTAATAGCCATCGATGGCGACCGAGTTAAGGCCTCGGTATCACCTGAGCTTTTGCGCCCGGTGGAAGTAATGAGAATTGTAGGGGACTCCTCTCGCATCTCCAATGAGTTGGGTTTTGAACCTAAGTTCAGTATTGAAGAGACGCTCCGCGAGGTTATCTCCTATTGGAGAGAAGACCTAGGAGCTTCCTAGCCTCTTTTTCTATGTCATTTCGCGCAACCATTGCTTTTTGGAAGCTGAGTAAGGCAAAGCCGACACCTGTGTAGATCAGGTCTTTCAACTCATCAGCAGCATTCTTTGCCATCTTACCGGTATGCCCCTCTTTGGTGAATGGGTAGATTCAACTCCGTTTCTAGACTACAACACCTCAGGGCCATATGGTACTAGTGCATGCCACTTTGAGTGTTCACTAGATGGTTCGACGCCAAATCGGGCTAGCCTTATTACTTCGATATGGCGATTGCACCATTAGTAGTAGTAGTTCTAGTTGCCAA
This sequence comes from Actinomycetes bacterium, assembly GCA_021805205.1. Classification (GTDB taxonomy): domain Bacteria; phylum Actinomycetota; class Acidimicrobiia; order Acidimicrobiales; family Acidimicrobiaceae; genus Acidithrix. Next base: position 185,913 of record JAJZFV010000043.1, on the reverse strand, counting down.
CGACCCGGGCGATTGGTTTGAAGAGTCGGTGAAGTCGGTTTTGTCATCTGACTACCCCAACCTTTCTCTGATGATCGTTGACAACGGCTCTAAGGTATCTCTTTCACCGAGAGTCTCCGAAGTGTCTCCAAACGCACTGCTTGTAAGAAACGATAAGAATTTGGGTTTCGGTGGGGCCATCAACGGCGCCATTGCATCTATAGCTACCGCTGATTTCATCCTTCCCTGCCATGATGACGTTGAGTTTGCTACCGATGCAGTATCGGTAATGGTCGAAGATGCGCTTCGCACCAATGCTGGAATTGTTACTCCCAAGATTGTTTCGTGGCGCTATCCAGATCGCGTAATTTCTCTCGGAATCGATATCGATCGAACCGCAGCGATTCGAAGTCGAATTGATGTGGGAGATGTTGATCAAGACCAGTTTGCGATCGTCGACGAAGTTTTCGCGGCACCTGGTGCGGCAATGATGATCCGCTTCGACCTCTTCCGAGCCCTCGACGGACTTGATGGCGATATGTTCCTATTCGGCGAAGATGTTGAGATATCACTAAGGGCCCAGTTGGCTGGTGCTCGAATCGTTGCCTCTTCTTATGCGCGAGTAAAACATATGGGAGTCCTCGCTAACGGCGTAGATCCCGAGTATGTTCACTCAAAATATCGACCGATTCGACGTAGGCTTAGGAGGGCTGAGCGTTCCTACTACGTTCGTGTTAACCAACTTCGAGCAATCAACGCTAACTTTTCGGGTTGGCCTCGCCGCATGTCGAAGTTGCAGTTGGCGGTTATCGCTATCTTGGAGGCAGCCTTCTTTGCTGTAACAGGAAGATTACGAACCACACGTGCGATCTTACGAGCCCTCGTTGATGGTCTTTTCAGCCGCAACTCCCATAACAATCGATGGGAAAGTGGTAGTCAAACCCGGATATTAGAGTACCGCGATCTAAAGACTAAATTTTCGCGAGGTTCTTCTCGTGTCGCAGCGTTCTTTGCTCATCAGAGAAATACCAGAGCCCAACTGCGATACGAGGTAGAGAGGTCCAAGCGCGCTGAAGGTATGGCCCTCTTAGATAAGGCCGCTTTAGAGAATGAAGAGCAAGATCCAACTTCGTTAGCCACTAGATATGTACAGCGACGCTTAGCTCGCGCCATTCAGTTCGCCATAGCTGTCTTCTTATTTATTGCGGCACGGCATCTTATCTTTTCAACAATTCCGTACTTTGGACAATTTAATACGTTCCCACATGGCACTTCTCTCCTCTCGGACTTCTTCGCCGGGAACCTCTCGGGGGTGACGACTACGCCTACGTCGGTGCCTTCGGGCTACCTCTGGATAGGGGCAATTGGCTCTCTCTTCTTCAGCGGAACCTCTCTTTACTACCACTTCTTTCTGTTCGGATTGGTAGTCCTTGGTCTCTTTGGCTCGTATAGACTTGGCGCGAAGTTTAAAAATCCACTTTCGTCGACGATAGCTTTGGTCGCATACTTCGCCTCAGGAGTATTGGTCTCTGTAGCTTCAAGCGGATCCTTATTTGGATTAGTTGCCTATGCCTTCGCCCCATTTCTCGTAGGCATCGCCTTTGATGCCTTGGAGCAGCTAAGAAAAGTAGAGAAGCTTCGAGCTAAAGAGTTGTTTAGAGGTGCTTTGGTATGCTCTTTGGCTACTTCAATTGCTCCAGCCTTCATACTGGTGGCGGGAGTATTCTTCTTATCATTGATAGCCATAGCCTTCTCTCGCCACCACAGCGCCAAGGCGATAGGTGGGCTTACATACTTCTTGGGCGCAATATTGATAGCGGCGTTCCTGCTGAATCTCACTTGGTTCCTTGGATACATTAGCGAGGGGGCAACGATCGCATCGCTCTTCGGAGCTACTCCGCCAACTGGAGTCTCAGGGCTATTTCTACTCTCATTCGGTGTTTCAAGCGGAAGCGTAATAAACTCATTCGCACCTCTCCTATTGCTGACTGTTCCATTGGGCCTCGTAACAACGCGGTACATTCGTTTTGAGCGGGCTATTGCCGCGACGATCTCGACTGTGGTCTTTCTAATATTCATCTTCGGAGCAAACGGCGGAGCTCTTGGAAATGATCCGATTTCGTTAGCTTTGGTTTCGCCAATGCTTGCAGCTTTTGTTTCGTACTCGCTCGCGAATTCTGTGGATAGCCTCTATCGCGATCTACCTCAGCAGACATTTGGCATTCGCCAAATAAGTGGAGGAATCGCAGTAATTTTCCTCGCCATTGCCTCTTTTGGAGTAGGGGCACCGATCTCATCTGGCCGTCTTGGTATGCCGGCGACAAGTTACTCAAACACCCTCTCGTTCATAAGCGAGACATCGTTTGACTCTTCCAACCTTCTTTGGATCGGCTCTCCAAATTCACTTCCAACTGGAAGTTGGTGGTTTGACAACAATGTCGCTTTTGCCGTAACCCACGGGGCAACTCTTTCGTTCGAAAACGTCTATACGCCCATATCTCAGGGCGTCTACTCCAATGTTGCCTCCGGAATTTCGAGGGCATCGCTATACGAAACCACGAGGCTTGGATCGTATCTTGCCGAAGCTGGGATCGGAAATCTGATCTATCCTCAGAGCGGCTTTAACTCAGCCGTAGAGAAGATCACACTGACGCTTGCTCGACAGCGTGATCTTGCCCAAGTCCTTACGGATCCGACCGTCAACGGGTACTCCGTAACCGGTAGGTTAGTTGCTAAGTCGCAACTACCCAGTGCAGGTAGTCAACTGCCTTCGTTGCTTCTAGCAATTTCGGAGGTCATATTGTGGCTGGCGCTCTTTGATCTCGTAGTTGCTCGAGGCTTTATCGTTTCTCGATTCGTAACCCGTATCCGAGTTTCCTTTATGGTTCAGCGCGACGAGAGACTTGAAGAGAAGGTTGGTAGTGGTGACGGAGTTGCCGGAAGCCAACAGGAGAAATTGAAGGTTAGGCGCTAGGGATGCCGGTTCGATCTTTTGAGATTACAGTGCAGGAGCATTGATTTGAGTTTTCTTAAGCGACGTATGCCAGAGATCGTAGTCGCAGTCGTCGTGCTACTTCTCGCTGTGACAACTTTGGTCTTCAATGTAGTAAGTGGCAGGCAAGTTCTAAAGACGAACTTTGTGCCATCTTTATCGGTTTCGCCCATAGCGGCAGACTCTTCGACGTGGTACTGCGTTTTGCCTCCGAGCAACCTTATAAAGGGCGACACGGTTGACATTTACCTAATAAATGGATCTAAATTCCGTCAAAGCGTCACTGTGGATGCCTATCGCAGCAATGGCAATCAAACCACTTCAAATTTAGTTCTAGCAAGTGCGTCCAGTCGTTCTATCGCCGAGAAGCTCTCTGCGAAGACCTCGGTTGGCGTAACCGCATTTTTTACAGGTGGTGCAGATTTGGTAATGGCTAGGCTCGCCGGATCCTTCGGAGTCTCAGAGACGTTTTGCCACCCTAGCCCCGGTCCCAATTGGATTCTTCAAGGTTTTTCAACTCAAGGAAATTCTGATGGGTACCTCGAAGTCTTCAATCCCTTTAACTCCGACGCGATCGTAGACGTCACATTTATGACTCCAGGGGGTCCAACTGCCCCTGGGCCGCTTCAAGCGGTAGTACTTGCGGCTCACCGGACACTATCCGTTAAGGTCTCCGACTGGTTTCAGGGAACTAGTTCAATTGGCGCAACTGTTTCAACGCGAATTGGAAGAGTTCTAAGCGCCGGCGTGGAGGTGAGGAGCGACTCTCATTCGACGGGAACCAGCTTTATTCTTGCATCGCCTGAGACCTTTTCACAGACGCTCTTTCCGCTTCTGACTCAAACGGCTAATCAGAGTGCAATTCTTCATTTGATAAATGTAACTAACGCCAACTCATCGGTTTCGGTCAAAGTTACAGACTTGAATTCATCAAGTAAGGCATCGCGTCGTCCTTCAACTTTTTTTCAGGAACAGATTCCTGCTTACAGTACTATTTCCGTGCCGTTAAAGGTAGCTCCGGGCGTTCCGGTTGGCTCCTTCTTCTCGCTCTCCATTAAGTCGACGGCCCAAGTGGCATCTTCCGTTGAGTTGATCGGTTCGACGCTTGGACCGCTCATCGGTTTCTCGATGATGAACGGAGTTGGTACCTATTGGTCCCGGTGGGTATCCGTGCTTACAGCTCCACCATTCGCGTCGACCTTTAAGCAGATTGCAGTAAGCTACCAGCCAAATTCTCGAAGATCGACCGCGCTACTGTCGAAGCTATTTGTCGATGGTCATAACCCATTGTCGACTGATACTGGTATCGATTCAGTTGCTGGAGTAACCTTAGGATCCGGCAGTAACTCTTTCTCAGTTCTACCGACGGATAATTCGGCCGGTTTCCCAAATTTATTCGAACTTCACTCTTCTTCGCCAGCGGTTGTAGCCTTAGCCTATATCCAGTCCGATGGCTCGATGATACCTTTGCCGTCGATTGCGCTTGACTAGAAGTTCGATTTAGAACGAATTTTCGTCTTTCGACCAAGTAACATCAGTGGCGTGGAACGACGTTTAGGAATGACAATACCCTTCGATACAGTCGGATTGGGTGATCAAAAGAGCTTGATAAAGGCTTTGGTGGAGAGCGGCTATAGCGACGTTTGGAGTAGCGAAGTTGCTCAATACGATGCATTTACCCCGCTCATTCTCGCCAACGAGTGGGAACCCTCGCTCAATTTAGGGACTGCTATTGTGCCCGCGTTTACGCGTGGCCCCGCTACCTTGGCTATGTCGGTTGCGGCACTCTCCTCCCTAGCTCCTGGCCGATTCTCAATTGGAATTGGCTCAAGTAGCGATGTGATAGTTTCCAAATGGAATGCTGTTGAGTTTGAAAAGCCCTTTTCGCGCAGTCGTGATGTTTTGCGTTTTTTGCGAGAGGCCCTAGACGGACAAAAGGTTGATAGAAGTTTCGATACCTTTTCTATCAATGGATTTAGATTGGTTTCGCCTCCCGAGACCCCTCCCAAGATTCTGCTTGCTGCGTTGCGTGAGAGGATGCTTAAGCTTGCTGGAACCGAAGGGGATGGGGCGATTTTAAATTGGCTTTCGGCCGACGATGTTTCGCGCGTAGTTCCAATAGTTGGAGAGGGCAAGGAGATCGTTGCGAGGATCTTCGTGGCTCCAAATGTCGAGCGCGAAAAGTTTCTCGATGCTGGTAGGCGTCTTATCGCGTCTTACCTAAATGTGGGGGTCTATCGAGACTTTCACATTTGGCTTGGCCGAAGCGATAAGTTGGAGCAGATGTGGGATTGCTGGGCCAAGGGCGACCGCAAAGGGGCTACGGCTGCGATACCTGAAGAGGTCGTAGATGAGCTCATCGTTGGCGGCACTACAGAGGAGTGCAGACGGCACATCGAAAGGTATCAAGAAAATGGCGTAAATGTTGCGGCCCTAGCCATACTTCCATTTGGCATTGACCCCCTTTCAGAGGCGGTAAAGCTGGGCAACTTTATTCTGTAGCTATTTTGGTAATGGTGCTAGGACATCTCACTAAAGGCGCGGTTCCACAGTTTTTCGTAACCTACTTCGATGAACTTTTGCGCAAGCAATTCGTCGGTTTTAGGGTTTTCGGTGAGCTCAACTAAGTACTTGGCCATTAGCTCTGCCATCTGCCACTTGCCGTCGTAGACGCTTTCTCGCAGTAGCTCGGTGAAGAATTCTTGGTCTTTGGGGTCGGTGACGTTTAGAGGTCGAGATTTAGCTCCTGCAAAGCGTACTACTGCAATTGCCCGAGCGATGGTTGACAGAGACCTGTTTGCGTATATTACGCCTTCTTCAACGGTTGTTGAATCTAGGTCAACGATAGCCTTTATCTCCCAATAGCTGCCTGCTAGAGCTGCGTCATATAGCTCCTCGAGGCTAGGCCCATCAATCCAACTAAGAGTCATCTTCTCCTTTGAAAACGAAAAGGAATTTTTTTGAGACTTTACAAATTCCGATATTTTGTCGATCACTTCTTCTCGTGGAGCAGTTCTCTTGCGTCGTGAGAGTTTTATTATTGCCATGTGTTCTAGTTCCTAGTGCAGATTGTAAAGAAGTAGCAGAGTTTCGTTGATTACCAGATGTTTGTATAACCGTAGGTCAAGTAAAGATGTTTCTTTATCGGCTATAAAAGGACCAGTTGCTGGGGCTATCATGGGAGTGACCGTCAATGCAATTTGGTCGATGGTCTGATCTCGAAGCATATTGGTTAGAAGGGATGGGCCGCCTTCTGCCACCTTCAACCCAGGGTACATTTCGTCTATTTTGCTTCGGGCCTTTTGTAGATCAACACTTTTATCCCCGCAGCAGATAATCTCCAACTCGACCTTAATATTCTTAAGATCGGCCTTGATGCGCCGGTAGCCCTCAGAGGAAGTAACGATTGTAAAGTTTTGAGTTGACTCAGATGTCAACCTTGAGTCGCTTAATTGCGTTTGACCGTTGGTAACTACCACAAGTTGGGGGTAGCGATTTAAAAGTGCTCCGTTTTCGTCTATCGGATTAGGTCTTATAAGGGGCGAGAAGTAGCCCTCCGCCAAGACATTTTTGGCGCCTACTACGATCGCTGTTGCTAACGATCTTAACACCCGAAACGCCAAGCGATCGACTTGATTGGAGATCGGTGCCGATTTGCCTTGAAAGCTTACGGCGCCGTTTAGTGCAGTGACCATATTGGTTCGCCAGATCGAGTTCTGAGGAGTTTTATAGAATTCGAATAGCAGTGATAAGGTTTCGTCGGTAGGGTTAGTTTCCATAGTTGTCGACCAAGGATTCAATTTCGTAGCGCATTTGGATGAGGCGTGAAATCGCTCTCCCAAACTTCTTACGGTAGCCACTAGCCATTAACTGTTCACTGAAAAGTGTTTCGAGGTTTATTTCACCGATAACGAATGGCGTCATACTTTCATAGCACCTATCGACAAATACGACGAGGCGCAGGCCATTATTTATTGATTCGATCGTTTCTCCTCCGCCAGCGATCACGGCGTCAAAAGGTTCTATCATGCGCTTGAACATAATCGGATGGGCTCGCGACAGGTGTTCAATCAATTTTTCCAGTGGGTCCATCGTGACCGATAGATGGCCACTTTTGGAGATCTTTTGGACAAGGCTACCAGAGTCGATCGAATCGTTCTGTGTTGAAAAGTTGGTGGCGCGGTAGTCGGGGCCATCGATGGTAATTACTTCGAAGGCGTCTCTGAGGCTCTGGATCTCTCGTAGAAAGTCTTGTGCAGCGAATCGACCATCACCCAACTTTTCTGGAAGGGTATTCGATGTTGCCGCCATAAAAAGGCCGTCGCCCCTAGCTCTGTTGAGCAAATTTGCAATAAGAACTGTCTCAGCTGGATCGTCCAGTTCAAATTCGTCGATACATATGATGTTCAAACCTCTAATGGTTTCGTATGCTCGTTCGAACCCGAATGCACCAACCACGTTAACGAGGTCGATGAAGCTAGCGAAAGCCTTTGGCTCAGGTGCTCTTTCATAGATAGAACTAAGAAGATGACTCTTTCCGACCCCAAAGCCACCGTCGAGATAGATGCCTCGACTCTTGTTTCGTCGGTCGCCTCCTAAAAGTCTTCTAATCGACGACTGGGATGCGACTCTCTCGATTGAATCGGCGAAGTCAATCGACTTATTAAGAGCAGTTTCCTGGGAGGGGTAGTTTGCATTAGGGTGGTAGCTCTCGAACGAGGTACCTTTGAAGCGCTGAGGAAGACGCAGAAGTTCTAGTCCAGCGCTTACGTCAAAGGATGTATCGCGATCGCGCAAGGATGAGATATTGTTCAAATGTTCGCCTTATCGGTCTTGCGATATTTCTCAGTAGAGCCTATCTTTGCTCGCTTGTTACTTGTGTGAATTATCTGCTCAGCGGAACACTGAATTCAAGTCTGGTGCCACGCAACTTTGTGGACATTCCGATTTCAACTGAGCCGCCAAGGTCTTTGGCTCGTTGCGAAAGGTTCTTCACTCCCTTGGATGAGTCGCTAGTACTCGGATGGTACCCCACCCCATTGTCGTCGACGGTTATCGTGAGCGCACTTCCTGCCTCGATTGATATATCTACTTTCGAGGCTCTTGCGTGCTTTGCTACATTTGAGATGGCTTCTCGAATTACTGAGAGACCATTTGTCGCGATCTTGTTGCCAACGAGGGTGTCGATAGGCCCAGTGAAGGAGACCGAAGGTTCAAATCCAAGCACTGGATGAAGTTCCTTCAAGAGCGCCATCACCGATGACCTAAATGAACTCGGCATTCGACTCTTTGAGGTCTCTAAAGCGAAGATAGTTGCCCTAATTTTTTTTATAGCCTCATCTATATCGTCGATAGCATTTTGGACGCTCGCAAACACCGAGTCCTCTTCGATCGAGCGCATCGTAGCTTGAAGTGAAAGGCCAATTGCAAAGAGGCGTTGGATGATCTCATCGTGGAGCTCCCTTGCAATTCGCTCTCGGTCTGCCTTTAGAGCAAATTCGGCCACTGTTGCGTGGAGACGAGCATTTTCGATCGCAATTCCGGCTGCTCGCGCGAGATAATCAACGAGGATTTGGTCTTCATGGTCAAATGTTTCACCTGACAATTTGTCGGTTAGGTAAAGATTTCCAAATACCCTTTCACCCACGGTAATAGGCACTCCAAGGAAGGTTGACATCTGAGGGTGGTTAGCTGGAAAGCCAAACTTTAGGGAACTTTTTTCAATTGAATCGATGATTAGGGGCTCTGAGTTTGAAATCAGGGTTCCAAGGAGGCCATGTCCCTTGGGTAGTTCACCTATTTTGGCTATTTCATCGGCTGAGAGACCGGTAACTATGAAGTCTACCAAATATGTGCCACTTGGATCGATGACTCCTAATGCGCCGTAGCGAGCGTTAACTAAGGTGGCCGCCTCTTTGACAATCGTTTCGAGGACGACGCGAAGGGATAGGTCTCGCTCAACTACAAGAACAGCGTCAACAAGCCTTCTTAGTTTTGATGCATCTTTAATTTGGCCTAATGGCATATCATTAAATTTATTTCGGTTTAGTGACTATGACTTACTGTTTTGTTGAATTTGTAAAAAGTTAAATCTAAGGTGGAGTTTCGTTTGTCACTCAAAATCCCAATTACGATTAGGTTGCAAGTGGGAGAATTGGTTTCAAAGTAGGAGTTGTTTGCGTTGAGCGTTGAGGACAAGGTCTTGGTCTCTGAATTTTCTAGAAGTGGAATCGGATTTTTTGAAGCTCAAACCGTAGGTAAAGTTCCGAATCTTTCTGACGGCGGAAGATTTCACGACGTCCCCCTAGTTCTTAGAAGAGATCCAATATTTGGCGGCCAAACACGCTTCGTCTTAGGGTCGAAGTTGCAACCTGAAGAGGTTACGGATCTTACTCCAATAGTAAATGCTCCCGGATTTTGCCCATTTTGTCCCGACAAGATCGACGCAGTTACCTATCCTTTCCCAACTGAAATGGTGAATGAAGGAAAGATCACTCGGGGAAAGTCGATAGTGGTCCCCAATATTTTGAGCTATTCGACCTATTCCGCGGTTGGCGTATACGACCGTACAAAACACTTCGTTGACATGAAGGAGATGGACTCCAATTTGATTGGAGATCTCTTGACTGGCATGGTTGACCATGCCAAGGCGGTTAGAGAGTACGATCCTGATGCCAAGTACTCGTCGATCAATGCAAATTACTTACCTCCGTCGGGCAGTTCACTAGTCCATCCGCACATTCAATCTTCGCATGACTACCTGCCCCTTTCCTCTCAGGGAAAATTGATCGATGAAATGGCGCAATTTAAAGCCGAGACCGGGCGTGGATTGCTGGAGGCTCTAATTGAGGCCGAAAGGGACCTCAGGGTTCGTTACGTTGGCGATTGGGGAGCGGTCTCGATTCTTACACCATTTGCACCGGTAGGGTTTAGGGAGGTTTGGATTGTATCGAAGATGAAAGGTGACATCGTCGATCTCACTGAAGCGCAGGTGGGTGACTTTGCTCGGGCCTTGGCTTTTGTGATTGACGGTTACGTCAAACTTAATCTCCAAAGTTTCAACTTCGCAATGACTGGTTCCGGTGACGCTGAGGTAGTTGACGGGAACGTACTATTGAGAATTGTTGCACGATCAAATCCAACCGCGACGTATCGTTCCGACGTCACTTACTTTGAACGTTTGTACAACGAGTCGATGATCGACGTCACACCTGAAGAGACGGCTTCGTTCCTCCGCGGTTAGCGTCTGACTCTGTCTTTTTGCGTGGATGATCGAATATATAGCGGGTAACGGCAAGTATCGCCACTAGAAGGAGTGACACTATGTATAGCGCGCCTAAAAAGACGGTGTCCGATCCAGATGTAATCCCGTGGACCATTACGACCAAGTAGGCAAATAGCGCAAAACGATGGATCGTCTTCCAGTTGAAGCGCTCGAATCTAACTTTCAACCAAGCTGTAAAACCGATGACTACCATCGAATAGAGGGATATTGTTCCAAGTGCCACTGGCACAGCCTTAAATTTGCTCATGAAAGGGACTAGGGCACCAAGAAGCCCCACGTTTGCAAAGGAGTCAACGACGATTGAGGAAACATGGAGAAAGAGAAGGACCACTCCGATCGCAGCAAGTGTCTTGTGTGCACTGTTTAGCGTCACTATGTGTGGAAATGACTTCTTTTTGTTGCGCTTCGGATGAACCATCCAAAGTCCGATTATCACAAGTAACGATGAGACAATTACAAGTGCTAAGCCGGTTCCTCGCGATATAACCCACGGAGCTATTTGGGGTCTGCTTGACTTTGAGAGCCATCGGACGAGGTAAAAGCCACCGATCACTGAGGCCGATCCCACAACAATTGCAAAAAGGACTGACGGGGTGTCCTCCGCATTTGGACTTAGATCGGTTGCCTTGATTTCAGAGAATTTATTGCGATCGGTTGTCGTCATCTTATTTCCGTTGCTAATGAACGAGGTGTATGTAGGTGAAGTTTGAAAGCGGGGAGGAGAAGTCAGTGTGCTCTGCGCAATTAGCTGCAGTTACGCTCTCTCCTCGAACTTCTATGTAACGATCGAATGTGGTCGTCGCTTCAACGTTGCTCTTGTGGTCAATGAATATCGCTGCGATCTTTTTGATTTCAGCTAGAGCCGCTCCCTTCTCCTTCCCCATGAGAAAGAGAGACTTGGACCAAACCTCGCACTCTGAAGCAACTTTCCCAACAACTGTTACTGAGGCAAGGTCTGACGTAGAACTATCCATGGTTTTAGGATCGATCAAGTGATGCTTGACTTTTGCTCCGCTTTTCCAATTTCTGATCGATGGAGATGAAGTGGCCACAGCACCATTTGCGATTCGAATCCAAAATGATAATGGGCGACTTTTGTTGGGATCTTCAATATCTATGTACCAGCATGGTTGACCGCTTGAAGATCTCGCGATGATATCTCCGCCGGCATCAATCAAGAACGATGAATCAGTATCCTGATGCGTAATCCAGCTCGAAACTTCTTGGATGGCGAGGCATTTTCCTATGCCTCCAAAGTCAATTCGAGCATCGGATCTTATAGTGATCTGGTTGGGCGTGATTAAAATGTCGTCGCGAATTGGTGGAAGTGAGATGGGCCGACTTGTTTCAATCTCAAATGACGTAGGGCTGATCGTATTGAATGTTCTGTCGTAGCCTATGTTCTCCAGAGCTTTGAGTATCCGCGGCTCAAAAACCCCACCGGTCATTTCGTTCGCGTTAATTGAAGCCTTTAGCGCCAACTTGAAGATCTCGGTTGGTGAATCGAGATGGCGATCTCTATTCAACCGCGATAGCTCTGAGCTCTCCCGAAACCTGCTCCAAGATTCTTCCAACTCTTCGAGAAGGCTCGTTATCTCTTCAATCCAAGATTCACTATATTTGCTGCTTTGAATTTTTAAATTAAATATGGTTCCCATTTTTTTGATGGTAAAGGTTTTGGTTGGGGCGGCCATAAATTATCCGATTTGGCTAGAGCGTGTAGTTGCGGCTGGAAGCTGAATAGGTGGAGCTGCTGAAACTATCGGGCGCGGTGGTGGGGATTGGGCTGCTGTTGGTGCTGACGTTGGTTTGTTGCTGTAGCTAGAACTTGGCTGTAGACGGCTTTGGGTCGCAGCTGCAGTCCCAGACGGTGGTGTAGCTAATGGGCCAAGCGTCGGAATCGGCGTATTTTTGATCCCATTGATGCCGTTAGAGATGGAGTTGATGGTGTTTTGATTGGACTGGGCCTGACTCGATATGGACGCTAGTTGCTCAGCGCTTTTGTTGATCGATTGTGCCAGCTGATTTATCTCTTTGGAGGTCTGTAGATTTTGCTTAGCTTTAGCCTTGGCGTCTGCAGTTTGGAGCAGTGGGTAGAGATGGCTTGGCGCAGAGACGTAGGTTACGGCATAGTTTGTGAGTGCACCAACGCTTGGCACAAGGATGGCCACCGGTGCAATTCTTCTTGCAGAAGTCTTTAGCTTGCTGATCTTCTTCTTGCGTAGTTTTTCGTCCAACTTATCTCGCACGACCTCAGTCGTCGCCTCCCCCGCTGGAATCATCGTCCGAAGAATGTGAAACAGAGGCGCGGGTAGTACTTGCGGAGACTGTGGGAGCCGCCGTTGTAGGAATTGATACTGCGCTGTTGGACGCAACTGGCGTAGATGCAGAAGACGTTGCTGATGATATCTGCTGCAGCGAATTCGCAGCGGCAGCAGCGGCGGCTTGACGAGCCTGATTCTGCTCGTTGATAACACTTTGGGTAGCATTCTGTAGCTCAGTCTGTTTTTGAGCAAGTTGACTTTGGGTTTGGGAAAGTTGACTTTGAATCTGTCGCTCTTGACCAGATAGAGATGTTATGGCACCCTGGAGCGCAGTTACCTCTTTTTGCTGAGCGACTATTGGATTTTCCGCCTTGCTAGAGGAGGTATTTACGGTGGAGAATGATGTTTGCACTTGATGTAAGGCGAGAATTGCCCCTAGTCCTCCTCCGGTTGCAACAAGCGCCTTTACGGGATTTGAAATCTTCAATTTTGCCTCCGAATTAAAAGTGTCGGCTTTCGCTAAATATCATCGTTGGGGTCAGGGTGATAATGGTTAGGAGTTCGTGAGACTTTTCTAATTGGCCGATTTCTTTTATGATCTTAATAAAGACGCACTTTTTTTCATTTTTTCTAACAATCGCTTATGGGACCTTCGATGATTGCCGAAGGTGAAAGGGATAGCGTTGCGGGGGCAGCTCTTTCGAATCGGATATTAGCAGAAGGACAATCGGGGTTTGGCGATGTCATTTGTAAACAAACTATCAGGGACGATAGATTCAAAAGTTAGGGCTGGGCTTATTTTTGTAGTAGCCTTTAGCCTTGTTGCGGGGCTGTTGGTTCTATTTGAATCAACTTCAACCTCGCACTCGCTCAGCGCGTATAAAAGCATGAACCACAAGTTGGACCATAATGTTTTGGCGTTACAGCGAGATTTTTACAACTACGACGATCAAATGAATATGGCGCCGTTAGTGGCGGTTACTGCTCATAGGACTACGTCTTTAGTGACTACGACCTTTAGCCAAGCATTTGCTGCGCGGGATCTACTTACATCAGAGCTCCATATTGCAATTTCGTTGTCAACGACTCCAGCGTTGACGAAGCAGCTGAATCGAATTCAGCGAGATCTAAATGGCTATAACGTCTTCGCACAGCAGGTCTACCACGAGACGCTCGCTGGAAACTATAGCAAGGCTGCTTACATTCAAACTATCGGAAACCTCGCTCCCTCGAATGATATTATGCCAGCGATGGTCTCTGCAGATCAGATTTCAACCAAGCTTTCCGATGCTGCAATTGCATCTATGACCTCTAAGCAGTCGCTAAATGTTTTGTTGGTTCTTCTGCAAGCCCTTATTTCGACGGTACTGTTGGGTCTTCTCTATCTTGGATACAGAAGTATTATTATGAGGCCATTACATGAGCTATCAGAAACTTTGAGAGGTCTTTCGAGTGGTGATGGTGATCTATCTGTATCTTTGGACGAATCACGCAAAGATGAGATCGGTGAGATCGCTCGTTACTTCAACCGTTTTCGGGACAAGATCACAGCGATAGTCTCTAATGTTTCGACGTCTGTATCTTCAATTGGTGACCAGGTAACTACCTTGAAGGACGTTTCAAATGCAATTGGAGCGTCCGCCGAACAGACTTCGGTCCAGTCTGGAATTGTAACCACGCTCACCGAAAACGTAACCGCCTCAGTTGGCTCGGTATCAGCTGCAACTGAAGAGATGAGGGTTTCGATCCAAGAGATTGCTCGCAATGCCTCTCAGGCTGCAGAGGTAGCTGCTGGTGCTGTGAAGATCGCCTCGTCAACTTCCACCACGGTAGAGAGACTAGGCCAATCCTCGCTTGAAATTGGCGAAGTCATCAAGACAATTACGCAAATTGCGGAACAGACGAACTTGCTTGCTCTAAATGCAACAATCGAAGCTGCCAGAGCGGGTGAGGCGGGAAAGGGATTTGCAGTCGTGGCGAGTGAAGTTAAAGAGCTAGCCAAAGATACGGCAAATGCGACCGAAGACATCTCTCTCAAGATCGAGGCGATTCAATCTGATACTCGAGCAGCAGTGGATGCTATATCAGAGATCTCGTCTGTAATTGCACATATCAATGATCTCGAAGCAGCGATCGCAAGTGCCGTTGAGGAGCAGAGTGCGACAACAAATGAAATCGGTAGAATAGCACAAGAAGCGGCGCGAGGTTCAGGCGAGATCGCTGAAACGGTTCCGGAAGTTTCGCGCGCAGCAGCCGAAACTGCCAGAGGGGCAGTAATGGCAGCTTCGGCTTCAAGTGAACTCGAGACGGTCCTTGAAATGCTGATCAGAGTAACTTCGCAATTCAAGTCAAATAGCATTTCAGATTACGGAACGTCAACCAGGACTGCACCCAATGCCAGGGATCGCTTTGCGGCTGATCGAGGAAGCGGCTCTAGCGTTGAAAATGAAAAGCATTTAGTTGATTAAAGACTGTTGATATTTTGCCATCGATCTAATCCACTTGCTAGTGGCGTTTGCGCGAAATGAATAAAATTCGGCTACTTCAGGGTGGGGGAGTATTAAAAACTCCTCCTCCCCTATCTTTTCCATGACGAACTCAGCGACCTCATCTGCCTCTTTCACGGTTCCAGATTCCACTACCGAACGATGTGCAAGGTTCTCTTCCATCGAACTTGTCGCACTATCTGCAGGAAAGAGCATGTTTGTACGAACTCCCATCGGACAAAGTACGCTAACCCGAATATTGTCAGGGGCGTGATTTATCGCAAGCCACTCTGAAAATGCAACTGATCCATGCTTTGTGACTGCATAAGAGAGGGCGCCAAGGCTAGTTAGTAAGCCAGCCGCAGAGGCGGTGTTTACGACGTAACCTCCGCCCGCCTCTATCATCTTTGGAACAAATTGGCGAGCTAACCGAACTTGGGACATGACGTTGACATTGAAGGAGTCGGTCCAATCGTCCTCGGAGGTAGTTAAATCCCCGGTGCGAGAGATTCCTGCATTGGCAAACAGGAGGTCGATGCAGTCGATTTTAGATAGGACATTCGTAGCCAAGTTAGCAATTGCTGTACCATCTACTAAATCGCAAACTTCCAGATGAACCGAGAAGCCGCCCTTTGCAAGGGCGGCTTCTGTCTCTCTTAGTCCAGACTCATTTCTGTCCACAAGTACGATATCTTTAGGACTTCGGATTGCGACACTCATAGCGAGTGCTCGCCCTATTCCCGAGGCCGCGCCAGTAATCAAAACTCTTTTGTTCTCAATTTCCATAGTGAGTCAACTCTACCGACATAATCTCGGTATATTTCTGGAAAATTGATGATTTGTAGAGCTTGATTTCTATCGAGCGACTCGAGTGTGCTTTATCTCGTTTAATTCGGGGTGTAGAAAGACGTGATCAACGATGCGATCTAGAACCGCGACTGAATCTGTCGTATCGGTTGGCCTATCTAGGATTCTGACGAATGCCGCCTTCTCCCCGTCGAATAATGTAGGTACCCCAAACACATCAAGATCTTCAGCTTGATGGCGGTGAAGCTCTCTGGTTTCATCGCGGTATACCTTGGACTCAAGTACTTCGCGTACCTTTGTCGCATCGATTCCGTTTTCATCGAGGAGATCTTCCATCTCCTCGAATCGCTTAAGACCTTTACCTTTTTCATGTCGAAGTGAGAACAGACCTATGTGAACATCGAGGAACTTCTCGGTATAGAGCTTTGAAACGATATATCCAACTTCATTGGCAATGAGGTCTACCTCCCTCGATGGATCGTCCCAGATAGATCGCTCTCCTTCCTCTACGTGCACTTGAGAAAGATTGAATGGGATGAATTCCACCTCGTAGTCCGCACCGCTTTTCAGGGCGCTAACTAAGTGTTCGTTGAGATTGCGAGCAAAGGGGCAGCGATAGTCAAAATTTATAGAGAAACTCTTCTTCTTTTCCATGCCTTAGATATCGCTCTCGGTGCCTGTGATATTCCTATAACTGTTGAATAATGCGACCAATACGTCTTTATCGTTCTGATATGTAAGGCGATTCATCGCGAGGTCTACCGGTAACCA
Organism: Actinomycetes bacterium; assembly: GCA_021805205.1. Taxonomy (GTDB): domain Bacteria; phylum Actinomycetota; class Acidimicrobiia; order Acidimicrobiales; family Acidimicrobiaceae; genus Acidithrix. Next base: position 169,329 of record JAJZFV010000043.1, on the reverse strand, counting down.
CTCAATAGCGTCAGTCTCGGAATTTGGAACGAAGCCCCCCTTTTGAAAGGTCATTGTGAAGTAGTGGGTGATCTTCGTTGAACCTGAGGCGAGTAGTCGTTCGGTTATAAATGGAGAATGGTCCACTATGGAACATTCCAACCCCGTCTCCTCTAGAACCTCTCGTAATGCGCACTCTTCGATCGTCTCACCTGGGTCTATGTGACCCTTGGGTAGTGTCCAATCGTTATAAGCGCCTCTATGGATTATGCATACCTTGGTATCTTTACCGATGCCTTGGAAGATGGCTCCGCCACCAGTTATTTCGACTGTCATTGCGACTACGCCTGCCTACTTTGTCTTGTTTTTGATAGGAAACATCCGTTTTACAGCTAGCCCAAATAGAGTCCCGATTATTGTCCCGGCGACAACATCTGATGCATGGTGCATTCTTACGTGTACGCGAGACGGAGCCACAATTAGGGCTACTGCCAGGTAGAGAGGCCATAGCTTGTCGTCTTCGCTTAGAAGTACAAATGCAGTTGCTGCCGCAGAAGAGTGACCCGAAGGAAAAGAGCTGGTGAGCGGTTGTCTGATCGCCAATGGACGTTCGCCATCCCACGTTGGCCTTGTTCTCATAAAAAGCGACTTTACCCCGATGTTGATGATGACTGATTCGGCGAGCAAAGCAAGCGATGCCCGAGTTGCATAGGGCGACCCACCGCGCTTTAAACCTCGAATTGAAGCGAATATAAACCATATTATCGAGTGGTCGGCGAGAGTTGAAGCACCGTAGAAGACGTAGTTAGCCGCCGCATTTTCTCTAAATGGCTCGAAGTACTTATCGAAATGGACGTCGAAAGGTTCGAAGTATTTGTCAATTTGAATCTTCATGGTCAACGAAGATACTAACAGGATCGCTTTGGTTGGACTCCGTGCAGTTCTCGAAATTCATCAAGATGATCTAGAGATCCTCCCTGGGCAGGACACAGTTCCTGATACGCGCAGAATTTGCAAATTTTAGAAGGTCTTGGGCGAAAGTCTTCTTTAGCACAGGCATTGCACACAGCTCGCCATATTGCCTCGGTGCGGTTTTCCAGCCCTTTCATCATCGAGTCAGTAGGTTCGGTTACAATGCACGTTGCTTCGCGAAGATATACCAGTTGAACAGACTTGGGGCGGACTCCTAAGACTTTTTCGCACAAGAGTGCGTAAAACATTACTCCTGCGAGCCTTTCGTTTTCTTGGGCTCGGTCGGGTAACCTTCCAGTTTTGTAGTCCGTGACCGTAAGCGATCCATCGCTATTTAGATCGAGGCGATCGATGACTCCCCTTAAAATCGTGTCCCCGAGTTTGGTTTCGAGACGAAGTTCGGTGCCTATGGCGGTTATTGAAGTTGTATCTTCTGCGTCGAAGTCGGCTAGTACAAGCTGCTTTGTCTCGTTAAGCAAGACCTTTGGCTGACATATCGGATCTTCGCAAAAGAGTAGCCGACCGAGCTCATGCTTTTCGTCTAGTTCATTCCAAACTTGATCTACGATTTCAACTGCCAATTCCCTGGTTCGATCTTGGGGTTCGTAATTGAAGTAAAAGCGTTCTAGAGCAAGGTGGGTTAGGGTACCCCGAATCGTCCAAACTGTAGGGGGTTGCGGTATTTTTTCAATGACTGAAAGACGAAATGCTAAACCGCACTCCTTAAATGAATTGACCTTTGACGCTGTAATTGACCCTGGTACTTGCAAACCCATAACAAACATACTCTTTATACATAATTTACTTTCTATTAAAGGGTACAGCTCATCCGGGGTGTTGTGTCTACGCAGAGGGTAAATGAAACAAAATAGCGACCGATTTCTCGGTCGCTATTTTCACACATGAATATGACTTCCTATGTGCTCTAACCTTCTGAAGTATCGTCCTTAGGGGCGCGGGTAGTTCTCGGACTTCTTCGCGACGTTGTGGCAGAAGGGGCAGTTCGAGCAGGTTTGGGTTTTGCCACTTCGCTTGAGGTATCTTGCGGCGTTTTGGTTCTACTTCTCGGGGTACGTGGTTTTGCCTCCGGGGCTTCCGATGACTCCGTTTCCTCAGATGCTTCGGCAACGACGGGTGTTTGATCTGAGGAGTTGACTGTTATCTTTATCTCCGCCTCGTCCTGTTTGCCGTTACCCTCTTGGGGTGCCAATGAGGCTTCGGTCTCCTCATCTACCTCTGCATCGACTTCGTCTAACTGCTGATCGGCTGTGGTCACATCGGGTTCGTCATTTGTATCTTGTTCAATCGAATCCGATGAGCTCTCAGCTGACTCGACTTCACCGTCTTGATAGTTGGTTTCATCCGAAGCTTCAATTTCATGAGGCGTAACAGTTTCAGATGTCATTGCGCCTCGGGCCTCGATCGTTGAAAGGTTTAACGCCTCCATCGAGCTTTCAAGTGCGTGGAGGTTTGAGTTAATTGAAACCGCTAAAGCTGACTCTACATTCGAGACGCGGCGCTGCGCATCCTGCAAAAGTTCCAAGAACCAACCGCGAGTGCGGGTCAAAGTATCGATATGGCCCCTTACTTCGTCCGCACGCATCCGAAGGTCGGCGAGTATCTCTGTGCGCGTTTCACGAGCCGAAGAGATCATTGAAGTCGCCTCGCGCTGAGCCTCCAAGAGAATCTTCTCGGCGTTGCGTTGCGCGTTCGAGACTGTTTCGGTTGCAAACAGGTTGGCGCGCTCGATCACCTCTTTGCCGGTCTGCTCTTGAGCCGCAAGCCGTTCTGCAGCTGTGGCTTCTGCTGCTTCAATTATGGCTCTTGAGTCGCTTTGAGCTCGGGTGATGATCGCTGCGACATTTTCGTTAGTCGATCGGATGAGCTCATTTGCCGTATTGGTTGCGTCGTCGTGAATCTTTTTTGCGTTTTCGATTAGCTCTTTGCTCTCGCGATCGGCTCTCTCTTTAATCGCCTGACTTGCGGCGACAGACGTTGAGAGAATGGATGCGGCTTGGTCTCCCAATAACTTGGCTACAGTCGCTTCGTTAAGTTCTGAGACTGGAGCAGCTTGTGGGCGTGACGATAATTCTGCGACTTGGGATTTGAGCTCAGCTATGGTCTCGTTAGCTCGCATCTGGGTTGCATATAGCGATTGAAGCGCCGACCGGACCTCATCTGGTGAGAAGCCCTTCCGCACAATACGCATTCGTGAGAGTTGCTCATCCACAGATTCCCGGCGGTAAGAATTGGAGTCCGAATCCACTTGACCCTCTCGTTTCGTTCTCTAGAGATCGAAGTTGCTTTTTTGAGTGACGTAGTTACTGGGCTTAGCCGGCAACTAGTCGCGCAACTTGGCAACATTCATAACGACAAAATAGACCATAAGGTGAGGAATTCGGCATGATGGAGCCATTTTGGTTGTAAAAATTCGAAAAGAAGTAGTTTTTCGCTTCTATAGATCCAATACACAGCTTTTGATTACCAATTCGCTAATTCGGCGAGGATCTTCAAAGGGACCGAAATGGCCTACGGAATCGACGCTGATTAGCTTCGCTTGGGGAGTTTTGGCTGCAACGGCTTGATAAAACTCGAGTGAAAAGTCTCGACTCACCTCTCCGTAGAGGTACGTTACAGGGCATTCAACTTTTGGAAGTACCTCGTCTACTCCAGCCATCTGTGCATGGGCGTAGATGGCTGCCTCGAAGTCTCTATGGCAAGATAGTTCGGTCATGCCCTCGGCATTGATGAATGTTCCGCCGTCAACGTAGTCCGCCACTACTCCAGGAGCAAAGTTGTTCATCGGAGGTTTGGATTCAAAGTTCTCGATCGCCCGCGTCCTACTGTCGAAGGTGAATTGACGCTTTAACGTCAATTGAGCAATTGGGCTCGAGAAGTTTGGTTCGGTTGCTGATGGACCCGGGAATATGACTGGCTCATATGCGATCACCGCTCTAAATACTCTTGGTACGTTTGCGACGACTTGTAGCAGTGCGGCTCCACCAAATGAGTGGCCAAAGCCATAGATCTCGCTAATGCCATGGCTTTGGAGGTAGAAAGTGATGTGCTTGGCGTAATTTGACCAATTTTGACCGTCGCTGGTTTTCTGAGATCCACCGTGCCCTTCGGCGTCGATTCCGATTACAGAAAATTCATTTGAAAGATAAGACCCTAGGGCGTAATACGCACGGCTATTGAATCCCGTCGCGTGAGCAATTAGAAGTAGGGGACCACGTCCACCAAATTCATATAACTTTATGCTCGCACCGTTGAAGGATTCAAAGTATGAACCTTTTATTTCCTCGCTCAAATTACGTGTTTCCTCGCTACATCGACTCTCTTGATGCAATTAGCTAACAAAAGCGTAGTGGGATATTCTCAATTCTGAAGGGCTACTTAGTAGGCGGTGTCTTATTACGATTCGACTCTTCAGTAGAGGTGGTAGCGTCTTTTGGGTGACTCATTTTCTTTCGACCTCTGGGCTTACGAATATCATCGCAACGAGTGGCATTATCGCCGTATTTCTCCTGATGACCGCCGAATCAGCGCTAATTCCGATACCATCCGAAGTGGTTATGCCATTTGCTGGTGCGCTTGCCGCTTCACACAAGATGAACTTTGTTCTTGCGATTCTGGCTGGAACGTTGGGAAACGTGGTTGGAAGCTATATCGCTTGGGTTATTGGACGAACCGGTGGCCGAGCACTTGTGCTTCGCTTTGGGCGTTTCGTTAGAATACGCGAGGATGACGTTGACAGAGCTGAGCGATGGTTCGCAAAGAGGGGCGAAGCGGCGGTATTGATTGGAAGACTTCTTCCAGTGGTCAGAACCTTCATTTCGCTCCCCGCTGGAGTCGCCGAGATGGAGCCCGTTCGTTTTGGTGTCTTTACCTTTTTGGGAGCTCTTCCTTGGTCGTTAGTTTTGACATCTATCGGCTACGCAATTGGTTCGAACTGGGTAACGTTGTCAAAATACGTGAAGTATTTGGGATACGTCATTGCTCTGGTTATCGTTGTGTTGATTATTAGGTTCTTCCTTAGAAGATTTAGTGGCTCAAATAAATAGGAATTTGAATTTGAGCGACTAAGATCATTATGCCTTTCGGGGAGTGGCGCAGCGGCAGCGCACCTGGTTTGGGACCAGGGGGTCGGGGGTTCAAATCCCCCCTCCCCGACCACGGTAGTGTTTTTACCGTTGGTTAGATAGTGCGGGTGTAGCTCAATGGTAGAGCTCCAGCCTTCCAAGCTGGTGGTGCGGGTTCGATCCCCGTCACCCGCTCCATTTCGGAGACACGATCCAATTGTCGATCGGCCGACCCCGACCGGGTGGGCGTTTTCTTTAATTTTGCATAGAAAGTGAAGCGAAGGTAAGGGTTTGCTACTGCTATTGTCTATGAATCGTTTGGGTATCGTCGCTAAATAAGTGGTGCTTTGTGTTCAAAGGCAAGAGTAGAAAAGTAACTCTTCCGTTCTTAATCATTGCCAGCGGATTGTCCACAGCTGCATGTGGTTTGCCTACTCCGCTCCCATCATCTCCGACATTGGTGGCTACCGTGGCTCCAGTTGGCTTGTCGATAGGTTTCTTCGGTGCCTTGACTGGTCCGAATGCTCAGTCGGGAATTAACATTGACAACGGCGTCGAACTTGCGGTTTCGCAATACAACCAAAGCGCAAAGATAAAAGTTACCCTTGTAAATCTTGACTCTCAGGGTGACCCTGATCAAGCATCGCAGCTCGCCCAAAAAGCGATATCGGACAAGCTTGTCGCTGTTGTAGGGCCAGCATTTTCTGGTGAGTCCTTTGTCGCGGACCCGATACTCGAACAAGGTCAGATCGTAAACGTTACCCCCTCAGCTACCAACCCGGCTTTAGCCGCCGAGGGATGGAAGTATTGGCACCGAATCGTTGGAAGCGACAATGCACAAGGTCCTGCTGCGGCACAATTTATCGTGAAGAGACTTGGTTCTACCAAGGTAGCAGTGATTGATGACGGTAGTTGGTATGGCAAAAGTATTGCTAATTCCGTGAAGTCGACGCTTCTAACTCTGAGTGCGACAGTACCGACAAGTCAATCCATAAACCCTGCGGCTCCGTACTACCTCTCAACGGTCAACGCCATCATTAGTTCGGGAGCTACATCGGTTTTTTTCGGGGGATACTACGATGCAGCGGGTCGCTTGCTAAAGCAGCTTCGCAACGCCGGCTTCAAGGGTCAATTTATTTCAGACGACGGTGCACTCGATCCCAAGTTGATTTCAACCGCTGGAAATTCTGCAGTATCGAATACCTATGCAACTTGTCCTTGCGGGGACGTTTCCACAACAGTGCAAGGTCGGGCATTTACAAGCGCCTACCAAACGATGTTTCGTTCAGCTCCTGGCACCTATAGCGCCGAGGGGTACGACGCAGCAAATGTGATTCTTTCCGCGATAAGGGCGGGAAACAGGACTTCGAATGGGATCAATTCCTACTTGGCAAGTCACACTTTTACTGGAATTACCAAGAGGATACAGTTTTCTTCCAATGGAGATTTAAAGGGAGGAGGAATTTACGTGTATCAAGCAGAGGCCTCCTCTTCCACCTTTAGCTCTCTAGGTTTAGTAAGTTCTCTCGTGGGCTAAGAAACTACGTGGGGCATGGCGCCGCATGCGGCGTTTTTGTCAGATTGTTCGAAGTATCTTGTGCTCTCTATCTCGTGGTTGCACATACCCGATTTTTAGTTGAATCCAAGTTGGGGCCTGGACGAGGACAAATGTGAGCCGGCGGTCGATGCCTCCGGTCTAAGATCATCCGATCTGCAAGCGGGCAAATGTCAGGCCTCGGATATTTCTTCATTGCTCGATTTGCAGATAGAGGACGTCTTTCGGTAGATGGATCACCGATTCAATTGAGACGTAGTTGAAGACGAAAACGCATCATTGGCTCCCTCGATCTCAAACCGCGCTTGCATTTTGAACGGCGAGAGCCGATACCGAGCCAATGTGTGAAAGAGCCTTTTGGCGACGAATCCCACTCCATTAATAAAAATAAATGATGGAGAAGTTGCTTTTTAGGGCTAGGCGATAACTGGATCTATTCCTGATTCGGTGACTAAAGGCAAACCTGCGTCATTCCAAGCGATCACTCCACCCGATAAGTTTTTGGCGTCCACCCCCATGCTCCTAAGGAAGGAGACAGCTCTTGCTGATCGGGCACCCGACCTGCAGTTGACGATAATTTCGCTCTCCAATGGAAGCGTCTTGTAGTCATCTACGACTCTGGAGAGAGGTAACGATACCGCCCCGGCTATGTGCCCGGCCACGAATTCTTCCTCTTCGCGAACGTCCACTATCGTGGCGCCCGAAGATTTTGCCTCGTACGCCTGAACTGCGGTGACTTCCTGAACTAAAGGGGTGTTCATTGCGTCCTCTCCGGTGTTGTAGTGGGGTTTTCAGCTTCTTTTTGAAATGTCATGACATATTATAACGATTCTTGAGTATCCATTGAATTCATGAAACAATGCAACTCCAAGTCGAACGTAAATTTCGGATGATGAAGTTGGAGGGAAATTGATGCGGCGCGTGGTTCCTTCAAGCTACTAGTTTGGATAGGGTATGCAATCAAAAATCGATCAAATTGAAAATGGACAGATAAAGCTCCTAGTGGAAGTCGCTGAAGAGGAGCTGGCCGCCGATATTGAGCGTGCTTATGTCAAAGTAGCGCGGCAAGCACGAATTCCAGGATTTCGTCCAGGTAAGGCTCCACGTCGAGTACTGGAGTCAAAGCTTGGAGCAGGATTTGCTCGACTAGAGGCCATCAATGATAATGCTCCAAAGTGGGGCGACCTTGCTATCGTCGAGAACGAAGTCGAGCCGATTGCAACACCAGCATTGAAGGTTCTAAAGGGCGAGGAAGAGGGCGATCTCGAGATTGAGGTCACTGTGACCGTAAGGCCCGAAGTGCGTATAGAGGCATACGGGGATCTGACATTTGAGTTCCCATCCTCCGTTCCAAGTGATGAAGATGTCGACGCTCAGATTGAGCGTCTGCGAGAGGCTCTTGGAACTCTAGAAGAGTCTGAGGACGAAGTCTCAGAGGGCTCAGTAGTCACTCTAGATTTCGTAGTTAATGGAGCGTCTGAAGGTGACTATACCGATTACGTCTATCGAGTAGGCGCTTCGGAGCCCTTCGTGGGACTCAAAGACGCAGTCGTTGGCAAGAAAGTTGGCGATTCATTCGACTTCGAGGTCGATGGTGATGGCGATGAGAAGTCACAGGTAAAGGGAGCCATAAAAGGTCACCAAGCACTTGTTAAGGCTGAGCTGAACGACGATTTTGCGAGCGATGTCTCAGAATTTGAAACTCTCGAGGAGTTGCGAAAGGATATCCGCGACAATCTAGAGTCGTTTCATTTGAGCAATCTTCGGAACGGATGGCGGTCGATTGTCGCGAATAAGTTGGCTGAGGTAGCCGAGTTGACCGTCCTTCCTGAAGGTTTGGTACAAATGGAGTACGAGAATATCTCGCACAACCTGAGCCATCGAATTGAATCGACCGGTCTTTCTCTAAATAAGTACCTTGAGCTAACACAGACCACAATCGAACAGCTTTCTACCCAAATCGCCAACGAAGCGATCCTGGAAAGCCGACTTGACCTAGTTCTGAGAGCTCTAGTCGTAGCTGAAGACCTCGAAGCCACTCAAGAGCAGATCGATAAGGAGGTTGAAGCGGTAGCTGCATCTTGGAGAGTTGGAACCGACGAAGCTCTCGAAAGGCTGAAGTCTTCGGGACAACTCGTGACAGTTAAAGCTAACTTGGGAAAGAGAAATGCCATCGACTGGCTCTTTGAAAATGCTTCCTTTGTCGACTCTAAGGGTACCCCGCTTACCAGAAGCGAAATAACCGGAGAAGTTGTGACAGATGAAGTCGAGGATTCGGTTGAGGCCGGCGATGTCGTTGAGGTTGAAGAAGTAGCCGCAGTCGATGCTGAAGCGTCCGAAGAATAGTATTGCCGCTTTAAGCGTTAGCATAAGAGAACGAAATACTGAATTAACGAGGAGGCGCTTTGCAGGCGTTTAACTACCTAGTACCGACGGTCGTCGAATCATCCAGTAGGGGTGAGCGAGCGTACGACCTGTATTCTCGGTTGCTTCGCGAAAGAATCATTATCCTCGGAACGCCGATCGATGATGCTGTTGCAAATTTGATCTGCGCTCAGTTGCTCTTCCTCGAATATGAAGATCAAGAGAGGGATATAAATCTCTATATCAACTCTCCCGGTGGAGACATAACGGGACTGTTCGCAATCTACGATACGATCAAGTTCATTAGGCCTGACGTTTCAACGTTTTGCTTCGGTCAAGCAGCCTCGGCAGCAGCAGTTCTATTGGCTGCGGGTACAAAAGGGAAGCGCTACGCCCTTCCACACGCGCGCGTTCTACTGCACCAACCTTACGGTGGTGTAGGTGGACAAGCAACGGACATTGAACTTCAAGCCAAAGAGATATTGAGGATGCGCGATCTCCTGAACGAGATGCTCTCTGCCGACACTGGCCAAGAGGTAGCTCGTATCGCCACTGACACGGACAGAGATTACATTCTCGATTCTCAAGGTGCTCTTGAGTACGGAATTATCGACGAAGTACTTTCGTCCAGAAGTTTCATTGAGCAAAGGTCTATCGTAAATCCGTAACCTTGATCGTTGTTGCTTACAAATTTGTGTGAGCGAGACGATAGTTTAAGCGTACGGATGAAGGAGAGTAAGTGACAAGGTACGGAGAAGGTCAGGAAATTGTGAAGTGCAGTTTCTGTGGCATGTCGCAAAAGCAGGTTCGGAAGCTAATTGCCGGCCCGAACGTCTACATCTGCGATGAATGCATCCGTCTCTGTACCGATATCATCAGTGAAGACGACGGAGAACGCGAAGAGTTCGAGCTGGATAAACTCCCAACTCCCCAGCAGATAACTGCGTTTTTGGACGAGTACGTAGTGGGACAGGAGAGGGCGAAAAAGATCCTTTCGGTAGCGGTTTACAACCACTACAAGCGCGTGCAACAAGGCACAACTCTCGATAAGGAAGTTGAGCTTTCCAAGTCTAATATCTTGCTTCTAGGTCCGACTGGATGCGGTAAAACTTTACTTGCTCAGACACTGGCAAGGTTATTGAACGTTCCGTTCGCAATTGCTGATGCAACAGCATTGACCGAAGCCGGATACGTGGGCGAAGATGTCGAGAATATTCTTTTGAAGTTGATTCAAGCAGCCGACTTCGACGTGAAGAAGGCGCAGACCGGGATTATCTATATCGATGAGATAGATAAGATCGCGCGAAAAGCAGAGAATCCATCTATCACTCGTGACGTTTCGGGTGAGGGTGTTCAGCAAGCCTTGCTAAAGATTTTAGAAGGAACGGTGGCTTCTGTTCCTCCACAGGGAGGCAGAAAGCATCCTCATCAAGAGTTTATTCAAATTGACACTACAAACATTCTCTTCATAGTTGGGGGTGCCTTCGCTGGTATTGAGAGAATAATCGAATCGCGGATTGGCAAAAAGACTATTGGTTTTAGAGCGGAGGCTGACGACCACGTAACTGATTCATCGGAGATATTTCAAAGAGCCCTGCCAGAGGACTTGCTCAAGTTTGGGCTGATACCCGAGTTTATTGGTCGCCTTCCAATCATTGGAGCCGTATCGAATTTAGATCGCAAGTCTTTGGTTGAGATTTTGGTAGAGCCTAAGAATGCCCTAGTGAAGCAGTACAAGCGAACCTTTGAACTGGATGGTGTAGAGCTCGAAGTTACAGAAGATGGACTTCATGCGATCGCAGACTTGGCTCTCCTTAGGGGTACCGGAGCTCGAGGACTTCGTGCGATCCTAGAAGAGGTTCTGCTTGACGTGATGTATGAGATCCCCTCTCGGAAGGACGTTCTTAGGTGCGTGGTGGACGCGGCGGTTGTCGCAAACAAGGCCGCTCCGACATTGATACCGAAGAGTGAATCCGACGAGAAGCCGCCTCGGAGTCGAAGGGCCTCGTAGTTAAGAGTTTCAGGAGATTATGTGTGGACCTATGAAGACGCGATTGGTTGGCTTAATTCACTAAATAACTTTGAGAAATCGAGACGTTTCGAAACGGAACCCACTAATTGGCAGGTTGGCGAACTTCTAAAAGGCTTAGGTGTCGACAAATCGACATTCGAGATGATCCACATCACCGGTACCAATGGTAAAGGTTCAGTGGCAACGCTTGCAGCTAAGGTATTGACTCTTTTGGGTCGAAGAGTTGGGATATTTAAGTCCCCACATGTTAATGCTTTTAGTGAACGCGTAACTATCGATGAAGTTCCAATAGATGAGGAAGTATTTGCTTCAGAGACGCTTCTTGTCAAGGAGATGGCGGAACATCTGGGATTGAAGTTGACGTGGTTCGAAGCTTTGACAGCGATAGGTTACTCCGCGTTTTTTGCTGAAGGTGTTGATGTTGCGGTCGTTGAAGTGGGAATCGGAGGGACGTTCGACGCCACTAATGTCTTCGACGCCGAAGTATCTGTAATAACTAACGTTGGCCACGATCACCTTGAACTACTGGGTCCGACCCTATACGACGTAGCTCGCGATAAATCAGGAATCATAAAACCAAATTCGGCTGGCATAGTTGGATTGGTTGATGATTCCATCTTTGAGGTGATTTCAAATCGGGAAGCCGCTTCGATCGCTCGTTTCGGTGCTGACTTTACCCTTCTTGATAGGGTAGCGGCTCTGGGTGGACAGGTGATCGAATTCAAGACACGACGCTCCTACTTCAGCGACGTTTTCCTTTCTGCGTACGGATTGCACCAAGCCATCAATGCCATAACTGCATTGGCGGCGGTTGAAGAGCTCGAGAGAAAATCAGTAAATCCTGCCGTAGTGGCTGAGGCGTGTGCAACGTTTTATATGCCTGGGCGTATTGAAGTTGTATCGAAGGAACCTGTTGTCATTTTGGATGGAGCTCACAATAAGGAAGCGGTTGAGGCACTTACGGACGTAATCCGCGAGGATTTTGGCGGATTTGAGAAGTATGTTGCAGTTATTTCGACGTTGGAGCAGAAGCAGAGTGCCCAAATCCTAGAGGTGTTGTCCGAGGCCTTTGACTACTTTATTTTGACCACGACAAACTTAGAGGCGTCGACCTCGGTTGACACCTTAGTTGAGATCTCACGGTTCTCTGGATATCGTTTTGGCACTGCGGAAAACATCCCCGCGGCCCTTGAAGATGCTATTGCGGTTTCGGGAAATAATGGATTGGTAGTCGTAACGGGATCATTTCGAGGCCTGTCGGACGCTCGGTTTTATCTGGAAAATTAAAATCCTGATAATCGTTTAATCTCGAATTTGACTTGAGCCCCTATGATAAAGGGGCTATGAATTCAACTTTTTTTATGTGTAAGCCCGATGCGGTCGAGCGTGGTCTCGTCGGTGAAATTATTCGTCGAATAGAGGCGACCGGTCTGAAGTTCTCTCGAATCGAGATGAGGCTTGTTGATGAAGCTACGGCCAAAGCTCACTATGCAGAACACGATGGCAAGCCATTTTTCGGAGAACTAATTGAGTTCATCACTCGTTCGCCAGTGGTGGTATGCGAGGTAGCCGGTCCTGAGAATACTTGGGAGATTGTACGGAAGATTATGGGTTCAACAAACCCCGCATCCGCAGCCCCTGGAACCATTCGCGGAGACTTGGCCAACTCAATTGCTGAAAATCTGGTACACGGATCGGACAGCGCAGAATCAGCTGCACGCGAGCTAGCGAACTTCTTCCCATCGAGGTAGTTGCGGTGAAGTAGTGGCTTTAGTGAGCACCCTACTAGACTGTTGATCTTAGTAAGAGGCGAAGTCACTATTGTTGATTTTCTCGTCCAGCGCTAAGTTTTTCAATGAGTCTTGTCAAAGTCTGACTCCAAACCTCATTCGGAGGAATCAATGGCATTTGGAATTGCATTCGGTCGTGATATGGCGGTCGATCTAGGAACGGCAAACACTCTTGTGTACGTTCGGGGTAAGGGAATTGTTCTGAATGAACCATCGGTAGTTGCCATAAATACAAAAGATGGTCGACCGCTGGCAGTGGGCGTGGAAGCTAAGAGGATGATTGGTCGTACTCCGAGCAATATCCAAGCAATTCGTCCGCTGAAGGATGGGGTAATAGCTGACTTTGAGATCTGTGAGAAGATGCTCCGCTACTTCATCCATAAAGTTCATAACCGAAAGTTTGGAAAGCCGCGCATGGTTATCTGCGTTCCTTCTGGAATTACCGGTGTCGAGCAACGTGCGGTTCAGGAAGCAGCCGAGTATGCCGGAGCACGAAAGCCGGCTTACATAATTGAAGAGCCAATGGCTGCAGCTATCGGTGCTGGTCTTCCCATTCATGAACCAACTGGAAATATGGTCGTAGATATCGGAGGCGGAACGACTGAAGTCGCAGTTATTTCGCTCGGCGGGATAGTCACCAGCAAATCGATAAGAATCGGTGGTGATGAACTCGACGAAGCGATCATCTCCTACATCAAAAAAGAGCACTCTCTCGCCCTAGGTGAAAGGACCGCGGAAGAGATGAAGATGGCTCTCGGATCGGCTACAGAGCTAGACGAAGAGTTCGAAGCTGAGATCAGGGGTCGTGATCTTATAACCGGCCTTCCGAAGACGATACTTGTTTCCACGCGAGAGATTCGCAAAGCAATCGAAGAGCCCATCGCTGCTATCGTCGATGCGGTGAAGGTAACACTCGACAACACCCCTCCTGAACTTGCTGCAGATATTATGGAGCAAGGAATTGTCTTAACCGGTGGGGGTGCGCTATTGACCGGATTGGATAAGCGTATTCACAACGAGACTGGGATGCCAATTGTCGTAGCGAATAATCCTCTCCAATGCGTGGCGTTGGGCTCAGGACAGTGTCTTGAAGAGTTTGAGGCGCTAAAGCAGGTTTTGATCTCCGCTAGCAGTAGATAGGGAGCTATCGCCCGATAGTGAGTGGTTCAATTTTTAGGCGTCCTCGAATAACCTTAGTTTTGCTCATATTAGTTTCGGTATCTATGATCTCGGTGACTTACAAGAGGGTTCCTCCGTTTGTAAATAGTGCACGAGGTTATGTCAGAGATCTGGTTACCCCTATACGGCAAGGTGTGACTGCGGTCTTCAATCCGGTCTATAACGTCGTCTCAGGAGCTTTCAACTACTCTAACTTGAAGAGCCAAAATCTAAAGTTGGAGCAAGAAATAGCGGCGCTCAAAGGCGGGGCGCTCTCAAATGCTTACGCTCAATCGGAGCTAGCGACGCTATCGAAAGAACTACATATCACGTACCTTAAAGGTATTGCTACGACGACGGCGCAAGTAATTTCTTATACTCCAAGCAACTTACAGGTCAGTATCGAAGTTGATAAGGGTAAGTCAAGTGGAGTCCAAGTGGGCAATCCGGTAGTAACAGGCCTTGGGCTAGTTGGTCGCGTAATTCAGGTTGCCAACTTCTCTTCAACGGTACTACTAATCACTGACCCGAACTTTGCGGCAGGTGTTCGCTTTACGAAGGCTTCTGGCGTCGGCTTAGCGGTTGGGGAGGGGAATTCCAATCCCCTGAATGTGCAGTTGGTGGATCCTGGAACTGTGTTATCGAAGGGAGAGGTCGTCTACACCTCAGGGCTTTCAGGGGAAATCTATCCAGCGGGAATACCCGTTGGCAAGGTTGTAGCTGCTTACACTCCTCCTGGCGGATTACAAGAACAGGTCACATTGAAACCTCTTGCCCCTGTTGGAAATCTTCAATTTGTTGACGTACTGAAGTGGCTCCCTCCTAAACCATGACACGCCTCCGCTACCTTAAACTTCCACTTATTTTGCTCGCTATCTCGGCTCTGGAACGGTCACAGTTGGGTACGCTCACAATTCAAGGAATTCATCCTGATATTCTTTTGGCTGCCTCGATTTCATTTGGACTGTTGGAGGGGCGTGAGGTCGGAGCGGTGGTTGGATTCGTCTTGGGTATCGTCGCCGACTCGTTTGCTCAAACTCCCTTTGGAGTCTCCTCACTTGTCTATCTGGCGGTTGGTTATGGTGCAGGTCTCATTGAAGTAACGTCAATGCCGGAGTCTAAGTTCGCTGATCTTGTCGTCTCCCTTATTGGAGGAGCAGTTGGCGTTGCCTTCCTCGACGGGATTCTTAAGATTCTCGGTATTACTACAGTTCTGTCTAACAACCTTGTAGTGGCTGTTACCGTAACTTCGTTAACTAGTGGTATCTTTACATTAGTCATAGCTCCAATTCTTCGTTTCCTGATGAACATTGGAGAAGGTGAAAGGCCGCCATCGAGGCGTAGCGCGGGAATTTAGCTCGCATTCAAATTTGACGAGGACTACTAATGACGTTTTTCGATAGTGACGAACCATCGTCTACCTCACTAAGTGACCGTCGCCGGATACGAGCGGTGGGCTTTGCCGTATTCGCTCTCTTTATCGCACTGATAGCTCGCCTTTATACCCTTCAGGTCCTTCAGTCCTCTACCTTCACCTCTTTGGCCAACCAAAATAGGACGCGTGTCGTCATTACGGAGCCCCCGCGGGGACTAATCGTCGATCGAAATGAAAATCTTCTCGTTGGCAATCAAGTAATTGAGTCAATTACGGTTCAGCAGTCTGCCGTGCAGAAGGACCCCAAGGTACTTTCGAACCTCTCGACTCTTCTCAATACCCCATTGAGCCAAATCCAGGCGGCATACAATAATCCTCAGACTTCTCCGTATGCGCCAATTCCAATCGCCTATAACGTCTCAAAGGCCAAAATCATCTACATCAGGGAACATCCTGAACTGTTCCCTGGTGTCGCCTCTTCACTGGGTACTCAGCCGGTATATCCAGAGGGATCTACGGCCTCACAAGTACTTGGCTATGTTCGCCAGATATCGTCGTCACAGTTGGCGCAGTACGCATCTCAGGGCTATCAAGCCGGGGATCAGGTAGGACAAGCGGGCATAGAGGCAAGTTACCAGAAAGATCTGCGTGGAGTCCCCGGCAAGAAAACGCTCGAGGTAAATTACGCCAATAAGGTGGTGGCAACACTTTCGAATCAGCCCCCTCAACCGGGCAACAATGTTGTTCTAAATATGGATTTGGGGCTTCAAAAATATGCTGAATCGTCTCTTGCTAATGAGATCTCGACGCTTTCGCATACCTATGATCCGACTCGGCGAAGGTACTTCACAAATCTCTCAGGTGCGGTGGTAGTCGAAGATGTAAACACCGGCGCCGTCCTAGCAATGGCCTCTTACCCGACCTACAACCCATCTGTGTGGGTCGGCAATATCTCGCAATCCACGTATAACTCTATTACCTCTCCCGCCTCCGGTATCCCGACTTTGAATAGGGCAATCGACGGCTTGTACACCCCAGGATCCACCTTCAAGCTGGCCACTTCGAGTGCTGCACTGAACTCAGGTCTTATTTCACCCTACTTTTACTATAACGACACCGGTATCTTCAATATACCTAATTGCAAGAGTGGCGCTGGCCTCTGTAGCTTCCATAACTCCGGTGGTGAGCGCTTGGGAACGATTAACATCACCACTGCCCTTACGGCATCGGATGACGTGTTTTTTTACAACCTTGGTTACATGTTCTACTCCAATATGAATAAGTACGGACAGACCCCAATCCAGAATATGGCTAATCGTTATGGTTTTGGTAAGGTAACTGGCGTAGATCTTCCAGGAGAGGCTGCCGGATTGGTGGACTCCCAAAGTTTGAGAATTGCACTTCACAATAAATATCCGCAGGCTTACCCGTACGATACTTGGTACACGGCAGATCAGATTGAAATGGCGTTCGGTCAGGGTGAAACAGTCGTTACTCCTCTCCAAATGGCAAATGCTTATGCTACCTTTGCGAATGGTGGAACTAGGTATGTTCCACAGATGGTCGCGGGGATAGTAAATCAAGATGGCCACCTGGTGAGGAGGGTCAAACCCCAAGTTGCCACGACCGTTAAATTGTCTCCGCTGGATCGCAGTACAATAATGGCTGGGCTAGAGGGCGTAATATCGAATCCGAGCGGAACAGCCTATGGTGCATTCCAGGGATTTCCCCTATCGAAATATCCACTTGCGGGCAAGACAGGTACTGCATCGGTAAATGGCTTTGAGCCAAATGCGTGGTTTGTTGCATTCGGACCAACGACCGCCCCCAAGTACGTGGTATCGGTAGTAATCGACCATGGTGGATTTGGTGCCTCTGCAGCTGCACCGGTGGCAAGGCGCATGTTCGAGTATCTAATGGCTCACCCGATTTCACCTCCGGTCTTCTCAACTCCGCATATCCCTGCAGGCGCAACAACGTATGCGAGGTACGGCGTCTCGTCTTCGACTACAACCTCGACGACTACTGCAAAATCCTCAACCAGCTCCACTACCGCAGGATAAAGCAAATCAGTCCCCAAATTTTCATTGTCTAGGCGGCGCTGGGTCCACTAAACTCAGAGTTAATGACTTTGTTGCAGGGAGCGGTAGCTCTCACTCCTTTAATAGTTGCGGTTTTTTGGTTTTTGAATCGGATGATTCTTAAGTTGGAACCATGTGGCGCCCCCTCCCCATCGGAGTCAATAGCTAGTTCTCCTAACGATTGTGGTTATGACCGCGGGTTCGTGTTAGTGAGTGATTCAAGTAAAAGTGATTCAGTCGTCCTCTCGCCGTTAGTTATAGCGAAGAAAGACGGCGTTGCATTCGAAAGAAGTTTTGACCGATGGTTAATGGTGAAGAAAATAATGGTTCGCGCTCGGCCGCGAACCGGTCCGACGGCGTGGGGGCAGATGGTGGCGTAAATGGGGGTAAGAGCGGTGATGATCGTCCAAAAGTTGAGGTAATACCGTTTTCGTTTGAACCTACAAAAGTTTCGCCAAAGCCCTCTGCCAAAAGTGGATCTGATGAGGCAACTACTGAGGAAGGCGCAACCGGTGGTAGACCGCAACGCCAATCGAATAGCCGACAACGCAATAGGCGGAGGCCGAACTCTCCGGCAAACTCTACCGACCCTGTAGAGGCGAAGAAGACCCCTAGTGAAGATTTGAGTCTAGGCATTGTATCTGAAGATCGTTTGCCCGGATCTCCTATTCAGCCGAATCAACGAAACAGTCAATCGAGAAATCGTCGCCGCGGAGGAGGTGCTTCGGTAGTTGACGGTGGAGAAGTATCAAGAGTCGAGGTGGATTTCTCAGTTGCAGGAAGCGATGAGAGCCAGAGAACTCCCGGTGCGGTTTCGCCAAGGAGACGTCGTCCAGGGCGAGTACGAACTGAGGGAGAAGTTGACCCAATTCGGTTAAGCGTCGAAACCAAACTGGCAAATGAGACAAGAACCGATTCCCGACAAAATCGACGCGCGAATCAGCGGATAGGCCGTACGCGTAATGGCCGACCGCTTGGACGTTATCTTATGAGCGTCCATAAGACCGAAAAGACCGTACAGATCGCAGTTAGCGAAGGTCGGACCTTGATGGAGATGTACGTCTCTCGGGTCGGGGCTGATCCCAATGAGATCGACGGAAATATCTACCTCGGGAGAGTAACTAATGTATTGGCGGGAATGGAAGCCGCGTTTGTAGATATTGGCACATCCAAGAATGCCGTGCTGTACCGAGGAGACGTCAGATTTGACCGCGAGGATTTGAGTGAATCCTCGATGCGGGATATTCGCATTGAAAATCTACTTAGACCGCGTCAAGTGGTGATGTGCCAAGTCACCAAGAATCCGATTGGAACTAAAGGAGCTCGCCTAACCCAAGAGGTATCTTTACCGGGCCGTTTTGTTGTTCTTGTACCAAATGCAGATAGCTACGGCATCTCGAAGCGCCTGCCCGACGATGAGAGAAAGAGGCTCCGTCGAATTCTAGGTGAGTTGAAGCCAGAGGGATTTGGTGTAATTGTTCGTACGGCCGCTGAAGGCGCTTCAGCCGATGAGCTTGAGCGGGATATAACTCAGTTGGTTGAGATGTGGAAGGCTATCGAGGCGAAAGCAAAGAGCTCCCACGCTCCGACTCTCCTTTACTCTGAACCAGATGTTGCAGTAAGGGTTATCCGTGAGGAGTTCAATCGCAACTACCGAGGCGTTGTTATCGATGATCGTGAAATCTTCGAAGAGGTTTACTCCTATGTTTCGAGTATTACGCCTGAACTGGCGGATCGTGTTGAATACTACGACACTGAAGCTAAGGGCATGCCCATCTTTGAAGCTCATATGGTTCACGAACAGCTACACAAGGCGTTAGAGCGAAAAGTGTGGCTGCCTTCGGGGGGTTATCTAATAATCGATAGAGCAGAAGCCCTTACTGTAATCGATGTCAATACTGGGCGCAATGTGGGGACGGTTTCACTCGAGGAGACGATTCACCAGACAAACGTGGAAGCCGCAGATGAGATCGCAAGGCAATTACGACTTAGGGACATTGGCGGAATTATCATCATCGACTTCATAGATATGACGATCGAGGCCAACAAGGAAGACGTTCTAAGGGCTCTGAAGAGTGCTCTCGCGCGAGATAAGACTAAGACTCAGGTATATGACATTTCGTCCTTAGGATTGGTGGAGATGACCCGTCAGCGTATCAGTGAAGGTATGGTCGAGGCGCTATCGGAGACCTGCCCAGTGTGTAAAGGTCGCGGATTGTTGTATAAAGATGTAGAAGACAATTAACTAGCTGCTATGATGTTATCCCTATGTATGCAGTTATCAAGTCTGGCGGAAAGCAAGAAAAAGTAGCAGTCGGTGATTCAGTTCGCCTCGAACTGCTTGACGGCCTAATTGGTGACTCGGTTGAATTTGACCCAATTCTCGTTGTGGATGAGGGAAGTGTAGACACTAATCCTTCCGAGTCCGCAAAGGTGAAGGGCGAGATCATTGGCTTCGCAAAGGGGCCAAAGGTTGACGGCTTTGTCTATAAGAATAAGTCCAACAACCGTCGTCGCTTTGGCCATCGTCAAAAGTACATCCTTGTCAAGGTCTTAGAGATCGTCAAGTAGTACAAAGATTTTTTCGAGTGAGATTCTCTAGTTGGAAAGTCTTACTCGGGATATTAGCTTCATCTTCTAAGGAGTAGGTTATGTCGAAAACTAAAGGTGGTGGGTCTACCCGTAATGGTCGTGACTCACAAGCGCAACGTCTAGGCGCCAAGGTGTTTGACGGAATGAATGTAACTGCGGGTTCGATCTTGGTTCGCCAGAGGGGCACGAAGTTTCATCCTGGAGTTAACGTCGGAATCGGCAGCGATGACACTCTGTTTGCAACGGCTCCTGGTACCGTCAAGTTTGGAGAACGAAAGGGTCGTCGTCTAGTGGACGTCCTGTAGGTCCTACTTTTGTTTGGTTTGTCAGTGTAGAACTCCGCTTTGTGCGGAGTTCTACTTGTTTTAGGGATAATTTATGTCCGGATTTGTTGATAGAGCTCAGTTGCACGTCAAAGCTGGCGACGGCGGAGCCGGTTCGGTTTCGTTTAGACGCGAGGCACACGTTGACAAGGGTGGCCCAGACGGAGGCGACGGCGGCGACGGAGGCGATGTGATCCTTGAAGCAACGGACGAGATGGTGTCCCTCCTTAGCTTTTTGGACCAGCCTTATCGCAAAGCCGATAGTGGTTCTCACGGCATGGGCAAGGCTCGGCACGGCCATCGTGGAAAGACGATTGTAGTTAAGATGCCAACCGGCACAGTCGTCCGTGACATGGATGGTGACATAGTCTGTGACCTGCATACGGCGGGCATGAGATTTCGTGCCGCGAAGGGTGGTGAGGGCGGAAGAGGAAATGCTCGCTTTTTGGCGAATAAGCGCCGTGCACCCTCCTTCGCCGAGCAAGGAGAGTCCGGCGAGGAGTTCTGGCTCAATCTTGAGCTTAAACTTAAAGCTGACGTCGCACTGGTGGGATTTCCAAACGCTGGAAAGTCGACTTTGATCTCGGTCATCTCTCGGGCTCAGCCTAAGATCGCCGACTATCCATTTACCACATTGAAACCAAACCTAGGTGTTGTCCGATATGGTGGAACCGGCGACTTTATTGAGTTTGTCGTTGCGGATATTCCAGGCCTCATAGAGGGAGCCTCAGAAGGCAAGGGCTTGGGCTTTGAATTCTTGCGCCATATCGAGAGATCAAGGGTCTTGCTCTTCCTCCTAGACGGAGGTGAGCAAGGAGGAATTGAGGTGGCGCGGCAGTACCAAATTCTTCGTGACGAACTTGGAAACTATATGCCTAACCTGCTTGAGCGTCCTTCCTTAGTAGTAATTTCGAAGGCCGATCTTCTTGATGGGGACATCATTGCCGATACCTCCACCTACTTTGGCCTCGAAGTCGACTTTGTGATCTCCGCAATCGATAAAACAAACGTGGCTCCACTCATCTCGAAGATGGCCAACTTGGTATCTGATGCGCGAAAGTCCACCCCCGTCTCGCTCTATGAAGAAGAGATTGTTATCTCTCTTTCTGCGGATGGTTTTAAGGTGGTTAAAGAGGGTGACGGACAGTTTAGGGTCGTTGGTCGCGTGGCTGAGAGAGCGGTGGCGCTCTCTGACGTAACCACCCCTGATGCCCTAGAGTACATTCAGACTCGACTATTCCATCTTGGTGTGTACCGAGAGTTGAATCGAGCAGGAGCTACCGATGGTGACGAGGTTAGAATCGCCAACTTTGTTTTTGACTACTATCGAGACTGACGCTTTATGGTTGCGGTAGTGGAGGGGTTTTTGAAGAGGTGAAGATGTGCTTTTAGTTGTCAAGGTTGGATCTTCTTCCGTCACTAACGATGATTTTGGGGTAAACCACCTCGTGATGGACGACCTAATTCGACAGGTCTACTCCGCTATTGCAGGCGGTCATAAGGTCGTTCTTGTAACCTCAGGTGCTATTGCTCTTGGTCTTGGAAAGATGGGAAGGTTGTCGCGACCGAGCGACATCGAAACTCTTCAAGTCGCCTCGTCGGTAGGGCAAGGTGAACTTTTTTCGTATTACGCGCGTGAGTTTTCGAAGTACAAGATTTTGGTTGGGCAAATCCTACTGTCTGCATCTGACTTCATGGAAAGACGTCAGTACCTTTCAGCTAAAGCGACCCTCACTAAGATGCTAGAGCTTGGGGTTTTGCCAATTGTGAATGAAAATGACGCAATTGCCGATGACGAAATCCGGCTAGGTGATAACGATCGTATAGCTGCCCTTGTGGCAGGGCTCGTGGGGGCGGAGCGTCTCATTCTCCTGACCGATCAGGATGGACTGTACTCGGCGGACCCTAGATTCAGTGAAGATGCGACCCTCATTGAACAAGTTGAAGAGGTTTCTCGAGAATTAGCCGAAGTAGCTGGAGGCTCAGGATCCAATCGAGGTAGCGGCGGCATGGCTACCAAGCTAATGGCGGCTCGAATTGCAGCCTGGTCTTCCGTTGAGACTCTTATCACCTCTTCGGCTAATCCTCGATCTATTGGCGATGGTTTGGAACGTCGCAGTGGTTCTGGGACTTGGGTGTCGAAATCAAGACGGCGCCTCTCTGCTCGGAAGTTGTGGATTGCATTTGCCCGTCCAACTGAAGGAGTTGTCTACGTCGACGAAGGTGCCCGGAGGGCGATAGTGGAGAGAAATTCATCCCTGCTTTCGGTTGGGATAGCATCTTTTGAAGGCGACTTCGACGGTGGGGCAGTGGTTGAGGTACGAGACCTCTCAAATGTTGTGGTCGCAAAGGGTGAGGCACGGCTTTCGTCCAAGGAACTATCTATAGTGATCGAAGCTCGCCGTGGTGTAGAAGTTGATGCCTCTCCACTATTTTTGCACCGCGATGAGATGGTAATTTTGGCTTGAGGGAGAGTTGGATGGAGTCTATGGCTGGAGTTAGAGATTATTGTTTGCTTGCCAGAGGTGCGCGCACATCTCTTAGGTCGGCGACTTCAGAGATGAAAAATGCTGCACTTCTATCGATGGCGAATCGTCTAATTGAGAACATCGAATCGATAATTGAATCGAACCGACTTGACCTCAAGCTAGCTACCGAAGCTGGAATGGGCGCCACTGCCCTGGATCGCCTGCGATTGGATGAGAAAAGGGTACACTCGATGGCGTCGCAACTTACCGAGATTGCACTCTTAGAAGATCCAGTTGGTGAAATTTCTCGGGGCTATCGACGACCAAATGGTTTAAAAGTAAGCAAAGTCAGAGTTCCCCTAGGCGTAGTGGCAGTTATCTATGAAAATAGACCAAACGTAACCTCGGATGCCGCGGGGTTGTGCATCAAGTCAGGTAACGTCGCCTTGCTTAGAGGCTCGTCAACTGCGATTCATTCCAACAGTTACATCACATCGCTACTTCAAGATTCGTTGGAGGAGGTTGGAATTAATCGCCATGCAATCACCCTTATTCCATTTACCGATCGTAAAAGCGCAATTGAGTTTATGCGTCAAGATGGTTTGATTGACTTACTGGTACCACGCGGCGGCAAATCCTTAATCCAGTCGATCAAAGAGAATGCAACTGTTCCATATGTAATCGATGGTGATGGTAATTGTCATATTTATGTGGATGCAAGTGCTGATATCGAAATGGCGATATCTATCGTCAAAAATGCAAAGATGTCTCGACCTGGAGTTTGCAATGCGGCCGAGACACTACTTCTTCATGAGTCGATAGCAAAAGAGTTTCTTGATCGAAGTGCTTCAAGCCTTCAAGGCGTGGAGATCCGTGGGGACGAAACTGTCCTTAGCTATTTACCGGATGCCAAGGTTGCAGCGGAAGAAGATTGGGCGAATGAGTTTTTAGATCTTGTTCTAGCAGTACGAGTAGTACCATCGATTGATGAGGCAATTCTCCATATCGAGCGATACGGAACTGGTCATAGTGAGGCCATTGTAACTAATGAATTCTCCAACGCGCAGCGATTCGTGGAAGATGTTGATGCTGCTGCAACTTTGGTTAATGCGTCAACGAGGTTTGTCGACGGTAACGAGCTTGGCCTTGGTGCAGAGATAGGAATTAGCACCCAAAAACTGCACGCTAGAGGTCCTTTGGGGTTGCGTGAGTTAACTACAGAGAAGTATGTGATTTTAGGGTGCGGGCAGATTCGCTAGCACCCGTTTGAATGTGAGGACAGAGATTTTGTCGATTAGCGATAGTAGCTACCTGGCCACGATTGACGCGGTTGAAGAGGGTTTGCGTGGAGTTGACTACCTTCCAAGTCGAGAGATTGCCACCACGGTTTTTCTGGCAAATCGCCTCGCAAAACCTATTCTGGTGGAAGGTCCCGCCGGAACTGGCAAGACTGAATTAGCAAAGGCAATTTCGCGACTACTATCGCGTGAACTAGTTCGTCTTCAGTGTTACGAGGGCCTTGACGATGCCAAGGCGATCTATGAGTGGAACTACTCCAAACAGTTGCTGCGAATACAAAGCGCTAAAAATGGCGACGATGACCTGTCTTGGAGCGGCGTTCGGGGAGATATTTTCACAGCCGAATTTCTGCTTGAGCGCCCATTGCTTCATGCGATCTCGGGAGCTGATCCAAAGGTTTTGCTCGTTGACGAAGTTGATCGAGTTGAAGTTGAAACCGAGGCACTCTTTCTGGAGGTCCTAAGTGACTTTCAGGTGACAATTCCTGAATTTGGGACGATTAAAGCGGCTTCTATGCCATTGGTTATTTTGACGTCCAACAATACCAGAGAGCTATCAGAGGCACTAAAGCGGCGGTGCCTATTTTTGTACCTCGGTTACCCGAGCCGGGAGCGAGAAAAAGACATTTTGACGATGAAAGTTCCGGGATTGACCGAATCGCTCGCCAAGGAGATCTCGGATTACGTAGCCTTTTTGCGTGGCATTGACCTAAAGAAGTCCCCCTCGGTCTCAGAATCGATAGATTGGGCACTTACCCTGATCTCACTTGGAGCACCAACCTTGGATAATGACGTCGTACGTTCAACCATCAACGTCTTGCTCAAGTACCAAGGTGATATTGACAAGGCGATCGCGAAGCTAGCGTGAGCGAAACGTTCGACGATTTCTACGATGCAGTGGTGGAGTTCTCTCGTCTCCTTAGGGATGTTAGGGTACCAGTTTCGATGACGGAATTGGTAGATGCCACACTTGCAATTGAAGCTATCTCTCCAGTAGACAGAGAGCAACTTCGCGTGGCCCTCTTTTCAACGATGGTAAAGAATGAGTCGCACCGAAAAGTATTTAATACAGTCTTCGATATCTTCTTTTCGCGACGCAGCAATTTTTTCGAAGCGGACGACTCCCCTGATCGTGATCAATCCGAAAGTGGAGAGGGAATGAGTTTTGGGGACCAAGTAGATCTTGATGGTCTCCGCGAGATGATGATCGAGGCCCTAAAGGGTGGCGACGCCCAACAACTTGCACGCCTGGTAAGAATTGCAGTAGCGCGATACGCTGGAATTGAACGAGGTAGAAGCGTATCGGGAGTTTACTACAGTTACAGAACACTGAAACAGCTCAACCTTGATGCTATATACGCGGCACTTCGACCTGAAGAAGGTGTTCAGTTGAGTTCTGTTGCAAAAGTAATAGCTAACGACAAGGTTGAGGATCTCGTCTCGTCCCTAAAGGACTCTCTCGAAGACGAAATTAGAAGGATTTTGGTTGAAGATAGGGGGGCGACGGCGGTAGCCAAGACGATCAAGCCGACTCTACCTCAGGATCTAGATTTCATTTCGGCGTCTCGTGATGAAATAGAAAAGATCCGTCATGCAATTGGGCCACTTGCATCGAAACTTCGAGCTCGAATTTCGGGGCGCGCTAGGCGAGCGAAGAGAAGTCAGCTTGACTTCAGAAAGACTTTTAGGGAGTCATTGAGGTACGGTGGTGTTCCGATTGAGATGCACCTTCGTAAGAGGAGGCCGTCCAAGCCGGAGATTTTTGTGATAGCCGACATTTCAGGGTCAGTGGCATCTTTTGCGCGGTTTGCTCTGCAATTGGTATACGCGCTTTCGGAGAACTTCTCAAAGGTGCGTGCATTCGTCTTTATCGATGCCATCGATGAGGTGACCGACTTTTTCTCCCAAAGCTCTTCGATCGAAGAGGCGATTCGCCTAATCAACACCGAAGCTAAGGTAGTACATCTCGATGGACATACCGATTATGGTCATGCGCTGGAACAATTTTCATCAAGGTATCTAGATGATCTGACAAAGAAGTCGACGATCTTAATTCTTGGCGATGCACGTAATAACTACCACGCCTCCAGAGCGGAACTTATGGCTGAGATGCGAAGACGTAGCCGCGGTTTGTATTTTTTGAATCCGGAGCCTGCCAACTACTGGAACAGTGGCGATTCAATTGTTCGCGACTATCAGAAGTATGCAGATCGAGTTGTTGAGTGTCGCAATTTACGACAGTTGGAAGTTTTCATAGACTCACTCACGTAGGCTCTTGTGGCTCCGAAACTTTCACCTATGTAATCTACGAAACTTATCTGTGTTTTCACCGTGGCATGACCAGATGCGATAACATCTGGTCATGATTAAAGTTAGCGTATTTTACCCGGATGGCGAGGGAGCAACCTTCGACCACAGTTACTACAAGGATCGTCACGTTCCATTGGCGGCTTCGTCGTGGGGATTGGAACGATGGCAGATAGAGCGTGGGATCGAGGGGCCGTATGTTGCCGCGGTTCACTTTGAATTCCCCTCAGTCGACGCCTACAAGTCCGCAATGGGAAGTGAAGAAACACGAGCAGTGCTCGCAGATATCCCAAATTACACAAACATAAGTCCGGTTATTCAGGTAAGCGAAATTGTAGGTTAAGCGCCCTGCTTTTGATCAAGTTTGGTTGTGGCGGAACCTTGCATAACTTTGAGTTATGCAAGGTTCGGTTTTCAGCAAGCGTAATCGATATCGATGGAGTTGTTTGGATACGACTGGATATACCATGGAACGCCTCCGGCGAATGCATTACGTGAGCCGTCAGAGTTATAGAGGTTAGTGCAGGCGGTGGCGCCGAAGCTTGAGTAGAACCAGAGTGGAACCGGAGACCCGCCTGAATTGGTGATTGTTGCTCCGGCACCTGATGTGGAGCCTGTCGTGATTGACGCATACGTTGTAGCGTGGCCACTATAGATTCCGGCTAGGAGTCCCTTACTGTTGTAGAAGTCAACTGCCCCCTGAATTGCAGCGGTGTTCAACGCTGGAAAATTGCTCCAGTAACTTCCAGCGCCTTCCACGTCAATCCACCAAATGGTAGATGACGCCCCTTGACTTCCGGCAACCGTAAATGCATATTGCGCTGCATTCCAGCCGTAGTCGTAAGCTTGATTCGCGATAGTGGTTGGAGTCTGGGGCCCGCTTTGGTATTCGGTAGTGGGGGTACCGCTTTGCCAGTTGCCGGTGGAGTCAATTGGAAGTGCCATGAACATATACAGTTCGTAGTTATTGTTAGCCCAAGATGCCTCTTTGAGTATGCAAGGGTTGGCAGCCCCGAATGGCCATCCACTCGTCTCTATGATGTCAAAACTACCGACCGAAGGGGAGGCGGTATATCCACACTGGTAGTTCGAGACGTCAAAACCTACCGACCCAGATGCCGTTGCTACCGAAGCAACAGTGGAGTTTATTGAAATTGCGGGTGCTGGAAGCGGGGAACCGCCCTGCGATCCAAGGAAGGGCGCGTCGCCAAAGTTAAATATTCCTCCATCTGCTGCAAGCAGATAGTATCCTGCGCCACTTGCCGTTGCCGAGATGCCAACTATTGGTTGGTTTAAGGTCATGGCGCCTGTTGAACCGTAGAATTGAGCGTCGCCGTATGCGAAGATCCCGCCGTCAGATGCAACGAGCCAGTATCCTTTGCCGTCGGGTGTCGACGCCATTCCAACGATTGGCTTGTTTAGTTTAATGGATCCGGTCGAACCGTAGAATTGAGCGTCGCCGAAGGAAAAGATCCCGCCGTCAGATGCAACGAGCCAGTATCCTTTGCCGTCGGGTGTCGACGCCATTCCAACGATTGGCTTGTTGAGAGCCATCGATCCGGTCGAACCGTAGAATTGAGCGTCGCCGTATGCGAAGATCCCGCCGTCAGATGCAACGAGCCAGTATCCTTTGCCGTCGGGTGTCGACGCCATTCCAACGATTGGCTTGTTTAGTTTAATGGATCCGGTCGAACCGTAGAATTGAGCGTCGCCGTATGCGAATATCCCGCCGTCAGATGCAACCAGCCAATACCCGAGGCCGTCGGGTGTGGAAGCTGAACCAACGATAGGTCGTGATAGCGAAAGGCTATGTGCATCGCCGAATAGGCGGCTGCTTCCGTGTGCGTATACCGTTCCATTTGAAGTTACGATTCTGTAGCCACTGGTTTGAGCAGCGGCGGTGAGTGCGGACGATGGTAGCGGTGCGATGTACGCAAGATGCGCCGAAGTTGACGGCACTATCGTCACCAATGCAGTTGCGGCGACAAAATTCGCTCCAAGCGCGTACGCAAGTTTTCTCTTAGACCTCTTCATCCCTAAATTCCTCGCTCATAACTTATGTCTGTAAGCTTGCGAAATAGTCGCTAGTGGTAATTGCGCGATAAAGCTATTATCGGCACTAATTGCCGGTATCTGAACAAAGGAATCTAGGAACAGTTTATGAAAATATATACATAAGATTAAATTTGGTACTACTTTGAAATTAACAGCTCAGCAACTCTATAGGCTAAATCTAGGCTTTGACGTGCATTTAGGCGAGGATCACATATCGTATTGTAAGCGGTATCAAGATCCTCTTCACTGATAGTTAGTGAGCCTCCGAGGCATTCGGTGACGTCTTCTCCAGTAAGTTCCACGTGCAATCCACCGGGCCAAGTACCGAGTTTGCGATGAACCTTGAAAAAGCCGGCAACTTCGGACATTACTTGCTCGAAGTTTCGTGTCTTGAAGCCATTCTCAGAGACGAAAGTGTTGCCGTGCATCGGGTCACAGGACCAAATTACTGGATGCCCTGCCTCCGTGACTGCCTTGATTATTGCCGGCAATTTGAATTCTACGTTCTCTGCACCCATCCGCGACACCAGAGTTAGGCGACCGGGAACCCTATTTGGATTTAAGGTTTCGCATATCTGTATAACTTCTTTGGGGTCCGCTTTGGGCCCTACTTTGCAGGCTATCGGATTACCTATTCCCCTGAAGAACTCGATGTGAGCGTGGTCAAGTTCTCGGGTTCGCTCGCCAATCCAAACCGAGTGAGCCGAAAGATCGAGGTATGTGCCACTTGCGCGATCGAATCTTGTCAACGCCTCTTCGTAACCAAGCAGAAGGGCCTCATGGCTGGTCCAGAAGTTGACACTGCGTAGGCTCTCTTCTCGATTCAGGTCGATTCCGCACGCGGCCATGAACTTTAGGGCTCGCTCAATCTCTTTAGCAATGACGTCGTAGCGTTGTCCTTCGTCGGATTCTGCGACAAATTTTTGATTCCAATTGTGAACTTGGCTTAGATCGGAGAAGCCACCTTTTGTGAGCGATCTCAATAGATTCAATGTCGCAGAAGATTGTCGATATGCGGATAGAAGTCTGCTTGGATCTGGGCGTCTAGCAGCTAATGTTGCCTCGTCCCCATTTACGTTGTGGCCACGAAATACGGGAAGCTCCTCTCCGTTGACTACCTCAAAGGGGGATGAACGCGGCTTTGCAAACTGGCCAGCTATCCGACCCAGCTTTATGATTGGAACCCCCGAGGAGTACATTAGAACAACGGCCATCTGAAGGATGACACGTAGTTTGTTCTTTACGACGTTGGCACTAAAGTCGACCATAGACTCGGCACAGTCTCCGGCTTGGAGAACGAAAGCCTTTCCTTTTGCGACCTTTGCCATTTGCAGCTGTAATTCTTTTATCTCCGAGGGATAGACCAGCGGAGGAAGGGACTGAAGCTCTTTTTCTACCAGCGAAAGAGCGTTTAGATCTTCCCACTCAGGCTGCTGGGAGATTGGTAACGTTCTCCACGACTCTGGTGTCCAACTTCGTTCTTCCATCTAGCTACCACACCTCGCCAAAATACATTCGGATTCCCATGACTCGAAATTGCCAGGCTCGGAATTTACTTCGAAGCCATTGGCGTCAGTATCTTTTCATATACCGACTATTTCGTAATCCGTACCCCTTATAGGATAGGCCATGTATCTATTTAAGGGTTGGTATGAGAAGCTTCAAGTTTGGCGTCCAGATCTCACAAAAGCCAGAGTCTGTGGCCGCATTTTGCGAGATCGGTCGCAAGGCAGAGGACCTTGGTTTTTATTCGGTAGGAATTCCCGACCACTTGGGAGGCGATCAATACTCACCTATCGCCGGACTAACGGCAATGGCTATGGTGACGAAATCTATAACTCTTGGGTCATTTGTGTTTTGTAATGACTTTCGTCACCCTCTGGTATTAGCCCAAGAGATTGCAACTTTGAACATAATTAGTGGCGGTCGGGTTGAAGTAGGTATAGGCGCTGGCTGGAAGGACTCTGACTACCTGGTGAGTGGTATTTCTAAGGAGAAGGCTTCAATTCGAATTGCAAGGTTAGGCGAGACATTGCAGATTTTGCGCAAGGCTTTTGAAGAGGAAGCTGTGACCTTCCATGGCGATCACTTTCGAATTGACGGTGCATCGGTTCCCAAAGAGGCTGGCGTCGAACGTCCTCAGATTCTAGTGGGTGGAGGGGGCCCGAAGATGCTTCGCTTGGCCTGCCAGTTTGGCGACGTAATAGGCGTGAATGCAAATCTATCGGCTGGATCGGTGGGGCCAGAGTTAGTCGCAGAAGTGGGCCCTGATGCATTTGATAGAAGGATCGAAATAGTCCAAGCTGAGCTCGGTGATCGTTTTGGAGAGGTTGATATTCAAGCCCTCACATTCATCGTCAAAATAGGCGATGATGCCAACAAGTTCGTCGATGAGATGGCGCCAATATTTGGAGTGACGGGAGATGTCGCAAGAAGTGTGCCAATCGTTGTAACTGGACCTAAAGAGCAGGTTATTGAAGATCTTCTTGAGCGTCGAGAGCGGTTTGGCTTCAACTATTTCGTTATCCACGATAACGAAGTCGATGAATTTGCTCCGATCGTAGAGGCGCTTAGCGGAAAGTGATTGCTGGTAGGAGACGGCGAATTGGAATATTTGGTGGAACTTTTGACCCAATTCACGTGGGCCATTTGGTGGCGGCTGTAAACGCTCGTGTCGCGGCGGACTTGGATGAGCTGCTTCTGGTTGTCTCTAATTCACCTTGGCAAAAAGAGGGAAGTAGGGCGATAACTCCGGCGGAGATGCGATTTAGGTTGGTAGAAGATGCGGTTAGAGGTGTCGACGGCCTACGGGCATCGGATATCGAAATCCGTCGGGGCGGTAGTTCTTACACCGTCGATACCGTTAACGAGCTAGCGGGTCTCGATCCGAAGTCAGACATCGTGCTCGTGGTTGGAGCTGACGCCGCCGCAGGCCTATCAACTTGGCATCGGTTTGAAGAGCTGGCGAAGTGCGTTGAACTAGTCGTCGTTAATAGGCCCGGTGCAATCGTTGAACCAGAGGCGTTGTCGGATTGGAATGTTACTTTCGTTGAAGTACCGTCACTCGCGGTATCGTCCACTGAAATAAGAAAGAGGGTGGTTGATGGTCGACCCCTTGATTTTTTGGTATCTCGTCATACAATAGAGTTCATAGCTAGCCATCGACTCTACAGCTAATCTTGATCGGGTGAACGACCTTACTTCAGTTGCTTCTGTGAGAGGCTAGGCTGGTTATGAAAGATAATTTGATTCCCTTGGAGGAGATTTGACGGTAGCGATGTCGCAATACGAGACTCTGTCGGCGGTTCAAACCGCAAGAGGAGCCATCGACGACAAGAAGGGTGAAGACCTGATATTGCTTGATATCTCGGAGATAACTCCCGTTGCAGACTACTTCTTGATAGCGACTGGGAGCAACTCCCGTCAAATTCGAACATTGAGTGAAGAGGTCGAACGAGCCGTAAAAGAGAAGTTCGGCGTCGGCCCACTCAGTATTGAAGGTCTAGCTCAAGCTCAATGGGTTTTGATGGACTACGGCGACTTCGTAGTCCACATCTTTGACCAAGAGACTCGTGACTTCTTCAATCTAGAGCGTCTCTGGAGCGACGCCAAAAGAGTTAGCTAATCGATTACTACTTCATACCAAGTGGGACCCTACGTCAACCTGGGCTCTCGATCGCTTAAGCTCTGAAAAACATTCGATCTCTGCTAGTTCTACTAAGGCGTTGAACAACTTTACCGAATGTTCTACGTCTGGCAAACGGTGGAGAATTGGCCCAAAAAAGCCGAAGGTGTCTCCATTGACTTCTACCACGACTATCGGAACTCCAACATCGTTGCCGGTAAAGGAGAGGGCGAACTTCATCTCGTCTTCGATAGCCGAGTCTAATGCAGTATCTGATATTGCTTCGATGACATCTTCTGAAAGTCCAACTCGCTTCGCGATAACTTTGGGATCGACTGCTTTGTCTCCGCCCAGGTGGTACTCCTTGGCAAATTGGCGATAAAGTTCACCGATTAAATTACTCTGGGCGCCCTCTAAGGCTTGCACCTTCACAACCATTCGCAATATAGAAAGCCCACTCATTTGGCTCGATCGGTAGGGTTCAGGGACGTCATTTTCCTTGTTTTTAAGTGCAAGCGAAAATGGACGGTAGGTGATTGGTAGTTGCGTTTGGTTAGAGACCTGCCGAATCCATTGTGATGCCACAAATGTCCAAGGACAGGTTGGATCAAAGAAGAAGTTGATCTTGCCTTCGAAATTCAATTTTGCTCCCTGGTTGGTATCGAGGTGAGGAGCAGCTCTCACCTTAAGCTCTTTTGATTTAAGTTCTTTTCACTTCCTACCCTATTATGGGTCTGTAGAGCTTGGTGGCACAACTAATTAGGAGAGTTACTTCGTGACTGAGAATTATGGCGACTACATCGTTGCTGGAACGCTACTTCAACTGCGGGGAGATGATGGTCTAAAGTACGTGGGTGTTTACCACGGAGATGGGGAGATCGCCCTCACGGACTATTCGGACCTCGACGGGCTAATGGACTCGGGCTACGACCTTGGCACTTTAGTAGATGAGTCTGCAGAGTTAGAACGTCGGAGTTTGAGCGACTATTCGATCGAAGCACCGATTGCTAGACCTTCAAAGGTTGCATGCATAGGTTTGAACTTTCGAGATCATATCCTCGAGATGGGCCATGAGATACCTACGTACCCCACTCTCTTTGCCAAGTTTTGCGATTCGCTGACATCACCATTTGGTCAGATCACACTTCCCAGCGTGAGCAATTCAACTGATTACGAAGGTGAGTTGGTTGTAGTAATCGGAAAGTTGGCTAGGAACGTCCCTATTGAAGGTGCCCGAGGAGTTATTGGTGGATTTTGCGTAGGAAACGATACTTCGATGCGCGATTTTCAGCGACGGACAAGCCAGTTTTTACAAGGGAAGATTTTTGACGCATCTACCCCATTCGGCCCGGGTATAGTTCCCACCTCGAAGGTCGACTACAAGTCAGGGCTGGGCATCAAGACTGTCGTAAATGGCGAGGTCAGACAGATCTCGAACACCGAAAACCATATCTTCTCGGTCGATCATATAGTTAGCTATCTTTCGCAGATTGTAACACTACGACCGGGCGACCTGATCTTCACCGGAACTTCTTCGGGGGTTGGCGCAGGCTTTACTCCCCCTCGATTTTTAACGTCGGGAGATGTGGTCGAAGTTTCAATTGACGGCTTGGGTGCGGTTGTAAATAAGTTTGTTTGATCGATGACTAAAAGCCTTATTACTCGTTGGAGCGAAGTAAAGGCTGTCCACAAGTTTGATAACCTATCAAAAGAAGAAGGCCGTACGTAGGGGTGAACGTACGGCCTTCGGTTTTGGGTTGGGGTTTTTGGTTTTCCTTGGGGGAACTTATTGGACGGCTGGTTCGTCCTAAATCCTAAATACTTTCGCTGCTTGGACTGTGAGCTCCAAAGCTTCCATAGCCAAGAAGATCGAGCGCTTCCTTGTATTGGTCCACACTGATCTCTCCGTTAGCGAAGCGGCGGTCGAGAATTACTTTGGGATCTGAATCATCGAGTCGATTTGGTTGCGATTGGTGTGATGAACCGAAGTGCAATTTGTCGCCTGTTACTGACTTTGCGATGAGGTAGGCGCCTCCACCGAACACCCCTACCATAAGGAGGAATGTCGCTATGATACTAAATGGGTTTGGCCCACCCATAGTGAATCCGTCATACCACATCTTGACTCCCTTCGAAACTCTCCGTCGTCTTTGCTTTCGTATTTCAATTCTGTGATGCAAAGTTGTGAATTTATTGAGAGGAGCCTTCAGCTTTATTAGGTCTTATCAATGGTGCCGAAGATCTCCTAGATGGAGGAGATTTCTGTAACTTGAACTACCGGAACGAAGATATCATCGTCTCCCTTGGAGAGCCAGAGGGTTGGGGCGGCCCCGCCACAGATCGATACGACCTCAACGTCGTCGATTGAGTTGCCGTTCACTAGGGATACTGTAGCGTGGCATCTCCCAATTCGAAAGACCTTGGATTCGAGCTCTATTGTTGTCATATTTCTGTCACCCACTTCTGTAATCGAGGACTCTCCTTTGCTTCGTCACAAATTGTCCAAAGGATAAATTTTAAATCTCAATTCACGTAACAGAGAAGTAACAAAATCGAATTGTTCTTGAAACACGCTCTAAATAGCGTGTAGGCATTCGCTTTTCGGGTCACAATGGCGTGCTGCCGACGAGCGTCTTTGTTGGGAATAAGGAGGGAAATGCACTACAATTCCGGAGATACAGCCTGGATATTGGCGAGTTCCGCATTAGTTCTTTTCATGACGCCCGGTTTGGCATTCTTCTACGGTGGAATGGTTAGATCGAAGAACGTGCTTGGAATGCTGATGCAAAACTATGTAACCATTGGCATAGTGAGTATCGTCTGGGTCTTTCTGACCTATACATTGGCCTTCGGAACCGACTGGGGCGGCAACGGGATAATCGGAACGCTCCACTTTTTCGGATTAGCTCACATGAATCAAACTGTGCCCGGTTACACGGGCGCCGCGGCGCAAACAATCCCGCCGCTTGTATTTGTTATTTTTCAGATGATGTTCGCGGTCATTACCCCGGCTCTGATTACTGGATCGACTGCGGATCGATTGAGGTTCGGCCCCTTCGTAGTCTTCGTCGTAGTGTGGTCGATTCTGGTATATGCTCCAATCGCACACTGGGTCTTCTCTCCAACTGGTTGGCTGTTCAAGCTTGGCGCAGAAGACTTCGCCGGTGGAACCGTAGTTCACATCAACGCTGGCGCAGCGGGTTTGGCTGTGGCGGCGGTGATTGGTAAGAGGCGTGGATGGCCAAAGGAGCCCATGCCACCGCACAACGTACCCTTCGTGCTCCTCGGAGCAGCAATGCTGTGGTTCGGTTGGTTCGGCTTCAATGCTGGTTCTGCTTTAGGAGCCAACGTTCTCTCTGCCAACGCATTCGTCAACACCAACACCGCTACGGCCGCGGCGATGCTCGGCTGGATTCTGGTCGAAAAGATCAAGGGTGGAAAGAGCACTACCTTGGGTGCCGCATCGGGTGCAGTAGCAGGTTTGGTTGCCATCACCCCAGCTTGTGGTTTTGTAAACATTGAGGGTGCTACGGTTATTGGCCTTGCTGCGGGTATCGTTTGCGCCTTGGCAATTAGCCTCAAGTTCAAGTTGGGTCTCGATGACGCTCTCGACGTTGGCGGAGTTCACTTCGTCGGCGGAATTTTAGGTGCGCTCTTGATCGGTCTCTTCGGAACTTCAGCTATTGGCGGCGTAAATGGCCTCTTTTACGGAGGTGGAGGATCGCTACTCTTCCATCAGCTAGTTGCAGTGGTAGTCTCTGCGACGTATTCCTTCGTTATGTCTTACATCATTGCCAAGATCATCGACAAGACCATGGGTCTAAGGATCAAGGAAGACGAAGAGCTTGAAGGTATGGATACGGCCCTGCACGCCGAATCAGCATACGAATTTGGATCGTCGCTTCTGCGAGGATTTTCGGGTGCTACCGGAGGGGGTCATATCTCTGCAAGAGTTGATCTCGGCGAAGAGATCGTAGAAGTGCATAAGAAGGCGGGAGAGATCAATTGAAGCTAATAACCG
This sequence comes from Actinomycetes bacterium, assembly GCA_021805205.1. Lineage (GTDB taxonomy): Bacteria > Actinomycetota > Acidimicrobiia > Acidimicrobiales > Acidimicrobiaceae > Acidithrix. The sequence continues at coordinate 133,252 of JAJZFV010000043.1, read as the reverse complement.
CAATAATTAAACCGTTCAAGCTTGAAGATGTTCGAAACACCCTTGCTAAGGCGGATATAAAAGGAATGACGGTATCTGAAGTACAGGGCTACGGTAGGCAAAGTGGCCACACTGAGGTCTATCGAGGGGCTGAGTATCAGACTTCCTTCGTTCCAAAACTCAAGATCGAAGTGGTCGTAAGCGACGAAGCCGCTCTTGACATCGTAGATGAAATAGTTGCAGCTGCCAAGACCGATAAGATCGGCGACGGCAAAGTTTGGGTTGTCAACGTCGAAGAGCTAGTTCGGGTGAGGACCAACGAAAGAGGAAACGACGCATTGTAGCGAAGTTTCAACTCAGTTGGCATCAAAGAGAGGGGTCGAGGTTAAATCCTTGGTCCCTCTCGAGTTATTTAATTAGAGTCGATAAGTTCTCTTTGAGAGGAAGCGAAGATGGTAGGTCCAGCGAGGCGATCTGAACTCTTAGCGCAGTTTCTTGATCGTCGAAGAATGGCAATTGAATCGGATTGGTCAGAGGTATCGACGATGACCGAACTTACTGATGCCTCGGATGACTTTATTCGTGGTCTTTGTCAGGGCTTTCAAGGAATTGCGGTCATAGCGGTTGGTGGCTACGGACGTAAAGAGTTGGGGCCACACTCCGACTTAGATCTGCTCCTTTTGCACAAGCCAAGGCTCGCAGTGGAGCACTTCACCGAATCGTTATGGTACACCATCTGGGATTCGAGGGTTGGCCTTGACTACTCGGTGAGAACAATTGCCCAGGCTATGCGGGTGGCAGAGGCTGATCCACGTGCCCTTTTCGGAATGCTAGATGCTCGCTTGGTTTACGGTGATGAATTCTTGTTCGCAACTCTTGTCTCAAAGATTCAGGAGCGTTTTGCCAGTCGCCTAGATCGATATCGCGTCATTATGCGTCAAAATAGTGAGTCGCGTAAGAGGGACTCGGGAGAGCTTGCTTTCCTGCTTGAACCGGATGTAAAAGAGTCACACGGTGGCCTTCGCGATGTGGTCCTTCTTAGACAGCTTCTTTCGGTAGATCCAAATGGTGAACAGGCGAATGCGCGATTGAACGAGGCTGCTCAGCTCCTTCTTAGGGTCAGGAACCTTCTCCAAGTTCGTACCGATAGGGCCTCAAATAGGTTGAACCTCCAGGACCAAGATAACATCGCTCAAAGCTTGGGAATTGGAGACTCGGATGAGTTGATGAAGCAGATCTCGGAGGCAGGAAGATTCATATCTAGGTCGCTTGAGGAGAAATTTAGAGTTGCCGAAAGTCGAAAGATTAGTCATAAGGCAATTGGTGATGCCTGGGGATCTATCCCTAAAGGTGTCTTTTCCCACGGTAATGAGATTTGCATTGATCCCATAGCCTTGGCCGACTATGACGCAAAGGTGATTTTGAGGATATCTGCTACTTCGCTTGCGCTTGGCCTTGGTATCTGCGTTGATGCCTTGGAGATGTGTTCTGAGCGCCTCGAGCCCATTGCGCAGACCTGGGATCAACAGACCCTGACTTCTCTCATCGCTATCCTCTCAGCCGGTGCGCCTGGTATTGCAGTTATGGAAAGACTCGACCATTATGGACTTCTTGACAAGATTATCCCTGAGTGGGGTCACGTTAGGTACCGGCCTCAGCGCAATGCTTACCACACTTATACAGTGGACCGCCACCTGATTGAGGCAGCGGTTGGAGCTGGAAAGCTCAGGAGGCGGGTCAAGCGTCCAGATCTTCTTATAATCGCGGCCCTGTTGCACGATATCGGAAAAGGGATGGATGGTGACCACTCTCTAGTGGGGGCCAAGGTGGCTCGGTCCATCGCGGAGCGAATGGGATTGGTAGGTTCTGACGTTGACATCATCGAGCGGCTCGTCGTACACCATTTACTCTTGGCCGATACCGCTACCCGGCGCGATATCTCCGACCCAAAGACGATTGAAGATGTAGCTGAAGCACTGGTTGACATTACGACGTTGGACCTCTTAGAGGTTTTGACTGAAGCGGACTCTAGGGCGACGGGCCCAGCAGCGTGGTCATCTTGGAAGGAGGAGTTGATCTCAAAGTTGTGCCAGTCAACTCGGGGGTATTTAAAAGATGGCTCTCTCAGTTTGCCCGGAAGCGAAGTGAGTTCTGCCGAGGCTGAGCTCATAGAAAACTTCAACGATTCACTCATCGTACGTCACGATGGCGACTATCTTTATATCGCCGATTGTGATCATTTGGGTCTTTTTTCTACAGTCGCCGGAACTCTAGCACTCCACAACTTGAATATAGTTAGCGCCGACGTCTACTCCAGTGGCGATATTGCGGTAGAAAAAATAAAAGTAGTCTCGCCATTCAATCGAGAGACAAACTGGACACGTTTCGAGGTAGATCTTCGAAAGGCGATCGACGATCGTTCCTATCTCGAGCGAAGGATCGCGGAAAAGACGAGTTCTAACTCTCGGAAGAGGCGAAGTGTGGCAGAGTCGGCAAAGATTCCGCCGAGGGTAACAATCTACGACGATGCTTCTGATCGAGCGACTGTGGTAGAGGTATGCGGACCGGACGAAGTAGGAACTCTGTATCGCCTAACTGCCGTAATTGCTTCCATGGACCTAGATATTGCACACGCCAAGGCACTCACCATCGGTGACGATGTAGTTGATACCTTCTATATCGTCGATAAAAGTGGTTCATCGATTGAAGATGGCCAAACCAAGGCCCTGTTAAGGAGTTCGCTCTTGGCGGTTGTAACTACTGAGCTCACGCCGACGATGCGATCCCTTTAAGTGAACAGCCCGGTACTAGCTCCACAATTTCTAACCTGCTGGTTGGCGACGCTATGAAATAGGCGGGCGATAACTCTAGAGGAGATGGTATCAGAGTCAAATTTTGGATTGAACTCGGCGAAGTCAACACCTACTACCTTTTTGCTGGCAACTAGCTTCAATAAGAGCCTCTCTACGGTACTAACCGATATCCCAAATGGAGCTGGTGCTGAGACTGCCTTCATTGAGGAGGATTCGATTCCGTCGAGGTCGACGCTCAAATAGATGTGATCGTAAGAGTCGATGATATCTTGGATGAACTTATCCCCTTGAAGTTCCACTTCGAAATCCAAAAGGTATTTTGCTTCAATCTCCGCTGCGACTTCGAAAAGTAGATCGCTATTAGAGGATTCAGAGATTCCTAGGGCGAAGTAACTGTAGGGTACGCCTAAGTCCTTGGAGTTTCCGGCTGCCTGCGCAAAGCCTGTTCCTGAATTGGGTTGGGGTGCTCTGCGAAGGTCGAAGTGCGCATCAAAGTTGATGATGGCGCATCTTTTTCCTGTATTAGCGCAGGAGAGATTTGCCGCTAACGTCGTAGCGGCCGCGAGGTCATGGCCACCACCCAATACGATTGGGAAGTAGCCAGCTTCAATCGCAGAATGAGTAGCTAAGTAAAGAGAGCATTGGCTTGATCCGACTGGATCACTTGTATCAAAGTAGCTTGGTGTTTTGTTGAGAGAAGTGGCATTGTCACCTATATCTCCAAGATCCGCAAGTCCGCTTGTACTATGCCAAGCTAAATTCGTGATTGCTCTTCTTATTTCGTTTGGCCCGTCTTTTGCGCCAACTCGACCATTATTCCTCGCTACACCAAGATCGAAGGGGTAGCCTATGATGCCTGGTTGCCCCAGATAAGCGGCAGTCTCTGTGATGCTTTTATCATCTACGAAGTCGAATAGTCGAAGCCTTCGATGGCTATAGTCAGTTCCTCGTTTTGCATATTTCTCAAAGTTTATACCCATACTAAAGTGCCCTTTTTCCGCCACTAAAGATATATTCCAGATCGTTGGATCCGATCCGATAGCAAAGTTGATCTGGGTGATCTAGATTCCATACTGCAAGATCTGCCCGTTTCCCGACTTCGATCGAACCTCTGTCGAAATATCCGAGAGCTTGGGCGGCCCAACGAGTTACAGCGGCCAAGGCGATATTGGGAGGGATGCGAAATAGCGTGGCTGCTAGGTTCATCGCTAATGGAAGGCTATAGAGTGGCGAAGTTCCCGGATTATGGTCCGTGGCAATCGCGATTTTGCATCCAGCCTCGATCATTGCTTTTACCGGGGGTGCCACTGTTTCGCGAAGGAAGTAGTACGCTCCTGGAAGTAGGATTGAGACGGTTTGAGTGGAAGAAATCGTCTCAATGTCGTCCACTGTGGCTCTCTCGAGGTGGTCGACAGACAAGGCTCCCCTCAATGAGGCCTCTCTAGCGATCCCAGTATGGGTTAGCTGTTCCCCGTGGACGCTAAAGTTGACGCCTCTACCTTTGCACCAATCGATGATCTTTAGGCTGTCCTCGAGGGTAAAGGCGATCTCGTCGCAGAAGAGATCGACCTTGTCGAAGAGGCCAAGGCGATGGAGTTCTGGCAGTCGCTCGTTTATCACCTCTTCGACATAGTGGCTCGTGGTTCCCTCGTACTGGGCAGGTAGTGCATGTGCAGCTAAGAATGTAGAGGTCACTGTGATAGGAGACCATTCCTTCAATTTTTTGATCAACTGTAGAAGACGAAGTTCATCGGGATAGGTAAGGCCATAGCCTGACTTAACTTCAATGGTGGTTGTACCGCCACCTGCCATCTTCAAGAGGCGTCCTTTGGTTGTTTCCAGCAGTGAGTCGTCATCGAGGTTGCACGTGCTACTCACGGTTGAAGTGATTCCACCTCCTGCCTTAGATATTTCTTCGTATGAGGCGCCCCTTAGCCGTTGCGCGAATTCATTGGAGCGGTCACCTCCGTAGATTAAGTGGGTATGTGCGTCGATTAATCCCGGTGTAACGAGACGACCCCCTAGGTCGATCGTGTTCACTGTGCGGCTGGGCTTCTTCCCTTCAATTGCACTAATCAAACCATCGCGGATCGTCACCGATGCATTGTGACGAACTCGATAATTTCCGTTGGCGTCGCAATCTGCGATTGTACAGTTGACTAGAGATGATATCGATTCCATAGGGTTCGGTAATCCTTCCGCTATCAAATGCGTGGTACTTTGATCCCGGACGAATCAATTGTTTTGATTGCCAATTCGTATCCGGCGTCGGCGTGGCGAACTACGCCAATCGCCGGATCGTTAAATAGGACCCTTTCTAGGCGCACCTTAGCCTCATCGGTTCCGTCGGCGACGATTACAACACCAGAGTGTTGTGAGAAGCCAATGCCAACTCCTCCCCCGTGGTGCATCGAAACCCAGGTGGCTCCTCCGGCAACTGCGGTCATGGCATTTAGAAGCGGCCAATCGGCAATAGCGTCGCTGCCGTCAAGCATCGCCTCGGTCTCGCGATTGGGGCTGGCCACCGATCCGGTGTCAAGATGGTCCCTGCCTATTACTATCGGTGCCTTGAGGGTTCCGTCTGCTACCATATCGTTGAAGGCCATTGCAACTCGGTATCGATCCTTCACCCCTATCCAGCAGATTCGAGCCGGGAGACCCTGAAAACTTATGCGTTCACGAGCCATATCTAGCCAATTGTGGAGATGAGAATCGTCTGGAATGAGTTCTTTGACCTTTTGGTCGGTCTTGTAAATATCCTCTGGGTCGCCCGAAAGTGCCACCCACCTGAAGGGGCCGTAGCCCTCACAGAATAATGGTCGAATGTAGGCGGGGACAAATCCGGGGAAATCGAAGGCCCTTTTTATACCTTCTTCAAATGCTATTTGTCGGATATTGTTGCCGTAGTCGACCGTGGGTATCTCCATGTCGGCAAAGCGTAGCATCGCCTTCACGTGACGGGCGATTGTCGCTCTTGCAGCCTTCTCTACCGCATTGGGATCCTCGTTGGCGGCCCGCCTCCATTCTTCAACACTCCAATTGCTTGGTAGGTATCCATTTATGGGATCGTGTGCGCTCGTTTGATCGGTAACGACGTCTGGTAAAAAGTCTGAGTTGACTATCTCCTCGAAGATGTCAGCGGCATTTCCCAATAGTCCTACCGAGATCGCGACACCATCGAGTTTTGCTTGCTTAATCATTACTACCGCCTCGTCGAGAGATAGTGCTTTTTTGTCAAGATAACGAGATTTGATCCTCATGTCGATTCGACTCTCGTCGCATTCGACGGCTATCATTGAGAATCTAGCCATAGTTGCAGCCAAAGGTTGTGCCCCACCCATTCCTCCAAGGCCGGCGGTGAGGATCCATCTTCCAGCAGGGTCCCCATTGAAGTGCTTGTTCGCTATCGCGTAGAAGGTTTCGTAGGTTCCTTGTACGATGCCTTGGCTTCCGATGTAGATCCAAGAACCGGCGGTCATTTGGCCGTACATCATCAAACCCTTTTGGTCAAGTTCGTGAAATTTTTCCCAAGTTGCCCAGTGGCCAACGATGTTTGAATTCGCAATTAAGACCCTGGGTGCAGCGCTGTGTGTCTTGAATACTGCGACCGGTTTTCCACTTTGGATCAAAAGGGTCTCATCTTCATTTAGTTCCACTAACGAATTCAGTATTGCATCAAATGCTGGCCAATTGCGTGCGGCCCTTCCAATTCCTCCATATACGATTAGTGATTCGGGGTGTTCAGCCACCTCAGGGTCGAGGTTGTTTTGAATCATTCGAAAAGGCGCTTCTATCTGCCAATTCTTACAGTGAAGCTCTATACCTCTTGGTGATCGAATGGTTCTTGAAGGGTCAAGACGATCGTTTTTCATGATACTCCTTTTATGACGGTGGTGGGTTTAGATCTGGTAGATGCCACTGAAGGCGAATGACTTGGCGGGGTGGGACATATCGCTGATAGATGCAAATTGACCCTGTGAGTTAGTTATTCGATGCAGCGTCATGGTCCACCCGCCATCCTCTATCGCTAACAATTGCGCTATGCGAGTTGTAGGTCTTTGCGCAGTAATCTTGAATGCTGCAGCTTCAACTGGCGCAACTTCGGTGAGGTAGTCGGTTGTTGTTAGTTTTCTGAAGTCCTGCTTGATAAAGTCAAATGCAATTGCGGGATTTACTAATCGACTCTCAAATTGAAGTGGGATATCCCCGCTGAAGTGCAATATCTCGACATGGTATAAGTGGTCGGGTAGATTTGAGCGGCGAAATAGTTCCGTAAATGGATCGTTGCTAGTGTCGTTTGCTACCCCTGCCACGGGGGCAGAGCGCTCTGCTTCAACCTTGGATATAGATCGGAGGGATAAGACCACCGACCGATGTACTTTTCCGCTGCCGGCGATTGTCGTTGCAATCGGATGTATCTCCAGGAGTGAATAGTCGTGGTTCCTGCGCTTGACGTAGGTTCCCGAACCTTTGATGCGTTCTAAAACGCCATCGTTCACGAGGGAGTTGATTGCCTTGTTTGCGGTCATTCGAGCTACGCCGAATTGTTTTGCTATCGTCGTCTCAGAGTCGATCTTTTGGCCAGGTTGAAATGTGCCGGAATCGATTGAGTTCGATATGTACTCTCTGATCTGACAATAGAAGGTCTTTGATTCTTCCCTTTTATCCATCGAGACCACTCTGCAGAGTCCAACCCGGGTAGTTTCGAGCAAGATCTCCATTGACCACTAAACCCTTGGCAGCCACAATGTCGGGAGCTAAGTAATGATCGATTGCGTAGTGAGGTACCAGCTTGCGAACCATCTCAACTACCTTTGAGAGAGTGGGTGTCGTCGATAAAGGGGCTCTTAGCTCGATCCCCTGAATGGCAGCGAGGGATTCAATTGCGAGAATGGTTGCTACGTTGTCAGCTATATCGGTGATTTTGCGTGCGGCAAAGGTAGCCATTGATACATGGTCCTCTTGATTTGCGGAAGTAGGTAATGAATCGATTGAGGCCGGATGTGCCAAGGTTTTATTCTCTGACGCCAGTGCCGCTGCCGTAACGTGGGCGATCATAAAGCCGGAGTTGACTCCGCCATCACGTACAAGAAATGGAGGTAGTCCCGAAAGCGAAGAATCAATAAGTAGTGCGATTCGGCGCTCTGCCAAGGCGCCGATCTCACTGATAACGATTGAAAGAATGTCAGATGCGAATGCAACTGGTTCAGCGTGAAAGTTTCCGCCTGATAACACTTCGAGGGTTTCAGAAAATACTAGAGGATTATCGGAAACCGCATTTGCTTCAGTTGCTAGCGTTGCGGCGCAATGGTTGATCTGATCGAGGATTGCTCCCATTACCTGCGGTTGACAACGGAGACTGTATGGATCCTGTACCTTTTCGCAGTCTTGATGCGAAAGGTTGATCTCAGATCCAGTCAGAATCTTCAGATACTTCTCAGCGACTTTAATCTGTCCCCGATGGCCCCTTATCTTGTGAATGCGATCATCAAAAGGAACCGTCGATCCTGCTGCAGCTTCGACTGAAAGCGAACCAGATACTACGGCCGAAGCGAAGAGGTTCTCAGCTTGGAAGAGGCCGTGTAGCGCCAACGCAGTTGAAGCTTGGGTTCCATTGAGGAGTGCCAGCCCTTCTTTTGGCGCAAATTTAATTGGAGTCATTCCCGCCAACTTCAGACCTTCGGTTGCTGAAATGACCTGATCGTTGTGGTACACCTCTCCGACGCCGAGGAGTACTGCAGCCAAGTGTGCCAATGGTGCCAGGTCGCCACTAGCTCCGACAGATCCTTTTTCGGGGATAACAGGAAGAATGTTGGCGTTATATAGCCTTATCAGGGCCTCGATAACTTCATATCGGATTCCTGAGTAGCCCTGGCTGAGGGAACCTATCTTCAGCACCATCATCAGCCTTACCACCTCTTTGGTCATTGGATTACCAACACCTACCGCATGTGAGAGAACCAGGTTTTGCTGCAAAAGTTCAAGCTGATCAAATGGGATATGAGTGGTCGCCAATCGACCAAAGCCGGTATTTATTCCGTAGGCGGCTTCACCTTTACGTGCAATTGCTGCCACTGCAGCTGCGCTTTTATCGATCAGGTCGCGAGCTGAAGTCGCCAGAGATACTTCGACGTGGTCCGAATGGATTAATCGAAGGTGGGTAAGTTCTAATTCACCGGGAATAATCTCAATCATCTATACATCCTGTCTATACAACTTAAATTGAATTATAACAAGTTGTATAGACAGTTTTTATATTTTATGTGAATTATTTCGCTTTCGAAAAAAAATAGTTTGTTGTGTAGGGGATTTCAAAGTACGCGGAACCGGGGTGGGCGTCTCGGAGAATCGTAAGGGCTTTTTCGATGGTCAATTCCCTTTGTTTGTCGGGGAGAGTAGAGACCGGAGAGAATGAATTAATCAGTTGTTTTGCCTGAACTTCTTCAACCCTGTGCAAAAGAGGAAGAGAGCGGTGACTAAATTTCCCAAAGAGGGAAGTCGCTTCGAATCCCTTCAATATCTCATCGGTGACGATCCTATTTTGGTATGAGTCGACCGCTTCATCGAATGCACGTACCCAGGATTTTGAGCTATCCCGGTGATTCCAAATGATTAAGAGTGTTCCTCCGTTGCGCATTATTCGTCTAATCTCTTGTGGAGCTGATAAAAGGTCGAACCAGTGTGCCGCCTGAGCTACTGCGACCGTGTCGAAAGTAGCGTTTTGAAATGGTAGATTTTCGGCGACCGCTGCGATCTTATTGGAACTATGGGCAGCTCGGTTAGCTAGTAGCATCTCAAAAGATAGATCGGTCGCGAAGAATGATTTGGTCTTTCTTGAGCTGATCAAACGGCTGAAGAGGCCTGTTCCTGCTCCAAGCTCGAGTACATCGCGACCGATTAGTACATCATTGAGCAACCCTAAATCGCTGTATGTCGGCCGCGATTGGGCGTAGTCGTTTGCAATTTTTGCGAAACTCCTAGCCAGCTTATTGCGTTCGCTTTCATAATGATTATCGTTTATCACGCTGTACCCCAATCTAAGAATCTACAAGAGGGTTTTTCAAACCACAAATTTTGGTCACTTATTGCGCGATCTATGTTGTAAATCGAGCAGTTGAAGGCGCTTTGACAAGCGGATCGGTCTTCAAATGTGCCTCATATGCTGGCGGATTAGTTGTATCTACACTTCGTAGAGTCGATCGATAGTAGTTGTCTCGTTACTTGGTCTTTAGATGACTGGACAGTTTGTCTGATGCCCAAAGTTTTGGCAATGTCACGACGTCTACTTCATAGGGAGATCCTTCAAGATGGTCTTATCGAGTTTTCGGGTATTTGGTGCAAATACGAAAAAGAGGCTATGGGAAGGTTTAACTCCGACTCATCGAGGGCACTAATGTGACCTCGATGGTTTGTTGCTACCACACTTTTTCCACGATCGTCTTTAAGTAGAACCGATACTTCTCGACTCAAAGATTCGGCGTGCGGTACCTAGAAAATTCTATTTTTTTGAATTGAGGAGCGATGCCAACTTCTCAATGTCGTCCTGAGAGTTGTATAAGTGGATTGAGATGCGGAGGCGTCCATTTCTGAGAGAGGCGCGGATTCCGTTTTTAATCAGATCGTCGGGCTCAAGGTTGGATTCGACGCTAACGATCGATGAATCGTTGAATTCTACGTTCGATAGTTTGCATAAATGTTTCATCAGTTCGACATTGTGGTTGTAGATGTTGCGTACTCCAATCTCCGAGATTAACTTTAAGGAGTGCTCGGCTCCAACCCACGAGAGCCAATCTGGGGATATCTGATATCTTCTGCCGTCGTTGGCGAGACGCAAAGGAGGGCCGTAGATCGAGTCCCAGATCGAGTCCGAGGCGTACCACGATGACATTGTAGGTCGGAGCCAATGTCTAGCCTCTTCGGTAGTGTGTATAAATCCGCTTCCCCGAGGGCAGAGGAGCCACTTGTAAGCCGAGGCGGCGACGACGTCAAAGTCATCTAGTCTCATCGGTAGCCATCCTGCAGCTTGGGTTGCATCGATGAAAGTTTTAACTCCCAACCGGTTTGCCTTTTCGGAAAGGCGGTCGAGGTCGATGACAAATCCGGTGGCCGATTGAACTGCGCTAACAGCAATTAAAGTGTATGTCTGGTTGACCTTATTGACCAATTGGTTGGCCGGGACAAAGTCGACAACGATTTCCGACTGAGCTTGGCGTTCAAGAAAAGGGAATAAAACGCTAGTGAAGTCCTCCTTTGCCATGAGTACCTTAGAGCCAACGGGTATCGAGTGGGCAACCATGGAGCTCGCGGTTGCGAGCTGTCCAATCGCTCCAAAATGATCGTTGGAACAGCCATACGCAGTCGCAAGATGGCCCAATGCAGAAACGACGATGGCGTCGAAGTCCTTGATATCTACTTGCCCATGGCTAAATAGATCGATCTGGCGATGCATTGCAATGGTTGCAGGATGCGGAAGTAGGCCGTAGGAAGCACTATCTAAAAACCTAAAATCTGGCGTGAAGAGTTCCTTCGGTATCGTCATGGCAAATCATTCCTTAAAATTAAAAGATTCGAGCCGATCATTCGCAGAAGTTCAATCTATTCAACGATTCCATAAAAAAAGGTGGCTTTTTTTGGTTATCTCGTTCTGAGAATCTTCGATATTATAACTTTTCGACATATTTTTTAGATATTGTTATCGATTTGTATAAATAATTTACGATGGCGGACTTGTGGTACGGTTTCGTGGTTCTGCGCTTCGGGATCGAATCAGTCAAACTATATTCAGCCTGCTTCGCCCTCTTGACGACGGTGGAGGATCGACAGTCTTGTTATCGAGGGAGTTCAATCAACCGTACAAACTCTCTAGTGGAGTTCGGAAGCTGTAATTGACAGCCTTCCACCATATAAATTTGATCTTTAGAGATGAAGATCGATTCGGTGCGCGCAAACGATTTATAAATTTGAAGGAGGGCTCTGGCCTAAATTCAGGCTTGAGTGATATCTTCAGCGATGTTAGTTCATGATTTGTTTAGCGGTGTTCGTTAGTTATTTTGGGTGATGACCGTAATGAGTTCAAGAAACTACCACTAGTGCTGTTAGGAAGCTATGGATACCGGATCGATCTGAATGCAAATCTTCAAGACTGTCGGGGCTAAAGATACTTGATTTTCGTATATGGAAGGCGATAATTTGGTCGTTTCAATATGGCATGGTAGTGAGACGAACTCTTAGGACTTTGCAAGCTGAATAGACTAGTGCGGCCAATTCAGTTGTTTTAGTCAACGTGTTTTAGGGCTTTTTTATCTTTCAATACGGGCTGTTCTTTGTAACTTTTTAGATAAATTTTCGGGTCAATTTAGTTGACAATTCAAGTGACCGTTATTTTTTTGCCTGGGATAACTGTGCTCGTCAAATTCAGGGATGGAAGTTGAGGTATACTCAGTTGCTTCGAAAAGTCCCTTGATGTCACTTTGTCGAAATGTCGTAAAGATTTCGACTTATTCAAGGAAGTCCTCAATTTTTGTTAGGAGGTTTTAGGTGGCTATGCATGTGTGTCTTAGGCAGTGCTGAGAAGTGAATATTTTGTGTGTGTGGCACATCAACTTTGGCATTATAGTCTTGTGTCTTCACTGGCTGAAATAGCCAAAGAAGCACGAATAAGTGTTTTCAATCATACTTAGGTAGCTATTTGAACGCATCTAGTTCCACAAATAATTGTAAAAGCACGCGCCACCATGCCATGCATACCTTTCCACCGATCCGAGGCGTGAGGCCCAGTGAGGGTACGTACATAGCCATTCGCTCTAATGGATACTTTGGAAATCAGCACTTTATTCGTGCACACATATTTTTGCGTTTCTAACAAATGAATCGGTGCTCCGGATTGCTGACGATAGTCGCACGGGAGATTTTTCTAGTTATGTGTACTTTTGCTTTATCTCTACCGATGATAAATTGCGTTCTGACTGTTATTCGGTGGACCATTTTGAGGTTGACACAGCAATTGTTTGTTGCGCGGGATGTACATTTTTATGGCCGTCGATTTAATCTTCCTAATTTCTGAATCGGTGAGCAAGTTGGCTGAGCCCATTGATGTAGATAAAGTTGCGGTAACTTTTTATCCGGGTTCTTGTCGATTCCAAGTGATACATTTTCCGAGCGCAACGGGAAATGTATTCTAACGATCATGCAGATGACTGTTTGAGTTGGGCGTAGAAGGCATTGTTGACCAATGGTATAGGAGCGACAATTTGTTTGATGAGCATATTCGTGATTTCCCAATTTGGTTATGTGTGCTTATTTTATCAAGAAGTCGAAAGCGTCGCCGTCTCATCCAGCGTTTGTTTCGAAGGGAACCCTTGTTCTTTGAAAATATCTAACACGGATACATAAGAAGTTCTTATTAGAACATGCCAGTGATACGGTTGCCATCAAGGTAAAGGAGAAATTCATGGTCTGGATTCGCAAACATAAGATAATAAGCGTCGTTTTAGGTTTTTTTGTAATTGGTATTGTCGCTAATATTGCCTCAGGTCCATCGCAATCTAAGAGCTTTAGTGCGTCTAAATCCACATCCAAAGTTACTACTGTATCTCCAGCCACTGCGCCACCAACCACGACAGCCGTGGCTGCTGTTTCTGCTGCAACTGCGCCACCAACTACTACAGCCGTGGCTGCTGCTTCTGCTGCCACTGCGCCACCAACCACGACAGCGGTGGCTGCTGCTTCTGCTGCAACTGCGCCACCGACCACTAAAGCGGCCGCCGCGGCACCAACTACTGCAGCTGCTCCGGCTACGACTACCTCAACGGCGGCACCAACTACTGCAGCTGCTCCGGCTACGACTACCTCAACGGCGGCACCAACTACTACAGCTGCTATTTCGTTTCAGGAGCAGAATGCTATACAGTCGGCACAGCAATACCTATCGCTAGGAAACGGATTCTCTCGGGCGGGACTAATTCAACAATTGTCATCTTCGTTCGGCGATGGTTATCCGCCAGCAATAGCTACGGCTGCTGTTGACAGCCTTAACGTTGACTGGAATGCTCAGGCCGTATTAGCGGCTAAGTCATATCTCGCAGTATCGTCGTTTTCTTGTAACGGAATGATTCAACAACTTGATTCTCCCTATGGTGGTCAGTTCACCGTCGCACAAGCTACGTACGGTGCGACGCAGGTAGGTCTCTGTTAGTCGCGATTGTGGATGTAGTGGTTTGGTTCCTAAGTATCTGTTTTTTGTTGAAATAGAGGAAATCTATTGTTCGAATCGGGATTTTCGTGGAGCGTCATATGAGGCGTTTGCCGCTAGGAACTGTTGGTTGCGGTTTTTATGATTGGACATCAGGCTACTTGCATTTCCATAGCTGGCAATGTAACTCCGATGCAGAGGTGCGCATTGATACTTTACGAAATCGATACGAAGGGCCGATAGATCCAAATTCATCAATCGTGCCAATGGTAGATCTTATAAGCTTGGACATCGAGGGTTAGTAACTATCTGTTCGATGATGAGAAAGACGTCGATTTCGACTCTGCGATATGAGATCACACGAACGTCTTTTAGGCCAACGAGAGCTTCAAAAATTTCATTAGCGTTGTAGATAGTGAAGGCGGCGCTGTTTGATTTGTTCACAAACCTTTATATTGGCGCCGTCACCACGATTTCGCTCAAAATCAAGGAAGCTGTGACTTTTACTGAGATCTTTGCAACTAGCGGACCGGCGACTTGAGGCCACTTGAATTGTGATATCTGAACACGCTAACGATTTGACGAAAGCGTCAAACACGCTGAAGTCCGATGAGCTAGTAATCAACCGCCGATTTTGCACTTGATTGAAGTTCCAGAAACTCTGAAGTTCGATGAATCAACTATTGCTCAAAATCTAGTTGTGCGCCCCCTGGGATTCGAACCCAGAACCTGCGGATTAAGAGTCCGTTGCTCTGCCGTTGAGCTAGAAGCGCTTGGGGCTATTTATTTTACCTCAGGATCTTTGCTTTCCTGCCTATCGAAAGTGATTGTGGTGTCTTAGGAGTTTCAGAACAGCGAATAAAGCCCCGCTCGTTCGAATTGCTCGTGCATTCGATCTTACGGGGCTTGGATGGGGTGACCGAGGGGACTTGAACCCCCGACCTCCAGGGCCACAACCTGGCGCTCTAACCGGGCTGAGCTACGGCCACCAAGGAATTAGAAGTCTAATTGCCTTTGAATCTGTATCTGATCATTATGAGCAAGAAGGGATTGGCTAATAATGCCGCTGACTATCATTTAAGTGTTGATAAACGCCCCTGTAGCTCAGTGGATAGAGCAACTGACTTCTAATCAGCAGGTCGCAAGTTCGAGTCTTGCCGGGGGCGCAAAGTTTTTCCAGCTCGGGCAATTGGGAATATTTCGACCCGACCCCTAGGTGTGTACTAACCACATCTCGTTACACGCTTTTTGATCAATTCTCGGAAGTTTTGCGATACATTAGCCATCGACCGATCTCGGCCGAGTTTTATAAAGGCGGCCCTACCTTTTATCGCTAGCATCATGGAATGCCCTCGTTGAATTGTCTTATCTCTTCGAAGGTTTTTCTCAACTCAACCTAGAGCAGTTTTCGTTAGAGTTCATATCCAAAGCAAGACCTTGGTGGAATGACCGAGGTTGGGAAGCTTTGCAAATTATCGGGTTGGGCGAAGCAAGAGTTGGCCAGAGAATGTGTTAGTAATCGCATTCACGTTTAGCTCAATTTGGCCGTTGTACGAGAAACCACTTCGTGACACCGCTCGGAACCTGATCCCGTTCGGAGTGTAGAAAGTAACTGGTCCAACTATTTCGACGTGGTTGGTAAGAATAAGGTCTGCCATAGAAGCGCGGATCGAAAGCGAGCCATCAGGTAAAGGAACTCCATCAATCGCGATGTGTACTTGTGGAAGGATCGAACGGCTTGTAAAGAAGACGACGGAAAGTGCCCCTTGGAAGTTGGGTTGACCCACTGCAACGCGACCGTTGATCATGTAATGGAGGGTGTTTGTCTTTGAAGAGAAGTGGGTTTTATGCGTTACCGACCGAACTGATGCCACTGGAGCTAAAACTGAGGTAGCCTGCCGATGACTTTGCGCCGTCGTATATGCTGCAATCGAAATCACTGCCAATGCAGTCGCTGCTGAAGCAGTTGTAATTTTCGATCGTAGAGTCAAGGAATCCCCTTTATTACAAAACTGCAGTACCTTTAATATCGGTCTAAATTACCAGAAAGTTTATCCCCAATGCTACGTCTTATAATCTTAAGAATTGCTAAACGTACAGATAATTTTCAGTAATAATTAATATGCCAACTGCCAACTGCCAACTGCCAACTGCCAACTGCCAACTGCCAACTGCCAACTGCCAACTGCCAACTGCCAACTGCCAACTGCCAACTGCCAACTGCCAACTGCCAACTGCTAACTGCTAACTGCTAACTGCCAACTGCCAACTGCGGATGCGCTTGTTTAAGTTACTCCACTAAAGTGATGTCGTGGAAGTTTTAGTTGCGTCGGTTTCGGAGATAATTGATAGAGCGAAGGATGCGCTCGCTTCAATTGCCTCAACTAAAGCGCCAGTACGTGTTGAAGGATTCGTAACATACAATCAATCGACGGCGAACAGTCCTCACCTCTACTTCAGCCTTTGCCAGTATCCCCAGCGAGACGTTATACAAGGTAAACCCATCGCTAAATTAGATGCTGTCATCTTCGCCACTCAACTTAGGCAAATCCGTGCAGCTCTTACTGGGGTCGGTATGAAGCTCGCGCCAGAGCTCCGTGCTGTATTCATGGGCTACCTCGATGTCTACAAGGCTGGCGGTAAAATGCAATTCATAGTTACCGCGGTTGATGTTGAGCGGACCCGAACCATGGCGGATGAGTCCAAGGATCTGGTGCGACGTAAGCTAAAAGCGGAAGGCATTTTTGATCGCAATCGCCTACTAAAAACTCCAATTGTTCCACTTCGAATAGCACTTATAACGTCGCGCGGTTCGGCGGCTGAAAGCGATTTTATGACACGCTTGAATTTGCGTGAGTATAACTTTTCCGTTACCGCTTTTTATGTAAATACTTCAGGTCAAAATGTAGCCTTTTCTATTCCTGACGCGATAGATTCAGTCAATGCAATAGCGGATCGTTTCGATATCGTGGTTCTTGCTCGCGGAGGAGGGGACTTCGTCGACTTGGCCAATTTTTCCCTCGAGGGCCCGACGCGTGCAGTTGCAATGTGCAGAGTCCCCGTATGGGCAGCTATTGGCCATTCAACGGACGACGTTCTGGTAAATGAAGTGGCGTCTAGAGTTTTAGGTAACCCCAATGATGCTGCCTCCCAGCTCAACGAGATAGTCGCAGCTTTTCTGGGGCGCGTGGCGCAGCTCAAGACTGCCATGGCACAAGTTGCTCGTAAAGAGGTGCTGATTTCGAATAGTAACGTCGTCCAGTTGAAGACGGCGCTATTTGGTTACAGTAATAATTCTTTTTCTAAATATAAGTCTGAGTTAAGTGGGTTAGGTAGTGGCCTCTCGCTGCGTACTGAACTAATACTGAGAACGTTTCACTCAGTTCTTGATTCACAAAAGGCGAGACTTGGAGAAGCCGCTTTATCGCGTATTATTCAAAGTCGCCAGTTTGTTGATTTGCGTAAAAGCTATTTGAAAAACCTAGACTTCTCTGAGATGATTCAGATTCGAGCGCGCCAAATAGAAGGATTTCGTAGTCAACTTGCTTCTTCGGCTTTTTCTGTTCTGGAACGAACGAGCGAGGATGTGCGTTCGGCCCAGAATATTGTAGAGGCCTACGACCCGTCCAACGTACTTAAGCGTGGGTTCGCTTTGGTTCGTAAAAGTGGCGCCTTAGTCGACCCCGAAACTGAACTCATCGCTGGTGATGCTGTTGAGGTTGAATTCTTGTCTAAGGTCGCACTGGCTACAATTGACCGAATCGATCATTTGGCAATTGAAGACGGAAGTGCTTAGGAGCTATGCGTGGATAATCAAAATGAAATTTCTTTCGAAGCTGCAATCGCGGAGGTGGAACAGATACTCTCTCGAATTTCTTCTTCTAAGTCACTCGATAACCTTGTCAACGACGTGAAGAGAGCTAAAGAGCTTCTTCGGTATTGCGATTTAAAGGTGAGGGCAACTGAAGCGGTAATTGCTGATCTCTTGAGTGATGAACTTCCGACCGTGGGCGACTAAGGCATACAAGTGGCGAAGTTTGATTGGTGTGATCTTGTCCGGCACTTAGCCACAAAACATCAATTGGGGTAAAGTGCTAAAAAGATGCATCAGTGGTGACACTGCCCCGATGCAGTCGGTTTTACGCTAAATTGTCTATGAGAAACGATGCCCCCGTAGCTCAGGGGATAGAGCAGTGGTTTCCTAAACCATGTGCGCAGGTCCGAATCCTGCCGGGGGCACAAATTTCGATGGTCAATCAGGCGAGTAAAGTTACTGTTTCGAATAGTCTTCTAGGATTCCTCGCGGTCGTAATCTAGAAACAGGTCATATTGGAGGAGTGGGAAGTCACTCGACCGCTGATGTTCGAATTTCAAGCGGTATGCGAGAAGCGTCAATCAATCTTTGGCTGGCCGGTTGAGGTCGACTTTATGTGGTCAACGAAAAACGGAAACATTGATTTGGCCGCCCAGCTGATTCCGCTAGGGTGAGTTAGTAAACGACAGGTACGGTTTTACTGGTCTTAGGCTACTGGGTTCTATGGTTTCAAAAGGCCGAGCATCTCCAGATCTCAGCCCTCGATTAGGACATTCCTTCAGTGGCAACTATCAAAAATTGCTTTTTGCTAATTAGGCCGAATGGCATTCGGCTGGCTTTCTAAAAGAACTCATAATCCTCTTTTAGCTCTGTGGTTCTACTGGTGAAGATCTATGAGTCTTATTCTTCCATTGGTACCGAATGGCCTTGCGCTTACAGTAGAGACTGCCCCTAAGGTCTCTGTTCGAATTTGCCCAAGCGATATAGGCCTTTCGCGCAAATAGGTAGCTCACCTCCCACCACTGGCACATTCCTGTCAAAGCCTATAACTCGATGAGTGGGCCCCGTACTTTGAACTAATAGGGGTGGTTGGGCCCATGGTTTGACAAATGTGAAATCCTTCCTGCCGCAATCTATGAACGCTTCATAAGTTTCCATCAAATCCGAGTACCTCAATCGGCAGCGCACGTGCGTATACCTTTCAACTGGGCGCTGGAAGCTAAAGTTACGCCTCCGTTCTGTAATCTAGATCCATTACTTGTACGATTTCGCCTCGATGCGCAATTTCAGGAGACGAAGAGCTTGGAAATGTATAAAGCCTCACTCAAGGAAGTAGCGATCAATTGGTCAAAGATAGGGATATTTAGTTTCGGCGGACCACCGACGCACATCCGGCTCTTGCGCGAACTTTGTGTTGTTGAGAAAGAGTGGATCGACGCGGAGCACTTTGAAGATGCTATCGCAACTTGCAATCTTCTCCCTGGCCCCACTACTTCGCAGCTTGCTATATATTCAGCATGGAAAGTTAGAGGAACTCTAGGCGCACTGTTGGGCGGTTTTTTATTCATAGCGCCGGGTCTAATTCTTGTATTGGCGTTGGCATCGGTCTTTATCTCGCGATCAACTCCCAAAATTATCCTCGCAATTGGAGAAGGGGCAGGTGCAACCGTAGCTGCCATCGCTGCACAGGCAGCAATTAATCTCTTGCCGTCAAGCTGGGAGAGGAAGCACAACGCTTTTCGATGGGTGACTTACGTAGGTGCAGGCGTAGTTGGAGCAATATACGCTGGCCCATTCCTCGTTCTGGTCTTGCTTGTGTGTGGGTTGGTTGAGTTTCTTTGGCGAAGACCCATTTACCCTAGGAGCCATCAAAACCTTATTGCTCTATTTCCAACTCTTCCACCCCGTGCGATTTCGTCAGTCTTTGTTAAAGTGGCTTGGGTGGCATTTAAGGTCGGGGCACTCTCCTATGGCGGTGGATTTATTATCGTCCCTCTCATGCGAGGTGACGCTGTCACAACCTACCATTGGATGAGTAGTCAAATGTTTCTGAGCGCTGTCGCTTTAGGTCAGATTACTCCGGGACCCGTAGTTCAGACGGTAGCTGTAGTTGGCTACTCAGCGGCCGGAGTCGGAGGAGGCTTGCTTGCAGCTCTAGTTGCCTTTTCCCCATCTTTTATATTTGTCATCTTCGGAGCTAAACGCTTCGCGCGCGTACGGCAAAACATCGCCATGCGTTATTTCCTTGATGGAATAGGACCGGCGGCAATCGGCGCAATTTTGGGAGCTTCAGTTCCACTTACTCTGGACTTAAAGCATATTTGGCAATTCGTTCTTCTCTTCTTGTCCTTGCTTCTTTTGGTGCGTTTTCGAATCAGTGTAGTGATTGTCATCCTAGGTGCAGGATGTGTCGCCGCAATACTCTTTTACCTAGGTGTGATCCCTGGTTGAGTCGAATGCGAAAACTTTTTAGACTTGAACCATCGTTGAACCATCGGCTTTGATTACGCCCCTTATCTGCGGGACGATTTTTACAAGCGTGAACTCACGGGAGTTGGTTTTATATATAGGTCGGTAAGTTGAAGGGATTCGTGACGACATAAGGTGCTCCATTGAACCGAGTGAATCTCTAATTTTGGTCGAGATGTTTCTCGGATTGCCGTAAGAACTCTACATACGGATCGCCCAGTGCGATGTTTGCTTGCGAAGTTTTGTAGTAGTCGCCGAAATCGCTTAGATGTAAGCTGGGGGGAGTTAACTCCGAGAAAACTACTTGTGGAGTTGACTACTCCGAAACCTATGGCTGGGCCGGAGCCCCTTTTGATTAGCAAGACAATGAAGTTCAACTATTAGCGGCTTGACGATCGTTATGTTGGTTTTGATACAGCTCATATTTAGTGGTTCGCCTATTCGTCTGCGAATGATTTTCGATTCCCTGTTTTATGGTCTGTTCTTCCGTCAATTCTCGTTTTATTTGGACGAAATGGGCATAAATGATGGGTTCTGTATCGAAGTTTCGATCCGTTTCGAGGAACGTGGTAGTTCAAATCGATCAACATTTGGACAACTTAGATCAAATCAGACCGAAACTCCTGTTGATCGTCCAAGCAAGGTTGCTCCAACCGATCTTTCTTAGACGTCGACTGCCGGTTGTAGGGTTCTTCTAATCCCTAAATGACCTTGAGGTATTCAGGGTTTGGATAGAGCCTTTCGAACGTTTGGAACGACCTCAGTGGCGAGAAGCTCTATCGATCGGGTGGTCTCTTTGAGGGGAACTCCTCCTAGACCTATTTGTGCCAAGAAACGACTGTTGCCTAATACTTCGATTTCCCAAAGAATTTTTTCTGTTATTTCAGCGGGACTTCCTACCATTAAAGCTCCACTTGGCGAGAGCCATTCGTTGAAGCTGGTTCGCGAAAGGTGTCCACCTCGTTTACCAGGCATGTTCTCGCTTATGTACTGCGCGTAGTAGGGTAGAAGGCATCTTTCGCCCCTTGAGAGGTTGATTCAGTGAAGAAGTGGCTCGATACACCTATACGACTCTCACTACTTAGGGTTCCAAATCGATCCACGCCTTGTCGATATAGTGTTGCTAGCTCGGCAAATCCCTTTGGATTTGAAAGTATCGCAAAGTAAACAGGTAGTCCGAATTTCGCAGCACGTACGACTGATGGGGGAGTTCCCCCAACAGCTAACCAAAGTGGTAATTCCTTCGTTGTTGCCCTGGGATAGACTCCCGCCGAGTCGAGCGGAGCACGATACTTTCCAGCCCAATCGACTTTCTCGGTTTTGATAATTTGCGTCAGCAGCAAAAGCTTCTCATCAAATAGCTCCTCGTAATCTGCTAGATCGTATCCAAAGAGCGGGAAAGATTCTATGTAGGCACCGCGACCTGCGGTTATTTCGGCGCGGCCATCTGAAATTAGGTCGAGTGACGCGAAGTCCTCATACACTTTCACTGGGTCCGCGGTTGAAAGGACGGTAACGGTAGAAGTCAAGCAGATCTGTCGCGTTGCTTCGGCTATCGCGGCGAGAATAACTGGAGGAGATGAGATTGCGAAGTCCTTTCTGTGGTGCTCTCCTACCCCAAATACGTCGATACCCGCTTGGTCTGCTATCTTTGCCAATTCTATTATTTCCCTTAGACGAGTTTTAGGACTCGTTGTTGCGATTGAGCTTGGACCAACCGCCACCTCTCCGAATGTAAATACGCCAAATTCAAATTGACTATTCGACGACACGGTCAATCCACGTCTTCAAATGGGCTGCGACGTCAGGTGTAATCTCGTGGCCTCCGTTGCTCTTGAGTGCCTCAAGGGTGGCTCCGGATTCGGTGTGAAGATACTTCCAAGTCTTTTCCATCAGTTCAGGTGGCATCACTTGGTCTCGAGTACCCTGTGCCGCGAAGATTTGTGCACCGGAGAGCGAGTTGTTTTCAGTTGATAGCCCGGCATCGAAGGGAACTGTTCCATAGAGGATGGCTGAACCTGCTAAGGGTATCTTCTTGTCAAGGGCGATCGCACCTGCGAAGGCTGCGCCGCCGCTAAATCCGATCACCGCCACTGGACTTGCCTCTGAATTTGCAGATTCATAGAAACTGTAGAACCAATCGAGAGATTGCCGTAGTGATTCGGGTATCGGTCGTCCTATCCCTCTATTTTGAAACCAGGTGTAACTGCTTGGGGCTAGCTGAATCGGTCCTCGGAGTGAGATGACTCGATGTTCAGGATTTAGCTTGCGCGCTAGGTCGGTTAGAGAAGTTTCGTTAGCCCCTCGACCGTGGAGCAGGACTACTAACGGAGCTGAAAGATCGGTGGTTCCAAAACTTATAAAGTTGTAACTTGACATTGAGTCTCTTTTCCTTTGGTGGCAATAGTCTTCTTTACTTGTTCAACTTGTAGGTTGTCATCGATAGTGAACCTAGGGTACACCCTTCAATTACCTTTTCGAATTTGAGACCCTTAGCTGCGGCGATTCCGGCTATGTAAGCGAGGGGAAGGAAGTGATCTGGTGTTGGAACGGCAAGACGATAGGCGTCATGAGCCTTCAGGTTTCGCAATTCCTCGGGGTGGTTTTGAATCGTTGAGGCAACGTCGACGTCGAATTCCCATGCCCACTTAAACCCTTGATCTTCAGCTTTCCACTGAATCTGGCGGAGGTTGTGCACTACGTTCCCCGAGGCTAGGACCAAGACGTCTTCGTCGAGAAGGGGAGCCAACTTTGCTCCGAGATCAATGTGGTATTCAATTGGCTTTCGCGCGTCGATAGCCAATTGAACTATGGGAACGTCTGCCTCGGGATACATATGTGCAAGTACCGACCACGTCCCATGGTCGATCCCCCAGCTCTTGTCGTCCAAACTCACGACCTCTGGCTTTGCGATTTCGGCGACTCTCAGCGCAAGATCGGGGCTACCTGGTGCTGGATAGTCAAAGTTGGAGAGTTCTTGGGGAAATCCGTAAAAGTCATGAATTACCTTTGGCCGCTCCATTGACGTAACTGCGGTTGCGTCTATATACCAATGGGCTGAAATGGCAAGGATTGCACGAGGTTTTCCCAATGTTTCACCAAGGTTATGCCAGGAATCGGTCCACTTATTGGTCTCAATGGTATTCATCGGACTTCCGTGGCCCACGAAGGTTGCTGTTATTGTCATAAAAGTTTCCTCGATCTATCTTCTTTGCTTATATAATATTCAGCAATTATGCCATATGGAATTATTCCATATGGTACAATAATAATTGTGACGAATTTTGATGCAAAGCTCTTTGACCGAATCGGACTTCTCATGGAGGCAGCATCTTACCTCCAGCGCAACTTATATCGAGGATTAGAAGAGGCGACGGGGTTGCCTGGACCATGGTTTGAAACCATGGTTCGAATATATCGTTCTGAGTTAAATTGCTTGAGAGTGGGGGAATTGGCGCAACAGATAACCTTTCCAGCGAGCACTTTTAGTCGGATGCTCGACAAAATGGAAGCAGCGGGAGTTGTCGATCGTGAGGTAGATCCTACAAACCGACGGGCAACTTTAGTTAGGTTGACTTCGATTGGAGCGCTACGAATTGAAGAGGCTCTTCGTAGTCATGATCCGATAGCTAATAAGTTCTTTGCCTCAAAGCTTGGACCGAAAGAGTTGGAGGAGTTGGAGGAGTTGTGCAGGCGCGTGAGAGATGCAAACATCTAGCCTTTCCCTTGACCGGAACGATCGATTTGACTGCTGTTACTGGCTGCGTCGAAGGGACCTTTTGGTTCGGCGCCTAAGGCAATATGTTTACGGCCCTTGCCGCAACAATTAGAACGGTAACCATGGACACCAGCGACTCAAAGGCCATGAGTGCCTTTGCAACCTTAGTAAGCGGCATCGTATCTGTAGGGCTAAAAGCGGTCGCATTTGTGAGCGATAGGTAGAGATAGTCGAAGAATGAAGGGCGCCAATTCATTTTTTGCAGCTGTTCAATTGACATCTGCGGGAACAGGAAGTCCGGTGGGAGTTGGACTCCATCGACTAAGGCCATCGCTCGCTTCGCAGGACCTCCTCTGTCAACCTCCCAAAACCAGAGGCCGAAGACGAAGATATTGGTTAACCAGATTGCCGCAGCTGCTGTTACAAGCACTTTACCGGAAAGGGAATTGTTTACTAGAAGTTGTTTGACTAGGAGCGCTACCGAGGTCAGATTGGAGACGTTGATAAGAAGAATGAGCCCCACGGCAAGCGCTCTAAATATCGTTGTTTCGGTGTGATTTCTAAATGGAACGGCAATGTTAAGTGGGATCAAGAGGGCGGCCTCGAGAAGTGGAATTATAAATCTTGGGCCGAAGATTAGCTTTGATGGTAAAACCACGTAAAGCGATATAGCGATTCCAAGTGCAACGGTTGCGGGCCATCGGGGTTCGCTCTTCAAATGTTGAATCAACGTGGTTTCTCCTGTGGGCGATGCTAGCTGCAACGTTCATTGAGTATAAACAGTTCTTGCTTGGGTGGTAATCGGCCCCGGTGGCGAGGTATTCAAGCTGATTGATCCAATTGAGGATCTCGCCTGAAACTTGCAGTATTATTCGCGGCTATGGTTCGCCCCCCCGATCGAGAGTCTTTGTTGAATTTAAGGTGTTTTGGCCATCGTGAAGGTACAAGTTAGGGGTACCTCTAAGGAGCTTTGATATTACTTGAATTATCAAATATAATTTTTAGTAATTCGACATTGGAAAAAGTCACTCTGGTAGCGACTCCGATTAGGTGATTGAGATAAGGTTCGAGCTCCCGCAGGCGCAGAGGTGATTTCGTAGTCGCCTTGTGCAGCGGTACGATTAGGTTCGGCTACTTGGAGCGACAGCTATTCATCGTTGTAAGTGTCGATCTGGGTGGCGTGCATCGATATAACTATCTTAATCAAGTAGGTTTGTTTGAAAGTTCTAGTAAGTTCTTACTAGAGGTTTCAAGTAGCAACCTTCTTTGCTTGTCGCGACTTGATTCTATGGAGTTTGGGTTAGATTGATCGGAAATGCGGGTACCGATGGCGTTGTCCACGCGATGGACTGATTCTAAGCAACTCTTTGGAGTTTCAAAGGATATCTGTGCGACCTTAGCCGACAATACTAATCTAGAAGCGGTGTGGTTATTTTGCTACGACCCCGATCGCCTCGCTTTTGTGAAGGGTGGCTATTCGGCTAGGGACTCGAGCGACATCGGCAAAGACGACTTTCTTCCTGATTTCTGGCCTCTTCATGAAGATGGCAATTTCGCCTCTTGCCTTCTTGATGAAGGAACCACCAAGTCGATTCAATTCGTCCAAGATTCGAACAACTGTTACGGGCAGCGATTTTTATTAGTTCCACTTTATGCGCACTCCGATTCGCCACTTCTTTCCGGGGTACTAATTGCTCGAGCCACAGCTAATGCAACACTTCAAGAGTTGGGGTCAGTGATAAAACTTGTTGGCGTAAGACGGATGGCTCGCTTCATTGACGCAACTTACAACGCTTTTAAGGCAAATCGCTATAAGGATGGATTCTCATATCTAAGCGATGCCCTGCAATCGCTTGTCTTTAACGACGATGATGCGGTTGCCTACAGTGACATAGCACGCATCGCATCGTCGCTAGTCAGGGGAAGTTCGGCACGCATAGTTGTGATCGATCAAATTGAAGAAACTTCGCACCTAGTCGGAAGCTATGGTCCTTTGGGTGGTGAAGTAGGCAGGATAAGAAGTTCGCGAGAGGGCGTAGCTGGATTTGTAGCTGCAAATAAGCGGCCATCGCTGATCTTTCATCGCAGTGCGATGCGATTTTATCCTCAGCTCGATGGAATGTTTGTTTACCTCGAGTCGGTAATTGCTGGCGTCGAGTCGATAGTCGTAGTCCCTTTGTTTGGGCAAAGTGATGACGTTGTTGGAGTTCTCGGTGTTCTGTCGGATGTTCCTGAGACCTTTGACTTGATAGACCTCGAGATACTCATGCACTTTGCGAGGTCGGCAACCGTTGCCTTTGAAAGGGCTAAACTTCGAAGTAAAGTCGCTCGTAGATTCGTAGAGCTAGAGGCACTCATATCCTTTGTGGACAACGCAAAATTTGACATGACACCTCGTGAAATTGCGAACTTGATCATTGGTGCACTTGAGCTTCATGGCGAATTTGCTGGGGCTGATGTTGCACTTTCAATGAGGGATGGCGAACTGGTCCACCTCGCAAATGTCGACTTTGGACAGCGTGCCCGAACAACGAGGCAATCAAATTTCGAAAGCGAAAATATTATCCAAGAGACAATTAGGGACATGAAGCTGCTTGGGGAGGGTGGCTCTTTTATTGACATAAGCGCTCGACCACTCGGAGGTTCAAAGGGTCCAACCGCAAAATTTGTAAATGTGCTCGAGAAGTTACTCAACTTCATAGTAGTTAGCCAGGATCGCCTTTATCGAATTGACTCTCTGCGACGTGCGTCCGAGGCTGAGGCTGAACGGTTTCGGGCTCTAACTGCAAACCTCCACGACATGGTGGGGATCATCGATATGGCTGGAACCATTGAGTATGCTTCGCCATCGGTCGCGAAGATCCTCGAGTTGGAGGAAGAGGAGCTAGTAGGACTGAACCTATTTAGTTTTCTAGATACTAACGAAGTTGATGTGGTAATCCCGTATTTTGAAAACTTGATCAGCGGCTTTAGGGAAGGGCGACGTAATCACCTTGGCTCAATAGAGCTGAAGATTGTCTCGTCAAAGGGGCGCCCCGCCTGGATATTGCTAAACGTAGAACCTATGGAGGGCCAGGACGGATCGGTATCGGGTTTTGTTTTATCTGCTACGGACATCTCTGAACGGCGAGAACTTGTTGCCCATATTAGAGATTCAGCGGCTCGAGATTCGTTGACGGGGTTGGCAAACAGAACGGCTCTACTCTCCCGTATGCAGGGTGACTTGGCACTGGCTTCCTCAAGTGACAGCGCAATTGCGCTGATCGTGATAGACGTCGATGAGTTTGCAAATATCAATCACCTATATGGCGAAGCAATATGTGATGAGATTCTAAATGTCACCGCCGGAAGAATTCGAGCTAAGGCTCGCCCGGGTGAAGTTGTCGCGCGGATAGGCGGCGATGAGTTTGCCCTCTTCTTGCCACGAGTGGATGAAGCTGGAATTCCTCTCCTTATCGCAGAGGAGCTAAAAGGAGATATCTCTCAGCCCGTATCCACTCGTTATGGAATGGTGGTGATTACCGCCAGTATCGGCGTAGCAACTGCTACGCACGGAGCAGACGCATCAGGTCTGATTCGAATGGCTGAAAGCGCTACATACAAGGCGAAGAGCCTTGGCAAGGCTAGGGTCGAGTCATATGAGGGCGGGCTTCGAGTTGACGATATAAGAAATGAACTCCAAATGATCGTGGATCTGCGAAACGCAGTATTACGAAGTGAACTTTACATAGCGTTGCAACCAGTTTTTACACCCTCCGGAAAAGAAGTTGCGTTCTTTGAAGTTCTGGCCCGTTGGCAATGTCCCAACAGAGGAAGTGTAGGGCCTGATGAATTTATCACTGCCGCGGAGCGCCATAACTACATCATTCCGTTGGGTTGGAAGATAGTATCGCTGGCCCTCGACGAACTTGCTAATTGGAGGAGCGCTGGAGTGTCTATGCGCTTTTCTGTAAATTTTTCGGCACTTCAATTTCTTGAACGAGACTTTTGCGCGAAGCTACTCGATAATTTATTGGAACGAGGGCTAAACCAAAGTGACCTCATCATAGAAGTGACAGAGTCGGCGTCCGCTCTCCAAAGTACTGAGTTTCAAGCCCATATGCGTCATGCGGTTGATCTTGGATTTCAGGTGGCGCTCGATGACTTCGGAGTTGGGAACTCGACTATTGATAATCTTCGTAAACTACCATTTTCGATACTCAAGATCGATAAGAGTTATGTGCAAGGCTTTGATGTAGAACAACGTGCGCACAATGACATGTTGCCCGCATTATTCGAGATCGCAAAGGCGGCAAACCTCAAAATCGTGGCAGAAGGTGTGGAGACGATGCTTCAACTTGGACGCGTAGTTGAGCTAAATACCGACTACGTACAAGGGTACCTTTTCTCGAAGCCACTCAGTGTAGGTGAGGCCCTTGAATTATCCCGAGGGGCCGAGCTCAGAGGTGCGCAGCAATAATTTACATTAGTTGATTCAATATGGGTTTAGGCATGTTCGATGGATGCGGCGCCACCTAGGTTCAACTCCTCAATCGACTGCTGCTTCATAACATATTTTTGAACCTTTCCAGTTACGGTCATTGGAAATTCTTTGACAAATTTGATCACTTTTGGAATTTTAAAGTGAGCGATCTTTCCACGGCAGAAATCTCGTATATCTTCCTCGGTCACGAGTGAGCCTTCTTTTAGAATAACCCACGCCATTATCTCTTCACCGAATTTCTCATCTGGGATTCCAATCACGGAGACATCTTTGACTTCAGGATGTCCGTATAGAAACTCCTCTATTTCACGCGGATATACGTTTTCGCCACCGCGGATGATCATGTCCTTTGCACGTCCGACGATATTGACGTAGCCATCCTCGTCCATGATAGCTAGGTCGCCGGTGTGCATCCACCTGGCTCGGTCGATTGCCTCTGCGGTCTTTTCGGGATTGTTCCAGTAGCCTAGCATTACTGAATAGCCTCGAGTTAGAAATTCGCCTGGCATGCCTCTTGGAACAATGTGTCCATTTGGATCGACAATTTTTACCTCAAGATGTGGCATAACCCGACCCACGGTCGTTACCCTCTTCTCAAGTTCGTCGTCAACTCGAGTCTGCGTTGAGACCGGAGAGGTCTCTGTCATTCCGTAACAGATTGTAACCTCGGCCATATTCATTCGATCCACTACCTGCTTCATCACCTCGACCGGGCATGGCGATCCAGCCATTATGCCAGTGCGGAGTGTTCCGATGTCGTACTTATCTAGTGCGGGATCGGCTAATTCGGCGATGAACATTGTAGGAACCCCGTATAGCGAAGTTGCACCCTCTGCTTCAACTGCTTTAAGTGCCGCCTCGGCCTCGAATGTGTAGGACGGGATTACCATCGTTGCCCCGTGAGTTGTGCAAGCAAGATTGCCCATGACCATTCCGAAACAGTGGTAGTAGGGAACCGGAATCACTACTCGATCGATCTCGCTGTATCCACAAGTCTCACCGACGAAGTATCCGTTGTTCAAAATGTTGTGGTGCGAAAGGGTTGCACCCTTTGGAAACCCGGTTGTTCCTGATGTGTACTGGATGTTAATTGGATCGTCAAAGTCCAACGAAGAGAGAGTCGAAGCTAATTTATGCCGCCTCTCCTCGTTTACTTCTACCAGTAGATTGCTATACGTGGAATCGTCGAAGATGAAGATCTCGATAGGGTTATCCAGGGTAGAAATAACTTGGGCAAGCATATCTTTATAGAGGCTGGTTCGGTATTTCTCCATCGAAAATACTGCGGAACAACCTGATTGTCGAAGTACGTACTCAACTTCCGAGGTTCGGTATGCCGGATTGATGTTTACCAAGATCACGCCAATCTTGGCCGTTGCGTATTGAACCACTACCCATTCGTATCGGTTGGGACTCCAGATCCCTATACGGTCACCCTTCTTATAACCTTTTTCTAAAAGGCCAGAAGCAAGTGAATCGACCATATCGTTGAGTTGACCGTAGGTGAGTCGCACCTCTTGGTGAATCGATACCACGGCATCGCGGTCCACAAATTTGGCCACCGTCGATTCGAAGTTTGCACCGATAGTCTCACTTAGAAGCGGATCGGTAGTAGTTCCTTGTGCATATGACAGTTTCACATATTTAAGGATATGTCAACTTCGGCCCACAGGTGTGTCAAAGGTCACAAACTTACGGAAAACACTTTTCGATATCTAGTTTGTAACGATCTGCTTCAACGCCTCGTAGATGTTGGAGTATCTGAAGTTGAATCCGGTTGAGATTAGCTTTTGAGCCGACACATTGGTGCTCGATAGGGCAGTTTCGGTGGCCATCTCTTTTCCTAAAAGGGTTTCAAGCGCGACTCGAGGCACGGTTAGGAATGCTGGTTTTTTCAGTGATTGGGAGAGCGCCTTGGTGAACTCACCATTGGTTATTGGGTTCGGCGCAACGAGGTTTATGGGGCCAAATGCGTTGGAGCGAGCAAGATGAAACAAAGCGCTTACCTCGTCGTCTATGTGTATCCAGCTCAGATATGACGATCCATCGCCTATCTTTCCTCCGAGGCCAGCCTTGAAGAGGGGTAACTGCTTCTTCAGAACTCCGCCATCTTTAGCTAGAACGATCCCAGTGCGAGCTAAAACTATATTGCCATGGGCGCCGGTTGCACTCAAGGCGCTATTTTCCCACTCAGAGACAACTTTTGCCAAGAAACCGGTACCTTGGGGAGCCTCTTCGTCACAAAGATCAGGTTGGTTTGAACCGTAAAATCCGATGGCGCTACCAATTACATACCTGTTTACTTTAGATTCCCGTGAAAGTGCCGAGACGACTTGGTGGGTACCTAATGTCCTCGATGTGAGAATTTCGCGTTTACAAGATTCGCTCCACCTCTTGTCAGCCACACCCGCTCCGGCTAGGTGAAAGAGGGTATCTACCTCATCAATTGGACCTTGAATAGTTCCGTTAGATTGGTTCCAAACAGCAGTTGAAGGATTTGGCTTGCCGCTTCGAACAAGGCGGATTACTTTTACCCCTTCTGCTGAAAGTTTTTGGACAAGGTGTCGACCAATTAGGCCATTCGAGCCACTCACGAGTGCACATTGCATTGTGAACTCCTTTTTCTTCTCTGTTATTTTCTGATCATCACTGGGCGTGGTTTGGTAGTTGCGAGGCCACCATCTACATTTACCACTGCGCCATTCATGAATTGATTTGAAGGATTTATAAGGATCTCGACTACTCGCGCCATGTCTTCTCCCTCGCCAAGCCTCGGCGAGGAGCACATCTCCTGTGACATGCGTCGAGCAACTTCATCAGTGAAGATGTTTGAGGTCATTTTGGACTCAGTTAAACCGGGTGCGATGGCGTTAAACCTAATATTGTTTCTAGCGTAGGTCGTCGCAGCGCTTCTGACCATGGCCTCAACTCCGGCCTTGGCGCTTGCAATGGCCTCATGGTTTGCAAGTCCAATCTGGGCCGCAGCTGACGAAAAGAGTACCACGGCTCCGCCGGTAGATCTAAGAGCCTTAGCTGCTTCACGTACCACGTAGTAGTTTCCGGTGAGATTGACCGAAATAACCTCGTCGAACTCCTCGTCGGTGGTACGTTCTGGCGATTTGAGGTGAAGTGAGCCCACGCAATTAACTATCGCGTCAAGGCCTCCTAGCGCCCCTTTGGCTTCGGTGATCACGTTGGCAACCGAGGCAGAGGACCTTATATCGAGCTCGTGGCCCGATCTCTCAGATAGACCCTCGACCCCATGGAGATCGTTGAGATTTCGAGCAGCACCAAAGATTTGATAACCGGAATTACTTAGGTAATTTGATGTAGAACGACCTACGGCACCCGTTGCGCCGAGGACAAGAACTTTTGTGGCCATAAATACTCCTTCTAGGTCTTCAACCGTCGAAGAGGCTCGGCTATTGCATCATCACGACAGTAATTTAGAAGCTTTTACCGTTGCCATAGCAGTTTCGCTTTACAGCTTGGCTAGCAAGTTTGATAAAACCTCTGCCATTATCGATGGGCGTGATAGATGAATTCCGTGATCGGCGCCGTCAATGATTTCAGCTTTGGCACTTTCAATGGTGCTAGCCAGATATTGAGTGGCCTGAAGATGACGCTTAGGTGCAATTGATCCACAGCAAATAAGGGTAGGTGTCGTTATGGCTGAGGGTTTAAAAGAATGATAGTGAGCCGCCGTTGACATCTCAGAGACTAGGGTCGGGCCTTCCGCGATGCGCCTTTCCCGAGTAGAAGGTGGAAGTCTATTCCAAACCTCCTCCCCAACCATTCGGATCATGAACTCTTTGGCAAAGCTAGCTGCGTATTGAAGGTCGAGTTCCTCTCGATTGAAGGCGTAGGGACCGTTTTGGCGCCAAAATTCCATGAAAGGAAGGGGAGCCTCATAGGTCACTAGCGCCAATGGATTCACCATTGCCTTCGCGGTTGCGGCAAGTGATATGGTTCCACCTATGGAGTGACCGAATAGAATTCCGCGAGATTTACCTATAACTTCTGAAAGATCAGATATGTGCTCTTCGAAGGTTGGTGCCTCATGGAGCGATTTGTAGCTTTCGGAAAGCGAGTCTCCATATCCGCGACGATCGTAGGTTACGACGCGGACGCCCCGGTTGGCGAGTTGGTTTGCCAGACGCCTAAAAGATCTACCCCTATCCATTCCTCCGTGAACGAGCGTTACCGTCATGTCGGTTGTAGGTAGAGTTGGCAGGTATTCGTAGACTTTTAGTCCGGCAATTGTTGTGGTTGACTCAGTTTGAGCGTTCTCGTGATCTGTCACCCTAACGACAGTATTCGAAAGATTTAACTCTGTCTTTGCCAAATCGCATAGGAGCTCTAATTAGTTGGATCTCCATACGGACGCCCTGCGTCGGAATAGCAGTCAGCGTGGTAGTATTCAACTCGCTGCCACTTACCGTCCTCATAGACGTTTGCGATAACTTGCTTGGGCCGAATCTTGGCAGAAAAGCGTATGTGTTGCCCGCATAGGGCACAGTCGGACATAGAACCAGGGTCAACGGCACGTAAAACGGCTCGACTTTTGCTAGGCGTAACAATTGTCATACACATAGAATCGACCTGTACATAAGGACCCTTTAATTTTAGAGCAAAAAAGGGTTAACTATTTTTACGAGCTAGAGTGACCGATCTGCGAATTAGACCCCGCACTTCCTCCTCGGGGACAGCGTATTTTGTCACCAAATGTGCAACTTCAGCTTCTAATTCATCCCCGGAGATTGAGTCATCTCCAGAGGCGTGCGACTTTGAGTCAGCATTGGTGGTGGTGGAGGCGATCATTACCAAAATTCCAATAGCGCCGATTGAGCCGAACGCTATTACCGATCCGATATGGTTCAGAATCGCCGAAATGATCATTCCAGCTATTGCAACTACGCTGTTGGCACCGACGACAGTTCTCAAGGTCCTAAGGCGCATGAGTAAGCCCTCCATCGTTGCATAGCTTTCAATCTCAATTATCTTAGCTCGAGATTTGGTCAATGATCGTCTGTTGTTAGTCGGTACCAATTGGGGCAATCATAGAAACTGCAGGCTCTTATGGATAAATTAATCGCAGCAAATGGTGGTCTTATCCATATTTACGAAATACTTTTCGCTTTATTTTCATACATTAGGCATTTGCGATCAAACATTGGCGATGAGGTGAAATACGGCTGCAGCGGCTCGGTTTTTTAAAGGAACGTACATCTTCGTACAGGAGTTTTATCTTTTGTAACTTCATTAGTTATCGATTGTTGATCATCTTTACGGAAGGGGTGGAAAAATTTATGTGATCGAAATTTAACATTTGCCCCAATCTTCGGTAGCATTTGAATGTGACTGACAAACACCATGATGAGATAAACACCTTCGGACCCAACTCTTGGCTGGTTGATGAGTACTACGACGCATACCGTCGTGATCCCAACTCCGTCCCTGAATCTTGGCGCGACTTCTTCGGGGACTATAACGGTGATCCTGGAGCGGCTCATTCGAACGGAAACGCGGTTGAAGAAGTTAAGGCTACGGTGACGGCCCCGGTAGAAGTAGCAGCGAAGGTAGAACAGGTAGCATCTCCTACGGTTGTTAGGAAAAGCACAGATCTACCTCCGGTGGTTCCATTGGTTGGGGCGGAGGTTCTACCTTTGCGCGGTGTTGCCGCCAAGATCGTTACCAATATGGAGTACTCACTTTCGGTTCCGACTGCTACCTCTGTGCGTGAGATCCCAGCCAAATTACTTGAGGTGAATCGAGGCATTATAAATAACCACTTGGCTAGAACAAGTGGGGAGAAGGTCTCGTTTACTCACATAATTGCATTTGCGATTGTAAAGTCAATTCATGCATATCCAGTGATGAATTCGGTCTTCATTGATTCGGTGGACGAAAAGGGAACTCCTGGCGTGCAAAGAGCCAAGGAGATTAACGTTGGCATAGCCGTGGATCTTGAAAAGTCAGATGGTTCGAGGTCTCTTTTAGTTCCGGTAATCAAAAACTCACAAGACTTAAGTTTCTTCGGATTTTTCAAAGAATACGAAGCTGTTATTCGCAAGGTTAGAACCAATAAGCTCTCTCCAGACGACTTTGCTGGAGCAACTATTTCGGTAACGAACCCCGGAACCATTGGAACGAGCCACTCTGTTCCAAGGCTAATGAGGGGACAGGGTGCAATAATCGGCGTTGGGTCAATCTCCTACCCAACCGGCTTGGCCTCTGCTGATCCGAATCTTCTCGTAGATCTTGGCGTTTCAAGAACTGTAACCTTGACATCAACTTATGACCATAGAGTCATTCAAGGTGCAGAGTCTGGGCTTTTCCTAAGCTATATCTCTGATCTCCTAACTGGTAAGCACGGTTTCTACGAAGAGATCTTCGACTCGATGGGCGTACCCTATCCACCGGTTGCGTGGCAGAGGGATCACACCGAAGGCGACTCAGCCGATATGGTCAAGCTGCGTAAGCAGGCGATGGTTAACCAACTCATCGATACCTATCGCTCCCGTGGTCATTTAATGTCCCGTTTAGACCCACTTTCGGCAAAATCACCGGCGATGCCACTTGAGCTAGACCCCGCAAATTACGGCTTGACTCTATGGGATCTAGATAGAGAGTTCTTCAGTGGTGGGTTGACGGGACGCGACTCTTTGCCTCTCGGTCAGATACTCGGCTTATTGAGAGATACTTACTGTAGGACTATTGGCTTAGAGTACATGCATATCCAAGAGCCAGATCAAAAGAATTGGATTCAACGGCGTGTTGAGGGATCCATACCAAAATACACAGTTGAAGAGAAGTTACACTTCCTAGGTCGCTTAAACGCTGCTGAAGCCTTCGAGCGATTTTTACACACTCGCTACATTGGACAAAAGCGATTTGGGCTTGAGGGTGGCGAGTCGGCGATCGTATTTCTCGACCAAGTGCTGGATCGAGCGGCGACATCTGGAATCCAAGAGGCCGTAATAGGTATGGCGCACCGAGGTCGACTAAATGTTCTCACCAACGTTGTAGGCAAGAAGTACAAGGATATCTTTGAAGAGTTTGAGGGCAACCTCGATCCTTCCAGCGTTCAAGGATCCGGCGACGTAAAGTACCATAAGGGCTATAGCGGTGAGTACGTAGGAATGTCAGGGACTCCGATCGAGGTATCACTTTCATCAAATCCATCTCACCTCGAAGCTGTAAATCCTGTCGTTGAAGGTATGGTTCGGGCGAAGCAAGACATAACGCGAAACAGAACTGACTTTCCAGTCTTACCCATTCTGCTCCACGGCGATGCTGCATTTGCTGGACAAGGTGTCGTAGCGGAGACACTGAACCTTTCACAGCTTGGAGGATATCGCACCGGAGGGACAATCCACTTGGTGATCAACAACCAAGTTGGCTTTACCACGAATCCAGACCAAGCTCGTTCTTCAAAGTACGCCACAGATGTGGCAAAGATGGTTCAAGCTCCGGTCTTTCATGTGAATGGCGATGACCCAGAGGCGGTAGCTACCGTTGCTCGCCTAGCTACTGACTACCGTCAGGAGTTCCATCGCGACGTAGTTATCGATATGGTCTGTTATCGTAGATTTGGCCATAATGAAGGTGACGAGCCGAGTTACACCCAGCCACAGATGTATGAGGTAATTGAGGCAAAGCGTTCAGTGCGAAAGCTGTACACCGAGCAACTCGTATCTCGTGGCGACATAACGATGGAAGAGGCTGAAAAGAGTCTGGATGACTTTCTTTCTCGCCTCCAAAACGCTCTAGACGAAACACGACAGAGTGCGCCTCCGAAGCCAACGGAACTTCCGCGAGCTCCACAACATAACGTTCCAATGTCAGTGGTTGACACAAGGATTACAAAGCGTGATATTGACCTGCTAGGCGAAGTTCTTCACACTTGGCCCGCTGGCTTTACGGTCCATCCAAAGCTTGCAAAGCAGATGGAGACGCGCAAGGAGACCCTTACCTCAGGCGAAGTGGATTGGGCTTTAGGCGAAGCACTTGCCTTCGGATCATTGATGCTCGAAGGTCATGACATCAGGATGGCCGGTCAGGATTCTCGTCGAGGAACGTTCTCCCATAGACATGCGGCATTTATCGACTATCGCAATGGAGATAACTATATCCCCCTTGAGCACTTGAATGAATTTACCGACGGCGATGAAAACGGTCGTTTCATGATATTTGATTCGCTTCTGTCGGAATATGCGGCACTTGGTTTCGAGTACGGATATTCAACAGTTCGTAAGGACGCTCTCGTAATTTGGGAAGCTCAATTCGGAGATTTTGCCAACGGGGCACAGATAATTATCGACCAGTTCATAAGTGCTGCTCACGATAAGTGGGAGCAGGAATCTGGACTTGTGATGCTCTTGCCACATGGTTATGAGGGGCAAGGTCCGGAGCACTCCTCAGGGCGACTAGAGCGCTTTTTGCAAGTCGCGGCGGGAGAAAATATTGCGGTTATGAACCTCTCTAGCGCTGGACAATACTTTCATATGCTTAGGGGTCAGGTGAAGAGAAATAGGCCTCGACCAGTAGTCCTGTTTGCGCCGAAGTCGTTGCTGCGGGCCAAGAGTACGCGGGTTCCTGTTTCAGATCTAACCGATGGCACATTTATGCCGATCCTTGATGACCCATTATTTTCAATCAACGGCGGCCGCGCCCCAGAGTCGGTTGAAAGAGTTGTCCTTTGTTCTGGGAAGATCTCCTATGAGGCTATGGCTAAAAGAGATCAACTATTAGACGAAACAAGCCGCAACACCTCGGCGATTGTTCGAGTTGAGCAGCTATATCCTTGGCCGGTTGTTGAATTGTCAGCGATACTGTCCAAGTACCGTAACGCGCGTGAAGTGGTATGGCTACAAGAAGAGCCGGAGAATCAGGGTGCATGGTTCTTTGTCCATTCACAGTTGCATTCACTCCTTCGCGAAGACTTCCAACTGCGACATGTTTCTCGAGTCCCTTCCGGATCTCCAGCTACGGGTTCCGCTGCAATGCACGCTTTGGAGCAGTCAGATCTACTTCATAGGGCGGTTGAGTTGACTGTGGCCGAAGCCATGGAGATGAAGGCAAGAAACCACCAGTAGGTACCCTGGTTTTTTCTGAGATGCTAATTTGTAGAACACCACCGCCCCAGGTATTCCTGGGGCGGTGGTGTTCTACTAAGATCAAATAATCATGTACAACCCATACGAATTGATCCCGCATCGTCCTCCGTTTCTTTTACTTGACGAGATTATTGAGATAAGGCCCGGTGAATACGGTAAAGGAATTTGGAGACTCACAGGTAAAGAGGATTTCTTTGGAGGACACTTTCCAGGTCGACCGACTTTACCAGGTGTCTTGCAAGTGGAATCCTTGGCCCAACTGGGAGCGTGCATCGTGTTGGCGGATGACCGATACAAAGGGATGCTTCCTCTTTTTGGGGGTATTGATAAGGCGCGCTTTAGAAAGCAAGTTGTTCCAGGGGATGTTTTGGAACTTGAAGTGGAGTTGGTTCAACTATCGGCTAGAGCTGGAAAAGGACATGGCACCGCATCAATCAACGGCGCTAAGGCCACTGAAGTCGACATTATGTTTATCATTGCCGATGCATAGTTGCGAGGGTTGTTTTTCCTTGCACCCAGTTGACTTGGAGACGTTGTGCAAGTAGCTACATGGAACGTCAACTCCCTTAAGGCAAGGATCAACAGGGTAGTTGATTGGCTTAATGCGAACCAGGTGGATGTACTTCTGATTCAAGAGACCAAGCTAAAGCATGGTGCATTTTATTTGGATCGCTTTGAAGAGATAGGCTACCATTCAGCTCACTTTGGCCAGGGGCAATGGAATGGCGTGGCAATTCTGTCGCGTCATGAGATTAACGAAGTGCGGTATGGTTTGCTAGGCGAGACCTTTGATGAGGCGAGGGCTATAAGCGCTTTAATTGCTGGAGTTCGAGTCTTTTCACTTTACATACCGAACGGTAGATCTCTTGACAACGACCACTACCGTTACAAGCTAGAGTTCCTTGATAGGCTGATAGGTGAGGTTAAAAGTCAAATCTCGAATCCCGAGCTTCCTCTTATTGTTGGAGGAGACTTCAACGTTGCTCCATCTTCAGCAGATGTCTACGACGAGTCAGTATTTGAGGGTATGACTCACGTTAGCCCGGAAGAGCGCAATCGCCTACTGGTCCTGGAGCAGTTGGGTCTCTACGACCTATATCGAGCAGTTAGCCCTGATGAAACGGTATTTACGTGGTGGGACTATCGGAACGGAGCATTCCACAAGAATCAAGGTATGCGGATAGATCTCCTTCTTGGTAATCGGCACGTCTTGAGCGGACTAAGTAGTGTTTTTGTGGATAGGAATGAACGAAAGGGCGGAGGTAAAGAGGAACGTCCGAGTGATCACGCTCCCCTCATCGCCACCTTTGAGATTTAGAGTAGAGGAGCTTTTATGGCCAACCTATGGCTAGATAGTGTTCGGGGTGCATTCGATGGAGTGGATGTTCCTAGAAGGAGTCAGTTTGCCCGTATTGGTATGGCAACTCGGCGAATTATCGAATCAGTCGTTGCGTCGAAGGCTCCGACGGACGAGCTAGCTCGTTTGGCAGACGAGATCGAGGAGGTGGCCACCCGAATCGAGAAGTATCCACGTGGCCGTGTCTATGAAGGTTTTGCCGAGGCAGCTAACTCAGGAGGAAATGCTAGCTTTATGGACTTCTCTCCGATTTCAGGAGAGGCCAACCCGATAGCGGCTCCAGTGAGGCTGTCGGTTGCCCAAGATGAAGACGGTGTTTCCATGATTGTGGGCGAGGTTACCTTTAATGGAGCATACGAAGGTCCTCCAGGGTGTGTGCACGG
The DNA here is from genome assembly GCA_021805205.1 of Actinomycetes bacterium. Classification (GTDB taxonomy): domain Bacteria; phylum Actinomycetota; class Acidimicrobiia; order Acidimicrobiales; family Acidimicrobiaceae; genus Acidithrix. The sequence continues at coordinate 93,926 of JAJZFV010000043.1, read as the reverse complement.
AGGTCACCTGGCCGCCGCTTTTGACGAGGTCTTGGGCCTCGCGCAATCCCTTTCGGGATCTCCAGGGATGACCGCGCGCCTTACGGTCAACTATCGGAAACCTACCCCACTACATCAACTACTTCGATTCGAGGCGAGGATCTCGCGTCGTGAGGGGAGAAAGGTCTTCACCGAAGGAAAGTGCTTCGCTAATGGCATAATGACGGCTGAAGCAGATGCACTCTTTATCTCGGTAGATTTTACTTCTCTTGCGGAACTCGCTGCAAAGCGCGAAAACGAAGATGCTGATGGAAGTGCAAAAGGGTAGATGATCGTTATCTTTCGACGTCGCTAGTAGCTTTTTGTGGTCCTTTACTGAAACGCTAAATATTTAGAAGTAATTGTAAAAATGTGTTTTTATAAATAATAAGTCCCGCTTAAGCGGGACTTATTATTATTTGCTAACTTTTTTTCCCGTATTATTTTTGACTTTAGACTCTACGTTGCCGAAATTAGTTGAGCTACCTTAAGTTATGAGTGCTTATTAGTTAACGGGAGTTCGCCGATAGAAAGATTGACGGGCGGAAGAGTCACTTGCCTATGGCCAAGGTATTTATACGCTCTGGTTGGCAGCCAAGAAGGTGCTGGTCGATACCCCAGAGTAATGGCAGAAATATTTTTTGTATGTTGCTCAATATGGTAGTTATACAATTTGAAGCTTTTCTTTTGGCTCTACTACTCGTAATATAGGTGTGTACATAAGAAGTTCTTTAGATGTTACTGACATTTGCTGAAGATAAAATTATCTTTGGCGATATTTAGTTTCATTTGAAAACGAACCAGCGAACATGTGGTGAAGGAGGTGGGAATTGGAGCTAATTGTTCATGGCGCTTTAGACGTCGGTAACGTCTTTGGTGTCTCCGGTGTAATGATTGCGTTGATCGCGATTTTGGTGACGCTACGATTTCTGGCTCGGCAACGCCGTTCGCTGCTTAACTATGAGAGACTTTCGCGCTTCTATTCCCTTACATCTCGGGTCCATCAAATGTTTATGTCGGTCTCCGACGACAATACGCTGCTTCAGGCGATTTGCAATTCCGCCATTGAAGAGACGGGCGTGGTGCTCGCATGGATAAGTCGTCCTTCTCCCAGCGGTGACTTTTACTTGGTCGCAGCTGCTGGTGAAGCTATTAACTATCTTGATGGAATTCGAATCACTACAGATCCAGCTTCTCCAGAAGGAAATGGGCCGACTGCTCGATGTTGGCGTGAAGCGCGGCCGGTTATAGCCAGTTTCAAAGACGATTCGCGGTTGACTCCCTGGAGAGAGCATGCCAAAAAGTTTGGAATAGGGTCAAGTGCCAATTTTCCCATCTATCGCGATGGCGAGCCTTGGGCAGTTATAACCTTCTACACCTCGTCGATGGAGAAGTTTGATCCGGTCCTTACCACATTGCTAGAGGAGCTTTGCGACGAGATCTCGAGAGGTTTAGATAGATTAGAGCTAAGGCGTCGAGAGTCGCTTGCGAATGAATTTAATGGAACGTTGCTCGAGTCATTGACGGTGGGAGTCAACGTGACTCGTTATCCGGAGCGAATTATGGAGCGCGTCAACCGCGCTCTAGCGCAGATCGCTGGAGTCAGCGGTGAATCAGAATTGGTGGGATCGCAAACCGTTACTCTTTATGCGGACCCTGCTTCGGCAGATAGGGTACTGCGACTTTCTGAGAAGATCCTCAATGATGGCAGCGGTACAGCCAGAGAGGTCCCATTTATTCGCAAAGATGGATCATTGATCTATCTCGATATCTCTGGAACTCGACTCCCCAGCTCCGATGGTATCGACAGGATCGTATGGACTCAGGTCGATGTCACTGAGAGAATCGAGCAACAGAAGGCAATCGACGAGCTCTCTGTTATGCGAGATGCCCTTCTTTCGAATACTGTGGCCGGTATTGACCTAGTGCAATATCCAGAGAGGGTAATTATTGACGCGAATCAGAGTTTTTTAGAACTTTTAGGGTACGAGGATCGATCCGAATTAATAGGGCGTAGCACTACACATTTCTATTCGGTGGCTGACGAAAACGAACGCATGGCACTTTTGGCCGAGAGCGTGTTGCGGGTTGGCTCCGGTAGCATCTCAAATCTTCGAATCAGACGCAGAAATGGTGAGATGATCTATGTGGACATGCATGGTCGACGGGTCGATGGTGGGGATCCTGAACACCCAGTTATTGTCTGGACGTCGATTGAAGTTACAAAACAATTTCAATTGGAAGAGGAGCTGCGAAGACAAGCGAACTTTGATCCTCTTACAGATCTTCCAAATCGGCGAGCAATAAAGCTTCACTTTGATGCGGCACTTGCCCGCGGGCGACGCAGTCAGCGAAGCGTTGTCATAGGTGTGATAGACCTTGACTACTTCAAACCGGTAAATGAGAAGTACGGCCATGGTGTAGGCGATGAACTCCTCAAAAAGTTTGCTCAGCGGTTGCGCGAATCTATGCGTCCGACCGATTTTGCTGGACGGATCGGTGGCGACGAGTTCGTGGTTATCCTCGAGGATGTCGAGGGTGGAAACCTGGTAAAAAATTTAGATAATATCTTTGAACGACTCCACTGTATCTGCGAGAGCCCATTTGATGTCGCCGGAGTGCGAGGCATCGAGATTGGCATGACGATGGGCGTAGCTGTTGTGGTTGAACCAGACAGCGACTCGGATGCCTGGCTTAGAAGAGCGGACCTAGCGCTTTTTAGGGCGAAGCGAAGGCGGAATACTAGTGGGCGATGGTGGGAGATGGCTAACCGGGTTAGCAATGAGCCAGCTTTGAGCTCCGAAGACGAACCAGATGGTCGCTATGAACTCGTTATACTTGAGATTTATCGCTGGATCGCTAAGAACTCCGAAATATTTGAGGCGGGTTTCTATCGCGATTTAGAAGAGGTTTCAGATATTTACTCCGGTATCTCCAATCTTTCAGAGACCTTCCGTCAATTTGTCACGAAGCAGTTCTTTGAATTTTTTAGATACATGTTCACTCCCAATGTTGAGTTCGAATCAGTTTTGATTAGATCTAGAGAAGAGGGCGAAGCTTCAGGGCTTATTGGACTTAATGCAAAATGGATTTCTCAAGTCGCCTCCACTTTACGTCGCAGGCTGATTGAAGGCTTGGAGACCGATCTTCCTGACTCTGTCGATAGGTATTTGGTGCTTGAGGCCATTACAACTCGTGTAGAAAAGGCTCTAAGTGAACACCTCAACGCAATGAGTCAAGTGGTGCGCGCCTTTGAGGTTACAGTTGGTCGGCCATTTCCTGATAGCTACGAGGAGTGGTCGGCGATCGCAAAAGAGGAGATCGATTTAGTCGGCCTTCTTCCTGGAATTTTGGGTGCTGAATTGCTATATCCGGAGGTTGGGGGCCGTTTCGTTCCCCTTGCATCTTCCGGAGACAGGTCTCGTGATCTTGACTGCCTTTTAAGTGGCGAGGAGATCGATCCATTAGTTCCACAAGAAGGACTTTCGAGTGGTGTGATAGAAGAGGCTTGGAGGAGCTTTTCGATCACACGGGTAGATGACTTTGTAAACGATCCTAGGTGTGAACTCTGGAGACGGGATCTCGGTGATGATTGGTGCGCATCGATGTTGGCCATTCCGATTACTCGCGATAGCAGTGTCGACTTTGTTCTTTTGATTCAGGGCTCGTTTCCATCCCAGTTTGCAAGTGGGTGGATGAACGCCTTTGCATCTGCCCTAAAGTCGCGATGGGAGAGATTGGTCCTCGCACCAAGGCGTAATCTCACAAGTGGCTCACTCGCAGATGCGATAAAGATGCGAACCATGATCAGCGATGGCGACTTTGAGATGTACATGCAGCCGATTGTTGACTTGCGAACCGGCCGACTTGCCAAAGTAGAAGCGCTAGCCCGTTTAGAGACGACGGAGTGGGGACTAGTCTCACCAGGTGTATTTCTGCCGGTCCTTCGTGAAATCGAAATAGATCTATTATTTCGCTACGGTCTTAGTAAAAGTCTTCAAGCCCTAAGACAGTGGGACGATGAGGGACTCTTTGTGGATCTTACTATAAACATATCACCGATGACGATCTCGAAGAAGGAGTCAGTCGACTGGATAGTGGAGGCGCTTGATCGTTTCGAAGTCAATCCTTCTCGATTGACTCTAGAGTTGGTGGAAACTGAAGATTTAAGTTCCGAATCAACACAGGAAATTGTTACGACGCTTGTTGGAAAGGGAATCCACCTGGCAATAGATGATTTAGGCTCTGGTTATTCGAGTTTGATGCGTCTGGCCAGTCTTCCATTTGATGTAATAAAGGTAGATCAGTCGATAGTTAGACATGCGAACCAAGACCCATTTACTACTTTAAGTTTGGTCCATACGCTTACCCAGATCGGTCAAGATTTGAAACGCCGAGTGGTGGTTGAAGGCCTTGAAAATAGATCGATCATTGAAGCTGTCACTATTTTGGGTGGGGTCTATGGTCAAGGTTATGGAATAGCTAAGCCAATGAAAGCCTCTGCCATTCCCACCTGGTCACAGGGATCGTGGGTGCCTCCCATTCCAAATAGGGTTACCTCTGACCTTTCAGCACTGGCGTGGCATTTGGCGTACATGTATGGAGAAGTGATCTACGAGCTTTCATCGTTACCGAGCTGTCCGGTATCGGCCTACCTCTATGAAATAGCATTCGGTGACGATGAAGCCTTTGCGCTACATGCCCTCTCCCACGAGGATGGGGGTGTCAACGAGAGGCGTGAGTCTGGAAGACCATTTGTTGACTGGATCGTTCGAAGAATTGAGGCGACTATTGGTTCTGATGATATGTCGTCGAATTCCGGAGTAAAAGTGGGGTTACCATTTGGCTATGGTGTCGGATTCGGATGATTTTTTATCAACCGAGATGGTTATTACCCCTGCCTTCCATCAGTCTGATCCGGCGGCAAATCTTTACCATCTCCCTAGCGATCTCTGGCGCTAAGTCTCCTCCGCCATCAAGGAGCTTTAGCTCGTGTACGCTGAGTGGGAGAGCTTTAGCGACGAGTTCGAGCAAGGCGTCGGTAAGACGTAGTGAACGGACGCCAATGGATGGAGTTATCTCGCGCTTCCATGTTTCTAAAATCAAAAGGGCGCGTTCAGGGTCGGAGGCGGTGGGCGTTGAGCCATTTAGGAGATCTCTTGACCTTCTTATCTCAGCGGCAGCTTCTTCTGGTGATAGGCGCTTGTGTAGCCCCTCTTTTAGGTGGGGCTCTAGGCCAATCAAGAAGTCGGAGGCGTACCTAAGTTGATCGCTGTTTCCGCGTCGCTTGGCGTACGAGATAGATAGTTCGCTTCTCGCTCGAGTAACCGCTACATACAGGAGACGGCGCTCTTCTTCAAAAGATTCAGCGCTGGTTGACTTCGCATGAGGAATGAGCCCTTGCTCGACGCCGACTACATAGACTCGATCCCATTCGAGTCCTTTAGATTTGTGTGCGGTTATCAGGGTTACGCCGGCCTTCTTCATGAGTTGGAATTCGGTTGTACGAACTTTGAAGTAACTTATTAAGGATCCAAAGTCCCCCTTGAAGCCGGATCGAATGCTCTCATTTATAAATGATCGAACAAACTCGAGGGCAAGCTGATTGTAAGAGTCGCCCTCATTTGCCGAACCTTCGATGGATTCGGTGATCTTGTCGATCTCTGACAGAGCGTCAGGAAGTGAACCACGCAAGCCGACCGTTGCGGTTATGCGATTTACGGCAGCCTTAACGACCGGTGAAGAAGAGATGTTCTCCGAACCGATAATCTGATGATTCACGCCTGCCTTTGAAAGAGATCCAGCGTATAGGGGCAATAGGGAGTTTATTCGCGCGATTATTGCAATTTCATCTGGCCGTTCGCCATGGGAGATGAACCGTGCTATCTCTGTAGCGATAGTTTCGGCCTCGTCGACTGCATTTTCAAATTCATTGAAGCGGGGAATTACCCAACTCTCTCGATTTGAGATTATGTGTGGTTTGAATCTCCCCTGAACGTCCTTTGAGAATGAGTCTGCAATTTTGTTAGCAACGTTGACAATCTCAGGCGTTGACCTGAAGTTATTGGTGAGTTGTAAAAATTGGGCGCCGGGGAAGTCGTACTCGAAGTGGTTTATAAAGTTGGGAGAAGCTCCGTTCCAAGTGTAGATCGATTGTTTAGGATCGCCAACGACAGTCAAGCGGTGCCCCTCGGTTAGCAAAGCCCTAATTAGGTCCACCTGAGGCTTGTTCACATCTTGGTATTCGTCTACAAAGAGTGAGCGGTAGTACCATCTAATTGTTGCCGCAAAGTCATTTCTTTCAGCCAAAAGATCGAACGCTTCAAAGATGAGATCATCGAAGTCGATCTTCCCCTCGGAAGCCTTTAGGTCTTCGTAATTCTTGTAGATTTGGCTCAACGTTGAAATAGGGATCGCTGCGGTCTCTGGTTGCGTTGAGCGCCACTGTTCAAACGCATACCACCGCACCCCCTTCGACTTAGCGACCTCAATCTCCCGTACGGTATTTGAGATCGTTGAATTCCACTTGATCTCGTTTTCCTTCAACTCTTTCAAGCTGGAAATCGAGGTCGCGGCCTTCTCTATTAGGCGAAATCTCGAAGTCATCAGTCGAGGAAGAGGCTTGTTAATCGTCTCGTAAAAGCGCCTAAGGATCGACATTGCAAAGGAATGAAACGTTCCTACCCAGGGGATATCGCTGCTGCTGAGCGCGGCTAAGCGGCTTTTTAGCTGTTCAGCAGCGGCATTGGTAAAAGTTATTACTGCGAAGTTTCTACCTGGCACATCGCCATTGTCCATCATGTAGGCGATTCGATGAGTTAGCACTGTGGTTTTGCCACTTCCTGGCCCCGCAACGATACACAACAACTTCGCAGGCGATGTTACTGCATCGTGTTGTTCCTGGGTGAGGTGGCTTAGGGAAGCGCTCATTAGCAGCAGGAGCCTCGAGATGTTTCAGTTGCCACTGCGGTTGTCATAGAATTTGTAGGCTCGGCACAACAGTACCAGCTCTCTGTGAGTCTGGGGACATTTCGGTTGAGGCTGAAGAAGCCATCGCGAGATTCTTTTCCGGCGGTAGCTGCAACCGCTGCGTAGATCTTTGAGAAGATTTCTAGGTTGTTGGCGTCGCCTGCATTTTCGGCGATGTTTGAGATTTCAAGTTGGAGATTATCGAGCTCCGTAATTGCACTCGACCACTCGAGGTTCAATCCTCCGTCTCGGCCGTCTTTAAAGAGGTATGGAAACCTCTTGTATGTCAGTGATGTTGAAGGTACCAGTAGCCGAATTGAGTACATAACGGGATCGATTGCATCAATAAGGTCTTGGTCTACTACAAAATCTAAAAGTTCTACCATCGAATCGAGTGTCGTCCAGGGGGTAAATGGAAGCAGAGAGGGCCTTATTTCGAAGCCGTTCTCTCGAACTATCCGTAACGCCTCGACCATGTCCTCGGTATTATGTCCCTTTTCGAGCGCATCCAACACCTCGAGTGATGTATGTTCAAAGGCACTAACAATAAAGGTGACGTTATTTTCGGAGAGTTTTGGGATTAGGTCTCTGTACTTGAGGATATGTGAGACTTTGATTGTCGCATCGAAAGTAAGGTCAGGAAAGATTGTATTCGATTGCTCTAGCGTCTTTATGGAGTGGATTGGAGCGTTAAAGAAGTCGGGGTCGCCAAATGTGATATGACGGGCGCCAGATTCGTAAAGATTCTCTATCTCCCTAATTACCGACCCAACCGAGTTGATCCGAATTCGTCCGCCGTAAGTTGCAGCTACGGGACAGTGGGTGCAAAGGTGAAGGCAGCCGCGGCTAGCTTCAACGTAGCCAGCAAGCTCCATTTTTTCCCCATCTATGTAGCTTGTATAGCGGGATAGGGAAGGCAGTTTATCTCGATGTAGGGGGGAGTTGATCAGCTTGATTCGACTACTGGCTTTTGTTGAGTTGACCTTGATTATCGCGGAGTTGCTCTCTATCGGTAGTGAGGCATCGTTACCGATAGAGATAAAGTCAACGATTGAATCGACAGACTCGCCCGAGGCCAACATTGCGATCGGAACGGGAATGGGGAGGGTCGCAAGCGCTTCTGCATAATGGCCCATCAGAATTATCTTTGGGTTATTTTGCCATCCGCTAAGCCCATCTAGAACCGAAAGCGCAAGTCGCGCTGCTGTGTGCATCGGAACTGAGATTACGACGTAAGTTTCCTGCAGATCGTAGCTGTGTAACTCTGCTTCTTCGGTAATCGATAGATCCACAATGGATGAGGGTATTCCTGCTTGAACTAGGGCTGCATCGAGCTGCAGTATCTCATAGGGTTGATGGCCCAAGTCGTATAGCGAGATTAGAAGTGCGTTGGTCAAAGCTGTTCTTCCTTGAAGAATTGGAGATTTTGCGAATGAAAGGCCTGAAGGCGAACGTCGCATTTGCTATTTTAATCTAGCGCTCAACGGCGGAGAAGTGGTCGACACGGTTGAGCTGTTTAATATGGTCTTTGTCAACGGCGATGTCGAAGACGATTTCATTGAAGCTCTTTTCGAGTGCCTCAATGCAAAGTGACCTCGTTGGCGCCTTGGCGTAGATAAAACCCATGTAATTTCCCTCAGAGGGGAGAGTTTCGTACCTTTTCCCAATCTTGGCGTCGATAACTACATCCGTGACGAAAGGTATCTCTCTAGCCTCTTCGATTCCTTGTACGTTATGCAAGACTCCGCTTTCGGAAGTCGGAATCATGTACACCCCAGAATATTGATTTTCTCGGTGTGCGTGCGAGGCATCACCTTCTGTGATTGCTTCAAGGAGCACTACCTCCAACGTGCGATCTCCAATAAATGAAAGGGCGGAGGAGCATCGCCCTCCTATCGATCGGTTTGCAAAGTCAATTATGAATACTGTGCCATCGTTGGCCACCCTTACTTCGACGTGAATAGGTCCGTTTTCTATTTCAAGGGCGTTTATTGCGGCTTCAACGCATTGAAGAACTCTTTTTCTGAGGTATTCGTCAAGGCTTGTAGGTGTTATGTAGATCGTCTCTGCAAAGTAAGGTCCGGTGAGCGGGTGAGGTTTGTCGAAAATGGCCAGCTCGACCAAGCTACCGTTTACTACTACCCCTTCGAACGCATGCTCGGTTCCTTCGATGTACTCTTCTATTATTGCTACACCGTGCTGTTTTAGGTGGGTATCGATGAAAGCAACTGCCGATTTGAGCTCGTCTATAGTGCTCACCCGGGTAACCCCTATCGATGCGCTTCCCTTTGATGGTTTTACAATAATTCCAGCACCGAATTGAATGGATCCGAAGTCTCTCGCGAAAACATTTGGCTGAGGTACCACGTCTTTTAGTACCGAACGCAACAGAAGTTTGTCTCTTAGGGCTAAAGAGTGCTCCGGTGGCTCGACGAGGCCATTTTTCAGAGCTCGAGCCCATTCAAGTATTTCGATACCACCTTCGTCTATTGCTACAACGGTGTCAATTCCAACGCTTTCGACGATCGCATTGACCGTGTTCCCTGCAGATTCAGGGTTGCAAAACTCTATTGAATCGAAAACTCGATCGTTTAGATCGGGCGGAGCAAATGTTGAATCGGTAGCTATGTAAACCTCTAGTCCAAGAGTGAGGGCTGCGTCCAAGAATTCTTTGATGCGATAGGAGTTCTCAGGAACTATGAGAAGTATTTTCATTGATGACCTCGGACTATGATCTGCTTCTGCTGTTGCAACTTCCATTCTAAACGACACCGATCAGGAAGTTTAAAGTGATCTTGGCGCTTATACAATTATGCGATTAGGCTTAACGGTGAAGACAATGAGATTTTTGAGGTGGACGTGGACAAGGTAATATCGGTCACTCCCAGTGCTGCAAAGTTTGTGGCAGAAGTAGCCGCAGGTGAGGAAGATGCATCGGAGATTGCTCTTTGGATTGAAGTCTCCGGAACGAATGGTAACGCGTTTACTTATGATGTCTACTTTCAGTCGAAGTTCGACGCTGAGATAGCAGATTACGTAGCCTCTGAGGATGGAATTACAGTTGTAGTTCCAAAGGCAAGTATCGATCAGTTGTCTGGCTCAACTCTAGATTTGCCCGAGGCCGATGGTGGACTTGTGATTACCAACCCCAACACCCCATCTTCTATGAGTGAGGCCCCAGCTGGTCTTGAAGATGCAACTCTTGACTCAGCTATTGCTCGAACCATAATCGAACTGTTGCAAGATGAAATCAATCCCGCGATCGCAAGCCACGGTGGAAGGGCTGATTTGGTTGGAGTGACCGATGATAAGGCATTTGTACGACTCTCGGGTGGATGTCAGGGTTGTGGTCTCGCTGCCGTAACTTTGTCGCAAGGTATCGAAGTTGCAATTAAAGAAGCCGTTCCGTCCATCACGAAGGTGGTGGACGTTACCGACCATCTTTCGGGAACTAACCCCTTCTACCAGGCATCTAAGAAGTAGAAAGCAAGGCCCACGATTGGACGTACCGTTGCGGTTCTTCAGTTGTTTCAATGGTACGCTAAAAGTGTGCATCTAAAATTAGATGGGGTTTCTTTTGAAATATTTCAAAAGAAACCCCATCTAATTTTCTGCTTTGAGCAGTTCACTTTCCGTAAGTACTAGATACTCTGACTGCTCTAGTAGGTTCTAATCCTTTAGCAGCGGTTGTTTCGTTCTAATTAGGATTATTCAGGCTGAGTAGCTTGGATCTCTAGTTCGATTGTGATCTTGTCGGATAGGAGAACTCCACCAGCCTCTAGCGGTGCGTTGTATTCCATGCCGAAGTCTTTCCTGGAGATGGTTCCGGTTGCGGTAAAACCTGCGCGAACCCCGCCCATCGGATGAGCCGCAACACCATTGAACTCAAGGTCTAGTGTTACACCTTTGGTTACACCGTGCATGGTTAGATCACCATTGAGCTTGAAGTCACTGCCATCGCTATTGATTGAGGTAGAGGTAAAGGTAATGGTAGGGAATGACTCAGCGTCGAGAAAGTCGCCTGAGCGAAGGTGGTTATCGCGTGCCTCTTGGTTGGTGAAGATACTTGCGGTTGCAATGGTAGCAAGTACTTGGGAATCAAGAAGGTTCTCGTTAATCGTGATTGAGCCGGAGAATTCGTTGAAACGGCCACGTACCTTGGATACAACCAAGTGCTTTACCAGGAACTCAACTGTGGAGTGAATTGGGTCGATCTCCCAAACACCGGTCTTTAGGCCTAGGGCTGATGCAGTAGTTGTGGACATATTTTTTACCTTTCGACGTTGTACTGTTACGCTTATATTTAAACATAGTTGCGTACGCAAATAATTCCGTCAATTCAAGATAAAGTGGTTTATATGAACGATAGTAAAGTGCGATGGTTGAATGCTAGTGAATCAAATACCTGGAGATCGTTCCTTCGCCTCAATGCGTTGCTGGGAGTTAAACTCGATAGTGACCTTATCTCAAATCATGGCTTGACCCTCGCCGAGTATGAGGTGCTCGTTCACTTGAGTGAAGCTGTCGACTACACCTTGAGAATGTCCTCTCTCGCCGAACTGTGCAACGTGTCTCGATCTGGTTTGACGAGACGACTTGATTCCCTTATTCGCGCTGGCATGGTAGTAAAGAAGACATGTCCTTCAGATCGTCGTGGAATGAATGCAGTTCTAACTGCAAAGGGTCTTGACAAGATTCGAGTTGCAGCTCCGACACACCTACTTGGCGTGAGGGAGTATTTCTTGGATCAATTGGATGACGATGAGGTCAAAGAACTTGGCGAGCTAGTCTCAAAGCCTCTCAAAAGACTTCTGGACAAGGTAATGACTGATGATCAAAGTCCCGAACCCTGTTTCGGTGAATGATAGTCATTCTAGGGAGTACAAAATTACCTAGCCAACAGGAGAAGGAGATGAGCCACTCGGGGTCGCTCCTGTTATTGTCTCCGAGGTTGTAGTAACAACGTTCGTCGTCGACGTTGTAGTAGTTGCCGCTGTGGTTGTGACGGAACTATTGGGCGGTACAACTTGCGAAGTGGTTGTAGCCTTCTCGGGCATAGTCGTTGAAGTGGTACTACTTGTGGTCGATGATGTTGTGGTGGAAGATGAAGTCGTAGTAGTTGCAATAGGAGTTAGTGGTCCAAAGGGTGGATGATAGAAGATTTGGTTTGCATTGGGGACCGAGGGATGCGAATAACCGACGCCCCCACTCCCAAATGCCTCTAAAACGTTAGTTGTCACCTGGTCCGTGAAAGGATCGGGACACTCTCCTGCAAATGGAGGGCATCCTCCTTGAAGAGTGACTACCCAGTAGTTTGTTCCGGTAGAAAATACGCCTCCTCCGCTTGGTGTCGAGTAGTAGACCATATCAGAAAAGTAGGGTACATTTCTGCAAAGCAGGGGCGAATGCGAAAGAATCTCTACGTTGGAAGGATGGGGTGCATAGGGAAGGTATTGATCGAATTCGGAGCCTATCAAATGGGGAATTGTGGTTCCGAAGCGTGCGAGAGTCCCGGCGAATATCCATGAGTTGGGGTTGACAACGACCATAGGGGCGTTTACTGGGTTGCACTGGTATTGAAGTCCCGTTAGTGAACTTTCGTCCTGGGGATCAGGTGGAGATGGCCAGTTAGTTGTGACAAGAGCGTTGTTTTTGCCATACAGTGGGTCTAGAGAGGCTATGCGGTAGTTGACTTCAATTCGATCGGGACCTAGTGGACTCGGTTCGAGACGTATTCTTCTAAAGATCGCATTTGCTCCCAGAAAGAGAATGCTGTGGCCCTGAGATATGGAATTTTGGAGCGCATTTCGCATCGTAGGGGAGTAGTACTCATCGTGTCCAAGACTTACAAAAGCGTTGTGGTTTAACGTAAGACTCGGATGAAGATCTAGGTAGATCGAGTTTACGTACGTTACATTCAAGCCAAGTTTCTCAACGAGAGCCACTAGGGGCAATTCATTGCCCAAGAAATCTCCTGAACCCAAACCAAAGTAATATGAGTAGGGTCGATCGAAAGATACCTTGGTAGCGCGATCGCTATTGGCGTTGGCGGGTCCGTGGTAGAGCGAATAACCCCCGTAGGCGTTATAAGCCTGCCAAGTCGTAACTGCATTATCAACTACGATCGCGGCATTGGAGTTCGGATCGACAACTTGAAGTGGAATGTACTGTTGTGGACCAGTGCTGGCTACGAGTTTCAGGAGATAATCACCTGGAACAAAGGTTGAATTGATTTTAATCGCGGTTGAAACTTGCCAATTGGTGCAAGAAGTAGTGTTGGTGGTGTAAGTGATCAGGCACCTTGGTTGGACCACTCCACTTATTGTCGATGAGGTCCATATCAGCCGTCCAAGTTTCCCTTGGTACCAACCCATTCTGAAAGCTTGAACTTGAAATGTGGGGGCTATGGTTGAGACGAAAAGGCGTAAGTTATCACCAATTTGCGCATACGTCGATGAGGCAAAGCCTTCGATATCCCCGGGAGCCCCGGCATTTGAAATTTTCCATTGCGATGTGCCAGGAAGTGAATTTTCGTGCTGTATGGCACTCGAATAGAGACTTCCCGGAGCAAGGGAAGGGAAGCTATTTCCATTTATTGAATTCGTTGTAGTTGTGCTCGACTTAGCTACCGAGATCTTTGCTAGGTGTTGAGTTCTTTTTGCTGCGGTAGATGTTGACCTTTGCAGCAGGCTGGTACCGATATAGGAAGACACCGAGATAATGGCGGTCAAGACCACAAGGACTGTCAAGTTAATCTTTGTAAGGAACTTTGATCCTCGGGAGTGTTTTCGCTTCAATTTAATCGAATCTGAGTCTAACGTGGCAGAGAGAAAGACGGACGCAATTGCTTCATAAGCCGAAAGTAGTGCAGTTGGGAGGCGGATATTGTTTCGATCCACTCTTTTTGTCAATGGTCCCGTTGTTTTGCATTTGCTCGATGACTAATCTGAGTTAGAGTTTCAAAGCTTTCGAAAGCCTTTGAAAAACCTGGAGGTCTGTTGCCGATCGTTGTACTTGTGGGTTTCATGGGTTCTGGTAAGAGTTCCGTGGGGCGAAAATTGGCACGCTTCCTAGGCACGAACTTTATCGATTCAGATGTAAAGGTTGAGCAGCGGCTAGGTATGACCATTGCGGATGCATTTCGACGTCATGGAGAGCATTATTTTCGGAAGGTTGAAGCTGACACTATCGAAAGACTTCTGCAAGAGGAGAGTGCCGTTATCGCACTTGGCGGTGGCTCACTCGAAAACGAAGGAACGTTGTCGCTCCTTCAAAACCTATTCGTCGCTTACTTGGACGTTTCATTTTGTGTATCCATGGATCGAATTAAAGGTGATGTGAATCGACCCCTTGTTCAGTCAGAGGAGCTAGAGAGCAGATACCTACGCCGCCTTGGTGCATATAGTAAGTGGGCCGACGTCACTTACGATGCCGATCGTATGACGACAGATCAGATTGCCGCTGCTCTCCTAATGCATCTTAGAGAAGGTAACGGTCGCGTATGACGTCGATCTCAGCTTCTTCAATTCCAATTTCGTTGAGGTAGGCGACCGCTCCCCCATGATTTTTGTCTAAAAAGATCAACGTGCGATCCATGTCTTCCTCTCTAGATCCCAAAATGATCGGTGCAACGTCCCTAATCTTTTCAAGTTCGTCGGGAGCGACCTCTTGAAGCCACATTTGAAAATTTTCCATTGCTCGTTTAGTAGCGGCGTAGTCTGCAATGATCTGTAGTCTCTCGATCGAGAGAGCTTCGAGTAGAAGTGCTGCTATGATCCCCGTTCGGTCCTTTCCGACAGCGCAGTGAAATAAGAGCGCTCCCTCGGTGTGGCCTGCGATGGTTTTGAACACACGTGCGATATTGTCCTTGCCAAAGGTCAGCATTTCGACGTAGCGATTATAGATGTACTCTTTTCCTGCTTCGCCTCGAGCAAGTTCGTAGTTAGCCGATATGTCAATCATAGAAATATGGTGTCGAGTAGCTTCTGCGAGCAATTCATCTGGATAGGTCCCTTGGTTGGTCGCCTCCTTATCCGTTCTTAAATCGATAAATGACTTAATGTTTAGCCCCTTTACCAGCTCAATGTCAGATTCGGTAAGTCTTCCTAAGTGGTCGGATCTGAAAATGAGACCTGGGGCGATCTTTCCAAGCGGACCGTTGTAGCCGCTAATTTCGCGGAGGTTGAACGAACCTTCGAGATTAATGCGAAGGGTTTCATTATAGGTGTAATCCATATACGTCCTTTGAAGTACCGGGCCTCGATTATCAAAGTTGGACTTGGAGATCTTGTTGCCCACTCAATCATCTCTGATAATAGCCGTGTCAAGTGAAGAGTAGGTAAATGAACGAAGTCCATCGGTATCGGTTTAGGGATGCCGACGCTGTACCGATAACGATAGTAGTGAAGCTTGTGGCATTGGGAGATTTTTGTGCTCAAAAGGTCTTTGGTAGCTGTTCGTCAAAGTAACTGGAAGCTCTACTTGCCTGTTTACGCGGGTTTTACGCTTTTATTCTTCTTTGTTTCGATGGTTGTTAATCCCTTGTTTGTCAAGCACCACATGTGGATGTACTCAATGGACTTCTTCGCGGAGATGCGAGATGCTCATCTGATTACATGGGGTGGCTATCAACTTCTTTATAGCTCTGGAACCGGACTTGTGGTCCCACCCTTAGGCCCGCTCTCCTTAACTCCCTTAGCTGCCCTTTCGTCTATGTTGGGACTCGTCGAGCCCTTCCCTTATCCACTTGTTAATCCCTCAGTAATGTTCATTGCAATCCCATACTTCGCTTTATTCGCCACACTTTTCTTCTATGCAGCACGGAGGTTTACAGCAAGGTTCGGTACCACTAAGAGTCTGATGCTCGAATTGATAGCGACGACTGTGGCGTCGTTTACCCTAATGCCGTGGGGGCACATCGAAGACGTTGCGGCGATGGCATTTGTGCTGTTGGGTTTCGTTTCTTTATCTAAGGCTAACTACAGGAGCTCCTCCTACCTTTTTGGAGTCGCAATTGCATTTCAGCCATTCGCATTACTCTTCGTCGTTCCATCGATTTTGATTCTGGTACGAAGTGGTCGCGAGAGTGTCATCGCGCTTCTTCGGGCCGCCATTCCAACATTTGTTGTATATTTCCCTCTATTGATAACTTCACCTACATCTACGTTGCATACGTTGATGCATCAGAACAACTATCCCTCTGTGGACCATCTGACAGTGGTGGGTCTGTCCATCGAGGGACGTTCGAAGGTGATAGCCGCTGGGCCCCCAAGATTGTTGCTAGTTCTCCTGACGGTAGGTATCTCTCTCTGCATTCGCTACGCAAGGCGACCGTCTATCCGCAGTTATGGTGAGGTCTTTCTAATTGTTTCCCTTATTTCTGCTGCGAGAATATTTTTTGAGCCGGTCATGGTCCCCTACTACATTGTTCCTACCCTCGCCTACCTCATTCTGTCTGGAATTTTCTTTGACAGTCAACTCAAAATTCGATCACTTGCGATGCTTTTCGCCTCGGCGATTATCTTGTACCTTGCTTCTACCAAGATGAGCGCCCTGAGTTACTCAGCCTGCCTTTACGTCGGAACACTTTTGGTCTCATCGTCAACCTCCCTTTGGTTCATTCGATACTCACTTGAATCAGAGGTCCTGCGCAGAGCGATTGAACCCTACCACTTTGGCGCGGATAGAGATTTAGAAGATGAGGTCAGCCACTATGAAAGAAGAAGTCGGTTTGGAGTAGTCAAAGATGAAGCTGCAATCAACCTCGATGCTGTTCCTCCAAGGGGAATTGGTGGAGGCGCTGACAATTGAGTGGCGCAATAATCACAGTAATTGTCACCGCATATCTCTTTGCCGGCCTTGCAATCGGCTCGTTTTTGAACGTTGTAATCTATCGGGTACCGCGAGGATTGTCGGTGATCTCTCCGCCATCTCGATGCAGTAACTGTGGGTATCAGCTAAAGCCCTGGGATAACATTCCGATCCTTTCCTATTTTTTGCTACGCGGCAGATGTAGGAGTTGCGGTGTTCGTTTTGGTGTCTCATATGTTGTGGTAGAGGCGCTAAATCTCTTCCTATGGGCGAGCCTTTTAGCGCGATTGGGGTTGACCTTTACAACCTTGATTGAGGCAATATTTTCATCAGTACTGCTAGCTGGTAGTGTAATTGATATCAAAACAAGAACCATCCCTCGCACGGTCATATACCTCGGCATAACAATGGTCGTTCTCCTTACCTCGGCAGATTCGATTTTCAGGCGGGATTACAACGTACTTTGGCGCTCTCTACTTCTTGGCACTATATCGTTTTTGATATTTTTTAGTATCTTCGTTTTTTCAAAGAACTCTATTGGATTTGGAGACGTTCGCTTATCATTCCTAATTGGATTTGCAGTTGGAATTTATGGATATCAACCAGTTATTGATTTTTTTTACCTATCCTTCGCATCGGCAGCACTTTACGGTCTAGTCCTGATTATTCGCTCTAAAGGTGGGCGCAAGACGAAAATTGCATTCGGACCTTTTATGGCGATAGGTGCATATTTCGGATTGATGCTACTGAACTCAATACACATCCTCGGCTAAAAGCCCCTAAAGGTTGTTGATTAGTGCTTATTTTTTAATTCACGATCCGATTTTTATAATCTAAATGACAAGAAATTTATTATTTGTAGTTACACAAATGTAATTTATATTTGCTGTAACTTTTAATGAAATTCTTCAACTTTTTGTTATTGTTGCCGATATGGTGAAAGTTGAACTTGTTGCAAGTGTTGGAGTTGTAGAAGTTGTTCATGTTCTTCAAAATCTTCAAGTTGGTGAAGGAACACTTCACACACAACCCTCGGAGCTGCCAAAATGGATGATGAGTTAATGCGCGTAAAGGAAGTTGCGGACCTAATGAAGGTCTCTACGACGACCATCTACCGCCTAATCGCCGAAGATGAGATTCCGGCGACGCGTGTTGGAAAAGCATGGCGTATCCGCCGAGGGGATGTCGATCTATATCTAAGGCGTGGAGGTTCGGCAAATTGAAACGCGTCGTTGGTCTTGACATTGGCTCTTTCTCGATAAAGGCTGTTGAAATTGCATGGGATCGCAAGGGAAAGCCGAAGGTAACAAATTTTGGCTTGGTAACTTTGCCATCTGGAGCGATGGCAAGCGGAGCGCGTATTGAACCTGAAATCTTGGTGAAAGCACTCAAGCGACTTTGGACAAGAGCTGAATTCGCTACGAAGGATGTGGTCATTGGAACCTCGGGGGATGGAACGTTCATTCGTGAGAGTACCTTGCCCGTCATTCCAGATAGCGAAATGAAAAGCGTTATCGCGACGGAGGCGATGGAGTTTTTACCTGGTTCGATTGACGATTATCGAATCGATTATGAGCGAAGGATGCTGCCAGAACCTGATGACTCAGGTGCTAGCGGCGAGGTTCATTTGGTTGCAGTCGATATTTCGATAGTAAGCGATCTTCAATCAATCGTTCGGGAAGCCGGTTTGGAGATCGTAGGTATCGACTCGTCTGTGATGGCCCTGTTTCGAGGGGTTTGGCTAAATACCGATATCGGAATTTTGGATTTACCTGTGATCTCGGTAAAGTCGACTTCTCCAACCGTTGAACCAGCCCCTCAGGAAGTACGATCTTCTTGGAAGGGAAGGTTGGGCAAGCGGCAGCGAGACGAATCCGAGGTAGAGGTTGAACCGAGTAGTCAGATCTCAGAGGGTTCTGAAGAGACTCAGGAACTCGTATCTCTCGAGGGCACCAGCCAGTCAAAGGTCGTTGCGCTTGTAATGGTTGGGGCCAACAGGGTAACAGTGGGAATTGCCGAGGACGGCGTGCTTACTGTGTCTCGGAGCATCGATGCGCAAGGTGGCGACGCTATTACTAGAGCGATCTCTGAAGAGCTCAATGTAGCGGTATCCGATGCGGAAGGTTTGAAGAGGTCACTTGGAGAAAGCGGAGGTGATCAAGTTGAATTTGATGGCGATGTAGATGGCAGGCGTCTCAGTGAAATCGTCCGATCACAAGTAGCTCAGTTGGTTGAGGCGATTGTGAATACCTTGAATTCCTATCTCTTTTCGAGAGGGGGTGAGGGTGAACTTCGAATTTTCATCGGTGGTGGAGGTTCGCTCACGACTGGACTGCTTGACTCCCTCAATGAAGCTCTTGGAGCTGATCGAAGAGTTGAGAGATTAGAGCTCTTTGAAACGATCGATTTTGATATGCCAGATCTTTCGGCGGCGGAGAGGGATCGAATATCTGCGGTCATGCCTGATGCCTTGTCGTTGGCGTTGGGGATGTATTTTGCCGACAATGGGCGCCATGTCATAAATCTACAGGGTGACGAAGTTCTGAAGCGGCGTCAAGCCAAGAGGGACTTAACGATTGCCCTAAGTGGATTTTTGGTCGGCCTTTTGGTATTCGGTGCTTTGGATTACCTGCACGTTCGAAACGAAAACAATCTCAATAACGAGTTAACTTCGGTTAATGCGGAGGTAAATTCGGCTCAGAGTAGCCTTTCCCAGCTTTCAAGTGTCGCTAAAACAAGGAGTGCTTTAGCTGCTCAAGAACAACAGCTGTCAGGCATTCTTGCTAGTGATGTCGCTTGGCCGGTGCTCATCAACCAACTCAATGCAGCAACTCCCTCTGACGTTTGGTGGACCAATTTTTCAGGTGTCGCCCCATCAGGTACCACAAACGGTTCGATTACTTTCGGTGCGGCTGGGTGTTCGCAGCAAGCACCGGCTCACTGGCTGAACGCCTTGGGAACCCTGAATAACATTTTAGATCCATGGGTATCCTCATCTGTTGCAAATCAATCGTCGAGTTGCGTCAATGCTCCGCTGGTCAACGGTGCCCCAGCTCCAACGGTCTCGTTTAATTCGACGGCAACCATAGCTAATAATCCAACTCCGTCGCGATTCCAAGAGTATTTGACAGGTCAGGGGATATCACAGTGAAAAATTTGACACTCAGACAGCGAATATTTGGATCAACCATAGCGATTGGCGTACTCATTTTGATTGCGTTCTACTTTCTTCTTTGGAAGCCGACCTCGAACAAGATTGCGATCGAGGGCGGAGCCCTGACCCAAGCTCAGCAGCAGTTGACGACGTTGGATGGACAGATTTCTTCGCTGAAGTCATTTCAGGAACAACTTCCAGCAGCGCAAGCCGAAGCGAATCGACTATCTAGCGCTGTTCCGACGACTCCTGATCTCCCCAGCTTTATTCTTGCATTGAATACGATCTCTCAAAAGAGTGGGATCACCTTTCTGTCGATTTCTCCGTCGCAGGCAATTGCGGTGAGTTCGACATCGTCATCTGGCAGCACTACCAATACAGTTGCGACTGCGACCGGATCGAATTTGTACCAGGTTCAAGTTTCGCTTCAAGTCGATGGCGGCTACTTCCAAGTCCTTGACTTTATAAATCGCCTCGACCACCTACCGCGGCTAGTTGTTGTAAATGCGGTGAATCTAACTGCTTCAAACGGTTCCTCGTCGTCGCAGTCGTCCACCCTTGCTACCGTTGCTGCAAATTCAGGAACCCAACTTTCGGCGTCACTCAAGTTGACCATTTTTTCTCAAGCGGCGCCCGTAGGCGAGCCCGGCGCTCCATCGACCAATCCGGCCGGTGCGGCTGTAAAACTTGCACCTCCCTCAAGCCCTGTTTCAACGACGGCAGCGGGATAACTTGACAAATTTGCATTTAGGAGATGGTTTAAATGGCTAAAAAGGCATCCTCGCTTTTGAGTCGGTCGGGATTATCTAGGGGAGGAGGTCCAGGACCTTCTAAGAAGCGCCAACAGTACATAATCCTAGGTTCGGTAGTAGCTGTGGTTATTGTGGTGGGTGCGCTTGTATTTCTCAGGGGGAGTGGTTCATCGACCGCAGGATCAACTGCACCTCTAATTGTTACTCCATCAACGACACAGACCACGACGCCACTATCGACAACAACTACCGGATTGAACTTTGGCCAAAAGGATCCGTTTATATCGCAAGTAGCCTCGACAACGACAACCACGATGGCTGCTTCTACCACCTCCACTTCGAGCGTCGCGTCGGTCGGAGGTGCTACTTCAACAACATTAGTTTCGCTCTCAACCACGACAACTGCTTCGCCAAGTCAATTGGCTCTGATATCTGTTTCTCCGGTAGGGCAGCCGGCGGCAGCTCAGGTGTCAGTAAACGGAACGATCTATTCAGGTCTGACTTCGGGCCAAAGCTTCTCTTCTTATACGATTACTTCAATCAATCAATCAACGGGTTGCGCAACGTTCACCAATGGCGGTGGTTCACCGTTCCAAGTTTGCCTAAATCAAGCGATCGTGAAGTAGCCAGATTGAGAAAACCGAAAGCGTTCTCTCCGTAGTTGAAACCGTACAACTCGACCGGTTGTTTAGTGCTCTTCGAAATCTGATTTGGGCAATTAGGCTTAGAGTCATGATTCGTTATTTGACTGCTGGTGAGTCGCACGGCAAAAGCCTCGTCGTTGTAATTGAAGGTGTTCCTGCTGGACTTGAACTTCTAGAAGAAGAGATCCAGGGTGAGTTGGCACGGCGTCGCCTTGGATACGGGCGTGGACCACGAATGCGCTTTGAGAAGGATCAGATTCAAATTTTGGCTGGGGTCCGCCATGGTCGAACCCTCGGTTCTCCAATTGCGGTTGAAATAGGTAATACGGAGTGGCCAAAGTGGGAGGCGGAGATGTCCCCAGCGCCTGGAGCCCCAAGCAAGCCTCTTCATAAGCCACGCCCAGGTCATGCCGACCTAGCTGGAATGCTCAAATACGGATTCGACGATGCTCGCGATGTGCTTGAGCGTTCAAGCGCTCGCGAAACAGCTGCAAGGGTGGTAGCTGGAACGGTAGCAAAAAAGCTTGTTGCGCAAGTTGGAATAGGCATTTTGTCGCACGTAACTTCGATTGGTTCTGTTTCGATAAAGGGGGACGATCTCCCTGACCTTAGCGATCTGGAAGCCATCGATTCTTCCGAAGTTCGCTGCTTTGACACCGATGCTGAATCAGCAATGATCGCCGAGATCAAAGCTGCCGCCAAGGTCGGAGATTCGCTCGGAGGTTCGGTTCAAGTAATCGCATACGGAGTTCCAGTAGGACTGGGCTCTCACGTCCACTGGGACCGTCGTTTGGATGGAATTTTGGGTCAAGCGATCTTATCGATCCAGGCTGTTAAAGCAGTTTCAATTGGAGAAGGTCTTGACATCTCGTACCGTCCTGGATCTCAAGCCCACGATGCCATCTTTTGGAATGAAGTTGAGGAGACATACTTTCGGGAGACCCATCGAGCCGGAGGAATAGAAGGAGGGATGACTACAGGTTCGCCGATTACTCTCACGGCGTGGATGAAACCCCTTGCAACTTTGAATCGTCCCTCGCTCGCAACTGTAGATACCGAGACCAAAGAGGCAACCGTATCCTTTAAAGAGCGAACTGACGTAACTGCTGTTCCAGCCATGGGAGTTGTTGCCGAGACGATGGTAGCGCTCGTTTTGGCTGATGAACTTCTAAGAAAGTTCGGCGGCGATTCAGTGGCAGAGTTGAAGCGAAATTTTGACGGGTTTTTGCAGAACTTAGGACAGTCCCTCTCTGGTCCACTTGGCAATGTTCAGGCGGAGTTCGAAGGAAATCCTGGAGTTGTCGTCGACCTGCAATAGAGTGAGCTCCTTATATTGCACGAAAATGGTGTATACCTCTGATCCTCACTGGTGGTACTAATTTGATCTCTTTAAGAGTTGAACCTCCCTCTGCCCTCCCTTACGATGTCCATGTCGGTAGAGATTCATCACTCCTTGTGAACCAAAGTGTTCCAGAAGGTGTAAGCAAGGTTTTTGTAGTTTCGCAAGAAAATATCCCTCGGGTTGACCTTTCTTTAGATGCCGACGTCTTTTTCTCGTATGTCGAAAATGGAGAGGCTGCTAAATCGCTATCTGTAGCTGGAAACCTCCTTGAGCAAATGTCAAAACTTAGTCTGGGACGCAATGACCTAGTTTTGGCGATAGGTGGAGGGGTGGTGAGTGATTTAGGCGGCTTTGTCGCGAGCGTATATCTACGTGGAATTCGGTATCAGACCATATCAACCACTTTGTTGGGTCAAATTGATGCATCCATAGGTGGAAAGACCGGAGTCAACCTTCCCACAGGTAAAAATCTTGTGGGGTCTTTCTGGCACCCCTCATCGGTGTATTGCGACACCGCGATGTTGGATTCGCTTGACGAACGTGAATTTAAATCGGGTTTAGGCGAGATGGTCAAATACGAATTTCTCGGGGCGTCAGGTTTGAGCTTGACTTCACTTGAAGATTCCATTGCAAGATGCGTTTCATTAAAAGCTGATTTTGTCAAGGAGGACGAGAGAGAAGGTGGTCGGAGGGCGCTCTTGAACTACGGTCACACATTTGGACACGCGCTTGAGTCTTTGGGTATTTTGGGAGCCATCGATCGTATTACTCACGGCGAGGCGGTGGCGAAGGGTATTCGTTTTGCCGCCCATTTGGCACACCTTTTAGGACGGATTGATGATCGTGGTCTAGACGAACACTATGAAGTTCTTTCTAAGTTTTCTTTAGATATATCGATACCAATGAGCGTAACCATCGATGAAGTTCTTCCCTTTATAGTTCGGGACAAGAAAAGTCGAGGGTCAATTACCTTTGTTCTCGCGCAAAGTCACGGCGAGCCTAGTGTGGTAAGGGATATTTCAACCAACGATCTCGAGGCTGCGCTTCAAGCACTGCATCGATATTCATAAGATAGCTGGTGTAGTCTTAACTTATTAATAAAGACTAAAGCGTTAATTGCGAGAGACACACTGCCTCGATATAGTGCAGTTGTCGGCCGCAGACCGATAAGGAGAATGATTT
Source organism: Actinomycetes bacterium (assembly GCA_021805205.1). Lineage (GTDB taxonomy): Bacteria > Actinomycetota > Acidimicrobiia > Acidimicrobiales > Acidimicrobiaceae > Acidithrix. The sequence goes on along the minus strand of JAJZFV010000043.1, from coordinate 70,055 downwards.
GAATTCAAGCCCGACGATTTATGCGTCAAAGCAAAAGCAGTGGTATCGCCGGCCAATTCTCATAATACCTGTAATGCTTTTGGCAATTGCAGTCATGGTTATCTCTGATTACCCCAAAAGCGTTTCCAAAGCTGACCTTCAGAGTCAGTATTCGCTAATACAAAAGGAAATTTGGACGGACATGCAGTCGTGCTCCGCCTCAATTACCGACTCTACGACTGCGGTAACTGAAATTGTTAACAAGATAACTAATCAGATGGCAACGGCTCAGTCGATCGTCAAGAATGCCATTCCAAACTGCACAATCGTAGGTAACGGCGACTTGTTAGATATGGAGTCGATTGAGGTTCCAAATATACTACTAAATTACAAGGTCAACACCATCATCTCGGATCTGTATACTTGGGCATTTCCAAACGCCAAGGCAGTCCTTGACGACCTTGCTCAGCTTCTAACAGATCCTACAAATCAAGCATTGAAGTCGGACATCCTGTCTCATCAGCGAATTATGGACGCACTTTACAGCAAGGCCCAAGCGCTGATGAACTCCAATTCGGCGAAGTTTGGAATCCCGACACAGAATCTCAATCTTCCGACGATCAATTCGCTCCCATCTTCGATCTTCGGTTAAGGCTACGGCCAATTTGTCAAAAAGGGGAAAGGAGGGCGGTTTAACTTGAAACTGCCCTCCTACTTTTTGTCATCGCTTACTTCAAGGCGTTTGTTGCCTTGGAATAGTCATTGGTTGTTGACGTACTCTTTGGCTATTGCTGAAAGTATTCCATTTATGTAATTAGTTGATTCGGGGAGCGCTAGGTGTTTGGTTAGCTCCACTGCCTCGTTTATCACGGTTCCGACGCTGTTTTCGCCACCTAAAAGTTCAAAGATCGCACATTGAAGGATGCATATCTCGACAATCGGAAGGCGTGAACTTTCCCAGCGAACTGAGTGGTCTGAGATCATCTCATTTATCGAATTGAACTCATCTGAAACGCCACGAACTATCGCAACTGTCAAAGGATCGAGTGATTCTGTGCCGATAGCTTGAGCAATCTCGATTGGAAGCAAATTTTTCATAGATGCCTCATAGCAAATCGAAATCGCACTAACGCGCGCATCCCGGCGAGAAAGCGGCTTAGTTGACCTTTTGAAAGCATGGGAAGGTTGCTTGGGCTCGAATTCCACTATTTGGGTCACGCTCTTGAGATGTAGTCGCCGGTGCGAGTATCTACAATTATCTTTTCTCCCTGCTCAATGAAGAGAGGCACTTGGAGAACGTAACCTGTTTCCAAAGTTGCGGGCTTTCGCGCTCCGCTAACTCGATCGCCCTGTATCCCTGGTTCTGTGATTTCAACAGTGAGTGCGGTTGATGCAGGCAACTCGACTCCTACAACGGTTTCGTCGTGTAAGGAGACCGAAGCGGTATCACCTTCCTTGATGAAGTTTGCAGAATTCCCTAGGTCGGTCGGGTCTACTGTGATTTGGTCGTAGGAAACGTTGTCCATAAATACGTAATTGTCTCCGTCGCGGTAGAGATACTGCATCTCTTTCTTTTCAATGATCGCCTGCTCGACCTTTTCGTCGGCTCGATAGGTGCGGTCTATTACAGCTTTTGTCCGCACGTTGCGTAGTTTGGTTCGGACGAAAGCTCCGCCTTTGCCTGGCTTGACATGTTGAAATTCAACAATTGAGAAGAGCCCGTCTGGGAGCTCGAGTGTCATGCCATTTTTGAAATCGTTTGTCGACGTTGGAACGCCCATATCATTATCTCCAGAAAATTACGTGGAAGGTAGATTAACCCAAAATAGCCTAGTTGGATTTTGGAGAATTCGATGACTATGAGATAACTAGAGGGAGCGAAGAAAGTTTCGTTTTTTCGCCCGATTGGACCACGTAACAATCTTCGATTCTAACGCCGTGCATTCCTGGATAGTAGAGGCCAGGTTCTACGGTAACGACGTTTCTGTCCGATATGACGTCGTTTGAGCCTGGTATTAGAAATGGATATTCGTGGATCTCGAGTCCAACGCCATGACCGAGTCCATGAATGAAGTTTTTCCGTTCGTCTTCGCTGAAGAACTCTCGAACGCTTTTATCTACCTCGTTGCCGATCGATCCTGAAATGACCTTAGTTACGCCGTATTGATGCGCCGCTAGCACTGATTCAATGGTCGACGACTCATTTGCGTCAAATTGGCGGTTGTTAGCCTTTACGGTTCTCGTAGTATCGCTGTGGTATCCTTTGTAGGTTGCACCATAGTCGATGATAACGAGATCGTTCCCTTCTATCACCCTGTCAGAAGGGGTTGCATGTGGAACTGACCCATTTGGACCCGACGCAATTATGGTCGAAAATGAGGGTTCGTCCGCGCCAAATTGAAGCAACAATTGATCCATGGCGCGTTTGACCTCGATTTCACTCTTGCCAACTATTCCCCTCTTTAGCAATGCCAAAAGGGCATCGTCAGCGATGGCTGTGGCGCGCTCAAGTGCCTCTATTTCATCGTCGTCCTTTATTGATCGAATTGACTGGAGAACCTTACCGGCGTCGAAAGTCTGCAGATTCGATTCTCCTCCCTCGAAAATTGAATTGAAGTTTGCCACAGTCATATGAGCTGAGTCGATGTAAATCGGACGTTTGGCGTTGGCGAGATTTAGGGGTTTGTCTGAGTTGACCTCGATTCGAAGGTCGGTCATTGGTTTGATGATGCTTTGAAACTTTTCGCTGTACCGTGGATCGGTGTATATAGCTATCGAAAGCTCTTGATCTGCGACGTCAAACAGGATCATTACGTTACTCGAATCGATCCCAAAGAGGTATTGTGCGTACGTCGGGTTATCAATTAGCGCAAAATAGGATTCTTCGCTGCGAAATTTGCGAAGTTCGTCTGCTACCCGAAGGACCCTTTGGACCATTTTCATTCCGAACTACCTCTATGCTTGGCGCTCAATTTAACACCTGAGAAGTGCTTATGGCGTGCTGACCGACGATCAAAAGTATACCGAAGCATTTTTATGCCTTTTGGGCGATAGTGAAGATCTACTATAGGTGATGCTACAAAAGGTCGGACTTTCCGCTAAGTTTTTACTGTTGTTTATAAAAGCACTTTTACTTTTACGCGTTTAGTTCTCAGAGAAAGCTACGGATGAATTCAGTTTCAGCGACGTTACGTCCAGCTACAGGTCTTCGTACGGTAAAGGCCTACGTGGCACTAATGAAGCCGCGGATTATAGAGTTGCTTCTTACTACCACTCTTCCTGCCATGGTTGTTGCCGAGAGGGGCCTTCCTTCAGTAGGGAAGATTTTGATCACTCTAGCAGGAGGCACACTCAGTGCTGGTGGCGCCAATGCAGTCAATATGTGGTATGACCGCGATATTGATTCCATAATGAAGCGAACCAAGAGTAGGCCTTTGGTTACTGGTGATGTTTCACCAAGTGCCGCACTTATATTTGCAATTGTTATTGAGGCAATTGCCTTCGCAATTTTGTGGAAGTTTGACAACCTTCTTTCCGCAGTTCTAGCCCTCGGAGCAGCTCTCTTCTATATCTTTATCTACACGATGTGGCTAAAGCGTTCTAGCTCTCAAAACATTGTTATTGGCGGAGCCGCTGGAGCAGTCCCTGTCCTCGTGGGTTGGGCTGCTATTCAAAATAACGTTTCATGGGCCGGAATCTTGATGTTTGGAATCATCTTTCTGTGGACACCACCGCACTTCTGGGCGCTCGCGTTCAAGTACAAGGACGATTACTCCAACGCCGGAGTACCGATGCTTCCTTCAGTAGCAACTTTCAAGAAGACAGCGAACCAGATCGTAATTTACACCTTTGTACTCGTGGCATCTACCCTAGTAATGGGGCCAGTCGCAAAGCTTGGAATTATCTACGATATCAGTGCAGCTGTACTCGGTGCGGGATTCATCTACTACTCGTTACGTCTTCGATCTACTCAAAGTCCCAAAGTTGCGATGCGGGTATTTAGCTTCTCGATTACGTACTTAACGCTGCTCTTTCTAGCAATGGGGGTTGATACCCTTGTCTTCCACCACTAATCGATCCGGATCGAGACGTTTCGAAAGTTCTCCCAAGGCAGTAAAGCTTGCGGTCGTAGGGGCCCTGGTTCTTATTGTGGCCCTAGTTGCAGTGGCGGTATCAAAGGCTTCTACTGCTACGAAAGTTGCCAACTTGACCGGGGGCGGACTGATAACCACCTCGCCCTTAATTGGTCAAAGTGCTCCGGTATTTACTCTTCCTGATCTGCACAATACCTCCCGTCAGGTCTCGCTCTCATCGTTTCTGGGAAAGCCAACGGTCATAAACTTCTTCTCTCCAGCTTGCGTACCTTGCCGAGAAGAGATGCCTACGTTTGCCAAATTAGGAAATTCCTTCAAAGGAAAGATCAACTTTATTGGAGTCGACGAGACATCTACTGCCTCTGTTGCGCGGGCATTCGTGGATTCATTTCATCTTCCGTATACGACTGTCATAGATGCCAACGGTGCTCTAATAGGCACCTATTTACTTCCGGGGGTACCCGTAACTGTATTCGTTGGAAGTAACGGTGTGGTAAAGGGATACGTCGCTGGAGCAATTACGAAGAGCGAGTTAATTTCGAGAACTTCGTCTCTCTAGTAAGTTCGCCGTTTGCGGCGACCGTGATAGTTGTTGAAGGGCCAACTTCGATCGGGTTGGCCCTTCTTGTTTTTCAAATCTGGTATTGGTCAAATCTCATATTCATTGCTTTGGGGTAGATAGGCGAACAAAACTTTACTATTTCCTGTTTTTTTCTCTCAGCCGAAACACAGTAACGCTTTATCCATAGTAAATTCTTGTCTGAAGGTGATAGATGGCGCCAAAAGTGGGTGCGTCCCATGGGAAGCGTCATCAGTAGTCTTCAAGGTAGTTAATGAAAGGGGTTAGATTGTCGAAAGGAGCAAGGGCTGGCGCTCTGCTGTTTGGCTTCGCCGCATTGATTGGTCTTTTGATCTTTGCTGTAGCAGGCTATCTCAGAACGTCGCCTCCAACCGTTTCAGTCGGCGCATCTTCTTCTGGTTCAGTGAATCTTGTCATGCAAACTGACGGTGCTGTAGGAGTAGGACCTCATCCAAGTTGGGTGGGTTACTTCGTTCAGGACGCGAGCGGTGCATGGCATCAGACAACTCTCATACAGTTGCCACAAAACACTGACGTTCATGTGACACTTTACGAGTACGACTCAGGTGGAAACCTACGCAACAGCGCATGGTCTAAGATCGAGGGTACGGCTGGTGGAGTTGCTTACATCAACGGAACAGCTGAGAGCGTCGTAAATCCAAATACAAATACCGGTAACGGAATTGCCCATACCTTCAACGTTCCTGCGTTGGGTATCAATGTTCCTATGTATGGAGTTTCTGGCAGCGCTAAGAACTTCTGCAGCACCGGACCCTGCAATACATCGCAGGCTCACAATACCATCACATTCTCCTTCCACACAGGTGGCGCCGGCATATTCCGCTGGCAGTGCTTTGTTCCTTGCGGACTTGGCTACCTCGAGGGAAATGGTGGCCCAATGCAAAATTTGGGTTACATGGCTGGATTTTTGAAGGTGGTATAAGTTGGCTAAATTCGTTCTTGAGGATTCGCGCAGCGAGGAAGCCGGCAGGAGCGCTCTTGTCAAGATTCTCTCTGTGTGGATCGTTGTATCGATAATTGGAATGGCTTTGGTGTGGTTCGTTTTAGGACCTCACTTGGCGCCGGGAACAATGACCGATCAGGCTCAGGGTGCGCAGTTTGATATCAAGTTTGTGTCGACACTCGTAGTACCTGTTCTCCTGTTCGTCTGGTTCTTCTTTGGATATTCGATCATGAAGTGGCGCGTTCGTCCAGGTGAGGACGGTACGCTACCGGCAGCGAACATTAGCGGTAACTCGAAGGCCCAAGGAGCATGGTACATAATTACCACTACTTTGGTTCTCGGTCTAGCTGCTTTCGGAACCTACTTCTTGATTGCCCCAGCAGGCGCTGGTGGTGGAGAGGGTGCAAGTCCTATTTGGACACCAGGAACCACCAAGCTTCTACAGGTGCAGGTAATTGCTCAGCAATGGCGCTTTACCTACCGCTGGCCTCAATTCGGTGGAATGGAAACCACTGGTATTGAACTTCCAGTGAACACCGAAATTCAATTCAACGTTACGAGTCTCGACGTAATCCACGACTTCTGGGCATATCAGCTTGGCGTCAAGGCGGACGCGAATCCTGACTACAACAACGTAGCGTTCACTAAGACCTTGGCAACAGGTAACTTCACCGTGCGTTGTGACGAGCTATGCGGAATCTGGCATGGTGCAATGTTCAACTACGGTAAGGTCGTAAGCCAGCAGCAGTTCGAGCAGTGGGCAACCAACATGGAGCAGCAAAATGCTCCTGTGACGAAGCTTCTGCCGAAGTACTCGCTGACCTACACTCCTAGCTATTCCGGCGCCGGTGGTGGGTATTACAACACCAACGTCGATCCGAATGCAAACCTGTAGTTGTATGTCCTTTTATTTTTATTTGGTAATTTCCTTGGAGGATTTGCTTAATGGCAATTGACTTTTCGCAAGAAACGAAAAGCGGGTCTTCAGGGGCGGCAGCTCACAAGTCGAGCATCTTCCAGCCCAGTATCATTACTGGTATGGTTGGCGGTGGACTTGGCTTCCTATTCGGCCACTGGGCTGGAAACGCTATTGGTGGCGGATACCAGCAAGTTGTCGGTAGCGGTCAAAATGACATTGCAATCGTGCTCGGGTACTTGTTCGCTGTTGTAGGTTGGTTCGCCGGCCTAGGCGCTCTGAATTATCCTTTGAAGAAGATGCTTGGATTTGAGCCGGAGAATGTGGAGCACATCTCTGAGCCAGGTTGGGGCAAGTACTTCCGTTATACCACCGACCACAAGGTCGTTGGTGTGCAGTACCTCTTTGGTATGTTGGTCTACTTCTTCACCGCCGGTTTGTTGGCTCTAGCGATTCGAACTGAGTTGCTTTCGCCAACTCACCACATCTGGGGTCCAGATACTTACCTCGAAATCGTTGGTGAGCACGGTACCATGATGATGATGATGATGACTTCGGTGGTTCTCGGACCATTCGGTAACTACGTCATCCCGTTGATGATTGGCTCCAAGAAAGTTGCATTTCCTCGTCTCGAGGCGGCTTCTTTCTGGTTTACTCCAATCTCCTACTTCATCCTTTTGTCGGCGCTGTGGCAAGGTGGTTTTCAATCTGGTTGGACCTCCTATGCTCCTCTCTCCGTTCAGCAGGGGGTGGGCCAAGACGGTTATATCTTCGGATTTGGGTTACAGGGCCTTTCGATGATATGCGCGGGTACCAATATCGTCGTTACTATCATCAATTACCGAGCTCCGGGTATGACTTGGGGTCGCTTGAACGTCATGGGTTGGTCTATGGTCTCCCTGGGGTTCACGATGATCCTTTCAGTTCCAGTGCTAATTGATGGTTTGTACGTACTGACTTTGGACCGCACCGCGCAAACCTCGCTTCTGTATGGTGCCCACGGAGGTTCATCGTTCCTCTGGGAGAATCTCTTCTGGTTCTTCGGACACCCCGAGGTTTATCTGTTGGCAATCCCAGGCTTTGGAATGGTCGCGGAAATAGTTCCGGTGTTCGCGCGTAAGCCGGTCTTCGGTTACAAGACGGCGGCCGCTGGTATGATCGGGCTCGCTATTTTGAGCTTCTTCGTATGGCAGCACCACTTGTTCCAGAGCGGTATGAACCCTGACATGCGTCCTTTGTTTATGCTTACAACAGAGTTGATCTCTATCCCGACTGGTTTTATTTACCTTGTTGGTATGGGTACTCTCTGGCGTGCGCGTATTCGTTTGACCGTGCCAATGCTCTTTATGTTGGGCGTATACTTCAACTTCCTCTTTGGTGGAGTTACAGGCGTGTACGTGTCGGACGTACCGATCAACGTAACAGTTCACGGTTCGTTCTTCGTTATGGCTCACTTCCACTACACCATCATGGGTGGAGTTATCTTCGCGTTCTTTGGTGCGATCTACTACTACACGCCTCTCGTAACTGGTTATCAGTTGAGCGAGAAGCTTGGCAAGATCCACTTCTGGTCGATGATTATCGCTTTCAACAGCACGTTCCTACCGCTCTTCGCCGTTGGTCTTCTCGGTCAGCCGCGACGTGTTTTCGAGTACGCTGCGCGTTTGCAAACACTCAACGATTGGGTTTCGATCTCTAGCTATGTGCTAGGCCTATCGTTGACCTTCTTTGTTGTCACCTGGATGTGGCAGATTGTGGTTACTCGCAAGAAGTCCGTCAGAGATCCATGGTCCTCGAGGTCCCTCGAGTGGCACGTGGACTCGTATCCACCGCCTCCTTACAACTTCGAGACTATCCCAGTTGTTGTAGCCGGTCCTTATGAGTATGCAGATCCGGATGCTCTACCAATGGCAGACATCGTGGTTGCTAATGCAGGTAGGGATGTAGCAAGGGAGAGCGTTAGATGAGTGAGATCACGGAATCGCGTCCAGTAGTGGATGAAGAGCAGCACTACCATGAGGCTGCTTTGGGTTCGCTGTGGTGGGGTTCGCGAATCGGGATTGCACTTGGCCTTACGGCCTTCGGTGGAATCATCTTCGCTTACTTCTATCTTCGTTCTTTGAACTCGCATGGTTTGTGGGATCCGCACGGGATCACAGCATCAACTCTTATGGGTGCTTTGATACTTTCTTTAGTTCTCCTAAGTGCGATTCTGAATCAGTTTGGGAACATGCGTTTACGTAAGGGTTCGACTTTGGATTGGCAGGTCGCTAATGTGGCCGCTCTTCTTGGTGGTCTCTTTGCGGCTGGTTTCCAGATCTGGGAGATGACCCGTTTGAACTTCCAACCTGGTTCTTCTGGCTACGCTGGTGTCTACACGGCCTTTGGTCCTGTGTATGCTTTGATCATTATCCTTTCCATGTATTGGTTGGAGACTTTGATCGCCCGTAGCTTTAGAAGTGCTAAGTTGTTCGTAGATGAAGGCGGGGTTGGTTTTTCAAACCTTCCTCAGGCTGAAAATTTTCGTGCGAATCTTGAGGGCTTCAGTTATTACTGGGTTTTCATGGGAATCGCTTCGGTGGTTTTCTTCATACTCTTCTACGTTCTTTAGCAATGCGTTCGGGGGCCATTTGGCCTCCGGCGCTATGAAAGGTTGATCATGTTAGCAGGCGTATTTCCTATGAATGTTCCTGCCGGTGGCGTTTTGACCATGGTAGTACCATTAGGAATTTTTATCGGGCTCTTGTTCTGGGGTTTCTTCCAGCGTAAGCGCTTTAACTAGAGTGTTAGAGGAAAACGGCGGGGCACTGCTCCGCCGTTTTCTATTTAACGGCATTGAGTATTGAGGTCGTGCATTGGTTTTGGTCGTGCTTTCCCTTCCCGATGATTGAAGGATGTTTGATTCCTTTTTGGTAGTTAGTATCGATCTGCTACTTGGTTTTTCGAAATCTATTGTGTGGCGATATCTTGGATGATGGCGTCGTCTTTGTTTTGATGTCTATATCGCGGTCTTGGTTGCCTAGGTTCAAAGATTATCGTTGTTGTTTTATGAGTAGTTACAAGAAGTTCACTAGAGTTTTGCTTAGGGATGCCTCGCTCTAAGAGTGTCGTGGTTATTGCTGGATGCTCCGGTTTTTGTGATATTGCGCCCATATTGTCTGATCGGTTAATCGCCTTTTTGGGGCTATTTGTGGTCTTTTGTTCCAGAGTTGTTGTACTCTGTTGGCTTGTTTTGATATGAGCACTGACAGCAAATATGTTTTTAAAGTCTTGTCTCGAGTGCTGTATTTTGACGTACTTGTTTGCCTTATCCAATCGGTTGTGCTGGACAGGCTCGTGGATCCCAAGGTTGCAAGTTCTGATTAGATTGTGTGGCGGGCAAGGTAACGGGGGCGGTTACAGGCGTGGTCGTATTTGCGACTGTGTTCTGGGGAGCGGTTGTCGCTGATGCTGATGTACTGTTGGCGGTCGATGGAGTTGCAACTGTAAGTTGATTTCCGGTGATAACCTGGACGTCCGTTCCGGTGGTTATTGAGCCCATTCCCATAACTACAGGTCCAGAAAGATCAGCCATTACTCTTTCTGCCGCTGCCAATTTGCCTGGTTGGTAGCGCACGATGGTCTCGAGGTTGCTCCCGTAGACGGGTGCGTTTCCTGTATTTGTTACGTTATAGCCGAGTGTACTTAGGCCATTTGCCACTTCGGTAGCTTGATTGTAGATGCCGGTACCGTTTAAGACGGACACTGTAAAGGAGTTTCTAGCGATGTTTGGTATAGATAGACCTAGATATTGGTCGATTACCGCCGTATCTTGAGGTTCAGCCGCGAATACTACGTCGCCGTATGGTGCTCCTAGATACGTGTAGTTGTTGGCGAAGGCGATTGGAAGCGTAGCCGAAGCGACGTTGGAAGGTGAAATGCTTCTGAAGGTTGACGCCAAAGCGAAGACTTGATTGAAGCTGAAGCTTGAATCGAGAGAGAGGTAGGGAAAGATTGCGCTCAGTAGGGAGTTCAGCTTAAGAGGATTTGATATGCCTTTTGCCTTTACCTGGGATGCGAGTACTTTGAGAAATTCGTGATCTCTTCGAATCCGCGACAAGTCTCCGAGTCCATCTGGGGTGTAGTTGACGCCATTGGCTGAATAGTACATCTCTCGGGAGCGAACTAGAGCTAAGGCCTGGGTTCCATTTAGATAGAGGCATCCTTTTTGGGTTATGTTTAGTCCGGTTTGAGCGTCCTTCACGTAGTAGGGAAAGTACATATGCAATCCGCCGAGAGCGTTGACGAGTGATTGGAAGGAGTCGAAGTTCAGTTCGGCGTAGTGTTGAATTGGGATACCTAGGTCCTGTTCAATTGTTGCCACTAACCGTCCAGGCCCCTGATTCAATGCGGCATCTACACGGTTGGATTTGGTTGATCCGGGTATTGGTAGGAATAGGTCACGTGGAATCGATACCAGAGTAACTTTCTTTGTCTTCGGATCGAGATGGGCGATCATCGTTACATCCGAACGTGCACCACCGACCTGTGCCCCCGTTCCAAATGCGCTTGCTTGTTTCCCATTTAGAATTGATCTCGAGTTATTTCCGACAAGGAGTATGTTGATAGGTTGGTTATTGACCTGGGTATCGAGGTTCGCGACTGAAACTTTTTTTATTGAGTTAAATCGTGAGCGAGCGTAGACATAAGCGCTACTACCGACTAAGGCTACCACTGCCACTACCGCAATGGCACCGAATCCAGACCTTCGAAGTGCTCTGTTTTTCTTCTTTGGGGCGCTGTGGGCCTTAGCCTCCTTTTTCTTGGCATTTGGGTTGTAGTAAAACTGGTGGTCAGACATTTTTGGTTAGCGTTCCTGTTTTGCTTGTGACGTTGACGTCAAGATTTGGCAGCCAAGTTCCTTTACTCAAACTAGCCTTTATCTAAACTACCCGTAAAGCACGTACGGTGATACGTGTACGGTGAGGGAGACGATATGCAATCTAATAAGTTGAGGCTTGTTCCTAGTGGAACGTTAGGCCTCGCATTGAAGGCCGAAGTCCTTTCCAAGGCCGATGTTGACCGAGCGGTCACGCGAATTGCTCACGAGATTCTAGAACGTAATCGGGGTGCCAATGACCTCGTTCTTCTCGGTTTATTGAGGGGGGGCGAGTGGTTCTCAAAGGCGCTTGCTAAGCGGATAGAAGCACTTGAAGGGCTAGAAGTTCCATCTGGTGTTTTAGATGTAAGCAATTTTCGGGACGATACGAAGTTCGATCGCGATCTAGTTATTGATCTGAGTCAAGATCGTAGCGTGATTCCAGTCTCTCCTGAGGGCAAGACTGTGATACTAGTGGACGACGTCATATTCACAGGAAGAACTGTCCGTGCAGCTCTTGACTCCCTTCTCTCTCGAGCGAGGGCTTCTAAGGTTCAATTAGCGGTGATGGTTGACCGTGGTCATCGTGAAGTTCCTATACGCCCCGACTTTGTAGGTAAAAACCTCCCTACAGCCATGTCGGAGTACGTTGAAGTTACTTCCGATGGAATTCGAATCTTTCAAGAAAGCGAATCAGCAGCGCCTGCAAGCGAGGATAGATGAATTCAAGCGGTCGGCGACTTGGCCTACATACGTCTACCAAATTGAGTTTCGAAGATTTAGTAGCGCTTGTGGACAGAGGCCTTGAGCTCAGCAGGGGAGTCCCGTCGAAGTCATTTGTTGGACGAAATGTGATCCTTGCTTTTTTCGAAAATTCAACACGTACGAAAGTTTCTTTTGAAGTCGCCTCTTCTCATTTGGGTATGACTGCGATCAACTTTGACATAACCGGATCTTCGCTCGCAAAGGGTGAATCGATCAAGGATACCGCTGAGACACTTGCATCGTATGAACCGTCCCTCTTCGTGGTTCGGTCCAAAGAGAGTGGCCTGTCACAACTCTTTGAGGAGTGGACGGGTGTCCCAACCATAAATGCTGGGGACGGTGAGCATGAGCATCCAACGCAGGCGATTCTAGACATTACGACGTTGGTTGAACGATTCGGATCTATAGATGCTCTAAAGCGACGTCAAATGGCAATAGTGGGCGATGTACTTCACTCGCGCGTTGCTCGATCCTTGTCTCAACTAGCAGTTATGTGTGGTATTGAAGTCTCTTTCGTAGGCCCCGACAACATGATGCCCAGATATATCTTTCCTGGTATTGCTCGCCATTCATCGTTTGAAGTAGAACGCTACGACATACTTTACCTTCTAAGGGTTCAGCGGGAGAGACTTTCCCATGGGGAGGCTCTCGAAGTCAATAAGTATCGCTCCCATTTTTCACTAACAAAAGAACGTGCAACTCACATCGGCAGTGAACAAGTTATCATGCACCCAGGGCCAGTTTTTCCGGGAATGGAGATTGATGCTCCTCTTATCGACAGTGAAAATTCATTGATTCGGAGACAGACCGAAATATCAATATTTTCCAGAATGGCGATAATCGAAGCGATTTTGGAGGGGTCAATCAATGACTGAGGACCGTTTTCTCCTCAAGAATGCTACACTTTTCGACGCCTCCGGGTTGCGCAAATTGGATATCCGGCTCGATCGAGGAGTTGTCGCAGAGATCGGTATCGGCCTAAGTCCTTCGGTGAGCGAGGAGATTGTCGAATGCGAGGGACATCTAGTCGCTCCCTCATTTATCGATCTTCACACCCACCTTCGAGAGCCAGGTGGTGAAGAGGCAGAGACTTTTCTGAGCGGTTCGATTGCGGCAGCTGCTGGTGGATATTCACGCGTAGTTGCTATGCCAAACACCGAACCAGTACCTGATTCAATTGGGGTAATCGACGAAATTCGTGGTCGCACACTGCGCCTACCAATCACCATCGATTTGGCTGCTTCGATTACAAAGGGTCGAAGCGGTCAAGAGGTAGTTGAGATATCCGAACTGACGCGGCGAGGCGTAAAGTTCTTTACCGACGACGGAAACGGTGTTCAATCTGCAATGGTAATGCGTCGTGCCTTTGAAGCCAGCGCAGTAAGTGGTGCGATACTGGCCCAGCACTGCGAGGAAGAGTCGATAATGGCTTCGGGTGCCATGAACGAGGGTGAACTCGGCGAGAGGTTGGGCCTCAAGATGATTTCGCCGTTGGCTGAAACAGTCATGGTTGCGAGAGATATTGAACTATGCAAAGCTATCGGGGGCCGACTACATCTTCAACACATTTCAACTTCAAGAGCGGTTGAGCTAGCGGTAGAGGCGAAAGGTGGCGGTGCGGCCATTTCCTGTGAAGTCACACCGCACCACCTCCTCCTCGACGAAAGTTATGTGGGATCAGGAAACTCCTTATTCAAAGTCAATCCTCCCCTGCGAACGGTAGGCGATATAGACGGGCTTTGGCGAGGTATTGGCTCAGGTGCAGTTGATGTTATTGGCACCGATCACGCCCCTCATCCCCGTTGGAAGAAAGACCTACCTTTTGAGAACGCCGCCTTTGGAATGGTCGGCATCGAGGAGTCTCTATCTGTCTCGTTCTTAGGAGCGGTTAGATTTATGGAGCGCAATAAGGGGTACCTGCCTAAGGCCGACGTTGTTACACGGAGCATTGAACAACTTTGCTTACCGGATCTTTCAATTGAAGAGTTTAATTGGCTAATCAAGATTGTGGATCTACTTTCAATCGGGCCGCGACGACTGCTACGCCTTCCTTATGAACCACTCGCGATAGGTTCCAAGGTCGACCTAGTCATAATCGATCCAAGTGTTAGAAGGAAAGTGTCTACTGAGACGATTTGGTCAAAATCCAAAAATTCACCGTATCTGGGGATGGAGTTGCCACTGGCGATCCGCCACAACATTGTGAATGGGCGAATGATCGTACGGAATAGAAGTGTGGAAGTGGAGAGATATTGGCGATGATTTATACGACAGAACGTATTCATAAAACTCCGGGTTACCTCGTTTTGGCAGATGGTACGAGTTTTGAATTAGAGCTAATCTCAAGCGAGAAGGATCGATATCGAGGTGACTTCTTCGTCGGTGGAGAGGTGGTCTTTAACACGGTTCTGTCGGGGTACCAAGAGGTTATAACTGACCCGTCTTACGCTGGTCAGATGGTGACCTTCACTACGCCTGAAATCGGCAACTACGGGGTCAACACCATCGACATGGAGTCCCCCAGGGTTTGGGCTCAGGTTGTTATAGTTAGAAATTACTCCGGGATATTTTCAAACTATCGTGGCGAGCGCTCATTACTCGATCTATGTGAAGAGTCAAACGTTCCATTGGTAACTTCAATAGACACTCGCGCATTGACCAGACATCTTCGTAACTTCGGAGCTTTAGCTGGGGTTGTAGGAACTGCCGAGCCGATAGCGTTGCAGAGGCTGATTACAAATGAGATGACAACCGATGGCCGGGACCTTGCCTCGTTTGTAAGTAGAAAAGAGATAGATGTCCATGGAAGCGGCCCGCGCATTGTCGCTATCGATTATGGCATCAAGCGATCTATAGTACGGTACCTTAGCCATAGGTTTGAGACGGTTGTTGTGCCTGCTAAGACCTCCGTCGAAGAGATAATGGCGTACAATCCGCGGGGCCTATTTTTGTCAAACGGTCCGGGTGATCCGGCCGCAGTTGACTACGCGGTAGACCAAATTGCGCCTGTTTTAGGGTCAATGCCGATCTTTGGTATATGCCTTGGACACCAACTGCTCGCGCGAGCAGTTGGTGCCGAAACGGTAAAGCTCAAGTTTGGGCACCACGGAGGAAATCATCCAGTCGGGCGCGGCGACGGTGGAGCGGTTGAAATTACTAGTCAAAACCACAATTACGCAGTAACTCGTGAATCGTTGGCGGAGAGCTCCTTTGCGACAGAAGTTACTCATATAAACCTTAATGACCAGGTGGTTGAAGGATTTTCCCTCCCCGCGATGCGTGCATTTGCTGTGCAATACCATCCTGAGGCAGCACCTGGTCCACACGACTCCCTCTATCTATTCGAAGAGTTTTCGAAGATGGTGCAAGGGAAGTAATTGAGAATATGCGGCTAGGAAATTACAGAGGAAGAAGATAAATGCCTGCAAGAAGAGACATATCAAAGGTCTTGGTTATAGGCTCCGGCCCCATCGTCATAGGTCAAGCCTGTGAATTCGACTATTCAGGTACACAAGCGTGCCGCGTCCTCCGCAATGAGGGTTACTACGTAATACTCGCCAATTCAAACCCAGCGACGATCATGACCGATCCTGACTTCGCTGATGCAACATATATTGAACCTCTTGATTTAGAGGTGCTAAAGAGAATCATAGAGATTGAAAGGCCCGATGCCCTTCTCCCCACCCTCGGTGGACAAACTGCGCTGAATCTAGCCATGGAGCTCGCTGAGGCCAAGGTACTCGAGGAGTATGGGGTGGAGATGATAGGCGCTTCACCGTTAGCAATTGCGACCGCCGAAAATAGGGAGCTCTTCAAAGGCGCGATGAACGAGATCGGTTTGAGGACACCTCGATCAGGATTTGCCCATGACCTTGCTGGCGCAATTGAGGTAATGCACGAAATATCTCTCCCAATCGTAATTCGACCAAGTTTTATACTTGGTGGTGCCGGAACTGGAATCGCGTCGACCTTTGAAGAGTTCGTAGAGATCGCCCAAGCTGGCCTTGACGCATCTCCAATTAGCGAGATCTTGGTTGAAGAGTCGATTGCTGGTTGGAAGGAGTACGAACTCGAGGTGATGCGTGATAAGGCAGATAACGCAGTCATCATCTGTTCGATAGAGAACTTCGATCCAATGGGTGTTCACACCGGAGATTCAATTACTGTAGCCCCAGCTCAAACGCTAAGTGATGTTGAGTATCAGCGGATGCGAGATGCGGCTTTCAAAGTTATAAGGCGAATTGGCGTTGAAACTGGTGGCTCGAATATACAGTTTGCTGTCAACCCCAATACTGGTGAGATGGTCGTTATTGAGATGAACCCCCGGGTGTCACGTTCTAGCGCTCTAGCGTCGAAGGCCACTGGATTTCCAATCGCAAAATTCGCTACTATGTTGGCGATCGGCTATCGTCTCGATGAAATTCGCAATGACATTACTAAAGTTACTCCCGCTTCATTTGAACCGACGATCGACTACGTGGTAACGAAGGTACCAAGGTGGGCCTTTGAGAAGTTCCCAGGAGTCGAAGCTCAACTCGGAACTCGTATGCAGAGCGTGGGCGAGGCTATGGCGATCGGCCGTACATTCATAGAGTCTCTTCAAAAGGCTATGAGATCGATTGAACTCGGCAGGTATGGCCTCGGGGGAGATCCCCTGGACCGAGACGTCACCGAAGCAGATAAGGAATCGCTCCTTGAAGAGGTGAAAGTTGCAACTCCGAGGCGCATTTTCGCGGTCGACGAGGCTTTTCGTGCCGGCGCTACCGTAGATGAAGTCTATGAAGCATCCAAGATCGATCCTTGGTTTTTGTATCAAATCAAGATGATCGTCGAGATGAAGGCCGAGATCGCCGCCCATAGGACAGAGTTATCCTCAGGAAAATCACTAGATTCAATCCTCACAAAGGCAACCTTAAAGGGGTATAAGAAGAGCGGATTTTCCGATGCCCAAATCGCTCACCTTCTCGGCTGTAGTCGCAGTGAAGTAACTTCAATTAGGCGAAACTACGGCTTGGTGCCTGGGTACAAGACCGTTGACACCTGTTCAGGTGAGTTCGAGGCCGCTACTCCATACCACTACTCCGGATACGACGGCGAAAGCGAAGTTGTTTCAAGTGAAAAGAAGAAGGTCATCATACTGGGGTCAGGGCCAAACAGAATTGGTCAAGGAATTGAATTTGACTACTGCTGTGTCCACGCCAGTTACGCACTTCGAGCAGCAGGATACGAGACAATAATGGTCAACTGCAATCCAGAGACCGTTTCAACCGACTACGACACCTCCGATAAGTTGTATCTTGAGCCCCTCTTTGCTGAAGACGTTGAAGAGGTAATAGCTGCTGAAGGTGGATATGACTCAGTTGTGGGTGTAATAGTTGGTCTTGGTGGGCAAACTCCGCTTCGGCTTGCGCAGGAGATCACCGAATTGAAGGTCCTCGGCACCAGCTCTGATGCGATCGATATAGCAGAGGATCGCAAGCGTTGGTCGGCTCTCTGCAGCAAGTTGGGCATCGATCAACCCTCAGGTGCGACGGTATTTACCGTCAGTGAAGCCATTGATGCTGGAAAGCAGATTGGCTACCCAGTCTTGCTCAGGCCATCGTATGTCTTAGGTGGACGGGCAATGGAGATCGTATATGACGAAGGTGAACTCACTGCAGCCTTTGGTCGCCTTGATGCACTTGCTCAAGAGGGTGGAATTTCCCGTAGCGGTCCGATATTGATCGACTCTTTCCTTGAAGATGCGGTGGAAGTAGACGTTGATGCAGTTCGAGATAGTGAGGGTGGTTTTTATCTCGGCGGAATAATGGAGCACGTTGAGGAAGCCGGTATCCACTCTGGGGATTCAGCGTGCGTGATTCCTCCTATAACACTCTCGGACGAAGTCCAGGCCAAAATATTGGTGAATACCAAGGCTATCGCAAATGCGCTCTCGGTAGTGGGGTTGATAAACGTCCAGTACGCCGTAAAGGACTCTAGGGTCTACGTCATTGAGGCTAATCCTCGAGCTTCTCGCACGGTTCCTTTCGTATCTAAGGCAACGGGTGTACCTCTGGTCAAAGTTGCATCGCTTGTAATGGTAGGTAGAACTTTGTCATCGCTTCACCTCGATGGCACCATCGATCCAACCACTAGCGGTGGCTACTATGCAGTAAAAGAGGCGGTTATGCCGTTCTCGCGTTTTCCAACAGCCGATACATTGCTTGGCCCCGAGATGCGATCCACCGGCGAGGTCATGGGAATCGATAAGACCTTTCCATTGGCCTTTGCCAAAGCGCAACTTGGCGCAGGATCGCGTCTTCCAAATCGAGGAATGGTCTTCCTCTCCCTTGCCGACAGAGACAAACACGCTGCGGTCAATTTGGCCAACCGATTGGTTGAAGCTGGCCTATCGATTGCAGCTACATTTGGAACAGCGAAGTATCTCGAGGACAACGGGGTCTCGGTCGGAACTATCGTTGGTAAGATCGCCGAAAGAAGTGATGATCGGGCGGATGCGGTTGAATTGATCAGTTCAGGTACAGTTGGTCTGATTATCAATACTCCTCACGGAAGGGGGCCTCGAAGCGATGGCTACCATATCAGAAGTGCCGCCAACCGCCATAAGGTTCCGTGCATAACAACTGTTTCAGCGGCACTTGCTGCCACCGACGCGATAAGAGAGATGTCACATTCGGATGTGTCAATAAGGTCGATTCAGTCCTACCATCGCCGGTAGAGATGGCGAAAGGATATCGAGATGGACGAGATTTCGAGCAACCGCAACACTTCTAAAGTTGATTTGAAGACCTCGTTGGGCCCCCGCTTTGCTCTTGTGAATCCGGTCATGAATGCATCTGGAGTGGGTGGGTTTTCAACCGAACTATCTGGATATCTTGACTTAAGAGAACTAGGTGCATTTGTCACCAAGTCGCTGGCGACATTTGAAACAAAGGGAAATCCTGCTCCGCGCGTAAGCGGAGCTGGTTCAGCGATGATCAATTCAGTAGGGTTGACGGGGCCCGGAATCAAGAAGTGGCGTGAGAACCATCTCGCCAAATTGGATAGAGGCGGTGTCACAACTGTTGTATCTATTTGGGGCCGCAGTATCGACGACTACCAAAATGCGATTCAAGATATCGATGGAGTCGATGGGGTAGTCAAGGCGATCGAGATAAATGTCTCGTGTCCCAATATCGAAGATCGAAATCGAATGTTTGCCCATTCAACAAAAGCCGTTGCTGAAGTACTGGATGCGACCGAAGGGGCAAATCTCCCGCGCTTTATAAAGCTATCGCCAAATACTCACCTCTTAGGTGAAATTGTCGATGTTGCGGTTGAAAAAGGCGTCGATGGAGTGGTCTTGATAAATACGGTTATGGGTATGGCGATCGACTATAAGACGTTACTGCCATCGCTAGGGGCAAAGGGGGGTGGCCTCTCCGGCCCAGCAGTCCATCAAGTTGCCCTCCGAGCTATCTATGAGACATACGCTCGATACCCCAACCTTCCCATAATTGGTGTAGGCGGTGTATCCAATGCCCGCGATGTCGTTGCTTTAGCGGCAGCTGGAGCGAGTGCAATTGAGATCGGAACAGCCTCTTTTGTAGACCCTAAGATTTTTTCGAAGGTTCTAACTCAGCTACCCATTGAAATGAAAGAGATTGGCTTCGTGAGGTTTAGAGATCTAGTTGGAGCCTCGCACCGTGGAGGTATTGCAGCTTTGAAGTTGGAATACTAGTAAATTTATGATTGAATTGCTTGAATAACGAAACGTATTCGGCTCAGGTCGTAGTGGTTGGGGTATCGAAGTTATTTGGAAGCTGTTAGAGCGGTTTGCAATTTCATAAAGGAGAATAAAAGTGCGGGAGTATGCAATCGCCTTAGATGTCAATGATCGAAGTGAGGCCATCTCGCTCGCGTCGAAGTACCAAGGCAAATTTACCTTCGCAAAGATTGGCCTCGAGTTGTTTACCGCGGTTGGACCTTCGATAATCGCCGAGGTCAAAGATATGGGTTATCGAATATTCCTAGATTTGAAGCTCCACGACATCCCCAATACCGTTCGTGGAGCGACGATCTCGTGTTCAAAGTATGGGGTAGATCTCTTGACGGTACATTGCGTCGGCGGAATTGAGATGATGCGTGCAGCTGTGCAAGCATCGAACGACCAAGAGGGAGGCCCATCAATTGTGGGTGTAACCCAGCTCACCAGCTTGCCTCCAATACCTAGTGAGGCTTTGACTGAGCGAGTGTCGCAAATTGTTGAAGGCGGTGCCCACGGATTTGTCTCTTCCGGTCTCGAGGTTGGAACTATAAAGGCTCGTTTCCCAGACCTCATTGCTGTGGTTCCTGGTGTGCGGTATGACCTTGATAACGTCGGCGATCAGGTACGTGTCGTTACCCCAAGTGAAGCCTTTAGTTCGGGAGCGAACCTTGTTGTGCTAGGTCGCATTCTGCGCGATATAGAAGATCCTGAAAGAATAATTAATTTTCTTGAGCGAGATCGAGCCGAATTCTGATCTGAATTTTAAATTACGATACTGTTTTTCATGCCTACAACCCCTACCTCCTAGAAAATCCATAAATTACAACTAAAGCTTTCATATAAACAAAACGAATCTTCAGTTAGGGCAAGTCTCCCTCGTTTTGTTACGACTTATATGAAGTCAAAGGATAATTTGAGGGTACTAGGTGCAGGTGAGATGAGGTAATTTCCAAATGAATAAGAGCGACATATTGTGCCGCGATCTTTGGGGAAGTGATTGTTCGAATTCGCTCAGCGATGATGATGGTTTTCGCTGCAGGGATACGACCCATATGGGGAGTAGCTTTGGGGAGATGGTCAAAGATGGCTTTCTGGCTGGGTTTTCCCCTCAAGACTTTCTCAACCTTCAAAAGGTAGGGGTACCTTCAATCTTTTCAGATGGATTCTTATTATTCGCATCAAAGTATCCTGAGGGTCGAGCTCTAATCGCTAGGCATGTGGCTAGCCCTCCATCTCTTTTGCATCAGATCATCAAGACTCATGAGCTCAAGGTGACCTACGGTATTGCCTCGAATCCCAATTCTGACTTCATGCTTTTGAGTGCACTTAGCACCTCCATCGACGTTGTTGCTCGCGCCAACGTTGCATTGAATCGTTCCATCAGTGATCAAACTGCGCTCTATCTAAAGGACGATCCAGAGGCGATCGTACGAGTGAATTTGGCCTCAAACGTCTTTGTTGACGTCGATATTCTGGCGCTGATGATCGACGATCCATCCGAAAGAGTTTTGACGGCCCTTGCGAAGAATCCGCGCTCTACGGAGGAGATGATCTCTAATTTGGCGACCCATGGTGCGGTTGACGTTCGTGTGGCCGCCGCTTCCCACCCCAACCTTTGCTGTGATACTGCGGTGATTTTGGCCTCGGACTTCGATTGGCGGGTGAGATCTGCGCTGGCTCAATCGGTCTGTGGTGATCTGGTAAATTGCAAAGAGATCTTGCTGAACTTGTCGCGTGATCCCAATCCAGGTGTAAGGTCCTCTGTGGCTGCAAATAAAAATCTTCCGCAGGACCTGTTTGCAGCACTCTCTTATGACTACGACTATTCAGTTAGGTTTCGACTGGCTCAGAATCCATCCTTGCCACTAGAGGTTTACGCGGCGATGATGGTTGACGAGAGGGAAAGCGTTAGAAAAAACCTCTTTGATCGGATCGATCGACCGCGATTTACGTGCGAGCGAGAGGTAGAGGAACATTTAGCTAACTACCCACACCTTGCATTTTTCATCGGATACGGTACTTGGGAATTGGTAGGTGTCTATAGGGATATCTTTATCTCATCAATCGAGGGTCGAACGCTACCCTTCGATTCGTTTCTTGAGATGAATAAGACGACTGTGGCCCTATTGGTCGAGACGTTTCTAGATGGTCGCATCTCCTTCGCAAGAGATTCTGCGGTTGCACTTTTTGAGAGGCTTTGTGAGATTTCGGTCGATATCGAACTTGCGATTCGGCTCTATCGCGTCGTTGTCAAAGGGGGAGATATGGGTCTTATGCGCCGCGCTCGAGACATCGTAAAAACCTCGTCTCTTTGCCATTCCATTCGCCTGTTTACTGCAAGTTAATGATACGGTTTTACTTTTATACGGCTCGTTAATGGGGTAATTTTACGAAAAAGAGCATTTTTTTACGAAAATATTCAATAAAGTGGCCTTATTCTCCACGTCAAAGGCTAATTTTTTTTCTATGCCATTGCCTCCACAATTAACACCAGAACAGCGCGCCGATGCTTTACGAAAGGCTGCTGAGGCTCGTAAGCAGCGCGCTGAAATCAAAGAGAAGCTAAAGCTTGGAACTGTAACCTTGAAGGAGCTTCTCGACAAGGCTCCCAACGACGAGCTAGTTGGAAAGATGAAGGTTGCATCGGTACTCGAAGCACTTCCTGGAATTGGAAAAGTCCGTTCCAAAAAGATTATGGATAGCGTTGGGATTAATGAAACCCGTCGACTCCAAGGCCTTGGGGCTAAGCAACGCGAAAAGTTGCTTGAAGAGGCTTCCAGAGCTTAGTAAGTTGTTATTCGTTCTTTGCGGTCCTGGTGGAGTCGGGAAAGGAACCGTCTCTTCCAGGCTCGTTGAGCAAATTGAAAGTCTCGATCTATCTAGATCGTGGACGACAAGAGGGCGAAGAGAGGGCGAAGATTCAGACGCTTACGTCTTTGCCTCCCGAGAGGCGTTCGAGAAAAAGATAGCTGAAGATGGATTCTTAGAGTACGCAGAATTTCTAGGAAATTTCTATGGTACTCCTGTTCCCGATGATCGTTACTTGGCCGGGGAGAGGGATTTACTTCTTGAGATTGAAGTACAGGGTGCATCTCAAGTTAAAGATCGATTCCCAGAGT
Organism: Actinomycetes bacterium; assembly: GCA_021805205.1. Taxonomy (GTDB): domain Bacteria; phylum Actinomycetota; class Acidimicrobiia; order Acidimicrobiales; family Acidimicrobiaceae; genus Acidithrix. The sequence goes on along the minus strand of JAJZFV010000043.1, from coordinate 47,033 downwards.
CAGTTATCATCCTGCTACTCCCTCCCAGCATGGAAGAACTTGAGCGCAGGTTGATTGGGCGAGGGGACTCTCCTGAGCACGTAGAGCGAAGGCTCAGCGTGGCTCGAGAGGAGATCTTGGCTGCTCGCTCACTAGGAGCTACAGATTTTGTAAACGTCGATGTCGAAGAGACCGTATCTTTGATATCGTCATTCATATCTGAGCGTCATACTGGATAGCGCCTCATTTAGTAGTGCCGACTAGGATTATCAGTTTGACAACAGCTTCTAGAAGTCGTACGAGGTTTTAATGAGTCAGTATGAACCGTCATTGATGAATCCACCCATAGAGGATCTTCTCGACAAGGTAGATTCGAAGTTCTCTCTAGTTACACTCGTCGCTCGTAGAGCTAGGCAGATTAATGCCTACTACTCCCACCTTGGATCACAAGTTGGATCTATAACTCCACCCCAGTTTGATGCAATCAACCATAAGGCCCTCTCTGCCGCATTTGAAGAGGTTGCTACTGGATTTGTAAGACCGACGCGGGACGCATCTGAAGGTAGTGAAGTGCCAGTCTCTATCGTCGGGGACGATACCGATCTCGAGGAGATGGAATTTCTCGCAGAGGAAGTCTTCGTTGAGACTGAATTTGACGGCGAATAGCCCATCGCCCGTAGATGAAGCGTCTTGAGGGTGTCTCTTTGGCCTTGGGAGTTGGCGGCGGAATAGCCGCATACAAGGCCGTTGAACTCATGCGGCGGTTGATAGACGAGGGGGCCACTGTAACCCCTATTCTCACTGCTAACTCGCTTAATTTCGTCGGTCTTACCACGTTCCGGGCCTTAGGTTCAAACGAGCCGATCACTTCGCTCTTCAATGGCGATTCGCCGATTCCTCATACCAAAATAGGACAAGGCGTAGATGCAGTTGTTGTTGCCCCGGCGACTGCTGATATCTTGAGCAAATTCGCAGTTGGATCTTGCGATGACGCTCTCTCGACGATCTTAGTCTCCACAGACGCCAAAGTGATTTTGGCGGCGGCTATGCACAAGGAGATGTGGGCTCATCCGGCAGTAGTTGAGAACGTTGCTACGATTCGCCGCCGAGGTTTTGTGGTCATCGACCCCGAACACGGAATACTTGCCGGCGGGGACGTGGGATTTGGACGGTTGGCCGCCACTGAGGTCGTTATAGATTCTGTCGTCGCTGAAGTAGGAAGTAAGGACCTCGCAGGCAAGAGCGTTGTAGTTACGATAGGCGGTACCCGAGAAGCGATAGATCCAGTGCGCTTTATCGGTAATCGATCGAGTGGCAAGCAGGGGTTCGCTATTGTTTCGGCCCTTCTGGATCGGGGGGCAAGTGTTGTCGCGGTATCTACAGTTGAACTCCAAGTTGAATCCCCGCGCCTTGAAGTGGTGCGAGTGGAGAGTGCGCTCGAGATGGATGGGGCAACGCGACGTTCTTGTGAAGATGCAGATGCATTGATTATGTGCGCTGCCGTTGCCGACTATCGAGTTGAGACCCCCTGGAATAGTAAGTTCAAGCGTGGTTCGGGAAACGTTCCGGAGTTGAAGCTCGTTGAAAACCCCGATATTCTCGCCGGTGTTGTGAGCGAATCTAAGAAGTTTTCGAGAAAGTTCATTACAGTTGGTTTTGCGGCCGAAACTGACGATGTTGAGAAGAATGGGCGCCTTAAGATCGCCAAAAAGGGGTGCGATATCCTTGTGGTAAATGACGTGTCTAAGGAAGAAACCCGCTTTGGAAGCGCTGACAACGAGGTAGTAATCTTATTTGCAGATGGTTCCAGCAGATTTGTTCCATTGGCGCCGAAGAGGGCTATCGCGATAGAAGTAGTGAACGCTTTGGCTGAACGCCTTTAGACGATATATTTGAAGCAATTCAAGAATTACGATTAATTTCGCGAGTTGAAAGTGGTAGAGAAAGGTATTTATGTCGGATCGTTACACGTTTACGTCTGAATCAGTCACTGAGGGTCACCCCGACAAAATGGCCGATCAAATTTCAGATTCTGTCCTTGATGCGATCTTGACGTCAGATCCGATGGGACGAGTCGCTTGCGAGACTTTGTTGACGACGGGGTTAGTTGTAGTGGCTGGCGAAATCACGACTTCGAGTTACGTCGATATTCCCAAGTTGGTCCGCAATACGATTTGCGACATCGGATATACCTCCGAGAGCTACGGCTTTGATGGAAACACCTGCGGAGTTATAGTCTCCATCGACGAGCAAAGTCCAGATATCTCAGCTGGTGTGACGAGTGCCTTCGAGCAACGTTCGATGCACACTGAAGACGAACTCGATACCTTGGGTGCCGGTGATCAGGGAATGATGTTCGGTTTTGCTTGTGATGAGACACCTGACTACATGCCACTTCCAATTTGGCTAGCTCACCGTCTATCGCAACGCCTCTCCGAAGTCCGAAGAGCTGGTGTTTTGCCATATCTGCGACCAGATGGAAAGACCCAAGTGACAGTTGAGTACGAGGGAAATAGGCCGATCCGTCTAGATACGGTTCTTATTTCAACTCAACATCAACCGGGAATTGACCTAAATACCCTTCTTCTTCCAGACCTTCGAGAGTCGGTTATCATGCCAATGATCCCAGACTTTCTAGATTCGAAAAATCTAAGGATTCTTGCCAATCCGACCGGCAGGTTTGAACTTGGTGGGCCTCATGCTGATACTGGTTTGACGGGTCGAAAGATCATTGTCGACACCTACGGCGGTTCGGCCCGGCACGGCGGGGGAGCGTTTTCAGGCAAGGATCCAAGTAAGGTTGACCGATCTGCCGCGTATGCTGCCAGATGGGTAGCTAAGCACGTTGTAGCCTCTGGGGCAGCTACGCGATGCGAGGTTCAAGTCGCATATGCCATTGGGGTCGCCCGGCCTGTATCACTTATGGTGGATACCTTCGGTACCGAGCAGGTCTCTAAGGAAAAGATAATTGAAGCCATAAACGAAGTCTTTGATCTACGTCCCGCCGCCATCATCAGGGATCTCGATCTTCGTCGTCCAATTTATCGACGTACCGCTGCATACGGCCACTTCGGCAGGAGCGACAAAGGATTTAGCTGGGAGAAGCTCTCTCGCCTTGATCTTTTCAAGGCTGCGTTAGGAAACTAAGCGTGAGCGACCTCTACATAGAGGTCCTCTTCGATATCGTCTCACTCGACCGTACCTTTACCTATAAATACTCGGGCGATAGCCCCGAGAGGGTAAAGGTAGGTGCGGTCGTCTTTGGTCAAATCCATGGACGAAAAGAAAAGGGCTGGATTGTCGAGGTGGGAGTTGAACCCCCCACCGATATTCGGATCAGCGAGATCGATGATGTATCTTCCATCTCGCTCCCACTTGACTTTCTTTCATTTAGTGCGGGCCTGCAGCACTTATTTGGCGGCTCTAAGGTCCAGTTTGTAAAGCTGATTGACTCTGCATCTTCAAGGTTTCCTTCAAATTTGCTTGGCCATCGTTTTGTCGATGACGAGCTCACCGAAGGAGTAAACAGACCTGTAGTTACAACTGCCCTAGATGCAATCGCCTCAATTCCACCTCAGGGTGGGGACGATATTGCTCTGGTGACCGATACTAGTTCTGGCGGTGGACTCGACCTTATAGCTTCGGGTAATACACCGAGATCTCAATCTTGCAAAAGGGAGTCGATCCGCATCTCTCCCAACGTTTCGGCCGTCGATATTGTCTACAGCAGGATAGCTTCACCGAACCCGGATGGCTTCCCGGCGGCAGTTAGTGGTTCTTATGACCAAGCTTTGGGTAGCGACGAGTTTTATGTTGACCAGAGTTGTGATGCAAGCCCAAAGTTAGCAATTGAACGAATTCTCGTAATTTACCCAGATCTATACCAGCTTGACTTCGATGCACGGAGACTGCGTGAAGACGGAGCAAGCTTCGTCGTTATCGATAAGACACTCTCTGCAAAGGCGCGGAGGCGCTTTGAATCGGCTCAGATTGTTTTGGGCACCCGTAGCGCAATCTTTGCACCCATAGCTGGTCTATCGTTGATCTTGTTGGTGGATCCAACTTCGGCTGGTCATAAGTCAATACCTAATCCTAAGATCGACAGCACCAGCGTTGGCCTTCTTAGGAGCCGCCAACATGGCGTCGATCTTTTATTGGCTACCGGTTTTCCAGACCCAACACTTCATCGTGTAGCCCGTCCGAAGGGAAATTCAAATGATTCTGGTGCTTGGCCAAATGTTCGATTGGGTGCAATTACATCTAATTCCCATGGGATCAATGATCAGTTGATCGAATGGATTGGAGAGGTTGGCGAGGTCGATAGTGGACCGCTGCTAATCGTCTACAACAAGAAAGGCAGGGTGAACCGTTATATCTGTCGCAAGTGCAAGGAGGCGGTAACTTGTGAGGTCTGCGATGCCCCTCTGGTCTACGGGGAGGTATACACCGACGACGCTTCAGCTGAGATGGCGCCGGTAAGAAGGTATAACTTCTCCACTGCGCGGGCTGAGGAGTTTTTCGATAGATTGCACGCGCGCGGACTCCGGTGTCCGAATTGCCATAGATCGACTCCGTTTGCTTGTGGTAGGTGCAAAGGGACAAAGATCAAAGTGGCCTCCATGGGTTCACTCAGGATTGCGGATGAGCTTTGGGGAATTTATGGCGATAGAGTTACCCACGTCGATGGTGATAGCAAAGAACTGCCTCAAAATGGAATTGTGGTGGGAACGTCGATGGTACTTAATCGGTATCGAAGAGCTGCCGGTGTGGCTCTCTTGGACGTTGATGCTCTGGCGAGTCAATTCGGATACGCCTCTATAAATCGTTTATATGAGGCATGGTATAAGGCAAGTCGTATCTTGGTGGATTCGAGTGCCAAGTGCCCACTTTATATCGGTGCCAGGTCGCATGAGGTGAATTATGTAAAGGCGATTATGGAGAAGCGACCTCGCGACATATACCAAATCGACTTGGCATCGCGGCACGAATTTTCCATGCCTCCATATTCGTTCCAGGTCAAAGTATCCGCCACCCGAAATGGCACAGCTGGCTTTGAATTAGTAAGGGACACTTTTGCTGAGGTGATCGAGGCGAGAGGTGAAGCTACAGCGGTAGATCTGGCTTCATTGTCGAATATGAATTGGACAAAATCGGTTGCGAGCGTCTTCGAAATCTCTGATACAGCCCTAGCTCTAGTGGCAGCGAACGAAGCAGAGGCTTACTTTATCATTGAGCTCGTGAGGGTTAAGGTTGGCAATAGTTTCTTTGTAGAGCGCTACTTCGAAGATTTTTAGAGAAATTTCAATTTAATAGTGAACTTTTTGTTCCCATGGTACGTAGTCGTGGCATGAAGATAAATTCAAATCATGAAAAACGAAGAGCATCGAGTCGGGCGAAGATCTTCTCTTCCTTGGCCGTTGCTGGAGTAACCACCCTTGGCTCATTGGCGATTGGTGCGGGAGCTATAGCTGCGACTTCGCAGCTAGCCTCTGCAGCTACCTCGGGCAACTCAGTACTAAATGACTTACGGGACGTGATGGTCTCGTCGACCGTTGCAGCTAACGGCGACAATAATCCCTATGGTATCGCCGTAGTCCCTTCGAATTTTGTGCCTTCGGCGGGTTCATTGTGGCAGCCAGGCGATGTAATTGTTAGCGACTTTAATAATGCTGCCGGCACCGCAGGTGCTGGTAGCTCCATCGTTCGAATTCGCAATGGTGTCGCCACAACGATCTCCCAAGGCGCACTTTATGGTACAGCCGGCCTTGCTTTCAATGCAAACGGAGCTGCGCTTTGGACCAGTGACATTGGTCCGAACCCGAGCGGCGGTCCAAGCGGCGACGTCTCTATAGTTCTTGGTAACAATAATCCAACTGGTAGTGCTCTGTTGTCAACTGGTGGATCGGGAACGATCAACAACACGACAACTGCAGCAGCGATGAATCCCGTTACCAGCGCTTTCAACGGACCATGGGGTGAGGCATTCAACGGAAATGCGGCGGCTCCAGCATTCTTCTGGTCAAATATCAACGACGGAAAGATCTATGAGATCTCTCACCTCTCCGCTCCTAATTTCGGTGGCGATCCAATTACCTTGCTTGGTCAAGTCCCGTGGAGTGTTCCCTCTGGTTCAACTTCTTCATCGGCTACCAACTTGGGACCTTCGGCTATCGTCTACTCCGCCAAGATGGATACGCTTTATGTCACCGATTCGTCCAATAACGCTCTTTATGGCATAAGTGGAATATCGGCTGGAACCCCGACTACCAAGCTAATTGCACAGGGCGGTTCTCTGAACGTCCCGATCGGAGTTACCATAAATCCTTTGAACGGAGATCTTTTCATTGCGAACGGTGGGGTCAACACAATTGTTGAAATAAACCCAACGACCGGTGCCACGGTAGGAAGTAGAAATGTTGCTCCTTCGGAGCCAGCGGGGAGCCTTTTTGGAATACAGGCGGTCACCCTGAGTGATGGTTCTTTGGCGATTTACTATCTAAACGATACCGAGAACTCCCTCCATGAGTTGGTTACGCGGGAAGCCCCAGCTGGTTATCGATTCGCAGGTAGCGATGGCGGCGTCTTTAACTTCGGATCATCACAGTCTTATGGCTCAGCAGCTGGGATGAACCTAAACAAGCCGATCGTAGGAATAGCAAATACCCCTGATAACAAAGGTTACTGGTTAGCAGCCGCCGATGGTGGCGTCTTTGCTTACGGTGATGCAATGTCTTATGGCTCAGCAGCTGGGATGAACCTAAACAAGCCGATCGTAGGAATAGCTGCTACTCCAGATGGCAAAGGCTACTGGCTGGTAGCAGCCGATGGCGGCGTCTTTGCTTACGGTGATGCAATGTCTTATGGCTCAGCAGCTGGGATGAACCTAAACAAGCCGATCGTAGGAATAGCTGCTACTCCAGATGGAATGGGTTACTGGCTGGTAGCAGCCGACGGTGGCGTCTTCGCTTACGGCGATGCATCCTTCTTCGGCTCGACTGGGGGCATGATGCTCAACCAACCAATAGTCGGAATTCAACCAACCCCCTATGGAAACGGCTACTGGCTAATTGCAGCAGACGGCGGCGTCTTTTCTTACGGTGACGCCCCCTTTGAGGGATCGACGGGTGGAATGATGCTAAACAAGCCAATCGTTGGTTAGCGGAATTCATTTTCGCAAAAAATCCTCATAATTGAAATAGGGGACCTACCGCGGGGTTATAGATCGTGGTAGGTCTCTTATTTTGAGGCTTGGGGACAATTGGGTGGGCAAGTGATCGCAACAGAGCGCATTGATACCGTATGGAAGTCTCATTCAAACGATTTGATAGGATATGCAGTTTCTTTGTGCGGAGACCGCGGATTGGCACTCGATGTGGTTCAGGAGAGCTTCGCCAGATTGATAAAATCTCAGTCGAATGATTCCTCGTTATTAGATGAGGAAGTGGTGCGTCGGTGGCTCTTCAGGGTCGTTCGTAACCTTATTGTCGATCAGTATCGTCGGGGATCTAGATTGATTTCTACCGCTGATCTAGGTGATAAATCTAAACCGATGTTTAGTCGGAACGAAGTGGACTTCGACAACTATATCGTGGATCGAATTGCTGTGGAAAAAGTCTTGAATCTTCTGTCGTTTGAACATCGAAGGGTAATCGAGGTAGTTGTGCTTGATGGGGTCTCCTTAAACGACGCTAGCGAACTTTTAAATTTACCTTTAGGTACGGTTAAGTCTCGTCTATTTTACGCCCTAAAGAATGCTCGAAATTTATTTGCTGAGGTGGCATGAGATGCCTAGCGAACATGAACAAGTCAAGGAGAAGATTGCCTCATTCTTAATTGAAGGTCCAGGAAGTGAGCCTGAATTAGAAGAGCATCTAATTGACTGCGAAGAGTGTCGAAAAGAAGTATCGCAGATGCGCGAAACGATAGCCATCTTTTCGGTAGTTTCGAAAAATCAACAACACAGTGAACTTTCATCTGCTGCACCGAGAGTTGGCAAAGGAGATGCAGAGTCTCCTCAATCTTTTGTCTTCGAAGATGATACTTCTATTAGCGATGATGCGATATCAGGGTTGAGCCTTGTAATGGACGTTGCGAATCCTGCCTACGACACCACCGAGAGGGATTTTCTCGTTGTTGAAAATCGAAGGCTGAAGCGAAAGGCTTTTGTCTCGAGGGTCGTTGCAGTAGCTGCTTCGATCTTGGCAGTTGCATCTTTGGCAACTCTGCTGGCGTTGCGCCAAGGAGGCAACTACGTCGCAACTGTCTCCGCCTCACCAGCTTCGGCCAAAATCGATATGGTGTCACCTGGTTCAACCAATCAATATATGGGCACTCTCATAGCCGAGCCTCGCGGTTGGGGGTCTCAACTAGTTTTGACAATGAAGGGGCTTGCGCCGGGGAAGGTCTACAGCATTGTGGTATCGAGTGGATCAAAGAGTGAGGTAGCCGGTGATTACGCAGTTCCAAGGGGTGGAACGCTTCACGTAATCGCAGCCTCTTCGGTCTCGGCGAGCAAAATTAGCGGAGTCGCTATAGTTGCGAATGACGGAAGAACCTATTCACAGAGTGCCAGTTAGCAGTTGGCATAGCATCGAACCTGGGTTAGTTCGTCGAGCGATGTATTTGCTGGATAAAAAAGATGTACCTACCGGGTATTGTCGTTACTCGCCTTAGCGGTAGGTACATCTGCTTGGAGGTATTTAGCCGAACTTCTAACTATTACTAGAACGGGAGTTTATGGGCCTCCTTTATCGCTTTAGTTACTTGTGTCAAACTTTCGATGACGTCGCTTGATTCGCTCCCGAGCGAGCTAACTGCTCCTAGACTAAGGCGATCCGTTGACTCCTCAATGTTATTTTTCAACGATTCGCCACTTGGTGTTAGCGAATCATCTTCCTTTAGAAGTTCGCGGTCACGCAGATTTTTGATGGCTCCGTTCCACTCATCATCACTGAAGCCTCTGGTATTGGTGATAAATTCCTTTGGAACTCGACCCGATGCAATGTGAATTATGTTGGCTTCCACCCCTGATACTTCCTCTGCGGTCAGGCAAGAGATATGGCCATCACCACGATTCTCTCGAAGGAGTGTGATGTTATGCCAGAGGAGTGCTCCCTTTCCTCTTGGGTCGTCAAGGGATGCGTGTGCGGCATAGAGGGGTCGACCTCCTAGTTCGAGTGTTGCCACCGCTCTTTGTAGCTGCGAAATAAGTTGATCTACCTTCGACTCTCCAAGGGCGTTTAACGCTGGTTGAAAAAGCTCTTCTGCGGCCTCAAAGCGAGCTGCAACCAAGTCATCTGGATTTGCTATCTCCCAAGTATCAGGTATCGCTCTCTCTATTGATCTCATTGAAAATGAGTAAAACGTTGAAAACACCAATTCCTTGGAGGCTCTGCCTAAAGGTGCTGAACGGGAACCAAAGTATTGGCCGCCGCGAGAGGTAACTCCTAATTCGCTGTAACGGCGAGCTGCTCCTTCGAAAAAGTATATAGCTGCGTGTGCCTGCTCGTATGAACGATAAAACGCCCGTGCTAGTGTCAAGTCGTCCAAACTTCCTCCAACTGTTACTTAACTGTGTCAGCAACTTCTTTTAATATGCTACGTCCAATAGGCTACCCTCACTATTTCACCAAAGTTCTTTCAAAATCAGTTTGTCTTTTTGGATCTAATCTTTTGTTAAATGGTCGGATATAGTGCATCCCAACTGTGGTAGCCATCGTGGCAAATTTGGATTTAGGGCTAAAATAATCGTTTGTGACGTTACATCCGATTCGAACATATGGTGACCCAGTCCTAAAGCAGAAGACTAAGGCGATAGAAGATATCGATGGGAGTATCAAAGCTCTGGTTGATGAGATGATCGAGGTAATGCAAAAAGCTCCGGGTGTTGGTCTGGCGGCAAATCAAATTGGGATTTCAAAGGCAATCTTTGTTTATGACGTCGGCCATGGTCCAGAGGTAGTCCTCAATCCCGAGATAACCGAGAGCTACGGCGAATGGACCTACGACGAGGGTTGTCTGAGTGTTCCAGGACTTTTTTGGCCAATCGTAAGACCAAAAGTAGTTCACCTCGAAGGGCTAGATCTCAACGGCAACCCAATCTCCGTAGAGGGAGATGATCTCTTAGGCCGAGTCTTTCAACATGAATTGGATCACTTAAATGGGATCTTGCTGATTGAACGACTTGATCCCGACCAGCTTAAGGCTTCAAAGCGGGAGCTACGTAAGATCGCCCTCGATCATTGAATAACTACGGTAGCTCCATCGGATTAGAAATCTTGGAGCCATCTGATACCGCAAAAACTTCGTAGAACGTGCTAGTTGGAGGCGAGAGGGGATCTTCGCTAGGTGTTCGTCGCTTTGTAGATTCGATTAACCTTGAGGCTGGTCCAGATAATTGAGTAATGATCTCTTTTCCCGAATTCCCCGGAACCCCGCAATTGCCTTCCTTGGAGCCTCTGATGAGTCGGCTGCTGTCCTCGCAGCTTTGGCTGGTGAAGGGGTTAGGGTTCAAATAGCGGTAACGAAAGAGCCTAAGCGGAGATCGCGAGGAGCCGGCGTCAGTGTAAATCCAGTCGAGGTGGCTGCTAGGAAAGCTTCAATTGAGGTCGCCTACGATCTAGAGGCGCTCAAACTCAAAGATTTTGATCTGGCAGTTGTAGTGGCCTTTGGTTTGATTATTCCAGTGGACTATATTCAGCGATGGCCCTTTGTAAATATCCATTATTCGCTTTTGCCAAGATGGCGCGGCGCCGCACCGGTCGAAAGGGCGATTTTGGCGGGAGATCGCAAAACTGGCGTGGCTTTAATGGAGATCGTTGAAGCCCTTGATGCAGGGAGGGTATTCGATCTCGTTGAGGTTGAAATAGATGAATTAGAGAGCTCACTCTCACTGCGAGAGCGCTTAACCCAACTTGGCGGTGAGAGGTTACTTGCCGCGCTTAGAGGCGGTGGAGACTTCTTTTCTAGTGCGATCCAACAGAGTGGAGAGGTTACCTATGCCAAGAAGATCAACAAAGAAGAGTTTCGAATCTCCTCGGATACAACTGTAGTTCATCTCCTTAGGTTGCAGCGAATTTCTAGGCCATATGGCATATCATCTGCTGTGGGAAGAGTCTCAATATCTGACTGTACTGAAATTGACGCTGTTGAAGGTGGGGTAGTCGATATACCGGTCGGCGTTTTAAGGGGTGAAATCTTAAGGCTTTGTGACGGGGCTGTTCGGGTTGGTGCCTTGCAAGTTGAAGGAAAAAGAGCAATGTCGATCGCTGAGTTTAGGCGAGGGAATCACACAGACATAGACTTCGTTTCCTAAGGTAAGAGCAAGGTTGGTTCAATGTTTACAGGGATTATTCAAGCTGTAGGTAACGTCGAGAAGATTGAGGGCAAGCATTTTGGGTTTAGATGGCCCAAGTTTTCGCGCCCCTACGTAATTGGTGAGTCGATTGCAATTGATGGATGTTGTCTCACCGTGGTTGAGATGGAAGATGATGTATTTTACGTCGATGTAGTAGACGAAACGCTAGACCGTACTATTGTCTCGACCTATTCAATTGGAGATCGAGTAAATCTAGAGGCGGCCATGTCGGTGGGCGACTCCTTCGGCGGCCATTTTGTCTTAGGTCACATTGACACGACCGGTAAAGTAACCTCGGTAGGGGATAGGTTGAGGGTAGAGTTCAACCCTATTTACTCGAAGTACATCGTCGAAAAGGGTTCAATTGCGATCTCTGGAACTAGCCTAACGATTGCATCATGTGAAGATGGCTATGTTGAAATCGCTCTAATTCCCCATACCAAGGAAGTTACAACCTTAGGATCACTTGAGATCGGCGACTTGGTCAACTTGGAGTTTGACACAATCTCAAAGCAAGTTGTAAAGGTAGCAGAGGCCCAGTTCGGCCAAAAGTAGAAGAACCAAAGTGGTTTGGTTGAATAGAGAGATGGGTTTGAAGTGCCGTTAGCAAAGATTGAAGATGCTATTGCAGCCATAGCGCGTGGAGAGATGGTGGTTGTAGTCGATGATGAAGATCGAGAGAACGAAGGCGATCTCATCATGGCATCAGAGTTTGTTACTCCGGAGGCAGTAAGTTTTTACCTAGAGCACACATCTGGATTTATCTGTGTTGCAATGACCGGGGAGCGCCTTGACGAGCTAGATCTTCCCTTGATGGTACATGAAAATACCGAGTCGCAGAGGACTGCATTTACCGTGACGGTCGATGCGGTTAGGGGAACGACATCGGGTATTTCAGCCTCCGATAGGGCTGTGACGGTACGAGCCCTTGTTGATAGTGCAACCAAACCACGAGACTTGGCTCGACCAGGTCACATCCTGCCTCTTAGATATCGTGAGGGCGGAGTGCTAAAGAGGCAAGGTCACACCGAAGCTGCAGTTGACCTTTCTATGCTTGCTGGACTCAGACCATCAGGAATGATATGTGAAATTGTTACTCAAGACAAGATCTCGATGGCGCGCTTTGACGAGCTCGAAAAGTTTGCTGAAAGGCATAACCTTCTCCTGATCTCGATCGCTGATATGGTGCGATACCGGAGGAGTAACGAGAAGTTGGTAAGGCGTGTTGAGGGCTCGTCTGCGCGCATCCCAACCGACTATGGCGACTTTACCTCGGTAGTTTACGAGCAGGTCCTAGATGGCCAAACACACTTCGCACTTACCATGGGTGAGATCGACCCAGAGACCCCAACATTGGTTAGGGTACACTCAGAGTGTTTGACGGGTGACGTCTTTGGCTCTCTTCGCTGTGACTGCGGTCCGCAACTCGATGCTGCACTTAAAAAGATCGCGGAAGAGGGTAAAGGGGTAGTTGTATATCTTCGGGGCCACGAGGGACGGGGTATAGGAATCGCACACAAGATGCGTGCCTACTCTCTTCAGGATAAAGGTCTCGATACTGTAGACGCCAATGTCAAATTGGGCCTTCCAATCGACTCCCGCGAGTATGGAATAGGTGCCCAGATATTGGTTGACCTCGGTGTAGGCAAGATGAAGCTTATGACCAATAATCCAGCCAAATACGGCGGCCTTGCTGGATTTGGACTAGAGATCACCGAGCGAATTGGAATCAATATCCCATCCAATCCAAACAACATTGAGTACCTCAGAACTAAACGCGAGCGCATGGGACATTTGATCGAGGGAGTCGAGTAGGGCGAGTAAGGCGTTCTTTAGGCGCAGTATTATGAAAGAAATCTGCAAGTATCAAGTGTGATTTGAACCTACCTTGACGTAGCAGTACTTTGAAGAATTGAGCTTTTTATTCTCAGTCACGGTAGTGGTGCCCAGCATTCCCTCGGGGCAAGTTGGCAGTGCAGGGGTGAAAATGTTTGCCAAATTTCCACCCAGAGTCGTTCGCTGTTGAGTTGTCAAAGAACGGTCGTTGGTTCCGTGAACTTCGATTTCGGTTGTGGACCCTAACGAAGTACACCGAAGGTCTTTGAGACTCAAAGCTTGCGACGATTCAGCGGAGTAAAGGTTTTGCGTTTCGCGCGGGGCGTGTTAGCGCCAAAGCTCCATCTAGGACTTTTTCTTCCTCATTGGTATGGTAGTCGATAGAATTAGCGACATAAGGTCCTGGGTTTGCCTTTTTTATTGCCATGGGACCAATGTTGCGCAAATTGAAGTTGCACCCTGAATTAGAGCTTTTGTGCGCTAAAAATTTCAATAGTGGACGAGTTCTGAGGCTCGTCCAGTATTGGCGCGACACTTTAATCTCTGAACCGATTTGAGTCGAGTCGTGATTAACGCCACCTTTCGACGTGGGAGCGTTTAAATGCAGTCGCTCGGAAGAGCAGTTCGGTTGGGATCTTTGATGAGAGTTGCATAATATCCAAGTATGAAACGGTAGCAGTGTATATTACATCTGACTTTGGACCTAGCGGTGCCACTAAATCAATTCCAAGTTCGCAAATCGGTGATCAAGCTCGAATACGACTTGGGGCCTCGAATGACTAAGTGTGCTCCTTATCGATCGACTTGGAAGGTAGCCTTAGTTGCTTTAGATTCAATACACTACTTTCGATTAGCCTAAGGCGGCATCGATATCTTGCAGTCAAAGGTTCTACGTTCAGCTGAAATTTTCCTAAATAGATAGGTTTCACACCACTCTAAACCTGGGGTCGCTGGCCCTAGGTTTAGAGATTCGATGTCTTCGAGTTTAGATGCGCTTCGAAGTCTTCTGTATAGTGCTTACCATCGTGGATGGATTGCCGATCGAAGATACTGATCGTAGATGTCCACGACTCCAGTGTTAATCGATCTTCCGAGCGCAATTTGGTCGGCTGCAGCTAGGTTGCCCTTGAGCTGTTCGATGTTGCGTGCACCAGGAATAACTGTAGAAATTGCATCGTGGGATAGTATCCAAGCGATAGCCGCTGTGGCTGGCGCTACTTCACTCTGGAGGCCAGCGAACTTTCGGGCTGCCTCGAGGCCAATCTCGTAGTCGACGCCAGAGAAGGTTTCACCGACGTCGAACGCCTCCCCATTGCGATTGTAGTTTCGGTGATCGTTTGGAGAAAATATCGTATCTTTGCTGTACTTTCCGCTGAGTAAGCCAGATGCCAGGGGAATTCGCGCAATCACGCCAACCCCTGCCTCCTTGGCACTCGGAAGAACCTCGTCGAGGGGTTTTAGCCTGAAGGCGTTGAATATGATCTGGATCGTACTGACGTTGGGTCTCTCGATGGCCCTAAGGGCTTGGGAGCAGGTCTCGACGCTAACTCCGTAACGCTTAATCGCACCTTCGTCCACGAGTCGATCGAGGGCATCATAGACGTCGTCATTGTCGAATACATCGTCCGGTGGACAATGTATTTGCGTTAAGTCTAAGGTTTCAACCCCCAGATTTTCCCTCGATCTATCTACCCATGAGGCGAAATTATCGTAGGTGTAGAAAGACGCTGAAAGTGGGGCTCTTCGTCCCATCTTGGTTGCGACGATTACTGAATTACTCGGGTTATTTTTTAGGAACTTGCCAATTATGCGTTCGCTTCTTCCGTCGCCGTAGACGTCAGCTGTGTCAATGAAGTTCACTCCTGCCCCTACTGCGCTTTGAAGTATTTCTAGCGCCCTTTCTTCAGAGACGTCTCCCCAGTCAGAACCAAGCTGCCAAGTGCCAAGTCCGATTGAAGAAACTTTCAAATTCGCTCGTTCTATCTCTCGCTTTTCCATGGTTCATACCCTAATTTAGTGAGACCAAGATTCGGTTGCTGGTGATGAGGTCCGGTCCAGTCAACCTTGCGGAGAAGTGGTAAGTTTGGATAACCGTGCTATCGTGACGCGTTTGCCTCCTTGCAATCGCTGGTACTGTTGCGCTGTTCTTCATCGATATGGTATAGCTTTGTGGCTTTCTACGAGCGGTAGATGAAGGTCTTTGAAGACTTCCGTCTTGAAGAAAACGAAAGTTGCTATTTCCAATGCCAGCGCTACTCTTACTGCTGTTAATGTGGCTCGCCTTTTCTAAACGCCAATTTAGGCGAATACTGCGGTCCATCGTTTGCCTTAATTGGCGCTGTAGGGTGGTACTCACCATTGATCTTTTGGCATAACCGATGACGGTCACATCATTCTTTGTGGCCGTCAATAGGCGGTTCTTGATGCGATAACGAGATGCATGGCTCGCTTGTGTGAAATTAAAAAAAGATCTCTCGCGTGAAGGAAACTTATCAGCCGGCCAAGGCGAAAGAGGTTTATGCATCCAATAGGGTCATTAGATCGTTTAGGTCTTGACCGACGTACTTTGCCCGTGCCCCTAAATTTTCAAATGGTGCGCGTCGCCTGTTTACCCAAAATGTATCTAATCCGTACGTTGATGCTCCGTTTATATCCCAACTATTGGAAGATACAAATAAAATTTCGCCTTTATTAGCGGTGGTAGCAGTAAAGATTTGGTCGTAAGCCTTGGCGCTCGGTTTGAATATTCCCTCCGCCGCGGCTGAAACAAGGTGGTTCAAGTGAGAATATATTTGTGCGTTTTGTGTCGCCACCTTTATTGAAGGCGGCGTTCCGTTTGAAAGAACAATAGTTTCAAAGTTTCTTGCTAGGCGGGCTAGAACGGTTGCGACCTCTTCAAAAGCGGGAAGGTTTACATATGATTCAGCAATCTCTTCAATGATTTCATTGCTGTGCTCCAAGCCGAGGAGTTCGATGGAGTAAACCAGAGCATCTTGAGTTATTTGGTCGAAGTCCTTGAAATCTCCAGTTAGGGAGCGAAGCCAAGTGAACTCTAATTGGAAGCGACGCCACAGTAAAACCAATTCAGAGCCCTTGTCGCCGAACTTTTTGATACACGCATCTCGAGTTCCGTCGGTGTCGACAAGTGTGCCGTAGAGGTCAAATACGATCGCTTTGTAGTTCAATTATTACTCCGATCGGATATGGGGCTATTTTGTAGTTTTTGCCAATCTTCGAGGCGCTAACAACCTATTGCCCTCATGTAAGGATACTTTCGACTTCCGCCAATAGGGCTATCGCGGGATAGATTGTCACTCAGGTCGGCACCTAAATGAGCACCACTCCAACTTTGGCTCCAGCATGGGCACTGCTGAGGATTCAACGTGGGAGTGATGCTCAAAGTTTTATCGAATTAGAGAAGTGTTTTGGCAGCATTTAGCACTTCGACAGGGTCTTTGCGCTTGGTGTAGTCGAGGTCGAAGAAGTTTGCAGCGACGATAGCGTTCTTGTCGATGATTATGGTGGCAGGAACCGGTAGCTCTATTTGGTCTCCGGTACGCATGATGTCGATACCAAGTTTTTCGTAGACTGAGATCAAATGGCTTGGGAGTGTGAAGACGAGATTTAGAGATCTAGCTACTTTTTGGTCAGGGTCAGCGGCGATCGGAAAGGTCAGCTCTCGCTTTTGGATAGTGGCGCCGATTCTGTCGAACTCTTCCGGCGCAATTGCAAGTAACCATATGCCGGCCTCTTCGAACTCGCCAATCATCTGTTGGTAGCTTTGAAGCTCAATGTTGCAGTAGGGGCACCAGCCGCCTCGATAGAACTTTATCACCCCCGGACCTTTGGAGAGTGCTTCATCGAAAGAGAACTTCGAACCGTCTACTAGCTCCAATTCGAAGCTAGGTACAGTATCGCCAACCCTGATGATTCCTTCGCCGAATCCACTTTCCTTCAACGATTGAGTTGCTTGGTCCATTACTGCAAGAGCATCTGGATCAATTCGCTTTCGAGCGCTTTGATTATGTGCGAGTAGATCGTCTACGAGTGCCAACTACATCCTCCATTTAGCAACCTTAATTCAATTAAATATAACCGTCTATGGGGTGATAATTTTCACTGGAGGTAGATCAATATCGTTTAGGTGGTGGCGAGCAGAATTGAATGGAGTAGCTTGCGGCTACCTTTTAGGCCGGTACTGCATTTGAATGCTCTTCTTCTGAATGTGAAATGCTCGACTTCACTGTATTTGCTTTTTTTTGTGCTGCTGGATGGACCAACTTCGCACTATCTCTTGACTCGCTTCGGTTTCTTTGTGGAAGATCGGCTATTAGAGGGGCGACCGCAAGGGCAATGAAGAGGATCAGAAGTGTTGCGAAAATTAAAGTAGACATCTTGTCGCCGCCTTGGTTGTCATTACCTATATCATCGGCACATAAGCTCTGAATCTGCTTAGATTTGTCTAATTATGGCCATAGCCTTGGGTTGTCGCCTTCAGTTAAGGTTCAGTTTCTTCGAAAGCGCCAGAACTAACGTTGAGGTATTTGGATTAAACTCCGAACTCTCTTCGAGTTTTTGCCAACGTAGATGATTACTTGTGGGTTCCTTTGATATTAAAGAGCCAACTCCCAAAGGTCGATGCGCTACACAACGTGCGCCCAACCTATGGGAGTTGGAGATTTGCTTTCTACGCGCTGCCAAGGCAGGCTAATTACTCCTGAATCGCTTTCACCAGTAGGAACTCTTCAAATCCGTATAGACCGAATTCGCGACCGATACCGGACTTCTTGTATCCTCCAAATGGGGCATTGGGATTAAAGGCTCCGCCATTGATCTCCACTTGACCGGTTCGAATTTGCCGTGCCACTGATTTTGCGCGATCTGTGGTTGCTGCCCATACCCCTCCAGCTAGGCCATATTCAGAGTCGTTGGCTATCGAGATCGCCTCCTCTTCGGACTCGAAGGGCATTATGACTAAAACTGGGCCGAAGATCTCCTCTTTGGCGATCGTCATATCTGCGGTGACGTTGGAGAAGATGGTTGGCTTTGCAAAGTATCCAGTTTCAAGTCCCTCAGGTTTTCCAAGTCCACCGGTAACTAGGGTTGCCCCCTCTTCAATTCCCAGAGAAATATAGCGTTGAACCCGGTCCCACTGTGAATGCGATACCAGAGGACCGAGGCGTGAGCTCCTGGCGAACGGATCTCCAACGGTCATCTTTTCAGCGGCCTTTGAAGCAATCGCCTCTGCCTCTTCTAGCTTGCTCCTGTGAACGAGCATTCTGGTCAATGCAGAACAAGTTTGGCCTGAATTTAGAAATGCTTTGGATACCCCGTCAGCAACTGCTCGCTCGAGATCTGCATCTTCGAGGATGATGTTGGCACTCTTGCCGCCAAGTTCTAGAGCGACCTTTGCAATTCGAGATCCGCAAATTTCGGCGATGCGACGCCCGGCGCGGGTTGATCCAGTAAACGAGACCATGTCGACGTCGGGGTGTAGTGCAATTGCTTCTCCCACAACTGGTCCAACGCCACAGACGAGATTGAATACCCCCGATGGCAGGCCGACCTCGTCTATGATCTCGGCCAGAATAAAGGCGTTTAGAGGTGCAACCTCGGAGGGCTTAAGTACAACTGTGCACCCAGCCGCGATTGCATAGGCTACTTTGGCTGCAATTTGATGGAGAGGATAGTTCCAAGGAGTTATACAGCCGACGACACCTATCGGTTCACGAACGATGATGGAGTTGCCTGATCGTTCTTCAAATTCAAATTCACCTGCAATTGCTGCGGCGGTATTGAACGAATTGATCGGTAAACCAACTTGTATCAAAGAACTTAAGTTCTTTACCATTCCGACTTCCTGGGAGACGATAGTTGAGATCTCATCTAGACGTGCTTGAAGTCCCTCGGCTATCCTCGTACAGTACTTGGATCTCTCTTCGACTGATACCTTCGACCAGGTTTGGAATGCCCGCTTAGCGGCCTTTACCGCAGCCTCAACGTCCTCTGCGCTACCTTCCGGAACCTTCCCCATGACCTCCTCAGTGGTCGAGTTGATCACGTCAATAGTCGTTGTAGAGGTGGATTTGATCCACGAACCGTCGACGTAGATTGCGTCTCTAATTATCATCGTTGTCCCCCTGTGCAAGAGTGTGAAAGCAGATATGCCTACGGGTGCTTTTGCTAGATGCTCCTCGGGCGCAGCTCGGACTTAAGCGTAGCATTGCGAACTTGGATCCGCACTGGGTATTGCTTTAGTCGCAGGTGTAACAGCCCTATGGAAAGGTCGATCGTCAACAGAACTAGCAGATCTCCCGTTTAGGGCGATGCGGATTTGGCAAAAATTGTGTGATGAGTCAACTGTAGTCAAAAGGTGCTAGGCACCTTGAAACGCGTCATCGGAGGGCGACATCTTTCCCGTCGGCCTATTTAGCCGATTTTATGGCTGATTTGCACTATGCCAGCTAGTCGAGCGAGCTTTTGACTATGTCCGCTAATGCAGGTATCGACGGAGTCCATCCAAGCTCTTCAGTTATGAGACGCGAGCTAGTGACCAATTCGGGTGCGTCGCCGTCTCGTCGTTTTGAAAATTCGATTTCGCAACTTACTCCAAGTACCTCGCTAATTGTTCTAACGACCTCAAGGTTTGAGTAGCCATTTCCATTTCCAAGGTTGTAGACCTTATATGATCCTTCGTTGCTTCGACCTAGTGCTAGCTCCGCGGCGCGCGCCAAGTCAACGACGTGTATGTAGTCCCGAATGCAGGTTCCGTCCCTGGTGGGATAGTCAGAACCGAAGATGGTTACTTTGTCGCCCCCCTTTATCTTTGAGATCGCGATTGGTATGAGGTGAGTCTCGGGGAGATGCCTCTCCCGTCTTCCGCGGTAGGTCCCCGAAACGTTGAAGAATCGGAGGCTGGTCCCTGTAAGTCCATAGGCTCTGCTGTAGGAGTCAATGGCCATGTCCATGGTTAGCTTGGTCATACCGTAGGTATTCGCCGGCGACGGCGGTGTATCCTCGACAATTGGAGATTGAGCTGATAGTCCGTATACGGCTGCGGTTGAAGCGAAGACGAATCGTGGGATCTCGCGGATGCGTGCAAACTCTAAGATACTGTGGGTTCCTACGGCGTTATTTTCCCAGTAGAGCGATGGATTTTGAACAGACTCTTCAACGCGAGAGTGGGCTGCAAGATGAATTATCCCGTCGAATCTTTCTTTGGAATCGAAGATTTCCAATGCATTGTTGATATCGCCTTCGACGAAGATGGCATCGTCGGCCACGGCGTCGCGATACCCCCTCGATAGGTTGTCAAGCACCCATACTTCAAAACCCTTTGCTACAAAGTACTCGGTCATTACACTTCCGATGTAGCCCGCTCCACCTGTAATTAGTACCCTCATTCAAAACCCTTCCTGCTTTATTGATATCTCACTTGGTATCGCTTGTCTTTGGTTGACACCTTCGATTTTGTATAAAGTTTCGGTGACCGAAGAATTGAAGTTCGCACGTCATTCGGTATGCGAAGTAAGTTGTCCTACTCGGTCTTTGCTGATGTCTCTACGAATATGCCCCAATGTAGTTTTTTTGTCTCCGACGGTTTGATTAGGTGATCGTTGATGTTGATGTTGAATGCATTGGGCGGAGAGGTCATTGGCTCTAGCGCAATTGAAGTTCTTGAAGGACTTGTAGGGTCAAAGTACGCTTGGATGTGGTTGAAGTTTTCGTCGTAGAAGATTCCTACCTTCGTAGAGCCATCGGTTATAAAGCAAGTATCAAATTGTTCTATTTTGCCGCCCACTTCAACGAATCGCCGTTCGCTTTCGTCACATTGAATCAAGTCGGAGAATGCATAATCGAGATAAGTGTCTCCCACTCTTCGAGGGCGTCGAAAGTCAAGATCTAGGGCTGGCTCTGGATTCGTCACTGAAGTCAATTCGACCGGATTTTTTCGTTGGTCGACTTCCCATCGTTGGTTCGCCGGAATAAAAAGTGAGTAGTCCTGAACTTTGGTCTCACCTATTGCGAAGTAAGGGTGTGCGCCGAATGCTACAGGAGCGGAAGAATCTCCTATATTTCTAAGACTTACCTCAACTAGAAGAAGCGCTTGTTGTAGCTCGTATGAAATTGTAGTTTCGAGCGAGAAGGGCCACCCTGGACTTGGCGCTAAGTGGTGGCGCAATGTGACGCTAGTGCTCGTCTTCGCCAAGAGTTCAAACTCTTGCCATCTGGTCAGCCCATGAATTGAATTGTGGAATTCGACCTCGCTAATCGGTAATTGATGGGTTGTGTCGTTAAATTTGTATTTGCCGTCGCGTATCCGATTTGGCCAGGGTATTAGTAGCTGACCCCGAGCCTTTGATACCATTTCGTTGACCGGAGTCTCCTCGAGATATCTCTTATTTTGGAAGTGAAACGACCTTATTGTTGCACCGACTGATGTAATCGTCGCCGATGTTTCGCCTCTTTGTAGTTGAAATTGAGTTCCTGTAGGAAAGGTTGCTTCACTGCCTTTGCTTGGCACCACCATAAGTATTTACCTCTTTAGCTCGATCGCTATCTTCGAATGATACGCCGTGAAATGAAATCACCAACCCGGTGCCTGTGGTGGACGTATGTTCAATGCACACTATGGCTTGGTGTTGCTATTTTCGTGGTCAAAGATCGTTGCAGTTGATGCGTTGTAATCGGTATATGAAAGATCCAGGGCCGCTGCGGTCCCGCTTTGGGAGGCATTTGAAGTTTGCAACAGATCGCCCAATCTAGTGATGGCCCAATCGTCGAGAGTGTCGATCGGGTCAGAGAATGTCCGCAGCCCTCCATTTGCCTCCATGGCAGAGGCGATCAACTCCCGCGCCATAATCGATGGGCGCGTTAGGGCGCAGTCGTGGTCGTTAATCCATAGATTACCGTGGAGAGGGGCTCTATTCCTTGCGTTTGCGATAGCTGCGCGACTTCCGGGTTGGCTCACATCTTGAAGAGGTGGGTTCCAGTGCGGCGCAATGTCGGGTGATACTCTCATTGCGTCAAATAAGCCGACAGAGGGAAGAATTGGTGCCCCGCAGCCCACTAGAGTTGCCTGCTCACCTATCACCTCTCGAATCCCCGCAAGTACATCTCGATAGAGCGTCGTCGATCGATCGTCTGAGATTAGGCCGGCGTAGAGAAAGTCGAGCTTGTAATACGAGATCCCTTTGTCAGCTAAGAACTTGAAGGTATCGAATATTGAGTTTCGTACACTTTCGTTGGCGAGATTGGCCACCAATAGGTTCTGTTGCCAGTTGAAGCCAGCGCTTTGATTGGTGGCGATGTAATTTGGGTTGTCGAGAACCACCCTTGACTTCTCGCCGATTAGAAATGGGGCTACCCAAATCCCTACCTCGTAACCTGCTTCGGTTACAGCTTTTATCGTTGCATCCAAATCTCCAAATTTGCTTGAGGGACGCCATGTTCCAAGATCGATCTGCCATCCGTCGTCGATTTGAATAGTCTTTACATTCAAATTGCGCTCGGCAATCTTTGCAACTTCAGAGGTGATATCCGTTGCAATTACATTTGTCCAGTAGCAGTACCACGAGCACCAAGCGGGATCGATTTCGGTCTTGAATGGTGTGCCAATTCTCAGTGCATATTGACATGAAATGGCGTTTAGGACTGCTGGGATCGAAGTTAGAGTCGGCCATGCTCTTACTTCGATGTCACTGTCGGCCTCTATTAGCAGTGCCGACGAGCCGGGGATAGTGTCAACTTTGCGTCCAAGATGAGTAAACGATGTGTACTTTGAAAAAGATGGGTTATCGATAACTTTTGCGGTTATATGTGGAACTTGGTTCGGAAGCTCGGTGCCTTCAAACGATAATATTGGCGTTCCGTCACCTGGATCAACTATCAGCCAACCGTCCGAGATGAATTGTCCCCGAGATGACTCATCGAAGAATCCGGGGCGAAATGCCATGGTCTGCCAAATATCTCTTTTGGGGCGAGGCGACGTAGACGTCGCAGAGTAGGTAGCCGATGGGCTCCAAGATTGCCAGCCGAGCTCAAATATTTGGGCGGTATTGGCCTCAATGGGCAGAAGGAAGCTATCTGGTTTCATCTCATGTGCCATAGGTGAGTCCTCATCCGCGCGAAATTTCATTCAATCTATCAGTTAATGTTAGTCTTTGGGACTTTTTGTGTGAATTACAGTGATTTAAGAATTTTGAAGTCGTTGAATGCGCTAAATCGTTGTTTCAATAACTCGCAGCCAAAATCGAATATACCCATTTGAACTGGTATATAAAGTAAATTTGTTTTAATATTCAAGTGTTGCCCTCATTTTAACCTTCGACTTAATGTGGGAAAATGTTAGAAAAAGTAACAAATTTGTTGCTTCTGCGTTGCAAAGTGTTTCATAACGTGTTAACTTCAATTGGGGCAACGCTCTAAAAGGGCAGTGATGCTGGGGTTAGCATCGCGATAAATAAAGGGGGGAAGTCAAGATGGGCTTTCAAGGCTCAATCTCAGGATTTTTCAAACGTAGTAGTAAAGGCATAGCTTTAGGCTTGTCAGTGGCGACATTGGCAGCAGCTTGCGGCTCAACGGCGTCGAGTAGCACTAGCACTTCACCGTCGACAACAGCTGGTGTGGTGCACCTAACCTTCTGGTCATGGGTTCCGGGTCTTCAAGCCTCGGTGAACATGTGGAATAGCTCACATCCGAACATTCAAGTCAAACTCGACGAAGTTACCTCGGGTGCTGCTGGTACATATGCAAAGATGTTCTCGGCGCTTCAAGCCGGCAACGCCCCAGACTTAGGTCAGGTGGAGTATCCGGTAATTCCAAACTTCGAGCACGTTGGTGGTTTAGTCAATTTGGCGCAGTACGGTGCCAACACATATAAGAACGACTTCGTTCCGTGGACTTGGAACCAGGTATCTCAGGGGGGCGGAGTTTACGCTATTCCGCAAGATACCGGACCGATGGGGCTGTTCTATCGCGCTGACCTCTTCACCAAGTATGGTTTAACTGTACCTACGACTTGGTCCGAGTATCTAGCCGATGCCCAAAAGATCCATCAGCAAAATCCAAACGCCTATATAGCGGCCTTTCCAGCTTCTGACTCGGCTTGGTTCTCCGCTCTCGCATGGCAAGCCGGTGCAAAGTGGTTCAATACTCAGGGTAACTCTTGGGTAGTCAACTTGGCGGACCCAGCTACCATGCAGGTAGCAAATCTGTGGCAGACCATGATTTCGCAAGGACTAGTAAAGGTTGAGCCAGACTTCTCGACTGGCTGGTATAAGGACCTCTCTGACGGCACCATTTTGACTTGGCCAACCGCAGTTTGGGGTGAAAACACCATAGCAACAAACGCTGCAACTACCTCTGGGGATTGGCGAGTTGCGCCAATGCCAAACTGGGGCAACACGACGGTCGATGGTAACTGGGGCGGCTCTACTACAGCGGTCTTCAAGGACACGAAGTACCCAGCCCAGGCTGCGCAATTTGCAGAGTGGTTAAATACCAACTCCGGCAGCATCAATAACATGATCACAACTGGTGGACTTTATCCTGCCTCGCTCGCCGGTCAAAAACTACCTGCGGCAAATTCACCGGTGGCATTCTACGGCGGCCAGAACATCTGGCAAGTCTTTGCTCAGGGTTCCAAGGCCGTAAATACAAGCTTCCTCTGGGGTCCTGTGATGTCGACGACATTCACTCAGCTAAATGACGCTTTCGCTAAAGCCACGACTGGTTCTGGAACCTTAGCAGATGCCGTTACTAGCACCCAAAGCGCTACAGTTTCAGCTATGAAGCAGCAGGGCTTTTCGGTCACAGCTGGATAGTCGCGACTATCTCAGGCTCTTGGAGCGTTGACCTTTGGGAGTTCTGGCGGCCCCACCCGCTGGCCAGACTCCCAAGGAGGTCGTCTCAACAGAGAGCTATTCGTGCCACATTCGATGCTAGAGGGGGAGCATACAAGTGACAACAATTGACCTACCTGAAAGGGCGGGCGAATCTGCGAGTGCCGATGGTGGCGCTTTAGCAAAGAGCAAGAGGGCAAGGAAGCTCTCAGGGGGGAGCAGGGTTGCACCCTTCCTCTTTCTCCTACCATTCATGGTCCTCTTTGCGATCTTTTTTCTACTACCCATCGCATATGCGATATATCAGAGCCTCTTTCACACAGAGGTATCTGGACTTGGGCTAGGACCAAACTCCACTGTTACCAAATTTGTCGGACTGGGTAACTTCTCGTCGGTATTGAGCGATCACAGCTTCTTTTCTGGCCTTGGAAGGGTAATCCTCTTCGGAATCGTTCAAGTTCCGATAATGCTTGCACTTGCGACTGTTCTTGCCCTTCTTCTCGATTCAGCATCCACTCGCTTCAAGCGATTTTTTCGCCTCTCATTCTTTCTCCCCTACGGCGTCCCAGGAGTAATTGCGGCGATCCTATGGTCATTCCTCTACCTTCCGGGACTTAGTCCGATCGTTTCGATCTTGAGAAGTGCGGGATTTGGAACCATCAACTTCCTCGGTATCCACAGCGTTCTTTGGTCGATAGCCAATATCATCACCTGGGAGTACACCGGTTACAACATGCTTATTATCTACGCTGGACTTCAGGCGATTCCCCAGAGCCTATTTGAGGCGGCAAGAATCGATGGGGCTAGCGAGATCAAGGTTGCATTGAAGATAAAACTTCCACTAATTTTTTCGTCGATCGTCCTAACGGCGGTGTTTTCTATCATTGGAACGTTGCAACTCTTCTCGGAACCTCAAGTTCTTCGAGCTGTAACTACGAAC
This sequence comes from Actinomycetes bacterium, assembly GCA_021805205.1. Lineage (GTDB taxonomy): Bacteria > Actinomycetota > Acidimicrobiia > Acidimicrobiales > Acidimicrobiaceae > Acidithrix. Next base: position 21,079 of record JAJZFV010000043.1, on the reverse strand, counting down.
ATCTCATCGTCGTTTACCCCAAATCTTCTCGCCTACACCAAGGCGTTCGTAGAGAACGATCCCAATGTTGCAGCCGCAGTTGCGGTTATTTTAGCACTGGGCACCTTCATCCTTTCTTTTGGATTTTTGAAGCTCGTTCAAAGGCGAGCATTTAGCGAGGTTGAGCTATGACAATGACAGATCTCGAAAGGCCCTCAAAGAAGAGGGGCGCAACCGGAGCGGAGAGGCTCACCTCTCGGACCTCGATCATCTCGATGGCCTTTCTCTTTGTGATGGCGACGTACTTTTTAGTCCCGGTCTACTGGTTGGTCATATCCTCTACAAAGGGGCCGACGACACTATATGGATCTCAGGGGTTCTGGTTTAGCAACTTTCAGTTTTTTTCAAATCTCAGTGGACTCTTTGGATACAGCAACGGCATCTTTGTTCGCTGGATCCTCAATACGGTTTTATATGCCGGAGTAGGAGCTACAGTCGCAACCTTGATCGCGTCGTTAGCGGGGTATGCGCTATCGAAATACAACTTCGTAGGGAAAGAGGCCATCTTTTCGATAATCCTCGGTGGCGTGTTGGTGCCAGGCACAGCACTTGCGTTGCCTTTGTATCTTTTGATGTCAAAGGTACACTTGACCGATACCTACTGGTCTGTATTGCTTCCGGCCTTCGTTTCGCCCTTCGGAGTCTTTCTATCGCGAGTCTATGCAGGCGCCTCGATACCAGATGAGTTGATCGATGCGGGGCGTATCGATGGGGCCGGCGAATTCAAGATCTTTAGGTCGATTGGCCTTAAGATTATGTCTCCGGCGCTTGTCACTATTTTCCTTTTCCAATTCGTTGCTATCTGGAATAACTTCTTCCTTCCCCTGGTGATGCTCTCGAATCAAAATCTTTACCCAGTTACCCTGGGTCTTTACTCATGGGATAACCAATACGGACAGGCTCCGCAATTGATCGCATATGTGGTAATTGGCGCACTGATATCTGTCATACCCCTGATCATTGCCTTTCTCTCACTACAGCGTTTTTGGCAGACGGGACTTACTTCGGGAAGCGTAAAGGCGTAAATAATATGGATACTTCTAAAGTTGGCGTTACCGATCCGCTTCTAGGTAGTGGCCTCTACTACGGAGGAGATTACAATCCTGAACAGTGGGACCGTGATACGTGGCTAGAAGACGTTGAACTTATGCAACGGGCGAGGGTCAACTTAGTCTCAGTTGGAATATTTTCTTGGTCGCGTTTGGAGATTGAAGAGGGAAAGTTCGACTTTGATTGGCTGGACGAAGTTCTCCAGCTCCTGTACGATCGTGGGGTCTTTGTCGACCTGGCTACTGCAACCGCGTCTCCCCCTGCGTGGTTGATTAAAAAGGATCCCACGATCTTGCCAGTGGACCATGAAGGTCGTCGTTTGAGCTTTGGGGCGAGGCAGTCGTACTGCCCTAACTCGATCTCGTTTCGTAGCGCTGCCGCGTCGTTGGTTGAGCATTTGGTGGATCGTTACAGTGACTTTCCGGGGTTGCGGATGTGGCACGTCAGCAATGAATACGGTTGTCACGTCTCTAGGTGCTACTGCGAGCAGTGTGAGAAGAGATTCCGAATCTGGCTACAGAGGCGCTACGGTAGCGTCGAATTGCTAAATCGAGCATGGGGGAGCGCATTTTGGAGCCAACTCTATGGGGAATTTGATGAGATAAGCCCTCCTCGAATTGCACCGACCTTTTGTAACCCTACTCAACAGCTCGATTACTTTCGCTTCGCCTCGGACTCCATTAAAGAGCTTTACGAGATGGAAGTTGAGATTATTAGGCGTAGATCTTCGAAGCCAATAACCACTAACTACATGGGGTTCTTCAAAGGAGTGGACCAATTTGCATGGAGGGGAATCGGTGATTTTGTCTCCCTCGATAGCTACCCCGATCCACACGCTCCAGAAGTACATATCGATGCTGCTGCCGGTTACGATCTCACTCGCTCGGTTGCTCAAGGAGAGCCGTGGCTGTTGATGGAGCAGGCACCGAGTGCAGTTAACTGGCGTGGTATCAACGGAGTTAAAAAGCCAGGACAGATGCGCGCGCTGAGTATGTCAGCGGTTGCGCGGGGTGCAAATGGCGTTATGTTCTTTCAGTGGCGAGCGGCGAAGGCAGGAGCTGAAAAATTTCATAGTGCCATGCTTCCCCACTCAGGTGCCGACAGTCGCATCTATCGTGAAGTGGTTCAGCTGGGAGAAGATTTAAGCAAACTCTCTGCGGTTACGGCCTCAAAGGTTGTTGCAGAGGTTGCAATCGCCTTCGACTGGAACAATTGGTGGGCAATTGAGCTAGATAGCCACCCAACTGACCATATCTTCTACCTTTTGGCGATTCGGAAGTTCTACGGTTCATTACAGAGGTTGGGTGTAACCTGTGACTTTGTCTCGCCAAAGGACGATCTCACTGGTTACAAAGCAGTTCTAACACCAAACCTCTATCTTTGTTCACAGGAATTTGCCGATCGTATCGCGAGCTACGTCGCTGCCGGAGGTTCGGTTCTGGGAACCTATTTCACGGGGATCGTCGATCAAAACGACCACATTGTTTTGGGTGGATACCCTGGCTATCTCCGAGAACTCTTCGGTGTAGTGGTTGAGGAGTTCGCTCCCCTTAGACCCGGTGAGAGCTTTGATTTCACCATAACCAAAAGTCCAACGATCCATCGAGGAACTATCTGGAGCGAGGTCGTCAAGGCTACTACGGCAGATGTTTTGGCGACTGCGGTTGCCCCAGATGGAGCAGATGACTCCTTCGACTGCTCTACGAGGGGGGTTCTCTTTGAGAACCTCTATGGAGCCGGGCGAGCTCTCTATCTTTCGACCGAGGTTGAGGATGAGTTTCTGGATCTAGTCATTGAAAGGCTATTAGGAGAGGATCGGGAGCTAAGTTCACCAAGGGGGGTTGAGGTTGTACGCCGCGGGGAATTCACATTTGTTATCAACCACGGTGACGATTTTGAATTTGCGTTAAATCGTCGTTGTCGAGACCTACTTACGGGAAACACCATCAGCGAAGCGGTTAGTTTGAAGCGATTCGATGTCCTCGTTTTAGAGGATCTCTAGATGGGGTTGATATGGATTTGAAAATTGCTTTAGCTTTTGATGGTGTCTTCAGATGATGCCAAGCCAGAGGCGTACTCGTATCTTTGAAGAGCTTCGCAATCGGGGATCGGTTCGCGTGGTCGAGTTGGCAGATCTCTTTAGTGTATCGGAGATGACTGTTCGTAGGGATCTCGATCTAATGCAGGAGTCGGGCCTGTTGGTAAAGGTTCATGGCGGCGCGGTGGTCTCGGATAAGAGTGCAGAAGAGCCGGGTTTTGAGGTCAAAGTTTTGCAGATGGCCAGCGAGAAGGGGGCTATTGCAAGGGAGGCGATAAAGTACGTCTCTCCAGGAAATTCAGTTGCGGTGTCGGCAGGTTCGACGACATGGGCACTTGCCAAGTTGCTTCCAACGGTTCCAAACGTGACTGTAGTTACCAACAGTCTTAGCCTTGGAGTTGAGTTGCACGATAAGTTCCCGTCGTTACCGTTGATTATGACCGGAGGAGTGCCTACCCCATCGGGTGCTCTAGTCGGTCTAGTCGCCGACGTCGCAATTGAGTCACTCTACGTCGATGTCCTTTTTCTAGGCGTCCATGGCATGGATCCCGAGGCGGGGTTGACTACACCCAATCTCGCGGAGGCCCAAACTAACAGGACCCTTTTGCGCTATGCGCGACGTGTCGTGGTTTTAGCAGATCACACTAAGTGGAGAAAGATTGGGATGGCAAGGATTGCACCGATATCGGTAGCGGATGTCTTGATTACCGATGAAGGTATCTCTGACGAAGCTCGGATCTCGCTCGCAGACTCCGTAGGTGACCTGACCGTAGCATCCCTCGAGGGCGAGCGAATTGAGATGTCTATTTAGCGTTATACATTGCCGCTCCATATAGATCAAGTAGAGCAAGCGTTTAAGTAGCTGAGATATTAGCGGGAGTTTAGTAATGGTGGATAAGCAGGTGGAAGGCGCTAAGGCGGCGACTTTAGAGTTGGGGGTCGTCGAAATAGAGGGAATCGACTCTTTGATTAGGCGCGAGACTTTACTAAAGGCCGACGGCAGGCGGATCACATACTATTCAAGGGTTGAAGTCGGTAAGAGCGATGACTGAACGTCGATACGATCCAACTAGGAATGAGTGGGTAACCTTTGCTACTCACAGGCAGGATCGGACTTATAAGCCAAAGGCCGACTTCTGCCCTCTATGTCCAACAAAGAGCGGTGCCCGTAAGACCGAGATAGATCGCGAGAATTTCGAGATAGTCACATTTGACAATCGTTTCCCAGCGTTTTCTCCCGAAGCTCCTGAACCTGGAGTGCAAATGACCGAACTTTATCCGGTTGCTCCTGCAAATGGCCGATGCGAAGTCGTTGTCTACTCCGACGACCACCATCTCACCTTCTCGGACTTGACATCGGCAAGGGTGAGGTTGTTGGTTGATGTTTGGGTGGATAGATGGAAGATTCTCGGATCCGAAGATTCAATCGCGTACGTGATGCCGTTTGAAAATAAAGGTGAAGAGGTCGGTACTACACTGTCACATCCGCACGGGCAGATCTATGGCTATCCCTATATCCCCCCGGTCCCTTTGAGAGAACTAACGGCCGCGCAAAGCTACTACGCAGAACACCGTCGATGCGTCGAGTGTGATGTGATTCAGGGTGAGCTGAAAGCTGGCAGCAGAATTGTCTTTGAGAACGATTCCGTAGTGGCATGGGTTCCATTTTGGGCGCGATACCCGTACGAAGTTCATGTTGCCCCCAAAGTGCACTTGCCAAATTTAGCCTCACTTTCAGTACCACTTCGGAGGAACTTCGCCGATGCACTTTTGCACGTGGCTAAAAATTACGACCTCCTATTTGGCTTTTCGCTCCCCTACATTATGGGATTTCATCAGAGTCCAACCGATGGTGACGCTAGGTGGAACGATTTTTCACACCTTCATGTTGAGTTCACGCCGCCGAATAGAAGCGCTGACAAGTTGAAGTACTTGGCCGGTTCGGAGTCAGCTGGCGGTGCATTTATATCTGATGTAGCACCAGAGAGTGCTGCTGCACTTCTGCGGGAGCGCTGGGAATTGGCCAATGATTGAAACCTCTAAGGCTATTGACTTTGCTCGAGGGCAATTTTCAGCAAATCCAAAAGTGGTCGTTGAAGCGCCAGGAAGAATCAACTACATCGGTGAGCACACCGACTACAACGGCGGACTTGCTCTTCCGATCGCAATTGATCGCGGAATTACCTTGGTTATAACCGAGAGCTCTGACGGTTCGAGGATTAGAGCTATTTCGGAGAGTCAACGCGATGTAGTCGAAGTCGACTTGGACGACATTGTGCAAGCTGAAGCATTCGCGGGTTGGTCAAGGTATCTCCTCGGAGCGGTAAAAGTTCTCTTGGACGATGGTTATGCCTTGAGGGGAGCCGATTTCTCTATCTCCTCCGACTTACCTTTGGGCTCTGGCCTCTCCTCAAGTGCCGCCTTGCTTTTGGCGGTGGTCTTTGGATTGAGCCTCCATAATGGACTCGACCTTTCCCGAGATACTGTAGTTGAACTTGCCCACCGGGCTGAGAAAAGCTACGCCGGAGCAAATGTTGGCTACCTTGATCATTTTGCGATCGGATTTGCAACTTCAAATCGAGCCACAATGATTGATTTTGCGACCATGAAGCATAAGAGCTGCGAAATTCCTTTTACAGAGCTACTTGTGGTCGACTCCAATGTGCACCATTCGATTAGCGACGGAGGATACGGAAGACGTAGAGTTGAGTGTGAAAATGCGGCCAAAATCTTAAATCATCGCTTTATCTCCGAAGCAACTATCGAAGAGGCCGAGTCTCTTAGTGATGTAGATCTTCGAAATAGGGCTGTGCACGTAGTGACCGAAAATAGCAGAGTTCAAGGTGTCATTGGTGCATTTCAAGAGGGTAAAACCGGCGCTCATTATCTCGTAGAGTCGCATGAGTCACTTCGGGATAATTTTCAAGTCTCCTGTGCTGAGACCGACCTTATTGTAGAGGGTGTCATGCGATCCGGCGCCGAAGGAGCAAGGATGGTCGGAGGTGGATTTGGCGGTTCTTGCATCGTTGTTGGCGGGGATTACGAAGATCTAAAGTCCCAAGTGATCTCTGATTTTTCACGGCGAGGATTTAGGGAGCCGACATTTTTTAGGGCTGGGTTGAGTGGAGTGTTGCGTCAAGCTTTATGATGGCTTGACGCCACTGTATCTTTTGGTGCGGCTTTGCTCGTGGCCGAATCGGCTACGACATAGGTGGCCTAAGATTCGGCACTGAACCGTACTTTGAAATGGCAATATTGCTCGCTTATCAAGTCATTTTGGAAGTAATGACAGATCCTATTTATGGAGTTCTAAGTTTGGTTACTATTCGACGGAGATAGTTGGGACTATCCGGTCTAACCATCGTGGCATGTACCACGCCTTTTCTCCCAAGAGTGTCATTACTGCGGGAACTAAGGTGAGGCGGATTATCGTCGCATCGATCAGCACACTTACCCCCAAGCCAAGGCCGAGCATCTTTATTACTGGAGTAGTCGATCCGATGAAGGCGAAGAAGACAGAGATCATTATCGCAGCCGCAGATGAAATTACTCTAGCGGTGGCCGAAAGACCATTGGCGACTGCATCGTCGGCACTCATCCCAGATAAGTAGGCCTCTTTCACTCGCGAAATAAGGAATACCTCGTAGTCCATGGATAAGCCAAAGGTGATGGCAAACATCATCATTGGAACGTAACTTTCGATAGAAACCTTTTGTGTCATTCCGATAAGGCTCGATCCCCATCCCCACTGAAATACTGCGACTACGACTCCGTAGGCTGCACCGATCGAAAATAGGTTAAGGATCGCAGCCTTTATCGGTATCCAGATACTTCTAAAGGCAGCTAGAAGAACGATGAATGCAGTTGCGATCACGAAGGCGATAATCAAGGGCAGTTTTGAAACTACCGTCTCTACGAATATAAGGGTGGAAGCGGTCAGTCCAATGACGTAGCCACTTCCTTTGGTCCCGATCGTCTTTGGAAGAGTCGTGTTGGTCAAGGTGTCGAAGAGTGTCTTTGTGGTTTGGTCTGAGGGTCCATACTTTGGAACCACGTTCAATGTAAACACCTTTGCTGACGTGGTAAGGGCAGGTTGTGATACCGCAGTCACATTTGGAAGCGAAGAGATCGCGGTAACTACACCCTTTTCAAGGCTTTGAAGGTTGCTCTGGTTGGAGTAAGTTGCAGAATTCATTGCTACAACCACAGTGAGCTGCGCATTTGCTCCTGCTCCAAAACCATTGGAGATGGCATTGAATGCTTTGGTGTCGGAGTAGGTCGATGGATTAGTGGATGCATCAAGGTGATTGATTCGGATTGAAAATAGAGGAATGACCAAAACTGATCCGAGAACAATCCCAAGTAGGAGGAAGACTATCGGTTGACTTTGGACCTTGCGGGCAAATCGATGCCAAAAGTCGTCACTGCCGTGTGATTCGGCGATCGCCTCTCCCAAGCTAACTTTATCGATCTTCTCCGCGATCGCTCCAAGTATGGCTGGAACCAAGGTTATGGCTCCAATTGCCGAAGTTGCAACACCGACAGAGGCTGCTAAGCCAAGGTTTCCGATAAACGTTATCCCTGAGACATAAAGGCCTAGTAGGGCAAGGGCGACTGTGATCGCTGCTACTAATACCGATCGTCCAGAGGTAGATACCGTTTTGGCGATGGAAGGTATGGCTTTTGAACCCTCTTTGAGGTGTTGCCGGTGGCGAGTAGTCAGAAATAGGGCGTAGTCAATTCCTACCCCTAGCCCGATCATAACCGTGAGGGTGGGGGCAGATGTGCCAAAGGATATGCCTCTGCCCAGTAGTGATATGGCAAAATAACCCACCAATACGCTCACTACTGCGGTAAAGATGGGAACAACTGCTGCATAAAGAGATCTAAATGAAAAGAGGGCTACCGAGATTGCCACGAGTAGTCCGATAAGTTCAGAGCGTATGTCAGATGCCTTGGGGTTTGAAAGTTGTCCAATTGGATCTGCATAGTAGACCTGAGCACCTGCCTGAGTTACCGGGCGCATCGACTGTTCTACTAGGTTGAAGTAACTTGGGGCAAAGGATACGGGATTGGTTGCAAACTGTACCAAGATATAGCCAGTTTTACCATCTGCGCTTACAGCTTTGGGGTTTTGCGTCGGGGTTATGACTCCAGTTACATTTGATAACTTTGCCAGGTTGGTTGCCGCCTGAGCCATTTGACTCGATAGCGATGTGATCGAAGATTTGTCTACAATTACAATTTGAGACGAATATCCAGCGCTTTTGCCGGGATTATTTGCGGAGAGGATCGCCTGTCCAGTTGCAGCTTCGTTATGTGGTAGCGAGAGGTTGTTGATATAGGATCCACCATATCTTGTTGAAATAGATGCAATCGCTATGAGGGTCAATATCCAAATTAATATTGCGCTCTTGCGGTGTACTGCCATGAATCGGCCGATTCGCCACATAAGGCCGTTTTGTTCGTCTTGTTGTGGTAGTTTTTCGATCTCTTCTACACTCATTAGTATCTTGTCCTTAAAATCTGGCAGAACTGACATTTGATATTATAACGTTAAAGTGGCAGTTATGACACTTTTTGTCATGGCTTCGAATAAAACTGAAAATTGGTGAGTGAATGACGGAATCTATACGAGGGGCGAAGAAAGAGGCGACTAGGGCGAAGTTGGTCGAGGTAGCGCATCAACTCTTCGAATCGAAGGGTTATGGTGATACCAATATTCGCGAGATTGCGGCGGCTGCAGGAGTCTCTGAGCGTACCTTCTATCGCTACTTCGAGACAAAAGACGAATTACTCTTTCCTAATTTGCGAGGAGCAATAGTTGATCTGCTTACCAACCTGAGAGCGGCACCAGACGATATCTCGGTGATTGATTCGGTGATAGTTGCAGTAAAAAGCTCTAACGTAGTGGCTGTCCCTAGGATGGAGGAACAAAGTGCCATTTCGATCGGTCTAAGCCAAGGTGAAGCAGTCATCAATGTGGTGCGGCTGATCGTCGAATTTGAATTTCAATTTGCATCCGAGATCGCAAGACGGATATCAATCAACAATCCAAATCTTAATGAATTAGATCGTACGACTTACGCGTTAGTGGTAGCTCGTTTTATTTTTAATGTCTTTAGATCAATTCTGAACGCACGAGAGCGCGTATTCGACGATAGCTCGTACGAACTTCCACCGATTCCAGACCATATGATTCGGGTGATAAAACTTATCGACCCTTCCCTCCCCCCGCTTACCTGATGGGCGGTGATTTCTGCTGTATTGTAGGTTCGCCTTTAAGTATTTAAGACATTTTGATCAATTTCAAATCCCGCCGTCCCGTTAGAGGTTTATTGCTGGTTGAGACTCAGTTGTTGTTTCCCGATACAAGTCGTCGATGGATAGACCTAGATTATTATCGATACCAAAGGTTTCCGGTCAAAGCGATTTGTCGAATGTCGTATCTGACGATGAAGCGGTAGTAGGAGTGAGAATGATTTACAAGGGAAAATTTGACGTAGCTGAAGGAAACTTTCTGATTATCGCCTCTCGCTTCAATGAGTTTGTCGTGGATAAGTTGATTGAGGGAGCAAAGGGGGCCTTCGAGATGGTCGGCGGACCGAAGCTCTCTTATGACATCGCATATTGTCCAGGCGCTGCAGAGCTTCCCCTGATAGCAAAGGCAGGAGCCGAAACTTCTCGTTACAATGCGATAGTCGCGCTTGGTGCGGTGATACGTGGCGAAACATCGCACTATGACGTGGTTGTTGGCGTAACGACTAATGGCTTAGCCAAGGTAGCTCAAGACTATAACTTGCCAGTCATGATGGGAATATTGACTACCGATACCGTTGAGCAGGCCCTAAACCGAGCCGGTATAAAGGCCGGTAATAAAGGCTACGAAGCAGTTTTGGGAGCCATCGAAATGGTCTCTGTAACAAGACAGATTGCAGCTCGGAGCTAAGTTAGATTTCAATTTGGCGGTCGTCTATGGCTTATCTTCACCGTCGTGCAGAGGGCTTTATTCGAAGTTATCTGTTGATCCATCGCTACCGATGAAGTTTGCCAGCCACTTTGAATGCAAAATTAATTCGATATCCGATCCCCACCTGCGACTAGTTGCAATCTCAAAGTCGAAGGTCTCCGCTATCGACTGTGCCCCTACTCCATCGAAGATTTTGATACCATCAGACCCCCCTATAAATTTTGGTGCGAGGAATAGGTTTATCTGATCGATTAGACCTGCATCGAGAAAGGACTTTGCGACTTTAGCTCCTGCTTCGACCATAGCAACAACCGTCCCAGCCCCAGCGAGGTCGACCATGAGTTTTGCCAGTTCACCTTGGTAAGAGGTGGCAGGTAGGATCCTAGAAGAGTCGGGAATATTGCCAAGGACAATTCGGCGAGGAGATTGATCTTCGAAGCCATGGGCTCTCAGCGAGGGATCGTCGCAACGGACCGTTCCGGCGCCGGTTATTATCACGTCGGAGTAAGCCCTAAGCCGAGAGACCTCTTGCCGCGATGCGCCCGACGTTATCCACTTAGAGGTACCGTCGCTTGCGGCAATATAACCGTCCATGGTCGCCGCAATCTTGATGAATGTAAAAGGTCTTCCAAGTTGCCTGTGAACTAAGTACGGTGCGAGGTCGGCCTTTACTTCGGTCGACAGTAGGCCGATTTCAACTTCAACTCCTGCATCGCGAAGCATTTTGATTCCCATGCCGCTAACGCGTTCATCAGGATCCAATGAAGCGATTACAACTCTCGAAACTCCCTCCCTTATTAACATTTCAGCGCATGGTGGCGTCTTTCCATGGTGAGAACAGGGTTCGAGAGTCACATATAAAGTCGAACCTTTTAGGTCAAACGACGCCCTTTTTTGTGCGACCACCTCCGCGTGGTCCCCTCCCGGAGGGCGCGTTGAGCCAGAGGAGACCCGTCCGTCGGCTCCTACAAAGACGGCCCCGACCCAGGGGTTGGGGCGTGCAATCTTGCGAGCCTCTCTGCTAGCGAGAATCGCTAATCTCATCGCCCGTCTATCGCGATCAAGTGCAAGTTGATTCATATAACAACCTTTGAGGACGCTGACGTGGGAGCATTGCCCGATTGACTACTCATTTGAAGGGTGTTGCGAAGATGAATCGTTTAAAAGGTCAATCGCATGGCTAATAGTATCTATAACTGCCTCTAACATCTCGCAGGCTCCCTTTGGCGAGCCCGGAACATTGAAGATGAGCGACTTGGCTCTGATTCCACATCTTCCTCGAGATATCATTCCTAGCTTGTTTACGCTCCGAGAGTATTCTGCGATCCCAGGGGCTTCGCGTTCAATAACCTTCAAGGTTGCCTCTGGCGTGAGGTCGCGAGATGTAAATCCGGTGCCGCCGGTAGTGACGATTAGGCCGTGAAAATCGTCCGAAAGTTCAAAAAGTCGGGCGCTAACTGATTCGATTCCGTCCGGGCAGATCCGCGATTCGACCACTTCAAAGCCGCGATCGAACAATAGTTCCCGTAGGGCTTCTCCGGAAGTGTCTTCGCGGGATCCGTGGTAGCATCCGTCGGACACCGTAAGTACTTTTGCGTAGTGATTCGTCATACTAATTCGAGATATTACAGGACAAAACCGCTATTGCAATAGGTAACCCAACTATTGCTATTTGATTATCTGCTGGTTTTTGGTAGTTTCTTTGGGTAGGTGAATCGAAATTGCACTTGGAGAGGTATCTTCGATGCAGTTGAATCGAGTTGAGTAAGTTAGGTATAGCGTTGGACGTTGAAATAACTATCGATGGCAAAAAGGTAGTTGCTCACGAGGGTGAGCTGCTTTTGAAGGCTATCAATAGGGTCGTAACCGATCTCCCTCAGATCTGCTATAACGAAGTTCTAGGCCCCATAAGGAGCTGTGATACTTGCATAGTTGAAGTCGGAGGAGGGCTAGTAAGAAGCTGCGACACTAAAGTAAGCAAATCTTTGGTCGTCGAGACTAAATCTAAGAAGGCGAAAGATGCCCAGCTAGAGGGCGTCAGTCGTATCTTGAAGAACCACGACTTGTACTGTACTTTGTGCGAAAATAACAATGGAAACTGCGTAGTTCACAATGCGGTGGCAGAGTTAGGGATTGCGCATCCGCTCTACGAATTTGAAAAGAAGCCTTACGAAATCGATGCTTCGCATCCTTTCTACCGTTACGACCCCAATCAATGCATCCTTTGCGGCCGATGCGTTCAAGCCTGTCAAGAGCTGCAGGTAAACGAGACCCTTTCGATCGACTGGGAGAGGGATCGTCCGAGAGTGATCTGGGATAACGACGTACCCGCAGGCGAGTCTTCCTGCGTCGGCTGCGGTCATTGTGTAACGGTTTGTCCTTGCAATGCTCTTATGGAAAAGTCGATGCTCGGCGAAGTTGGTTACCTCTCCTCTCTTCCCGAGACGATGAAAGATCCGATGATAGCTCTCACAAAGGCGGCTGAACCAGCTACCTCGATTCAAAGTGTGATGGCGATCTCAGAGGCAGAGTCGCGTCTGCGAAAGGCGCAAATCAAGAGGACCAAGACGGTTTGTACCTACTGTGGCGTTGGATGTTCATTTGAGGTTTGGACCAAAGGGAGAAAGATCGTGAAGATCGAGCCCTCTGATGGCCCGGCAAATGCAGTCTCTACCTGCGTCAAGGGAAAGTTTGGTTGGGACTACATAAACTCCAAGGAGCGCATAACTAAGCCACTCATAAGGCGTGGTGACCACTTCGAAGAAGTTACATTCGAAGAGGCGGTGGCCTACGTCGCTGAGCGAATGAAGATGATAAGAGAAGAGTCTGGCCCCAACGCCCTGGGCTTCATTTCTTCATCTAAGTGCACCAACGAAGAGTCTTACTTGATGCAAAAGTTGGCTCGTGCCGTCGTAGGAACTAACAACGTCGACAACTGCTCGCGTTATTGTCAGTCGCCCGCCACGGTCGGCCTTTGGCGCACCGTGGGTATCGGAGGCGACTCTGGCTCAATTACCGATCTAGAGAAGGCCGGATTGGTTATAGTCGTTGGATCTAATACGGCGGAGAGCCATCCGGTAATTGCAACCCGAATTAAGAGGGCACATAAGAGCGGTGGGAAGCGATTGATAGTGGCCGATCTTAGGCGCCACGAGATGGCGGAGAGGGCGGATATCTTCATCCACCCGAACCCAGGTAGCGATATCGCTTGGCTAAGTGCTGTAACCAAGTACATTATCGATACCGGTCGCCATGACGCCGACTTTATCGAGAGTCATGTTGATAACTTTGATGACTACTACACTTCGCTGGCGCCATTTGACCTTGAAAGTACATCGAAGCTAACTGGGATCTCGGTCGAGGAGCTAAAGGCGGTAGCTGAAGAGATCGTCGCAGCCGACGGCGTTGCAATCTGCTGGGCGATGGGAGTCACCCAACACAACGGTGGCTCTGACACTTCAACCGCAATATCGAATCTTCTCCTTGTTACTGGAAATTATGCTCGAGAGGGCGCTGGTTCATACCCTCTTCGTGGCCATAATAATGTCCAAGGTGCATCTGACTTCGGCGCGATGCCCGATCGCTTTGCCGGTTACGAGTTCGTCAGCGATGATGCTATTCGTGCCAAGTGGTCTACAGGATGGAAGGCTGAACTTCCGTTTGATAAGGGTTTGGACAACCACGAGATGGTTGATGCCATCTATGAAGGTTCACTGAGGGGTCTCTACCTGATGGGTGAAGATATGGGTCTCGTCGACGCAAATGCCCTTCACGTTCAGGGGGCATTTGAGCGCCTCGACCTCTTTGTGGTTCAGGACATATTCTTCTCGAAGACGGCGCAATTTGCAGACGTGATTTTACCGGCGTCTCCGTCGTTGGAAAAAGATGGAACCTTTACCAACACAGAGCGTCGAATCCAGCGTCTGTACGCCGCTCTCGAGCCTTTGGGCGACTCTCGCCCCGACTATATCTGGACCATTGCAATTGCAAATGCGCTAGGAGCTGGCTGGAGATACGAAAGCCCTGCCGATGTCATGGCTGAAGCGGCGTCATTGGCGGAGATCTTCTCTGGGGTCTCATACGATCGCCTTGAAGGATTTGCGTCACTTCAATGGCCGGTAGCTAAAGATGGCAAGGATACGCCGCTTCTGTTTTTGGATGGCTTTGCCTTTCCTAATGGGAGAGCGAAGCTCTACAACGTCGCTTATATCGAACCAAGCGAAGTGGTAGATGACGAATTCGATCTACATTTGAACAACGGAAGACTCTTAGAACACTTCCATGAAGGTAACATGACCTTCAAGTCAGAGGGGATTCGTTCCCGTACGCCAGGGACCTTCATCGAGGTGTCTCCTGAATTAGCCTCCGAACGGAAGATTCAAAGCGGATCATTGGTTCGTCTAGTATCGCGGCGAGGAAAGATTAAGGCACGGGTACTTGTAACTTCGCGTGTCAGCGGTAAAGAGTTGTATATGCCAATGAATAGCGGTGATAACGAATCGGCTATCAACGTACTTACCTCGTCGTTCACTGACAGAACCACCCATACTCCCGCTTATAAAGAGTTGGCTGTAAGAATGGAGGTCCTTTCGGTCGAAGGAGATAATCCACTGCCGAAAAAGAACTTTAGAAATGCAATTCGAAATCCTCAAAATGGTGTTGAGGTGGAGCGTAAGTGGCAACGACAAGACTACGTTTTTGTAGAAGCGCCGCGTCGACGAGGAGGACTGTAAAGTGGCTCAGCCGATTGGTTTAGATAGTGTTGCGGCACGGAGACCGGTAACAAACTACGATCAAGTCGAGATCGATCAATTAGCACGTTTGATCGAAAATCTCAGAGATTCAGATTTGATCGATCTGTTAAACGGCATTCTCGAAGATGGCTGCGACGCCGGATCCGCGATTCTGGAAAAGATGAATAACGAGCAGACGCGCCAAGGAATAGAAAACCTTGTCCGCTTTCTATCGATCGCGGGGAACCTTGATCCACGGATCTTGAAGGCCTTGAGTTATGGATTGGGTGGGGCGGCCGAGGCCCTCGATCGAGGAGAGCCGCCATCTCTTAGAAAGCTATTCAAGAAGGCGCGAACTCCGGAGGTGAGACGAAGCTTGGATATTGTCCTTTCGCTCGCATTTAGAATTGGGGAGAGTCACTAGCTCTAATCCTGGTGAAGCGGCGACGAAGACCCGGGTAGCCCTAGGTTTTGTACAACTTACGCTAATGTGTAGAAGAAGTTTTAGACAGAGGGAATGCGATGTTGCGCTTGGTGCTACCAAAGGGTTCGTTGGAAAAGTCGACCTTCGAGCTTTTTTCAGCAGCTGATCTATCTATTGTGCGCTCGTCAGAGGTCGACTATCGTGCCACTATTAAGGATCCTAGAATTACAGATGTAAGGATCTTGCGACCTCAAGAGATCCCCACCTACCTTGAGGACGGCCTATTCGATCTTGGAATCACCGGACGAGATTGGGTTGAGGAGACTGAGTCAAATCTTGTATCTATAGGTCAATTGCACTACTCCAAGGTGACAACCAATCCCATTCGGGTCGTACTGGCGGTCTCCGAGAAGTCAGGTATTACATCGGTATCGGACCTAAAGGACGGTGTTCGGGTTTCTACGGAGTACCCTACTCTAACTAAAAAGTACTTCGAGGGCCATGGAATCAAAGCCAACGTCTTCCTCTCCTATGGTGCCACCGAGGCCAAGATACCGGACATTGCCGATGCAGTCGTTGAAATCACCGAAACCGGACGTGCCCTTCGTGCCGCGGGGCTAAGAATTATTGATACGATCCTTACCTCGTATACCGAACTCCTTGCAAATCCGAAGGCTGCGAATGATCCGGATAAGTTTCATGCGATGCAACAGATCTTCACTCTGCTAACTGGTACTCTGACCGCTCGCGGAAAGGTGTTGCTGAAGCTAAATGTCTCAGCAGAAGACCTGGAAGCAGTTATAGCCCTGATACCTGCGATGAAGGCTCCGACCGTATCTGAACTTCACGGTCATGCGGGCTATGCAGTTGAAACAGTGGTGGCGCGAGAGGGTATAAATACTTTGATACCGGCACTGAAGGACGCCGGGGCAACGGGCATCCTCGAGCTGCCATTGAGCAAAATAATCGAATAAGAGATATCTCTAAAACCGCAATTCGATTACTAAAGATAAGTTTTTGAAATTGAACCTAGCCACTCTCTCCTTCTTTCATACGACGGGAATGGGAGAAGGTGACTAGGTTTTTTTATTTTTTATAGTTTCCCAAATTCCCATAATCGATCCTTAACATCCTTCGACGATCATCCTAATTAACGGAATTGAAGTGTTCCGTTGTTTCGACTGGTACGCACTTTGTCGTTGAAAGGAGCTGGATTCAGTGAATACAAAAGGTTGGGCGATTTCTACGCTCGTGCTGGCTATGGGGGTGAGTGCCTGTGGGGTTGCCGGGACATCAAGTTCCTCTGTGCCAACCCCGGTACGGGCTATCCCTTCTGGGGTGGTGCAACAAGGCTCCTCAGCTAACACAACGTCCTCACCTACTACCGAGGTACCGACTTTAGCCACTAACTCAATTCAAACATCTTCTACGTCGAGTGCAACGGCAAGTAACAGTGCTCCAACGTCAACGGCTTTGGCGAATTCAGTTGCATCTAACCAAAGTTCGCAATTGGCCGCCGTAAATAGCGCACTAAATCAGATCGATTCTCAAATTAATAATCTGAGCAATACCCTAAGCGCCGGCAACGGCGATATTGCCAATTCGTCTAATGGAAATTAGGAGAAATAATATGAAAAAGATTGTTCGTTATGTTGGAACTCCGTTGGCTGCAGTTGCGGCGATAGTTGCATCCGCCTCGCCAGCATTCGCCACGTCAACCCCAACGTCAACCCCAACGTCAACCCCAACATCGACGGTTACCTCGACACAGATCGCTCAGTTGCAAGCCCAGATAAACCAACGTGTTTCCTTTCTACAAACTTTGAGTGGGAGAATTCAAAATTCGAAGTCGCTTACGTCGAGCGATGCCTCAACCCTCTCGGCAGAGGTTGGTAGCAGTAGCAGTGGTGACATAGCAGCTATGCAGAGCCTACTCTCTAGCACCTCTTCAATTACTACGAAAGCCCAGCTTCAACTGGCTTACGAGACCCTATACGACGTATACAGAATTTACGCTGTCGTTGGACCTCAGGTAGATTTGACGATAATGCAGGACCAGATTCTTTCAGTCTCCTCCGAGCTGACAAATTTGGAGTCGACACTGAACTCGCTGATCCAAGCTAACGGGGACAATTCGGCTGCTGCGTCTGCCTATTCGAATCTGGTTACCGTTGTGGCGCAAGCCCAATCGACTGCAAATGCACTGGGTAGTTTTCCAGTATCGCTTACACCGACCATTTACAACACCGATCCAAACGGTACTCACACCACGATAGTTAACGATTGGCAACAGGTAAAGGGGGCACTTGCAAATATCAAGACGGCTCGAGGCGATATTTTAACGATCCTAAAGAACGTCTAAATTAGCTAGATAGTCCTTTACGTTCTCTGTTTAAAGCTCCCCCAATCGTATTCTGTTACATTGGGGGAGCTTCGGTGAGGAGGTGCAAGTCCTGTCAGAGCCTAAAGTGCTACTATTCCCACCGTTTGACTCAACTGGTCTTCAATTGAAAATATTGATTTCATAAAAAATCCGATGTGTCGATCAAATTTATCTAAGATCAGAGGTCTTCCACAGAGCCCTTTATTTCACGGTTTTAACATATAGATGTAAATCCATTTCTTCGTTTGATTCGCTCAATTCCCTCAGGGAACGCCTAAATCCCGAGGCTGTGATCGATCGCCACCGTAGCGCTCCCAGTGCTCTGCTCCTTTGAATTATTGATATAGTCATTGAATGAACGATCTACCGCTATTGAATAAATGGGTGATGTTTGAGTCTGCAAATGCAAGCGCAACCGGCGTCAAGGTTATCGATAGTAAAGGGAGATTCACAGCAATTCTGCTCTTTAATTGTCGACATATCGCATTGGTTTTGATTTAAAGTGACGATTTAGCTATCGCTTGGTGATAATGATTACGACTAGAGCTATGTGTGGCAATGGCGATAATTAGCACTCGCATCTGACATAGTGAGATGTCGACACCGATACTTACTCCAAAAGCGAGAGGGATTTCCGTCCAAGGAATATTGATTGTGGTCTATCGGATCTGAAGTGTTTCGGGAGCCGCCTAAGCAATTTGCGGAATCAAGCAGAGTTCAAGGTTCGAATTGGTTCGTTTTTTTCCGCACCGCCTCGTCGCAAGAAGGTTGCTTCAAAGGTCGTTACCGGCGTAGGACTGGTCAAAGCTCTTGTTGATAAGCGGAAAGTCGGGGACGATCGCACCGTGAAGGGCTATGGGAAGCGCCGACCAATTACTGACCGATGGATCAACGATCTTTATCTCTTTAATTTTTCCATTTGAATTCGTTGTTACGAAATAGCAGGTTGCACCTCTCCACCCCTCCACACAACCCAGGCCGACACCAAAATTAGCATCCGAGGTAGGGATCTGAGGAGGCGATATCCCGTGGTTTGGTTGATTCCTAAACTCATCTTGAAGGTAGGTCAGGTAAATTCCTATAAGTTTGAGGCTCGCAAACGCCTCGCGTCGTCTCACTTGAAGGCGAGCCATTACGTCCCCGGATGTTTCTATTACCTCTCTATAGTTCTTTTCAAAGTTGTTGTATGGTAGATATCTTCGTATATCGCATGAATGTCCTGATGCTCGACCGACATAGCCCAGGGTCCCGAGACGTTCAGCTTCAGCAGAGGGGAGAACGCCGGTTCCTATCATGCGGTCTCGTACAATTGAGTGCTCTTCGATTAGCCGAACAAGTTCCCATAGGCCGACTTCAATGCTTCGAATTTCCTCGAGAGAGGGTAGTTGAAGCAGGCAAGTGCAACCGAATCGTAGGGCGCCCCGTAGGGATCGTTGACCCGTGAGGCGGTCGTTGATTTGGGAGAGAGACTCCCTAAGGCGTAACGCGGAAGCATTGGCTAGACCAAACGCGGTATCGTTGGCGAGGGCTCCAATGTCCATAATGTGGTAGGACAATCGTTCGAGCTCTAGAAGAAGTGACCTCTTTACCTTTTCGTCCTCACCTACCTTTGTTGAAGTGCACGATTCGTAGGCCTTAAGAAAAGCTAAACCGTGGGCGATAACCGAGTCACCGGTCACGTGTTCAGATAGATAAAGTGCGTCGTCGATGCCCGCTCCAAGAAAGACCTCTTCTACTCCGCGGGTCAGATAGTTGAGTTCGATCTTTAGATCCAAGATCGATTCACCTACCACGGAAAAACTAAAGTGTCCCGGCTCTATGACGCCGGCGTGCACCGGACCAACTGGAATCTGAGTGGAGCCAATAGCTGTCCCAAAGTTGCTAACCGCCTCGGACTTTTGAGTCTCAAAGGTAATCTCTCCGTTGGTGTAGCTGGTTACATCGACTTCAAAGCGATGCGCTTGGTTGTAGATTTCTCTAACGCTTGGTATTGGTCCCCTGTGGCCATCGAGAGTTTTGACCTCGAGATGAATAGGGGGTTTAAGGGGTTCTCTAAAGGATGCGAAGAGATAATGAAGTACTTTTCCGTCCGTGATATTTGAACAGGAGATGAGCATGAGCCGATGTCCGCTCTCTCTGAGCTGCGTAGCGGTCGCCATTAGTTCAGCAGTGGTGATTTTAATGGTATCTGGCTGCATGGGCCAGCTCGCTCCTCCCGTGAGTGTATTGACCGCTATCTCAACGGTCTTTAGCGCCCCGTAGCTAAATAGGGGAAAGATCGAGGCACCTACCAACGAACTAACGATTATCAAATTCGAAAGTAGTCCGTTAGAGTTTCGATTATTGGTCGAGGACATAGTTGCGACCCTTTTGATATCAGGTCGTTCATCGGTGGTTTTAGGCGCATTGACTCTCTCGACGTCGACCATTTTATCCCTTGACGAGGGGGGAGAATGGTGGTTACCTGCGCGTTGGTAATTCAATGTGAGATTGGCTACGGCACGGAGAATCGATGTGAATGCAACTAGTGTAAAGATGAAGGCTGCTGAGATAAATAGTCCTAGGCCGTTAGAGAATGCTGAACCCGCAATTGAGATCTCAGCGAAGAAGATACCAAATGGCGGAAGTCCGAGCAATCCAATAAGGCCGACCACCATCAGATATTTATTTGTCCCATTGATGCCCCCAGATTTAGCTATTTGATCGATGTCGCTGCTGCCAGATGATTCGACCACGCGGCCAACGACAACGAATAATGACGCTTTTAGCAGACCATGGGCAAGGATGTAGATTAGAACTGCAGGTAACGCCGCGCGGCCGATGGCAACTCCTAAGGCCATGACCCCCATATGCTCCATTGACGAATATGCAAGAAGTCGCTTGATATCCCTCTGACGTACCATCATTAGCGAAGCGAGTGCAACCGAAATTAATCCCATGGTGATAAGGATTCCCTTTATCTCGCCGTTTGCTGTACCCAGCTCACTGAGTAGTCGCATCCTTATGATGGCGTAAAGTGCTACTGATAGCAGTACTCCTGACATGAGCGCTGAGACTGCCGCTGGTGATTGACTATGGGCATCGGGAAGCCAACTATGCATTGGAAATAGACCAACTTTCGTGGCAAAACCTAAGACGGTAAGGGCGATACCGAGCTTGAGTAGACCCTTGTTTAGTTGTGGATCACCCACCAGACCAATCCACGAGAGGGTACTACCCCCTGAAGAGCCGAAGATGAGTACGACACCCAAAAGTGCGATTGCTATTCCGCTCGATGCGATTACCACATACTTCCAAGCGGCTTCAGCTGATTTGCTAGGACGCTGCTAAATAATGCACTACTCCAGCCTGGAAAATCGTGGCCTCCAAGTTAGGGTTTTTCTGTGTGGTTAAAGCAGCATTTGTCCTTGTCAGGTAGAATATATCTATGTTGGGAAGTGAA
>JAJZFV010000040.1 GCA_021805205.1 Actinomycetes bacterium | reverse complement strand
TTATAAATGCACCCAAATAGCTCGCAACTATTCACAAGTATCAACTAGAGAGATGCCGCCGGCGATCAAACAAGAGTTATACCCAATGGAAATTTGGATGTGTCTCCCCGCTAGAAACGGAAGAGCCACTTTAGTTGGCATCTAACTCCCCCCGGACTTAGGGTGTTTCGGCCTATTCGGCTCTTTGGATGTCAGCGGGTCTATCCGAATCTCCTCGCCTCACTTCTGTCACGACGGTTGAAAACTACATACCGTTAACTTTTGAATGCTAAGCACCGACAGAGACCGGCGCGAGATGAGCTCAGTAGAGTTTCTAAATAGGTCGGGGTCGAAACCGAAGATCAAATTACCTTGATCTCAGAATTCGACCCCCGATCCAAAGACGATTATAGAAGTTTTCCCTAAAGTCATCCCGAGCGATTTTGTGATCCAATTGGATCTATTTGATTGCTATCGCAATCTTCCCCCTGGCGTGGCCAGACATGCTTGATTCAAATGCCTTAGCGGCATCTTCGAGGGGATAGGTTTCGGTTATGATGGGTTTTATTTTTCCACCTTCGATAAGAGCTGTAATCGTATTGAGGTCCTCGACACTCGGTTGAACAAAGACGTATCTCCCGCCGCGCTGATTTACAGTTGCATCGGTTATCGACGCAACCCTGCTCCGGTCTTTGAGCACCTCGACCGGCCTTTGGACGTCGGGACCTCCACTTAGATCAAAAAATGCATCTATACCGTCCGGTGCTATGTCCCTGATCGCTTCAATCAAGGCGTCTCCGTAGCTCACCGCTTCAGCTCCAAGCGACCTTACGAAATCGTGATTCTGAGGTGAAGCACTGGCAATTACCTTCAATCCAAGCGCTTTGGCTATTTGAATTGCAAAGGTACCAACTCCACCTGCGCCAGCACTGATAAATATCGTTTCACCCTCGTGAACTTCTAGTGCTTTCACTAAACCTTGGTAGGCAGTTAATCCCGTTAGAGGAACCGTACCAGCTTCGGTGAAGGTAAGGTTCTTCGGCTTGCGAGCGACGGTACGGACTGGTGCGGCGATCCGCTCGGCAAATGTGCCTGGGTGTAAAAAGTCCAAGCGAATGTATCCATAAACTTCGTCGCCCTCATCGAAGTCCCTAACGGCTGGACCTTTTGCGATAACTGTTCCGGCGGCGTCCCATCCAGGGATAATTGGAAACTTTGAGTAGAGGATTTGATCTAAATATCCAGCTGATATCTTCCAATCAACAGGATTTACCGATGATGCGGCCAGTTCGATAAGTAGCGAATCGGGACCGACCTTCGGTTCAGGAAGATCGCCGTACTTCAAAACCTCAGGGCCACCGTAGTTTTCGTAATAAATTGCCTTCATAAATCTCTTTCGTGTTTGCTGCTTCAATTGGTGAGAACGTAACTGGGAGGAAGCTATTCCCATTTCACTCTATTGAGCTGGCATTTAATATTCGAACGCGGTGTTTCGGAGCCATTTTCGATAAACAGCGTTGATATTTATACCGCCGTCTCAAATCGTCTTTGCAACTTTGTTGGTATGTATTCAGTTTGGCTCAAAATTGAAGTCGTTCTTCTCGTTGCCCGCGTCGCTGATAGTCGATCGTTTGATCAACTGCACTGTCACGGACACTAACATGGGCACTGAGATGGACATCTGCGTAATGCCACTAAATGGTGCGCGTCATTATTGTAAATCGATCCTAAGTTTAACGTCGGATTGAAAGGTCAATCGGCGTAGATCTAGTGAGTAAGAGCAGAGGGCGATTTAGGGAGCGGTTTTCTAGTTTTGCCATCGATTGCAAATTCGCACGGTATGTCTATTTGAGATATGCCGTTTTAGCTATCGACGCAGTTTGAAGATTATCTATAGAGTTTTGTATCTAACCGTAACTCAAAGCCCGCGCTATGGTCGAGATGGTACGAATGTCGTTACTGGTGAAACTACGACAGTGTCCATGGCGGAGCTCTACATAGCTATCGAACGACGTGTGCGGTGAGGCAGAACTATGTGTTAGTGGCGTCGGCTGCGGTAGATCGGGTCGGTGACCCCAGGTTATCTCTTCGATCTCTTCGCCTCTGAATAAGAGGAGGTTCCAAACCTCGCCTTCAAAGACGAAAACCACTCGGACGAATCCGACGTAGTGAGAGAAAAGATTTGGAAAGTCAATGTGCATCGCCTCCGAATGAAATGGTCTTTCGAAGGGATTACCGAGAGAGATTAGGGGTTCGAGGTTTTCGATCGGATCTTGAAAGTTGTGACTAAGAACCACATCTCCGTTGGTTGCAACAACAGTTGAAGTTGCAGTGAGAGTGCAGAACTCATCAACAATCTCTGACAAGATCGACTCGATGGAGAGTTCGTCTAAGACGTAGCGCCTTATTCGTCGTTCCATCCGTCCAAGTCGATCGAGAGATTCAAATTGACGTTTGTGTAGATCGGTTAGAACCTTGTTGTTGAAACGGCGAGAGAGTTCCTTGGCCTTCAAAAGTGCAGTGAGAGGTATTTTGGTAAATTTCTCGCTGTGTCCGCTAACGAGACCCCAAAGCCTTCCGTCCACGGCGATCGGTATTGATAGAGATGTGTAGGTCCCCATTGCTTTCATGTAGTCGATGTGATACGGCGAGATACTCCTGACGTCACTATATGTGAGGTCGGGAGGACTTTGGCCTATTGACGCTATTGGCATCGCCTCTCCATCCCGATCGCGGATGGTTCTCCAAGGATTTATAAGGTAGAGGCGACGGGCCACCATCGGAACGTCACTGGCAGGGTATCTATGGTTTAGGTAGGAACCGATTCCTGTTATATGGGATTCGGCAATTACCTCTCCATCCTCGTTGTCGGTGAAGCGATAGACCATTACCCGGTCGAGGTTAAGTATCTGCCGTAACAATTCAACAAACTCGGCCTCATCTGAAAAGTTATGCAATGATATGGGAGAGGATGATGGTTCTTGATCGCCATCTCCGTAGATCTCGATCATCGTTGATGAGTCGTGTGTAACTATGGACCCTTCTAGAAACACTCCGTTGTTTTGTAGCGAGAAGAAGCGACGATTCACCTTTAGCTCTTTTGATGTGGCTACGTAGTGAAGGCTAGGCAAAGATGTAAAGGCATTAATCGATACGCGCGCAGTAAGTGCACTGAAGATGTCATCTTGTAGAAGTAGCTTCGGTTCAAAGTTTGCGGATATCTCACTCAGGCAACCATCGGAACCGAAGATAGCTACAGCATTGCCACTTTGGACGTGGCCGCTTAGATGGAGCTTCTCCTGCTCGCACCTCTCAATAAAGTTGGATTTGTTTACGGGCGGAATTGCTATTGTTTCCTCTTTGCAATCAAGTCCTCAAAGTCAATTGCCTTCAAGGGGCGGTAAAAGAGATACCCCTGCCCTATGAGGCAACCATTTTCAGCCAGCCAAGCTGCCTGTTCCTTCTCTTCAATTCCTTCGGCTACGATATCAAAATTAAGAGCGTGACATATCTCAATGATCGCCCGAGTTATCGCCTCTCCTGTTCCGCTTTGTCCGGCGTCCACAATAAAGCTTCGGTCGATCTTGATTTCGGTGGCTGGAATGGTGCGTAGGTAAGCCAAGGAAGAAAATCCGGTACCGAAGTCGTCGATTGACAGCACTATTCCGGCGCTTCGAAGTGCATTTATGTTTGCCAAGGTTACCTCGGAATCGGATGCAAGCGCGCTTTCGGTGATCTCAAGTTTTATTGCCGCTCGATCCAGATTTCTATCTTGGATCTCAGAGATAACCCAGGCGGCAAAGTCCTTTTGGTAGAGGTTCTTCACCGAAATATTCACCGCTATAGGTGGGACTGTTATTTTGAGTCGGTTCCACTCGGTGAGATCATCTAAGACTTTTCGGATTACAAAGTTGGTGATAGCTTCGATCTGGCCAGTCGCCTCCGCAATGGCGATCAACTTACCAGTATCGAGGGGCAAGGAATTTTCTGGCAAATGGCGCAGAAGCGCTTCAGCACCGGTAATTAAGCCATTTGATATATCCACTTGTGGCTGGTAGAAGACGCTAAATTCACGTGAAGCCATGGAACGTCTAATGGAATTTTCGATTCGACTTCTGTCATCGGCTTCCGCTCTCAGCTGGGGATGGAAGAATTGAACTTGATTTCGCCCTAGCTTTTTTGCTTGATACATAGCAGAATCGGCTGATTTGAGTAATGTATTCGAATCTTCCCCGTCATCTGGAAAGATCGCAACTCCAATTGAGGCGCTTACGTACTGCTCAACTCCATTGATAAGGTACTTTTGGGTGAGCAACGATAGTATTCGACTACTTAGTAGATCGAGATTTTCGTTTTCTGCGTCTTCGACGATGATAGTAAATTCGTCGCCCCCTAATCGGGTGACCAGATCCGCTTCACGCACTGAGTCTTTTATTCGATTCGAAACCTCTCTAAGGAGCTCGTCTCCAGCGTCGTGGCCCTGGCTATCGTTTATGAACTTGAAGTTGTCCAGGTCAACGAAGATAAGGGCTAAGTTTCCTCCATTTCTCCTCTTGCGTGCGAGAGCACGATTGAGATACTCCTTGAATAAAAGGCGATTCGGCAGTGACGTTAGTTCGTCGTGGGTTGATAGAAATTCAGCCTTTTCTCGGGCGAGAACATTCGAGGAGATGTCGCTGAAGATCGCAAGTATGTGCTCTACGCGGCCCTTAGAGTCTTCTACTACCGAGAGGCTGAGCCAAACTGGCGTCTTGGTTCCATCTGATGCTAATACTTTTTCCTCTCCGCTCCAACGTCCGAATTCAGTGAGAGCGTTCGTAATGGTCTCTGCTTCATTACGTCGAGGTGCGCTCGCGGTATCGAAGACGAAGAACTTCTTTCCAACTACGTCTATAAGCTTTTGTCGAGTGACTTCGAGGTAGGCAGAGTTGACTGTGACAACTTCACCGTCAGCGGTTAAAACTGCAATGGCTTCACCGGCGTTTTCGAATACCTTTGCCGCCAGGCGAAGCTCCTCCTCCGCGAGACGTTTCGCACTTTGATCTAGCAGTTGGACGCAAACGGCGTTGACGGTACCATCTTCTTCAAATAAAGGTAGGTGTGTCGCCGAAAGGAATATGTTGCGTCCGTCGTCAGTCTCGTATTCATATTCCGAGTTTCTAGCGTCTCTGGTCCTGATGGTGATTAGATCGCTCTCCATTACCTGCGTCGCCATATCTGATGGAAAGATGTCGAAGTCGCTCGTTGCTCTTTCGACGATGTTCTCTCGTCTGAAGAACTGCTGGAAGCGGCGGTTAGCGTAAAGGTATTTACCTTGTACGTCCTTGATCACAAACATGATGGTGGTGTTTTCCATCAATGATTCAACCATTAACTCAGCGCTACGGCGCTTGAGTTGAGCCGTTACAAGCTCGCTAGTGTCAATGAGTGTGAGAATGGTTCCGGCAAAGAGGCCGTACTCGTCGAGGTAGGGCGTTGCGTTAGCCTGCCATGTGACGTTTTCCTCCAAGATTAACTCCGATACACTATCGCCTAATTCGCGAGCCTGGTTGATTAGGGAGTGGAGTTTCAACATCTTCTTAGGGAGTCGAAGAAGGTCTAACTTGGTTCCAACCATGATGGTTCGTAAGTTGAAGAGGCGGGCGGCAGCGAAGTTAAATCGCTTGAGCGCCATCGAATTATCTAAGACCAAGAGCGGAAAGTCAAGGGCGTTATATAGGTTTTCGTAGTCGTTAGTAACGCCTGTTAGCTGTGCGGTTCGAAGCGAGAGTTCTGTGTTGAGTGAGATGAGCTCTTCGTTTGTGGCTTGAAGTTCTTCATTGGCGGCCTCGAGCTCTTCATTGGCCGCCTGCATCTCTTCATTGGCCGCCTGCGCCTCTTCATTGAGAGCCTGCATCTCTTCATTTGAGGTGGCTAACTCCTCGATCATCGCCTGAAGGTTCTCACGAGTGACCGCTAGCTCATCTTCGACTACCATATTTGAGATCTCGGGGAGACCTCGCTCCTCATGGCTCTTAATGAGGCTATCAAATTCGATATTCACTAGGTAGTTTGTAGTGTCACTTTCGACAACTGGAGTGACGCTTAGTCTAAATGATTCACCATCGATCAGTCGCCTCCGTCCAACTGACTCCTCTCTCTTGCGGGTAGAGCGACTCAGAAGGGTCTGGAAGTCCCCTTGCAGTTCCTGGCGGAGGACGTCGTATGCATTGGATGTGTTCATCCCAGTGCGAACCTGGGTAAAGTGTGCCACGTTGCCTGCGCTGTGCAAAAGCAAGCCATTTGAGTCGACGAGGAGGATTGCGCTCTTTCTGGCGTCAAGGTAGTTGTTCAAAAGTAACTCGAGGCGCTTAGTTTCGGTGTTGCGCTTGTCGCGCTGAGTTGCCTTTGTCAGAAGGTGTCGTTGCAGAATATCAGTACTGGTATGTGGACTTAGGCCCAGTGCCACTTTATTGAAAATTCGATTTTTTCGGTCAAGGGGCCTAAATAGGTGCTCTTGGGCAGAGACCGACTCCGAACGACCCAAGAAGAGGATTCCCGCTGGATTGAGTGCAAAGTGGAACGACGACAGTGCGGCCGATTGAAGATTTTGATCGAGGTAGATCAAAACATTTCGGCACGAGATTAAGTCGAGGCGTAAAAATGGGGGATCGACTGCCAAATTCTGCTTGGCAAATATTATCGAATCCCTTAGATTCTTGGAGATCTCATAGTTGCGACCGTTGTAGTTGAAGTACTTGAGAACTAAATTGGGATCTAGGTTCTCCAATGCCGCCGCGGGGTAAGTCCCGCTCCTTGCGATCGAGAGCGCCCGCTCGTCGATATCAGTTGCGAAGATCTGTAGCCGGATGTCGCTGAGGCGTGCGCCCAACCTCTCAGTGAAGAGCATTGCGATGGTATATGCTTCTTCACCACTGGCACATCCTGGAACCCAAATTCGAATCTCACCCCCTGTAGCCTTTTGCTCAATGATCCTCTCAATGGCGACGGAGAGGGCGTTGAAGGCCTCTGCATCCCTAAAGAAGCTAGTGACCGAGATTAGGATGTCTTGAAATAACTCCCCCTTCTCATCGTCACTCTCAACAATCCTTGCGGCATATTCGGCGAGGTTGGAGATCTTGGTTAGCCCCATTCGGTGCTCGATTCGACGAAACAGGGTGCCTCTTTTGTATCCTCGAAAGTCAACTCCATATTTTTGGTGCAGTTCGGCAAGGATTATTTCAAGAGCGGCCTCGCGCCCCTTATCCTCGGATTCGTCAAGAGAGTTGATCCTTTCAGGCAGCGACTTCAGCAAGGCCGCTATCTCCTTGGGATCTAGAACCTTCATCGAAATACCGCTTTCTATCGCCGAAAGCGGCATTCCGGTAAACTTAGCGCTTTCCGGTTTCTGTACGATGCACTGACCGCCTGCGTCGCTGATCGCGCGTAGCCCGGCAGTGCCATCATTTCCAGTGCCAGAGAGGACGATTCCAATAGCTCTATCTGAGTATTCGTCGGCTAGCGCAACGAAGAAGGAGTTAATCGATGGTTTTGGCGAAGTTTGGTTTGAGCCTTGGGTTAATGCAATTCTCCCATTAAGGATTGATGCGTTGTTGTTAGGGGGAATTATGAGAATCTTTCCAGCCGCGATTTGATCGCCGGAGGTAGCTTCTTCGACTGGTAGGGCGGTCTCGCGGGAGAGGATCTCTGCCATCATCGACTTGTAACTAGGTGAAAGATGCTGAAGTATGACGATCGCCAACTTGCTCGTCATCTCGAGACCTGAAAGAAGTTGAGAAAGCGCCTCTAGACCTCCGGCAGACGATCCAATGGCAACTACGTAGTGTCCCCTCGACAATGACTCCGGTTCAACTGGCGAATCAGCGCTTGAATGTTCCTCAGACTTGCCTATGGTGAGCTCTCTTAGATCAATCGCAATATTGTCGATACTCGAACCGTCTTCATTAGCTACTTGGTCCGTCACCCAACCACACATTCATTCGTAATAATCGCCAATAACTACCAACTTCTAATTTTATGCGACTCCGTATAGTTAAGGAGTTTGTTATGTAAAGATACTCTCATAAGTTTGTAGTTAGCAAGGGGTAATTTGCAATTCGAAGTATCAAAATTTTCTAAAAATGCAGCCGTTGCGCCATTTGGCAATTTAGCTTCATTTAATATTGGATTTACAGGGTACGGTTCTTTCAAAACCTGAGGCGGAGTCCGGTCTACAGGAGAGTGCCGCCGAGCGACCTTTTCATTGTTCAGTATCGGTAAGTCAGATTGTATATTCAAGCATTCGGTGACAAATATCTTTTTGTAGCAGAAAATTTAACTTTAAAAGATGTAGGAGTTTTCATATTTAACTTACTCTTAGGTATCCCATATTCGATCTTGACAAACTAGGAGTGGATAAAGTTTGTTTTTGTTACCGTTGATTCCCGGTACGTGCTTTATGAGCCTCTTGTTATTGCGAAGCAAACGAAGTGGCTTGTAAATCCCCACCCCGTGGGTGCACCTACCTGAGTGAGTCGGAGTCGTCGAATTAGTAGTTTGATCGCCACCGTACTCGAGAAGGTCGCGAGCTGCTAAGAACCATTCGTACATCGAAGATCATCATGGGATTTTTACTAGTTTGGTGGACTAAGAGCTGTAGATTCATGTGTTCCGAAATGGCCACGCAAGGTTCTAGCTCGGCTTATCTGGTAACTCTCTAACTATTTGTTAGCTACGACATGAGCGTGATCGACGCCCTGTGGGAGTTCAAATTTGATTATTGCTCCTCTGAGTCGACGATTGACGCATTCCGCGAAGCGGGCCAGGAAGCAGATTTCACTACCTATCGATCACATTAGAAAACTTCAATACTGGATAGCCCCATGTTGCAAAGTAACGAGTAGGTGTATGGAATCTGTTGCATCTAACGTTATCGGCTGATGGGCAATATGGCCATTAGCAGTTACTAGATAAGTAGATCACATATGTGCTTGTCCCGGTTGTTTCTCCCTCCTCCTAATTTAAAGGTTAGATATACGACTCTATTTTTTACAATACGGTCCCAAAACTGTTATCATAGGGAGTTGGGACGACGGCAGCACGCTTGAATCTTGCAACTTTGTGTCGGTGGTTTGCATCTAACTCGCTGTACTGAGTAGTGATGGAGAACCCACTGAGAGAAATTGCATCTAGTATGCCCCCTCGTAAGCCTGGCAAGGTCCTTTCAAAGTACGGTGGAAGTTTTATTGTTCAAAATTAGAGCAACTAATACTTACTGATTACTTCGCTTTAATGCGAATTATTTATTTGAGATATTCGGACTTAGCGGATTGACCTAATGTGATTCACACTTCAACTTTTCGGGTTACGTGGCGTTATTTCAACGATTTGTTGGAAAATTAAAAGGATGTTTCAAGTGACTGAAATTTCAAGTCAGAGTTTTGAGCAAAGTATCGATCAAGGCCCGATTGTTAGTCCTCCGCTCTTTCGGGACTTCAAGATTATACCCATCAAGGCCCTTCCGCTAGTAGCGGCGGTAGTCATTGGTTTAGTTATTAGTATCGCCGGAAATTGGACTTGGGCGCTTGACTTCTACCATGTAGTAGGTGGTGGATTTTGGACAGCAATTGATCTATTTTTAGGATTTGTTATTGGGCCAATAATGAACAAGATGTCGATTCCTGCGAGGATGGAATTTACGTCGAAGTTGATGCCTAAGGTCGTCTTGATTATGCCAACTTTGGTGACTATGACCTTGGGTTCTGGCTTTCAACTGGCTCGAAAGCTCAACAATCTGAGCACAGGTGCACCGGCACATGGATGGCTGGTTCTCTCCTTTGCTATCGTAGGTGTAATGACGGTTATCGCCATGGGAATTCTCCAGCCCGCAAATGTGACCGTACTTTTCGAACTGAAAAAGGAGCATCCCAACGGCGCCGTGATAGCTAAGTTGATGAAGCGATTTATCTACACTGCGGGAATCATGGGCGCGATGCAGGTGGGAACCTTAGTAATTATGACTAGGGTGGCGTCTTTATGAGTTCGACTCCAGACAAGCTAGCTGCAGCGTCAAAGTCAGGTGAGGTAAGTAATATCAAACATTCCTACCCACCGATTGCTGAGATGGGCGTAGTATCCCTTGCTTTGATAGTGGTCGGTGGCGTCTATACCGCATCTCATTATCCGCATTCATTCTCTTTACTCATTCCAACTATTCTGGCAGGCTTGTCGTGGGCAGTTTTTCTGGTGGCCCTGGGGTTGTTGTTCAAGATGAAGGCTTTGGCGCGAGAAATATTCTTCAAAGTTGGCAAGTGGACACTGCTTGTTTACAGTTTGATTGCGGGCATGCTTGAGTATGTATTTGTCTACGATGGTACCAGAGGTAGTGCTCTCATTGTAATCACCGTTATGCTCGCAATGTTTGCAATAGACATCCCTATGATAATTGCATTTACTGTTGATCATTTTACTAGCAATAATAATTAAAGGAGCGTATATATCTCCGATTTATACCAAGTCCATCTTCCTAATTTTTGCTCTTTTGATCAGCTAGAGCAAAGAATAGTAGATGGTCAAAAGTAGTGGTGACTAAAGTAATACCGCGACTATAAGATTAAGATTCTAGGGTTTCTTTTCCTTTTAAGTGGTTTCCTTTGCTTCAATCCGGATCAAAGGATTCTAAGCCCGTTAGATTGGTTCGGAATTACGGTATTGGATGAGGTACAGTCAGCTTTCAGGCTTGGAGGACAAAGGCTTGGAGGTTGAGCTGTCAAGGGCAGTGCCAATCTAGATCAAATCTGTATCTAACGTTGGCGGTTACGAAGGTTGAATCTGAAGTCTCGTGATCTAAAGCGTAAGACCATTAATTCGACTAAATGAATGATCCTCTAAGGGCGATCCAGCCTATACGTGAGTCGGATTTGGCGACTCATTACGGTTTTTTACGGTGCCGCCGTCTTTCGACGGTACCAGATGCGGAGAGCTATCAGCTCTTCGAATGTCCCTCTGGAATCTTGCTCTGTTTGGAAAGTCCAAGAGCTTTGGATCTACACCTACCAAGATAACTAAGTTAACTACGGGCTCAACTTATCATGTAACCCCAATATGTTTATCAGCTATGACTTGACCTCCGTCGCAGCTCTGAAATAGCTCTTTGTCTATTTGCTCTAACGATTTGATTGTGGATCTCCCTCGGAACGACTCGCACGTTCTGTTTTCCCCGAGAGATCCGTACCTTTAAATTGTAAATAGCTATTCCTATCTCAAATTGAGCGTCCCTCAAATGGCCTTGAGGTAAATTTATGCCCGTTATCAACCTGCGACGAATCTTGTAGTTCCTTTAGAGAAAACTATCTCGCCCAACACGGCGAATTGAACGATCCAAGGGCTTTATTAGGTAGTGGATCTCTGTACTCGTTGATTCTCCGCTCACAACTCTTCCATCTGTCCGTTTGGCTTCATTGATCGAAACGGTCATGGAGGTGGTCTTTGGGTCACGGCAAGTGGCTTTAGCATTGGCATAGCACCTGGCCAATTGCAAAACCGAGCGGCATGCATAAAGTGTTCTTATGTCTACGGCATCCTTTGGGATGGATCCTTTGGGTCCGTGCAATTTGCCCTATTGGAAGGATCCCCCAGGCTTATCTTCTTTCTCAGACATACCCTGGTAATTCCTTGTCGAGCGGTGGCGATAATTACGGTTTGGGCATCAGATCAATGGGTGCGGTCTCCTTCACTTGCCTATATGTCTGCATTTATCCGTGTTTGCGAGATTAGCAGCAGACTTTGGGATAGCATCGACAGCGGAAAAGTTTGAATCAACAATTCATGGCTGCGCACTTGCGCAGTCAATTTGTTCGAAAGGTAAAACGTGGCTCGAGCGCTCTTGTTGAATGAAGCTGAAAAGAAAGTAACCGCCTCTGTTGTCGATATCGCTGAGGCTGACTTTCCCGAAGGCGATGTCGAACTCGATGTTTTGTATTCGACCCTCAACTACAAGGATGGGATGATCATTCGTGGTCTCGGTAGGCTGGTAAGAAGCTACCCCCACGTACCAGGTGTAGATATGGTAGGGGTCGTTCGTAGGTCCGAAAACGATCGCTTCAAAGCTGGTGACGTTGTCCTTGCTACTGGTTGGAGAATTGGTGAAAGCTATTGGGGTGGCTATTCGACATTTGCAAGAGTTGACTCTGACTTTTGTATAAAACTCCCCGACAATCTTTCACCAGTTACCGCGATGTCCCTTGGCACTGCAGGTATCTCAGCGATGCAGGGGATAATTGCTCTTGAGGAACAGGGGCTACCTGGATTGAAGGAGATGGGTAATGTCCTAGTTACCGGCTCTGCTGGCGGTGTAGGTTCAGTAGCGATCATCGCACTCAGTGCACTTGGTTACGGTGTTACCGCTTCAACCCGTCGAATTCAAGAGAGCGATTACCTCACTTCTCTTGGTGCTACCGAAGTTATCTCGGCCGACGAAGTTTCGGGCGAGTTGTCAAGGCCCCTTGAAAGCGAGAGGTGGATTGGTGCCATTGAAAATGTCGGTGGAAGCACCCTAGGTCGTATCGTGTCTCAGATGTACACCGGGGCCTCAATTGCATCGATAGGTCTGGCCGCAGGAGCAGTCTTTACCGCTAATGTCATGCCCTTTCTACTCCGTGGCGTAAACATTTTGGGTATCGATTCAGTTAAGTATCCCAATGAAAAGCGATACGTGGCCTGGGAGCGCCTTGGCGAACTTGTTCCAAGCGAGAAGATGGCTTCGATGACTCAAATTGCAACCCTTAACGACTTAGAACACCTTGCTGACCAGATTCTTGCTGGCGGAGTCCGCGGTCGGGTAGTTATCGATGTAAACGGCTAATCGGCCAACTCCTTTGCGAGATGGTGGAACAGGCGAAACGGCCTTGGAAATGTCGTATTACCCTCTCAATATGTTCAAAGTTATCGATATTGATAGGGTAATTACTAGCGAAAGCCTTTACCTTGGCCCTCCATCGCTAGCGATATTTTTTAGAACTCAAAGTGGACTCAACTCATATCATTTGAAGCGCTACCTAGGTGATCTTGAATCTAAAAAGGTGCAACTCATATACCTAATTGACATTGAGAGAAATTGGACTTTGGCACAGGCTTTCAACGTCTGCTTTTCTCCAACGACCATCAGGTTTGATTCACGGCGTGAGTTAAAGAAGGTAGTTGGACTACCTCTGCCGAAGGTCTTAGCAGGGCGGTTGGGACTCTAGTTATTACATTGAGTCTTATTGTTAATTGATAGCTAACCAGTTCAGCTTGCCCTAAGTTGACCCGAGTTTGCTAGCGGTAGTCAAGTCCTCTTGGTATTGAAGTCTTGTCAATGTCGAGGAGAACTTCTGCCATATGAAAGACGTAACGATCGGTCATGCCTGCGACATATGCTACAACTTGTCTACGGTAGGAACTTTCGTCCTCCGAGGCCATTTCTTTGGCAATAGAGGTAAATAGTTCTCGATCGGATAGGAGATGCTTTACCAGGCGTTCGATCACCGCAATTACCTGTTCGCTCTGACGAACGCTCTCTTGGCGCAGGTAAATTGCCTCATAGTTGTATCGACGAAGAACTCCTAAGAGCTCCCCATCCTCTCGACTCATGGTGATTTTTTTACTCTTTAGAGTCGAAGAGACCACGGCATTTATAAAGTAATTGAGGTGGCTCGAACGGGCGGTTCCGATAGTGTTTGCGATCTCGCTTGGAATGTCTTGGACATCGATAACCCGTGCACCTATTGCGTCTTCAAGGTCGTGTGCACAGTAAGCGATACGGTCGGCCCAAGAGACGACGATACCCTCTGGGGTGGCGGGCTCTGGTAGCGACCATGAGTGGTTGCGGATCCCATCGATAGTCTCACGGGTGAGATTCAAGTGAGCAAGTGTAACTTCGGCACCAAAGACTGCGTGATCGTAACCGCCTTCAAGGAATGGCGAGAGGGCATCTTCGCTAGCGTGGCCCCCAGGTCCGTGGCCACAGTCGTGACCCAAGGCAATCGCCTCGGTAAGGTCGATGTTAAGACCTAGACGCCGTGATATCGCCTTGGCAACTTGAGCGACCTCGAGGGCGTGGGTGAGGCGACTTCTTTGGTGGTCTGCCGGGAAGATAAAAACTTGGGTCTTTCCCGCTAACCGCCTAAAGGCACGCGAGTGGAGGATTCGATCTCTATCTCGCTCGAACGGGGTTCGAAAGTCATCGTCGTCCTCATGGAGAATTCTACCCTTGCTAGTCTTCGACGTAGTCGCATTTACGGAGAGGGTTGGATGGTCACTTTTGCGTATTTCTTCAAAGTCAGCCAACTCCAATGACGAGCCTTTGTGGGCGTGAATAAGATCGTCGCCCGCAGACCACCCTCCCATGGTTTTGGCCCACTCCATCGCTCTGTCGCTGAAAATCATCGCATCTCTCCCACTTGTTCTTTAAAAGACTATTATTCACCACCTTTGTAACAGTGGCCGATAGGCGATATCTGAAGGCTAGCGATATGATGAAAACATGGCATCGCAATTCAAAAAAACGGCACTTCAAGAGCTCTGTAAGGTCGTAAGGGTCGTCAACCGTCTCGCTAACGAGAGGTTTGAAGAGACCGTAACTGACTTAGCTTACCGAGGTAGAGTTGCTACGCAAAAGCGAGTCGACGCGGTTCGTAAGGTCAAAGACGAAGTTGAGAGTTACCTCGGCATCAGTCGATAGAGCCCAACTTCAAAGTGGAATAGTTGGCAAGGTCGCCTACAACGAACTTTATTACTTGGGCTTATAATACGCCAATCCATAAAAAATGCCCTAACGACATCTCTCTATTGACGTTCTTGGTATTGGGCCGTAATTGTTGCTTTTTGGTGGTACTACTTCGACTATTGAGCCCTAACACATATCTAATGGGGTGAGAAAGCGCTCCTTGCCCATGGTTTGAGGTCAACCGGTGCACCATCTCTCGCATGATCGAGTTAGCATCTTTACCCAATGGCAGCTGCACCACTTCGACTTGACAAAGCCTTAGTAGCTAGGGGATTGGCGCGTAGCCGGGAAGTGGCTCTTTCGATGATCGATGCTGGCCACGTCCTGGTAAATGGCTCAATAGCGCAAAAGGCTACGAGACAAGTTCGAAGCAGCGATCAGATTGTGGTGGCAAATCACTTCCCGCGATACGTTGGCCGTGGCGCAGAAAAACTACTTGGCCTAATTGAGCGTCATCCACTAACGATCGATGGAGTGGACGTAGCTGACCTAGGCTCTTCTACCGGCGGCTTTACTCAGGTGTTGCTCGAAAATGGCGCAACGAGAGTCTTTGCCATCGACGTTGGGAGAGGGCAACTCGACCAAATGCTCCGCAGTCATCCCAAGGTAGAGGTCATGGAGGGGGTAAATCTACGGTTGCTAGATCGAAGTGATTTTGCCCTACCAACCATTGATCTCGCTGTAGGCGATCTAAGTTTTATCTCCCTAACCAAATTGATCGATCCTATCGTCGACGTCGTTTTGGAACGATCTGGTCAATTTGCAATGCTGATAAAGCCTCAATTTGAAGTCGAACGTGAAGTGGCTGCGCGCTACAAGGGTGTCATTACAGATCCCCAATATTGGAGGAGCGCCATCTTGAAGGTAGTAGAGGGATTTATCGCGGTCGGCGCGGAGATTGACGACCTTATCCTTTCGCCCATCTCCGGAGGCGATGGAAATAGAGAGTTCTTCGTAGTTGGAAGGGTCAACTCTTCTGCGATTCGCTCCGTCGAGCTATCTATCGACCAACTGATCGATCGAGAGGTCGAGTTGGCGATTCGCTCCTCGCAAAAGGGGTAGAACCTCTGAGCTAAGTCGCCTTATGTATTTGGTTTTTAACAATTCTGGAGGTAGTTGCAGCTAGGTGCCGTTCTACTGCATCGGTGCCCAGCCATTGGTTTTAGATAAGTGCTAGCAGTAACCCAATAAAGTTCCTAAAGTAGAAGTGTCTTTACAGTTTTATATTTGAGTGATCGGTTGGTGCATTTGAAGCGTCGCATAGGAGTTCTCGTTCACACAGGCCGTAGAGGTGCCCTCGCAGCCTTTGAAGAGATTGGCGACTGGTGCCAAGCCAATGGTTTTGAAGTCTTCAACGTCCTAAAAAGCTCAGACTGTCTAGGCCTTGAACTTCTGGTTTCACTAGGTGGTGATGGGACGATGTTGAGGGCCATCGATCTGTCGCTCGCATATCAGATCCCGGTGCTCGGGGTTAACTTCGGCCACCTTGGCTATCTAACTGAGATCGAACCTGCTGAACTATCTGGCTCTCTTGACAAATTCTTTGAGGGTAACTTCCGCATCGAAGAGCGAATGACCTTAAATGTCGAGGTCTACCCGATGTCAGTTGCCGATCGCGGCAGGGGATCTAGGGAGCACCTTCACTTCGTGGCGCTAAATGAGCTTGTAGTTGAGAAGTCGTTTTCGGGAAATGTAGTCAAATTGTCAGTTGGTGTATCTGGAAAGCACTTCTTGGACTATGAGGCCGATGGCTTGATCGTTGCTACGCCAACCGGCTCGACGGCCTATTCTTTTTCGGCGCGGGGACCGATCGTGTCACCGTCGCTCTCGGCCTTGGTGATGACACCGATCTCACCTCATATGCTGTTCGACCGTGCCCTAGTATTGGCACCTAGTGAGCGTGTTGAGATCACGATCATGGATGGTCAGGATGCAACCTTGATGGTGGACGGAATCAATCGTCATTCGTTGTCGATGGGCGAGATGGTTTCAGTAGGGGCCTCTCCTTTGAGCGCCAACATAGTGAAGTTCTCTGAACGGGACTTCCGAGAGATTCTTAAGTCTAAGTTTGGCTTAGGCGAGAAAAATATGTACCGCTAGGTAGCCACGAGTACTTGAGAAACTGTGATTGAGGGGCTTGACGATAGTGCTCGAAGAACTAACAGTATCAAATTTGGGCGTAATCGAATACGGTAGGGTTACCTTCGGTGACTCTATGAACGTTTTGACCGGTGAAACCGGTGCTGGCAAGACCCTGGTAGTAGGTGCAATTCAGCTTCTTCTCGGCGCCAAAGGAGATAGCCAAATCGTTAGAAGCGGGGCAGATGCCGCTACAGTTACGGCGCGAATTGTGGATGACCAATCGAATGAGTTCATCGTTGAACGCAGCGTACTTATAAATGGACGCTCCCGGGCTTACATCGACGGCAAGGCCGTAACCATGGCTCAACTGGAGGAGTTCGCAAGCGAACACCTCGAAGTCCACGGCCAGCACGCCGCCATGAAGCTTGGATCACAACCCAAGCAACTCCGGATAGTTGACCTCTACGGAAAGGTTGATACCACGAAGCTGCAAAAGCTCCGCTCTGAGTGGCGTGAGAAGGTTACAGAGATCGAGCGGATCGAGACCTCGCGGGACGAGATCGAACGCCAAGCTGCGATCGTCGCCTTTGAGATATCGGAGATTAGCAAGGTAGCAATAAAGTCTCCAACAGAGGACACCGACTTAGAGCTGGAGCTAAATCGCCTTGAATCGATTGAGTCATATCGAGAACTATTCAGCGAGATCATCGACCTATGCGATGGCCAAGGCGCCACAATCACCGGGAAGTTCTCTCAGCTTCTGAAGCGAGCACGTGCCCTTTCTGGTACTGAATCGGTCGCTGAGATCCTCGAGACCATATCGACAAATATAAGCGAGCTCTACCACGAGGCAGTTACAGCGGTAGACGATTTAGAGTTTGATCCGAATCGCGTTGAAGAGATTCGCCACCGATTGATGGCCCTTAGAGATATCAAGCGTAGGTATGGCCCAACTCTCAGAGACGTAACTGAACAGCTGGCAAAG
Source organism: Actinomycetes bacterium (assembly GCA_021805205.1). Taxonomy (GTDB): domain Bacteria; phylum Actinomycetota; class Acidimicrobiia; order Acidimicrobiales; family Acidimicrobiaceae; genus Acidithrix. Next base: position 90,362 of record JAJZFV010000040.1, on the reverse strand, counting down.
CTCCAAGTTCAGATGGAGTCGTTCCGTATTGCTCCTGAAGATTTAGAGCTCCTCAGACAGGAGGCGAAGGCGTTAGAGGAGGCGATCGAAGTCGAGGAGGCATCTATAGCAGATGAGAGAAGGCGAGGCGCGGATCTACTTTGTGCCGGGGTAAACCTTCGCCTCGGCGACCTTGCGCTATCGAGAGCCAATCTATCGTATCAACCTGGGATAGCCCCAGATATGTCGACTCTTCTGTTCTATTTTCAAGCCAATCCAGGTCTTCCACCAGTTGAGCTGGCCAAGTGTGCATCGGGGGGAGAGCTTTCAAGGTTGATGTTGGCGATCTCTCTCGAGGCCTCTAAGGATAAAACTTCTTTGCTCTTTGATGAAGTCGATGCTGGCGTTGGTGGGCAAGCAGGTGTCGCAATCGGTAGGGCGCTTCAGGCGCTGGCACGCGATCGACAGGTGATCGTAGTCACTCACCTAGCCCAAGTAGCCGCCTTTGCCTCAACACACTTTTACATCGACAAGGTTACCGACGGAAGCAATACTCGAACTGAAATCGTGAAACTTACCCCTGATGGACGCATAGATGAGATTGCGCGGATGCTATCTGGCCATGGAGGATCGACCAGTGCCAGGGCTCATGCTAAAGAGTTGATCGAAGCCTCTCAGGTGGGAAGTACTTGGCAATGACATAATCCTTTGGCGGCCGAGTGAACGTCTAGGCTATATGAGTACGAACGGATGAGAAAGTGGAGAAATAGTGGCTAAGCATATCTTTGTAACTGGAGGGGTCGCCTCTTCACTTGGAAAAGGGCTCACCGCTTCATCTCTTGGCCGCCTTCTAAAAGCCCGTGGCCTTAGGGTGGTCATGCAAAAGCTCGACCCATACATCAATGTCGATCCTGGAACGATGAATCCATTCGAACACGGAGAGGTCTTCGTTACCGACGATGGCTTCGAGACCGACCTTGACTTGGGCCACTACGAGAGGTTCATTGATGTCAACCTCAAAAAGAACTCCTCCGTTACAACTGGTTCGATCTACCAGACGGTTATTGCTCGCGAGCGCCGAGGAGACTACCTCGGAAAGACAGTTCAGGTCATACCCCACGTTACCGACGAGATTAAGCGTCGAGTAAACCTTTTGGCTCGGGAAGATGTAGATGTTGTAATAACTGAAGTCGGAGGTACAGTCGGCGACATCGAGATCCTCCCATTCCTCGAGGCGATTCGACAGTTCAGAAAAGATATTGGGCGAGATAACGTTTGCTATGTCCATTTGACTCTCGTTCCATCCATCGGTCCAGGTGGGGAGCAAAAGACCAAGCCAACCCAGCATTCGGTGACAGAGCTGCGATCCCGTGGAATTCAGCCGGATGTAATAGTTTGTCGCACCTCGGAGGATCTCTCGGAGAGCCTCAAGTCCAAGATCTCGATGCTCTGTGATGTTCCAAAGGACGCAGTAATTAGCGCCGCCGACATCCCCAACATATATGAACTTCCAATTGTGCTCCACAAAGAGGGGCTTGATCGATACATTATCAATCATCTTCGACTCGAGAGCGGTGGAGGCTTCGAGCTCAATCTCGACTCTTGGCTTGATCTAGTCGCTCGTTCCTCTAACCTCAAAGAGAGTGTAAAGATCGGTATCATCGGTAAGTACGTCGATCACCCCGATGCCTATCTGAGTGTGGTCGAGGCGCTTCGCCACGGTGGAATCTTTCATGGCGTCGCCATTGACTTCGAGTGGATTCAGGCTGAAGAGGTAACACCGATGATGGCAGAGTCGATGTTGGGTCATCTCTCTGGAATTGTGATACCTGGCGGCTTTGGCGAACGAGGCATTGAAGGAAAAGTTGCAGCAGCGGGCTTTGCTCGTGAGTCTAAGCTTCCCTGCCTTGGACTTTGTCTAGGTCTACAGACCATGGTTATAGATTACGCCCGAAATGTGGCTGGTCTTGAGCATGCTCATTCCCGCGAGTTCAAAGAAGATGCACCGCATCTGGTAATTGATTTGATGGAAGAGCAGAGAACGGTTAAGGACCTTGGTGGCACAATGAGGCTAGGCGCCTACGTTGCACGGCTATTACCTGGATCTAGGGTAGCAGACCTATACGGCGAAACCATAGTCTCGGAGCGCCATCGCCACAGATTTGAAGTTAACTCTAACTATCGAAGCCGATTGGAAGAGGCTGGGTTGGTCTGTTCCGGAGAGTCACCCGATGGCTCGCTGGTGGAGTTTGTTGAGTTGAAAGACCATCCGTTCTGGATTGGAACACAAGCACATCCAGAGTTTAAGAGCCGCCCTGATCGTGCCCATCCTCTCTTTAGAGGTCTGATAGAGGCAGCTATCGAGCGACAAAAAGGCTAGCTTCCATCTCTTCAAATCCTTTGATATAAGGTCCCTATTTCTCACTTTGGACCGTAGAAGTACCAAATTAGCAGGGAGACTAAGTGGCTAAATTTTGGATCGATCGGCAACACTCAAAGATCGTCTGGCCCTCGAGCGACGATCCAGTTCGATATCTCAAGATTGAGCGAGTAGCAATAGCAAATAGCGACTCTGAAGAACTGGGGTATCGCGATGTTATTCGCCACCCTGGTGCCGTGGTTATCGTTGCCTATCTAGAGCAGCTCTCCTCTGTATTATTTATCAAACAGTACCGTGCCGCTTTAGATCGCGAAGTAGTTGAATTACCGGCGGGAAAACGGGATGTGGCTGGAGAGCCTCCGATTGTCTGTGCTGCAAGAGAATTGGCAGAGGAGCTTGGCGTAGCTGCGACTTACATAGAGCCCCTGATTACCTTCTACAATACCCCAGGCTTTTGTGATGAGGAGACTCAGGTCTTCCTAGCTCGAGGGTTATCGTCAGTCGACATCGATCCCCAAAGTCCCGAGGAAAAGAGTGCAATTCGTATGATTGCACCCTTGGAAAAGATTGAGTCGCTGATATCTGACGGAGTGATTATCGATGGCAAGACTCTACTTGGACTATTTGCCCTAAAGAGTAGGGTGGCAGCGGGTCTATCCAAAGTAGTTAGCTTGGATTCACTCGATCTTGATCAGTTTGTATCGATATAGGAAATTTTTTTGCTTGACCTTTGGCTTTGGTGAAGTTCGCTGAATCACTAACTTATCCAGGGCTGGAAAGTTCAATGTCAGACGAAGCTGTCTTCGACCCCTATATATTTTTTAAATGTACGTACAAATATCGTCGATATCGGTCTTTGACTACATTATGAGGATATAGGTTGACCTATGTAAATGCGCATGGCAGCGAGCTGTGGTAGGGATAGATTTTCTCTTGAAGCAAAACTATCGATATTCATGGAAGTTGGCTAAGGATTAATATTTCACCGCTGAGTTGCGATTCGATATTTCTTCGATTTAGGGAGTTGCGAATTTGGATCTTTTGATCTGCGCTTTGAACTTTGTAATAAACAAAGTTCTGGTAAGAGTCGTAGCTAAGGTAGCTTATCCTGGAGGTGCCAATGAGCTCTCTGGTAGTCCATCGATCAAGAGTGGGAGTAGTTTTTTTGGAGTTGGAAGGACGACAGTCCCCATTGATGAAGTCGGCGGCCAGCTGAACGAGGTATCTGAAGCTAAAACCAATTGCTTCAAGTGGATTGAATGCTAAACCCCTTCTAAAGGGCTCCTACAAGTAGGAGTTTATGCAATTTATCTCTGCTTCGACTCTAAATACCCTCGCTCTGGCGTTGCATTGGCTTCAACAAACGAAAGTCGGCCAAAGTCGATCAGCTAGCTTGATGTTAGAGAACACATAATTCAAGGTGAGCCTCTATTGACCCCAAATCAAATGAAAACTCTTGTAGCGGTGGTGGAGAGTGGTTCGATTACCGCGGCGGCTAAGCGTCTTTTCGTGACCCAAGCAGCGGTATCGACCGCCCTTGCCTCTCTAAAGAGTGAAGTCGGAGTGGAGCTATTTGTGCGCGAAGGTCGCGGTATTCGATTAACCGAAGCCGGTGCGACCCTCTTTGAGTACTCTAAAAAGATCCTTGGCTTAATCGATGAGGCTACCCTGGTGACTCGAGGTAGTGGGGTAGGGGCCAAGCGAATCCTTAGGATTGCTGCCGTAACTACGGCTGGAGAGGTTTTGTTGCCAAGGTGGCTTGACTCCTACATCTCGATCGATCCAAAGATAGAGGTAAAAGTCGAGGTCTCCAATCGCAACAGAGTCTTTGACCTTCTCGAGAACCACAACGTCGACCTAGCGGTATGTGGTACACCTCCCCCTAATCGACCATTTGAGGTACGGGCTAGCCGAGGCCATAAACTCTATCTGGTGGTCGGGCGAAGCAGATTGACTCAATTTGGCGACGCCATCGACGAAGTTCATCGCATTGAGTTACTTTCGCAAAGTCCTTGGCTCGTTAGGGAGGAGGGTTCCGGGACTCGTAGTAATAGCGATGAATTGATATCCCGTTTGAATATCGAGCCCCAGCTCTTTACTCTTTCTTCCAATACCGCTATTAAGGAGGCGTGTCTACTTGGGGCGGGTGTAGCCCTTCTTTCGATCGATAGCGTCATAGAAGAGTTGAAAGATGGTCGACTTTCGGTCGTCGAAGTTCCAAATACGCCTATCAGCAAGAGTTGGAACCTTGTAGTGCGCCGCGATGAACCGCTAAACTTGGTCGCCGCTCAATTTCTCGATCACGTAGTTAGCGCCGCTTACCTTCAGCAGTACCGACCTACATAAGTGGAATGTCGTTAGTTCAAGTCAAAGTGATTTACCCGTGCCATCTCAGCCGCGGTCCTCTTATCTTCCAAGTCGACGCTTTGATTTAGTGATTCTGCTACGGCGATGCGATCTTCAAGTTGGCGGTTTTGACTTAGCTTAAACTTTCCCTCTACCTCGGTGACCTCTATTTCGATTACTTCAATGCCGCGTTTCATCGATCTGATGTAGTCGTCGTCTGATGTAGATGTAAATTCGCTGCCCCGCTTCGATTCAAAGTGGCGTGTCATCGCCTCTAGAGCGGAGTCGGAGTTCTCTTGGCTAACGAAGGAAAGTCTGCCCCGTAGGTGAACTACCGAGTAGTTCCAAGTCGGTACTCCCTTTTCAAGGTAGAGGGTTGGGGTTACGCTTGCAGATACACCATGGAAGACGAGGTAGACGCTCGGTACCTCTCGGCAGATGGCTAAGTGGGGATTTGCCTTGGAGAAGTGGCTATTTAGTACAACTTTATCATCCTCCCTTTTGGCGACCATAGGAAGGTGTGAGACGAATGTCTCACCCTCTTTAGAGGTGATCAAGGTCGCGAGGGGATTTTGCTCTATGAAGGTCAGTACTTCATCGAGGTCATCACTACGAAAGGCGGAGGGGTTGTAAAAGCGCATAGAAGGATCGTAGCTATCTTTTACCCCTAAATTGCCGCACTCTTTAATAGCCCATGGGTTACAGGGTGTAAAAAATATGTTGTATGTCGCCTAACATGAATCGTTGGTAGTTTTTCAAAGGAGTTCATCTTGGGTCTTTCGATTGGAATCGTCGGTCTTCCTAACGTCGGCAAGTCGACACTCTTCAACTCGTTGACCGCTAACAACGTCCTTGCGGCTAACTATCCTTTTGCCACAATTGAGCCCAACGTTGGAGTGGTTGCGGTCCCCGATGAGAGGCTTGATAGGTTGGCGGCTCTATACAACTCCGATCAGATCGTTCCAGCTCTAATAACCTTCGTCGATATCGCAGGAATCGTCAAAGGTGCCTCAACTGGTGAGGGCCTTGGAAATAAGTTTCTTTCTCACATTCGTGAGACCGACGCTATCTGTCAGGTAGTTCGAGTGTTCGAAGATCCTGATGTAATTCACGTAAATGGTGAGGTCGCGCCAATTGCAGACATTGAGACCATAAATACAGAACTGATTCTGGCCGACATCGCCACACTTGAGTCTCGACTAGCAAAACTCTCAAGGGATGCCAAACGCGGAGGAGAAGCTCAGGCCAAATATGAAGCTGTTGCCAAGGCGTTAGAGTTTCTAAATCGGGGCGACACTATTTACTCGCACCTCAAAGACGGAAGTGTCGATGGCGATGCAATCTATGACTCGCATCTAATTACTGCTAAGCCATTTATCTACGTCTTCAACGTCGATGAAGATTCAATAAGTGACGAGGAGCTTCACCGAAAGTTAGGAGAGGTCGTTGGTGATGCTCCCTATGTTGTACTCTGCGCCAAGATAGAGGCCGAATTAGCCTCCTTGGATAAGGAGGAGGCTAGTGAGATATTGGACTCCTATGGCCAAAGTAAGAGTGGTCTAGAGCGACTGGTAGCGGTTGGTTTTCGTACCCTAGGGCTTCAGACCTATCTCACCGCTGGTCCAAAAGAGGCTCGCGCCTGGACCATCCACATTGGCGATACTGCGCCGGTGGCTGCTGGGGTTATTCACACCGACTTCCAGAGGGGCTTTATCAAAGCTGAAGTGGTGAACTTCGATGATTTAATGGAGGCTGGTAGTATCGCCGCAGTTCGAGCCGCGGGCAGGGCGCGCATCGAAGGCAAAGAGTACGTAATGCAAGATGGTGACGTCGTCGAGTTTCGATTTAACGTCTAAGTGGTGGTATCAGTCTGCGATTCGGGAAGGGGCGTAGCGACCACCAAGGTTACTCCGTCCCCAAAATCTCGGGTGGAAAGAGCGATGCTACAGCCATCATCGGTGATTTCCCCCTCGATTCTGCAGTAGATCAGCGCTCCAAATCGATCTTCCTTTACGACTCCGATTGAATAGGGAGCCTCGAGATCGAGTAGGGGGTGATGGTGTTTTTCGATCGTCGTATGGGTGAGGAGTTGGCCTCTGGTGGCTGTCGTATGTGATTCAACTTTATCTATGCCGTGGTCTTGGCAGATAAAGGTTCCATATGGGAGCGACCTATTGCAGCTGCTACAGACCTCTACTGTAATTACCCCCTGGTGAAGCTGGCTCCAAAAGGGCAGGTAGTGCGTTGATTGGTTAGGGCTGGGACGCACTGCCACTAATTCATAGCCTTAAGTACAGTAACCGATTCGCAACTCATGGCAGGTCCGCCATTTGAGGTAGCCACTCCCACTTCAAAGTCTCTACCTTCATCAAAGTTCTGAGCTTTAGCAAGTCTTTCGACTACTTCTATCAAGTTGACCATACCACCTGCATCTCCTATTTGGCCGTTGCTAAGTTGGCCACCACTAGTGTTTACCGGAACCTGGCCAGCTAATGTAAGGTCGTTTTCCAATACCCATGGACCGATCTCGCCCTTTGGTACCAATCCGAGATCTTCGAGTGCAATCATTACCGCAATTGGATAACAGTCGTAGACCCCGAAGATGTCTACCTCGGAGATGTCAACCCTCGCCATTTCGAGGGCCCCCCTTGCTGCCTGAGCTACGCCACTTACCAGACCATTTTGGATCAGTTCAGTATTAGCTAATGTGAATCCTCCTTGGTAATAGCCGAAGCCTTCAATCGTGACTAGACCGTATGTGGCAATTTCTTTAGCCTCGCTTATCTCAGTAACTAACAGTGACGATGCGCCACTAGCCGTTGCAACGCATTCGAGGAGGTGCAGCGGCGATGAGACTATCCTCGAATTTAAGACATCGTCGATCCCTGTTGGCTCTCGAAAGAGGGCTCGTTCGTTTTGAAGTGCGCTTTTCCTTTGATCTACTACTACCTTGGCACGCATCTCATCTGTGGTTCCATAGAGCTTTTTGTGGAGCTGTGCAATCATCGCGTAATCGCTATTTGCCATATGACTTCCGTAGGCTAATTCGAACTCGTCTAATATCGCAATCGCAGGTGGCCGCCTTTGACTTTGCCGTCGCATCTCTTGATACGTTAAATCGCCACCTACTATTAGGATCCGTTTGGCAAGCTTTGCCTCGATCGCCATCTTGGCGTGCCAAAGTGCGACGGCTGGAGATGCGCCGTAATTTGTAATGTCGAGGCTATAACTAGGGTGGATCCCAAGAATCTCAGCCAGTGTTACATTGAAGGCTGGACCTGCAAAGTTGGATTGAATCGTGATAAGTCCATCGATGGCCCTTGGAGTTAGCTTTGACTTCTTGATGGTTTGAAGGGCTGAGGTCACCACCATATCGAAGAAGGGCAGTGACGCCCCTCTTTCGAACTTTGAGAGCTCCCAACTTGTTATTGCCGCTAACGCCATTTGACCACCGCTAATTTTGTACTTCTATCGATCGTAGGTAATTACTAGCTAGATATCACGGGGAAGTAGAAGTTGTTCGAAAAGAGTATCTATTGGTGGACTCTGACGCTCTTTGACTGAGGGGTGATTATTGGAGATGAAGACTGTAGTTTTTAGCTATCATTTGGTGAGCTACCACTAGCATCGACGTCGTGGAGGAGTCGTCTAAGGGTACCGTGATCGTAGCGAGTTTGACCAATCTCGCTATTTTGGTGGTCAAAGTGATCGCCGCTGTAATTACTGGTTCGGCATCACTCTTTTCTGAGAGTGCTCACTCCGCGGTTGACTTTGCTAATCAAGGATTTTTATTCGTTGGCCTTCGACGCTCAAAGCGGGCTAGGGACTTCGAACACCCATTTGGGTACGGTCCCGAGCGCTACCTCTCCTCCTATACCGTAGCAGTTACCCTATTCTTCCTTGGATCATTGCTCTCGATTCGCGAGGGAGTCGTCAAGCTATCGTCTTCTTCAAAGGTCGATTCACCGGTTGTTGCGATCGCAGTTTTGGCGCTCAGTTTCGCTTTGGAAGCCAACTCCTACCGGAAGGCCTCCAAGGAGTCGAAGAGGGAGCGAATAGATGGAGAGTCTCTCCTGAAATTTGCCAAGAGGACTAAAAATAGCGAAGTCTTCCTGATAATGTTCGAAGATCTTGGAGCCCTAGTTGGTATTGTTATCGCCTTAGTTGCACTTACGCTTTCGATAGTAACCAAAAATGAGGTCTTCGATGCTATAGGTTCGATCGTAATTGGGATAGTTCTAGCCATTATCTCGTTTTTTATCTATCGAGAGTCGAAGAGCCTCCTACTTGGGGAGGGGGTTGGCGATGAAGATTTAGCTACGATTGAGGCTGCGGTGGTCGAGGCGGGTCTTCCCAAGAGGATTATATACATTCGCTCGATGCACTTGAGCCCCGATGACGTGCTTTTGACTCTAAAGGTGGCCTATAGTCCATCTGTCTCTATGGCCGAGGTTGCAGAAGATATCGATCAAGCTGAAGCGCGAATAAGAAGTTCGCTTCCAATAGTTGGACAGATCTTCTTTGAGCCCGACGTCTACCATGAAAACGGGTAACACTTATTTGTTCTGAATCATCTCTTGTAGGACTGAACCGAACTTGGTTTAGTGGCGAGTCCAATGACCAAGGGTCTAATTATTTCGCCGAGGATTCGATTTGGTAATTCCAAATCGACTGGGAGACCATTTACGAAGACGTTGTAGATCAAGAGCGACGAAGCAACATTCGCTATCTTGTTTAAATCTTCAATCGAGAGCTCGCTATTTTGGTAGTTCTCAGACATTATTCTGCGAAAGTAGTCCCGCCTAGGCTCAGCTATTGCCCTATCGAATATCTCGGATAAGCGCTTTGACCTCCTTGACTCGATGAGGAGGTTGTAGGCGATTTGACCATGGTCGCTGTTGAAGAAGCCTACCACCTCGTCAAGAGCTCCTTGGAGTAGTACAAATGCATCGCCAACTGGCGTCTCGCGAACAATCTGAGGAAAATAAAAGTCGATTGTGTCTATGATTAGATCTTCGCGGTCGCGCCAGCGTCGGTAGATTGACGCCTTGGAGGCACCCGAGGTAGCCGCCACACCTTCAATAGAAAATTGACTACATCCCCTTCGCATCAATTCATCGAAGGATGCTTCGTAGATTTCGCGCTCAAGTTCCGCACCTCTTCGGCGCATCTTCGTATTTTCGGTGGTCGGCACCCTAACATCTCTCTTTTTTGCAGCTACGGGAATAAGAAACGGCCCGTATCTTATATTATAGAGTAAGCAAAAAGTGAATAAGCGTTGAAGGTAATTTGAAGGTGCGGAATAATGAGTAATGAAGAAACGCATAAGAGTAAATCGAAGTTAGCGCTTGCAGTTATAGCGAGTGCTCAGTTGATGATAGTCCTCGATATCACTATCGTAAATGTGGCCCTTCCATCGATCCAAAGGGCACTCTCCTTTTCTACCTCATCTTTAGCTTGGGTTGTAGACGCGTATACCTTGGTATTTGGTGGCCTATTGCTATTAGGGGGAAGATCTGGAGATATCTTCGGACGGCGAAAGATGTTCACCGTAGGGGTTCTCCTATTTGCCGGAGCCTCACTTCTAGGCGGTCTTGCCTCCTCATCGGCGCTTCTGATAGCTGCTAGAGCTCTTCAGGGTATCGGTGGAGCAATCGCATCTCCAACTGCTTTGGCGCTTGTAGCGTCAAACTTTGAAGGCCCAAAGGAGCGAACTGAGGCTCTTACGATCTTCGCTGCAGTCTCGGCCGCGGGCGCCTCCCTCGGCCTTATCCTGGGTGCCCTACTGACACAATATCTATCTTGGAGGTGGGTCTTCTTCGTCAACACCCCTATTGCTTTGATACTGTCACTTTCCGCGGGAAAGATCTTGAAGGAGTCTGAGAAGCAGAAGGTACCTAGCGACCTGCTGGGGGCGTTTACCTCGGTAGTTGGTGTCGCTTCTCTTGTCTATGGATTTATCCACGCAGCGGCTTCGGGTTGGACAAATAGCATCACGGTTGCCTCTTTCATAGTCGCTGCTATCTCTTTGGTGGGATTCGTACTTCGAGAGCGAAGTGCCAAGAGACCACTCCTTGAGCTGTTTCTCTTTGAGAATCGAAATCGAACTGGGGCTTACTTAGTCATGTTCCTTGTCTCAGCCGCCCTGTTTTCCCTGTGGTTCTTCCTGACTCAATTCTTGCAAGACGTCCTGGGATACTCTCCTTTGAAGACCGGCTTTGCGTTTCTGCCGATGACTCTAACGGTTATGGTCCTTGCTAGGAATGGGGCATGGTTCATGAAGAAGTTTGGAGCTCTTCCAATGATGATCTATGGACCAGCAGCCTCTGCGACCGCTCTGTTTATCTTCTCTAACTTGAATAGCCACAGTAGCTATCTGACGGTGATCTTGCCGACACTACTTCTAAATGCCACGGGACTGGGTATGACCTTCTCTAGCGTCTTCCCAACCGCAATGACGGAGATTGATCCTCGTCGAGCTGGGATTGGATCTGCCATGGTCTCTGTCTCACAGCAGGTCGGAGGATCTCTCGGGATCTCAGTATTGGCAACCGTCGCTGAGGCAGGGGTAGCCTCGAAGGTTCGCCTACTTAGCACATCGGGGGTAAAGTCGCCGTTAGCTATAAAAGTGGCCTCGGAGATATCGGGGTGGACCAACGGCTTTCGGGCCGCAGCACTAATGGCTTTGGCGGGCACTATCGTTTCGGTGTTTGCAATTAGGAGCGCAAAAAGGCCTCAAGGAGCTCCGAGCGCTATAGCAATTGCAGTCGAGGGTTAAATTTTAGCCGGTTTCGCAATTGATTTAAAGATGGGGCTCCAACTCTTCGATATAGAGGGTAGATAAGGGTCTAACTTCGGAGATGATCATGGCGGCCAAGCAACTAGATTCATTTCTAACGGTGGTTGATCTAGCTGCTCAAAAGCACCAGGGTGCTAAAGAGTTGCTAGCTTCGTTCGAAGGCGAAGATCTTGATCGCCGCGCTATTTCAATGGCTATTTCATCGGATGATCTCTTTGCTCGGTCGGTTTTGCACCTTGCTAACTCCCCCTATTATTCGAGGGGGAGAGAGGTAACTTCAGTCGATTACGCCGTGGCATTGATAGGTCAATGGGCCATTCGAGGTTACGCACTCCTTGATATCTTCAGAGAGTATGGCGCCCTTTCAAAAGGAGCTTGGACTCACAGCTCTATAGTGGCGATAAGTGCTTTTCACGTTGCAGAGACCCTCGGGGCCGATCCAGCTCTCTCATATTCAGCGGGTTTGATTCACGACGTAGGTGCTTTTGTTCTGCGATCTTGCGATTCGGATAAGTACCTTGAGATTGAGAAGATCTTCGCTAATGGTTTGACCGTAGATAGTCAAAAGGAGTACCTTGAGGCAGAACGAGTAGCCTTCGGGGTGGACCACTGCGAACTAGGAGCAGCGATTCTGGCGCACTTTAATTTTCCAACTGAGATGGTTGAAGCTGTTCGTGACCACCACTTAGTGGAAGAGGCGATCAGCCCAATAACAAGATCTATCGTCGACGGCGAGCGCATCGTTCACCTCTCGCAAATCTCCTTCGAGCGGTGGAATGATAAAAGTCTCTTTCCACTCCAGTACACAGTCTCAGATACCTATGGGGCGGTTCGGTTCATGACCGAAGAGGCCTCTCTGTTGTTCGACGAATATGAGACCATCGATTGACTAGGGTCGAACCCGATATCTTCTGGTTTGGCTATTCCAAGTAATTTTCGAGGTCAATTGGGGCTCGCTTGGGCGCGAACTTAGAGCGAAAACGAGCTTTTAGGTTGTGGCGACCCTTCTGTCAATGTCTTGGCTGACATCAATCTTTGGCTTCCAATGGTCCAATTATTGGATCGCAATTTCTTGAAGTTATGATCACCGGGGAATACTTCTCAAAATTGGTGAGTTTAAAGAGCTCGCTGCGTGTTTAGAGTAGTTAGTTCTGAACTTTCCTTCACAGCTAGTTACCACTTTCTTTTTTATAAATTTCAAGTAGGTAAAGAGCGAGTAAAGAAGTTGGATAGGCGAGAGCCTTATCGTTCTTTACTATGTTACGAGCAAATCGAAAAGTAAACCTAAAGTCGCGCACTGCGACGACATCTATCGGGGTAGCAGCTGCAACCATTCTCTTAGCAGCATGTGGATCCTCATCAGCCTCAACCGCTTCTTCGTCGACGGCGGCATCTAGCACTCCACTTTACCTTTGGTCATCCGAAGGATATGACTCCTCGGTGTGTACAGCCTTTCAAAAGGCGACTGGAATCGTCTGCAAGCTCTCCGATAACTCCACCGGACCTACTCTCGCGAAGATTCAGGCGACTAAAAATAATCCGACTTGGGGAGTGGCTTGGACGGACGGCAACGCTGAATATGCATCCCTGGATCAGCAAGGAATGCTCCTTAAAAACTTCCAGCCCAATACTGGTACTCTGAATTCACTGGGACAAAAGCTTGTTCCAGCCGACCAGAGCTACATCATTACTGGTGTAACCACAACTGGCGCATTCGTCTACGATTCATCGAAGGTTCAAAATCCCCCCACCAGCTGGCAGCAACTTCTTCAGCCGCAGTGGAAGGGTAAGTTCGGAATGAACAATCCAACAATCGACGGTCCAAGTTATCCAATCCTTGCCGGTCTGTTTGACTCTTTGGGCGGAGCAACCCAAGGGGAAGCATTTATGTCGCAGCTAAAGGCAAATGGCATGGTGGTCTCGCAAAACTCGATCATGGATGATATGACTGCCGGAAAAGTAGAGATCGCAATTGGCCAGAATACCTCCGGAATAGGACGGGCTCAGACTAACCACAACATAAAGGTTATCTACCCCAATCCCTCCCCGGCCCTTCCAAGCGTTTTAGCTATCGACGGTAAGGCTTCCTCAGCTGAGATCAAGGATGCCAAGGCATTTGCGAACTTCGTCTATGGTCCAGCAGGGCAAAAGGCGATGCTAGCGGGCGATCCGACTGGCGACTCGCAATTTTTCCCTGTTGTAAATGGAACCCAAGCCGAGGCCCAAGTTCCCGCAGAATCGTCTATCAACTTCTACTTCTTCGATCCTTATAAGTGGGGTTCGTTGGAGTCTTCGATCAATACCTGGTTCTCTAGTAACATTGCTTAGTTCTCCCCCTTTCCAATCAAACGAGATTCACGAGGGTAGTAGTGACTTGGATCGCACCTCAGCGGTCCAAGTCGATCGCAAAGGGCTCTTTGAGACTGCGTCACTTAGACTAGGGCGACCACTTCTGTGGGTCGTCCTAGCCGTCGTTTCAGTAATCCCTACCGTCGCCTTTCTCTTACTAGCTTTCTCCCCAAGAATCTTTGCCCAAGGAAGCTCTTGGTTCACGCTTTCAGCCTTTGGTCGAGCTCTTAGCGGTAATGAACTTGCTGGTATGCGAAATAGCCTTGGAATATCTACAGCCGCGGCAATTTCTGCAGTTGTGTTATCGTCGATCTTGGCACTTATAGTCCAGCGAGTAAACCTCCGTGAGTCGCGGTGGATTCCTGGTTTGCTTTGGGTGATCCTTCTAGTTCCAACTTATGTTACGTCGGTTGGATGGAACGAGGTTGTAGCTCCTGGGAGTATCTTTTCCCAGCTTGGACTAGTAAGCCAGCCAATCAGAAATCTACTACTAGGTACAGGTGGGATCATCATGATCCTGACCTTTACTGGGGTTCCATTTGCCTACTTTGCCATCTCCCCAGCAATTCGGGGCCTTGGTCGACGATTTGAGGAGGCCTCGCGGATACACGGTGGTTCGATTCCTAGAACCATACGTATCGTCACTCCAATCCTTCTTCCAGCGATATTTGCCGGAGCGACGATCGTCTTTGCTGAATCGTTGGGTGACTTCGGGGTGGCTTCCACCATCGCTGCTAACGCCAATATCCCAGTTGCTACCACCAATATCATGTCGGCTATTGCGACATTTCCTACTGACTTTCCTATGGCGGCAGGAACGAGTTGGCTTCTGGTCCTGACCTTAGGCGTAGTCTTAACAATTCAAAACCGTATGACTAGGTCGAGAAGTTACGGGGTACTATCGGGTCGAACCGCATTTGCCCCAGTTCACGATCTTTCGAAGAGGGCGAAGTTAGCTGTTCGTACTTTTCTATACCTCTTCGTCCTGGCAGCCCTAGGCGTTCCGATCTTTGGAGCGCTAATCTCGACCCTCTTTACTCCCTATCGCAGCCCCTCATTATCATCTCTTACCCTAAACGCCTACACAACACTGTTTAGGACTCAGTCGATAGGTGGCCCCATTGTGACGTCGCTTACGATGGCTGCGATTGCCGCTACCATCACTATCGTTTTGGGAATTTCGATCGCCAAGGTGTTGACTTCACCCCGTCCCGGACTAAGTGGTAAATTTACCGATCTGATATTGGTCACATCGGTAGCGCTGCCGGGGCTGGTCCTTGCGGCGGGGTTTATCTTCGTCTTTAACTTGCCGGCGACGATCGCAATGGGAATTAATATCTACGGCACAATGATCCTTCTTGGCATCGGTTATGTTGCGATTTCGCTCCCTTCTAATGCCAAAGTAATGGTTGGTCCGATCTCACAGTTAGATGGATCACTGATGCGTGCCGGTCGAATCCATGGTGCATCCATGCAAAAGGCGTTTCGACGATGTGTGCTTCCGCTATTGGCCAAGAGTATCGTTTGGGCTTGGCTGCTCACCTTCGCATCAACCTTCGGTGAACTACCAACTTCGCAGATGTTGGCTCCTACTGGGGTAAGGACCATGGCTACAGCTATCCTCTCCTCCTTTGAAGCGGCAAATGTTACTGCTGCTACGGCCTTTTCCATCATTCAAATGGGGATTGTTCTAGGTGTGATCGTCTTGGTCCAAGGTGGCTTTAGGTATCTCGCACCGAAGGGGTGGCAGACCATCGTGGTCCATCGTAAGTAGCAAAGTCAAATGCACCTGGGGTGCACGGTCAAAAAGGCTATAAGTCATTGGGGAGTTTGGATTGACAAAGAGAATTGAAATAAAGACGGTATCTAAGGCGTACGGAGTAACCAACGTCCTAGAAGGAATCGACCTTACTATAGAAGCTGGGGAGTTTGCGGTTCTGCTCGGCCCATCTGGAAGTGGCAAGTCGACTCTGCTGCGATTGGTGGGTGGTCTCGAGAAGATCGACGCTGGTGAGATCCGCTTCGATGGTAAGTTGATCGCCTCGCCTAAGGTGCATACTCCACCCGATAGGAGAGATCTCTCCATGGTCTTTCAGGACTTTGCACTCTGGCCCCACATGAACGCTCTCGAGAATGTCTCCTTCGCGCTTGAGCGCTACGAAAAGGATTCAAAGGTGCGAAGGCGACAATCCGGGGAGATGCTTGAGAGGGTGGGACTTGCCTCTAAGTTGGATCGTTTCCCGTCCAACCTCTCCGGGGGTGAGCAGCAGCGCCTCTCTCTAGCTCGAGCTCTAGTTGCAAGGCCCTCGTTGATCCTCTTTGATGAACCTCTTTCTAGTTTGGATGCGGACTTAAAGGAGCGTTTGAGGATCGAGATCTCTGAACTCACTCGACAAGTCGGCTCCGGGGCACTTTATATAACTCACGATCAAAGCGAAGCATTTGCTCTAGCCGATCGAGTTGCCCTTTTAAATGATGGGAAATTGATTCAAGTCGATAAGCCCGAGGTGATCTACCGAAGTCCGGCTACTCCATTTGTGGCTCACTTTACTGGGATAGCGGGAGAGTTGGAGGGTGAGATTATCGACTGGTGCGACGACGCAAGTGTAATAGTTGCGACCAGGGCTGGCACAGTGGTTGCTAAGAGGTGTGGAAGCATCGATGCGCACTCCAAGTACGTCAGGATAATGCTACGGGGTAGCGCTGCCAAGATCAACAAGAGCACCAATGGTGGCGATGGTACTTTGAACGGCAGGGTGGTGGACGTAGCTTTTAGAGGTCGTGGTTACGACCACGTAATCGAGGTCTCAGGTGGAACGCGCCTAGTTGGAATCTTTGCCCACGATCGATGGGAGCGTGATGATTTGGTCCACCTAACACTGAACGCAGATCAAACTCTGGCCTTTCCAAGCGATGATGCCGTAATCGATCTCGATCTACTTGCAGCAGATGGGCAAGTGGCATAATCGCCAACTAGGAAGTGGCCAAAGCTGGATTCGGCGATAAGGATCTAATCCTTAAAAGCAGAGCCACGGCCGCTCTGTTTGCGGTGTTTTGTTTATCTCTTTACAACTAGATAGCTCTAGGGATAGACAATGTCGCTTTGAGCATCCAAACTAACAAGAATGTATGACCGATGGCTACCTTGCGTAAGGACTTCGTTTTAGCTTCGTTAACCCACCTCTTGTAGTGTTCTAGTGATCAAATCAGGCCAATGTATATAGGGAGGGGCGGGAGATGGGTTCTTGGCAATTGGGAGAGGGCCCTAATGGTCCGATGTGGTCTCCTCGCCTGCTCTTAGTCGAAGATGATCTTGAATTGTCTCTATCTGTTGCCCAGTTCTTGACTGAAAAGGGGTTGGCGGTTTCCGTAGCACACTCATTCAATGAGGGACGGCGCCTCCTCGACAAGGTAGCATTCGACAGCGCTGTGATCGACGTCATGCTACCCGGTAAAAGTGGCTTAGATCTTTGTGACTACGTTAGTATTCACTTTCCATCACTTCCCGTGATTATGGTGACTGCGCTCTCGAGTGAAGAGGATCGACTTGCGGGTTTTGCCGCTGGTAGCGACGACTATCTTGTAAAGCCTTTTTCATTGGCTGAGCTCTATGCTCGCGTTAAAGTTTTAGTCAGGCGAGGCTCAAAGCCTACTCTTCCCCTTACATTTAAAGCTGGAAGGGTAACGATCGATACCCTTGCCAATCTCGCCAAGGTGGATGGGGATGAGATAAGGTTAACTAACCGAGAGATACAGATTGTTCAGATATTGATTCGCAGAGCCGGATTTGTAGTTACTAGAGCCTCGATCATCTCCGATGTCTGGGATAACGACGAGGCAATTGCCGCTAACAACGTCGATCAATACGTTCGACGCTTGCGTAAAAAGGTCTTCTTTGAAGGCACCGGCTGCGAGATCGAGACTATCCACGGAATGGGATATCGATTCAGGATAATTGCTTAGACTCAGTGTATTTAGCTATCGCTAGCTACTCATGAGGTGGCGATAGCTTTTGGCAAGGTATACGAATCAATGTTGAAGTGATCTTGTTTTGCCTCTACCTCTAGTTTGGCGGAAGGTGGCTGACGTCCGTTGTCGCCAATATTGAAGCCCCCCAATAAAACCATGGGGCATTGGCAGAGATTTTTTCTCACCGACACCCCACGTATCTGCAACTATTGCACTTCGGTTGAGGTAACCTTTACCGATACTGCTCCTCGAGGACTTTAGCTACTTCAGCTCTAGTGAACTGAGACGGTAGCGCTGTTCCATCGCGTAGCATCTGCCGAACCTTGGTGCCAGATAGAACTAAGTGGTGGTCGGAGTGGTGCGGACAGCTGCGCTTAGAGACCACACCTTCACACTTCTTGCAGAAGAAAGAGTGTTCGAACTTGATGATTTGAATCTTTAGATCGTCTTGTGAAAGTTCGTCGAAGGCCTCTTGAGCTGCGTAGGTGTCGTAGTAGTTGCCGACACCCGCATGGTCTCTGCCTACTATGAAGTGAGTACAGCCATAGTTTTGTCGACTAATCGCGTGAAGCAGCGCCTCTTTGGGCCCAGCGTAGCGCATCGCGGCGGGATATGTTGCTAGTAGAACTCGATCTTTTGGATAGTAATTATCGATTAGTACTCGGTAAGCCTCCATCCTCACATCTGCGGGGACGTCGTCGTCTTTGGTTGCCCCTACTAACGGGTGGATTAGTAGGCCATCGATCAGCTCGAGTGCTACCTTGTGTAGGTATTCGTGAGCTCGATGGATCGGGTTCCTAGTCTGAAAGGCGACCACGCTCTTCCACTTTGACATCTTGAAGATGGCCCGGCTCTCAACTGGAGTTAGATAGTGGCCATATACGTCGATGTTTGGCTCCGCTAGAAGAGCTATCGGTCCAGTTACCAAGTAACTACCACGAGATAAAGTCGCCGCCACGCCGGGGTGGGCAGGATCGTCGGTACCAAATGTAGAGAGTAGCTCAATAGGTGTTTGGGGCTCAAAGACTTGAGTAACCGTCAAATTGGCGAGGTGGCGACCTGCGTTGGTTAGCCCGAGGATCTCTCCAACTTCAGGCGCAAAGGTGACGTCAAAGGTAATCGGGATTGGCCACAGGGTTGAGTCGCTGAGTCGCCCCTCTTTGATTACCGAGATATAGTCCCTCTCGTCCATGAAGGTTTCAAGTGGGCTGTAGCCTCCCGAGGTGATCATAATTAGGTCGGCGAGTTGCCTCTCATTGACCTCAATAAATGTGTCAACCTTCCGGTCGTCTCTAATTATGGGGGCAACCTTTAGGGTTCCAGATATGCCATGGGCTGGGATTGTCAATTCTTGCCTTCCGTCTTACGGGTCCAAATGCCACACTCAACTCTTCCTTGACCGACAAAGCGTCCTGACCTTGGATCTTCGCCGTCGGCTACAGCCCTAGTACAGGGCCAGCAACCCATGGAGAGATACCCCTCATCTACTAGCGGATGAATAGGGATTTCATTCTCTCTTGCAAATTCAATAAGACCCCTAGTAGTCCACTTGTATAGGGGGTTGATCTTGAAGGGGGTTCCCTCTTCGAAGGGGGAGAGGTTGGTTCGGGTCTTTGCTGAATCGCGGGTTCTGCCATTGAGAATTGCACTGGGTGCCTTCTCTTCAAAGTAGGCAAAGAGAGGCTCTACTTTATTTATCTCGCAACAGCGTGTGGGATCTTCCAAAAAGCCGTCTTCAAATGGAGTCTTGGCGGAGAGCGTTACGAAGTTGATCTCACCATATCGAGCTTTTAGATCCTTGTAAAAAGAGATCGTCTCTGGAAAGTGGTATCGGGTGTCAACAAATACGACATCGCCGGTAAATCCCTCCTTTGACGCCAAGTCAATTAGCACCGTACCGGCTACATTTAGCCCCGTTGTAACTGCTAGGTCGCTGTGGCTTGCCACTGCTTGAGCTATTAGCTCTGAGCTCTCAACTAATAGTTCAAGCATTTGCGACCTCAAGGGTGAGAAACTCTTCGATCAAGAGCACTGCCTCGTCTAAGCTGAGGCGATGACTGTCAACCCTAAGGTGGCTTCCGATCGGCTCTTCGTAGGGGTCGTCGTAACCGGTTAGACCTGTGATCTCACCCCTTATCGCCTTTCCGTACAATCCCTTGGTATCCCGATCTATCAAGACCTCCAGTGGCGCGCTTACAAGAATCTCGAATGAGCGCGACGATCTGGAAATTGCGCGATCGCGACTCTGGCGATAGGGGCTTATCGCCGAGACGATGACGTCGACGCCGTTTCTGGTAAGGAGCGAGGCGATGTAGCCGATTCGGTCGATCTGTATGTTTCGATCCTCCTTGGAAAATCCAAGCTCGGGCGAGATGACCTCGCGGATCTCGTCACCGTCTAGAATTTCGACCCGTCGACCACTATCTGCGATCCTTCCCCGAAGCGCCTTAGCAATTGTGGACTTGCCTGCACCCGATGGACCGGTGAGCCAAATTAATCTACCTGCATTGTCTGTCTGTGTCATAGATATGCCTTCTACTTGAATCTTTGAATCTTTGAATCTTTTTGAATCGCTCGTTCTGGGAATTTTTATTGCCACTAACTCCAAAGGTGCAACTTCGCCGCTGCTCTTAGGCCACCTTTTGGCGGTGCCGCCTTTCGATCTCAGCTGCGATCTCTTTCCAGTCAACCTCGAAGGTGGACCTACCCTGACTCTTTACCTCTTGACGAGCTTCTACAAATGCCTCAAATACCTCATGGTCTATCTCGTCGATAGTTGAATTGATCTTTCTGGCTAAGTGTGATGCAAATGCGGGAGATCTTCCCCCAGTCGAGATCGCTACCTCCACTCCCGGTATTGGCTCTTTCACGGCGACGTGTGAAAAGTTGCAGGTGGCCGGTTCGTCCAGAGTGTTGAGGAGAATGTTGTAACGACGGGCCCTCTTTGCAAGTTCGATGTTTATATCGTTCTTCCTATCCGTGGCCACGATCATTGTAAAGTCAGCGACTCTTTTTCGTGCAAATATGGTTCTTCCAAAGATCTTCTTGGCTGGCTCGATCTTGATAGATGAAGACTGTCTATCGGTCGGACTTTCTTCAAGTGCGCCAACTGTTACCACGTCGCTAAAGAGTGTTACCGAGGCTCCTTCAGAGGCCATCTTCTTGGCTCGATAGATAGCGTCACTACCATCTCCTACGACTGCGATCTTTCGACCTTTGAGGTCTAGATTGATAATCAACTCTCATCTCCTTGAACCGATAGTTGGCGACGCCTTCGTGGTGCTGGCGCGAGCGCGGTAACAGCGGACCACTCTAAAGAGGTTACGAAGTCTCCAAAGTTTGTTTTTTCAGTACCCTCTGCGATCCAAAGTTTTAGCAGGGGGGTGATGGCTTCAACTAGATCGGTGCTAGGTACGTCCACGGCAAACTGCTCTGACAGGCGCATCCCCTTTCGATCGGCGCCGATGAAGATGTCGTAGCTCTTCTTGGAACGTCCAACGATGCCCAATTCTCCAAGGTAAGGGCGAGCACAACCGTTGGGGCAGCCAGTAATTCTTACCTCGATAGAAGCATCCGGTGCTCCGAGCTCGCCGAGGCGACCTTGTAGTTCCGTTACGAAAGAGGGTAGGTAGCGTTCGGATTCAGCTAGTGCTAATCCGCAGGTGGGTAGGGCGACGCAGGCGAATGATAGCTCTTTTGTGGTAAGGGGAATATGGCGCTTCGACCTTATTTGGTCGATCGACCTTGTATCGCCGAGGAGCTCTGCTATCTTCGCCAGATCATCTTGGGTAAGTTCAGTAAAGACGAGGTCACCCTTGGCAGTGACCCTAACCTCACAAGCGGATGAGTCGATCGCTTGCACTATACGGCTTCGCTGATTTGCTACCTCTCCGGTATTGGAGACGCGCCCTGAGGGAAGCTTGTACCCCAAGTTGAAGCGCCCTTTGGTTGGTGCCTCTTCTATCCCAAGGTGATCCCCGTCGACCTTGAAGCCTGGAAAAGGGATCTTATAAAATGATTGACCACTGCGTTCTACGACCAATTCCTCGAATCGCTCAATGCCGAGGCGATCGATGGTGTACTTTAGACGGGCATGGGCGCGGTCTTTACGATCCCCAAAGTCTCTTTGGATGGTTAGGATTGCATCGAGGGTGGCCTTTAGATCCTCTTCTTCTACTACTCCAAGGTGAGTTGCAGCTCGGGCATAGGTTGAAGGGTCGGTGCCACTTCGACCCATTCCTCCTCCGGCAAAGATGTGAAGTTTGCTTGGTTCGTCGGCGTCGATGACTACCGCGATATCGTGGCTTAAGGCGTCTATACAGTTGTCCCGAGTCGTCGTCAGTCCAATTTTGAACTTGCGAGGCAACATCGTCGCTCCGTAGAGAGACTCATCGACCAAAGGTGCATCTACTATTGCTTGGGGCACCCGATCGCCGTCGATCCAGATCTGCCAGTAGGAGTCTGCGGGAGCCTTATATGAGGTTGAGATGTAGTCGGCTAGGCGATCCAGTTCGCTCTGCAACTCGAAGTTCCCAGCATTGGTACAGGCGACGACGTTTCTAACTACGTCGCCACAACCTCCCCAGGTGGTCAATAGAGTCTGGTTTATCTCTGAGATCAACTCCCGCATTATCGCCTTTGTTGCGAAGTGGAATTGAATTCCTTGTCGAGTGGTGAGTCTTAGGGTCGAATTACCGAACTTGTCGCTCAACTGGTCCAATGATCGATATTGATCGGCCGATAGTTTGCCTCCGGGAATCGCTACTCGAACCATCACTAGGTGTTCTAGATCGAGCCCTTCCCTCTTTCTCGCCGATCGAACGTCACGATTATCCTGGAGGTAGACCCCATGAAATTTGAGTAATTGTGCCGTGTCAGCGTTGAAGGTCTCCGCGGTAGTTGCTAACTCCTCTTCGATTGCGCCCCGGAGAAGATTGCTCTCGCGCTTGATCTTCTCGACGGCACTCTCATTTATTTCGCTACTCTCTACTGTCAAATTTTTACCTCGCCTACACAATTACGATAAAGTCGATAAGTTTTATCATAATTATAAAGGACGAAAAAAAGTAGATATCAAAATACGACTAAATTTATCGTGAATTATAGATGACCAGGGGAACCTTAGCGGGCGTAGCTTCGAGCTGGCTTGGGAAGTAGCTTGGTGATGGCTGCTCCTATTATCAGCATGACCATGTTGAAGATGAGTGCGTTACTACCGGCTTTGAGATAGGTTGAGCCGCTAGTTAATGAGTTGAAAAAGATAGTAACTGATGCGGCAACGCTCAATGCGCTACCGATTCGCTGAGAGGTCTGCAAGAGGGCAGCAGATACTCCGGCGTCCCTGCGTTCAATCGAGCGAAGTAGGAAGTCTTGATTTGGTGCTATGAAGATGCCGTTGCCGAATCCGCCGATAAATAGTGGGATTACAAGTAGTAGGGCACTTATGTGATCCATAGACGAGAGTCGCAGGATCACCTCTGTGGTTGCAATCGATGTAAATAAGAGGCCGATTCCGAGGTAGAGGGTTCCTTTGCCTAACTTCGAGGAGAAGCGGTCACTAATTGAGCCAAATATTAGTGTTCCGATTGCGAAAGGGGTAACAGCTAAACCCGAAGCAAGTGCATTTCGGTGCAGTCCATCTTGCCAAATCAGTGAGACTATTACGAAGATCGAGGAGAAGGCGGAGAAGTAGATCATTGCTAGACCGGTACCGATACTAAACGATTTACGTCTAACTAATCTTCCGTCTACTAGTGCCTTATGACCACGCTTCTGGTAGTTACGCTCCCAAATGTAAAACGAGGCGAATATTGGGAGTGATGCAATTGCAATTGCAATGGTCCAAATTGGAAAGTTGGTTGATCCACCTTCAATAAGGAAGATGAAGACGAAGGAGAGTGCGATAGTGATGATCGCAAGTCCAACTAAATCGAGCTCGTTTTTAATATTTGGTTTGACGTTTGGAATCAATCGAATTGCCAAAGGAACGGCGAAGGCTCCAACCAGAAGATTGACGAAGAAGACTAGGCGCCACCCCAAGGTGCCGCCGAATCCCACGATGATTATTCCACCGATCAATGGTCCCGATGCCGATGAAATTCCAACCATTGTCCCCAGAATTCCAAATGCTCGAGATCTAGCTTTACCGGCAAATAGAAGCGAAATTGTAGCTTGAATCGAAGGTCCAAATAGTCCCGCGGATGCACCTTGAACGATTCGGGCCGTTACAAGCTCAGTTGCGTTGATCGATGAGCCACACACTACCGATGAGATGACGAAGAGCGAGAGACCTGTTACAAAGAGAGGCTTATGGCCATAGCGATCTCCGAGTCGACCTGCTGGTATCAGCATTAGTCCAAAGGCGAGGAGGTAGCCCGATACTATCCATTCAATTTGAGCTGGGCTTGGGTGTATTGAGGTTCTAATTGTTGGGAGGGCTACATTTACGATTGTCGAGTCCACGATCGACATGAAGGTCCCGGAGAGGACCGTTATGAGTGCTTGCCAAGCCCTACGAGAAGGTGTTTCGCTCTCGAGTTCGATCATTGGCTTAGTCATAACTTCCATTCCTACTATCGCGAGTTACGAGTCTTTCACAAATAGAGAGGGTGGATCGGCAAAATTGCCGATCCACCCTCTCTGAACTTTCATAGAACGACTATGGAGAGTAAAACTTACTTGACTCTCTAGTAATTCCCACGCCTAGAAGAACGACGTTGCCCGTCGTAGTTTCCGCGAGAGCCGTAGGAAGACCCTTCGCTTCCGCCGTCGTTTGAGCGGTAACCGCCTTCACGGCGACCGTATCCCTCTGAGCGGTTTGAACTTCGTTCTCGCGATGGGTAGCGATCCCTAGATCCAACTTCACCCTGACCATAAGAGCGGTATCCTCCCTCTCGGGGTGACTCCCCTTGGCGAGAGTAGTTCGAACTCGTCCTAAATGGCCTATATCCGCCGCCGCTGCCGCCGCTGCGGCCCCGAGCTGGCCCCCTAGAGTCAGAGAAGACCACTTCTTCGCCTTTGAACTCTTCTAATGTGGCGATATTGGTAAGTGTCGGCTCTTCTGGATTACCCATGAATAGTTGCTGGGGAAGGCCGAGATCCTTCTGTAGCCCATTGACGGTTCTCATCTGTGATCTGCGCAAGAGAGTAACCACCGCTCCAGAGGTTCCAGCGCGTGCAGTTCGGCCCGACCTATGAATGTAGGCCTTATGGTCGTCTGGAAGTTCATAGTGGACCACAAGATCAAGTCCTGCAACGTCGATTCCTCTAGCTGCAACGTCT
The DNA here is from genome assembly GCA_021805205.1 of Actinomycetes bacterium. Classification (GTDB taxonomy): domain Bacteria; phylum Actinomycetota; class Acidimicrobiia; order Acidimicrobiales; family Acidimicrobiaceae; genus Acidithrix. Next base: position 65,259 of record JAJZFV010000040.1, on the reverse strand, counting down.
GTTGCGACCAGGATCGATGTTGCACCCTTGGAGAAACGGTGCAATACTCTCTCCCTGGCACTCTGTCGCATGTTCCCATGAAGTGCGTCAACGTTGATACCCTCACCATTTAGATCGTCGGCTAGTCGATCAGCGTTGTCGCGGGTGCGAACGAAAATGATCGTCTTGCGGGCTGTAGAGGTTACTTGCTTTACGATCTCGAGTTTGTCATTGTCGTGGGTGACCAAGAAATAGTGACTCATGTTGTCAAGCGAGCGCGTCTCGGCTTTTACCTCGTGGTGGATGGGCGAGCTCATGTAACGATTTACTATCTTGCGAACGTCACCATCCAAGGTCGCGCTAAACAACATGGTTTGATGGTTCTCCGAGAGACTTGAAAGGATCTCCTCAACTGGAGGAAGAAAGCCCATATCGGCCATTCTGTCTGCTTCATCGATCACAACCGAGGTAACCTCGCTGAGGTCGATAGCGCGACGATCCATAAGGTCCATTAGACGTCCTGGAGTTGCCACTACGACTTCGACCCCCCTTTGGAGATCACGTATCTGTCGATCGATAGAAGAGCCTCCATAGATGGCGCCAATGCGGGGAAGACCACGACGCGGATGCCCTAGCATCGATAGAAACACGTCTCGTACTTGAAGGGCAAGTTCCCGGGTAGGAACCAAAATCAGAGCATATGGTCGGTTTGGTGCAGATCTTGGAGCTCTTTGAAGAACTGGAATTAGAAATGCAAGGGTCTTACCAGATCCGGTTCCAGCCATTGCCAATACATCTAAACCCTGAAGAGCGTCGGGAATTACAACTTTTTGGATCTCAGTTGGCTCGAGGATATTGTTTTCAGCAAGGCGAGTTGAGATGTGGCTAGCCACACCTAGGTCATTGAAGGTGATCATCTTTTCTTTCGTCTATGGGTACGGTATGTGGGACAACCGCCTCACCGACTCAGACGAGAAGGAAATTTGATCGAGTGGATGCCCTATGACTCACGTGAGTCCGACCGACATCAAAAGTATATTACGATAAATATTAAAATCTGCAGGGTAGTGACCCTCGTCACGTCATCATTCGGACCTACTACTCGAATGATCTGCTTAGGTAATATCTTTGCCAAATAGCGGGAGAGTGCAGAGACTTCTATCTATCTAGAGATGGTAGCCGCCTCGGATTGAAGTTACCACGGTGTGGTTCTCGACTCCATAGATACCTCTGTGAAGGATTCAAGGTGAGTGATTATAGTCTTTAGCAGGTTGCCGAGTTGATCCACTTCACCATTTCTGAGTGGCGATACCGCTTCGACCTCTTTGAGGTTGAACTTTGGAAAGAGCTCGACCATGGTCGATCCCCCATCTTGCGTAAGGTGGAGGTGCACTAGGCGTCGATCTGTAGCGTCAAAGCGTCGTTCCAGCAGCCCTCTACTCTCCATGGTTTTTATTATTCCTGAGAGGGTTGATTTTGAAATCCCAGCTTCATCTGCAGCATGGCGGGTTTCAATTCCATCAAAGATCCAAACCACCCACAAGACGACAAATCCGGTCCATGAAAGTTCGTAATCTTTCAGAACCGTATTAGTGAAGTACTTCCTAGTGGCGTTTGCTGCTCGGTAAAGATTTGCGACGGTGGCTTGCGCTTGGAAGTCGATGGGCAGGCCACTTAGCTTCTGAGTTATCGTCTTTTCAGTTTCGTTGAGTGTAAAAAAGCCTGTCACCCATTCAATAGTAGGCAGCTACCACCTTTGAATTCGCAGGTTGAGGTTATTTATTGAATGTCCAATCGGTCACATAGATGATCTTTTTGTGACCTGATATCTGGCTTTGCAGTTGAAGGTTCGCCGTGGGGTTTGGTGATAGTTGGACTGATCGCACCCTTTAGGTCATTTCGACGACTAGCAGAGGATGTTCGTCAAGATCGACAGTTTGCCCATAGACGATTCCTTCAACCTTAGGGGCTGTCACCGGTACAGCATTAACTTTGATAACAAAAGTCACTTTCACGTGACACGGGCTCACGTTCTTAGTATTATTCGTATCCGAAAGAATGAATTCGTTTGGGGGGTTCACGATTTTATGAGCGAATTTTCAAAGGGAGAGGTCTCCCACGATGAAGATTTTAATGAGCGACTCTTGGCATTAGTGGATGGCTTAGCCGGCTCGGGTAAAGACGTAGTGAGGATTTCCTACAGCGACCTGCTTGGGGTGGATCGGGGCCGTGACGTCCTCACCTCTTACTTGGTGCGCCTAGCGGGCGAAGGAGCGTCGTTCTGTCGCGCCATCTTTCACACTACACCTCGAGGAGGTGTAGTACCTATTGCCGGTGGTATAGACGCAGGCCTTCCCGACGTTCTCTGCAAGTTGGATCTTGATACCGTAAAGGCGTTGCCTTGGGAGGAGGGGGTCGTTTCGGTTATCGGTGACATCTACAACTTGGATGGCGAGCTTTCGTTAGAGGCCCCACGCTCTCTGTTGCGTCGAGTAATTTCGCGCCTTAAAAGTAGCGATCTAACAGCGGTCGTCGGTCCTGAACTGGAGTTCTTTCTCTTCCACAGGGAAGGAAAGAGGATAACTCGTTACGGCGAGTTGGCTGGAAACGTCTACAGCGTGGGCTTTCGTGGCGACCCTGAAGGTTATCTAATAAAGATGCTTCGCGATCTAGATCGTTTTGAAATAGGAGTTTCAGCTGGTAACCATGAATTTGCGTCGGGGCAATTTGAGATCAACTTGATCCACTCCGAGGCGTTAGATGCCGCAGATCGCGCATTCCGCCTTAAGAGCAGTGTAAAGGAGCTAGCGCTCAGGGAAGGTCTTGAGGCGACATTCATGGCTAAGCCCTTTAATGATGAGGGCGGTTCTGGCTTTCACCTTCACATCTCGTTTGTCGATCCAACTGGAAGCAATATATGCTACGACCCAGATGACGACAGTGGGATAAGCCAAACGATGTACCGAGCCATCGCTGGTATTCTTCGCCATGCGCCAGCAATATCGGCCCTGACCAATCCCACTATCAACTCCTATCGCCGCTTTGGCCCAGATACATTGGCGCCGTGGTTGATCGATTGGGGTTTAGACAATAGAAGTTCAATGATAAGGGTCCCACCTGAACGTGGAGGTGCGACCAGGATTGAGGTACGCCTTGGGGACGCCTCTGCAAATCCGTATCTCGCAATTGCAGGAGTCCTAGCCGGTGCCTACCTCGGCATATCCGGAGAACTGCCACTTATGCCCGCTCTGGTTGGTTACGGCTACGACGAGGAGCGATCGGCGAAGCTGCCACCATCTCTTTCAGCAGCCTTGGATGCATTAGAGGATGACGGTGAATTGATTGAAGTTCTTGGAAAGGGCTTCGTGGATACCTTTGTCGCTTACAAACGCGACGAGATCGCAAGGTTTAACTCTCACGTTACTGACTGGGAGTTTGACGAGTATTCGACCCAGTTGTGACAAGTTAGGAGAATTTAAAGTTGAATGTCGACTTAGGAGATTTGGATCGTTTCGCCCAAAACCAAGGGTGGGCTATGTTCGAGCAGCTTCGAAAGAGCGATCCTGTTCACTTTACTAAAGAAGAGAATTCCGGTAGTGGTTTTTGGTCCGTTCTGCGCCACGGTGACATCGTTAGGGTCGATAGGGATCCAGAGACATTTATCTCTGGAGACTTTGTCAACCTTGAGGAGGTGGACGATGATCTAAAAGACATTCGTCGATCGATGCTTGAGACCGATGGGCTACGCCATCGAGCTCTTCGAAAACTTCTTCAGCGAGACTTCGGTGCTGTAAGCCTTAGGGTCTACGAGGACTTTCTAAGGGGTCTCACCAAAGAGACATTGGATCGTGCCCTGGCGGAGCCGACATTCGACTTCGTTGAGGCAGTAAGTGCCGACTTTCCGATTCGGGTGCTAGCTCGAATGCTGGACGTTCCCGATGGTGATATCGATCAACTGATCGCTTGGGGAAATCGCATGATTGGAAACACTGACCCCGAATATGCCGATGTCCTCCTCGAAGACTCCGCCTCCGACAAGTATCGTCATCTTCCTTTTAGGTCTCCTGCTGCCCTTGAGGTCTTTGAATACGGGCGACGCCTTCGAGATCTGCGAAAGGGCAAGCAAGGTGATGATTTGGTCTCAAAGCTTGCAAATCGTACCCCCGAGGATGGAGTAGAACTCGATCAAAAAGACTTCGATAACTACTTCCTGCTCTTGGTCGTCGCTGGTAATGAGACTACGCGCCATACCATTAGTCATTCGATGGCGGCATTGATCGAAAATTGGGATCAGTTCGAGATCCTACAGAGTAACCCTGCTTTGATACCCCATGCAGTAGAGGAGTTCCTTCGCTACGCTTCGCCGGTCTACCACTTTCGCCGTACTGCCGCCATCGATACAGTTATTGGTGATCGCGAGATCAAGGCGGGGCAAAAGGTTGTGATGTGGTTTGCATCGGGCAATAGGGATGAAGAGGTTTTTGACGATCCAAATCGTTTTGACGTTACCCGTGAAAAGATCGATCATGTGGCTTTTGGAAAGGGTGGACCTCACTTTTGTCTCGGAAACAACCTGGCTCGCATGGAGATTCGCATTATGTTTGAGGAGTTGATACCTCGCCTCAAGGCGGCGAAGCTGGCCGGACCAATTCGAAGAGTTCGTTCTAACTTTGTAAATGGAATCAAGGAGCTTCCAATTACAGTGCAGCTACGCTAACTTTTGCTTTTTGCATCGATTCACCTGCGGCTTTTACCATAGTTTCGGGGCCCGTTAGTGACTGCGCGACGATAGCGGCAAAGGCGGTCGCTGAAGAATCTTTGAAGACCTCCTTTACTAATGGGTCTCTTTTTCGGCTACTCTATGCTTTGTTAGCGCGTTACAAAGTGCTTGTAGAAGTTCCTAATGAGTTCGTGGCTTCGAGAGCGTGACTCTTCGAGAGTTATAACAGTTTGGGCTACTACTAGCTCGAGGTCAATGCCCTCGCTCTCGGCCTCGGCGCGTCCACCGTTATCTACCCACTTTGTCAAAGCCTCTAACTCCACCTCGGGGTGAAATTGAAGTGCGAGTGATCGACCGATTGAAAAGGCCTGGTTGGCTGCGCCATTATAGGCAAGTTCGGTTGCCGATAATGGAATCTCAAAGCAGTCGCCGTGCCATTGAAAGTAGGGTCCAGAGGCAATGATAGTCTCATCTATCGAGGTTACATAGTGCCATCCGATCTCTTTGGCTAGGGAGGCTCGAACCGCAGCGCCGTTAGCTTTTGCTAGGAGTTGGCCACCGAAACAAATTCCAAGAATTGGCTGATCGATTGATTGAGAGCTCTGAATCATTTCAATTTCAGTCTTGACCCATGGAAGAGAGTCGTCGTAGACCGACCAGGGGGCGCCAAGGTAAATTACTACATCGTACTTCGTTTGGTCTGGGAATGCTACGTCGACTATGGGGTTGGTAAAGTGCTCTTCTTTTACCACCACAAACTCGTCGATATCGTATCCCAAGTCACTTATTGCATCACCAACGTGTCCAAGAGGTGAGAGGTGATCGTGTTCAATAAAAAGGGCCTTCATCTATTATTCCCGTTTTCGAAGTTTCTCCATACGACAATAGCACTTTGAAACCTACCAACTTTAGGGCAAAGATCCTAGATACTCCAGAAAAGGAGAGGGATAACTTTTTGACATAACCCAAGGAGATCTCTCGCCTTTTTTGATTGATTCACATTAAAACAGTTCTTAAACTTGGGTCGGATTGCGTTAGCGCCAATGCAGCTGATATCTAACTTGCCTGAACCCCGCCATTTAGAAAGTCACGTAGCAATTTCGATGGAAAACCGTTGGGGTTATCTTCCATCGCTTGACGCGAGGCTAAAACAGCTTGGACTGCGAAGTGTTGTGATTACTTAAGACGTTGATAATTACGAGACTAGCTAGTAATTTAGATATTTGAATAAGCCGCTACGGTGAGATTGCGCCCATTTTGCATCCGAGTCAACTCTGCGACGAAGTTTTTGTTCAAAACTGTCAATCAAAACTACCTGACGATTCAAGCGACAATAGTGGAGAGCTTATGGCTACGGTTTTATAGCTTCGGCGCGAAGTTGAAAGGAGAATCCTAGGTGGGTCAACCTCGTGATGCTGCTAACTATCTCCGTTAGCACAACTCAAAGTAAAAGTCCAGGTCAGGTGTTGGTAATATTGATTTTAGACGACTTTGATAATTTCGAGGAGCTTTTCTCTAAGGGTGCTAAGTCTTCAAGAATCAATCACCGACAAATACATGTATAACTGTAGAAATTTATGATTTTATAAAATTTATGACGGCAATATCTGTATTTTTGCACGTTACGTAGAAAAGTTTGGGCGGCAGGTTTCGCTTTGAAATCTTCTAGAAAAAATAAAAGGTTTTATTGTTTTGATCCGATATTGATACCCAGGGTGTTGCTAAACGTTGAATTTAGGTATCGGACGTATCTGTTTCAACGATGGAGGGGTAGTTGATGGCGGATCTACGGAGTGGTAAAAAGACGCGCAATGAAGAATTTCAGTACATTCTTGATGCTACGGAGCAGATGAGCCAAGCTACTTCAGAGGTTGCAATGATGGCTCAACAATCTGCGCAGACCGCAAAAGGGGCTGTAGATGCCTCGATTGAAGGTCAGCGTGCGGCGCTGAAGGCTTCTGCGGCCATGGAAGAGGCCGCACGTTTCGTAGCAGACTCCGAAGCTAAAATCAAAGGTTTTTCCGAGAAGATGGAGGCAATCGACTCCACTGTTACCTCTATCAAGTCAATCGCAGATCAGACCAATCTACTAGCGTTAAACGCTGCGATCGAGGCGGCGAGAGCCGGTTCTGCTGGTCTTGGTTTTGCGGTAGTTGCAGATGAAGTTCGAAGCTTGGCGGAGCGTTCCAGAGAGTCAGCAACTCAAATTACCTCCATGATCACTGACATCCGAGATGATGCTCGAGCCTTGGTCGAGATCGTCGGAACCATCTTGAAAAGAACCGAATTAGGTGACTCTCTGATTCAGGACACGGTAGATCGATTTACTGACATCGTCGAGAAGGTTAACTCTAATGGCGAGAGATTTGAGAGAATTGCAGCTGCTATTGAAGAGCAGAGTGCTATGGCAGCAACCATCGCCTCCACTATTACCTCGTTGAAGTAACTCTCTATCTTTGCCCTTTATCCTAGGTAGATCAACTTCGAAAGACCAATAGAGGTAAAGAAGCTATTCAAATACACCGTAACAATTGAAAAGCGATCGAAGGCGAGTAGCAGCCCAAATGCCACCAGGAAGAGTCCAGATGTTACCGATAGGCCTCTTACGTGGCGTTTGACAAAGTCGAATGAACTTTTGAGTTTTGAAAATCCAAGCCCCATCGCCATGAAGGGTACGCCCAAACCTAAGGAGTACACCCCTAAGAGCGATGCGCCTTTGCCAATTGATCCTTGAGATGCAGCTATGGACAGGATCGATGAGAGTATTGGACCAATGCAAGGAGTCCAGCCGAATCCGAAGGCACCACCTGCAATCAGTGGTCCAAATGTACCGAGCTTTTTGAAGTTAGAGTGGAACCTGAACTCACGAGACAGCAGCGAATTCGACGTTAGCGAGCTTGCGATTATGAAGAGCCCCATCACTGTGACTAGAACGCCGCCAATCCTGCTTATCAAAACGTGATCTTGAAAGATTGATCTACCTATGGCAGTTGCAGTCATGCCAAGGATAACAAAGACGATTGTGAATCCGATGATGAAGAGAGATGTCGCCTTTGCGACTTGAGCATAAGGAGAACCCTCACTCCTTACTCCACTGACACCTCTTGGTTGGGCCTCTTCGTTGGCGATCACAGTTACTTCACCAGACCGCTCACTTGTCTGATCTGTCACGATCGAGGGTGAAGCCGTGGGTGTTCTGCTATTTGAAGAAGCAGTTGAATTGGTGCGGTTCAATTTGCCAGATGGAGATACGTTACGAATATCTACACCAGAGATTACTGACAGGTATGCAGGAACCAGTGGCAAAACGCATGGGGATGCGAAGGATATAACGCCACCACCGAATGCGACAATGTAACTTATGTCTGTAGCCATCTCTTTACCACTTTAGAATCATTTAATCCATATCAGGGTTGTTCGGGGAATAACGCCCCAGAGCTACCGCCAATTGCGCTCTTCAGATCGAGTAGATGCAAGGTAGCAAAGTTTACTTAAGCTTGACTTCTCTTAGCGTTCTTTCGATCAAGGGGTCAATTATGTTCGACCAACACCAAAAAAAATTGCGCGACGCTAGTTCAATTATGCCGAAGGGGTTAGTTGGAGGCTTACCTGCATCTGTGAGATTGGTTCAATGAAGTGGAGTTTGGCTGATGTGTCGTCGACGGTGAAGACTAAGTCGACTTCAGTCTTGGTCCAGTCGCTCAGTTGGACTATGTGACCGGTATCGACAAGGTCCGAGAATGCGACCCACGTACCACTTACCGACCCGGCTTGGTTTACCTTTTCTCCAGGAGCCAGCCGACCATCGCTGGGAAAGTCGCGGACGTAGCCGATCAGTACAGTTGAATCAAGGTTTAAAACACCGGTTAGCTTGATCGTGTTGGTCTTTTTATGGTTAGTCGCAACGATACGGGCGCGCTCGAGGCTGTGGTTTTTTGCCCGTTCGGATCGAGCCTTCTCCATCTTCCTCTTGTGGCGCTCCCAACCTAGAATTGGGCCAACGACGAGAAAAATCATGCTCGCTATCGGTAGCGCAAAGCCAATTAGTGTGCGAAACATCCACCCTCCCCCGGCGCTCTAGTGCGCATGGGGCGCACAGAAAAATTACCTACGTATTGTCAAAGCATATTTATTATTCGCAGCTATTGGGAGTCGGATCTGAAAGAATACTGAGAAATTTTGCATGTTTCGATCTTGATATCGATCCACCTTCTCCATGGCATTCGCTCATCTTTCATTGGAGAGATGATTTGGTGCGATTTTCGGGTATCTGCTGATGTCTATGAGGCCGCTTTAGCTATCCGTAAGGTAGATGGCCAATTGCAATGAGATTGCAACGGATCAAACTAATTTCCAGTAATTGTCGTTGTGGAAGACGGTTGTAGGTACCTGTTCCAGGGGGTGGGTGGTAGGGTTCAAGGTAGAAGCATTGGTCGGTTCAGTTTTTTTAATGCTTTTTGTCGCAGTATGGACTATCGGAGGTTTGCGCCATTGAAGGTGAAGGTTCTCGGATCGGCAGGGTCGTATCAGAGTCCAACTCGTCAGTGTTCAAGCTATCTGGCCGTGACTGGGGAGACGGCGATCCTTCTTGATGTCGGGAATGGTTCATTTGGAAATCTCTTGAAGATGCATGATCCGTTCGACATCCGTTGCATATTTCTTAGCCACCGCCATCATGATCACATTGCCGACATTGTTTCTCTCTACCATTTTCTGAAATTTGTCCCCAATGATTTGGGAAAAAGGCGAAAGATCCCTGTCTTTGCTTCGAAGGCCACCCATGACTTTCTGGCTAACTACGTCGCCGTATCTATCTTCGATATCTTCGAAAAGCGCGTGGTATCGGCCGGTGAGAGCCAAATCATCGAGGGAAACAGTCTCTCATTTGGTGCAGTAAACCACATCGATGGTTCGCTCTCGTTAACCATTACCGATGGATCCGGTGAACGGTTGGTCTATAGCGGTGACAGCGCATACAGTAATGAACTCGCCACCTCTATCGCCGAAGGTTCTACGCTGTTGACCGAGTCGACTTACCTTGAACACAAAGGCGGAGATGGGGGTTTGATTCACATGGACGCTCACGATGTAGCACGCCTATGCAATGACGCCGAGGTTAAAGGGGTAATTATTTCACACGTAGCCTATCCCAACGACCCCGAGGTCGTTGGGATGCTGGTGCGAGATGAGTTCTCGGGATTCGTGGAAGTCGCTAATGACCTCGATGTCTACGAGATCGTCTCGGGAAAACTTTGTAAAGTTTCGCATCGGATTGAAGAGGGGTATTGAAGGTGTCATCTCAAGATCCACGCGATCGAGATCAAGGGGCTTCAGTCGACGGATCGAGTAGACGCATCCTTACCATCCCTAACGCAATCACAATCTCGCGATTGGCGCTTCTTCCGGTAGCTATCTACTTGGCGATAGCCAAAGGTCAGTTCATAGCCTCGACACTGCTAATAGCTTTCATTGGCTCCACCGACTTTTTAGATGGATATCTCGCTAGAAGACTTCATCAAGTCTCCGAGCTTGGGAAGATAATCGATCCGAGCGCAGATCGGATCGTGATATTGACAGTTGGAATCACAGCCTTTATTGAAGGTTGGATCCCGTGGTACCTAGCAGTCTTTGTTCTGTTTCGGGAGGTCGCAATCTCTATCTTGACCTCATTCGTCTTTAGCAGGTACAGATATCGAATAGATGTAATCTTTGCTGGCAAGGCGGGAACCCTTGCTCTGCTCTTCGCACTTCCAGGAATAATTCTGGGGCAAAATAAAAGCCCCAACCTGCACATAGTCGCCGATGTAGCCATAACGCTGAGTATCTTTGGAACGGCGATTTTGTACTACGCCGGCTTTTGGTACTTCACCAAGGTACTTATTCCTCTATTGAGAGGAGTTGATCCAAACGACTTGGTCAAATAATAGGCAATACGCGGTAGAACGATCGAAAATGATGTCCGAAATTGACTAAAAGTATCTACGTTTATCTACAGAGGTTCAAATAGCCTAGGTAGAACATATTTGAGGGCTTTAGCGAGAGGGGATTGCATGAAGGCAGTAATAATGGCGGGCGGTGAAGGAACGAGGCTACGTCCTTTGACGGCTACAGCTCCAAAGCCCATGCTCCCAATTGCAAATCGACCGATGCTCCTTCATATCATTGAACTTTTAAAGAAGCACGGAATCGACGAGGTTGTCATCACCGTAGCCTTCATGGCCAATGCAATTCGAACCTACTTTGGGGATGGAAGCGAATTTGGAATTCGAATCAGCTACGCCAACGAGGACTCTCCACTTGGCACTGCCGGGTCGGTTGGTAACTGCCGAGAACAACTCGACTCTACTTTTTTGGTTATATCGGGGGACGTTCTCACAGATATTGACATTTCCGCTTTAGTGAAGTTCCACCTTGACAATGGTGCAATGGCTACCATTGGCCTCAAGTCGATGGAAAATCCCCTCGAATTTGGAATTGTAACCACCAACGACGATGGCACAGTTGGAAGATTTTTGGAGAAGCCCACGTGGGGTCAGGTCTTCTCGGACACCATCAATACTGGAATCTACGTTCTCGAACCCGAGATATTTTCCTACATACCTGTGGGTAAAGTTCTCGACTTCTCACAAGATGTATTTCCTAAAATCCTTGAAGACGATAAATCGATCCATGCGATGATCTGTGAGGGATATTGGGAGGATGTGGGCACCTTAGAGGCCTATCTCAGCGCTCACACCGACATTCTGACCAACAAGGTAAAGGTTGAACTGGACGGCTTTATGATGGATAAGGGTATCTATCTAGGTGAAGGTAGTGAGATTCATCCCACTGCGCTCGTCGAGGGCCCTGTTGTCATAGGAGACAACTGTCGCATTGGCCCCGATGCTAGGGTTCGGCCATATAGCGTCATCGGCTCAAACTCGCGGATCTCGACGTCGGCGGAGATAGACCGTTCCGTCCTCCACGAAAACGTCTACATCGGCGAGGCGAGCCTTATAAGGGGAACTATCGTCGGTAAGTCGTGCGACATACGAAGAAGTGTCCATAGCGAAGATGGAGTGGTCCTTGGGTCTGACTGTTACGTCGGCGACGGCGCTCAACTCTTTTCAAAGGTCAAGGTCTATCCATCGAAGACGGTTCAATCTGGCGCTACCGTTCTAACTTCGATAGTGTGGGAGTCCAAAGGAACGCGAAGCGTTTTTTCACCCGAAGGGGTAATGGGAATCGCAAACGTTGATATTGGCCCGGAGCTAGCTCTTCGCCTCGCCATGGCATTTGGGTCAACCCTAAAGCCCGGTTCTAAAATATCGACTGCACGAGACTCTTCACGGGCTGCGCGAATGCTAAAGCGAGCGATAATGGTCGGTCTCAATGCAGTTGGCATTGACGTTGCCGATCTTGAGGTTGCCCCGATTCCAGCTCTGCGTTATCACGTCAAAAACACCTCGAGTAAGGGTGGAGTAGCCGTGGTACTAGATCCAAGGGATCCAGAGTCGGTTGTAATAAGGTTCGTGGATCAAAACGGCGTCGACCTAGATGAGGCTTCGCAACGCAAGATTGAGCGAGGTCTAGCACGGGAGGACTACCGAAACGTTCTTGCATCGGAACTTGGGGAACTTGAGTTTCCAGCTCGAAATACCGAGTTTTACACCCAAAGTCTCCTCGAACATGCCCAACTGAGCGCGATTCGGGAGCGTAACTTCAAGTTCGTAGTTGACTACGGCTTTGGAGTTTCATCTCATATCTTTCCTTCGGTTCTGGCGAAGTTGGGCGGAGACGTTCTAGGAATAAACCCCTTCTCCTCGACTAAGAGGATCATTGATTCCGATCCTTTATCGAACCTAACCCGCCTAAGCGAGTTGGTCGTAAATTCGAGATCTGAATTCGGAGTTGCCATCGATCCTGTCGGCGAGAGGATAACTCTAGTTGACAACAACGGTCGAATTCTCTCAGGTTACGACTCTCAGATCGTCTTTGCTCGACTTATGGCTGAGGCAAATAGGGGAGCGAAGATCTCTGCTCCGGTAGGTTCCCCTCTGGCCTTAGCTAAAGCAGTTCAACGCTTTGGGGGTGAAGTTACCTATACCAAGAGGTCAACCTCAGGATTGATGGAGGCTGGGGCAAAAAGTCCTAACGGCTGCGACCTAGTTGCAGGTGTCGATGGTAACTACATCTTCCCTGACTTCCTTCCAGGCTTCGATGGTTGCGCCGCCTTGGTGCAACTACTCTCTCTCTTAGCAGTGACGGACCATACCCTGGCGCACGTGGCATCAGAGGTAGAGCAAGTAAGAGTCGTATCTGATTCGATCGTTACCCCATGGGAGTCCAAGGGGATGGTTATGAGAATTCTCTTAGATGGCCTAGGAGATCGCCATACCATACTCTTAGACGGTATCTATGTGGAGCAGGAGGAGACTTGGTACTTGGTTGTCCCGGATCCAGTAGAACCAGTTACCCACATATTTGTAGAGGGTAAGAATGAGATGGAAGCCTTGGCTATATTAAACCGATTGCGGGAGCGGATCTCAATTATCGTCTCTGACGCTTCAGGGGGACGACTTAGATAGCCCAAAGGACTCGGCGTCGTCTATCTACAGAGATTCAAAAGCTTTAGATAGTGTGGAGAACCACCTCTCGACGCGGCAGTGGGCTATGAGGTGTTGGCACTGACAAATGATTGGGGTATCGCACATCTATGTTCTCATGAATTGTCGTGGTTAACCAAGGTTTAAAGATGGCCTACGAGCAGGATATTTGTCAGATGGCATCCCGGTTTGGCAGGTTAGAAGATTATTTGATTTCGACCTTTGAATTCGCCTCGAAGGGGGTGTAACAGGTCCTAAGATATGATGAACTCGATCGCATTCTCTCCCAATGCCCTTGGCGTTCGCATGGATTGGACGAGTGCAGTTTTTAGATAATTAATTGACTTAGGGGAAGAACGTGACTAATCCAAGTGACAGAAGTTATACCAAAGACCACGAATGGGCGTTGATCACGGGTAGCAGCGCGCGAGTGGGAATTACTATGTTCGCTCAAGACGCACTTGGTGATATCGTCTACGTAAAATTGCCTGAAGTTGGACAACAGGTATCCGTAGGGGACTCCGTGGCCGAAGTTGAGTCCACCAAGTCAGTCTCTGATATCTACTCTCCTTTGACAGGTAGGGTTACCGCTGTAAACAGCAGCCTTGATCAGGCCCCCGAACTAATCAACTCCTCCCCCTATGGCGAGGGTTGGATCTTTGAGATTGAATTCGATGGTGACGGGGGAGCAGATACCATCTCTGCGGAAGAGTACGAAGAGCTGACCAAAGGCTAGACTCTTTCAGTCCTACGTCGTTTCCGGATCTCCAATTTTGAAGGGTTGAGGTGGTTATTTGATCTGCCATCATTGTGGTCACATGAATCAGAGTGGTTCCAACTTTTGCTCCTCCTGTGGGGTTGCTCTTCGTGGTCGTAGCGAGGAGACAACTGGAGCTATCCATATCGCTGACTATTCGAGTGACCTCAGTGATGACCTCATCACCAGTTTGATCAAAGATGCCAAACCTGGAAGCGCCTTGGTAGTCGTAAAAGGTGGTCCGTCAGCTGGAACCTCGTTCTCGCTCGATAAAGCCAAGACTACGATCGGACGTCATCCCGGAAGCGATATTTTCCTGGATGACGTAACTGTTAGTCGTCGCCATGGTGAGATCGTCCACGAAGGTGACGACTTTGTGATTACAGATGTCGGCTCTCTAAACGGTACTTATCTAAATCACAACCGAGTTGACTTTGCCGTATTGAGTAGCGGGGATGAAGTTCAGATAGGAAAATTCAGGCTGCTCATAATCGTTGTTCCAAAGGATTAAAAATGGCCCTTCCATCCCCTTCATACTATACGATCGGCCAAGTGCTTGAAAAGCTAAGGGATGAATTCCCAGGTGTCGCGGTTTCAAAAATACGATATTGGGAGTCGATTGGCTTGATCAAGCCGTTGCGAGCGCCCAGTGGATTTAGAAAGTTCTGCGACAATGACATCGAAGACATTCGAAAAATCCTTCGTACCCAGCGCGACCTTGGTGTTCCTCTCGAAGTAATTCGAAAGCGTATGGGCAATAAGGCAGCTTTACATAGAAGCGATCAACCGCTCCTTGGGTTTGAAGAAGATCTTGACGCTACCCAAGACGAGTTCAGCCAAATTGAAGGCGATCCAGATTCGGCAACCTTCGATCGCCGAAAGTACATGCGTATCTTCAAGGATCACGAGAATGTCGTGGCCGAAGCGGGATCTCTCCCCGAGATCGATCTTGCATCGATCGCCTCTATCCCTGCTAGTAAGGTACGAGGAACCAAAGTCCTAAAGGCCTCGCCCCGAGCTTCCGTGGAGGCTGGAGATAAAGGTCATTCCGAAAAGGAAGAGCCATCCTCATATCAGGTTGATGGCGATACCTCCAGCGCAGATCTAAGAGATTGTATCTCTGATATCGCCGTTGCGAGGGATAGCGCCGAGGACAAGAGGGACAACGGTTTAGATGCCGCTGTGGTTAACCTCGAGGCGACTTCTTCAACCGTAGATGGCTCCCAGGTATATCTCGCTTCGGAAGATATAAATGATGCAGCGCCTCTAGGCGCAGTAGTAGGTTTTGCCTCGACGAAGGTCGAGTTAGATCATGTAACACAAGGGGCGGAAGCCCCAGCATTGATTACCGAAGACCTTGCTGATAGATCAATAAATTCGGTGACAGCTACGAAAAGGGGTTCGAGATCTACTTCGACCAAGGTTTCAAAGAACTATAGCGGGCAATTTAGTGGAGTTGAAGCGTCCTCTAAAGGTCCGGAGTCGCTGGTTAGCGGTGCAGGAGATGGCGTTTCGAATAACGTATCGGGTCGTACCAGGCGAAGTAGAAGTGTAGCCCAGAGAGCTACGACATCTTTGAGTTCCCCAGATAGTACGCCCTTGGTTAGGATTTCAACTAACTCTGCTGTCGCATCTGAGGTCACTCGCAACGCCCGATCCAAACAGGCAGCCTCTTCGGTCGAACCAGGAGCGGAAAGAAGGCGAAGAGATGCCAAAGGCATACTAGATGCCCCTTCATTCGAACTACAGATTCCATCAGGATTTCTCTCGCTTAAGGACTTCTCCCGCCGTAGTGGCGCAAGTGAGCAGTTTGTAAGTGAATGTGCCGATTTCGGTTTAGTTAAGGTAAAAAAACATCAGGGCGTTGTGATCATCGCAGATCACTACCTTGACATTGTTGAGCTGGCGAAGTCGTTATCGATAATCGGAATTGCTCCACGCCATCTGCGATCGATTAAATTGTCAGTAACTAAGGATTTTTCCTACATTTCGCAGTTGGTTGCGAGCCCACTGGCTTCGAGGAATTCAAAAGCGAAGCGCAAGGCCGTTGAACAGGCTGCGATATTAGAGCAGAACTTCGAGCGTTTTCGTTCGATGGTTATGCGTGAAATGCTAAACGACCTCTTTGAGGGCTACGACAAGTAGGCGTGATACGTAGCGGAAAAGAAGGATGGTTTATTTGCTGCGATGGTCGAGCGGCAACTTGAAGTTGCTGAGTTATTGATTGTTGGGATATGGGGGCTGATATGCCTTTCATTTCGTTAGAAGATTGTCTAAGGTAGAGTCATGATCGAGGTTGAGCTAGCTTCAGTAAGAGTTGACATTCGAACTAACACGCCGCTAATTCTGCTACGTGAACTAAACGAGCCTCATCGTTCCCTGCCGATTTTTATTGGGTCTTCTGAGGCACAAGCGATCGCCCTCGGCCACCAAAAGGTGGCAGCTTCAAGGCCATTGACCCACGATCTCTTGCTAGATGTGATCTCATCGTATGGCGGCACTCTTGCGAGGGTGGATGTTACCGAGTTAAGAGATCGTAACTACTTTGCTGAGTTAGTTATTTACACCGAAGGTGTAAAAAAGGTTGTATCGGCTCGTCCAAGCGATGGCGTTGCTCTAGCTGTAAGGGTGGGTGCGCCGATCTTCGTCAATGAAGAACTTCTTGCCAACGAAGGAGTGGTTATCGCCGAGGGTGATACTGACGAAGAGGGCGACGAAATCGAGGTAGACGAGTCCGACGTTATTGATGATTTTCGTGACTTTTTGAATCAACTTCGCCCAGACGACTTCTCGTAATTTTCAAGCGAATTACACTAATGAAATAAAGGTGTATATTCTTTACGTCGATGTAATTTGCGTCGGTATGAAGATCACGGTTAGGAATCGTTAGATGCTCGCAACTGAATCTCTATGCTTTAGTGGTCATCAAGCAGCAAAAGTGGTTGGTATTACCTATCGACAACTCGACTATTGGGCGCGTACTGACCTGGTGCGACCATCTATCGCCGATGCCAAGGGCTCTGGTAGCCAAAGGCAATACTCTTACCAAGACCTGCTGAAGCTTAAGTTGATCAAACAGCTTTTGGACCAAGGACTTACACTTCAAGCGGTACGAAGTGCATTAGAGTCGCTCTCGAAACTAGGTGACCTAGCAGGTGATCCTCCCCAGCTTGTGATAGTTGGAAATGGAAAGACTATCTTTGCCAAAGATGGCGACGATTTAGTCGACTTAATGAACGGCAATCAGATGGCATTTTCGATGTTGCTATCTGTGGGACGAATCAGGGATGGCCTCGACGCTGAGATAGTTCACTTTGCATCTACCGAAGGCAAGAGCGTAGACTCCTACAGCGTTCCTAGTAGTGCTGAATCATTGCGAGCGTCGATTTAGGAAGTAGTAGACAACTACAACCAAATAACTCCTACGTATTATTTTTGGATAACGCCATTTCTCCTAAAATGGCGTTTTTTTTGTATTAGCAATAGAGAAGACTTCTTTTTTATAAGAATGTTCAACTATTGTCTATGTCGTGGATATGAAACGCACTCACCTATGGCAAGAACACGTCAATCTAGGGGCAAAGATGGTCCCCTTTGGTGGCTGGGAGATGCCCCTCTCCTACAAGGGCGGAACTGTCGCCGAACATATGGCTTGTCGAAGCGATGCGGTTGTCTTTGACGTTTCGCACCTCGGTACGGTTCGACTTGAGGGTGCCGAATCCTTTGATCTGCTGCAAAGATCGTTCACTAACGATCTGAACAAGATCGGGGTAGGACGGGCTCAATATACCCATCATCTCAACCCTGAAGGATCGGTTGTTGACGACATCATCGTATGGTGGGTTGCCGATGATCGCTTTGATGTAATGCCAAATGCCTCGAATACGTCTTCTGTCATTGGGTCCATCGGTGGGGTTGACGTGACATCTCAACGGTGCGTCTTGGCTGTTCAGGGGCCAAATGCTCGAGTAAAAGTTGCAAAGGTAGATCCGCGCTTTGCCGCCGTCAAGCGCTTTCACGTTGAGCGATTCGACTTCCAAGGAGTCGAAGTTGTAGTTGCGGGTACCGGTTACACCGGCGAAGATGGCATTGAAATAGCGGTCCCAAATGCAATCGCTACTGAATTGTTTAATCAAATTATCGCAGCTGAGATTAGTCCAGCGGGCTTAGGAGCCCGCGACACCCTTCGTCTTGAAGCGGCGCTACCACTTCACGGTCATGAGTTGGGTGACGGGATCACCTCCTATCAGGCCAATCTGGGATGGGTTGTGGCGCTCGACAAAGGGGCCTTTATAGGTCGCGATGCTCTTGTCTCCGAGAAGGAAAGCGGACTTAGACGCCATCTTGTAGGTGTCGTTGGAGATTCTCGTCAACCCTTTAGAGATCACATGACCCTTTCTCGCGGCGGAGAGATCCTCGGTGAAGTAACTTCTGGCAATTTTTCACCGGTTCTTGGAAAAGGAATTGCCATCGCATTTTCGAATCTGAACCTTGAAGAGGGTACCAGGGTTGAAGTCACCAGTGGCGATAGATCGATTCCAGGAACTATTGTCAAGATGCCGTTTGTGGCTAAGAAGAAGTAGTTCAACTTTCATAATCACTGGATGCTTCGGTTAGATCTGTTTATTAGTTGCAGTATCGGGCAACCACGTTTTGGTTTTTATCAAGTTTTTTCGTTTGTGTTTATAAGGAAGGTGGTCCTTTGTCGTCGTTTACGCCTCACACAAGAGACGAAGTCGAATCGATGTTAGGTTTCATGGGTTTGACTTCGATCGAACAACTCTACGATACGATCCCAGTTGCGCTACAATTGCGTCGAGCTTTAGATCTACCAGAGGCCCTTTCGGAGGTGGAGGTAATCGATGAGCTCGCTGCCTATGGTAAGAAGAACCGCAACTCGACTACCGACCTTATCTGCTTCGCAGGTGGTGGGTCGTACGATCACGATATCGCTACCGTTACCTCAACGCTGGGGCTAAGAGGGGAGTTCGTCACCGCCTATACCCCTTATCAACCCGAAGTTGCCCAAGGCGTGTTGCAGGCAATCTTTGAATTTCAGACCATGATCTCTCGGATAAGTGGGCTTGCAATTACTAACGCCTCTCTCTACGACGGAGGTTCAGCCCTAGTGGAGGCCATCAACCTTGCTTGTGCCAAGACACGCAAGGGCAAAGTGGTTTTGAGTGAGGCGGTAAATCCCAACTGGAGGGGGGTGGCTGCAACATTCGCTGAAGGTCCCGAGCACGAGATCGTCACTGCCAAGGTTGATCGCGATGGTCGTACCATTTGGCCAAAGGTAGATTCGAATGTGGCCGCATACGTAGTGGGTTACCCCAACTACTTAGGCTTTATCGAAGACATTAGTGCTGTGAGGAAGCTAGCTTCGGACTCGGGTGCGCTTCTAATCGTTGCTTATGACCCAATAGCCATATCTCTACTCAAATCTCCAGGAGAACTCGGAGCCGATATTGCGATCGCTGAAGGTCAACCTCTTGGGATTCCGCTCTCTTATGGTGGCCCCTATCTAGGCCTCTTCTCGGTGACGATGGATCTAGTGAGGCTTTTACCAGGACGCCTAGTGGGAGAGACGGTAGATACCAAGAACCGTACTAGCTACGTCACAACGCTCAGGGCTCGTGAGCAGGATATTCGGCGCGAGAAGGCAAGCTCAAATGTGTGTACCAATCAGACTTTGATGGCGGTATGGGCAGCGATTCAGATGAGTTGGTGGGGAAAGGAAGGGTTCTACGAGGTCGGTAGAAGCTCACTAAGCTCTCGGGTTTACCTAGAGAATCGCTTGATCGAAGAAGGCTTGATAGATCAGCGAAGCTCCGCCCCAAGATTTAGAGAGTTTCCTGTCCGCTTCGCAAAGAACGCCTCTGAAGTGGTAGAGGCCATGTTTGAAGAGGGATTCTTAGCTGGAGTTGCCCTTGAAGGTTCGAACGCAATCTCCAACTTTGAAGGATCGCTACTAATCGCGCTAACTGAAAGGCGCACTCGCAGTCAAATTGATTCATATGTAAAGTCCCTTAAGGAGGTGGCAAAGTAGATGTCAACGTTGAAAGAAGCCCCTGGCGGCCGCGCCTCGTCTTCGCCATTGATGGGCGGTGAGGTTGAGCCTACTATTTTCGAGTTTTCTCACTCCGGACGACGAACCGGCACTATCCGAAATTCACGTGTTGAACAAGTCGATCCAAAGGACTTCCTGCCGGTCGAGTTCCTCCGTAGCGAGAAGGTTGACCTTCCTGAAGTATCGGAGCGTGACCTAGTCGCACACTTCATGCGCCTTACGCATCGTCAATACGCAGTAGACCTCGGAAGTTACCCACTTGGCTCTTGTACTATGAAGTACAATCCTAAGCTTGCTGACGCTGTCGCTTCCAACGCCAACCTTTCCGGGGTTCACCCACAAACTCCACCTTCGGGCGCGCAAGGATGGATAGAACTTTGCGTTGAATTGGAGCGATACCTCACCGAGATCACCGGAATGGCGGCTGCAACGCTTGCTCCAGCCGCAGGTGCACAGGGTGAACTTACTGGACTTTTGATAATGAAGGCTTACCATAAGGATCGCGGTAACCACAAGACGACCATTCTCATACCCGACTCTGCACACGGAACTAACCCAGCATCGGTCACCCTTGCAGGCTACAAAGTTGTTACGGTACCCTCTGATGAGAGGGGATTGGTTGATCTTGAAAAGCTACGGGCACTCGTCAACGATGAAGTCGCCGGAATTATGTTAACCAACCCCAATACTGTCGGGCTGTTTGAGAAGGATATCGCTGAGATAGCCAAGGCGATTCACGATGTAGATGGTCTTCTCTACTATGACGGGGCAAACTTGAATGCAATCGTAGGAGTTGCGCGCCCCGGCGACATGGGCTTTGACATAGTTCACTCCAATCTCCATAAGACCTTCGCTACACCCCATGGCGGCGGTGGACCAGGTTCAGGACCCGTTGCGGTGGCCGAGCGCCTCACAAGGTTCCTGCCAGGACCATATCCCGTAGTAGTTGATGGGGTAGGTTCATGGATTACACCAGAGAAGTCGATTGGTCGTGTTCACTCCTTCTACGGTAACGCGGTTGTCTATGCCCGTGCTCTTGCCTTCATGAAGGCTTTGGGGGCTGAAGGGCTAAAGGAGATGAGTGAAGTAGCGGTTCTAAATGCCAACTACCTGAAGGCCAAGATCGCCGACTATTACCCGGCGGCCTACGACGAAACCTGCATGCACGAGTTTGTAGTGACTGTAGCCGGTCTAAAGAAAAATTATGGAGTCCGCGCCCTCGACGTTGCCAAAACCCTGCTCGATCGTGGTTACCACGCCCCAACGGTCTACTTCCCACTCATCGTTGAAGAGGCACTTATGATCGAGCCGACCGAGACCGAATCAAAGGCAACTCTCGATTGTTTGGCTGAGATACTCATCGACATAGCGATTGAAGCCACTAATGAGGAGTCCTCAGAGGCTCTAAAGCATGGCCCAAACCGCACCCCGGTTTCGAGGGTCGATGAAGCTCGAGCGGCACGCGTTTTGGTAACTACCATGGACGCCAAGGGCTAGATCACAAAGTTACTAGCTAGTTGGATTCTACGGACCGGTCTATTGCACGATCGGTCCGTAATTATTTAATGTGGCTGTTGAATAGGTAAAAGATCTTTGACTCGGAATATATCGTTTGTGTGCTTGGCCAATGAAAAGTATGAATAATTGTTAAATTGCTCTTTCAGTATTTATTCAACTCACTTGTATGGGTAGAGTCCAATACTGAGTTAGGTGTAGTGTAGGAGCTATGCATCAGACGAATTTGGGGGTCGTCTCGGTGCCACTGGGGGAATGAAAGGGAAGTTGTTTGTCTACTGACATTACGGGGAACGTGGGTATGGGAAGCGGGGAATCTAAGAGTCCAACGCCTCACAGCGCTCATCGTTTGAATAAAGGGGTTCTGCGAGTCACTGATATCGCGGCAGCGACAATGGCCAACATCGGGCCGGCAATGAGCTTTTATTTTGGATTTGGCTTTCTAGCTGTTACAGCTGGCGTTGCCTCACCGCTTACAATCGTGGCGGCGGGAATTGCAATTGCATTCTTGGGAAATACCCTCGCTGAGTTCTCTAAGGCTCAACCATCGACTGGTGGTTTTATTACCTTTATTGGCAAGAGCTTTGGACCAACTTCAGCGGTAACTACTGCCATCATCGCTGGAATCGGATATATCGTTGCCATGGCCTCGGTAATCGTTATCGCAGGTGGATTCCTGTCGATCGTCGTCGAAAAGTATTTGAAGGTAAATGTTCCTTGGGGCATCTTCACTGTAATACTCGTTGCTTTGGCTGTGGTGATGATGGTAAGAGGAATTGCTCTTTCGACTAAGATCGCCGGCTTCTTCTTCGCCTTTGAGATGATCGTTTTGGTGATCGTCTCCGTAGCCGCTCTGATTAAGCATGGTGGATCTCTGTCAGTTACACCATTTCTACCGTCGCATATCACAAATGGCCTCTCTGGCCTCTCAGCTGGCTTTCCTCTGGCGATCTACCTCTTTATCGGCTGGGAAAATTCAGCCGCTCTGGCTGAAGAGACCGACAATCCTCGCAAAAATGTACCAAAGGCAGTCTTTGCATCGATCGCCATCATGGTCGTCTCTTACGTCGTCTTTGCCTACGCTACTGTAAGCGGCTTCGGCTATAACGTGACTAAGCTTGGCAACTCGCCAATTCCATTTATCGATGTTGCCACCGGCGTCCTAGGGGTAGCCGCCTTCTTTGCATACCTTGCAGGAATGACTTCAACTGTAGGCGCACTTATCGCTGGTACCAACTCTCAGGCTCGGTTAGTCTTCAATGCTGGTCGTGAAGGTCTCCTTCCAGCTTGGATAGGCAAAGTGCATCCTGAGCGACGCACTCCAATGAATGCCATCTTTGCCTTCATTGGAATATCAGGCTTGATAATTATCGGTTGGACCATCTCAAACCTGGCCGGTGGATACACCCTCGATCCGGTTAACTTCTTCGCCGAATCTTCGACCATGGGTACGATTTTGGTGCTTGTCGTATATCTCGGTGCTAACCTCGCTCTGCCCTTCTACTACAAGAAGTATCTTCCTGAAAAGTTCAGTGCGATGCGCCATGGAGTTCTGCCGATTCTCGGTGCTATAACCATCTTGATTCCGCTCTACTACCTAGCAAAACCTGGCCAGAGTGCCCCTTATAACTGGTATCCCTACATTGCCCTAGGGGTTTTGGTAGTAGCAATTATCTATTCGGTGATCTTGGTCAGGAGAGACCCTTCGATAGCTGATCGAGTCGGTTCGATCGTCGCCGACGATTAAGGAGGAACAATCGCCTTACCACCCTCCTAATCCTTTGGATTCGTTGGGTGAATTGGATGTTTTTGATTGTCGAATCTGAGCAAGGGTGCTGAAGGTGAAGTCATCTTCAGCACCCTTGCTCTTTGCTCTAAGTAGTACTTGGAGTTCGATCCAGGGTGAATTTTATATCCGCCGCAGCCTTCGCTTTGCTTTGGTCGTTACAGCAGTTTCAATATGCGATACGCTTTAGATAGGTGCTTATCTCACGGGGGGATCTACAGTGGCAAAAATGCTATTTCCGTCAATGCCAGAGTTTAAAAGTGTTGAAGAGGAGCGACTTCATCGCAAGCAGAGACTAGCAGCTGGCTTTCGCCTCTTTGCCAAGATGGGCTTTGACGAAGGCGTCGCAGGACATATTACCGCTCGCGACCCCGAACTTTCCGACCACTTTTGGGTAAACCCATTTGGGATGGACTTTTCTCAAATTAAAGTTAGCGACTTGATCCTCGTCAACCACGAGGGAAAGGTAGTGGAGGGCAGCTGGCCTGTAAATGCAGCAGCCTTTGCGATCCATTCTCAGGTTCATCAAGCTAGGCCAGATGTTGTAGCGGCAGCTCACGCTCACTCGATCTATGGCAAAGCCTTTTCAACGCTTGGTAAGAAGCTCGATCCAATAACTCAGGACGTCTGTGCCTTCTACGATGACCATGAGGTCTTCGACGACTACACCGGTGTTGTACTAGATACCGAAGAGGGCAAGAGAATTGCCCATGCCTTAGGCGGAGGAAAGGCAGCAATTCTGAGAAACCATGGTCTATTGACCGTTGGTCAAAGTGTCGACGAAGCCGTCTTCTGGTTTATAACTATGGATCGATCAGCACAAACCCAACTACTAGCAGAGGCAGCTGGCAAACCAGTTTTGATCGATCACGAGATGGCAAAGTTGACCTCAACCCAAGTTGGAACCCACCTGGCCGGTTGGTTCTCGTTTCAGCCTCTCTATGCACGAATTATAGCTGAGCAGCCTGACCTGCTCAAATAACGATACAATAATCCGGAATAGATACTAGATATCCGTCTGTGAGCAGTGAGGCTCCAGATGGATATCTATCGTTTAGAGAGAATTTCGAGACGTCCGCTGGTTGGTGATCTGTGGTCAATCGATGCGTTCGAGGCACTCTTATGGAGCCCAACGTGATGAGTTATTAGAACACCCCCCTCTTTTTTATTGCTGATTTATGTGTGTGTCTGGACGAAGTCCCTTTTACTTGCATCGAAGGTCCAGCTTTGATTTGTGACATGGCCACTAGCACAGTCTGGGTTGCAGTCGTCATTTTGACTAACTACTCCAGTTGAGGTAAATACCGGATTGCGCCCTAAAACTTCTAGTGGCTTTTTCGACCCTAAAGGGTAGAAGTTTGCGTATTTCCAACTTCTAAGTGAAGTCGTCGAGCTTTGAATCACGAATGAACCAGGAATATTGTCCGCAAAAAGGAGCGGGATCATGAATGTTGGTGCCCCATCCGAAGTTATGTTGGCTACTGCTATACCATGGCCATATTTATCGGTAACCATCCAGGGATGATTTGCTGCGTTCGGAGCAGTGATTCCACTTGGTGCTCCTAGCTGTTTTACTACCGACCAACTACCCGACTGGTAAGCAAAGATCTTTACGTTGAGCGAATTTGGGTCGTATGAAAAGGCAGCAAGGGCGACTGGAGTATGGCCATCTACAACTACAGAACTGACGATGTATTGGTTGTAATTTACGGCAGCTGAGCTAGCAGCCTTTGCCTCTTGGTTGGAGATTAAGGCAACTAGTCTTTGGAACTTTTGGGCAATTGGATTGGAAGGTGCAATTGCGGCAAAGGCTACCACTGAGGCTTTAGTCGTAATTGGTGTTGTAGTGGTCGAAGATTTCGACAAGTTAGTGTTACTTACTGATTGAGCGTCGTTATTTATCGAATTGGAAGCGCTACTAGCTGGAGCCGACGATGGGTTTGTAGCCACGATTATAAGAGTTACAATGATTATTATCACTACAGCCAGGACAAAGGCAAGGCCAACTTTAGTTCCGCTGGCTAACCTGTTTCCAGATCTACGTGCCATGTGGTCACCTTTCGACTTAGTGTTGCAGTCAAAACCGCGACAGTCTAAGTATAGATTTGGACTTTGTTTATTTGGGAAAGTTATGCTCAACATTAGCTGTAGTAGTTCCGGGCGGAAAGCCATTCGGGCCCAAAAGGTAGTGATCGCGACCTTCTACATAGCGGCACTTAACCTCAAGACCTAGCAACTGTCTTCAATAAGTTGCACTAAAACTAGGGCTCATCATGATTTTTTCGAGTGGATGGCATCTCGCCGTTAGAGGTAGGAGTGCTACGCTACCGCCTTTCGGTCTTTTTGAAAGGATGTGCCCCCCAATGTCGCCACTATGAAAAATATCGGTGCGATCTATGTGACGTAAAGGTATGTACTCGAAGCCGTAGTTGCAAGTGCGGTATGTGGTGAGTCTCGGCAATGATAAAGAGCAATATGGCTGCCACTACGATTGAGCTCACAATAAACATCATTACGAGTCCACGTCGCGAGGCATTTGGATACCCATTTGGCCACATGTTATACATACAAGCCGCTACTTTCATCTTGCCGAACTGTCCTAAGCTTCTATAAAAGTCATCGAGTTATGACGCTCTAGTTGCTAATGCAGGGCCAAGTGCTAGATAACATAGATGCTCGGCACGTGAGGTTCGTTTTACCAGCGACGCCCAAATACAGATATCGGGAGTCGACCATATACGAAACACTATACGTACAATATTGATCATATTGTAAATTCATCGTCCTCGTGGTCATTTCCCCAAGTTCTTTTCAACGGAGGAATTTAGGGTCGCTATTGCAGCTCAACCAAGAGGATGAAGTCTTCGATTGGAGGGTAACACCTACTAAAAACTGCTGGTTTGCCCTGCACTTCGATGGAGGAAGGGGTCAATTAGTTAGATAATTATGGCTTGATCACTATCGACCGCTATCGCTTTATCGTCGGTGTCAGTCAGAATTTTCACTGACATGGCTAACCGACTTCTTCTTGGTGATGAGAAGGGCAATCGCAAGTATTAACACCACTAGAGCGTCTACACCAAGCTCAATAATTTCATGGCTAAATGTCCTATTCGAGAGGTTATTTGATGCCGAAAGCGACGCCCCGAGGATCAGGATTCGTCGTACCGATGAAATTATGCCAATGATTAGGAAGCTCTTGAGCTGGAAGCCTCCTTTGAAGAGGTGAGTGGTAACGGTCGATAGCAGCTCCAAGATGATGATTGCGAAGAGAACGTCATTTAGGAGCGATGCGGTCTCCGAGGCTAGAAATGTGGTGAAGGAGAGGTGGGTAAATGCAAATGCTGACTGAAATATGACGATCGCAGCCATTAGCACTAAAAGGGCACCTACGACGATGTAAAGGATCTTTTCTACAAGGTCAGAGATCTTTTTGACTGGGCTATCTGAGCTAAGTACGGCCATTTGGTCGCTTTAATCCTTTACTAGGTCTTTTCGATTGGTGCGGCGAATAGGTACCCGCGAGGACGGACGATTGTATCTTAGAGCGACGATTTGTTCTCTAGGACCACGACGTAGGTTCGAGCGATTCGATCGTGGATCGTTTGCCGGTCCCGATTTGCCAGCATCGAGAGCGAATCGGTGATCGTAAGTGCGACCGTCAACGAGCTTGCTCCTATTGCATTTAGGAGCTGTGAAGAGATCAGTACTATGATCCTCTTTATCGCCGAGACTAAATCGGGGATTTCGCCCTGTGGATTTAGCACCATCGTCCGGGTCGCCTTATTTCCAATTGTTTGCCCATAGCGGTAGATACAGAAGATCTGATAGGCGAGGTTAGCAACACTTGTAATCAGGGACGAAAAGAGTAGAGCGCTTGGGGTTGACGATCCGGCCCCACCAAATGAGTAGAAGAGGATCAGTAGAATTGGGGCAAAGACTAATTCATCGATAATGGTGGCGGCAACTCGACGACCAAACGATGCAAATTTGATCTGTCCGCTTTTTTCAAATGTCGATGGTGGAGTTTCGTTCAAATTCGATTCCCAGTATCCGTACCCAATGAGCAGATGCTCGATAATTGAACATCATAGCCCCTTTTTTGTCGTCCAATTAGTGCCGATAAGGCAACTAGGGCTTCCGTTAGGTCGCTCTGGGTTCTGTCACGGGGTGGTTCCAACGGATCTAAATACTTTTCATGCGTTTCGTAAATGCTGAAGTGGTCGGCGATTGAGTCATCGATCTCTTGAATTCAGAGTGTGGGTAATTGATAAAAGGTGATCACAGCGGTTGGGTATTTATGAAATAGCCTTACACAAGGATGCGTAATCAGTGCAAGGTGCATCTGATTTCGTAAGGGAGGGCATCAAATGTCGATAGACAACGGTGTTTATATAGATTTGAGCGTAGAAGGTGATTCGCGCAATGCACCCTTGTTCGAGATTTTCAAGAAAATTTGCGAAGCTGACCTGTTGAAGGGTCCAATACCGATCGCGCAAGAGATTGCCCCACGAATGGTCATAATCTCGAGCGATGTTGTTGAGGTAACTTACGAGGCGCTGTTGAAGTCGTTCCGAGCCGGTGACGTAGTTGGAATCGTTGGTGAGAGCGTCGGTGGAGCTGTAGAGAGGTTGACTACCGCGTTTAGCAGCAGTTACATCGGCTACGTTCACCTCTTTGGCATTCCTCAGATCGGTAAGGTTCTAATAAGTGGCGCCTACGACTACGTAGAGATGTTTTCAGAGGTTGTACGAGATCGGGGAAACGTCTTATTCGTAGGTGAAGTATTTGGGCGATCTTGCGAGATTGGAAGAGAACTCACCGAGTATCTGACCATGGCGCACCTGCTCGCAAGGCAAGTTGTGGAGCCGATCAAGTCAGTCGCAGGAAGCGAGATCGAGTTGCCTGAGATCGACAAGTTGAGGGATTCCATTATTAGTTTGATTCGCTCCGGTGTCGATGTATCTGAGTCAAGTGCCCGGCTTATCAGCGATATCGAGGGCTACTTGACCGATGTGACAGAACAGGTATAGAAAGACTTCGCTACCCATGACAGCATCAGCTGCATAGGTAGCGAATCAAAGTTTTATACCGCAGTGAATCTTGATCCGTGGTTGTAGCAGTGTCAATTCAACTGATACTTTGAACTGTCAAAGTGTTTGTTTATTGTTATTGGATTTATATAAGTGCAGCCTCTAGGGTAGTTTTTAGTTAGGACTCGGATTTTGGGTGAGGAGAAAATGACTGCCAGTTCCAGTGTCAAAAAGAAGAAGGTTCGTTCGGATGCACTCGTTCTATTCGGTGCGTCCGGAGATTTAGCTCACAAGAAGCTCCTCCCAGCATGTTATCGTCTAGCCAAGCAAGATCAACTTCCTCCAATTGTGATGGGTGTCGCATCTACGGAATGGAGCGATGAACAGTTCCGGGAGCATGCAATCTCATCGATTAAGGGTGCCGGCGAAGATATCGATATGGCGGTGCTCGATTCATTGCTCTCAAGGTTGGCCTACGTATCTGGTAACTACCGAGATCCCGGACTCTATCAACGTCTTGAGGAGCGCCTCGGCAGAAACCATAAGCCGATCTTCTACTTGGCCGTACCGCCCGACCTATTTGAAGTGGTGGTTGATGGTCTTTCTGCAAGGGGCTTGAATAGATCGGCGCGCCTGGTCATAGAGAAGCCATTCGGTAGAGATTTAGAGTCTGCAATTCGCCTAAACAACCACCTCCACAAACACTTTTCAGAGGATACGATCTACAGAATCGATCACTTCCTCGGCAAAGAGCCTGTTCAGAACCTGTTGGTCTTTAGGTTCGCAAATTCAATACTTGAGCCGATCTGGAATCGAAACTTCATATCAAGTATTCAAATCACCATGGCCGAGGACTTTGGAGTTGAAAATCGAGGATCCTTTTACGACCGTATAGGTGCTACTCGAGATGTAGTCCAAAACCACCTCCTTCAATTGGTGTCGCTGCTTGCACTCGAGCCTCCAGCGTCGTCTGATACCGATGCGCTGCGAGATGAAAAGCTTAAGGTGCTCAAGGCTATGCGCGCTCCTGGCCCAGATGACTTTATAAGAGGTCAATACGAGGGATACCGAAATGAACCAGGGGTGGATCATGCAAGCCACACTGAGACCTTCGTAGCACTTCGTGCGATGATCGATAACTGGCGGTGGGCTGGCGTCCCCTTTTTGATAAGAACCGGAAAGCATCTCCATACCACTACCACCGAAGCGGTTATTCGATTTAAAGAGCCGCCATCGCGCCTCTTTGGAAACGCTTCGACCGACGGCCTTCTGCCTAACGAACTGCGGTTTGAGATGAAGCCAAGCGAGAGAATCACCCTCCGTCTACAAGTGAAACAACCCGGTTCTGAGATGATTGCGCTACCGATCGATTTGGAGGTAGCCGACATCGCATCCGCTGGTGGAAACTCAGAGGCCTATGAAGTATTGCTTGCCGATGCCATGAGGGGTGACCTGTCGCGTTTTGCCCGTCAAGATGCAGTAATCGAAGCATGGCGTATCGTAGAGCCGATAATAAGCGATGACAGCGACTGCAGTATCTACTATCGCGGCTCTGCTGGACCAGAGGCTGCCAATCATCTCGTCGAAGGACTCGGTGGATGGTCGACTTGGACCGAGTAGCAGTTAGTTAAAACCCCTATGGTGGTAAAGTCATATATTGTAAGACTTTACCTTTAGGGTTTAAGCAAGCTTTGCTCGCGTTGTAGGTAGCAGTTTGGGGTAATCTTTTATGCAAATGCCTGGTGCAGCGATTTCGCTGAACTCGTCGAACATTCTTTATCCACACTTGGCTCTTCAGGCATTCGTAATCTTTGTTGGTGCTTTGATTCTCTGGTTTCTACTCATTCGACCAGATAAAAGTCGAAGTGGATTTGTTGGAAAGATTGTGAGTCAAACTAGGGTAAAGCTCCTCTCCAGAGGTGAAGAGCGTGCCTATGAGCCTCGATCTGTGGCTTTTATTCGGATCTCGTTTGGCCTGCTATGGATCTTCGACGCAATTCTTCAGGCTAAGCCAAATATGCCCTCTGACATGATCAGTCAAATCTTTAACCCAGCGGTTGCGGGACAACCTACATTCATCGCTTCGATTATTCGAGCAGGCCTTTACATATGGCGATATAACCCAGTCGGCTCTGACGTCACTTCCGTGCTTCTTCAGGCGGGTATTGGAATCGGTATGCTAACCGCCAGGGGTCGCAATGTTAGGCGCATAGTTGGTTACGTAGGTCTTCTCTGGTCGCTATCGGTCTTCGCATTCGGTGAAGGGTTTGGTATGCTCTTTGTCAAGGGAGCTTCAATAATCGGTGGAGCGCCAGGTGCTGCCCTCCTTTACGCCTTCGCATCACTTCTTCTGATCATCAACTTTGCCGATGGAGACGACGAGAGGGCAAGGATCATCGGACGTAGATTTATAGGAGGATACTTCTTCCTCGGTGCCTTACTTCAAGCCCTTCCCTTTGAGGGATTCTATACCTCGACTGGAATCTCGGGGATATTTACCGCCATGTCGTCGATGCCGATGCCTTCATCAATCTTGCGTAACATGGCATCAGTTGGTAACTTTGTCGCAGCCTCGCCAGCCCTATGGAACCTGATCTTTATTTTGGTCTTCGTCGTGATCGGAGCAGTAGTCTTCTTTGATGTGGCGCCAGTGGCAGGGGCAATAGCTGCCGCGGTTGCCTCGGTTGCGATGTGGTACTTCGGTATGGGACTTGGCTTTCTCTTTCCCGCGGCGACCGATCCCAACAGCGGGGTAGTCGTCTTCGTCATCGTGGGGGCCCTCCTGGTGCCTACGGCGCTAGCTAATGTTCACTTGCCGAAGTTGAAGGTTCCAAGCGAATCAAGGGCCTTCGCTACACTTGCATCCCTTCTAGCGCTAGTAGTGGGAATAGCCCCAGTTATCTACTCCCTACCAGCAGCGGCTGCTTCTTCTTCTAACTACTTAGCTCTTAGTGATGGCGGTGGGCTAGTGGCACTAAATACGATTGCTCCAAACTTCAATTTGACCACTTCGAATGGTACCCACGTATCACTTGCTTCGCTGAGGGGCAAAGAGGTGATCCTGACGTTTCTAGACCCCGTCTGCTATGACGTATGCCCTGTGATCGCCTCTGAGATTACCTCTGGGGTCGCCTCTATGGGGGCTTCAGCTAAGAAAGTTGTAATGGTGGCTATCGATATTAACCCCTCTTTCACAACTCGTGCTTCGGTG
Organism: Actinomycetes bacterium; assembly: GCA_021805205.1. GTDB lineage: Bacteria > Actinomycetota > Acidimicrobiia > Acidimicrobiales > Acidimicrobiaceae > Acidithrix. The sequence goes on along the minus strand of JAJZFV010000040.1, from coordinate 33,603 downwards.
GGGCAGTTCGATGCCGAACATGGACTGGCTAACATCCCAAATTGGTACTATCTAACTGGTCCCCTCCAGCAGTTAAATCAAATTTGGCGACAGTACTCGGTTGTTCCAACCGTTGGCCCAGTCGGAATGATCTCGCATCCTCAGGTCGTCTACTTCATAAATCAACGTGGTGTCGAGGTCGCAATGACTGGAGATACGGGTAGTTCGAGCCAAGCGGTAGAGAGATCGTATGTTTCGTTGATCTCTTCGACCGCTAAGCGAGTCTTGGCCTCCTAGCGGGCCACTAGCTCAGCTCTATTGACTGAACGGATCTTTGACCAAGGTGGGTTCTAGGCCCTACTTGAACGCAAGATTGGACCGTCTCAACTTCGTAATTTGTTATGGTTCCCGAGTTGCGTTAATCGGAAAAAAGCTAACTTTACGAACTATTCAACCTCGTCTATCGAAAGGTTAAGTCAATGTCTCGGATGGAAGTGCTGATTTCGGTGATCCTTATTTTTAGGCCTTGAAGTTAGGGTAAATCTAAGTCTTTGATCCAAGGCATAATCGGTTGGTGGCCATATCTCAAAGTGCAGTAATGGTGGGCTTTCTAACGTAGTCTGTGGTGCAGATTTGAATGAGTGATAGTGTACTGAGGTTTTGATGAAAGTGTCGCAATTGCTAGGCGGAAGTAACCATAGGCGTGGCAAGGCTATAGCACTTACGAGTTCCTGCCTCTTGCTCGGAGCATGTACAACCACCCCTTCAGCATCAACTGCAACCACCGTCCCGGTTGAAGCTACCTTTGGTACGTTGAAGCTTTGGTCAGTCACAAGTAGCGTCGATGGCCTCTATTCAGTCGTCTACCTCGATCCCTATTGGCTGGTCTATAACCAGCAAAATACCGCTAGTACTTGGCGGCTAAAGATGCCCACCAATATCTCATCACGGCGTGGCGTTGCGCTCGCAACCAACCCTAGCGGCGTCAAAGCACTTGGCTTTATCCCCTACGGAGCCCAAAAGAATACAACAATCTTTGAGTATGGACCAAATGGCGCTTACGCACCAAGCTTTTTCTCTGGATCGCTACTAACCTCCAGCCAAGCACTGACCTATGGCGGTGGTGGTCTCTTCGCCCTTGCTGATGTCGGCGGTAAGGTTGCAGTTGAAGAGCAGACTTCGGCTGGAGGTCCCTTCTCTCAAGTAACCGCATTTCCATTCTTTGCCACCAATGGTTCGATCGGTTTTGAAGGTAACTATGGTGTCGCAATCTATTTAACTACTGGTGGCCAGGTCGAAGAGAGCTCGACCAACGACGGTGGAGCTACCTGGTCGACTCCAGTTTCACTTTCGACAAGTGGAAGCGTCGTGCAAATATTCGTAGCGACGACTGTGCCAACCGGCGCCTTTTCAACTCCCGCTGCAACATCTGTTCCCAACTTCGCCGTCGTCTCGAGCTCCGGCGGAGGTGGATATACCACTTCGTTTTTCGGAGGGGGATCAAAGCCATCTACTATAACCACTCCAACTCCTCCGATCCTTGGTACCTCGGCCACGGGTTCGATCCTGGAAGTAGACGGAGCTATCGGCGGTAATCTTTCCTTTAGGACCTTTTCGCAAGGGGTACTTTCGCTTGCCTCGAGCGTTCAAGGTGTGCACGGAGCGGTAGAGGCGATATACGGTGATGGTTCAAAGACGACCATTATCGCTTCGACAAATGGTGTTCCCGTCAGCTATAGTACTGAAAGCGGTTCAGTTAACTTTGGCTCACCTTTGTCATTTGACGTATCAGCCCTAAACGGATAGACCTTACTCCGATCCCCATTCTTGTCAACGACAACTCTTATCCTGCGCTAACTCATCTCTAGGTTTTCTCGTTTAAAAAATAGATAAGGAATTAGTCTTTTTCGAAATAAAGATATATCGTGATATAGTTGAGATATACGAATAGTAATAATTTTTACAGCTTGACGAAAGAGAGGATTGCTATGCACTTTGAAGGACCAGGAAACGATGGATATCGACAGAATACACATGAAGACCACCACGGCGGACCACGCCATGGGCACGGACGCCATGGAGAGCACCACGGTGGACCCGGTCCATTTGGAGGCCCTTTCGGACCGAGAGCGAGGATGATGGCTGGTATGGGTGGGCCTCCATTTGGGCCGGGCTACTTCGCCCAAGGACCATTTGGTTCCGGAGAGCGAGGGCGCCGAGGTCCGCGCGCGGGTCGCGGAGACGTTCGTTACGCAATCTTGCAGCTTCTTTCGGAGACGCCTCGCCACGGATACGATCTCATCCAAGAGCTTTCGGCACGTTCGAATGGAGCGTGGCAACCTAGCCCCGGATCGGTCTATCCGACCCTCCAAGCTCTTGAAGACGAGGGGCTAATTTCTCCGGAGGTAGTTGAAGGTAAGAAGGTATATTCCCTTACCGACGCCGGTAGAGGATACTTAGCTGCAAATCCAAGGAGTAGCGCACCATGGGATGATATGGCGACTCGGGTAGAAGATGGATTTGAAGAGATGCGAAAGGCCGCTGGTGCAGTTGCCGCAGCTGTTATGCAAGGGGTTCAAAGTGGAAGTCAATCGCAGAGGGCTGCGATCCTGGAGCTTTTGAACTCAACTCGACGATCGATCTATAAGATCCTCTCCGAGGACGAGTAGCCGAAGCGATTGGCATTTGATCGATCTAAGTAGGCCCTCGGGGTCTTCTTGGCGCGAATTTGCCTTATTTGCGCCGGACTTGGAAGCGAGCTATACAAATGTGTAGCTCTGAGTGCGGCGCTTTTATATGCCTCATCTTCTCTCCTCCGGCCACGTCAAATCGGAGTCTTGGCTTCCAATTGGTCCGAACTTGCGACTGAACATCAAAGCGAGATCACCTCCGAGCAGTAAATGTCAGAAGCCCTCGTTGGCACCAAGTGATTCTGCAATCACAAGGTCAATTTTTTGAAGCAGCGCCAAGAGGTGGAATATCCGTAAAAGGAGCTAAGCGCGGCTCTACCCTTTGGCTGGGGATGATTGTAGCTGCCCAATCCCGACGAACCAGGCCAACTTGGCTCTGTCGAAGTAGTTGCTTTATATTTAACTACATGACGATGGACCAGAGCTTCGAATTTGCTCTACTCCACCATGTTCAACTTGCTATCCCTCGTGGCGGCGAGGATGCCTGCCGAGCATTTTGGGGGATAACGCTTGGAATGGTTGAGTCGGTGAAGCCTCTGCACTAGCTGCCCGGGTGGCTGCTGGTTCCGAGGAGACGGCCTCGAAGTTCACCTTGGGGTAGAAAACGAATTCGTGGCCGCAAAGAAGGCCCACCCCGGAGTGTTGGTCAAGGATCTCCGCGGACTCGCAGCCCGTTTAATTGCAAACGGCATCGATGTGAAGTGGGACGATGACTTCCCTGGTTTCTATCGTTTCTACACTCATGACCCTTTTGGTAACCGATTGGAGTTCTTGGAAGCGCACGATAATTAAGCGACTCCGCTCGAAGCGGAGATCAAGTAGAGGATAGTTTTTGATCCCGGCAACGCACTGCCATGGCGAAACTCCCTTACTCTTGCATTTGTAAGGAGATTGAGGGTCTCGGCACACTTTGTGATCGGCCGTGTTCGAAGCAATCGTGTTCGAAGCAATCGTGTTCGAAGCAATCGTGTTCGAAGCAAACAAAGGTGCGCTTCGCAGTTGCACTCCTTTCATCGTTGAGAGTGTCTCATCTGCCGCAGCGGCTTTTGCAGTAGGGGTTTATTGCCGTGCAAAGAAGTCCAGAGAAGCTTTATTGGGAGAGAAATAGCGTTTAGATCTGAAGTGCATTTGCTCTTCACCGCTTGGTATATGGTGGGTCCCCACGATGTCTCGAAGCTTGATGCCAGCCTCAAACACTTTCATTCAAACCGAAGATGATCCTAATGGTAGAGTTAGCCAAAGATTGACTAGATGACTCTTTTGGAGTAAATAGATGATGGCGAAGCGCAAGCATTCGTCGAATGCACTTCTGACTTCCACGTAAATTGCAGAAGGTCTAAATGATCTCGCCCACCATAAGGCCATATTCGATTTGAGTCTTACCTGACTTATGCTCTCGCCAGTATCCGAATTTGGAGAGTGGGCATTTTGTCCCTTCCGACAAGGAACTAGAGATCGGATAGTACCCGAGAACCCTCGGTGAGGTGATGTCCGAGCGAGATGGGCCTCTGTAAACCCCCGACGCTCTGCTAGCCAATCCAACGCTCCATACAGATCATCAGTATATGCATCACCAACACTAAAGTCACAAGCGATAGTGGTGTCTTGCCACCATCGGGTTGTGGCAAGCTTGGAACAAGGATGTACCACTCGCGATATCTCGTTCTTTAGATTCTGGACCTCAGCGATATGCAAGCTTCAATTTATTGGCCATTGCAGCTATTGCCCAAGCATGGCCGCGCGATAAAGATCTCTCTATCTTAAATTCCTCTCCCGCTACTACGCGGCTTTTACCAGCCAGCGCTTTACGAACAAGTTCAATTATCACCGGATGCAGATGAGAAAGTATCGCTAAGGTTTCATTCTTGACTTTACCGACTTCCCGATAAGACCTTCGAAGGAGACGGGTCTCGTAGACCTTGTCCTTGTAAATACGACTAACGCTATGTAAATGAATCGCAATTCCACGACGAGCCATGGTAGGTGGGGTAGCATTTTCTAAAATGGTGGTCAAATAACCTAGTGCCTAAATTTTGATCCTAAAAACGGCTCATTGCCCATTTTAAGGCAACAGTTCACGCGAAAATCGGTCGTAAGTTCGGGTGAGAGGAAGTGCGAAGGTGGCGATAGCCTTCTATGGGTACGAAAATACTTCTAGCTGTCAATTAGCTTTTGGAGATACTAGTTATTATTTTCTCAATTTATAGAGAGGACCGCAGCCGGCTGCTGGGAGATTTTCACTGCGCGATGCGCTTACGGTTCCGAAATGCAATAAGTCGCCTTTAGGTGTTGATATTGTAGGCATATGCGCCGGCTGAGATCGGTAACAATCGATCTGTGAGCTTGATCGTTAAACGGTTAGAAGTATTTCAAAAGTTAGTTTTTTTGGGGGAATGGATATCTTGGAATCGTCCTTAGTGGAAGTTGGCGGTAAGCACTTTGAATTGGTGGTCGAGGGAGAGGGTCCCTTAATCCTATTTCTACACGGTTTTCCCGAAGGATGGTACTCCTGGAGAAGCCAGCTGAACTACTTCAGCAATAGAGGTTATAAAGTAGCGGCCTTCAACCAGAGGGGGTACGGCCGTTCCTACTCCCCTAATGAGGTGAGTTCGTATAACGCCTTGGCTTTAACTGGAGATGCGATTGCTGTTGCATCGACGGTTCAAGAGGGCCCATTCTACCTAGTCGGCCACGACTGGGGCGCTGCGCTGGCGTGGAATATTGCGATCTTCCGTCCCGACCTAGTGAAGGCGGTAGCTGGCCTTAGCGTGCCATTTAGACCTCGTACCAAGACTGCGCCCCTTGAGCGAATTCGAGCTTTGGCTGGAGATAACTTCTATCAAATCTATTTTCAAGAGGTGGGTAAGGCGGAAGCCGACTTTGAGGCAGATATCGCGGCGAGTCTTAAGGCGATGTATTTGGGGATCTCTCACGATGCAATAGTTCAAGTTGGAAAGACGTGGTCGATGGCTAAGCGTGGAAGTGAACCGTTAATGGCAAGTGCACCCAATATCGATCTATCATCGTCGAATTGGCTGACCCAATCAGACCTAGATCACTTTGTGGATCAGTTCTCGCATAGCGGATTCTTTGGACCGCTTTCGTGGTACCGTAATTTTGATTACAACTGGGAGCTGACTGCTCCCTTCGCCAACGCCAAGGTACTACCCCCGTCGCTATTTTTGGGTGGAGCATCTGATCCGGTTACGCACTTTATGTCCGTGGTCGATCAAATTCCTTCAATGCAATCGTATATGCCCAACCTTAAAGGGGCCAAGATCGTCGACGAAGCGGGTCACTGGCTGCAGCAAGAGAGACCAGATGTCGTAAATGCTTACCTTGAGGAGTTTATCTCAAATTTCTAGACCCCTCAGGCGAGTTGGTCAAAGAGCGGATGGTCTTATTGCTGTCGCTAAAAGGATGGTCAACTTAAATTTTGAAGCCCCAATAGATGAGAAGGGCCATATCGAGAACGCTTCGTTAGCCATTTAATGCCTTGGTGCATCCGCCTCGTTTTGTAATCTTGTCCTAAAATTATGCCTCTTTATCTGCTGCGAATAGACCCCTGGTGGTTCCGTTTTGCACACTTAGTCTCAATTCGTAGCGATAGCGCTTCTATCGTCTAAATTGCGATCCTGCGAAGTCGAATTTTGTAGATTGGCCTCTGAGGCTAAGGTGTCGCCGCTCTTAGAATTATTGAGGAGAGGTCATTTCTGAACCTTTGCGATAGATGGGCTTTGTATCGAAGTTGGAGAAGAGCACTTTCAATGCGCTTCTACAGATATCCGACTTAGAACTTTAATATATGCGCATGTAGGGGCAAAATTAATCTTACAGATTTCAGAGAGCATCGTCTTTTACCGATGGTAACGATTTATTTTGATCTTTATTTGAGTAATACGTATCGGTATGTTGGTTGAATCTGCTGCAGAATAACCTTGTGTTCAAGTCCTAGCAACTTAGTGAGATCCCCGTGCACATCGGTGGTGCCCGATATTATTAAACCTCACTAATCAAAGATCTCGAAAATCCAATATATTTATGAATCTTCTCATATCCAAATTATTAAACGCTCAATGTGGCCGACTGTAATAGATGGTTAGGAAGATTCACTCTGGCAACTACGGACTACAAGTCGGTAGCTTTTCATTGAGATTGGGTCTCAAATGGAAGTCCTAAGTAAGGACGGGTTATGGTACATAACCCTCAAAGCTTATGTTGGGCGCGCGGAAAACTCAGAGGATTGAGTTTTTCTGAAAGGATATTTGTAGAAAATGTTTGGCAAAGCAATAAAGACAAAGACGCTAATAGCAGGTGCCTCAGCGATTTTTCTAACCGGTACTGGTGCCGCTGCAGCAGCCGGTGCACTACCTGGACCACTCCAGCAAGCGATGTCTTTGACGGCCTCGTCGATTGGGGTTTCGATACCATCTAGCTCAACTTCAACCTCTACTACGGTAGCAAGTAGCTCTCCAACGAGTTCAACCTCTACGACGTCGAGCACAGTGGTAGATTCAACTACTTCCACGACCGCAGCTAGCGGATCAACAACGTCGACAACAATAGCTCCTACTACTAGTAGCACATCGACTTCGACTACATCACCGATGGGATCTGTAGACGGAACTACGACCACGACTGCACCAACTACCACGTCGTCGACCTCAACCACATTGGGATCGCCTAGTACCTCGACTAGCGTGGTTGGCCTGACCGGGCCGCTGAGCGGTGGCGGTTGTTCGGCTTCAGCAAGTACGACCACTTCAGTCGCGCCTACAGCACTTTCCTCAGAGGGTGAAGACCATAGCGGTGAGTGCGAAGGGGCAGAGCACGTCCCAACTGCCATTCCAAGAAGCGATGACGCTGGCGGACAAGAGTCGAACGAACTTCCTCCAACTGCGATTGGATCAACTGGATCGACTTCAACCTCGTCCACGGTTGTCATTGCCTCAAAGGGTTCTGAGGACAAATAGTCCAATTCGCGATTCGAATCGGTAGTTGCGATTCGGGGTTTTCCCGAAATGGTAGAAGGCAAAGAGCTCAAGGGATGGTTCTTCATCTTTTGAGCTCTTTGCTTATTCGTGGACTTTCAATCTTGACTTTAAGGGATGATGGAGTCGATGGAATTGCCGAATGCTTTTGGCTGAGCGATACCTCTATCCTGGGTGAAGTAGTTGAAGTTTGTAAATCAAGGTTTTCATGTTTATAGGAGAGTACTTCTTCTGAATTGCTTCAGAGGACAACAGTTGAACTTTTATTCGGAAGAGTCTTTGTCATATGTGACGGCGAAGCCTCTTCGTTGGTGATAGCTGCTCTTTAGGTAGCTGGAGGCGAAAGATTAACTAAGGTTTCAGTACACAATAGCTTCGGCACAGTCCATGCCAAAGGCGTTGAGCTACATTGTTTATTTGCCGATGTCTTAGAGTCACTAGGAATCTCTTCTGGTTCTAAAAGTCTCGTTTGTTTTATATCGGTCGTCGGGCTAGCATCGACTCTCTGCTCACACCTTGCTTTAGCCCCTGTGACGGTATCCGGATTTTCTATGACACAAATGAGAAAACACCGGTCAGCCTCAGTTGAGACCTAGCCGGTGTTTTTCCGTTGTTGACATGAACCAAAAATCGACTAAATGTAGAGATAACTTTAATCGACAGAGAGGTTATATCGAGAAATCCTCGAACGACCAAAATCCATCTGAGTTAGGTCGGATATGGTGGGACGACGAGTGCATTTGTGTCATCTCTTCCATGGAAGATTCGATTTCATCGACTCGGTCAATTAGCGACTTCAATCCTTCGCCGATTGCATCTGGCATGTCCAATCCAGCGCGCTCTACCGATGGAAGTCGGGCGTAGCTTGGAGGTGTCGACACGATCTGGCCTGGAACTCCGACTACAACGGAGTTGGGAGGGCAGTCTCGAACCACGACCGCGTTTGCGCCAATTCTAGAGTCGGCTCCAACGTTGATCGCGCCAAGCACTTTAGCGCCACTTCCTATGACCACACGATCGCCTATGTTGGGATGGCGTTTCCCAGTTTGGTCACCGCGGCCACCGAGCGTTACTTGGTGGTAGAGGGTTACGTCGTGTCCGACTACCGCAGTCTCACCAATTACAACTCCGGAGGCGTGATCTATGAAGAAGCCGGGCCCGATCGTAGCTCCAGGATGTATATCCACTTGGGTGAAGCGATAGGCCAAGGCAGAGAGGATCCTAGCCGGTAGACGAAGCCCCCTCTCCCAAAGCACATGCGAAACCCTATGAATTAGAACGGCGTGAAAACCTGGGTAGAGGAGAACAACCTCAAGACGGTTACGTGCCGCAGGGTCTCGTGTCAGTGTCGCAGTTACATCTCGTTTGATGGTCTCAACGATCGACACGATGTTAGCCTTCCAGATTCGCAAATAGGGCAGTGGAGAGGTAGCGCTCACCGAATGAAGGGATAATTACTACGATATTCTTTCCTGCATTTTCTTCGCGCGATGCGACCTCCAACGCGGCGGCCACGGCGGCACCCGATGAAATTCCGACGAGAATGCCCTCACTCGTTGCCATCTTGCGTGCCGTGTCGAAGGCTACCTCATTGTCGATCTTGATAACTTCGTCTATGATCTCGCCGTTGTAGTTGGCCGGTACAAAGCCGGCCCCGATTCCTTGGATCGGGTGTGGACCTTTAGCTCCTCCTGATAGTACTGGCGATGCTGATGGTTCGACTGCGACGATCTTGAAGTTTGGGTTTTTCTCTTTCATGAAGAGACCGGCGCCGCTGATTGTCCCACCGGTTCCAACGCCGCCAACCAAGATGTCGGCACTCCCGTCTGTGTCATCCCAGATTTCAGGACCTGTGGTGCTGTAGTGAATACGAGGGTTGGCAGGATTTTCAAATTGTTGCGGCATGAAGTAGTTAGGATTGGAGTTGGCAAGTTGAGTAGCAGTGGCTATTGCGCCGCCCATTCCTTCGCTACCTGGAGTCAAGATGAGATCTGCACCATATGCGCGCAGTAGCATCTTGCGCTCCTTGCTCATGGTCTCTGGCATAACCAAAACGCACTTGATTCCCTTGGCAGCACAGACCATCGCTAGTGCAATTCCGGTATTGCCCGAGGTTGGCTCAACCACGACAGTGTCCTGGTTGATCTTTCCGGCAGCGATTGCGTCCTCGATCATTGATAGACCGATGCGGTCTTTGACGCTCTTTGCGGGATTGAAGAATTCCAACTTAGCAAGAATCGTGGCCTTGCTTCCCTCAGCAATTCGATTCAGCTTTACCAGCGGGGTATGGCCAATGAGCTCGGTTACATCGCTCGCGATCTTCATCTCTCTCCAATCACTCTTAACGTCGACTTTTTAAGCCTCACGGAGGCTTTGGTTATTCCCGACTTCGTATGTCAACTTTTACTCTATCAAGATTCAACGGAGATTTCACACAAATGTTATTACTTTGATAAGAATTCACCATGAAGTGGATTGTTCGAAAGTTTTGCGAAATTTTTGAAAATCTTAGATCTGCTTGACATTAATGTAATGACATTAATGATACCCTGTAGGGTATGTGCCAAGCTATTACATGTAACAAATGCAAGCTTCCAACGTGGTCCGGATGTGGTCGTCACGTGGAGCAAGTCCTAGGTCATATTCCACCTGCGCAACGTTGTAAATGCAACGAGGCCCCAACCAACGCCAAAAAGGGATGGTTCTCTCGGTAGAGGTCACGCTGATCTATTCTTTGCCATAATTGAAGTGGCAATATCGAATGCCACGGCGTGCCTTAGTCTTAGGGCGAGCCGTGGCATCTTTGATTGCTGCCAACCAAATTTCCGATTGTTGCAATTTCATTTGTACACGAATGGTATTATCAATTGGTCAATGAAAGTGGGGGCGATGACAGCAAATAAGGGTTTCTTTTACCCAAGAACGACTACAGGTAAGGCTTCTTTAATTCCCTCACCGCCTTGGTACTACTCCGGCGACCTTCTAACGGTTGAATATCGAACTGATCCGGCGAACGTCGAAAGACTACTTCCAGCTGGCGTTGACCTTGCGTCCGATGACCCGGGAGCTGTAGCCTTTATCTTCGCCGATTGGCAATCGTGCTCTACCTCGCGCGAGGAGCTACTCGATCCGGTTCGCTCGCAATACAAAGAGGCGTTCGTGGTAGTTCGGTGTAGTTACAAAGGTGTTGTCTATTCGCGATGTCTCTTCATATGGGTAGATAAAGACTTCGCCATCGCCAGAGGGCTATTTCAGGGATACCCCAAGAAGCTAGGGTCTATTTATCAAACGCGTTCACACCCAATCGCATTTGCTGCGCCTCAAGTGGGTATTGGGGCCACCTTTGCCGGTACCCTCGCCGCCAATGATCGTCGTATCGCCAATGTTGTGGTAACTCTCGAGCGCGAATCTGAAACTAACGGCTTCGTGAATGCTCTCCCTATGTTGCACTCACGGGTTATCCCATCGATTGAGGTGGATGGTTCAGATGCACTAAATGAACTTATCGTCTCTTCGGGTTCAAAGTTTCAAGGTGGCCAGGCCTATAGCGGAAGTGCCAAGATAGAGCTCTTCGATGACCCGTATGAGGAGATCGCAACCTTGAGTGTCGATGAGTACATCGGAGGATACTATCGCCAGGTTGGTGCAGTATTTGAAAAGGGTAGTCCAGCATAAGAGAGATGCTTGGAGCTATCGAGAGATCCGGCACGATCGGTCTGTGGCGACACCTTTCGATATCGAGTGCCTATCCATTGACCTATGATTGCTGCGAATTTCCATGCGTGACCTTAGATATTCACGACGATCTCGATTGCCTTTGCGCATAGATAAGTACGTTTCCACGGGTGGGATTGGTTTGGTGCCCGTGGAATCGTACTTATGTTTGGGGGTCTTGGCTATACAAGGTCTTCTTAGATCTTTTTTCTCCGCGCCTGGCTTTAGAGGGGGTCTATTGCGCCTTTGATCTCTCTTTGATCTGGCTATCTTCTCCGCGGTAGCCAAATCGCTCACTTGCATCAACGTTGCGGGAGACTCGATGTGATGAGCCGCCAGGGAGGGTGAACTTGCCCACCATGCCAGCCAAATTGTTGGCTAGTCGAGCTAGGTCATTGGAGGCCACCTTGGATGCCTCCATGGCTTCAGTGGTAGAGCGAGATGCGGTCGCGACATTCGAGACGTTGGAGGCAATTTCATTAGAGCCGACAGCTACCTCTTCCACACTGTGGGTTATCTCGGTTGTAGTTGCGCTCTGTTCTTCGACTGCTGCCGATACTGTCATCTGGAGCTTGTTGACCTCTGCGATGACCTCGGTGATCTTGGTGATGATTTCAACAGCGCTCTTGGTCTCCTGGCGTATCTCTTCAATCTGAGTTGCAATTCCCTTGGTCGCCTTCGCAGTCTCTACCGCCAGATCCTTTACCTCATCGGCAACGACTGCAAATCCTCGACCAGCTTCGCCGGCTCGTGCCGATTCAATGGTGGCATTTAGAGCCAGGAGGTTGGTCTGCTCGGCTATGGATGCGATCAATTCGACCACTCCACCGATTCGCTCACTCGCGGCATCAAGATCATCGATGGTCTTACGAGCCGAACCTGCAAGTTCTGCGGCTCCCTCTGTGATTTCAGTCGCGAAGGAGGCGCTGCGAGAGATCTCAGCGATAGAGGCTGTCATCTGGGTCGCACCACTTGAGAGCGTTGTGAGAATCGACGCTATCTCTTCTATCGATGCACTGACCAATATTGCCTTATCCGAGGCGTCTTGGGCGTTTCCGCCGACCTGATCGGCGGTTGCGTTGAGTTCGGTAACTGCTGCGGCAAGTGTGTCAGCGGCATCGTTGATAGCCATCATCGTCCCCGCTATCTCTGCTACGGCACTATCTAACGCAGATCCCATCTGACCCATCTCATCTTTAGAGTCGAGGTTGCTCCGCTTGGTCAGGTCATTTGCACCCAGGCCATCGATAAGGTTCATTATCGCATTCATCGGCTTGGTTATGCTCCTGGCAGTAAGGAGGGCGAAGCTGAGGCCGAACGCTAATCCAACGATAAGTACCCCTAGGACGATTAGCATCGCTTGGCTCTGCGTGCTGTTGGCACCAGCTGCTAAAACTGCTGCATTGGAGCGTTCGAGCGACATCAGCTTCCCGGTGTCTGTGATGATCGAATTTCTAATTGGATAGATCGTCGAATTGTAATAGGTGCCAAACCCCGACGTTCCAGCGATCGACATTGCATGCTTCATGTAGCGGTCGAGACGCTTTAGTTCAGATGCGATCTTATCTGCTACAACCTTCTTGCTGGTCTCGAAGGATTGCAGGTTGGCGGTATACGAGGCGATTCCCTGCTCGAACTTCTTATAGCTGGTATTGATCTCGGCATTCAGTGTGGCTTGTGCTGAAGGAGAAGTTGTCACCGCGAGCAACGTAACGTCACCTTGTGCGGTTAGAAAGTTACTCCTCGCAGTTGCTAGGAATGAAATTGGAAGTGTCCCATTTTGATAGATATTTTGGGCAGCTCCATTAATGCTTGACATTTCCAAAAAGGCGATGCCTCCGGTCAAGATGCTCACAATCGAGAGGGCAATGGTGACGATGAAGAGGCGCCTTTTAAGTGAGATGTCAGAGATCCGTCTCATAAGATTCTCCACGATTCCTCCTAGCGCACAGGTCGACTCTATTTAGTCGAATCTCTGTTTTATATAATCTTTGGTAAAGGGGTAAAAGCTTTACCCCTAATGGTTCGACAATATGTCATATTTATTGAACACTTAGGGTGTTGAATAGGACTTAAGGCCCTAATATTTTTGCAAGATGTTTTTGGTTTCGCTAATCGAGGTTCGCTATTGAGCAGCTGATTCGTAAATATAAATGAGACTTCAGCAATTCAAAGTTATGTATACTTCTTCGGGTTTAAAATCAACTATGGTTTGATCAATTAATTTTATGCCACTGAAAAGTTCAAATTTAATATTTGCTATTTCTTAACTTATTTACACTAAAAGTCCAACATTGCAGCTTCTTTGCAGTGCCCCCTCGTATCTTCTGGATCCCTTTTGCTATGCCATCTGGAGACGAGCTGAACCCTCGGTTGGCTAAAACCTCCCATGCCACATGGGTATATCTTCAATAGTTAGCGCATTGGTTTTGACCCTAGCGCTGCTAGCTCGCGATGAAAGAGGCGGGGGCTAGGGGATTTGACTACTCTCTTTATGCTGTTATTGCAGGTAAAAAGCGAAGTAGATGTTTAGAGGGTATTGATGGGCCACCTTGTAGGGGCAGAAAAGATCTCGTTGGCTTATCCGACAAGAACACTCTTGACCGATGTCACTATAGGAATAAGTGATGGAGATGCAATCGGTGTTGTGGGTAGGAATGGCCACGGCAAAAGTTCTCTGATGCGTATCCTGGCGCGAGATCTAGAACCAGATAGTGGAAAGGTCACCTATCGTAGTGGCCTCAGGGTCGGATACATCTCCCAGAGCGATGTACCTACGATTGTTGGGTCTAAAGAGTCTACCACGGTCCGAGATTGGCTCTTTGGAAGCAGATCGGAGTACGACTACGCCAGTGATCCATTGGTGCGTGAAGTAGTTGGAGGCTTAGTAGATCCGATACCTTTAGATATTTCGGTAGTCGATCTATCGGGCGGGGAATCTAGAAGAGTCGCACTTGCTGCTGTTTTGATTCAAGACTACGACCTTCTTCTTTTAGATGAACCGACCAACCACCTCGATATTGGGGCGATCGTATTTTTGGCCCGACACCTCCGTTCGAGGCTGAGTAGTGGCAATGGCGCCCTTATGGTGATCACCCACGATAGGTGGTTTTTGGACGAGGTCTGTAGCAACACCTGGGAGGTTCACGACGGAATAGTCGAGCCTTTCGAGGGAGGATATGCGGCATATGTTCTAGCCAAGTATGAGCGCGATCGCATTGCATCAGTAATGGAGACCAAGCGGATGAACCTGGCTCGCAAAGAGTTGGCGTGGTTACGACGGGGGGCACCTGCTCGTACCTCAAAACCCAAGTTTCGTATAGATGCCGCCAACGAGATCATATCTAAAGAGCCTCCCCTTAGAGACAGTGTTGAGTTGAAGGCTCTTGCAAACCGACGCTTGGGCCGTGACGTAATTGAATTGCGCAACGTCAGCTACTCCTATGAAGAATTAGATGTCATCAAGGGTGAAAGTATCGCAATTGGCCCCGGAGATCGGGTTGGAATACTTGGAGTAAATGGCGCTGGTAAGTCAACCCTACTTGCTCTGATGACTGGTCGATTAGCTCCAGATTCTGGAAGTGTGGCTATCGGTCAAACGGTAAAGTTCGGCTCTCTCACACAGACATTTGAATTTGAAGAGTCTCTGAGGTCAAAGAGAATCTTTGAAGTAGTCGAGAAGTATCGTCGTTCATTTACTATCGGTAAAGATGACGTATCAGTTGCAAACCTACTGGAGCGATTGGGATTTTCAAGTGATGAGCTAGCGACCCACTTGGTTGACCTTTCGGGGGGCCAATTGCGGCGCCTACAAATACTGATGACACTCATGGAAGAGCCAAATGTTTTAATCCTCGACGAGCCAACTAACGATATGGACGTCGACATGCTAACTGCCATTGAAGACCTACTTGATTCGTGGGCTGGAACCTTGATTATGGTATCGCACGATCGCTATATGATCGAACGAGTAACCGATAACCAGTACCTCTTGATCGACGGGAAGCTTCACCACCTTCCTCGAGGCGTCGACTCTTACTTTGAGGCACTCTCAATAGCGGCAGAGGCAAAGCTAGGGGGCAAGTCCAAGCTTGCTCCAATGCAGCAAAACATCTCCCCGTCAGATACGGCCACCGCGATGCCAGTTGCCAAGCGTTCGCGCAATAAAGAGCTGAACAATATCGAAAGAAAGCTGAGTCGCATCGATGAAAAGATCGCAAAGCTAAATGATCAGATAGCTTTGCTTCCATACGAAGATTATCAACGTGCGATCGAACTCGACCAACAGGTCAAAGCATTGGTCCAAGAGAAGGCTACGTTGGAGGACGAGTGGTTAGAGATCTCGTTAGAGTAGCAAGCTGTGTAATTTGAAGCTGCTCACATCCCACCAAGATCAAAAAAGCTCCCCTTCTCGTACTGAGGCGGGGAGCTTTTTTGTAGCAGCACTTTTATGATCGCCACCTTCAGGAAAGAGAAGCATCTCCCTAAAGGTGGCGAGATATCGCTCTTTATCTATTCCATCACTGATACTGAAGTGTGAACCGACTTTCGAAGCGGAATCTCTTTGACCATCAGTGAGAGTACGAAGGCTAGAGCCGTTATTGGAACTCCGACAAGGAAGACGGTGTCGAGTGAGTGGGCAAACGACTGAATGAAACCGTAGTGGATCGCTGCTGGAAGCGTCTTTAGTTGTGCCGGATTGAGTGCCAACGAAGAGGTTCCACCGCTTCCAAGGGACTTGAGTACCGACTTTGGCAGGTATTTTTCGAGGTTAGAAGTTAGGCGCGAGTTGAATATTGCGCCAAAGATTGCGACTCCAAATGAACCTCCGATCGACCTAAAGAAGGTAGCAGACGATGTAGCTACACCGAGCATCTCGTATGGAACCGCGTTTTGAACGGCGATAACCAATACCTGCATCACTCCACCCACTCCCGCTCCGAGGATGAGAGAGTAGAGGCTCAATACAATCAGCGACGTGTGAATCGTCATCGTAGCCAGGAGCCCCATAGCTCCAGTCATGAGAACAGTTCCGATGATGGGGTAGATCTTGTACTTACCGTGCTTAGTAATGAGCTGACCTGAAATCAGCGAAACCGTGAGTAAGCCAGCCATCAATGGAAGCAGCTGCAACCCTGACTTTGTGGGCGATGATCCAAATACGGTCTGTAAGAAGGTGGGGAGGTAAACGATAGCGCCGAACATCGCGAAGCCAACTATGAAGCCTATAGCTGAGAGAATCGAGACCGATGGTACCTTGAAGATAGAAGGCGGTAGTAGCGGTTCCGCAGCCTTGGTCTCTGCCCATCCAAATGCCACAAGAAGAACGACACCAATTACAGATAGGGCGATGATCGTTGGGCTGGTCCAAGAGTAGGTGGTCCCACCCCAGGTGGTTACGAGGATTAAGATCGTGACAGCTGCGGCCATTAGACCGGTACCGAGGTAGTCGACGCGGTGCTTTGTGGTGCGAACCGGTAACTTCAGCGCCACGGCTATTACAGCTAGGGCTACAACGCCAATCGGAAGGTTGACGTAGAATACCCAACGCCACGATAGCGAGTCGGTAAAGTAGCCACCAATCAGAGGTCCTATGACTGAAGCTAGTCCAAATACTGCTCCGAAGAAGCCCTGATACTTTCCTCTATCTCGTGGTGAAACGATGTCGCCTACGATAGATTGGGCACCCACCATTAATCCACCTGCGCCGATTCCTTGAATGGCTCGGAATGCAATTAATTGGGTCATATTTTGAGAGATACCCGAAAGGGCGGATCCAACAAGGAAGATGACGATCGAGGCTTGGAAGAGCTTCTTTCGACCGTACATGTCTCCCAATTTACCCCATAGGGGAGTGGTGATGGTTGATGTTATCAGGTAGGCGGTTACGACCCAGGAGAGGTGGTTGATCCCCCCGAGGTCGCCCGCAATGGTTGGTAGAGCGGTTGAGACGATCGTCTGGTCAAGGGCGGCTAGGAGCATCGCGAGCATTAGCGCGCCAATGATTACGCCAACGCTCCTCTCCTTTACCGGAGCCTCGACCTCAGCTCCTACATTTACTTTCGCCATGCATATCTCCTAAATACTTATATGAAACAAGTATAACTAGTTTTGATACATGTATGTCTCATTTACGAACAAAAGTGTATATTATTTATACATAGAGGTATTAAGAGATGACAGAAAACGTAGATCTAAGAGACAGAACAGCAGTAGCAATTCTTGAAGGTGCTGCAAAAGCATTTACCGATAAGGGTGAAGGGGCATCGATGGGTGATGTTGCTCACTATGCCGGAGTTGGCCGCGCCACACTATATCGATACTTCCCAAATCGGGATTCACTTCTTCTCAAACTCCATGAAGTAGCATTCCGCGACCTAGGCGATGAGCTTCGTCTCCTTAGCTTCGACGGAGTATCGTTTCAGGAGGCGCTTTCACGTATTGCACGCAGTATCATCTCGCTTGCTAGACGTCACTCAATCGTCTTGGGCAACATCGCCAACGATACCAACAAGATGCTGGCTAAAGAGGCGATCTCGCCAACTATCAAAGCCCTAATCAGCGATAGGTTTGCAAATGGAGAGATCGATGCAAACTTGAATTGTGATACTATCGCCTACTATCTCTGGGGACTTTTGGGCATTTCGAGCAAGCTGGTGGCAGCGGATATGATTAGCCCCGAAGACGCTGCTGCTCTGGTGGCACGTATCTTTGTAAAGGGCGTCAGTGCCTAGACGTAGCTTTGGTGCTCCCATCGCAACCAAGCGATCGCCTGAAAAAAGAATAATTCATTAGATAAGTTCATTTTTGCTATGAAGTTAGTATCGAGTTGTTGAAGTGTCAAGCAAGGTCTCTGAATGAGCTTTGGCCTCTAGATTGCGACGCGTCGGCGTCGTAAATCATTTGAGATAGCTCTTTGCGTGCGGCAAAGATGCGCGACTTTACAGTACCAACCGGGATCGATAGTGACTGAGCGGTCTCTTCGTATGAAAGACCAACGATTTTTGTTGCATAGATTACGTCAAAATAATCTTTGGGTAGTCGAAGGATCAGATCTTCTATCTCTGAGGTGTCTTGGGCTACGGCAGCAGCTAAATTTAGGTCTTCTCCGCTTCGAGTCGGCCTCCGAGTTCGTCTTCTGATTTCGTCGACTATTACATGATGAGTTATCCCCAGAATCCAACTCTTAGCGCTCAACTTCGGATTGTACCTCTTTATGGAACGAAATACCTGAATGAAGACCTCTTGCACCACGTCATCGCAGGCATCGTTGTCGAAGTAGCGGCGAGCAAAACCGCGAACTAAAGGAGCGGCAGTGGCTACTACAAAATCAAAGGAGCCACTTACTCCTTTAGAAGTCAAGATCAAGTCTCTCTTGAGAGAATCTTCGATATCTTTTGCCATATCTGTTCGAAAATCCCCGCCTTCTCATTGGAAGAGTCATTGAGTTACCGCTCGATTAGGTTAGCGCCGCTCTCAATGAAGATCTCCCCTGAAACTTTTATAACTCCTTGAACATTTAAGGCAAATACGGCGAATGTTATTTCGTATGGAGTTCATCTGCCAAGAATTTCAATCTGAGATCGTCGAAATTGCAGAGAGTGGGAACCGCTACTCCTCTTCGCTGTCATCTCATATATCCAAGTGTGAGTTGTGCCGGGGTTTTCTCCTCGATCAATTGAGAGTTAATGCCCGCTTTGCAAATTTTTCTTCGTCGATCGATAGTCGCCGCTTTTTCGTTTTGACCCCTGAATCTAAGACGAAACCTTCCGAGGGGTCATCTAAGAGCTCTCTTGAATCTCCTTCGCAACGAAGGCTTACAGGCTATGAGGCGACGCGATGGATTATTTGGTCAGGGGCATTATCCTCATACCTCATTGCCGCATTGACCGTTGCACCTGTCCTTTCTCCATCGAGAGGAGCGTCCTACAGAGAGTACCTAATCGCACTTACGGGTCTTCTTCCCGCCCTCTTTGCTACGGTGGTGGCGGTTGCAAGCTATGTCAAAGACAGAATTCCGCAGCTAAAGTTTGTGATAGTTGGACTTGGTGGGGTGGTTCTGTCTCTCACGGCATTATTTTCCTACCAGAGTCACCTGCCGCCGGAAGCGTTGATCGACTACCTTCCGATAGTAATTACCTTTTTGGCTTATGCATATCGAGATCACCTTAGTTATCGTGTTCAAGTAGCACGATCACTGCAACTCTTTAGTCAGGATCGAATCGAGGTTGAAAATCGAGATTGCAGCGAGGGAGAACTCTCAGGCAAGACTGCCCTGAGACTTGCAAACTTCGTAAAAAGCGGAACCTTTCTCCGTCCCGTCCTCGCCCTAACTCTGACTTTGGGACTTTTGATCGAGGTGGGGTTGGCCACTACTACACCCACATCAAAGTCTCTTGTATTTACAACACCAGTTTCGAAGACTGTACCAATAGTACGGACTCACCACAGTTGTTCTGGGAGGAAGTCAATGCAGCTTTGAGGTATTGGGTGGGCAACTAAGAGGAGTCATTCTGCCCTTAGAGAGGGCCAATGGCGTCGGAAGTTTTATTGCGGAATTTGTAGTTGAAAAGGATTATTAAATGCCAGGTATGGGTAGTTCTTCTTTGGACTTTGGAGCGCTTGCCTCCAATCTCTACAAGGGGCTCTTGATCGCTCTAGGGGCAGCACTACTTTTCTTCTTGTTGTATCTGCTCTTAGACAGGTTCTTCGATCTAAGCTCAGCATTCAAGCCCCAGAGGCTAAGCAAGTGGGCTAGTAAGGGAGATGACCTCTCGACCTCTCCTAGGATTCGTTTTTTGGGAAGGTCGTTTGGAATTCTTTGGGTGATAGATGGCCTCTTTCAGCTTCGACCAAATATGCCCGGTGGGTTTGTATCGAATGTAGCTCAGCCGGCAACAACCGGCTTACCCAGTCCGCTCGCCTCCTTTGTGGAAGTGATACTTCGGATATGGAACGCCCAACCTACAAAAGTTGACCTAATCGCTGCCTTCCTTCAGATATCTATCGGAATTGGATACCTAACGCTGCGCAGAGGGGCTGCTAGGCGGGTTCTCGGTTACATCACCGTAGCATGGTCGGTCGTGGTCCTAATAGGCGGTAACGGTTTTGGAATATTGTACGCCGGGGCCTCGTTTTTAACTGGTGCCCCATCAGCCGTGGTCATCTATGGATTTGTTGCCATCGTAATTCTCATGGCCGAAAGAGGTAGGGATGCTGTTCTTAGAGATCGCCTCTACGAGGGGTTCATCTCGGTATTTCTGCTAATCGGTGCTGTTCTGCAGGCTCTCCCATATGAAGGTTATTGGGCTACACACGGCATATCTACGATGACCGGGGCCATGGCTACTGCAAATCAACCTCACTTCATCTCCTCGGTGATCGCCTCTTTCACCAATTTTGCTAATTCGTCACCAGTTGCAGCAAATGCTCTCTTGGTCTTCTTGCCGCTTCTAGGTGCATTTGCCATCTTCCTAAGACCAATCAGGAAGGTGTCGGTTGGGATAGTCGTAGCGGTAGCCTTTAGTGCGTGGTGGTTGGGGCAAGACTTTGGAATCTTCTCATCGACTGCCACCGACTTCAACACTGGGCTTCCTCTTATTCTCGTTGCATTGTCACTGCTTAGACCTCCGGTGGAAGTTGAAGCGGAAGAGAAGGTTGCCCCGATTGAACTCAATCCCATAGTTCGCTATAGTGCCTTTACGGTTGGATCGATTGCTACAGTAATCTCCTCTTTGGTTGCGGTTTTAGCGCTAGTTGGGCCAGCATCGGGTGAGATGGCGATCGTCGACTCTTCCGGCATAACTTCCGTGACCAAGGTCGCCCCATCGTTTAGCCTTACCTCATACAACGGTCAAAGGATTTCATTGGCCGACCTAAAGGGGCGTCCTGTAATCCTTACGTTTTTGGATCCGGTATGTTACGACACATGTCCACTGATGGCTCAGGAGATAAAACAGGCCGATCTTCAACTTGGAGCAAAGGGGAAGAGTGTGGCTTTAGTTGCGGTAGCTGCTAACCCTATCTTTCACTCTGTGGCCGACGTAGCCAACTTTACAAAATCGGAGGGGTTGGCATCGCTGCCAAACTGGTACTACTTGACTGGTTCCGAGAGTGCCCTAGCTTCGATTTGGAAGAACTACGGCATTGAGGTCCGAACCACGCAGATTGGAATGGTAGTCCACACCCAGGTGGAGTATTTTATCGATAAGAAGGGTGTGGAAAGGGGATTGATTGTAAATACAGGCTCCTCGGAATTCTCATCTAGTTACGTCAATTTAATAAAGAATGAGTTAGCCAAGCTCGCCGGATGATTGGCCTCCACCTTTAGGACCGTTACACCAAAAGCTTCTACACAAAATAAAAAGATGAGGATCTCGAATTGAACCGCAATCGGCTTTTCGCGCTAGCTACGACATCCATGCTTCTGGCAGGGTGTGGCTCATTTACCAATGCCGTATCGTCGCCCAGTGCTACCGGTAATGCGCCCCTACTGAACCGAGATGAGCTCACTCAGCTCCGGTACGTTGGAGGCAATAACGTCTGGTTGACCGCAAACAACAGTGGTTTCTATGAACTCTTTGACTTCAATACAGCTACCAAGAGCGCTTCTTTTATTACACCACCAGGTATCTCAGGTGAATCTGGAATTGCCTATGCCTACAATCCTAATTTGGGAGGGGTTCTGGGCTTCTATCCATTCCAGTCTCTTCTTCGTTCACCCATCGTCTTTACCAAGGACTACGGCCATAGCTGGAACTCGGTCGGCGTGGATGCAAAGATGGCTGGAATAATTGATCCATTAGCTCTGTCCAACGATCGCCTCTACATCGCCGAGGGAGGTGGAACCATTACCTCAGGCACTCCAGCTGGATCGATATTTACCGCTCTTCCTGCATTGCCCCAAGGAGCAGTGGTGAAGGGAATCTATGGTTTGGCAGATGGGGTAGTTGCAGTTGTGGTCCAAGGAACCTCAACTACTATCGAGTACTTCTCTGAAGGCACCTCGGCTTGGAGTTCGGTGCAGAAGATCACTTCCTCAAATGTCGTAGCCACCGAAGTTCTAAAAGGAAGCACTGTAACGGTAGGTATCTGCTCTCAAGTTGGATCACGAACTAAAGGTGAGCTCTTTGATGGCACTGCGCTAACGCCAACATTTAGTGCCACTTCAAATGCAACCCTGATTGGTTGCACCCCCGAACTCTCCTCGTCAACCGCTACGGTGGGGGCATTGACTAAGCAGGGTTCAAGCGTCTATTTGGTTGATGGAAGTGGACATAAGACGCTTCAAAATGGAGTAACTTCGTACGTCTCATCGGGGGGCCTAAACCTCTCGATAGCTCCATACTCCGAAGGTATTCACCTCGTTGATACCTCGACCAACGTCGACTACGCCGATCACATCAATGCTACGGTCGCTAATTTTGTAAATCGATATCAAGGCGGTTAGAGGCTGCAAGAACTCCTCCAAATGGGCTAAGAGTTAGTTGTTTCCTACTCTGGAGAGTCAGTTTTTGCAAGTAGATGGCAATTCGAACTTCCATCGAAGCTTTCTTTTAGCTATCACGAAGTGCGTTGATCGTCGTAGTTCTGTGGACGTCAATTGTTTGTGACTTTATTTATGCTATCGATCTGTGCCATCTCCTAAGGAGGCGGGCCGTAACTAAGTAACTGGTAACTGCCCTGGTTATGATCCAGAGGATAAATGGTATCCATATGGTGTGGTAAGTAACCTTTTTTGTGACGGCAACGACAACGGTGAAGGAGAGTACCATCACAGCGAATGAAGCCGCCGTGGTAATCCGTAGAGATCGGTAGTCGTCGAATGCCGCAATAACGCCGTCAGCGACGAAACTTACTGCCGTAGGGGCCAATGTAACAGCGACGGCGATGATGACAAATGAGAGGTATGAAACGAGTGTTTTATCGGAGGTGATAACCGAAGCTCCCAAGGATCTCAACGCGATCGCCGCTAATCCGAGGGCGATTGCGATTGCAATTGCGACCGCGGTAAGGTTCCTCTCGACCCTCTTTGCACTTGGATAATCTCCAATGGCTCGGGCTTCGCTTATCAAGACCTGGGCCGGAACCGCTAATGCATCGAAGCCCATCCCAAGAGTTAACCAGATCGTCTCTCCCAGCGAGTAGGTCGCTAGAGTCAATGTGCCGTAGTGACCTGCAACGTATATCGATCCTGAAAGTGCGAGTACCAAGAGAATAGAGCGACTGATGAGGGGAATCAGAGCGATACCGAAGAACTCCCGCTCCTTTTTAAGACTTTTCAAGATTGACGATAGCCTTGGAATCGGAACCGCCTGATCTCGCAGGAGAAAGATTGCAGTTGTCGTATCTGCAATCATCGTACCGAGGGCGGAACCAACTACATTTAGCTTCAAGACAAAGACGAAGATTACTTCGAGGCTAAGGTTCAAAACTAATGATGCAAGGAGGATTAGAAGTGCCTTTAGGTTCTTCCCAGAGCCATTGAATCTAGCCATTAACGAGCTGATAGCAAATGTGGCGGGAAATGAAATTGCGATGATGTAGCAGTATCGCGACGCTCCCAACGCAATCGTTTGCGTCGGAGCCAGATGTGGAATTATAAATAGGCCACCAATTACCAGAAGGATTGCGGCTACCAGAGAGATGGCAATAAAGGAGTTGGTGGTATCGATGACACTGCTCGTTATCCCATCGTTATCCTGTACCCGCTCTCGTGCAGCCCTTGAAATCACTGCAAAGTTGAGAGAGATTAGGGGAGCGAAGACGAATGAGACAGTTGACTGGCCTAAACCTAGGGCCCCTAAATATCTCGTTCCTACGTGGCCAACTATTGTGGCATCGGTTAGCTGATAGAGCTGTGGCAAGAGAACTGAGCCAAGTGATGGTAGTCCAATAGCGAGTATTCGCCGGGTCGATGTGTCTAACTCTTTTCTGTTACCGCCCATCGCCATAGAGCTTAGGCCCTCGAGGCTGTGACCGAAATTCCACTTCGCCAAATTAAAGGCTCCCAAAATTGTCAACCAAACACGACGACGAGCTAAGTACAAGGCCTCTCTAACAGGTGGTCGACGTGCTCAAATCATTATCGAAGGCTTATAGAGAGTGCTCAATTATTGAAAAGTGCAGATCTAACCAGTCCTATCAGGTGGCAATTTAGATGATTCCACTTCCCAATTGGCACTTTCAAACCATGGTATAAGATTGGAGATAGAAAGATCTTTGCTCAATCTGGAGTGATTATCAGCCTTAGTCGTAATCGTCTTAGCTGTGCCCCCCATCCCTGCCAGTTTGGCTCCGTTGCTTTTGAATTCCGGGCGAAGCTCCCACAAGGCAGCGACTAACGTCTGTACAGCTGAAGAAAGTGTAACTCTTCTTCAAATCTGGTAGGGACTCTCCGCTTGTAGTCAGACGGTTAAATCCATAAACCTTATCCAGTTAGCCCTTTATTTGATACAACCGTGATAATTTGATCAATAGTTCCCATGTAGAAGCTTTTATCTTTGCTCTAGCCGAAAGGGGTGACGTAAATTCAAAAAATCGCGTTGTGCCGTAGAAATTTGCCGGTTGCTGATTCAATCGATCCATAAAGATAACTACTAGATGGCAAGGCATTGATTTCTCTGTTATCGTCATCTATGTATTGCAATAGCATTCGGGGGGACAAAGATGCGAGAGCAGCTCGAAGAAAACCTGATCACACGCGTAAATATAGGCGACTCGCTGACACGGACAGCGTGGCGTTACCCGTCAAAAGTGGCACTGGTTGACGGATCGAGGCGATTTACCTACCAACAACTCAATGATCAGGTGAATAAATTTGCTCACGCCTTGATCTCATTAGGATTTGGCCGAGGTGATGCGGTTGCATTGATGTCCGGAAATAGCGCCGAGTTCATCATCTCATACTACGCCATGGCCAAGGTAGGAATAATCTGCGTCCCGATCAATCTTGGCTGGAAGAGTCACGAGATAACTTATGTCCTCGACCATTCGGAGGCAAAGGCGATAGTAGTAGAAAGTCAACTGCTCAAAGCTGTTTCGCCATCTCTCTTTGAAAATGAACAAGTTCGAGATGTAATTGTGGCAACCGGCCTCAATGTACCCTTCGAAATGGAACCAAGTAATCGTAATTTTTACCTCTTCGACGAATTGATTTCGGCCGAACCTAAGAGCGAGCCCGAAGTCTACGTCGAGGACCGTGACCCATTAAGCTACCTCTACACCTCTGGGACAACCTCGGCGCCGAAAGGGGTCGTTTCGTCACACTTGGCGGTATATCTCGAGAGCCTCGGGGTCGCGGTCGAGAATAAATACGACCGCCACGACGTCGTTGCGTGCATGATGCCACTGTTTCATACTGCACAACTAAACGGCCAGGCAACCCCGTGTATCGCGGTTGGCGCGAAATTGGTGATGATGAGAGGTTTTACCTCTGATTCATTGATCGATGTCATCGAAGGAGAGAAGGCGACCTTGATATTTGGCCTCCCCTTCATGTTTAGAGAACTACTCGATAATCCAAGGATTGAAGGCGCCGAAATCGTATCTTTACGCCTTGCCCTTTATGCTATGGCTCCGATGCCTGATGCGCTTCTGCGCAAGTGCATGGAGATTTTAAAGTGCGATTTCACCCTTGGATTCGGTCAAACCGAGATGAATCCAGTTACCACCGTCTTTAGACCAGAGCATCAACTTAGCCACTCTGGTGCTGTAGGTACGCCTGAGGTAAATACTTTGGTTGGAATTATGAACGAATTTGGGGCACTTTTGGGTCCCAGTGAAAGTGGCGAGATCGTCTATCGATCCCCTCAATCAATGACCGGTTATCTCAAGAATCCTGATGCCACGAGAGAGGCCTTTAAATTCGGATGGTTCCACTCAGGAGATGCAGGCTTCTTCGATAAAGACGGAATCCTATGGTTTGAGGATCGCTTCAAAGATGTCATTAAGACCGGTGGAGAAAACGTTGCATCGATCGAAGTTGAAAAGGCTATCTACGCTTCTAGTGATGACGTGGCGGAGGTAATTGCAGTCGGACTTCCGCATCCAAGATGGGGTGAGGCAATCACTGCCTTTATTGTTCCTAAAGAGGGTAGGGAAATCGACAAAGACGAGTTGTTGGGTAGGCTAAAGGATAAGATCGACGGTTTCAAAGTTCCCAAAGAGGTCGTCATCGTTGGTCAACTTCCTCGAACCTCGACCGGTAAAGTTCAGAAGAATATTGTCAGGCGTGAGAACTCCGATTTATTCAATAAAAATTAAGAGGAAATCAAAGATTATTAACCTGCAAAGCGCCGAGCTTCCAGATTGAATTGTGCCTTTGTGGCTCTTCGAAAATAGAAGTAAACATAGGGCGAATATGTGCCGAACCTTAGCTCTATGGAGTGCACTGATGGTGCATTAGTAGTAGGGAAGCACATTGCCAACATCTGTCTTTTTAGCTCGGCAACCTATCTATGACAATACTCTAAAGACTGTCGCCTACGAGATACTCTTTCGAACTAACGGTGCGGCGAATCATTTTGCCGGTGTGCGCCACGAACGTATTAGCGCTGAGTTGATGCTAAACGCACAGACTCTGGGGATGGTGAATCTTTCGAATGGTAAGCCATTCTTCATCAACGGTGATCGATCGCTGATCGAAGGTGAGATCCCCATTGCTTTTGAAGCAGATAAGGTCGTCATAGAGATACTTGAGGATTTAGAGGCAGACGAGTCACTCCTGATGGGGTGCGCCCAATTGAAATCGAAGGGATTCCACCTGGCGCTCGACGATGTCATCGAAGTCGACGATCGCCTAGTAGCACTCCTTCCATACGCTTCCTATGTCAAGGTTGACGTACAGCTAGCGACTGTAGAGCAGCTCGAATCGATTTCATCACATCTTAAGGGTTCCCCCGTCACACTTCTTGCTGAGAAAGTTGAGACTTGGGCCGATATAGAGAAGTGCCACGATCTCGGTTTTTCGCTATTTCAAGGGTCTGCCCTAGCCCGCCCGCAACTGCTAGAGGGTCAGACGATCTCTCCATCCTCCCTCTCCTCCACGAGCTTGATGGTAAAGCTTTCTAGCGAGGACGTATCGATCTCGGAAGTTAGCGATTTGGTGATGGCCGATCCACCGATGTCGTACCGCCTCTTGAAGATCGCGGCGGATGGGACCAATCACGGCATGGCGCGAGAGGTGAGATCGATTGCGGAGGCGATATCGATTATTGGACTTCGTCGCCTAAAGACCTGGGCTATTTTGTTATCACTTTCGGACTCGGTTACGATTCCGAGGGAGCAGTTCACCATGGCTCTCCTACGCGCACGGCTCTGCGAAAATTTAGCACTGATAGAGGGTCTTCCCATTGGTCAAGAGGCCTACACTACAGGTCTAGTTTCTTACCTTGACGTCCTTATCGGAGTACCTCGCCATGAGATCGTGGCACAGCTTCCCCTAGATGTTGAAGTGGCAGATGCCCTAGAAACCTATAAGGGCCATTTGGGGCAAATTTTGAAAACTGCTGAGTCAATTGAATGTGGAGACCTCCAATTGATTCAATCTGATCTAAGTCCAAGTTACGTCAAGGACTTGAATGACGCCTATCTTGAGGCCGCTGCATTTGCTGATCGAGTTATCTCTAATCTTCTCGAGGACGAGGACGAGGAAGCGGTGGCTAGACCGCTTTAGGCGTTCAGGTTCCTAGCGTTATCGCAGTTGCTTAGTTCTTTTATCATTTTTGGCTGTTGATTCGATGTTCATTTAGGGCGTCGAATCTGCTATCACAATTCGAATTCATACCACGGCACCGAGGGGTGGAGCGTACTTCATTTGGTGGCTTCTCATTGAGACACTTATCCTAATGTTTTTCAAAGATTGCTAATTTTTTGTTTTTGATTGAACGATCTATCCAAAAGTGAAGATCCTACCTCCGGTATTTGGCTTAGCAATTTGCTTGAAGTATCGAATTAGGCCTTCTTTGTGGCAAAAGCTCCAAGGACGTACGCCTTAGCCGAAAGTGAAGTTGGAGAAGTTTCACCACCAACGATGACAATATGGTCGCCATAGACGCTCGATCCACTAAAGCCAAGGGGAGTTGGGAGATTTCCGGCCACTGTGACCATCGCTGTGGTGGGATCGAATTGATAGATTCCAGACGTCATTGAGCCACTTGTGGTCGCACCGCCAATCACATATATCTTGCCATTCAGCACGTCAGCGCTAGCTCCTTGAAGTGCCACAGGGAGTTGCCCTACGATCTCGGATTGGCCACTTTCAAGATTGATAGCTTGAATATTGGTAGTGACGGTTCCACCGGACTCTCCTCCGAAGATATACATAGTTCCGTCAAAGAGTGCAGCTGCGCCATACCTTACCGGGTAGACGATCTGACCTACTGTGTTGAAGGTTTGACCGTTGGTGGTAGAGAGGACATTTGGATCGAGGACACTGCCGTTATAGCCCCCAACTAGATATGCGGTCGACTGAGTTTGAACCAAAGAGAGGTCTGACCTTGGCTTTGGTAGGTTGCCAGTTACCGACACTGCACCAGCTTGAAGTTTCTCCACTGTACCAATGGTTGATGCTTGTCCACCACCGAATAGGTATGCAGCGTTTCCTAAAAATGCAGCAGCAGCATCGTGTGACGGAATCTGGAGGTTGGTCGAAGGACCGAACTTCACGGATATCGTTTTGGATTTGGATTTTGTAATCAGGTCTATCGAGTATGTACTTGCAGTTGAAGTTCCAGAGGCGTTGAGACCACCGAGATTCATTAGGCCATTCTTTGTCGCTACAACTGAACTTCTTTCAGTCGGAGCTGGAAGGGTAGCACTAGCTTCTACCGACAGCTTCGAGGTGGACTGAGCGGTTGGCATCGCTGAGATCGTATTCGACGATTGCACAAGGGATGAAAGTTGAGGTTGACCGATATACGGCGTCTTGGTAACAAGTAACGAGAACGGCGGGGCGAGGTCGATTCCGTCTGGGTTATTTAGTTGACCATTGGCATTTCCAGCTATTCCAGTTCCGTACTGCCATACAACCTTATTGGTCGTGGGGTCGACCACTATTACTCGGTTATTCTTATCGTCATTTAGGGCTACGTCGCCATTGGGTAGCGGAAGGGCTAAGGAGGGCTGATTTAGGGCATCGACCCCGGTTGGAGAGTACCTCCAAAGTACTTGTCCGCTGGAGGTGAACTCTTCTACTGTGCCGGGATTAGAGTAGTCGGCGGTCAGGAATACTCCGGGACTGACTTCATTTGTATCGGATGGATACAAAATACCTGGAGCGTGAAAGCTCTGGTAGATGGTTCCATCAATACCCATCTCATTGATCCAATCGCCGTTGATCTCGGTGACGACGTAATGGCCGTTGGTCATTGGGAAGGCACCATTTGGACTTCCAAACCGTAACGGTGGGTTATGCAGGCAAGCATTGGTTGACAAGCCGTAGATATGAACAGGACTTGGATCACCGGGATGAAGTAGCAGTATGCGACAGTTTTTTATGTCAGGTGAGATAATGTATCCGTCCGGCAGCATCATAGCATCGTCAGGATTCCAGAGTTGGTTCGGCCCCATTCCAGATTGACCTGGAGTTCCGTAGCGATAGATGATCTTATGCTTTGCGATTGAAATCACTGATATTACAAAGTCGTCCTCTTCAGTTGCGATGATGTACTTTCCGTCTGGGGTGAAGAAGGAGTCGTCGGGGATGTTGAAGGTTTGGCCTGGCGCAAGATCGCCGGGGCGCGGGAATTCCCAAACTATCGATCCCTGTGGATTGACTACTATCAATCGGTTATTGGACCGATCGGCTATCAAAATTGGCCCAGGCAGTACCGAAGGATTTGATCCTGGAGCAAGAACGGCTGGAGTGAGCGCCTTTGTCATCTCTTTGGGAAGGGTAACACTGGCGTTTGAAGCATTCACACCTTTGGATGTCGACACATTCTTGCTCTTTGAAGCTGAGCTACCTGCTGCAGTTGTCGAGGGGCTTTTTGTAGCTACCTTCGATGATGAGGAGGTGTTTTTGCTAACAACCTTTATCGCTCCAAAGGTTGCACCTGCAATCAAAATTATTATTGCGATGAATCGCAAGGGTCTCGACATATGCTCTTACTTCCCCAAACCGTAGATGTATGCGAGTCGTTCAAACCATTTTGCCGCTCTCTAGCAGCAAAATCTGAACTTGATCTACATGCTATTTGAAATTTACTGCATCTCGCTTCGTGGGTTTCGATTGGAGATCATTAATTTCGTCTAATTCTCCTGATTCTGTTGAGATGGTACTGATAGAAGTTCAAGGTCGTAGCATTGAGTAGGAATAGATGACAACTTTTGCGGTGCTTATTTCGGTTGAAGCAATTCTCGTAGTCGTCCTAGTTTTAGGGCAACGGCGGATAGACCTGTTGTCGCAAAATGCGATTGTTGTAGGTGCAGTTCTGGGATTTGCTCTTTTTCATATCAGAGCGAATCTCAACTTTTTATCGTTCAACCACTCGGTGATCGATGTCGCCCTAGCTTTTGTTATCTACCTTGGTGGCGTAGAAATTGGATGGGAGACGATCTCAAAACACCTATTCGACGTCATCGTCTACGGATTCGGCCTTACGCTGCTAACAATCGCCTTTGTGGGATCGATACTTCGCCCCTTTGCAAGTGGATCTGTCTACTTCATCCTGCTAGCAGCGGTAGCCTACGTTCCTACCGATCCAGTCCTCGCCTTTAATCAGCTGGGTCGGATAAGGCTACCGCAGAGAGTTTTGACGATTATCCAAGGGGAATCGGTAGTTAATGACCCTATAGCTCTGCTTATCTTTGCTCAATGCATATCCCTTCTACAAGGGGGCCACTCGCACATATCGACAACTGCTAGTGGAGAGGTCTTATCTGGGGTGGTGAGCTTCATGCTTCAGCTAGCTGTCGCACTAGCCCTAGGTGCAATACTGTACTTGGGTACCAGGGGCGATCTTGGGAGGCGCCTCCTGCGGCTGGCCTCACCTCTTCTCTTTGTTTTGATCTACATCGGCTTTGAACACATATCCTTCTCTCCTTACTTGGCCCTATTTATCCTCGGTCTCTTTAGCGCGTCTGGACCTTTAGCTATCGTGGACCTGATAAGTGAGGTAAGCGAGTTATCAGTCATTGTTGCTGTTTCCGCCCTGATTCCGTTGCCTCTATTTTCAATCTCTTCTGCCTACTTAGTTGCGTTGATCCTCTTCGTCGCGACTGACGTCGCCTTCAGGCCCTTAGTGTCTATCGCTTATTTTAGGCTTCGCCATAGAGGTGCCCGAGAGGGGGCAAGCGTAGGGATATTGGGGCTAAAGGGCTCCCTCTCGTTGGTGGTTGCGACCGAGACCTATAACCTTGCCGCAAGTTATAGCCAGAGGGTACTGTCGGCTGGGGTCGTGGTAGCACTCAGTTTCTCTCTCTTAGTCAAGGGTGAACTCTCAACTAAAATTGTGGCGCGGCTGATATCTGCTGATAAAAATAGCGATGCAGGGAAGAGCCAAGAGTGGTTGAAGCCGGATAACGAGTAATCGAGATCTCTTGGTACATCTATGGTAAGAGGGCGGTCTTAGACGACTCAGCAGGTGCATCGGAGTAGGGCAAATAAGTTGCTCACGCAACTATCGATTAGGATTGAGGGTGTAAAAGTAGAGAGTGCACCATTCAAGGAGAGTCAGATGCGTAAAGTAAACCTCGGATCACAGGGATTAAACGTCTCAAAAATTGGGTTGGGCTGCATGGGTATGAGCGACTTCTATGCAGGAAGAAGTGAAGAAGGTGCAATAGCAACCATCAATAAGGCTCTTGATCTAGGAGTAACTTTCCTTGATACCGCGGACATGTACGGACCATTTACCAACGAAGTATTAGTTGGAAAGGCGATCGCTTCGAGGCGCGATGAAGTTCAACTGGCAACTAAGTTCGGAAACGTTCGCGACGAGTCAGGAGCCTTTCTTGGAGTCCGTGGCGATGGCGAGTACGTTCGCCGCTCCGCTGAGGCATCGCTGCGTCGTCTTGGCGTAGACCATATAGACCTCTACTACCAGCATCGCGTTGATAAAAATGTTCCGATCGAAGAGACAGTTGGCGCCATGAGTGAATTGGTAAAGGAGGGTAAAGTTCGCTATATCGGCCTCTCGGAGGCCTCGGCTTCGACCATTCGAAGAGCTAACGCCGTTCATCCCATTACCGCACTTCAGAGCGAGTTTTCACTCTGGACCAGGGACGTTGAGGTTGAGATCCTCCCAACTCTTCGCGAACTTGGAATCGGTTTTGTTGCGTACAGCCCAATTGGTAGAGGAATGCTATCGGGGAGATTTAAGTCAGTCGATGACCTAGCCGCTGATGATACCCGAAGGCGCCATCCACGATTCCAAGGCGACAACTTCTCGAAGAACCTTGAATTGGTAGAGAAGGTAAGCGAACTCGCCGCCAACAAGGGAGTTACACCAGCGCAGCTCGC
This sequence comes from Actinomycetes bacterium, assembly GCA_021805205.1. Lineage (GTDB taxonomy): Bacteria > Actinomycetota > Acidimicrobiia > Acidimicrobiales > Acidimicrobiaceae > Acidithrix. The sequence goes on along the minus strand of JAJZFV010000040.1, from coordinate 766 downwards.
AATTGCTTGGCTCTACTCTAAGGGTGACGATATCGTAGCAATTCCTGGTACTACCAGTTCAGATCGATTGGTTGAAAATACCTCATCTTTGGACGTTGAGCTCTCTGCGGATGAGCTAGCCGAGATCGAGGCAGTCTTCCCAATGGGAGTTACTGCGGGAGATCGCTACCCCGATATGTCAACTATCGATAAGTAACCTATTAGCAATTCAACTCACCTTTAAAGTAGCTGCGCCCACGACTAGGTAGCTTATGTAAAAGTTGCGCTAGGGCGTGAGGCGCTGTTGGTAAATTGTAAAAAAGGAGCTCAGTCGTCCGACTGAGCTCCTTTTTGTCTGTTACAAACAGCTTGTAGCTAAAGCACAGGATAGTTGTCTTGGTGTGATGTTTTTTACGCAAGCATCAGTTACATCATTATTTGAACCCACCTCGAAGACTTTGGAATCACTTAGATAAAGTTGTCTCTTTGGTGTGGTGAATGAGTCGTCGTATAGCAGCGATTTGGTCTTGGTAGAGATCGGCTCGTTCTGCGAAGGACGGTTTGAGTCGCCTATGCCAGCCGACATTTTCAGGGTAACTATTCCTTTAGAGTGCGATCGGTGATCTGCTAGAGCAGCCTCTTGAGGCAAAGGCTCTATAAACCTAGGACGCTGCTAAATAATGCACTACTCCAGCCTGGAAAATCGTGGCCTCCAAGTTAGGGTTTTTCTGTGTGGTTAAAGCAGCATTTGTCCTTGTCAGGTAGAATATATCTATGTTGGGAAGTG
>JAJZFV010000031.1 GCA_021805205.1 Actinomycetes bacterium | reverse complement strand
TGGCAAAACCAGGACAACTAAGAGCCTCGGCCACCTTTTAGTCGGCGACATTACCCAAAATCAAAGACCTTGAATAGCATAGGCCCGATATCGCACTGTGAGCGTGGATTGCTTAGCAGACTCCTAGTGCCGGAATGACTAACCAGAAATGCCGTCGCTACGGTGGTAGCCTCTATCGCGAACCACATTACTCCGATATTGTCAGCCTCTACCGCAAGCGACATGGCGAAGATAAATATGGTTAGTAGGGCTCCATATTGGCGACTTACCTTCGAATTTAACCCAGCGCCAGTTGCGGTAAATCCCACAGCGCCCACGGTGACTAGCATCCATGCGCTAATCGGATCAACTCGCAACGATCCTCCTAAGAAGACTCGATAGGGGGAACTATAAGTTATGAGAAGGATACCTGTGAGAAATATGGTGATGCTGGTAAGGGTAGGAGCAAGTCGATTTAAAGCTGTTGACCTAAGTGAGTAGATCATTCCGGTAGTGGCTAGGGCCATAACAAATGGAAGGATTAGTAGGTAGTTCATCAATCGTGCAGCTCTCGTAGTTTGCTGATATCTGTATGCCCGAAGTGACCTCGAAGTCTATGGGTGAAGGCTTGGAGAATAATCACTACTAGGAGTACGTCGATAGAGGCGGAGAGCTCAACCAATGTAGGTACTCCGCCGGAGACAAAGAGCGCAGTTGCGGTGATGCCGTTGTCGACGACCACGAAACCAATCAATTGCGAAACTGCTCTTCGACGAGAGGCGATAATTAGAAATCCAATCAACACCAGGGCGATACCGGTGGGAGTGAGCGACGAGGAGGTTGATTCAGAATTGGCAAAGAGAGGGCCCGTTACCACGAATGAACCGCCGATGAGTATCGAGGAGACGAATACCCCTGCGGTTGGATTGAGGTAAGTGTCGTCACGCCCCTCGTCGCTTTGGGTGCCCAGCTTTTCCGAGTCTTCGCTCATTAAACGTAAGCGCCTTTGAATCAATAGCGGAAGTAGGTAAGCCTTGAGCCCTAGGACGCCGATCCCGACGACAACGCCTGCTACCACCCCTCTTTGAACGGCTACCGCAATCAATCCGGTACCTATTGCTATGCCCTGAATTGAGAGGAGACGTGCGCTAGACCTTAGTGAACGCCTCCATGCGATTACGATCGTGCTTATCAAGAGGGTTCCGGCGCAAAGTTGGAGGGTGAAGATCATGGTGCGGTAACTCCCGAAATTATGACGGCGATGAAGGCAATTGCTAGTGAGCCAGCGAGTAGCTCTGGAACACGAAAGAGGCGAACTTTGGCTAGAAATATCTCGGCAACCGCTATTAGTGATCCAACGAGGGCTACCTTTGACAGCAAGAGTAGAGCCGATGGAATCACCTCTAGAGATAGCCGCGGAGCAATTGGCCAAGGTACGAGAAGGTTCATAATTAGGGCGGATAGAACCGTCAACTTGATCCAGGAGGCGAGTTCTTGATAGGCGAAGTTGCGCCCTGAGCTCTCTAGCGTCATCGCCTCGTGGATCATCGTTAGCTCTAAGTGGGTGGAGGGGTTGTCGACCGGAAGACGTCCTGCTTCTGAGATGACGGCTATTACCAGGCTGATTACCACAAGTAGTCCAACTGGTGAAACTATTTGAATTGGGTCGTTTGATCTAATCGCGACTATAGATGCAAGATTGGTGGTGTGGTCCGTGATTGATAGGGCGTAGATCGATATCAGGAGGGTAGGTTCGGTCAATGCCAGAAGTGTGATGTGTCTGCTGGCACCCAATCCGCCAAAAGATGTTCCGCTCGCCAACCCGATGAGCCCTTGTGCTACGGCGTTGATGGTAAGGATAGAGACTATTACAAATAGGTCGGGACGAATTACCGTTGCGAGGGTAATCGACGGTATCACTAGGGCGAGGGTTAGCGAAGAACCAAGTACAGCGATCGACCCTATCTCTACAACTGCGGATCCACTCTTGTAGTGAATCGTCTCCTTCTTGAAGAGTTTGATTATCTCGCGCCACGGTTGAGCTAACCTTCCTCGACCTTTGCCCTCTAGGCGTGCTTTAGTAGCTCTGATGATCCCAATTTGAAGGGGCGAGATTACTAAAACTAATAGTGCTTGGAGAAGAGATGGAATTAATTTTGTCAACACTGCTTCCTCATATGCTCGAAAGTGCAATCACGGCGATTAGCCCGATCAGTGCGTAGATCAAATATAGGTGTATGCTTCCGCCTTGAATAGTTCTGATTTTGAGGGCAACTTTCTCAGTAACTTTTATCAGAGGGCGGATTAGCCGTTCCTCTACCATGTCTGTGCTAACTAAAGTTGCTCGAAGGTGTCGCTGACTTATGTATGTGGACTCCGAAGAGTGGCTTACCTCCAGGTCTTTGCCGGGGTTTATGACGTCGTCGAAGATGCGAAGGACTGGTTCAGCAAAGCCAGAGGCGTTTGACTGAAAGATTGGATCGATAGCCACTGCGCCACATCCCCATGGAATCTCTACCGTTTGGTTAGAAAAACGTCTTGAGAGAAGTCGCGAGATGATCCAAAGCGACGTCATAACTGCGACCAACAGGATAAATATGGCTATCGGAGTAATCGATGCCCTAAATAGTGGAACTCTCAAAGTAAAGAGCGATTGTGGTGAGAGTGAGAGGTGGAGAGAGAGCGCTCTATCGATTAGTCGGGTTACCAGACCAATTGCGAGAGCGGGAACAATGGTCGCACTCGATGCTAGAAGTGGGGTGATCCATTCGCTTTTCGGTACCTCTTTAGCACGACTTGTAGATTCACTACGAGCAGTGCCAAGTATTGCTACTCCAACGATTTTTGTAAAGGTCACCACCGCTAATCCGGTTGTCAGGGCAATCGCGGCCACCGCCACTGGAAACAAGATCTTGAGTAATGTGGGAACGGTCGCGCTCTGTGTAGTTGCGTGGGATAGTGTTTGAAGTAGTAGCCACTCAGCTATGAAAGTCAAAGAAGGGGGAAGTGCGGTTGCCCCGATTGCACCAACCGCAAATGTTGCGGTTGTGAACTTCATCTTGCCGCCGATGCCACCTAAATCATTGATGCTCTTGGTTTTGCTTGCTCGATAGATCGAACCGGCAGCCATGAAGAGCCCCTGCTTGAAGAAGGCGTGTGCAAAAGTTAGAAGGATCGTCGCTAAAAGAGCGCTATTTGCGACATATATTTCATGGGAGCGAAGCGCGCATAGATATGTTCCAATGGCGATAGCGATAAGTCCCATGTTTTCGCTAGTAGATTGAGCAAGTAGTACCTTTAAGTCGTCCTCGACTGCCGCTTTGATTATTGAGTAGACAGCGGTTATCGCCCCTATCACTATTAGTCCCTCACCAAAGTAGATGCTTGCAGCGCCATCGAGGCGAGAGAGGGTTAGTACCATTCCGTAAACGCCTATTGCTACCATCGCTCCGCTCATTAGAGCCGATATTTCAGCTGGAGCAGCGGGATGAGCCTTCGGTAGCCAAACGTGGAGCGGAAATAGCCCCATCTTTATAGCAAACGCGAGGAGTAATAACCCAATAGCTAAGGGTGATACAGCTTTGGGGCTGATCGTAGTAAACGAGGCCAACCAGAGAGAATTACCTTTGGAATTCGACGAAGAAAATGTTGAGAAGCCCAGAATAAGCGAGACCGCGCTTACTTGCGACATTGAAAGGTACCAAGTAAGGGCACTTTTGGCCGAAGGGTACTTCTTTACATCGCTTACTACGAGGAGTGCAGAGCTTAGAGTCATCAACTCCCAACCCAGGGTAAAGGCTAGGCCATTGTTGGCGAAGACTACCGTCATCATCGAGAAGATAAATGTGGATCGTGCAATATTTGTTGAAACTACCGCACTATTTGGATTTTGGGTTGCACCATATGCGACGGTAGTCATAGCGATAAACGAGAGCAATATAAGAAAAAGCGCACCAAGATTCGAAATCGAATACGTCAGGGCCATCCCTGAATCTCCAAAGTGGATCGCAACTTGGGTTGCTTTATTGCTAGATATTTGTAATAGCCCTATAGCCAGTCCAACCCCTGAAAGTAGAAAGTTGGATGTTGAGGTGGCAAGGAGGATGCCTTTAGGCGACAGTGGCAAAACCGTAGCGCCAATGGCAGCAATATAGATAATGACCAAGGTAGCCAAGAGGGTCATCATCGAGAAGTTCGACCTGATATCTTCGAGAAGAATTCGATCAATGAAGCTGCGCTTGGCGGATCGCCGGGAATTGATAGATCTACCGGAATTGTGCCAGATACAGGACCAAGGCAATGCTTAGCTCGGACAAATGGGCCCCCTGTGATTGCAGCATCGCCACAGGCGACTACCACTTTGGGGTTAGGAATTGATTCATAGGTTCGCCGAAGTGGATCGGCCATTTTGGTGGTTACGCAACCGGTTACAAAGAGTAGGTCAGCGTGGCGAGGAGATGCGACTATGCGAATACCATATTGCTCAAGGTCGTAGTCCGGTCCAAAAGCCGCAACTAATTCGTTGGCGCAATCTTGGCCGCCGCCAGCGTCCACGTAACGAATGTTGATGGCATTTCGTGACCAGTTGCCTCCTTTTAATTGAGGAATCTCAAACCTTTGATCGGACAGCTTTGGTGGGTTGACGCTCCTCCTAAGGTTTCGCAGGGCAACCTTAGAGACGTTTCTAATTGTCACGATACACTTCGTATCGATGTCAGATCTTGAACCTCAAAATATGCAAGTACCTTCGGTAAAAGTTCTTCAAATATTTCAAAGGCATCTGAAGGTGGACAATACTCAGGTGAAGTTATTTCGAGGAGAGCGTTGTGACTCTGTTCGAAGGTGTCGCAACCTTTAGCGACTCGAAGATTTTCAGGTATTGGCTCGATTGATGAACTTTGAAGGTTTGATGGCGAGCACTCGCATTTTAAAACTGTGTAATTGAAACAAAACATCGTCAAAACCAAAAAAATATCTTCCGCGTAACTATATAAAATATACCAAGATTACCGGAGTAAATCAATTTACATTGAGGATTTGCATTTTTTGGGTGGTTTTGTATGATCAACGATATCTCTAACAGCAGTTAATCACCATGCGAGTGTAAGCATGAAAATAAAATCATCAATTTAAGTTGATCGTTTGTATGATAATAATGCTTATACCTATTTGTAAAGTTATAAAAATATAACGGCATTTGACGGTATTTTAGAGATAAAGCGCGTGACTATAGCCTTGTCTGTTCGTCGCTTGACGTTCCGGTGCTACGTTTTTGAAAGAAATTGCATGGGTTGTGACCGGGCAGTGGCATGCCATTCAAAAAAGCCCAAGGTGTTTAGTTGGGCAGCTTTGAACTAAGCGGTGCTTATGGGTCGAATGAAAAACAATCTCGATGGATAGAAGTATCATTCTCCCTTAGCGCTTTAGCGCCAAGGGAGCTGCAATTAGAACAATTGATGACGTATCTTTTTTGAAGTTGAATGTGTTCATCGATCGTTGGTGTCGCCAAATTGCGCAACTGGCAAATTTTGTGGTCCTTTGAGTCGCTAATATGGCCAGCCTGGACCGCTAATCTTCGTCCTCAGCCTTTGTGCTTCCGATCGACGAAAGCTGAACAAAAGCTAGGCGAATCTGAGCAAGGGCATCGCTTAGATCGTTCTTTGTCGTGGTCAGGCGATCGTCAAGAGCGGAAATGACCGCCCCCAATGCGTCGATAGCCATTGCTGAAGCGTAAAGATTCGGAGGGTTCGATGTTAGGTGAATGGCGGCTAGCTCGAACAACCCGTAGCAGTGATTAGCTATGATTAATTCAGGGTCGCTCGAGCGTATCTCGTCTCTTATGCGATCCATCTCCTCTTCGTTGATGGCCTCGTTGTTTTCTTCATCAAAATTATCCTGCATGGGCTTCGCTCTCTGACCTATTCAATCGCCGTGGGTGCTAGAATAATCCTATTCTGTGATAAAAGTGTCTTCGGACCGCCTAGGTGATCCTATGTCGCCGGGCAATTGGAACGGATACGACGCCTCGTTAAAGAGAGCGGCGAAAGCTTAGTTATTCCTAGCAGTTTGCTGCTAGTAATTTTTGTTTTAGGGAGTGATGTTAAATATCCACTGCACAACCTGGTGAACCTCGTATTAACGAAAGAATTAGGGCTCGCGAAGTTCGACTTGTGGACCCTGATGGTAACCAACTTGGAATTAAAAGTTCAGCTGAGGCTTATGAGATGGCGCGCGCCATGGATCTCGACCTTGTGGAAGTTGCTCCAAATGCTATTCCTCCAGTATGCCGAATCATGGACTACGGAAAATTCAAATTTGATAGCGCCCAAAAGGCTCGTGAATCAAGGCGTAAATCTGTTAGCTCTCAGTTGAAGGAGATGAAGTACCGTCCAAAGATTGGATCGGGAGACTTTGACACTAAGACCAAGCAGGTTATGAAGTTTTTGGCTGAAGGCCACAAGGTGAAGATTACGGTTATGTTCCGTGGGAGGGAAGTCTTCCATCCGGAACTAGGTAAGCAGATCCTCGACAAGATTGAGGAGAAGACCGCCGGAATGGCAAAGGTGGAAGCCGCTGCAAAGCTTGACGGCAAGAATATGATTCTCGTTCTTGCGCCTGAAAAAAAGAGCAGTGCTGCTCCCAAGGCCCCCCGTGGTACCGATGATTCAGGTGCCCATGAGGTCGAGGGATAACCTCTGAGACAAAGTAACTTGCTATCGACCGCCGCTCGTTCGGGTTTGGGTTTGTAGTTAATGAAGGAGTAGTAATGCCAAAGATGAAGACTGACACTGGCGCCAAGAAGCGCTTTAAGGTTACTGCAAGCGGAAAGATTCGCCGCCGTAAGTCCTACCGTGCCCATTTGCTCGAAAAGAAGTCTTCGACTCGCACCCGTCGCCTTGGACGCGATGCGGAGATTACGGGCGGCCAGGCTCGCGAAATTCGCCGCATGCTTGGAATGTAACGGCTAGCTTCGCATTCTTGTTTTTGTTTATATACGTTTAGGAGATTTGATATGGCACGTGTAAAGCGCGGTGTTCACGCCAAAAAAAACCATAAGGCAGTTTTAGAGCAGGCCAAGGGATTCTACGGTCATCGTAGTCGTACCTTTAGGGCCGCTAATGAAGCAGTAATGCACTCAATGCAATACGCTTATCGTGACCGTCGCGCACGGAAGGGTGACTTTCGCAAACTATGGATCCAGCGTATCAACGCCGCAGCTCGCATCAATGGTATTAGCTACTCGCAGCTGATTGCGGGCTTGAAGTTAGCCGAAGTCGAGTTGGATCGTAAGGTTCTAGCAGATCTTGCGGTCGTAGATGCTGACGCATTTGCTCAAATTGTTGGCGTTGCGAAGGCGGCTCTAGAGGCCAAAGGGGCATAGCTTTTGCCCTTAGGCAGTAATAGTCGGGGGCGGACTTCCACTATTGTCATTGTCAGATGACTATGGCATTGAGCAGTAAAAGTGAAAAAATTAAGTTACTGAGAAAGCTGGCTCACAAGGCCGGCTTTCGTCATATGGAAGGTCTCTTTATAGTCGAAGGGCGTAATTCGATCGAGGCGGCACTGCGATCTGGTATGAAGCTAGAGGCTATCTATACCGCCCCCAACGTTACGACCACAGACCTTCTTCTGATCGAGATCGCCGAAGGGCAAAATATCCCAGCCTATGAGGTGGAGATTGGTGTCTTGGAGTCGATTCAGGATTCGATATCCCCGCAGCCGATCCTTGGAGTGGCACATATGGGAATGCCAAGTCCGATTACTACTGGATCTTCGACAGTTATCCTTTTGGACAACCTTCGGGACCCGGGTAACGCTGGGACCATAATCCGTTCAGCTCATGCAAGCGGAGTCAAACACGTCGTATTTTCGAAGGAGTCGGTCGATCCCTACAATCCAAAGGTGGTTCGTTCCACCGCAGGGTCGATTTTCTTTGTTGATGTCCATATAAGTGAAGACTTGACTCGTCTCATAGAGATGCTCAAGTCGCAAAATTACAAAGTCTTTACTACGGCAGGAGATGGTGATGAGGTCTACTACCGCGCTGACCTGACCGGTGACTGCGCAGTTGTAATAGGTAATGAGGCGCACGGCGTTACCAAAGAAGTCCGCGAAATCGCAGACAGCTCACTTCGAATTCCAACAGAGAGCGATCTCGAATCATTGAACGCATCAATGGCCGCAACACTAATTCTCTTCGAAGCAATGCGGCAGAGAAGTAATTAGGTATCCATCTTGGCACCTTTGTGCCGCGGGAGATCAAGTTGTGGTTTAGGGTTCGTAGCGCCTATCCGATCTGTGATAGGCGCAGCTCTATCGCCCGTTGGTCGGCGTCGGTACGATTTTCACGGAGAATTGCTCGAGGATAGAGCTTCTGATCTAAGACGATCTCAAGGTTTATCGATGCCAGGGTGGCGTAACTTATCAGATAGAGCCAAGATAGGATCCCTATTACGATCGCAAAAAATCCGTAGATAGCATTTGCCTGAGTTATCTTGTGACTTATGATCTGTGCGCCGGCGACCTGAAGAGTTGATAGCGCAACCGACGAGATGATCGAGGCTCGTATGTACTTGAAGTGCTTAGCTCGCTCGCCGATGGCAATTCTTATCGCCGCTATGAACATCAATGCTGAAATTGCCACGGCCACTAGTGGGCCGAGGATAAGGAATTTATGGAAGATAGAGGCAAAGTAGGTCGATAGGGTGCTTCCCAGAATTACGTCTATCGTCCAAAGAAGGCGTCGAACATTCGACTCAAGTGGGTTTTCGTTGATGAGGACGTTGAAGGTCGATGATCTGATCGATGAAATCGCGGTGCGGGATAGCCCAAGCGAGCTATAGAGGATTACTAAAGTTGAGATAATTGATGTCGTTGAAGAGAGCTTTAGCGCCTTTGAATTTTTCATGAGATCGGTGCCCACTATGGGGAACGACGAAAAGGCGCTCTTCAATAGAGATTGCTGTAACGAGAGGTGGTTTTGGAGCAGCAGCGCCAGGATTCCAATCGCTAAAGCGGCGAGCGGTAGGATCGCAAAGAGGGCGTAGTAGCTAAAAAGAGCCGATTGGGAGCCCAATTTTTCGTCCCTTGCCTTCAAGTAAAGTCCTACTGCGATCGATGGTGATCTGTGGCGCATCTGCCATCGATCAACTTTATTCACAGTAATCTTTGCGCTATTTAGTATGTCCACGCAGCTCCCCTCGTGATTCGTTCGCAGAGCGCACTTCAATCCGATAGTTGGGATATATAGATCCTAAGTGGCCAACTCCTTGGATTCTGTATGAGGCAGAGTTCTCCTCGAATAACGTTTGCCGAATCTAATTACGTGGTTGCGGCGTTTAGGATCTAGTCGTGAAATTTCATTGAGGTGAATATATGGATCTTTCCCAGTTGTCGACTGTACTTACGGAAATCAATAGTGAATTCGACCAGAGAATTGCGGAGGCGAGCACGCTTTCGGTTATCGATCAATTAAAGAGTGACTTCGTCGGCAAGAAGGGTAGAGTGGCTCTTCTCTATAGGCAATTGGGTCAAATAGAGGCCTCGCTGCGCCCCAGCGCCGGAGAATTGATCAACGCGGTTCGAGATCGCATAGAAGCAACGATTGAAGATCTTTACCCAGCTGTACGAAGGGCGGAGCGGTCAAAGACAATCGCTAGCGACGTAAACGACCCTACATCGGTGATATTGCGCTCCTATCAGGGATCAGGCCGTATCCATCCCGTAACTAGGACCCGCATGGAACTTGAGGATATCTTCGTTGGAATGGGATTTAGCGTCGAGGAGGGGCCAGAGGCTGAGAGTGAGTGGTACAACTTTGAAGCGCTGAATATCCCCAAGTTTCATCCGGCTCGTGATGGTCAAGATAGCTTTTATCTTGACCTTGACGGTGACGATCAAGTAGTACTGCGAACCCATACATCACCGGTCCAAATTCGTGTGATGCAGAGTCAAACTCCACCCATTTACGCTGTTATGCCTGGTCGGGTCTATCGCCGAGATACCGCTGATGCCCGGCACACAATTGGATTTCATCAAATTGAAGGACTTGTAGTAGACAAGGGAATTACATTTGGCCACCTTGCATCGACGATAGAGACATTTACTAAGGCCTACTTCGGACCAGATATGAATGCGAGACTTCGACCGGCGTACTTTCCCTTTACTGAACCATCTGCAGAGTTTGAGGTTACCTGCACGATCTGCCGGGGTAAAGGGTGTAGAACTTGCTCTGGTACCGGATGGATCGAGCTTGGAGGATGTGGCATGGTGCACCCAAATGTTCTTCGAGCTGCTGGATTGGATCCTGAGGTTTTTAGTGGATTTGCCTTTGGATTTGGGATCGATCGCTTGACTCAGATGCGAGATGAGATCGCCGACATGCGAATCTTGACTGAGAATGATCTGCGCTACATGCGATCCATTTGAGGCACTTGGAAGCAGCAGTTAGAGAATTTAAGATTGGATGGAAAATGAAGGTACTTCTCTCGTGGCTGAACGAATTCGCAGACTTCTACGGCCTCGCCGATACCCTCGACGGTGTAATTGATAAGGTCGTAGCTGCGGCTAACGGCTTAGGTCTGGTGGTCGAAGGCGTCGAACGGGTCGGCGAAGGCCTTGATGGCGTCGTGGCGGTCAAGGTAATCGAGATCCACCCCATCGAAGGTGCGGATCGAATCCGTCGAATCATGGTCGACGGTGGTATGGGTTCGTTGGAGCAGATCGTATGTGGAGCCTTTAACTTTCACGAGGGAGACTATGTCCCACTCGCGAGACCTGGTGTTACCTTGCCGGGAAATTTTTCAATTGCTAAGCGAAAGATGCGTGGCGTCGAGTCGAATGGGATGCTTTGTTCCGCTCGTGAACTTGGTCTCGGCAGCGATTACGACGGTCTGATGATTATCAAGAGCGATGGTGTAAAGCCGGGCGACGATCTCGCTTCAACACTTGGGATCGATTCTGATGTGATCATTGACCTTGCTATCGAGGCGAATCGTCCCGATGCAAATTGTCATATGGGAGTTGCTAGAGAGCTAGCAGTCTTCTTTGGAATCGACTTTAAAGCTCCCGAAATTCTAGATATTTCCAAAGTGGAACGTCGCCCCTTGCCTGATGACTTTATTGTTGAAGGTGCCAACAGCCTTCGACTTGCAAAGTTTGACCTGACAAAGATCGCCAAGGACCGTAAGATTGCCAATCGCCTCGAGTTGGCCGGGATGCGGTCGATCTCTCCAGCGGTAGATATCTCCAACTATCTTATGCTCGAGGTCGGTCAGCCGACCCACCCATTCGATGGTGATAAAGTTCCAGGTAAAAGGGTAAGAGTTCGTGTGGCAGCAAGTGGAGAGGAGCTTGAGACCCTTGATGGGCAGGTTCGCAAGTTAAAGGGAGAGTCTGATTCTGCTGACTCCTCTTACGACCTAGTTATCGCCGACATATATGGGATTGGTTTGAGTGTCGCAGGAGTCATGGGTGGTCTCTCAAGCGAGATCGACGATTCAAGTACGAGCATGCTCTTAGAGGTAGCTTCGTTTCGGTCGGACCTTATCGCAAAGACCTCTAAAAGGCTCGGTCTTAGAAGCGAGGCTTCCCACCGCTTCGAACGCGGTGTAGACCCTGATCTTGGGGACTTTGCTATCGCTCGCTTTGCCTACCTCGCGGGAGTCATGCCGGAATATATCGATGTCGTTGAGAAAGTTACGGTTCGCCCCACCGTAGTTCTGCCAAAATCCTACATCGCAGAGAGGCTCGGCATGGAGATCGATCTCGATGCAGTCTCGGCAAAGTTAGCGCGTCTTGGCTTTGAGATCTCGGTAAACGAATCGACGATGACCGTGGTTCCGCCATCTAATCGCCCTGACGTTACCGTCGCTGCCGATGTCGTCGAAGAGTTTGCTCGAACATTCGGATACCAAAATATCACCAGAGTGAAGTTGACGAATGATCGTGTCGGACGACTCTCATCTAAGCAACGACGCAGACGAGACCTAGTCAATTACTTGGTATCACGAGGTTACTTTGAAGCATGGACATCGACCCTTCTTTCCCCTACCGACATGGGTTTGATGGGTGATACTGAAGTGGCGATCTGCGTTAAAAACCCGATGGCCGTAGATGAATCGACTCTACGTCGCTCCCTTTCAGTTGGCCTATCGAAGGCGTTAATATCAAACTTAAATCGCCGTGAAGAGTTCGTTCAACTCTTTGAGATCGGAAAAGTCTTCTCAATGCCAAACCAAGGCGAGCTTCTACCTCGAGAGAGTGAGCGCTTGGCGATTCTTTCATTTACTCGCGAAGAGATCCCGCCATTTGCTCTATATCGCGATCTAGCTAGCTTCTTTGGATTTTACGACCAAGTGGTTGCCGAGCGCATCGAAGATCAAGGTGCCCTTATCGGGGCGGGATTTATTGGCCTTCATCCCGGTCGGACTCTCTTGCTGCGCGCAAACGGTGCCATCGCTGGCGTTGTGGGCGAGTTGAACCCCTTTGCAATAGAAGACCTTACAGGCGTGCTTCCCCAGGGAAGGGTGAGCTACGTCGAGATTGATTTAGATAAAACTCTCTTTAGCATCACGACGTCGAGACGTCCAAGCACTCCATCGATATATCCTGCAGCCGATTTTGATCTATCCTTTGAGGTTGCATCTGACGTATTGGCGATCGAATTGGAAAATCTGATTACTCGGTCGATCGTCGGTTATAACCCAAAGATCTCGCTCATCGACTCTTACGTAGGCGATTCTGTCAAGGTTTTGAGTAGGTCACTTACTTTTAGAGTTCAGGTAGTCTCAATGGACCATACCCTCACAGAGGCTGAGATCCGAAGCGCCCGATTGAATGCCATAGAGGCGATCCACCAGAGCGGAGTAGGAAAGTTGAGAGAATAGGGAAATTATTCATTCCGATGAATAAAAGCTGCGGATTTTTATTCACTGTAATGTATAATCTTGTAGAGTGAATGTAGTTATCTTTGGTGCGTCGGGTTATGGTGGAGCGGAGCTGATCCGCTCCATCTTGCTACATCCCTACTTTGAATTAGTTGGAGTATCGGCAAATTCAAATGTCGGTGCCAGTATTGGTGGTACCTACTCACACCTGAGTTTTAGTAAAGTATCCGATCTTATCTTTATTACTAATGAAGAGCTTATTGAGCTTATCAAGAGTGGTGGAGTCGATGTCGCATTTTTAGCGATGCCAAATGGACAAGCAATAGAGGTCGTTCCACAGATAACCGATTCTCTAAGGTTGGTCGTAGACCTGTCAGCGGATTTTCGTCTGAAAGACCCATCGCTCTATGAAAAGTACTATCGCTTTTCGCACACCGAGACTGCCCTCCTTGAAGAGGCGGCGTATGGGCTAGTTGAACTCAATCGAGGATCGATTACCTCCGCCCGTTTGATTGCTAGTCCAGGCTGTTACGTCACGGCAGTTACTCTTTCGCTCTATCCGTTATTGGAGTTAGGCATAGTAAGTAGGGCAGGGATCGTTTCAGATGCTCTAAGTGGAATCAGCGGAGCGGGTCGTGGTGCAAACGTTGCAAATCTTTTTTCTGAAATCGACTCTTCTGCATTCGCATATGGGATTGGCACCCATCGCCATCGCCCCGAGATCGCGCAAAATATTGGTACCGACCTATTGTTTACTCCCCAAGTGGTGCCTATGGTGCGTGGGATTCTTGCAAAATCATACGCTGACTTTGATCCTACGTGGCTAGAGGCATTGGGAGTGAATCCCATTGAAAATTCCCCCAACTCGCGACAGATAAGTGACTCTATTACTGAAGCTATCAAAGATTTCTACTCAAATGCGCCATTTGTTGACGTTCGCCCATCGGGGTCAAGTCCAAGTACGAAGAATGTACTCGGGACGAACAGAGTAGAGATAAGTTACTTCTTTGATGAGGTTACGAATAAGGTTATGGCCATTTCTGCACTTGATAATTTGGTCAAAGGTGCCGCGGGTCAAGCGATACAAAGCGCAAATGTCGCGCTTGGATTAGATGAAGAACTAGGGCTATCGAAAGTGAGCTTGATTCCATGAGTGTTACGTTTCCAAAGGGCTTTAGAGCATCTGGATCAGCGGTGGGTATAAAAGATGGCGGCCGACTCGATGCGGCACTTATCGTAACCGAGGATTCAGAGCCAGCTGTAGCGGCGGCGACTTTTACGACAAACTTGGCCGCTGCATCTCCGGTCAGACTTTCGCGTCGCAATCTTGAATCTAGTGGTGGCAGAGCCGTTGGAGTTTTGATGACCAGCGGTAACGCTAATGCTGCAAATGGCAAGAGGGGGGACGCAGATGCCTCTGCCTCCTTGAAGGCTTTGTCCGATGAGCTCAAAGTCGATCCACAGCTCCTACTGGTTGCTTCGACTGGTTTGATCGGTATTCCAATGCCGATCGATCGACTACTTAGCGGAATCCCTACTTGCGTGGCATCTCTGGGCGGTGGGAGTGAAAGTTCCTATGACGCGGCCAAGGCGATAATGACTACGGATACTTATGCTAAGACGGCTGAATTTGAGATAGACGGGGTGCGCTTCGGTTCTGTAGCCAAGGGCGCGGCGATGATTGCACCAAATATGGCAACAATGTTGGCGTTGATAACGACGGATGCCCTGGTTACATCTGAGGTGCTTGGTGAGGCACTTGGTCGGGCAGTAGATAAGACCTTTAACCGGATAACGATCGACGGTTGTACGTCGACCAACGATACAGTTTTCGCTCTCGCCTCAGGAAAGTCGGGCAAGACATTAGAGATATCGCAACTTCAAATGGCTCTTGACGTGGTATGCAGTTCTTTAGCTCGCCAAATAGTATTCGATGCCGAGGGGGCAACGAAGTTGGTAGAAGTCGTCGTGACCGGTGCTAAGTCGGAAGACGATGCCTTGGCGATTGCACGTAAGGTTGCAGAGTCGTCTCTTGTGAAGTGCTCTTTTTATGGAGAGGATCCCTATTTCGGGCGCATACTCTCCGAAGTTGGGACTGCCGGTGTCGATCTAGATAGCGATAAAGTTTCGATTACTTATGGCACAGTACTGGTCTTTGAAGGAGGCCATGAGGTCGAATATAACCGAGATGAGGTTGTTGAAGTTGTCTCCAGTCGCGAATATTCGATCTACATCGACGTAGACGAAGGCGTGGCCGAGGGAGCAATAATTACCGCAGATTTAACGCACGCCTATATCGATGAAAACATGGGTACGTCATAGTTTTGTCGGCGCACTTTGGCGAAGGTAGATTTTCAATTTGGTAGGGGAAATGGCAGATTTTGAAGATGCTCAATTGCGATCGTCGGTTTTGATTGAGGCGATCACTTATATGCGTCGTTTTCAGGGTTCGACCTTCGTAATCAAATACGGCGGTAATGCCATCGCTGGTGGCGATGAGCGCTCAGCCCTCACTTCGTTTGCCCAAGATGTAGTGGCCCTGTCGTCGGTCGGTATCAAAGTGGTCATAGTCCACGGAGGTGGTCCTCAGATCGGAGCGATGCTCAGCCGTCTTGGAATTGAGAGTCAATTTGTTGGTGGTCTGAGGGTAACTGACTCAGCGACATTAGAGGTCGCCCAAATGGTACTGCTTGGAAAGATGAACCCAGAAATCGTTGGCGCCATTAACTCCCTAGCGCCTTTGGCGGTAGGGATAAGCGGCGGAGACGCTGGGCTGATTGAGGTGGAAAGTGCAGGTGGGGATCTAGGTTTCGTGGGCAAAGTTAAAGATGTTGACCCCACCCTCCTCGATCGCCTTCTTGCCCAAGGTCTGATACCGGTTGTAGCTACTGTGGCACACGACGAAGAAGGCCAGGCTTACAACATCAACGCTGACGTAGTGGCAGGCGCCATTGCAGGCGCACTTAAGGCTGAAAAGTTGATATACCTTACGAATATTGAGGGAATCTTTGCTAACTACCCAGACCCAACGTCCCTTATTCGACGCATGAGCATATCGCAACTCAAGGAGCTTCTTGGCTCTCCGGCGATAGGCGAAGGGATGATCCCCAAGCTTGAAAGTTGTTGCGATGCCCTCGATCATGGTGTCGCTGCGGCACATATTCTTGACGGCCGAATTGCTCATAGCCTTCTTATTGAAATCTTCACTGAGTTAGGTATCGGAACGATGGTTAGCCGATTCGACTAAAGCTTCCAATCGGAGCTAGAAAACTCTAGGAAAGTGCAGCTTTTAAATTTTTCCTTCATTGCTCGATTTGTTTTGCATCGAGAGGCCTGTGGGGGATTGTCGTGTCAAAGATCCCCTTAGGAGGGAACGTGGATTACAAAAAGCTTTTAGAGAGTATCGATTCGATCGATCCAATGGCTGGAACGATCGAATACCTGATGGCAAATTACGGCCAGCCCAGAGATGCTTTCGTTAGAGGCGATGGCAGCTACCTTTTCAGAGGAGATGGGAGCCGCGTCCTTGATTTTTTATCGGGAATCGCAGTTACATCTTTGGGGCATGGTTATCCCGACGTAGTTGAAGCAATTACGAATCAAGCAAAAAAGCTTATGCACACCTCTAACTTTTTTGCGAATGAAAATGGTCCTAAAGTTGCCTACCTGCTGAATCAACTGATCTCATCTTCGACTCCGACCCAAGAAAGTGGGAAGGTTTTCTTTTCCAACTCAGGTGCTGAGGCCATGGAGGCTGCCATAAAGTTAGCTCGAAAGAGACAGGGTGGTGATCGATACAAGTTCATCACCATCAATGGTGCGTTCCATGGTCGAACCTTCGGTGCTCTAAGTGCGACGGCGCAGCCCGGTAAAAAGGAGGCTTTCGAGCCAGTGGTTCCCGGATTCAATCATGTGACCTCCGGCGATATCGAAGGCGTCGAAAAACTTATAGGTGCGGGTGGGGTCGGAGCTGTAATAATCGAGTCGATTCAGGGTGAATCCGGCGTTCGTCCTCTCGATGGAGAATTTGTTCGGGCGCTGAGGAGGGTTACCAGCGAGACCGATACCTTGCTAATCCTTGACGAGGTGCAGACTGGACTAGGTAGGTGTGGTAGGTGGTTTGACTTCAGCCATCACGAGATTGCTCCTGACATCGTGGTAATGGCAAAGGCGCTTGGATCAGGGTTTCCTATTGGAGCGACATGGGCTAGGGTTGGAGTTGCAGAAGCCTTCGTCGCTGGAGATCACGGAACGACTTACGGGGGTAACCCTCTCGCTACTGCTAGCGCGCTCGCTACGCTTACCGCAATGATCAAGATAGATGCTCCCAAGAGAGCATATGATCTTGGAATCGACTTGGTAAAGAGACTTGCGAGCCTCGATAACGTTGGCGAGGTGCGCGGCAGAGGTCTTCTCCTTGGGGTGGAGCTCGAAGGAGTCGAAGCCCCTGCTGTAGCTAAGTACGCCTTAGATGGTGGACTGATTGTAAATCCAATTGGTTCGTCTACGGTTCGTTTAGCCCCACCATTGACGGTGAGCATCGATGAAATTGATGAGGCTGTTCGCATCTTGACTGATGCTATAAAGATGGCTAGCTAACTGGGGATGTGGCCCAAAAGACGATGAAGTCGTCGAGTAAATATTGCATGCGAGAGGTCAAAATGCGTAGTTTTTTAGATTTGGTAGAGGTTTCTAGTAGTGAGATTGCTGAGATCCTGACCCTCTCACGTCGAGGTGGAAAGGTCTTTAGTAAGGGTGATTCAGTCGCTTTAGTCTTTGAGAAACCATCTCTCAGAACTCGAAACTCGTGTGAAGTAGCGGTGAAGCGCCTAGGTGGCCATCCGGTTTATATACAAAATAGCGAAGTAGGCATCGACACCAGGGAATCCGCAGAAGATATTGCTAGAACTCTATCGAATTACCACAGGGTGATTGCGGCACGCGTCTTTCGACACAATGTCCTTGAGAGAATGGTCTCATCAACCGAAGGGATCGGCGCTAAGTTGCCGATTATCAACCTTCTCTCTGATAAGAGCCACCCCTGCCAAGCGATTGCTGACCTATTGACGATTAGTGACGTTATGTCACTCGGTAACTCCTATAGAGGGGTCAAAATCGCTTACGTTGGAGATTCAAATAACGTTACGTTTTCACTTGCGATAGCAGCTCTCAAGGTCGGCGCAGAGATATCAATTGCAAGTCCTGAAGAGTACAGTTTTGATCAGGCGAGTCGTGTCTATCTTTCGTCGCTTGGAGAAGTCTCATTTACTTCATCGCCAGAGGTTGCGGTCACGGGGGCCTCAGTGGTCTACAGCGATACCTGGATTTCAATGGGAGATGAGGATGAAGCGGAGATACGTCGCTCAATCTTTGCTCCTACCTATCAAATTGACGCTGATCTGATGGCAAAAGCGAATTCGGGTGCAATATTTATGCACTGTCTCCCAGCTCACAGAGGTGAGGAGGTAACCGCCGAGGTCTTTGAAGCAAATGCCAAGACAATCTTTGCTCAGGCCGGTAATCGATTAGATGCCTTTCAGGGCGTGCTTCGATATTGCTTAGCTTGAGACCTTGAAGTAAAAAGGTGGAGTTTATGACGAAGAATCGTAGGCAATTTCAAATTGCGAAGTTGCTTGAGACTGAATTTGTAAGTTCGCAGGTCCAATTGGTCAATCTCTTGTCTAAAGCTGGGATCGAAGCGACTCAGGCTACGGTTTCGAGAGACCTTGAGGACCTTGGAGCAATCAAGGTAAAGGTTCCGGGGGGTGAGTTGGTCTATGCAATTCCTTCAAATCAAAAGGATGTTGCAAGCGAGAATGACCATCTGCGGAGAGTTCTATCTGAGTGGGTAATCGATGTTGTTATTTCAAGCAACATAGTTCTAATAAAGACCCCACCAGGATCGGCTCATGTGGTCGCATCTGCCATGGATAGAACAACTGTCGATGGCGTCTTAGGAACTGTAGCTGGTGACGATACGGTTCTGGTGGTCACCACCGTGGAAGAAGCACGTAGTTTATACGCCAGATTAAGCGAGCTTTCAGGTCTCGAATAATTGAGAATTGCAAAGTAAGCTGTGAAGGCGCAAAAGTAAGAAGAAGCTGTTTCAACGTTTTTAAATTAGGGAGAACAAAGTGGCAAAGAGGGTAGTACTCGCCTATTCAGGCGGATTGGATACATCGGTAGCTGTCAAATGGATTAGTGAAAACTACGGCTATGAAGTAATCGCCATGGCTATGGACGTCGGCCAGGGCGGAGACTTTGAAGTTATTCGGCATCGTGCAATTGCTGCTGGTGCGGTAGCGGTTGAAGTAATCGATGCTCGAGCTGATTTTGCAGAAAACTTCGTACTTCCGACCTTGCATGCAAATGCGCTGTACGAAGGAAAATATCCTTTGGTCTCTTCTCTTTCGAGGCCGGTTATCGTAAAGGGACTCGTTGAGACTGCGAAGAAGTACGACGCTGAGGCAGTAGCCCATGGCTGTACTGGTAAGGGAAACGACCAAGTCAGATTTGAAGTTGGAATTCGAGCACTAAATCCGAATCTTGAGATAATTGCTCCTGTTCGATCTTGGGGGTTCTCGCGAGCCGATTCGATCGACTACGCCCAAGCCCACTCCATCCCGATCGCGGCGTCGAAAGAGAAGCCGTATTCGATCGATCAAAACCTTTGGGGTAGGGCGGTTGAATGTGGCGAGATGGAAGATCCTTGGGCCGAGCCACCGCACGACGTCTATGAGATGACAATTCCAACTCGCCAAGATCGTAGTGAAATTACAATTACCTTCAACGAGGGAAAGCCCGTCGCGCTAGATGGTATAGCTATGCCCTTCGTTGAAGTTATTGATAAGCTCAACGTCTTATTTGGATCTTACGGGTACGGACGAATTGATATGGTCGAAAATCGACGCGTAGGAATCAAAAGTCGAGAAGTATATGAGGCTCCAGCTGCACTCGGATTGATTCTGGCACACAGCGAACTTGAAGATTTGACGCTCGAGAGAGACCTAGCCCATGAAAAGGCTAAGTTATCCCACCGTATTGCCGAATTGATATACGATGGCCTTTGGTTTTCTCCTTTGCGCGAAGGGCTGAGTGAGTTTATGTCCTATAGCCAGCGATATGTAACCGGTGATGTCCGATTGGCACTAGAGCCAAATAGGGTCTATGTCGTAGGTAGGCGCTCTTCGTACTCGCTCTACGACTACGAACTTGCGACCTACGAGAAGGAAGATCAATTTCGTCACAGCGATGCCGAAGGCTTCGTTCGAATTTGGGGACTTGGCGTCGAGACTTGGTCAAAGCGACAGGGACGGAAATAAGCGCAAAGCGCTTTGTGGAGGTTTATAGAAGATGACGCTTTGGCACGGACGATTTGCTTCAGAGCCGTCGCGCGCACTGTGGGATTACACTGAATCCCTCACGTTCGACAAAACTTTAGCGCTCGATGATATTGTCGGATCTAAGGCCCATCTGAGTGGCTTGCATAAAGTTGGCATAATAAGCGAGGCTGAATTCGAGACCGTCAATGAAGCCCTAAGCACTATCGAATCCGAGATACGTGAAGGTACCTTCGCCTACTTGGATTCAGACGAAGATATTCATACGGCGATCGAGAGGCGGGTTACCGATATTGCAGGAGATGCTGGTGCGAAACTCCATACCGGTAGAAGCCGTAATGATCAAGTGGCTACCGATCTAAGGTTGTTCGTCCGCCGCGAACTTTTGTTAGTAGCAGATCGTATTATCGAGTTAGAGACCGCACTTGCTGACCTTGCTGAAGAGGCAAAGGACGCCTATATGCCTGGCTATACCCACATGCAAAAGGCACAGCCGGTTCTCTTTGGACATCACCTTTTGGCTCATGGATGGGCTTTAAGTAGAGATGTGGACCGTATTACCGACACTTTAGATCGCCTCGATATCTCGCCTCTAGGTGCTGGGGCACTGGGTGGCTCGACTCTACCGATAGATCCGCAGTACACAAGCCAGTTGCTTCAATTTTCAAAGCCCTTCGAGAATTCGCTCGACGCAGTCTCCGATCGAGACTTTGTCGCCGAGACCCTCTTCAACCTCTCACTAATTGCCGTTCACCTCTCGAGAATCGGGGAGGAGATCGTACTTTGGTCCACCGAAGAATTTGGTTATGTCAGACTCGATGACGCTTTTTCGACTGGTTCATCGATGTTGCCGCAGAAGAAGAATCCTGACATAGCCGAGTTGGCCCGTGGAAAGACCGGGAGGCTAATAGGCCACCTTGGTGGTTTCCTAACCACACTGAAGGGTCTTCCACTTAGCTATAACCGCGATCTCCAAGAGGATAAAGAACCACTTTTCGATTCGATTAGTCAAGTTGCTAGGGCACTTAGCGCGATAAAGGGGATGCTGACAACGGCGACTTTCGACTTTTCTAGAATGAAGAAAGCGGCTGACTCGCCTTACCTTTGCGCAATTGACTTAGCCGAGTTCTTAGTTCGCAAGCAAGTCCCATTTCGAAAAGCCCATGCGGTGGTTGGTGGATTGGTTAGGGATTCACTGGAGCGCCACGTCCCCCTTGAAGAGTTAGTGTCAGCCCATCCCCTCTTGGGTGAAGAGGCGGCAAAGTTGCTAGAGCCAGGTGCTTCAGTTCAGCATCGCATAAGCCGAGGTGGTGCCGGCATTGCAGCTGTTGAAGAGCAGCGTTCGATCTACAGGGAGTCGCTTCAGGGGCAGATTAAGAGGATCGGCTCCTTTGATCACTTTCGATAGGTAAAAGTTGAATGCGAGAGCTTTTTAGCTATAGTTACAAGGTTACCTATGGCGATGTCGATGCTCAAAAGGTGACCTACAACGGTCGCTATCTTGACATCGTGGATGACTTTATCTTTCATTTTCTCACGCATACGAGCGAACCACTGAAAGACAAGCTCGGCTACCGTCTAAAAAGGGTGACCATCGATTATCTCTCACCGAGTCATTTGGGTGACGACATCCAAGTCGTGGTTGATACTTCGAAGTCAAGCACGTTGAGCAAAAGTTCCAGTATTGCTGGAGGTGAGAGGGGCTTCGCCCTATCTCTGTTAGTGAATGATAAGGCCGTTTCCTATGTGGATGTGGCCTTCGAAATTTATGACCCCTCAGAGTCGAAGTAGCTCTCGGATTAATTTTGGGAAATTCCATCGAGGGTACTTTAACCATGGACTTAATCTATTGGGGATATCTAACACCAACGAGGCGATGTGACTTTAGATCGTGGCTTTTTTGAGCGGTCAGCCACGGCGGTTGCCGAGGAACTTATTGGCGTGGCCATTAATCTTTGTGGGCGACGTTTTTATATCGTAGAAGCTGAGGCCTATG
Source organism: Actinomycetes bacterium (assembly GCA_021805205.1). Taxonomy (GTDB): domain Bacteria; phylum Actinomycetota; class Acidimicrobiia; order Acidimicrobiales; family Acidimicrobiaceae; genus Acidithrix. The sequence continues at coordinate 5,122 of JAJZFV010000031.1, read as the reverse complement.
GCGCAGAAGAGGATCCGGCATCGCACGCTCATCGTGGTCCAACTCCCAGATGTGCTCCGATGTTCGAGAGTGGCGGTTACATATACGTCTATCTCAGCTACGGCATGCATCGTTGTATCAACTTTGTAACTGGCAGCAAGGGAGAGGGTGGAGCAGTTCTGATTCGATCGCTATTAGAAGTTCTTCCCTGCGATTCGGCGTTGAAAGAAGTTCTTACCCTTGGTCCAGGTCGCGTTGGCAAGCTTATTGGCGCAGAGCTCTCTTGGTCGGGAGTCGACCTATTTTCTATTGCGTCGCCCCTCAAGCTTGAGACTCGCATAGGTAAGTGGGAAGTGGAAACTTCTAAGAGGGTCGGAATTTCTAAGGGAACCGACTTTGAATGGCGATTTTACGATTCGAGGATCTCTCGATTCGTTGCTAAAGCATCGAGGTAACTTTGTCCTTTGCGTGGAGAAGATTCAATTCGATTTAATTCGTCGTCGATTAGGTACTCGTGGAAAATCAGCTCCTGGAGATTCGTCCGATCAATTACCTCTAAGATAGTCGCTTCTCCCTAGTTGGATAGTGTGATAAATCGTGGTTTACCTATTTCGGTCACACTTGAGTTGATAAGTCCGATGCCTTCTACGTGGTCGATCGCCCACTTTATATTCATCGGGTCGGCGCCGAGGCGACGAGTGACTTAACTCAGGGGGCATCATCTTTGGCTTCATGGACTGTTCGAAGTATTGGCGTGTGCGGAGGTGATATGCCAAGGTCTGCGATCATCTCACCTCAATTGAACTTTAATATTCGCGCTAACCGTGAGATATCAAATCCATTATCCTCCTCTAGAGGTTTCAATTGAAAGTCAATCTTTGAAGATAGATGCCGCTACCTGCGGGATGAGAGAAATTGTATCTACTACGCTACTAGCGGTGGAACAAGGTGGAACTGGATACGAAGTTGATGACTGGAAACCCGTTCAGATAGTGAACTTCTCCTACCGTGACTTTGATTTAAAGGGTGAACTGCGTACCTCTGCTTTTTTGGCAAAGTGCGACGACTTTTTGGATGGATACTTTAGAAAGGCTCGCGGCGTCAAGTTAGGCGTTGAATGGGATTATGTTCTGCGTAGGGCATCGGTAGAACATTTTGAAGTAGCTACAGTTGGAGCATCTCTTGGATTGTCCATGAAAAGACACGGCATTGGAGATACTTCGTTTTCGATCGACTACTCATTTTGCAAAGGACTACAAGTGGTTGCGGCCGTTTCGATCGTTTATGTTTCGATCTCGGTTACTTCCCCAGAAAAGAGTGTTACTCCGTCAAAAATTCGCAAGTTGATCGAAGAAATTCCCTAAACATGGGATTTATTTTGGATTTAGCGCCGTAGCGTGCTTCGGTGCATTTGTTGCTTCAATAGCTGCAGGTAACTAAAGTGCCAACCGCAACTTGTGTCCCAGGAATCGGAGACTGTTCGGCTACAGTCGGCGGCAAGGAGGTAGTCGGAGGAAGTGGCACCGTGGTTGATGAGGAGACGCTCAAAGATGAGGTGGTAGCAGTTGTCGAAGTAGTCGTTGAAGTGGTTGTCGACGTGGATGGCGTCGCGGTGCAGGCACCTTTTAGGCCGAGTGAGGCAATTACTGATGCAGCCTGGGGTGGCGTTAGTCCAAGGAGATCCGGTACCAAAACGGTACTTGGAAATGTTAGAGAACCGTTTGCAATCGTGATCGATACTGATGATCCTTTGAGGATTTGACTGCCAGGAGGAGGGGTCTCTGCGATCGCATATCCCGGCGGATACTCACCTGAAGGAGCAAATGATGTCGATATCTTTACTCCTTGGGCATCAAGAGAGGCAATCGCGTCGTTTTGGGTTTCGCCTATGACATTGTTCAAGGTAACAGTGTTTATTGGTTGAGTGGTTGTAGTTGTTGTTGGCGGAGGCATCGTCGTTGACGTTGCCTCGATCTGTGCAGCCGTTTTGAAGTACTCAACTGGCGATCCGGAAAGGGCTGAGGTCATGTACTTTGCGAATATGTTCGCAGGCCAACTACCTCCAACTACGTAAATTGGTGTATTCGGCGGTATCATTGGGACTTCGCCTGAGGGAAACCCCACCCATACTGCGGTCGCGAGCTGTGGGGTGAATCCCGCAAACCAAGCATCGGACCAGTTTTCCCCCGTCCCGGTCTTTCCTGCCGCAGGGCGGTTTATGGCTGCATATACCCCAGTGCCTTCGGTCATTACTGATTGTAAAATTGGAATCATCTGGGCCGCGACTAACGGAGAAAATGCGACCGAAGGAGTGGCTTTATGCTGGTAGATGACGCTGCCGCTTGAGTTAGTAATCTCGCTAATGGTATATGGTGGGTTGTAAGTTCCGTAGTTGGCCGCGGTTGCGTAGATTGAGGCTAGGTCAATTGGGGACACCGGTTGGTCTCCAAGTACTAAAGATATGTATGGGTATAGATGGGTACGAATCCCCATTGCGTGTGCCATTGCGACAAAGTTTGCCGGACCTATCTTTTCCATGACTTGGGCGTAAACAGTGTTGACTGAGAGCGCCGTAGCTGTGGCTAAAGTCATAGCTCCTGAAGCCTCTCCCGCATAATTAGACACCGTCCAAGAGGTCTGCCCTTTAGATGCCGGAATGGTGATTGTTCCAGGTGCACGGAAAATAGTATTTGGTGAAATCCCTTGCGTTAGTGCCTCGGCTAGTGCGATTATTTTGAAGGTTGATCCAGCAGGACGCTGGGCCTGTACTGCGATGTTGTATTGAGAGTACGGGGCATTGCTGCTGAATCCCCTTCCTCCAACAATTGATACCACGGCTCCTGTGGCTGGATCAATTGAAACCAATGCACCACTCAAAGTCTGAAGGTTCTTGGGAATTCCGGCAAGGACTGCTGCTTGGGCTTCTCTCTCGCGCTGTGGGTTTTCGGTCGTGTAGATGTGGAGACCGTCGTGTTCGAGAGCGGAAAGCCGTTGAGACGGTGTGGCGCCTAATTGTGGCAATGATTCGGCTTCACTTATTACGGCTTGAGTAAAGTAGTCAATCTTTGGTGAAAGTAGAGACAGGGAGGGGTTAAGTTCAAGCGATGCATTTTCAGATTGAGTAAATTGTCCTTTGGTGATTAGATTCTGTGAATACATTGCTTCCAGAACTTGATCTCGTCTCTGTAGCGCTAGATTCGGATGAATCAGCGGGTCGTAGGCTGAAGGGGCATTTATCAAACCTGCGATAGTTGCAGCTTGCGGCAGATCTAATGACGTGGGTGGAACACCGAAGTATCGGATTGAGGCGCTGTAAACCCCGTAGGTACCTTCTCCGAGATATACATCGTTTAGGTAGTTGTCTAATACTTGCTGTTTGGTAGTTCCAGTTAGGGACCCTAGTGATAAAAGTATCTCGTGGAGCTTCTCTGACAGAGTTCTTTTGGGTGTACCCAGCTCCAACTTCACCAACTGTTCTTCTATTGTAGATCCACCTTGTGCTACGCTACCGGCGTTGAAGTTGGCGACGGCGGCTCTAAGAATTGATCGCACATCAATTGGTCCCCGATTCCAATAGCGCTTGTCCTCGATGGCCACTGTTGCCGATGGAACGAGACTTCCCATTTGAGAGAGGGTTACCGGAACTCGAACAATATCGGTGGGAACTTGGGTAAGAAGCGATCCATCGTCAGCGTAGATTGAAGATATTTGAGCGAACGTCTGTGGATTTGTGGAGCGGATGGTTGGTATTTTCAGGCCAGGTAGGGCGCATGAGGCTAGAAAAAGTGATCCTGCTGCTGATAGCGAGGCAACCTTTGCAACTTTGACGGAGGTTCCAAGTCTGAATCTAGGCCGAAGTAAGAACCTCTTATTGCTCATAATTTCAATTATCGTACAATAGCTTTCGATTCTTTACTATATCACCTCTATATTCATTCAAAATTAGAACGGGCGCATGATAGGTTGAGCCGTAGATTACATGGCAGTTGATCAACCAATCGGTTCCTTATTTGACAAGCTTCTCTAGTTGATAAATTTATATGATTCTGTCTAACCCCTTACTGCAAGTGGCTGACTTATTTCGCCGCAAGGGTCGCACTTCGATCTCGATATTGTTTCAAGAAAGTTTTTCGGAAGTAGGTATTGCGGTGGTGGCCTTGGACTCAGAGAGCTCTTGAGTCCAAGAGGTGTGTGGATTGTCTAACCCCGCCTCGCATCTTCTTTAGCGTCGAACGATGGGCAAACTAGCCGGATCTAAAGCGAGACGACCCTAAATCCGACCGTTACTACTGCTAAAGCTTGAGTAGGGTCGGCGTAATTGACATGCAAGTCTTATGGTTTGTCGATGGTTACTGCTTTCGGTGGAAATTTTAGGTCGATTTCTGTGACAGCTATCGAACATATCAGCGGCTTCAGTTTCAATCCGGAGGATAGGTTTAGCGTTGAAGGTGCGTATATCCTTCGAATCCCGACATAGTCGTTAACGAGCCAAGCGACTACTGCCCGGAGGATTGGATCGACCACTACACATTCTGCCTGCTTCATCTGGAGATTCGCAAGGGGCTTTAATCCCACATGAAGTAATTCCGAGAATTTATCAGATCAAGCAGGCACCTCTTTGCCTTCTGACGAAAAGGGAAAATTGTACCCCTTTTGCTTGGTGTTAACATCATTGAAGGTAAGCGATACCCCAAATTCGGTGCGTGCAACGAAGGAGCCATCGATACTTGTGGTGATGCGCTTAAATTGTCACCTGTAGATGGGTACCCAATGGCCACAATGGTTTTCAGCTGACCCGGTTGAGCAACGCAATTCTTTTGGAAAATACGGGTAGTTCAAGCCTTCCGTGTTCACTCCAGCACGGTTAGTAGAATCCCACCCCAACCACCTCCACCATCCCATCCCCAACCTCCCCCCCCATCCCATCCCCAACCTCTTCCTCTCCCCCCATCCCATCCCCCCAGCTAGCACACATTCTCTATAAAATTTCCCCAAAAACGACATCATCTAGTACCTAATCCGTATAGCTTATTAAGTCCGCTTGTGAGCACATGAGCTCTTCTAGTAAGGCTCTGACAAGGAATGACAGGTCATCTAATGACCTTCTAGATAGAAGATCTAGCTAATAGCTAGATCGAATATC
>JAJZFV010000008.1 GCA_021805205.1 Actinomycetes bacterium | reverse complement strand
TCACTTCCCAACATGGATATATTCTACCTGACAAGGACAAATGCTGCTTTAACCACACAGAAAAACCCTAACTTGGAGGTCACGATTTTCTAGGCTGGAGTCGTGCATTATTTAGCAGCGTCCTAGAGTTGCCTCAGCAGAATGAAGTCCATAGCATCTAGCAATGATTGATCGGATCTTGGTGTTCAAACCTTCAACTCGTCCATTCGATACACCGAGTTCAATTGCGGCCATGATGCCCGCCTTATGGGTTCGTATTGTCTTTGACAATCGGACAAAGGTTACAATCCGGGACCGAGAAGCTCGCTCAAATGTGACTCGATATATCGATCTCGCAGATTTTCTTGTAATCGCAGAGGCCGTTCTCGGAATTGATGCAAAAGTCCTAGCTAGGTCTGAAAAAATTGATCTTGCTGAGTCTGCTCTTTACTCTCCATCTGCATGGTTCGATGGCATCGAGTTTTATCAGGGATTTGCCCTCAAAGCTACGGTTCTTGTGATGTACCTCGTCAAAAATCATCCACTACCAGATGCAAACAAGAGATCTAGTTACGTGTGCCTTAGAGAGTTCGTGCACCGAAACAAATATTTCTGGAAAACTGGGGCGAACGACTAAGTCGTTTCTATAATGATAAGAGTTGGTCAGATGACATAACGCTGAAAGAATTAACAAGGTAGCTATCAAGTCGAATACTTCCTGCATGACTATGCCAGATTATCTGGAACGCTGCACCGGAGTCTTTATACCACCATTGTTGGTCCTCGAACCCTAGGTTTCAGGAAGGTTGACATCTGCTCTTGTAGAGTATATGTAACCCGATATGGCAACAACTAGACGAAATTACCTACATAAATTTGAGTAATCTTATCGGCGTAAAGTGCATTTTTTCAATACTCTTGAATAGTAGCCTTCGTGTTAGCGGATTGGATTTCGATAGTTCGACGATAATTATGTCTTTATAAGGGATGACCTTTTCATTTGATCTTGAATCTAGACTTACTAGGTATAGTCAAAAGCTAACCTAAAGATTGACCGAGGAAAGACCAAGGCTATAGGGCGGCTTTGGTCTTAATTGCCGATAATTCTCAGGCAGCGGCGAGCTCTCTCTCCGACAAGATCAACGAGGCGAGGCGCAAGTGGATGATATAAACCCAAATCACCTATCGCCCTAGCAGCGTCTGCCATGGCCTCAGGTGCCCGTCGAACCAAATTCGTTACCAACTCGATTACCAATTCCTGATCCAAATTGAGATCATCTGCTACTTTTGGCCAAAGATTCCTCATTGGTGCAACGAGATATTCACCACCGATCTTCATGGCTAATCGCAACTTCCGCTCATGCTCACCATATGGCAAAGCTGAAGCGATATCGTATGGAGGAGCTAGCCTAACATCCCCTTGCGATAGCACTAGCGAATAATTCTTCGCATGACCATCGGCTCCGCCGATAATCCAATTCCAAGCTAATGCGCCCACAAAGCGTTCAATTGCGTCATCTGCACTTTTGGTAGACATCACTTGCCGAAAGAGATTTACGATATCCTTTGGACCTGGCCCACCATCACTTTGATACTTGCGGGATGGCCAAACCGATAGCGCCTGACATAGGTCCTCTTGATGGATTCGCACGATATCACCATCTACAAATCGCCGATCATAGCGTTCAATAACTAGCGCCAACTCATCTCCAAAGCGCATAATTTGCGACTGCGATACCAGCAACCCTGCGCGACGCGCTGCATCGAGGCAGAGGTGCTCGTTTACTTCGTGGCCATCTAAACCGCTAACGGCCGGTTTGAGGATGTGAGTTGTAGGAATCGACCCTGTCGGAACACCCCACTTGCCATCTGCGAAGAGGAGGGCGGTCTTGGCTTGTACACCTGCCAAACTGAACTGACCTTGGAAATATCGACCGAGCCATGAGGTAGCATCTGCCTTCAACTCCGAAAGTTGCATAGCCATTTCGTCGTAGCTCAACCACTTCACTTGCCCTTTTCGGTATCGAACTTCATCAAGAGAATCGGGAGTAACGAAGCAAAATGCTCCAGCCACGTCATGGCCAATTGGGGTTGAGAGCAGGGAAAAAGTTGACGAGGCAGTTACTTGGTAGTATCGTGCCCACCGTTCAATAACGGCATCATTATCGGGTAACAGTCCACTCAACCATGGCGCTATAACGCTATCAGGATGCGAACGCACCTGTAGCGGCATCGATACTGATAAAGGTGTAGAGCTCTTCTTTTGGCGGTAATCGTTATCGTAATCAAAGCGGAGTCGTCCATTGTTTTGACGTGTAATTAGACCAACGATTTCATTGTCGAAAACTACATAGAGATTATCACTCATGATAGCGATGATCTTCGAGAAGCGCGTCGAGACTAAACGATGGAGTAAACGTCTCATCGCCGTCGTCGTCTATCGTAATCGTCAGCCCGAGATACTCTAAGACTCTCAAGACGAGTACGAACTCAGCCCTTGGTTTTCCTCCCTCGAACTCGTAGATCCACTTACGGGAGACACCGACCACCTCGGCGAGTTCGGCCTGACTGAGACCAAGATCTTTTCGGCGACCACGAACCGCCGACGCAACGTCACGAATGGATCGAACTCGCATAAAGAATCCTTTTGATACCGGTCGGTTTCAATTATAGCATGAAACCGATCGGTATCTTATGCTTTATGAGTTCGTTCGGATTCATCAAAAGAGGAATACTCTTTGCTGCCTTCGCCATTAATCCTGCTGGAAAACTGACCAATGTTTATAATTGAAGACCTTTCAACGGTGGATCAACCGCAAGCAAAAATAGTCACCGCTCAAGTGCGAGCCAAAGACGATGATTTACTCAACGCGGACCTGAGGCCATTAGAGCAGCAGAATATATTGGAGAGATCCAAATCCATGTAGACCAAGACCTGAGATGCAAACCGCCGTTACATGCAATTCATTTGCAATCGACCGCGGCAAAGGCGCACGAATTCTTCAGCTACTCACTAGCGGACTTTCACCTAAAAGTACCCTCGCCACAGTGAAGGACGCATCCAATCATCTCACCTTCTGAGTGAAACCACTGCATAGAGCTCCAGCAAATGCTGCGCTTTCAACCTCTTGCGTATTTGTAGAATCGAGCAAAATGAAACATGATTTAAGCATCGCGGAATGTCACTCGAACGTATTCGACACGAAACGTTCAACTTTCAGTATCTCGGAGTCATGAGAGATCCTCTTTAACTACTGCCAAACCTCTCCCTTGCAGAATCTTTCCTTACACTGATATGGATTAAAGCTGAAATACCCCCCATATTCCCGGCACAACGAAGTGGCGAATCGAAGCACGAAAATAGATCGCATTGCACAACTCGCCGAAGAAAAGTCGGGACTCATAACTCGCCGTACTGCCGAAGTTACATCCGGTTGAGATGAGCAAGGCTATTGGGAATTTAACAACGCGATTATTGGCTTTGGCCCTTACCACTAATTCGGGACTTATGCCTCCTTGTTGATGTCCCAAAGCTGGGTCAAGCGACACATGGTAGATATCACCGGGCTCCGCTAAAGTAGCTCGTTACCTACGGCCTCTGAATCAATCCAAACCCGCGGTCCACATGAGATAGTTCCACTGAAACATCACATTGAGCTAGCAATTCCCCCAAGGTGTATCGTGCTCGCGGAGCTTTTGCAACTACGAGCCGATCGTCTTTGATTTCAATTTCGACAGTCTCACCTGCTCGCACATGCAGTAGATCGAGGAGAGCAGGGGGAACCACAACCATGACTGATCCTCCGACCTTGCGAAGCTTCCTTGTATGCACTACGCACCTCTTCGATTAGCCACGCGAAAGTAAAATAATCCAAAAACCCAAAGCGCCGACGAAAGGAAACCGTCATGGACTTTGCCGGTGGCGACGAAACAGATTCCTCACCCTAGGAGGCTACAGCTAACTACACCGAAAGTGTTTACCTCAAAGCCTCAACTTATCGTTCCGTCAATTAGGTGCGAGCTCCCAGATATCAAGTTAGGACGATGAAGCGGTAAAACGCCAAATCAAACGCGTGACAAATTAGACATGATGGCATCAATTTTGGATTTGATAGTTATTTTCGCTGCAACTCCTAATTGAGAGTTCATAGTCGAAATCATTCAAGCAAAAGAGCCACAATCGGCGCGGGGATAGCCCACACCGGATACGAAGTATCCAATATTGTACGCGTCGCCACAACTCCCGACGAAAAATAACCCTCGATTGACTTCGCCTCGGATCGCCATCGAGACGAAACCCACTTCGCCTCTATCGGAACGCTTTGCTTGACACCAGATGTACTTGGAATGGGAACCTTTGAAAAGTCAATCTCCTTACCGCCTCCAGTCCTAAGATATCCAATTGCATCATTGGATTCCCATCGTCCCGATTGCAAATCATCGACCGCCCTGGCTATCGAAACCGCAAGCGCCGCCTCTGTGAGACGAGTAAAGTCTGGTGATGGAATTCCAGACCTCAACCGCGGACCAATCCAGGAGAGCAGTGGGTCAGTCAGATACATCTTGGACTGTGAACCTCTTTTGCGATCTCCATCCACATCGATTTGGTGACACCAAAGCGCCGCATACGTGTGTGTCAGTCGATTCAAACGAATATCGAAACTGTTACCATCGGCATAACCCAACTCCTCCGCCAAGGTCTTTCTAGAAAGAGGTGAACTACAGTGTTGTTCGATCGTCGAAAGCAACCTGGGGACCGAGTCAGCGTGGGCATCGGGATCAACGTCTCGGTGCAACCAAGACGCAAGGTCCTCTAGAAACGAGTCGCTCACCGCTCCCGCGTGATGGTTCTCGGCTACTGCTCGTGGAAACCCACCCGACGTTAAATAAGACTGCCAAGCAAGATCGAGTGCATCTACGAATGGTTCGAGGTTTTCCACGATACGAAGTGAGTCCGGCGATTGCAACTCCCACGGACGTACCTTTTCAAAGGCTGGATTAAGGCGCATTGTAGCGATCAGTACTTCACGTAGCGACATCGGATGAAGGATACGTGAACGCCGATTGGAACGTTCCCCTGATCGACCTGCCATTAGATCTCTCATGACATTTGAGCTGTCATCCCACGATGACCCGGTACATACAACTGTGTCATTACCAAAAGGAGTATTGTCGCGTTGATATTTGAGCTCCGTCGTCCATCCCTTTACCGCAGTCACCTCGTCGAGCAGCCAAATTTGACGTAGCTCTCCCATTGAACGTGTGAGTTCTCGACCGAGACGAATCGCTCGGCGCAGGTCAGCTAGCGTCATACCGTCGAATGCGACGTAAATGAGTTGGCGCGGATCGATGTCACTTCGCCTACAAAGACTCAACGCAGTGTCTTTCAAGAGGACAGACTTTCCGACGCGGCGAGGCCCTCGAAGAACGATGAGCTTATTATCCAAGTCTCCGTTAGCTACGTCATTGAGGAGGTTGGACCGATATCCCAAATCAAATGACTTTCGGGCCACAAGAGAGCGATCGTCCGACGCCCACGCGACAGGATCCTGCGCAGCCGCAGCCGCTTGCCACCAAGGGTTGTTTTCACGAAGTCGAGTACGAATTTCATCGTCGCGCATTATTCCATACTGCTATATGCCTTTTATTTTGATGTGGTATCGCATCAAAACCCCCCCCGTTTTGATGCGATATAGCACATCATCTCAATGTCCATCGAAATCTTGGATACCTATGGTGAACCTATAGTGCTTATGGCAACACCGGAACTGATTGGAGTTTCGTTTCAGACTCAGCAATTAGTAGCTCCCAGCCAGCATCAAGCAGCTAATGTCTCCAGGCTTGATCGCCTCTCACATGCTCGATTTACCTTATTGACCTTTATCAACCCTTCCCGTCAACCCTAAAAAAGATGCACCTTGTTATCTTCGTCCGGCTACAGTTATCCACTACCCGAACTTTCACCGTTCGCCTCGCAGGCATTGCAAAGAGCGAAGAGGTGGCCACTATCTGAAGTGGTCCCGACTTTTTTGGAGAACATTCCAAGCCTGCATATGAAATTGGACTATCGGAGATTCCAACGCTTTTAGATAGAATAAGCCCAATGCACGATTCTAAGAGTGCCAAATAAATGCTCACTTTCACATAATCTGAGCTACCTTGGAATTGCCTTACAGCCTCAAACACGAAATCGATCTGCACTGCTCGCAACTATGCCGTCCAAAACAGCAAGATGTAAATTCTGCGCCAATTGAACGATCTACGAGGGTAGCCAAAGCGTGGATCTTCACACTCGTCGGTCTCCTCTTTGGACCTCAAAGCTCGACCGTCGATTGATGCGCCGAATTGAACAATTATTCATGGTCACATTTGGCGCTATTAGATGTCGGGCTACCGTTAGAGTCTGCGAATTGGAAACGCTTGACCAAAATGGCTCAAGCACATTTGAGTTAATGGCCCCACTCGGCTTTCAACTTGAGGTTACCCAGATTTAGTGGACACCTGTTAAGCCAACATAGATTGTTGGTAGAAAGGATGTCACCATGGGAGCAACAAGGCGTAAATTCACCCTTGAGTTCAAAACTGAAGCTGCTCATCGAGTTATAGATTCCGGCAGGAATGTTGCAGAGGTAGCAAAAGAGCTATCTATTTCCCAAGAGGCTCTTTACCGATGGGTAAAAGATGAACGAATACGTCTAGAAGCAGAATCTGGTGTCAATGAAGGACCACTAAGTGGTAAGGGTGACGAGAGCTCATAAAGCTTCGTCGCGAGAAAAGCAGAGCTCAAAAAAGATAACGAGTTCTGAGGGAAAGCCAATCGCGTAC
>JAJZFV010000011.1 GCA_021805205.1 Actinomycetes bacterium | reverse complement strand
CGAGCGTCATCGCCTTCGACACCACCAAAACTTGAAGAGTACACCCCAGGAGCGCCATCAAGTACATCGACAAATAGCCCAGAGTCATCGGCTAAAACTGCGCCTGCCTCGACAAATTCAAAGTCGTAGTTGGCCTTTATCGTTGCATTTTCCACAAGGGTGACGCCAGTTTCAACTGGTGGAGCAATATCTGGGCTTCTAGGTAAGACCGAGACGTCGAAGCGCGCCAGTAGCTCGCTTATCTCTCTTACCTTGCCCCTATTTGAGGTGGCTAGATATAGGGTTATCACTATATCGACCGTTGCCTCGGAGGCTCCAAGGTGGCGGCAAGCTGTAGATCGAGCAGTTGGGCGATTCCGTGCTCAGCCAAGGAGAGCATCTCATCCAACTGCTCCCGGGAGTAGCTCGCCTCTTCCCCTGTCCCTTGAATCTCAACGAAGCGACCGTTATTTAGCATTACTACGTTCATGTCAACCTCTGCCCGTGAATCTTCGCTGTAGTCCAAATCCAGCAGGCACTGATCGCCGACGATTCCAACGGATACCGCTGCGCATTGGCCAGTTAAAACAGTCTCGCTTATTCGTCGCTCTAAGCTAAGTCGCTTGATGGCATCGGATAGAGCCACATAGCCACCGACGATCGAGGCGCATCTTGTCCCGCCATCGGCCTGAATCACATCACAGTCGACCGTTATCTGGATCTCGGGGAGAGCTTCGAGTTTGACGACGCTTCGAAGCGAACGTCCGATGAGACGTTGAATCTCCATGGTGCGCCCGCTCTGTTTGCCTTTAGCGGCCTCACGAGTCGACCTCTCAGGAGTCGACCCCGGAAGAAGCGAATACTCAGCGGTAATCCACCCTTTGCCACTTCCCCTGAGCCAAGCTGGGGCTCGATCTTCAACTGATGCGGTACAAAGAACCTTGGTCCTACCCATTGAGATCAAGGCTGAACCATGGGCCATGGTTGTAAAGTCTCGCTCTATCAATACTCCACGCAGGTCATCTGCTCCCCTGCCGTCACGACGCGCCAATTTACATCCTTCTTTTCTTTTATCGATCAAAAAATAACTTATTACAGCAGTACCTATTCGGCTTTGCGATCCACTCGATGACTTACTACAGTCGAGAAGTCGAGGCCCAATAGAGTCCTTCCAATGCGACGGAAGTCATCCACATCCCCCGAGGTGATAGCTCGAAAACCCCCAACCTTACTATCTGACTCCAGCGAATAGTCAAATAGAAGCTGGCGCACTGAAAAGGCGGTCTCTTCAGCTGAAGAGATAAGGGTGACCCCACCTCCGAGGACTTTAGATATGGTCCGGGCTAAAAAAGGATAGTGGGTACAACCAAGTAGCAGCGATGATACGTTACCATCTGCGATCGGACGGAGGAGGCGCTCGGCTAGCACTAGGAGCTGATCGCTCTCTAGCTCTCCCCTCTCTACGAACTCTACGAATCCTGGAGTAGCGGCACAGGTGACGCTGAGGTGAGGCGCTATCTCTTGAAGTATCTCTTGGTAGGAGCCCGACGAGATGGTACCGACGGTTCCAATTACACCGATTCGATCGCTGGTGGCAGCAGCCACGAGCGATCGTGCCCCGGGCTCGATCATACCAACCACCGGGACCGAATACTTTTCTACGATGGTGTCGAGTGCAAAGGCGCTGGCGGTGTTGCAGGCGACGACGATCATCTTTACGTCAAAGCAGTCAATGAGATAGTCGCAGATCTCGAGGCTATACCTAAGCACCTCTTCGCGAGGCTTGGGTCCATAGGGATAACGAGCACTGTCGCCAAAGTAAACCAAATCTTCGGCTGGCATTAGGTCAGCTATCGCTTTAACTACGGTAAGGCCACCAAAGCCACTATCAAAGATTCCAACCGGCCTGCTATCCATCTCCTACAGCATATTTACCGAAGCGATCGATTGAGACTGAGAGCCCCTATTGCTCCAGCAGTAGCGAGATGGTCTATCTCTATCTCTTAGCCAAAGTAGAGCACTGCGCGGGTGATCTCGCCGATTGATTGAGCCCCAACAAGTGCCATAGCTACCTGAAACTCCTCTTTAATCAAAGAGATAGCCTTTTTCAATTCCGCTTCGCCGCCCCTGCGAAGAGCTCTGGCAAATGCCTTGCCGACGAGGGCGCCGTCGCATCCGAGGGCAACAGCTCTAATTAGATCCGACCCAAAGGAGACTGCCCCATCCATCCAAAGTGACCGCGGTCGCTCTAGATGCGATTCGCTAAAGAGTGCCATTGCATCGACTGCGGTTATAGCTCCATCTAATTGGCGAGCACCGTGGTTTGAGACTATCGCGCCAGATGCAAGTGCACCGGCCATGGCAATGTCTTGGGGGGCCATCACACCCTTTACCACTAGAGGCATCGGAGAGCAGGCCCTTGCCACCTCAGCTACGATGTCGGGATCGATCACCGCCTCTTGAACCAAGGCATCGTCGAAGGCGGCCGCCGATCGACCTAGAAGCTGTGTAGGTAGTAGTGTCGCCTCGGGCTTTTGTGGGGTGGGGACAAAGTCGTGAGGGAGGTTGCCTCGGACCATCTTCTCCGGAACCACAAAGCCATTTGCTCGATCCCGCCTCCTTGGAAATATATAGGGCGCATCAACCGTCAATACAAATCCATCGAAGCCCGCCTCCTTGGCACGATCGATATAGGCAAAGGTTAGCTGCCTATCTTTCATCAGATACAGCTGAAAGAAGAGGGCGGCTGTGGCCTTGGAGGTGGTTATCGGTCGACGATTAGCGTTGAAGGTCTCTGCTACCTTCTCAAGAGCGATAGCACTTCGGGTAGAGAGGATAAATGAGATCCCAGCTTTGGCTGCACTTCGAGCCATGGTTTCCTCTCCTCCAGCAGCTAGCAGTGAAAGATATGCCATCGGTGCAACCGCAATCGGAAGCGGAAGTAAGACGCCCCCTAAGTTAGTGGTGGTATCGCACTCGAGGCGACCTTGAAATGCCCTTGGGATCAGACGCAGCGAGTCGAGTGCCTTGCGGTTCTCTCGCAGAGTTCTCTCGCCTCCGGAGCCTCCGAAGTAGTAGTCGTCGATTCGCCGAGCAATCTTTTTCTGACTATCTTCCACACCTAATCCCTATTCAACCAAGTAAACGCGATCCTTAATCGCGCTTTAAATCACAGCAAAGATTTGATTCATACCACGATCTCACCGCGCCACGTATACAACTTTGCCACTTCAAAGTAGCACCTTTGCAATGAAGTGGCCAAAGGTGGCTCTCGTCCAATTTTTGGTCTTGAGCTAACCTTTCCCTACTGTGCTAATGTCACCGAGGACTTGCCTTTTCTCTGGTTTGGCCCATTGCCAAGCGTTGCACCACGACTATCTAACTGCGCTAAAGTCGCCAAAATATCCCATCGTCGGCACGAGATTCAAAGATCGAGATGGGATGATTGGGATATGCGCTTTACTTAGACGTCATTTATGCCGATGAAAGAGATGGAGATTTAACCGCCGCCATCTCGACATCTTTGGAGGAAGCTTGTCCTGGCCCTTCAAACTACGACAACTTACCCCCGTAAAGAGGCACCGCAAAGTTAGCGGCGCAACCGCCTTTATCGTGGCGACCCTGATTACCCTAGCGCTGCTATCGGTGATCGAAGTAAATGCCATTGCCAAGAGCAACACCTACCTAAAGAATCACTTTACCAATCAACTAAAGGCAGAGGATACATCGATCACTAACAAGCTGAACTCTACCTTTGAAGAGCTTCGATTTATCGCCACTACCCTAACCGCCCTACAATTTCCACAGCAAAAAGTGTCCGAGCAGGTCGTAACATCAGTGTCAGCCTATGCCTCCATGACACCTGGGGTAAAGGTAATCCGAATCCTGAACGCAACTGGATCCAAGATCCTTTGGAGCTCAACCAAGATCAAGGAGGAGGGCGTACTTGAAAACGAAAGCGTCTTTGCCCCATTTGGCGGACACGTTGATGAGCTCATCGGAAAGCCAACCTTCGCTCCAGACTTTGGTGGTTACGTCCTTGCTACCAGACTAAAAGTTACCTCGACATACGGTTCATTTTTTGTAAGCGCGCCAGTTTCGACCAAGTACCTCTTGGGGACATTGGCAAATGCTGAAAATGGGGTCCAACTAACCGTATATGATCGCACCACTGGAACTCCCTATTCATCTTCACTGGGTTTTGGCAACTCTTGGAATCAGCTTCATTCGATTCCCAAACAACACGTGGGCCTATCCACATCAGTTGTGGATATTCAAAACGGACTGCCGTGGCACTCAACCATCTCATGGAACTTTACAACCGTAAAGAATGAGTACATGGAGAGTGCCCCAGCCCGTTGGCTGGGAGAGTTAGCGGCTATCGCCTTAATCATGGTTCTCTTTGGCTTTGCACGCTTTATTAGAAGAACCAGAATGTACGGGCAAAAAGTAACTTCAGTTATACAGAGCCTAGAGTCGACCGAGCTTCGGGAATTCAAAGATTATCGGAGCCTACTGAGCTTCGCAGCTAATTTAATTGTGGAAGAGCTGGACCTAAGTATCGTCGAATTTAGAGCCTCCCCAACACGCCTCGTAGATACCGAAAGGATACGCCGAGACCAATCTATAGCTGATTTTTTAGGGTACTTACCTCGCCCAGAACCTGTGCGCGCCGAACGCAATGCCACCTCCAAAAAGCACCTTCGAACTGCCCACGCCTTCATCAACTCCAAGGCCGAAGGTTACGATGATCTCACCATCGAGATCTCGGGAAATCGACTCGGCCCATCACGAAACACCCTCATGGATGGAGCGATATCTCTAGCACTTGCGATAAAGACGATTCTCGATATCCTTGAAGATCACATTAGATCACAGCGAATCGACTTTCTCTTCTCAGTACTAGCCCAAGGGGGAGAAGAGGCGCTAAATGCCACAGATGAGCGCTCGCTGCTGCAGATGGCCTGTGATCAGATAACTCGAAGTCCAGAGTTTACACACTGTCTAATAGTAAGGTCGGATGAATCAAATGAGCTGAACCTCATAGCCGCAGCGAACCATGGAGGTAGCGATGACCTTACCTTCGAAGCGGTTAGAGGATACTCGAGTGTAGTTAGTCAAACGATCAAAGGGCAACCTCAGACAGTAATCGACGACATAGCTCTCGACGAAAGATTTACTCTAGAGCGAGCTTTCGCACAAAGGCATCATCTGAGATCTCTCTGTGCGCTTCCGATTGTCGTAGATGGACATCTCTTTGCAACTCTACTTACATTCTCCCCTCACGTCGGAGCATTTGAGAACAACGTAGTCGAGGTCGAAAGCCGAATCGTAAATCTCTTGGCAAGAGGGGTTCGCGAGATCAATCGACGGATCCTCAAAGATAACGAATTGATCGAGGCTGCGACCTTAGCCCGTTCAGATCAGCTAACCGGACTTCCGAATCGACTTGCCCTCTACGAGCATTCAGCCACCAAGATCGCGACTGCCCAGGGAAATACCCGCTTCATGCTCGGCATCTTCGATCTCGATGACTTTAAGTGGATAAACGATCGCTTCGGTCACGCCGAGGGCGATAGCGTTCTAATTGAATTTGGCCAAAGGATGTCGACTCTCCTCGACGACGGAGATCTACTAGCACGTATCGGTGGCGACGAATTCGTCTTAGTTGCAGAAGTTCCAACCTATAGCCGAATCGATAGAATCCTCAAATCTATCGATAAGGTCTTAGCCGATCCCCTGCTTATCGGTGATATGGCCACGACCTTCAAATTTAGCTTTGGCTACTCCGTCTTTCCCGATGACGCAAGCGATATGAAGTCATTGATGAAACACGCCGACATAGCCCTCTACCAACTCAAAGACGTAAAAGGTGCACGCAGGAATTGGTATCGAAGGTGGAGGTCTGGTGAGGACGACTCCATCACCAACCACGACATCGTCGCTGAGCCATATGGCAGAAGAGTAAGCGAACTACTAGCCGAGATCGAAGGGGATCTGAGAGACATAGCGACAAGGGCCACAGAAGAGACCTTTGAAATCTTCTCTTCACTCATTCCATCTCGTTTTTCTACCAACCTCTCCGACGATGACTACCATCGCCTCTACGTGGTAACCCAAGACTTAATTGAGCACCTTATGGCATCAGATGCCAATCTAGAACGCATTGCATTTGCAACTCGAAGCTTTTGCCAAGCTTGGACCCTCACCACCGGAGTCGGAGAGATCGCCTTTAAAGCCGGTGACACCATTAGAACTTCGATCGAATACAACCTCCAAGGTAGCGACGTTCCAACTCAATTAATAAGTGAACTCCTAGCGGTAGTGAAGGCACGAGTAGTCGATCTAAACGATGCCCAAGGGGCATTTTCATCGCTGATTACCCATCGCTACTCCGACTACTCCTCGCGCCCTATTCCATATAAAGGCCACGATTGGATTTCCTCTCTAGCAAATGAGATGGAGTCGACCCTGAGGCTACCTGGGATCATTGGGGTTGGCCTGTTCGTGAAGGGAGATGGCGACGCCCTAGAAACTGTCCTACTACGCCTTCCCACCTCCTACGACACCTCCAAAATCACCTCTGATCCAACCAATCCCCTCAGTCAATCCTGTATATCAATGTTGAATTCAGCATTCATAAATGGCATCTCTATCTCCATTCCCTCTATCAAACGAGAGGATAACTGGGTCACTAAGGCTATCCAGGAGTTGAACCGCGACGTCGCCACAGCAGTGGCAATTGCAATTCTTGATGATCGCGGAGCGACTGTGGCGGTTGCAACTCTATTTGGAGAGATCGCTAATATATTCGAGACTCCTCTAGGGGCGCAATTGATCGCCTCAATCCAGACTCGGGGCATGTTGATCTGGCAACAGGCCCACTCAAGTGCGCCAAGTTTTCGCCTTGCCGACGTCGCCAATATCAAGGGGGCTTTCAATCCCAAGGGAGTCGTTCCTCACTTCC